>CAWCRH010000001.1:0-19611 GCA_963797975.1 uncultured Thermoplasmata archaeon
CCGCCCAGGCCGGACGGAAGACCTCCAGAGATCTCGCCAAGCGAGCCCGCGACGATTTGGGCAAACGTCAGGTGAGAGAAGCAGAACTGCGCTCCAGGAGGGACCAGGCCGCTGAGATGTTGGAAAGTCGTCAGAAGGTACTCAAGGAGCAGAGGTCGCGAACTTCCGATGAGGAAGTCGAGCGAATGGCCGAGGAGGCAGGGGCGGACGCTGGCGTGAAAAACGAGGCGGCCGAGAAAGCGAACGTAGAACTGCGCAACGCAGACTCGAAAGGGGTCCGGACCCGCGCCGAGAGTATCGACGCAGCGGGTACTCAAGGCTCGAAGCGAGTTGGGAACTGTCCAGACATCGCTCACGGAATCCGCAACCCGGGTTGAAATCGCTGTGACGAAGGGTATCTACGACCTTCTCGGGGCGGCGCAGCGAAACCTAAACTCGAAAACGGCAGAGCTCGCGTCGGTCGAACACACGGGCCAACGCGGCCAAGCTACTTTTTGAAGCGCTCTCGCTCCGGCGGGGAGAGGCGCAGCGAGCGTACGTCGGTCCGTTGCGCGATCAAATCGAGCAATTGGGGCGACTGCTCCACGGTCCGACGTTCAAGGTCGGTACTCGCCCAGGACCTATCGATCGAGAGCCGCGAGTTGGACGGGCTCCCTATCCCCTTCGGCCTGCTCAGCACTGGGGCATCTGAACAACTCGGGATCATCGTTCGGCTCGCTGCGGCCATGCTTGTTGGAAAGGATGGACAAGGAGTCCCGGTCATCATTGATGATGCTTTGGGATTCTCCGACCCTGAGCGCCTCAAGGCCATGGGGGCCGTCCTCGACCAAGCGGGGAAGGAATGCCAGATCCTAATCTTGACGTGTTACCCCGAGCGATATGGAGCGGTGGGGTCGGCGCACGTGGTGAGATTCGGTGCCTAGGAGACCGAATCCGAGTGTTCCGTCACACGCGGGCCCGAAACGGCTCGAGCCGTTTCGAGCCCGCGCGAGTCTGAACCCCTCAGATTGTTCGGCTCCGGATATCGGCGTCTATGGCCTCAACGAGTTTCACAGCGGCCGGACGAATATCACTCGGATCGAACTTTGAGTGCTCGACCTTGGCCCCGGGAAAGAGCTCGGCGAACAAAGGGAACCTTGGTGAGTGCCCTTCGACGAGCTCGACTAGTGGGTACTGCCTGCAAGGAGGAGTCTTCTCCTTACGGGCCCGGTCAATCTCCTTCCGCACGCCATTAGGGCGAGCCTCGGTGGTTGTGCTCCAGATTGCTACGAGGCCCTGTGATTCATCGACCTTCGGATAGAGCTTCTCCGGCCAGTAGTCGGCTCCTGGGCGACTGTCCTGCTCCCACATGTATCCAGAGATGCCGGCTCTTTCCAGGTACGTCTTGACGCATCGAGCCTTCTCTTCGTCCTCCGGAACGCTGTGGCTGATGAAGATTAGTTTCTCCCGAAGTGGTCTTGTATCAACACGAATGTACCGGCCGCTGCTGAACCACTTTGTGATCGCAGCTCCGCCAGTCCCAGTCGAGTCTCGGAAGGTGACACCAACGTCGAAAAAATTCGAAGCCGAGCGAAATGTAAGTGGAACTCTGAACTGAACAGAGATGGGCGAGCTCCGCTGGTTGGGCGGAATGACGCCCGAAGGACCAGTCCTACGAATCGGGGGTGAAGAGAGGCCGTCTTCCTCGTTGAATCGAAGCTCGACCCAGTCAACGAGGATTGGATGAGAGCAGTGGCTCTCTATCTCGACCGAGATTGAACATTCCTCGAGGTACGGGTAATTCGGAGGGACGACGTTAGGCGAGGCGACAATCTTCAACTCGGGCGCGTCCGTCGATCCCTTCATGGAAAAGTTGTAACTTCCTCTAAATCCCCGAGCCCGAGTGCGCCTTTCGAGCCGCAGACATGGCAGGACGGATTCGGGACAGGGGATACCCTGAAGACCGTTCCATCGATAGCATCGTAAATCTGTTCGGGAGAGTCTTGAGGCACCCTACCGAAAGGCGTCAGCGCGCCGATGAGCATCGTTAGCGAAAGACTTGCCACCGTAGAGTTCAACGAAATGACTGCCGGGGCTACTTCGTCGACCCCCTCAATGTAACCTTCACGCTCCAACTTGCCCCTCTCGTGGGAGTCCATTGTCTCTGCTCTGATTCTGGTTGCATCTAGATGGTACCCACACCATAGGCACGGCAGGGACGGTCCTACCATGCTCACCCTGCCCGCTGCCCCAACAATGTTGCCACCCGTGGCGACGATTCTCGTTCCCACGTCGATGACCGGGACGAAATATTGGTACGCGAACCTGTTGAGAACGGCCCTGCTCGACTCATTGTCCGTACAGCCGAAGATAATGTCTCGGTCAATGAGCCTGGCGATGGTCTTTCGGGAGATGATGGAGACGGACTCCTTCGAGACGACTACTGCGGAATTGATCGCACGCAGATTCCGCTCCACGATGTCAGTCTTTAGCGGTGCCGACGGGATGTCCGACTCGTTGCTGCCGTAAACCCGGGTCAGGTTGCTCTCTTCGAAGTGGTCCGGATCTACAATCAGGATATCGCGGACACCGAGGCGGACCAGCTGCTCCGCGACACAACTACCCGTTCCTCCACACCCGACGACGGCCACTCGGGCGGTTTCGATGCGCAGTTGGGTCTCTTGACCAAACGCGAGAACTTGTCGAACAAACGGACGTTCCGAGCCATCGAACCGTTTCGGTCGCCTTGACTTGCGTCCAGGACGTTGTACCTCCGCTCTATGAGGGAGAGTAGCCCCCACAACCCTAACCGGCTCTGTCGGAACGAATCGACGGCCCTCCCAGTACCTTCCAATCACCCCTCTTTCAGAGAACAGAAGGCTCGCATGGGGTGCTACAGGGATGAGATCGGAGAGGACTCCGAGGAGGCGCTCCTCGCCGAAGTCGTCCGACGCCGAGTAGCTGCTCGTGAGCCCGCCAGGGTGACTGTGGATTACGAGGATAGCCATCCGACCATTGGCAAGGTCTACAACTTCGTTGATGAAGCGGGGCGTTACTTCGAGGTGAAATGGAGTGCGTGCGTAGTAGCCCTCAGCGGGGACTTCGACCAGCCGACGAACATACAGGCGGTCCTCCCCCGGCCGTCGCGCATAGCCGCAGAGCGCGAAGGCGGCATTCTCATTGGCATCAACGGTGAACAGCCGCTCACGCAGGGTCGTGAGGTCGGCATATGCAATAGACACAGTTCGCATGGACTACCGCTGAGAGAGTCGGCGCTTGATGAAATCGGTGTAGGAGACAATATTGTCTACGGCGGGGTTCCATCGGTTCGGAGTCCCTGGCTGGGGATGCCACGAAAATCTGCGCCAAGTCTTGCCAGCCAATTCTGGAATCTGGCCCGTCACGGGGTACGACTCAATCTGGTCGGCCCCATTAGGAGTCGAGCCGTCTGCGAGCTTGAGGTCGGTATCGGTCCAGAACATGTCGAGGCCAGCGTCGGGGTACGCCCGCGGGACTCGGATCAGAACTCGCGTGCGCGGAAGATTGTACAGCGGCGAGGTTGGGAAGTCGAAGATGACTACATTTATGGTCGAATCTTCCTCTGCGACCTCGACCCGGAATGTCTTCCTGAGCTCGGCCAACTCTTCGTTAAGCTGAGCGGGGAGCATCGGATCCAAAAGTTCCCGGAGGTATGGCGCGGAAGTGCTCGCCATCTTTGATCTTGACTTCCTCCGTTGGCCCGACGGGAATACTTTTGTCCCCTTCAAGTCGGAAGAGCTCGTAGTTTAGCGGAACTGCTGCAAGGGCCTTGATCTGGTCTCCTGTCATCTCAGTCTGCGTGGTTTTGAAGGGCTTGTTGTTCACGAAGATCGTGAACTCGTGCTTGCCACCAGCCATACGATGCACGAGGTGGATTGACCATTTAAGGTGTCTGCGAGAAATCTAAGGTGCTGAAGGCTCTCCGAGCAGGGCCCGGGTCTGAAAGCACTGGGGGACCCCCGCGGGTGCTCCGGTCGTGAGCGGGCCTCCTGCAGGCAGGTCGGCGACGGAAAGATTGGTGGTTCCTTCGATCGGGTTTAGCATCGCCCGCAGGTCACCATTCCGGGCCCCCGCGAACAAAGTCAGCACTTCGAGCCCAGCCCTCGGGGGTCCACGGCAGATGTGTGCGTTTTCGGGTGGGGGACCTCGCTCACACAGGCGCGGTGGAGTGCCAGCCCCACCAGTAGGAAAGCCGCTGCAGGAGCCATAGAACCGAGAAGGCTACCCCGAGCCGAATCGGGATGCGAGAGGCTCTGAACCGCCAAACCTCGATCCGGTAGTCTCGAAGGAGCTTGGCCGGGCGCAGGCTGGCCGGGGCCATCGAACGTGCGTGCCAGGAGGCCGGAACCGAGCCTGCCCGGTCGACTTGGGCGTAGGTCATCCGACGAGTCCTCCGTTGAATATTCGATTGCTGGCCTGACGACAGCCCCTGCCGTAGTTGCGGAAAGTGTGCAGGAAATCTATCACGTCGCTCCGAAACTCGTGACGGACCAGCGCCTCTGGGACGTACCCAAAGGTCCACCCGCCTGGCGAAGGCGGATGCTGAGCGCCACATCCTCCCCACCCGGGCGGTGGGAATCGCTCCGTCGAATCCTCCCACGCTCAGCGCCTCGAGTCTGGAATAGGCGCAGTTCGCCGTGACGAGGTAAAGCATCGAGGGCGGGGGCTCCAGTATCCGGTAGTACGCGAAGTACCGGGAAATCCAGTCTCGTTCGGTAGGTAGCACGCCCCCCCCGGCCCCCACTACACCATGAGCAGTGTCGATGGCCGGCACCAGGAAACGCAACCAGTCCGAGTCTGGAATGCAATCATCGTCCGTGAAGGCCACGACATCTGAAGCGGTAGCTTCCATCCCGAAGGTCGCGAGCGGATCCCGGACCAGTCCCCTGATCCTGATCGAGAACGATGGGCGAAAAAGAGTGGCCAGCGCGACTCCAGATGCGTAGAAACTCACCCGTCGAGTCAATCGACCGTCCATCGACCACGATCACCTCCTCAAGTGGACTGCCACGTAGCTTGTCAATGGATTGAAGAAGCCGTTCCAACTTTGCCCGTCGATTCCTTGTGGGGATGATCAGGCTCACAGTCCTCGTCATGCGCTGGGCCGGGATCTCATCCACTGGACGGTCCGGCCCAGTCCCTCATCGAGGTCGATCCTCGGTGAGTACCCGAATGCATCCTTTGCCTTCGAGATGTCCAGCCACGTTCTCAGTCCCTGCTCCCCCCGACGGTAGTGATACGTCGGAGTGAAGTCGATGCGGCCCTTTCCGGCCTTCCGGACTACCTCGTGCGCCAACTTCAAGATGGAAATTTCGCGGCCGCTTGCTACGTTGAATGTGCCGGTTGCCCCGGAGTCGAGGGCAAGGCGGGCACCATCCACGAAGTTCGAAACAAAGTTGAGATCCCTGGTGGGATGATCCTCCGGGGCGAGGCCTGCGGGGAAGGGTAGAACCTCGTCGCGGAGCGCCCGCTCGACGAACTTCGCGACAACCTGCGCCCGAGGATCGCTCCTAGGCCCGTAACCCATCCCGCTCCGGAGAATCAACGCCCGGCCATCGAAGGCGCTCCGAACCAGGTGCTCGGCTGCCGCCTTCGATGCCGCGTAGGGGGATTGAGGGTTGGGGACCGCCGTTTCGGGGGTCGGATACTCGATGGAAGGGCCGTAAATCGTCTCGGAGGAGGCGTAGAGGAATGTCCGGAATGAGCCGCCTAGCTGCAGCGCCGCTCGGATTAGGTTGATTGTCCCAAGGACATTGTCCCGATACGTGGACGCCGGGTCCTCGAACGATGGCTCGACCCGAGCCTGTGCGGCAAGATGCACTATGGCATGAGGGGCGATTCCGCGGACGCACGTGCTCACCTCATCGGCGTTGGCCAGCTCCCCGAGATGGTACCTGACGGTCGGCATCCGCTCCGTTGGATCCCTCCGGTCAAGGCCATGCACCTCATAGGCCCCGGAGCAGGCCTCGATGAAAGTCGTCCCGATGAATCCGGAGCTCCCTGTGACCAGTACTTTCATCATGACGTCGGCTCCCCAAGCGCATGGGGGGAGGCGTTCTCGGCTCTAAGTCTCTCCGGCACGCTCGGGGTGTCCCGCATCGGGTAGCGCCTCACGACCACCGAAATTGCCATCTCGCCTCAGCACCGAGCGAACACCCCCGAGTTTGAGATTCATCCGCTGAGAGATCATTCGCAGACTCTCGCCACGCTCGCGACGGGCACGGACTTCCCTAGCGATGGTTTCTGAGATCCTGCGCGGAGCCCCGAACTTCTTGCCCAGCGCGTGTGCCCGGGCGATGCCTGCCCGGGTCCGCTCGAGGATGAGCTCCCGCTCGAACTCGGCGAGCGCCGCGAGCATGTTCCGCTGGAGGCGGCCGGCCGGCGTTGACGTGTCGATGCCCTGGTCGATTACGATGACCCGAACTCCTGAGGCGTCGGCGTCGTCCCAGAGGCGAAGGATCATCCCCAACGAACGCCCCAGCCGGTCCATCTTCGAGACGACAATCGCGGTGAACTCGCCTGCCATCATCCGCTGGCGTCAGCCGGTCGAGCTCTGGCCGATTGTCTCGAACACCTGAGATCCCGTCGTCGCGGAAGACCGCCACGTCGGTCCACCCGCGAGCCTGACAGTACGCCGTCAGCTGGGCCACTTGGGCTTCGGTCGACTGGTCCTTGGTGGAGACCCGAGCGTAGATCGCCACTCGATTCATGCCGTCGCTTCCTCGGTCGCGGTCCTCAACGACCCAACGGCGTCGATCCGTTCCTGGGCGAGGGTCGCGTATTCGGGATTGAGGTCGATGCCAATCGATCGGCGCCGGAGTCGGCGGGCCACCGCCAGGACCGTGCCGCTCCCCATGAACGGGTCGAGCACGAGGCACGGGACGACACGTTTCGTCCGGCACGAGCAGGCCTGGCGGAATCCGAGGTCGATCCTCCGATAGGTCCCGTCGTGGATTCCCGGTGCCGCAATACCCTGAGCTCGACCGAGGGCCAGCGACTTGTTCGGGTGCCAGTCGTGGCCGATTCCCCCGCCCACAGCCCGGACCTCGTGCGTCCAGGGCGTCCCGCAACTCGCACACGGGCCACGTTCGGAGGTCCCGGCCCGGATGCAGACTTCGGGGAGCGCCTCGGGGAACGTCGCGAAGTGAGCCCCGCCGTACGGTTGCGTCGGCAATCTGCCAGACCGAACGGAGATTGCGACCACTTGGATCGGTATTGCCGAGCAGGGGGAAGCGGCGGTAGTCACCCCGTGGATGCTTGGACCGGTAGTCCGGGTTGTCCGCCGGATTCGGGACGTGATGTCGCAGCCTCCGTAGCGAGCTCTCCTGGAGGGGTTCCCGGACCGCCTCGGCGTCGTAGAAGTATCGCTTCGACTTCGTCAGCAGGAAGACGTACTCGTGGGAGCGGGTCGGTCGGTCCCGCGTGGGTTCGGGCATCGGGTTCTTCTTGGACCAGATGCAATCCATTCGCAGCCACCAGCCTCGAGTCTGGAGCTCGAAGGCGACCTTCCACGGGATCCCGACCAGATCCTTCTCCTTGAGACCCGAGGTCCGCTTGTCGATCGAGCCGGCCTGCTCGGCGCCAGTGTGGTCGCGAGTGGGGAGCGTCGATGCCTTCCACCGTGCCACCCCCGCGAGTCCGGCCGGGTGGGTACAGTAAGTGTCACCAAGGTTCAACCAGAGAGTTCCGTCAGACCGGAGAACACGTAGGACTTCGTCGAACACGTCGGCCAGGTGGTCGACGTAGAGAGTGGGCGTTGGCTCGAGGCCGAGTTCCCCTCGCCATGCACCGCAGTTCCCACACTTCTCGGAAGCGCGCGGCGAACGGGTCGCTGAGGCACTGTTCATCGTCGTGCCGATCATCGGATGCGTGATCTGGCCGTTCCCGGCAGGGACGGTGAACACGTTCCAGATGTGCGTGCAGTCCGGTCGGCCACCCCAGACCTGAGGTTCGGTGTTGTACGTTCGCAGCCCCCAGTACGGTGGGGATGTGACGACGCAGTGGACCGATTCCTCGCGAAGGGTCCGGAGTACGTCCGTGACGTGCCCTTGCAGAATTGACGGCGTGAGGGTCCGTCGGGCGGCCAGTTGGACGCTCCGAGAGGGACTCGTCGCCGTCACGTTGCGGCGCCTCCCGCGTCCAATGTCGTCTGAAATACGGTTGGACCCCAGCCATAGTGGAGGTCGGGGACCATCGTGGGAAGGACCAGTTCGAGCCGGGTAGGCCGTCCCTCGCCCACCGCGAAACCCGCTATCAACCGCCGCTCGCAGAACTGCACGGTCGCGTCAATTCGTCTCTGCGGGCGATCCGCGCCCGTAGCCTGGGCGACGACCCTTTCCACTGACGGTCGGAATGGCAAGAGGCGGGTCGGAATGGCTCGGAACAGCCTCCCGAATCCCACTCGGGCGGCATCGTCCACTCGACGAGCTCGATCGAGTCTCTGCGATGCGCGCGGACGGGGGGACGAAGCCTCAGCATTGTCTAGGAGGGCCCGAAAAGCCTCGGCGACCACCGGAGGACGTCCTCCGACCCGCCGCCCGGTTTCGAGGTCGACGCCTGTGGAAGGGATCAGGCCGGTCTTTGCGAACTTGCGGACGAGATTTTGAAACCGCGCGATGTCGCTGGGGTACGCCCTCGTCCACAACTTGGTGGGCGTTTGGGTGGTGGAACGGGGTCGTTTGGTTGGTGAAACCGGGGGAGTACGAGGGGATTAGAGGAGCGAGGCGGGGTTCCGGGGGACAGTGTCTCTGACGGGGTCCCCGGATTGGGCGATGCGTGAGAGAGACCCAGCGGCGCGCCGCGCGCGTCGCTCAAGTACGCGCCTCCCTTCGGGGGAGTTGGCTCGACGATTGAGCCCGAACTGCGGTGGGTTCTATAAGGAAATGGTTACGGGCCCGCCGGGATTCGAACCCGGGTTTGAGGCTCCGGAGGCCTCCGTGATGTCCAAGCTATACTACGGGCCCGCGTCGTGGCGAGGGGTGTTCCCTACTCTTGACGTTTGAGGATGCGGACATGGCTCGTGAGGGCGTGGGGAACGGACCGACGCGTACGTGAGGATTCGGGGACGGCATCCCCCGCACCGTAGAGGGTCGCGTTCGACCGTGACCACGCTTACTTGGGGCGCTTCGGTGGGGGGGGCGCCTTGGACTCGGAGTAGCCACACTTTCCGCACGAACGGCGATTCTCGTGCTCGGCCAGGAATGTACCCGCTCCGCACTTGGGGCATGGCTTGTGGGTCCGAACGAGGCTCTCGCCTTGGACCTCGTAGAGACCGATGCGTGCTTTGGCCAACGAGCTCACGCTTCCTTCGGCTTCGTCGTCGAGGGCTTGCCGGCCGGTTTCTCAGGGGATTTCTCGGTAGGTTTCTCGGAAGATCCCTCCGCCGCCGTATCGGCAGCTTTCCCGGCCGGCGCCGCCGCGGCGGGAGGCGTTTCGGCCGCCGGTGTCTCCGCCACCACGGCCTTCTCGATGAGGCGGTTACGGATCAACACGTGCTCGCGCTCGATCGCTTTCGCGTCGTTCGTCGAGGCGTAGACCATCGCCTCGCCGACCGTCTTCGGGGTACCGAACTTCGAACGCATCCGCTCGACGATGACGCGATCCTTAGGGACGTTGAGGTCCTTCGCGAGCTCGGCGCGGATCGAATCGCGGCTGGGAGTAGACTGGTCGCTGTGACCGATCTCGAATCGGTACTCCGTACGCTTCAGGAGCGGATTGGGACGCTGTTCTACGATCTTAATCTCCAAGGTCAACCCGCCTGCGCTCCATCCGGTCGAGCAATCTGTGAACGTGGTCCTTCGCCGTCGAGTCGACGGGCACGAAAGAGACCCCCTCACCTGGGATACCGTATATAACGGTGGCCCCGGTGGGAAGCTGTGCGATGAGCGCGAGGGCGGCCAGGTCCTCCTCGCCCACGACTTCGATGAGCCCGCCCCCCTCATTCCACAACGTCCCGACCACCCCCCAGAGGCGGTCGGTGAGCATCCCGGGCGGGTTACGGACCGACAGGGTTCTGCGACCGGCGAGGGGGCGGAAGAGCCCACGGTCGATCGACTCGGACCTCAGCGTATGATAGTCGATGACCGCCAGCTTCGGGATGCACCCGGCGGCCAATGCGTCGGCCGTGACCCGGTCCCCGCAACTCGCGAACTCACCGAGCGCACGCAGAGCGTCGACGACCGCGGATCCCCGGAGGACGGGACCGTAGCTCTTCGCGAGCTCCGGACGCAGCGAATCGGGGACGATCCACGCCCCGCTCTCACTTGACGCGGAGCGCGTAGCGTCCGGCGGCATGGATGCCCATCTTGCGGGCAATCTCCGACTTCTCGGGGTCGATGACGACCAGGTAGCCCTGCCACTCGCGGGAGACCTCTCCGCCGCACCGAGGGCACTTCGGCTGGTCGGTGATCGTGTTGCAGGTCTTGCATGCCTTCAGGTTCATCATGGGTCGTTACTCCGTAGCGGCGGCCTTGGCGGGGGGCTTGGCGACGGGTTTGACGGCCGGCTTCGCGGCCGGGGCTCCGTCCTTCTTCGACACGGGTTTCTTGGAGGTCTTCTCCTCCGTCTTCTTGTGGGTGTCGGCAATCCATTCTAGCCGCCCGAGCCCGGGCTGACGCATCGTAAGCCCGATGCGGCTATCGCGCGGGCTGATCTCCGACAGCGACAGCGAGACGATCCGGGCCCGGGTCTTGTAGCCAACCTTGAGGTCGCGCTTGCTCTCGACCCCGACCAAGCGTTGGTTGTGCTCGTCGATGTTCACGCGGTCGTCCATGATCTGGGATACATGTAGAAGGCCATCGAGCGGGCCGAATCGGACGAACGCTCCGAACTTGCGGATCTCTACGACGCTGCCTTCGACGACCTCCTGGAGCTCGGGCCGGAAGAGCAGCGCGCTGTACTTGACCTCCTGATAGACCCCGCCATCCCCGTGGATGATGTGGCCTTCCCCCACGGGGCGGACGTCGCGGATGAGGACCGTCAGGTTCTGCCCGTCGACCAATTTCCCCTCGAACTGTTGCTGGGCGAGCTCGGTGAGCACGCTCTCGAGTTCCGCCCCGAGCCGGGTGGGGGGGATGCGGACAACGTCGGCACGCTGGTCGAGATAGTACATGACGGCGCGCCGACCCGGGGCCATTATATGATACTTGCGAGGCGAAGAAGCCCTCGCCCCACCCTCCTGAGCGCGGTTCGACCGCGCTGCGGTAGTCCCGCGCCGGCCCGGGGGTTTGAACCGGGAGCCGACCGGCCGAAGCGCCGGGGGAATCGGGGTCAGGCGCGGGTCAACCCCAACGCCCGGTCCGTCATCGCGATCGATGCCTCGGCATTCGGCGCGAGGTCGAACATCGACCGAATCGCATCAATGTTCTCCGGCACGACGATCGATTCCTGATGGATCGCCTGGAAGAAGCGGAGGTCACTCCCCTCGAGGCTCATCCCCTCCTCCCAAAGCACGTTCTCCATCACATCGTTGAGGCCGAGGCCGCGGTCCCGGGCGAACTCCATGACCTGGGGCGTTCCCTCGATCCCTTCCCATGGACGGAAGAGGCGAAAACGGGGCGTCGACCGGAACCGTCGGACGACCTCTCCGATGTCGATAGGGGGGTGGCGGAGGCGGACGTGGTTCACGTGGACATGCATCAAGGTCGTGGGAACGACCACGGCGCTCGTCGAAATCGGGAGGTCGGAGAGGACGCTCTGCACGTCCGGCCCGTGGTGGGACGGCAGGTGGAAGGAGGGAAGGATCCCGTTGATCGGCCCGCGGTGGGATTCGGCCGGGTCTGCCGCCCGCCGAACGATCGTCGCCTCCCATGCTTCGACCCCCCAGGCTCGGTCGACCACCGCCGCGGCGCGGGCAAGCCCGGTCGTATTGCAACTCACGACCCGAAGCGAATGCTTTCCGCGTCCGACCGCGTAGTTCGCGAGGGCGTTGAACGACGCCTCGGCCACGCTGGCTTTCTCGCCCCCCTGGAAGATCGCCTTGATGCCGGCGGAGCGGTAGATCGCCGTGTTCTCAAGGCCGACCTTGTCGGGTGACGCGTCGATAACGACATCGACCTCCTTGAGGAGGTCCTCCAAGCTCCCGGCAATGGGAAGGCCCGCCTCTTCGAACGCGTGGCGCTCGGCCTTACCGGCGAGGAAGAGTCGGTACCCCCGTTCGATTGCCGCCTCCGCCTCGAAGCTCGGGCGCGTCTTCGTGACTCCGACCAGCTCCATGTCGGGCTGCTTGCGGACGGCGTCTGCGACGCGCTTGCCGATCGTCCCGAAACCGTTGACCGCGACCCGAACCCGCATCGCTCGCCCCCCTCGACCAAGGCCGCTCCAATTAAAGGGGTTGCCGCGCCGGCCGCGTCCCGTCCATGAAGGCTCACGGGCACGCTTTAACCGTACGAGCGGTCGGGGTTCCCGCGCCCATGGACTTCGAACTCAGCGACGAGGAGGAAGCCTTCCGGCAAGCCGTCCGACGGTTCGGCGACAAGACCCTTCGACCGCGGGAAGCTCAGATCGATTCGACCGGACAGATCCCGGACGACGTCCTGGCAGAGATGGCCCGCATCGGGCTTCTCGCCATGACGGTCCCTACCGAGTACGGCGGGATGGGAGCCTCTGCGGTCTTGACCGAGCTCGCGGCTGAGGAGATCGGTCGGGGCGACTTCTCGATGGCCACCGCGGTCTTCTTCCTCCTCGAAGCCGGCTGGGGCGACCTGCTGAGCCGTTACGGGACGGAAGAGGCGAAGCGCGAGATCCTCCCACCGGTATGCGCGGGCCGGGCGTTCCTCGGGATCGCGACCACCGAACCCAGCGGGGGAAGCGACCTCGCCGCCATGCATACCCGCTCGCGTCGGGAGGGAGCCGAATTCGTGGTCCACGGCGAGAAGGTGTTCATCTCTGGTGTGGAGGAGGCGAAACGGCTCGGTGGGGGCCACCTCACGCTGTGCCGTGAGGAGAAGGGAGGCTTCAATTTCCTCTACGTGCCGACCCAAACGTCCGGGATCACCACTCAGCGCTTTCACAACATGGGGCGGATGGGGATCTCTACGGGCGGGATCTCTTACGCCGACGTGAGGGTCCCCGAGCGTTATCTCGTCGGAACGCAGGGCCACGGGTTCGAGCGTGCGCTCGAGGGGTTCACTGTCGCGCGCACGTTCGTCAGCGCCGCGTGCGTGGGCGCGGCCGAACGGGCGCTCGAGATCGGGACGGCGTTCCTGAAAGAGCGGCAGGCGTTCGGCCAGCCGCTGGGCAAGTTCGAAGGCCCCCAGTTCGAGCTCGCCGACCTGTATGTCCAGGTCGAGGCGGTCAAGTGGCAGTGCCGGCGGGCCGCGTGGCTCCTCGACCGTTACACCCTGCGAGGCGACGACAGTCACCGCGCGGAGGTGAGCAAGGCCGTCGCGAGCGTGAAGCTCACCGCTCCTCCGATCGCCTTTGAGTGCGTGAAGCGCGTGATGATGTGGCACGGCGCGGCCGGCTACACGAAAGAGGTGGGCCTCGAGCTCGGACTCCGCGGGGTCATGAGCTACATGGTCGGCGCCGAGGGCGGGCTCAACATCATGCGGATCATCCTCGGTCGGGAACTGCTCGGACGCGAGTTCGTGCCGTATAAGTGACGCGATCGGACCGACGACGGCAACGGCGCCCACGCCACCGCCTGGACGAACGGGCGTTTCACCGGTGGCTAAGAGAGGTCCTTCCCGCGGGGCGAACCGGCTCGCTCCCGCTCGGGGACGATGCGGCGGCGCTTCGTCCTCCGCGGGGGCAGGTCGCGCTCGTCAGCACGGATGCCCTGGTCGAGGGCTCGCACTTTCTTCGGAGCAGTTCCCCGCGCGCGGTCGGGCGTGCGGCCGCGGCGGTCAGTCTCTCGGACGCCGCGTCCAAGGGCGCATCGCCCGCCGGCATCCTTCTCGACATCATGGTCCCTCCCGGGACGCCGGAACACTGGCTCCGATCGGTCGTCCTCGGAGCGGAGGCGATGGCCGCCGAGTTCGGTGCGCATCTGGTCGGCGGCGACACGAAAGCGTCGCCGGTCCGTGCGGTCGTGAGCACCGTGATCGCCTGGGGAGACCCACGCGGTCTCGCCCCCCGCTCGGGCGCGCGTCCGGGGGATCTGCTGGTCGTCACCGGACGTGTCGGCCGAGGAGGGCTCGCGTGGAAGCGATACCGATCGGGAGCCCGACGGATCCCCCCCGCGGTCCTGCGGTCGTTGCTCGACATCCACCCACGGGTGCGCGAAGGGCGCTACCTTGCGCGCTTTGCGCACGCCATGCTCGACACTTCGGACGGGCTCGCCGACGCGGCTTGGCTCCTCAGCGAGTCGAGCGGGGTCCGTGTCCTCCTCGAGGGGGAGCGGATCCCCTGGGCTCGTGGCCTGGCGAAGTCGACGCTGAGACAGGATGCGGACCGGCTTGCGACGGGATTCTACGGAGGGGACTACGAGCTGCTCGCGGCGATCTCCTCGCGCGCGTGGGCCCGTGCCCGCAAAACCCCGGGAACGAGAGTCACGCTCGTCGGACGGGTCGTCCGAGGAGAGGGAGCGTTCCTCGTTTCGAGCGCAGGGCCGCGCCTTCTGGCCCCGGCCGGCTGGCAGCCGTTCGGAAGCCGACCTCGAAGGGGACGGTCGTCCCCCCGGTGAGAGAGTTTAGCATGCTCCACGGCAAGGTCAAGTAATGCCTACCGGGTCGCTGCCCCGGGTCATCTATGCCTAAGGAATCCAGTCCCGCGAACCCGTTCGAGACCGCGAAGCAGCAGATCGATATCGTCGCCGACATCTTGCACCTGGACGGGGGGATCCGTCAGGTTCTCAAGAGCCCGAAGCGCGAATTGACGGTGAATTTCCCCGTCCGGATGGACGACAACTCCTACCGGGTCTTCACCGGCTATCGGGTCCAGTACAGCATGGCGCGCGGGCCGACCAAGGGCGGCATCCGCTACCACCCGCAGGTCTCCCTGGACGAGGTTCGTGCGCTCGCGGCGTGGATGACGTGGAAGTGCGCGGTCGTCAACATCCCGTACGGGGGCGCCAAAGGCGGGGTCATCTGCGACCCCAAGCACATGACGCTCGGCGAGCTCGAGCGGCTCACCCGCCGCTACACGAGCGAGATCGCTCCGATCATCGGGCCTGAGATGGATATCCCGGCTCCGGACGTCTATACCGACAGCCAGACGATGGCGTGGATCATGGATACGTTCTCGATGCAAAAGGGATTCTCCGTCCCGGGCGTCGTCACCGGAAAGCCGATCAGCCTCGGAGGCAGCGAGGGCCGGGGCGAGGCGACGGGCCGCGGCTGCGCCTACGTCATCCGGGAGGCGGCCAAGGATCTCGGCCTCAAGATGAAGGGCGGAACGGTCGCCGTCCAGGGGTTCGGCAACGCGGGCAGCGTCTGTGCGAACATCCTCCACGACGAACAGGGCGCGAAGATCATCGCGCTGAGCGACTCCCGCGGAGGGATCATGAACGCGGACGGGCTCAACCCGCACGCCGTCGAGGAGCACAAGAAGAAGACCGGCTCGGTGGTCAATTTCCCCGGCTCGAAGGCGATCTCCAACGAGGAGATCCTCGAGGCCAAGTGCGACGTTCTCGTTCCCGCGGCGCTCGAGAACCAGCTGACGGGGCACAACGCCGACACGGTCCAGGCGCGCATCGTGGCGGAGGCGGCGAACGGCCCGACGCTCCCCGCGGCGGACACGGTGATGTTCCAGAAAGGGATCACCGTGCTGCCCGACATTCTCGCGAACGCGGGCGGCGTGACCGTGAGCTACTTCGAGTGGGCGCAGGACCTGCAAGGGTTCTTCTGGAGCCTGGAGGAAGTCAACCAGCGGCTGGAACGGGTGATGGTGCGCTCCTACACGGACACGCGGAAGATCGCCCAGCAGTACAAGATCCACAACCGCAGCGCGGCGTACGTCCTCGCGATCCAGCGGGTGGTCGACGCGATCCGCATCCGAGGATTCTTCCCGTAGGAGACCCATCTCCGCTCCTGATGCTCGACTTCCCCCGCTGCCGTGTGGCACGCTGGCAGGACGTCGACACCTGGGCGGAGACCCTCGCGCGCGCGGTCGGCGAGGCCGGCCGCGCGCCCGAAACCATCGTCGGGCTGACCCGAGGAGGCTGGGTCCCCGCGCGTCTCCTCGCGGACCACCTCGGGGTCAAGCGGCTCATCTCGCTACGCGCCCAGCACTGGGGGGTCACCGCGACCCCGGACGGACGGGCGTCCCTCTCCGAGGGCCTGAGCGGCCCGGTGAACGGCCAACGGGTCCTCATCGTGGACGACATCACGGACACCGGAGAGAGCCTTGCGCTCGCGCTGGAAGAGGTGAAGCGAGGGAGTCCCGCCCACGTCGACACCGCGGCGTTCCTGCACATCACCCACTCGAAGCACGTGCCCACCTTCTTCGCGGAGGAGATCCCGAAGGAGCGGTGGGTGTGGGTCGTCTTCCCGTGGAACTACTGGGAGGACATGGCCAGCCTCGTCGCGCGGGCCCGTGAGGTCGACCCGAGCGCGGCCGGGATCCGAAGGACGCTCCTCGAACGGTGCGGCCTGGAGCTCGACTCCGCCACCCTCGCCCGCGTCGAGGCCATGCGTTCGGCCTCGTCCCGCTAGCCCGAGGTAGGCTCGCCCACGGGCCCGCCGATCATCGCCTTGAAGCGTTGCTGGAGCGCCGCGGCCCCGATCTCGAGCGCGAGGCCGGCGACGAGGAGGATGATCGTCATCGGAAGGACGGGTAGCCCACGGAAGGTGATGCCGCCCACGCCCTGCAAGAACTCGAGCAGGGAGACGACCCCGTAACTGAGCAGGCCTACTCCCAGGATCGAGCGTCGTCGCGACGAAGAACGAGCGGGGGAACTGTCTTCGCGCCACGTACCGACGCAGCGCTCGGCCGCCCTCCCACACGACCGCGCCCATGATCCACCAGATGATCGCCGCGTTGAGGAAGCTCAGGAACTGGTCGAAGGGAGCCGACGGGCTTCCCGGGCTGTACGCGTTGTATCCCGCCAGGAACCCGACCCCGACCAGGCCGATCGCGACGAGGCCGAAGCCGAAGGCCATCGAGCCCTGCCGAACGTCGGTGGACGCCGAGCGGAGCGCGTCGATGATCGCCTCGTCGATGTCGAACGTCCAGAAGACCAGGTAGACTCCGAGGATGATCGCGAGCCCGATCACACCCCACAGGAAGAGCCCCGCGCCGGCGCTGATGCCGAGAATGAGCAGAACGAGCGCGAGCGGCAGGACCGTCTTAGCGCGGAGCTTAGGGTCCTTGAGCGCTCGGACGATCAAGAAATAAGTCGATTCCAGGTTCGCGCTCTGACGGATGTAGACGCGGTGGACCCCGTCGATGCGTAGGCGCGAGGCGAGGATCGGGAAGAGGAACTCGTCCTCCGCTCCGTCGCTAACGAGGTGCGCGCTATCGACCTTGACCTCGCTCAGAACGAGGTCGAACTGCTCGGCGACCTTCTGGTCGGAGAGACGGCCTACCTTGGGCGACCCGGTGAGGACGCAGACCTCGGCGGCCTCGCCGGCCTTGCGGAGCTCGTCCACGAGCTGGACGGCCGCGAACATGGCGTTGGTGTCGGCGTCCTCGGGGTCCGCGACGGCCAGCTTGGTCGCCGCCTCGATGACGCTCGCTCGACCGAGCACCGGCCCTTTGATGCCGGCCTTGCGCCCGAGGTCATCGTCCCGATCGACGCAGACTACGAGCCGCATGGCGTGAATGAATGACGCCGCCACCGCATAATCTCTCGGGTCAACCGGTCTGCGGTCGGCGGCCTCCCGCATCACCCTTATGCGGGGGCGCATACCCTTGCCGGACCCACGACCATGGTCGAGCTACCGGACAAACGACGCGAGTTCATGGACTGGTACCTTGCCGTGGTCGACGCCGCCCAGCTCACCGACAAGCGCTACCCGGTGAAGGGGATGAACGTCTGGACCCCCTATGGTATGCAGGCCCGCCGACGCTTGGACGCCGTGATGATCCGCGAGATCGAGGCGACCGGCTCGCGCGCGATCGAGTTCCCGGCGTTGATCCCCGAGACGGAGTTCGCGAAGGAGGCCGAGCACATCAAAGGCTTCCACGGCGAGGTCTTCTGGGTCACCCGAGGTGGCGAGACCCCGCTCGACGTCCCGCTCGTCCTACGACCGACCAGCGAGACGGCGATGTATCCGCTCTTCGCCATCTGGATCCGCTCGCACCGCGACCTTCCCCTCAACGTCTATCAGATCGTGAACACCTTCCGCTACGAGACCAAGACGACCCGCCCCTTCCTTCGGGTACGCGAGATCCATTTCTTCGAAGAGCACACCTGTCAGGTCGACGAGGAGAAGGCGACCGAGCGGGTCCGCTCGAACCTGGAGGCCTTCGCCCTCATGGCTCGGGCCTTCCAGCTTCCGTACGTCGCGATCCGCCTGCCGGACTGGGACAAGTTCGCAGGCGCCCACTACTCGATCGCGCTCGATATCCCCATCGGCGAAGCGCGTACCCTTCAGATCGGGAGCATCCACCACTACCGAGAGAACTTCGCACGCGCCTACAACATCCAGTTCGAGACGGCGACCGGAAGCTCGCAGTACGTCCACCAGACGACCTTCGGCCTCTCCGAGCGCCTCCTCGGGGCGGTGGTCGCGGTCCACGGTGACGAGCGGGGTGTCATCTTTCCACGCGCCCTTGCTCCGTACGAGGTCGTGATCGTCCCCATTCCTGCGCGAGGCGAGGGGCCCGACCCTCTCCGCCTCGCGGACGAGATTGCCGACCGACTACGCCGCCACGGCCTACGGGTCGAGGTGGACCGGGGTGAGGAGAGGCCGGGAGCGAAGTACTATCATTGGGAGCTCGCCGGCGTTCCCCTGCGGGTCGAGGTCGGCCGCCGCGAGGCGGAGCGCCAAGAGGTCTCCTTCACCGACCGGCTGGGGACGAAAGGGAGCTTTCCGCTCGCGTTACTGGAGGGGGCCGTCGAAGAGGCCCTCACCGCGTTCGACCGGGCTCTCTATGATCGGGCCTTCGCCGCCTTCCGCTCGGCCTTCTCCATCGCACATGAGCTCAGCGAGCTCGCAGGGTCAACGACCGTGCGTGTCCTGAGCTGGTGCGGGAGCGAGGAGTGCGGGCACGCGATCGAGAAGGCGATCGACGGCTCGGTCCTGGGAACCCCCGAGGGCGAGCTCCCGGTCCCGCTCCCGGAGCCGAAGAAGTGTATCGTCTGCGGGAGTGGGCGAGCCACTCGATGGACGGTCGCCGGTCGGGCTCTATAGGGGGCGTCGAAGCGGCTACCGGCCGGGCAGGCTCTCGTCCGGCGGGGGGTTCGGCATCATGAGCCACATGCCGGCGAGACCGAAGAGCACGAGCGTGACCACGACGGCGTAGACGCCGTTGTCGACCCAGACCCCGAAGGAGAGCCCCCACCACACATAGAAGACGATGCCCAGGACGAGCAACGCCGCGAATCCCCAGAAGACGACCCGGCGGGTAAGCGACATGTCCGAGACGGACCGCGGTTCGTGACCGAGGTCGGCGGCTGCGTCGTCGCCCTGCATCGAGCCATCGAGCTAGCCCTCGTTAGATAACCCTTGCGCCGGAGGCCCGATTCCCCGCCCACCCGGGAAGGGTGCG
>CAWCRH010000002.1:0-301129 GCA_963797975.1 uncultured Thermoplasmata archaeon
ACTGAAGGAGTTCATCGAGTGGTACAACGACCAGATCCACGAGAGCCTGTGGGCAGAGCTCTACGAGACTCCGCAGGAGGCCTGGCAGCGGAAGGTAGCGCCGGCAACGCAGCTGGGGCAGTTCTTTCAGCGAGTGGAGGCTGGAGGGACCGAGGCATGACTCCCCCCTCGAACCCCCCTCCTTCAAGTAGAGGAACTAAAAACCGGACTCTACAGAACACCTGGCTGCGTCCCATAATTCACAGCGATCCTACCTGAGCTCGGGAGCGGCCGAGCAAGTCCAGGTTCCGTGCCAGAACCCGCCACCCGGCCTCCCGTCGCTGCATCACGGCGCTGCGGGCTCGAAGAAAGGATCCCTGGTGCCGCTTGATGGCCGAGAACGCTCCCTCGACATTGGCGCGGAATCGATAGCTCTCATGGAAGACCTGTGGGTGGTGACGGTAGCGGAGCACCATCCGTCGCCACGCGGGATGCCCGTGCGACCGCGCCGTCCAGCAGAACTTCGGGGGGAAGTAGGGCTCCCCTCCTCGCTCGGCCACATACGTCACGTTGCGTCGCCCGGCATACGCTGCATCCCCGAGGACTACTCCCAGAGGTGCGTCAATCCGATCGAGGAGCGCGGGGAGCATGGTTGAATCGGCGGCGTGAGGGGGCGTCAGTGCCCACGCATAGATGAGACCGCGAGCCTCGCCCCGACACTCCGCCGCCACATGCAGCTTGCGGAACTGATGCACTGAGAGCGTTCTCAAGTGGCGGAAGGACCGCCACTCCCCGCGGCGGTGTTCGCCGAGCCCCGTCGAATCCGTGCCGATAGTTCTTCCGCAATCGGGAGGGCCTTTTTTTTGAACGCGGTCACCACGCGCTGGTTCAGCTCGCGGAGCCACTCCTCCGAGAACCGTCGCTCCGCTCGCCAGAGCGTCATGCGCGAGGGGGCTTCGGCCAACCCCATCTGACGACGAAGGTCGGAGGCGACCCAGAGGGTTCCCTCCGCCTGACGGTAGTCCCACCCCATAGCGTGCATGAGCCCAAGCGCCTTGGCCATCGGCTCCCATGGGAACCGCTCCGGTCGCCCTCGACGGTGCGGGCTGGGGCGACCGACCCGGGGCTGATGGCTCCACCCCCGAGGTTTGGGCATCTCGGGAAGGATCTCCTCGAGGAGCCGAACGACAATCTCCAACTCGTGGCGACGGACCACTTCGTAGGCGCGGTAGGCGGCACGCCGGTCTTCGGGCATCTCGAGGAGAAAATCCGGTCATTTAGACCCCTCCCCGCTCCAGTGGAAGAGGATCCCGCCTCTCGGAGAATCAGCCCTCCCAACGAATTATGGGACACAGCCGGAACACCTAGCTTTGTGTGGAGTCCAACAATTAGTTCCCCCTGTCCGACAGGGAACCGACCGGAACCCGTGGAGTGGAAAGAGGGGGTCCAGGGGGAGGCCGACTATCGGTCGGGTCCCGCCTGCGCCCCGCATGACCAAGCTGACCGACCGTCGGATCGACTACCTCATCCGACAGGCACAGGGGTTGGCGACTCCCCGCGAGACTCTCGGTCAGATGGCCGCCCGATGGGGTGTGACCCGTCGGTGGCTCCGTAAGCTCATTCAGCGTTGGCGGCAGTCGGGGATTGTGCCGCGGCTGAATCCTCGTCGGCGCCCTCCTCGGCCACCCCTCACCGAGCTCGAGAAGGCCGTCATCACCCAGGAGTGGCTCCGATCCCCTCGGAGCCCCACGAAGCTCTACAAGGCGCTCGTCAAGCGTGGTATTCGCATCCCGAAGATGCAGATCTACCGCTTCGCGAAGGGGCAACGGTGGGTCACGCCGAACCCCCGCAAACAACGCCGTCGGCACTACGTCCGCTACGAGAGGGACCACTCGGGTTCGCTCCTCCACGGAGACTTCCACCGAACCTCAGAGCAACACCCGCACGTCATCCTCTGGGAGGACGACGCGAGTCGGAGGATACTCTCGGGAGGCGAGTTCGCGGAGGCGACGGCCGGACACGCGATCGCCACATTGACGGAGGCGCTGGCCCGAGCCGCCGAGTGGGGCGTAGAGGTCCGTGAGGTCAACACCGATCGAGGGAGCCAGTTCTACATCGCCGACAAGGAAGCCCGGGAGTCAGTGGACGGGCAGTTCCAGCGGTTCCTGGCGGAGCGGGGGATTCGTCACGTGGTCAGCCGAGTGAATCATCCGCAGACCAACGGGAAGCTCGAGCGGTTGTGGTTGGAGTATGATCGACATCGGTGGCGATACCGAACACTGAAGGAGTTCATCGAGTGGTACAACGACCAGATCCACGAGAGCCTGTGGGCAGAGCTCTACGAGACTCCGCAGGAGGCCTGGCAACGGAAGGTAGCGCCGGCAACGCAGCTGGGGCAGTTCTTTCAGCGAGTGGAGGCTGGAGGGACCGAGGCATGACTCCCCCCTCGAACCCCCCTCCTTCAAGTAGAGGAACTAAAAACCGGACTCTACAGAACACCTAGCTTTGAGATTGTATTCCGTGTTCGCCACGCTCCGCGAGATCTTCATCGTTCACATTTCACTAGGCATCCTAGAACCCTTCTACGGGCTCGCCGACTCCGCACGCGTGAACACAAGGCGCGCCCTGGTTTTCCCACTCGCTCCTCATCAGTGTTCGAGCTTAACCACGGCCCCGCGAACCGCCGAGCCCCTCGCTAACGACCCCGAATCGGGGAGTCTCCCCCTTCCCGTCCGCGGCCTCATGGACGACTTCCGTCTTCTCGTCAATCAGTGCCTCCGCGAGACCCTGTCGACTCAATGCACTTCTCGCGCTGCCATCTCACGATTCGCCCGGCGACAGGCCCTTGAGGCGCGGGTCAACGGCCAAATCGGTCTGGCCGCAGTAGCCATCGCCTCTTCCCTCGCGCATGGCCATCAGCGGCGCCGGCGACGGGGGATCCCAAGCCGAGTTCCGTTCGTTCGTGCTCCCTTCGTTACAGTTCCCGCAAAGTGCTTCCACTTCGACCTCGATTCCGGAAGGCTTCGCCTCTCTCTACGCCGCGGAGAGTGGGCCTCGTTCCCCATCCCCGTGTCGGACCATCACCGACAGGTCCTCGCTCGGCGCGAGCATCGCGTGACCCAGGTACACATCGGCCTCCATCGGGCCGTGATCGTCTACGCCAAGGCCGTGCCCGACCCGTACGTTCCCACCTCTCTGGTCGCCTTGGACACCAACGAGTCATCCCTCGACGGGGTTAGGGTAGACCCAACGGGAGCTACGTTTGTCCGAGCCCCGTTCCCGGAGATTCGAACCGTCCAGGCGCGCCACACGAGGCGGCGACGGCATCTCGCACCAAGGAAGGCCCATGACCGACGCCTCGCCCGAAAGCTTCTCGGGCGCGAAGGGAGGAGGGAGCGGAACCGAGTTCGCTCTCGCCTCCACGATCTATCTCACGCACTCATCGACCAAGTCGCCCAGAGCCACGCGGCGCTCGTGCTCGAGGATCTCACCGGGCTCCCGCGAGCACGCCGCCGTCCCGGCTCTCGACGGCGCCTTGCCTTTCGCTCCCGCGCCTTTCGACATCGGCTTTCTTCATGGCCTCAGTCGGAGCTCCACCGACAGTTGGCGTACAAGGCCGCGGACCAAGGGGTTCCCATCTTTTGGCTGAGCCCGTATCGCACGTCAAGCACCTGCCCGAGATGTGGTGAAGTATCGGAACACCGAAGAAGGGTGGGGACGAGGTTCGAGTGCGCGAAGTGTGGCTGGTCCCTGGACCGGCAGCTGAACGCGGGGTTGAACCTTGGATTAATCGCCCTGCGGAGAACTGCGGGACTTGGGGGTCTTCGACTTGACCCCGACGCTCTTCCCCAGGATGTGGTGAGACCCCTCTACCCGTTGGATAACGACCGACGGGCACGGGTGGAGCGGACGGGAAGGGAGGGAGAACGCTCGAAGGCTAGGCCGAATGGCTAGGCCAACGAGTTTGATCCCGAAGCCGGATTGGCTCTGACGGAGCCCCATCGACCGCGTCCCAGACGGGAACGACGCGAGGGGATGGTCAAGGCTAGAGTCACCCCCCTGAGAAAGTCCGGATGACCTCCAGAGTGTCGCCGTCACGGAGCGGACGGTCCAGCGGCACCGAACGTCCGTCCATCAGGACGCTGGTCGCCTCGGCGAAGAGCCCTACCGCGCGGATGGCGTCGCGGACGACCGCTCCCTTTCCGAGGTCGACCTTCCGCCGATCGTGGCTGCCCGCTCGGACAATCTCCACCGTGACCCGGAGCCCCTCCGCGGGAGAGGCGCTGAGGGGGAGATCTTCCGAGGGCGGGGTTGGGCCCGCGACCTCCTTTGAACTCCCGCGATGCATACGCATCACCAGATCTCGAATCTGGCGCCTTGGCCGAGCTAGGCTACCTCAGCACCCTTTCGCGTGGAGGCGGAGTTCTATTTGGCGGTTTGCGCGCGAGACCCATTGAGACGGCCTCGCCCCCTGCGGGCCTTTACTGCGGACGAGGGTCGATCGTCCTGAAGGGCCATGAAGGACCGATAGCGGTCGATTGCCGGCAGGGGGAGAGGGTCCGTGCCCGCTCTTTCGGCGATGGCGAGACTTACGAAATCTCCGAGCATGATCCCTTCGAGCAGGGCTTCCAGAAGGTCCTCCGCGGGAAGGGAGACGCGCACGACGCGGGCTCCCTTCCGCTCGAGCGCCCGCCCTAGGTACTTGCCGGTGCGCCGTAGCTGGGGGGACGCCCCTCCCCAGTCCAGGATGATCCCGGCCAATCGTCGGGCCGCGGTGGGAGCGATGCTGTCCCAGCCTACCAGCGCGTTGTGGAGCGCCTCCGGCAGGGTATCGACGGCCGCGAGGCGTTTCGCGTTCTCCTCGAGGCTCCCTGCCCAACGGCGGGCGACAGCGGCGAGTGCCGGTTCCCCGTAGATGATCGGCATGCGGTTCCCCAACCTGTCAACGATCCGCCGGGTCGCTCCCTGGCGCCCGTCGACCCGACCACGGTAGACCTCGAGTGCCGACCGCGCCGCCGCCACCCTTCCTTCGAGTGACTCGGGAAAGCTGCTGTCGAGGAATCCGAGGAGACCCCCGAACGTGAACCCGATGGCCGACCGGGGTGGGAGGTCGGGCGGCAACAGGAGGAGAGCGTCGCCCTGCTTCTCGGCTCGGCGTCTGAGCGCCCCTCCAGAGGTGACTACGACCCGACGCGCACCGCGGCGACGCGCTTCGTCTCCGGCCTGCAGCACCTCCCAGGTGTTACCGGAGTAGCTGAGCAGGATGACCCGGGAGCTGGGGCCAACGGCGGCGGGAAGTTCGGGCGTGTGAAGACAGTCGTAGTAGATCGCGGACTCGCGACGCACGAGGGCTTGCACGAACTCGCCCGCCGCCCCCGACCCGCCCATCCCCACCACGAACGTGGCGCAGTCCGGCACGTCTTGGCAGGCGCGAGCCAGGTCGGTCCCATCGGAGAAGCCCTGCGCGAACT
Organism: uncultured Thermoplasmata archaeon; assembly: GCA_963797975.1. Taxonomy (GTDB): domain Archaea; phylum Thermoplasmatota; class Thermoplasmata; order Lutacidiplasmatales; family UBA184; genus Lutacidiplasma. The sequence goes on from CAWCRH010000002.1 coordinate 5,451, forward strand.
GACGCGGGAGATCTCCCGTGAACGCACGCATCCGCACCAGGCTCTCGAGTGGCGGAGGCATCATGCCCGGCCGAGTATCCTCCCCAGTTAGCCCTTGCGCGGCCCTTTCGTCCGCGCTCAGTGTCAGTCGATGGTCTCGCTCGCCATTCGAGCATACAGCTCAGCATGGGCCCGAGCGACGACGCGCCAATCGAACTCACGGACCGCTTTCGACCGGCCCGCTCGACCCATCGCCTCCCGGAGCGAATCGTCGTCCCGCAACCGAAGGGCCTCCGTTCGCATGGCCTGGACCGCGGCCTCTTCCGAAGGATTCGTTAAGCCGACGATCCGTCCGGTCTCTCCGTCGTCCACCAACGAGGCGACGGGAGCCATTCCGATGACGGGCCGGCCGGAGGCCATCGCTTGGGCCACGACCCCCGGGAAGAGCTCGGCGGCGCTCGGGTGCATGAGGACGCCGGCGTGCTGGAGTTCGTCCCCTAGGACGTCCTCGCCGACCTCCCCGAGCAGCTCTACGGAGCCGAAGCTCGCGAGGTGCCGCGCGTAGCGCTCGTCAGGCGTCGGACCGACCAGCCGAAGTCGGATGCCGGTCCCCACCAGCGCACGCGCGGCCCAGTCCCACCTCTTGAGCGGGATGACCGCGCCGATCCCCAGGGCGACCTGCGGGTCTCCCGATGGCGAGCGGGGAGAGAACCGCGCTAGGTCGACCCCGAGTCCGATCGTCTCGATCCGGCGCGGGCGTTGCGCAGGGGGTAGCGCATCGAGGATCCGGGAACGCACGACCGAGGTGAGCGCGATCGTCCACCCTGCGCTCGTGACGGCCCGTTTCTCGAGCCGAAGCCCCCAACGCTGGGTGAGCCCGGAGACCGCGAACCAGTGGCGAGAGTGCGTCGTGTAAACGAAGGCGAGTCCCATTCTTCGTAGGCGGCTGGCGACCACGGGCGTGCTCGCGTGAAGAACGGCTCCCTCGAGCTCCGCGCGCCGCCTCCGAAGGCTCGCGGCGAACCGATACTCCCCCGTGCGTCCGGGATGGACCTCATTCAGGATCTCGACCGCTACACCGGCGTCGGCGAGGGCCTTCGATAGTTCACCGACGGTCCGCTCAATGCCGCCGTACCCACGGGGAGGGATCGCCCGGACTCCCGTTCCGATGAGGATAACACGCACGACACCGGATGTTGGCGGCGAGATATACCGTTCGGGGCATCCGAAGGGGGTAACTGGCCCGCGGGGCTCTCGGGTGCATGGCCCGCTGGCTGGTCAAGGAAGAGCCGACCCACTACGCGTTCGCCGACCTCGTCCGCGACGGACGCGCGGCGTGGACCGGCGTTCACAACCCGCTCGCGCAGCGTCACCTGCGCTCGATGCGGCCAGGAGACCGGGTGTTCTACTACCACACGGGGTCGGAGAGGGCGGTCGTGGGGGTAGCGGAGGTCGTCTCCGAGCCGCGACTCGATCCGCGGGATCCCCGTGGGGCGTTCACTGTCGACCTCAAGCCGGTGCGCGCGTTGCCCCGGCCCGTCACCCTCGCGGAGATCCGGAACGACCCCCGGTTGGCCTCCATGCCCCTCGTTCGCATCTCGCGGCTATCGGTGCAGCCGGTGAAGCTGGACGAGTGGAAGCGGATCGAGGTTCTCGCCCGAACCGTTTTCCCTGACGGGGGTACCTAGGAGTCGAGACCCACGTGAGCGTCCTTGGGCGACGGGGGGGCGCCCATACTCGCGTGGTTACGGAAGGGCACGCGGGTCGCGTTCGAGCCAGCGCGCGACGCGGGTCCTCAGCTTGGGGGCGGTGTAGACGATGACCCGTCGCTGGGTCGGCGGCCGCGTCGCGAGCTCTCGCCATGGGAGCGAGTCGCGGAAGGGGTAGGTCACTTCAGCCCCTTCGATCAGGGCGATGTCCCGCCCGTCCTCCTTCGGCGAGTCCCGCGGGAACAAGCCGGCGAGGTCGAAGAGGACGCTTCCGCTAGGCCCACGGAAGCGCTCAGAGACATCCTCTTCGAGGGCCCGTCGGTCGGCAGGCCTCGCGGCGAGCCGCGCCCAGCGCCGGGAGGTAGCTGGGCCGAGCCGGCTCCAGCCGAACGCCTGCTTGAACAGCTTTCGGCCCCTAAGGTCCCGTATCAGGCGGGCGCTAGTCGCACTTGGATCCGAGCCGACGTGGGCCAGGAAGTCGCCATCGGTCCCGTTCAAGATGCTCGCGGCGTTCTCGGGGTAACCGCTCGACCGCTCCAGGGCGGCCTCCGCCATGAGCTCGGCCGCGCGTACCGTCTTGTGGTAGTACACCGCCGAGTACATCAGGGAGCGGCCGACGAGGAACCCTTCCACCGCGTGCCGGCCCTTCGCTGCGAATGCGATCCGACCACCGTAGGCGCGGACCGTGCTGATGAGGCGCAGGGCGTCGATCGCGCCGTGCGCCACCCCGGTGTAGTGCGCGTCTCGTTCGAGATAGTCGATGCGGTCGGCATCGACCGGCCCGTGGAGAAGGGAGCGGAGGAGGGGCCGCGGAGCGCTCGATGAAGGAGGGTCGACCAGGTCCGCGACGTCGCGGGGACGAAGGCCGGCCCGCTCGAGGATCCGTGGGATGCTCGACCCGCCTGATTCCACTCCCGAGCCCTCGATGATCTGGCGGGAGCGGCGCTCGTGGCCGAAGCCGAGCACCTCTCGCATCGTGGGCTCGAGCGTGTGCGAAAAGGGCGGATGGCCCAGGTCGTGGAGCAGCGCCCCTGCCTCGACCAGCGCCCGGTGGTGAGCTCCCAGGGCGAGACGCTCGATCAGCTGCTGGGCGATCCAGTATGTTCCGAGCGAGTGCTCGAGTCGTGTATGGTTCGCCCCCGGGAAGACCAAGTGAGCGAACCCCGTCTGTCGGATCCCCCACAGGCGCTGGAACTCCTCGGTCCCAATGAGAGAAAGCGGAGCTCCGGAGAGGGTCACAGGACCGTGAACGGGGTCAAAGATCGACTTACGAGCGGTCCCTCTGCTCGGCATGATCCGGACCTATTGGCCGTGAGGGACACCAGGATATAGGGCCGCGCACGGGCATCCGTTTCCTGCCCGGCCGAACCTATTTATCGCCGGGCCCGACGTGGTAGACTGATCATGCCGCCGGTCGCCGACGTTCCGAGCGCACCCGCCCGGCCCGAGGCGCTCCGACGCTGGGTCGAAGAGGCCGATGAGCTGCGGGAACACCACGCGTTCGAAGACGCCGCGCGCGAGTATCGAGCGATCATAGCAGCGCATCCCACCGACCGCCCTGCGCGGCGGGGGCTTATCGCCACCCTGATCGCCCAGGGAAACCTCTCGTCGACCCTCCCGGCCATTGACCAAATGCTACGGGAGGACGCGAGCGATCTCGAAACCTGGCGGGACCGCGCCGCGATCTACCGATCGATAGGGGACCACCGAGAGCTGCTTCGAAGCCTCCAAGCCATCGAGCGGCTCGACCCACACGACCGCGCTGCCCTTCTGGAGCAATATCGCCTCCTGGACATCGCCGGCGCGACGGAGGAGGCGTACCGCTACCTGGGCCTCTACCTAGGGGAAAGCGGGCCGGCCGAGGGTGCCCCGAGCCGTGCTCAGCTTCTGTTGAAACGGGGGGAGATGGCCGAAGCGCTCGGGCACAGCGAGGACGCCCAGGTCGCTTATGAAGAGGCGATCGTCAGCGGGGAAACCACCGTGGTGTCGCAGGCTGCGGCCCGGGGTGCCCGACTGGCGCTCAAGAATGGGCGACCCGACCTGGCCCTGACATCGCTCGCGGGGGCAATCTCTGCGACTGCCACCGACGGTCAGACGCCGGCCGACCTGCTTCTCCTTCGTGCGGAGATCCTGCTCCAAGTGGAACGACCGGAAGAGGCGCAGGAGATCTACGACCAACTCCGTGCGCGGGATTCCTCGGATCCGGCAGCGCTCGCGGGGGCAGCGCGGGCCCGTATCGAGCAGGGCAAGCACCCCGAGGCTCGGGGGATCCTCCACGACGGCCTTCGACGTGTGCCTCGGGACGAATCCTTAGTGCTTGCGCTCGCGGAAGCGGAGAGCGGGTCAGGGGACCTCCTCGCGGCCGAACGAGCGGTCCATGACGGTCTCGAGATCCTTCCGAAGAGCTGGGCGCTGTGGACCCGCCTGGCTGAGATCGCATCGGCTCGTAACGACTGGGAGCGGGCCTCGGACGCATACCAACATGCGATGGCCCTCGACCCACGGGCCGTCAGCAGCTGCCTTGGCGCAGCATTCGTCGCTGAGCAACGCGGCCGCTCGGAAGAGGCCCTCTCCTTCTATGACCGTGCGGGTGAGCTCGCTCCGGGGGACGTTCGGGTTTGGACCCGCCGAGGGCTCGCGCTCGCGGCCGTCCAGCGACACGAGGATGCGGTGGAGAGCTTCGACCGAGCCCTCGCGATCGACCCCGAATCGGACGCCGCCCTAGAGGGAAAGAAGCTCGCGGACCGAGAGCGACGAGCGCGTGAGACGGACGTTCACGGGCTGGCCGCCCTCCGTCTGGAGAGCCAACTCGGGCGTCCCGTCACGAAGAACGACCTTTTCGTTCAACTGAAGGTCCCCTTCGATCAGCTCGATTCGGTCCTTGCGGCGGTGAGCCGCGAGGTAAAGGTTGACATCCCTTCCCTCGAGCCGGGGGCGTTCGCGGACCTCGAAGAGCGCTCCTGCCGCCTGATCACGGGGGCGCTCGCCGTTCGAGCGCCCGGGATTGAGAGCCGCGGACTGACCGTGGCCGATGTCGCGGCTCTCTCCGGGCCTACAGAATCTCTCCAAGACGTTCAACAGTTGTTCGCCTATCTCGATACCGTGTTGCGGATGGACATCCGACCGGAAAACCTGCGGCTTAGCCCCCAGACCGAGGAGATCGCCCGTAGGGCGCTCCAGCTGCCGGCCCGGCAGCGCACGCTGTTTGGGCTGGTCCGCACGTTAGAGATCGGTATCTTCCAAGCGCGGGTGGTCAAGGCGGTGGAGCGCGCGAGCGACTCCGTCCACGCACCGCTCCCCTCAGTCAACCTGTCATCCCACTCTCCCGAGTTCGGGGGGGCCGACGAGCATGCAGACGGCTCTCAGTTCTTCTCCCCGGAGAACATGTCGGTCGCCTCCCCGGGGACGAGAGGAGGACGGCGAGACTCGGGCGCCCGGTCCTCGCGTCTGTGGCCGCTCGGAGTGCCCCCCCTCGAGACGCAGCGGGCGGCGGCCCGCGACCGCAGCACCGCTCGGTGCATCGCGTGCGGGGGGATCGCCTCGGTGACGCACGGATGTGGGGCGACACTCTGCACTCAGTGCACCCGACAGTTCTCGCGTTGCCCCAAGTGTGGGGCAGCCTTCGCGGTCACGCGGGCCGCGCCACCGTCCTCCAGGAGCGGACTCGCGGCCCAAGGCGCGCGGCCGAACGCGGCTCGACCGAACCCGCCGGCGGCGGTGTTGCCGCAGGAGGCGGGCGTAGGGGCCTCCCGGTCCCGGGCCCCCGAGAGACTCCGCCCTGCCTCCTCAGCAGAGTCGGCCCCGGGGGCGGAGACCAAGGTCCGAGCGCCAGGGACCCGCCGACCCGAAGGGAAGGAAGAGGAGGACACCCCACGGCCCTCGGTTGGGCCGAAGGGGCCGCCACCGCCTCGAGAGACGGGGGCCAAGCCCTCCCCCGCGACGTCTCCAGCACCGCCGCCGGCGCGAGCCCGCCGCGATAAGCCGGACGACGAACCCCGACTGTAGCTCCTCTCCGTCCCCGCGGGGAGCGGGCTCGCGGAGTCATGGTCATATACGAGCGTTCGCCATGATTGCTAGCAGAACCAACTATGGGAACTCAACCGTACGCATCGCAGGTCGCCCGCCTGGCCAGCCCCCTGATCGCGGCCATCCTTCTCGTCGCTGCGGCCATACTCTTCATCGGGGTCTACCTGATCTTTCCCCAGAACGCTCACGCGTTCGCGCTCCTGCTGATCGGAATTCTCGGCGTTGCTCTCGCGGTCGTCGCCTACTTGCTCGAGTCGGTCTCGCGCCAACCGACGATCCAGCGCGGCGTGGCATGGGGCTTTTACGCCTTCGGGTTCGCGGTCATCTTTCTGACCCTCGGACTCAACCCCAGCGGGTACCTGAACCTCACGGATCAGGTCATCGCGCTTGTCGTGACCCTGGTCGTTCTCGCGGGCTCGATCGCCGCCATTGCCTGGCGCTACCGAACGGTCGCGGAGGTCGCTCCCCGCGAGGCGGAGCGAGCTGCCTGGAGGAACACTGCGCCCACCTCCGCATTCGACTACACTACGGCCCATGCTCCCAGCGCTCCCACCACCGCGCCGGCCGGCCCCTCCCCCCGGCCCAGCCGCCATCCCAAGGAGGTCACTAGATGGCTGCAACGCCGCCGACCGCCGCTCCGATGACCGGACCTACGTGCCCAGCGTGTCACGCCCCGGTACCTTCCACAGCGAAGTTCTGTCCCTCCTGCGGCGCGACCCTGTCCCCCTCCGCCGTCGCCCCGACCCCGGGAACGTCACCGCCCGCGACGGGCCCGGTCGACCTACGTGAGTCGGTCGACCAAAGCCGGGGGACCCTCAAGCGGCTCGAGCTCCTTATCCCGGGATATCACGGCTACCGCCAGGCCGACGACATCCGAGCGGCCGACAGCCTGCTTCGACGTCAGGTCGCGGACCGGTTGAAGAACGCCCGGACCACCGCGGAGAACGCGCGGACCGCGCTCACTACTTCGGGCCAGTTCACGGCCCTGAACGACCTGGCGCCGCTGGTCGCGGACCTGTTCCGGCTGGAACCGAAGGTGCGCAGCGCCGAGCAAGGCTACTCGGGAATCGCCGCGGCGCTCAAGGTCGGTCCCCAGCAACTCGACCGTCTGTACCAGGTACGATTACGGATTCGCCATCGCCGCCGACCAGTTCGGCCAGACGATGGCACAGCTTCCCGTCCTCGCTTCGAGCGGGACTGCTTCTTCCCTCCAAGCGCTGATCGCCACGGCGCGATCTCAGCTGAACCAGTTCGACCAAGCCTTCCAGGCGCGGCTACGCGCGGTCCAAGGGATCCAGGTCCAGTAGGGAGCACAGAGCGATGGTGACCAACCAACCGATACCACCGAAAGGGGGCAGCCTGTTCGGGTCGACGACGATCAACTGGGAGGATGTGTACAAGGGCCCCAACATCATGTGGCGGGTCCCCCGCAACATCCGCCTCAACGACAACATCGTGATCCGCGAGGACGAGATCGCTGTCTTCTTCCGGGATGGTAAGGTCCTCGCCTACATCGACCGGCCGGATCGGTATGCGCTGACCAGCCTGAATGCCCCTATCGTGGGAGGTCTCGTCAAGGAGCTGAGCGGGGTCCGGCAGGAGGCGGAGGTCTACTACCTGCAGAAGCGCATCTTCGACGGGAAGTTCGGGAGCAGCGAGCCGTACGTCTTCCGCGACCCCGACTTCGGACTCGTGAGCCTGCGCGTCTACGGCAATTACCGTTGGCGCCTCGGCGCTCCGGACGTTTTCATCACCCAGTTCGTCGGCACGTTCGGAGCCGTCACGAGCTCCGACGTAGAAGGTCGGCTCAAGGACCAGATGGTGATTCTGGTTTACAACACGCTCGGCAAGATGAAGGAGCAGGGGATGCACGTGACCGACCTCGCCTCCCAGCTCCAGACGATCGAGCAGGCCGTGCTCGGCTTCGCGCCTCAGCACTTCGGGCCGCTCGGGGTCGAGGTCCAGCAGATCCAGGGCCTGTCGATCAACCTTCCGGACGAGGTCCAGAAGGCGGTCAACACCCGTTCGCAGATGGGCGTCCTCGGTGTGAATTACCTTCAGTACCAGGCCGGCCAAGCGATGACCACAGCCGCAGCGAATCCGAGCGGCACCGCAGGGTCTCTCGCGGGCGCGGGCGTCGGTCTCGGCGCCGGTCTCGGCATCGGTTATGGAATGTCCGGCCAGATGTCCGGGATGTACGGCCAGGGACCGTCCGCGCCATGCCCGAAGTGCGGTGCGCTCGTTCCACCGGGAACGCGGTTCTGCCCGTCGTGCGGCACGCCGCTCGGTTCGGCTCCCGCGGCGACCGGCGGTTCCCCCTGCCCGAAGTGCGGCGCGATGGTCGCGGCCGGGACCAAGTTCTGTCCCAGTTGTGGAGCGTCCATGGCCCCACCGGCTCCGCGGACCTGTCCGAAGTGCGGGACCTCGGTGACGACCTCGGGGAAGTTCTGCCCGAACTGCGGGGCGGCGCTGCCGAGCTAGCCCGCCGAGGGGACGCTCGGCGATGTTCTGTGTCAAGTGCGGGACGCAGCTTCCCGACGACGCGAAGTTCTGCTATTCTTGTGGGACCGCGACCCCTCAGGGGAGCGGGGCCGCTTCCGCCACGCCAGCGGCGTCCGGTGGAAGCGCCCCATCCACCGCGCCCCCGCTGGCTCCTCCCGGCGTCCAAGAACTGAAGTGTCCATCGTGCGGGGCCCCCCTCCATCCCACCTTCGGGGAGACGGTCGTGACGTGCGACTACTGTGGTAGCTCGGTCACGCTCGGGGGCAGTGGCTGGAAGGAGATCTCCAAGCACACGATGCTCCCGCTCAAGGTTCCCGACGCCGAGGCCGCTCTGAAGGTCGTGCATGGGTACGTGGACACGGGTCTCTTCCACCGCAAGGACTTCGAGGAATCGACCATCACCAGCCAGAAGCTCACGATGGTCCCGTACCTGGGTGCTCCCGGTCACGGCGTCCACCAACTACCAGTACCAGGACGCCGCGGTCGGGATCGGTTCGACGGTCGCTACGATGGCGGGGAGCGCGTTGTTGGCCAGCGCGCTGGGCGGAGGCCGGCGGACCACGATCATCCCCATCATGGGTGGCCCGGTCGTGAACCCGACCCGCCAGGAGACGATCACGGGCAACTACGAGTTCCCCGTCATCGCCGTGAAGGCGCTGGCCGACTATCAGCCGAAGAACTACCAGTTCTCCCTCGGGGAGCGGACCTTCTTCGACCGCAAGCAGGTCCCCGACGGCACCCAGATCCTGAACGGCGACCTGAGCGAGGACGCGGCACGGAACTCCGCGCGGGCGCTCGTCACCCAGCTCCAGTCGGACCAGGCGCACCACCAACACCACCTGGTCAGCAATTTCAAGACGCAGGTCGACGTGAGCGAAGGCGAGCTCATGCACGCTCCCATTTGGGAGTTCGTCCTCGAGCACAAGGACGGGACCCGGCGCATCCTGGTCGACGGTCACGCCGCCCGCGTGATGATGTGAGACGGGGCCGACCGTTTCACTCAATGGCACCGCGCCGACCCTCGCGGGTGTGGATCTCGTCCTCGTAGAAACGCCGCGCGAACTCCGCCTCCTCGGCGTGGATCGTGAGCTCGGGCGTCGCCGGTTCGGCGAGCGCCGTCAGGAGAGCGGCGGCCGCGGCGAGCTTCACCGCGCGCGATTTGAGGCGAGGGGAGAAGCTGGGGGATTCGGTGCGTCCGAGCGCCGCCTCCGATACCCCACGGAGCAGGGTGTAAAGGCCCCGGTCGAGCCGAACCGGTCGCGGACGGAAGCGGTGCGCGACGAGCGGGTGGCGCGTCGCGACGGCGTGCACTAACGTCAGGTGGTCGCGGAGCGGTGCCGCCAACCCGAAATCGAGCTCCCCCAGGTCGAGGCGTTCCGCGCTCGCCTCGACCGCACGGAACCGCTCCTTCGTCATCGGGTGGAAGCGCAGCAGCATGCGGTCCTCGAGCGCGGAGAAATTCGGGTCGTTGATCGTCGTGTAGTAGTCCTGGACACCGGTCGTGCGCACGTTGTAGTTGACCGTGAAGAAGGAGCGGAACGTGTACGGGCCGACCGTCCCGAACGTCGTCTCCCACTTCACCTCCCGCTGCTCCATCACGAGTTTGAGCGGCTCGACCATGCCACGGTAGCGGAACCAATCGTTGAACTCCGGCACGATGAAGTTGAAGGTGCGTCCGGTGTAGCTCGCCCCGACGCGGAGGAACTGGGCGGGCGTGATTCCGCCGCAGTATCGGTTGCGCCCGGGCAGACCATGGGCGGGGACGCCCTGGCGGGGATTGCCCCGGACCATGTCGTCGATCGCGAACGTCTTGCCCGTCCCCGGGGGACCAAAGAGCGCCACGTGGAAACCGGTCGACCCCGTCGGCCGACCGGTCGGGGCGAGCAGCGGTACGTCGGCGAGCGCGTACTGCTGGAGGATCGCGATCAGCGAGTCCCAGTAGAGGGCCTCTCCAAAGAGCCCCCGCAGGTAGTCCGCGAGCCGGCGGATGTTGAACGTTTGCCCGAAGGCGAGGGTGGCCTCGAGCCGCTGGGAGAGGACCTCGCGCAGATGCGCGAGGAAGTCGAAGTCCATCGCACGGATCTCGGCCGGCTCGTCCGGGACCGGTTGGAGCGCCGAGGTGTCGACGGCCTCGGCCCGTTCGACCTCCCCCAGCAAGAGCCTACGCAGCTCCTGGGGGAACGTCACCAGGTAGCCCTTGTCCGAACGGCCCTCCGGCACCTCGGTCAGCAGGCCGCGACGCTTGAGGCTCGCGAGAAGGCGTGCCGGGTCCTCGAACACCCGGTCCTTGAGGAGCTGGGCGCGGAGCTCGGAGAGGCGGAAGCGGGCGGGGCCTGCGCTCCGTCCTCGCACGGTCCGTCGCCGGTCGGCATCCCCCACGACCTGCGCGAGCGTCCGGGCCAGGGGGACCTCGGGCTCGTGGATGTCGACCGGAGAGGCATCGACCACGCCTTGCCTCGAATCCCCAGTTTATATTACACCGGACGCCCGCTCGTCATTCGTGTTCCGGAGCGCTTCGACGTACGAGCGCGAGCTCAAGGAGCTCCTGCAGGGAGAGCCGAAGCGGGTGCACGGCTACGCTCGCCTCCTCGAGCCCGCCGAGCGTTCGGAGTTCGAGCAGGTCATCGAACGACCGTTCCTCGTGATCCGCGCTGCCGGATCGTTGGGGTTCGACCTGGTCGCGCTGCGGCGCGAGTTCGCCTTTCCGCTCGAGGTGAAAGCCTCCGGCGAGGCAACGGTCCGCTTCACGGCCGCGGGGGGGAGGGCCGCGGACCAGTTGGACGCCCATCGCCATGCCGTGGCTCGGGTCGGCCTCATGGTCCTCTACGCGTACCGACGCATCGGGTTACGCTCGGAGGAGCCCTGGCGCTTCTTCTCCGCGAGCCGCCCCGTCGGCGATGGCATGCTCGGGGTCCTCGCGCGACGCCTTCCCCCTATCGAGACCACGCGGGAGGGCAACGCGATCCTGCGGTGGGAGACCGGCATGCCCCTCTCCCGTTTTCTCAACACGTTTCATTTCCTCACCGAAACTCCGACGGAGCCGGTGCCGTGACGGTCCATGTTTCAGGGATCGGCGTCGGTCCCTTCGGCCGACTCAGCGGGAGCGCGATCGACCTGGGCGCGGAGGCCGCCTCGCGTGCCCTCGAGATGGTCGGGCGCAGGCCGGTCGACCTCCTGGTGGTCGGGAACATGCTCAACGAGGCGCTCGGGGGGGAGGCGAGCCTCGCCCCACGCCTCGCGTCGCGGCTCGGCCTGGACAGCGCTTCGGCTCTTCGGGTCGAAAGCGCGTCGGCCTCGGGCGCGGCCGCCTTCCAGACCGCCGTCATGGCCCTCGAGGCCGGGCGATACGAGCGCGCGCTGGTCGTGGCGACGGAGAAGATGACCGACCGAACGACCGCGGAGGTGACGCGGGCTCTCGCCCTGTCGCTCGCGCCCGAGGAATACCGCGTCGGGGCGACTGATGGCGGGTCTCGCCTCCATCGTTGGCCAGCGCTACTCCGACCGCTACGGGGTGGACCCGAGCGTATTCGACCGGGTGAGCGTGCATGACCGAGACGGCTCCTCCCGAAACCCGAACGCGCAGTTCCCGACCCCGGTCACCCTCGAGGAGGTCCAGGGCAGTCGTCTGGTGGCATCCCCGCTCCGCCTCCTCCACTGTGCGTCGATCGCCGACGGAGCGACCGCGCTCGTGGTCGAGCGCGGAGGTGGGCCGGTGGAGGTCCTCGGCTTCGGCCAAGGACTGGAGACGTTCCGCGTTATCGACCGCGTCGATCTAACCACGTTCGCGGCCACCCGGATCGCCGCGAAGCAGGCGTACGAGATGGCCCACATTACCCGCAAGGAGCTCGAGGTGGTCGAACTGCATGACGCGTTCGCACCGTTCGCGCTGATCGACCTCGAGGACATCGGCGTCGCCGGGCGGGGCGAGGCCGCCCCATGGTACGCCGAGGATTGGGTCCGACCCGATGGACGCCTTCCCGTCAACCCCTCCGGAGGGGTGCTCGGACGGGGCCACCCGGTGGGGGCGTCAAGCCTGTGCGAGATCGCGGAGGTCGCGCTCCAGATCAGCGGCGCGGCCGGGGCGCACCAAGTCGCCCTGGCCGCCTCGTGTCGGGTTGGCGCAATCGATCAGCGGCCTCGCCTCGCAATGCTTCGTCACCATCCTCGGAGCGGGGCCCCGATGAACGCTGAGCTCCCCCCCATCGACCTGAGCCGGTGCAGTTCCTGCCACTCCCTCTATTTCCCGACGGCGGGCCCTTGCCCGCGGTGCGGTGCCCGGGAGGTGTCGGTGGAAAAGTGCCCGGCGCTCGGGGTCGTTCTCGCGGCGACGGAGCTTTCGAATCCCCCGGAGGGATTCAGTGCCCCGCACCGGATCGCGCTCGTGGAGCTGGTCGAGTCGGCGCGCGTGCTCGCGATCGTGGACGGGCCACTTCCGGTGGCGGGAGACACGGTGGAGCTCCTCCGAGAGGGTGACCACTTCCGTATGCGGGGCGCGCCCTAAGGCCGACCCCTCGAGCGCGGGGAGGGGGAGTTTCCGACGGTCGAGCTCCCTCGGCCGTCTTTTGAACCCCCGAGGTGAAATCACCACAGGATTAGCAATCCTGCGCCTTACCGGGCTGGGCTATCCCCGCGCGAAGCGGGGGAGGTCGCCCCCTCCTTAAACCTTCTCGGCCGCCAATCTCTCTCGAAAATGGAGGGAGCGTGGGCAGAGCCGCCGCGGCTTTTCCCGGGGGATGACCGGCACGCGGACGTCACCGACCATCCCACCGAGCGTCGTGTCCGCAGGCTTCCTCGGAGGGATGGACTGTGGGAGGTCTTGCCCCTTATGTAGGCCTGCGCGGGTCGCGGGTCGAAGGGCCATGCGTGTCGTGAAAGCGGGCGTCGTCGGCGCTGGAACCATGGGGGCGGCCATTGCCGAAATCCTCGCCTACAATGGGGTCGAGGTCGTCTTGAAGGACCTGGACGCAACGTTGGTCCAGCGCGGGCTCGACCGAGTGCAAGGATTCGTGGATGAACTCGTGAGCTTCCAGGAGGGTCGCGCGGACAAGGAGATCGCGCGGATCCAGGCCCTCGGCATCCAGCTCACCGACGAACAGGTCGCATCGCTCCGCCGCCGCCTCGCGCCCAAATTCGACCGAACTCGACGCGCGGAGGTCCTGGCCCGGGTCCGCGGATCGACCGATTACCGTGACTTCGCGAACGTCGACCTCGCGATCGAGGCGGTCTTCGAGACGGCCCAGGCCAAGCGACCCGTGCTCGAAGAGCTCGACCGCGTGCTTCCCGAACACGCCGTGATCGGCTCGAACACGTCGTCCCTTTCCATCACGAAGCTCGCGCGCGGGCTCAACCACGTTCGGCAAACGCTGGTCACGCACTTCTTCAACCCCCCGGTGACCCTTCCGCTGGTCGAGGTCGCGGGTGGGGTCGAGACCCGGGAGGATGTCGTCACGGAGGTGATCGAGTTCTTCCAGGAGCTACGGAACCATCGCTACCCCCTCGTTCCCGTGCGCGTCCAGGAGTCGCCGGCCTTCCTGGTGAACCGGATCCTCATGCCGGTGCTCAACGAGGCCTGCTTTGCGCTGCAGGAGGGCGTGGCCAGCTCACGGGACATCGACCTCGCGATGAAGACCGGGGCCGGCTTTCCGATGGGTCCGTTCGAGCTCGGAGACCTGATCGGGCTCGACGTCGCACTGGAGGTCGCGGAGACGCTGCTCCGGGAGACCGGCGATCCCAAGTACCGGCCGGCGCCCATCCTCCGTCGCCTCGTAAGCGCTGGCCACCTAGGACGGAAGTCCGGGCAAGGGTTCTACGACTATGCCACGTAGGGGTCAGCGACCGAATTTCGTCTCGCTCGCGTTGGGCAGATCATCGCGCGATTTCGTTGAACATCGGTCTCGGGTCGCGTACCGTCCACGATCCGTTGCTCCGGTCCCGTTGACTGCCGGGACACTCCCTCCGGGTCACGCCGTCGCCCCGGGGAGAAAGGCGGTTAAGTCCCGGCTCCTGCCGACGAACATGAAGTTCCCCTCCGAGGAGTGGGCCAACGCCTTCCGGGCGGCTTTGAACTCGAACCCGCGCTATGCGGAGGCGGCACGCCAGTGGGAGGGGGACATCCTCCTTCGCGTCGTTCCGGATCCTGCGGGGGGCCCGTCCCCGGGAGTCCAATTGGTGCTGGCCCATGGAGAGTGCCGCGCAGCGACGTTCCTAGCCGAGAGCGGCTCAGCCTCCAGCGAGTTCATCTTTGAGGCGAGCGAGAAGAACTGGGCCCGGCTCCTCCGTCACGAAGTCGACCCGGTGGCCGCCATTCTCGACCGAACCATTCGTATCCACGGCAACCTTCCGAAGCTGATGCGCTTCACGCGCGCCGCTAAGGAACTGGTCGACACGGCAGCCGAGATGCCCACCGAAGGGTAGGGCGCCTTCCCCTACGGCGCGAGAGCACCGCTCGGCTTCGAGGCGACGGGTGGCGGCGCAGCCGCGGGCACGGGAGCCGCCGGCGGTCTTGCCACCGGCGTGACCGCGGCTGCCGGCGCGAGAGGTGTCGTCCGCACCGGTGGGGCCGGAGGCTTCGGCGGGGGAGGCATCAGGCGCTGCCGAAGGAAGGCGATGACCTGCGCCCACGCCTTCTCCGCATTGGGTAGGTCGTAGGCCGAAAGGTCCCGCGCGAGGAAATCGCGGCGCGCACCGGGGTAGGTGACCGTCTCGATCGATGCGCCAGGCAGGGAGCGAGCCTTTTCGATCTGCGCCCGAGCCCGCTCTCCCCGTCGGTCGGCCGCTCCGCCCACATAGAGCATCGGGGCCGAAACGAGCCGCGCGACCCCCTCGGGATGCATCGGGGCGGGGTAGGCGAGCGCGACCGCCGCGAGCTTCTGGTCCTGCGCTGCCAGGGCGAGCGCAAGGCTCGCCCCGAAGGAGCTCCCGAAAAGAGCAGACTTGGCCGGGTCGACCATGTCCCGTTGGCGTAGAAACTCGAGGGCGTCGGTGTAGAGTTGGACCAACTGCTGGACCGGCTTGGATTCCAACGGGACGCCGCCCCGCAAGAGGAGACCCCGACGCAGGGCGGCGAGATGTCGCACCCCAAACCCGGGCGTCTTGCCTAGGTCTGGAATCAGGACCTCGAACCCCTCACGGGCGAATCGGATGGCGGCGTCGAGGAGGGTGGTGGTCAGGCCGTAGAGGTCCGGACAGATGAGCACGATCGGGTGGCGTACCGGCTTGGTCGGGACGAGGACGACCGCGGCGGCCCGGCGGCTGGGCACGGCATCGGTCTCGAACCAAACGCGGTCGCTCCGGTAGAGGGGAAGTGGGGCACCGGGAGCCCGGTCGGTCTTGAGCCAAGTCTTGTTCAGGAAGTCGATCACGCAGAGCTTGAAGCGTTCTTTCTGTAGGACGATGACCGCCTGCCGGACGCCGCAAACATCGCAGACCCCGATGACTCCGCTCCCGAACTGGGCATTCGGTAGGTTGAGCAACTTATCATCGTCGCGCATGCCGTCGAGGTCGTACTCCGACCGGGGTTCGAAGCCGGGGGCGCTTCTTAACCGTTGCCCGCGTCCAAGCGGCCGTTGCCTCATTCGGGCGCGCGCGACGGAGCTCGAGCCGGGTCCGGTCGCGAGGAACGAGGACGTCCAGCCCGGCTTCGCTCAGGCGCCGCGCGAGAACCCGGTCGGCGGTGAGGACCGTCGCATGCCGGCGCACCGCGAGCATGACGATTGCGTCATCCCCCTCGCCCGGTCCGGGGGCGGATGGGAAGGTGCGCGCGATCGTGGAGGCCGTGCGAGCCCCGCTCACCCCGCGGAGAACGAGCCGGTCGACCTCACGCAGGACCGAGGCCGGGACCGCTATCCTATGCGGGCCTAGGAGCCGCTCCGCCTCCGGTTGCCACAGGAATCCGGGACGGGCGGCCCGCAAGAGGAGATTCGCATCGAGCAGGAGAAGCGGGCTACCGGCCGAGGATCGGTCACGGTTTACGGAGGACGACGCCGAGGGCGTCACGGTCGTACTCCTGGCCTCCGCGGCGTCCGCGCAGGACGTAGCGTTGGGCCTTCTGGTTGGCGGTCTTGGGAATATCGTCGAGGAATTCGATGTACTTCGGGACCATGAAGAACGGGAGGTTGTCCACGCGGTACTCGAAAAGTTCCCGCGGCGGGACGGAAGCGCCGGGCTTCAGGTGGACGAAGGCCTTGACGTCCTCTTCGCCCAGAGGGGAAGGGACGCCCACGACCACGGACTCGAAGACCGCCGGGTGCGTATTGAGGACCGACTCGACGTCGTACGGGGCGAGGTTCTCTCCGCGGCGGCGGATGACGTCCTTCTTGCGGTCGACGAAATAGTAGTAGCCGTCCGAGTCGCGTGTCACGTAGTCCCCCGTGTGGAACCAGCCCCCCTCCCACGACTCCTCGGTCTGCTTTGGCTTGTTGACGTAACCGAGGAACATCGTGTTGGGCGCCGTCGGTCGAACGAGAAGTTCCCCCCGACGCCCATCGGGGACAGGGTGGCCGTCGTCATCCACCACCTTCGCCTCGACAAACCCGAGCGGGGTTCCGACCGACCCGACCCGCACGGCGTTCGGGGGGTTCATCAACGTCGTGCAGCCGCACTCCGTCATTCCGTACAGCTCGATGATCTCGAGCCCGAAGCGTCGCTCGAACTCAGGCCACGTCGCCTTCGTCGCCCCGGCGGTGAGGGCGGTCCGGACCCGGTGGGCGCGATCGGTCGGCTTCTCGGGTTGCTTGAACAGGACGTTGATCATCGAGATCAGAAGCGAAACGTGGGTGGCCTCGTAGGCCGCCGCACTCTCCCAAAAAGTGGAAGCGTGAAACCGTTCGTCGAACGCGGCGCTGAGGTCATTCTCGATCGCGGTCAGGGCGGTCATCTCTTGGGCGTTACAGTGGAAGAGCGGGAGGGCCGTGAACAGCACGCTATCTGCGCGGAGCCGGCTGCGCGCTCCGATCTCGCGCGGGGTGCGCAGGTACTTCTCGTGTGGGATGATCGCGCCCTTAGGCGGCCCGGTCGTTCCGCTGGTGTACAGGATCGCCGCGGGGTCCGACGGATGCGGGGGGGGTCGCTCGCGCACCAGGTCGGGACGGGAGAGCTCTCCGTAGGGCACGGTCCGTGGGGGGAGCGGGTCCGGCGACGTGGATCGGTCGACCACCCATTCCCGTGGGATCGAGAGCCCTTCACGCAGCGGTTCGTACGCCGCCCACAATCGTCGGTCGATCGCGAGCCCCTTCACGGCGGCGTCGGCGAGCTCGTAGCGGAGGATCTCTCCCTTGAGCGCGGTGTTGAGCGGGACGAAGACCGCCCCTAGGTCGGCCAAGGCGAACCACGTGTACAGAAACTCGGGAGCATTGAAGAGGAGACCGGCGACCCGGTCGCCCGCCCCTATCCCCGAGTCGGAGAGACCGGCGGCGACCTCGGCGCTTCGGTCGTGGAGCTCGCGGTAGGAAACCGTTTCGCCGGTGAAGCGAGCCGCCGGTCGACCTTCGTTCTTCTCGGCCTTCCTGCGCAGGAGCGTCGCGAGGTCGTGATACTCCTCCGCTTGGGCCAGCATCGGAGCCGCCGAGAGCCCGCGCGCCATAAGCTTTCGTCGCGGTCGCTCGCCCCGAGGTCTCTTAGGCGAGTCGAGACTGGCGGGAGCGATGGGCGCCCGAAGCGGTCCTTACCGACCTCGTCGACCGATCGTCCCCGAGCTCTCGGCGGGCGCGGTCGTCCTTTCACCGACGGGCTCGAGGGTGCTCCTTCTGCACGAGGTCGCCGAGGACCGATGGTCCCTTCCGAAAGGGCATGTCGACCCGGGGGAGTCCCTCGCGACCGCCGCGCTCCGAGAGGTCGAGGAGGAGACGGGACTTGCCCCGGTCGCCTTGGGTCCGGAGGTGGCCGAGGTCCGCTACCGCTTCTTTGACCCAAAGCGCCAACAGAATGTCCACAAGACCACGGTGTACTTCCTGGGGCGGTCGAGCTCAACGACGGTCCAGCTCGAGCCGATCTTCGACCGGTGCGAGTGGGCTCCTTTTCGGGCCGCTCTCGAGCGGGTGCGGTTCGATTCCGATCGGACCGTCCTACGCGCCGCGCGGAAGGCGATCCGCGCGGGCCGGGCGCCTCGCCTCCCGCGCTAGAGCACGCGGCCGTTCCGCACGATAGGCTTCCCGTCCACCGACAACTTCGCGCCCGCGACGACGAGCCAGCTCATGAAATCGGAGCGGTTCGACCCGCCCCAGCCGGCGTTCGCCCCAACGCCCACGGTCACGGCACCGGCCTCGCAATCCTCGATGTCCGGGACTCCGTGGAGAGCAGGGTCGAGCCCGACCTCGAAGAACGCCGGTTGGTCGCGGCCCTTCGAGGCCGCCGCGTAGGAGCGCCGAGTCGCGGCGCCGCCCTCTCGGAACGACAGCCGCGTCAATCGTCCGTCGGTAAAGCGTGCGGTTCCGCCCCGCGCGACTCCGTAGGGAAGGTAGGAGGGCCGGTTCGCCACCAGCGTTCCTTCTGCGACCGAACCGCTCAAGCGAGTGCCGACCGCGGCGGAAGGCACGGTCGTCATCAGCGCGTATCGCCAGCGTTTCGGCGCCGGTCGCTCGCGGCGGCCGTCAAAGATCCGAACGGGTCCGTGGTCGAGTGCCAGGGTGAGGTCCGTTCCATTGGGAGCGGTAAGCCGTACGTCTCGTCCGCGACCGAGCGCCTTCTCGAGCCGAGCAAACGGGCGACGCAGTGTCCTCGGGTCGCGCATGGTCGCCTCGAGCACCTCGGACTTCCACTGTCGTAGGTTGACGCCGTAGTAGCGTGCGTTCGCCTCCGTCGCCTTAGCGATCTCCATGCGGGCGCCGCGGACACCGGCCGCGCGAGCCCGGTCGTACCAGCTCTGGTTGTAGGCGGTGGCGCGGGCCTCGACCCCCTCGGGCAGACGAGCGCGGCGCGCGATATCTTCGGGTCCCCAGAAATAGACGTAGACGTCGGTGGCCTCCAGAGCGGCCCACTCTGGTTCTCCAGGGTTTCCGACAGCATCGGCGTGACCGGAGTCGACGGCGTCCCAGTAGGAGCGTTCGTCCTCGTAGAGAAGGGTAGGGCGCGCGTCCAGCCTGCGGGCCTGGCGGACGAACGCATTGGCCCAAGGCAGGGCCGTAGGGAACGACTCGATGAGAACGCTCTCGCGTCGCTTGAGTCCGAGCCGGCGGGTAAGAACGTGCCGGGCGAGCTCGTCCGGGGTCGGGGGTCGTGAGGATGTTGCCATGACCGGGCAGAGCGAGCCGGTAGATATGGCTCCGGGAGCGCCGGGAGACTCACGGGGGGATGCGGAATCGGGCCCGGGCGGCGACCGCGATCGATTCTGGGTAGCCGGCGTCCGCGTGGCGCGCAACGCCGATGCCCGGGTCATTGTTGAGGACGCGGGAGATACGCCGGCCCGCATCGTCGCTCCCGTCGGCGACGATCACCAAGCCCGCGTGGATCGAGTTCCCGATGCCGACGCCCCCTCCGTGATGCACCGAGACCCAGGTAGCCCCGCTGGCGACGTTGAGGAGGGCGTTAAGGATCGGCCAGTCCGCGATCGCGTCCGAGCCATCCCTCATCGCTTCGGTCTCCCGGAACGGGCTCGCGACGCTTCCCGTATCGTGATGGTCGCGGCCGATGGCGATCGGGCCGCTGAGCTCGCCAGCCCGGACGAGCTCATTGACCCGGTGACCGAACCGTTCTCGGTCCCCGTAGGCCATGTAGCAGATGCGCGCCGGCAACCCCTGGAAGCGAACCCGCTCGTGGGCGAGGCGGATCCAGCGAAGGAGGTGGGCGTCGCCGGCGAACTCCTCCTCGATCATCCGGTCGATCCGATAGATGTCCTCGGGCGCGCCGCTGAGGGCGACCCAGCGGAAAGGACCGCTCCCGACGACGAAGAGCGGGCGGATGTAGCGGGGAACGTAGCCAGGGATGTCAAAGGCATTCGGGACCCCCGATTCCTTGGCACGGGCCCGGAAGTCGTTCCCGTAATCGAAGGTCTTCGCCCCGCGATCCTTGAGGGCGAGGATCGCCCTCGCCTCCACGGCGATGGAGGATCGAACGTGCGCATGGTAGGATGGGAGGTCCTTGCGCCGGAGCTGAGCGGCCTCTTCGACCGTAAAGCCCTGCGGAATGTAGCCGAAGGTGAGGTCATGGGCCGCGGTCTGATCGCTGACGATGTCGGGGACGACTCCTCGCCGTTCAATCTCCGGGTAGATGTCGGCGGCGTTCGCGCAGAGTCCGATGCTCTTCGGGGTCCGCTGCTGGACGGCCGCGGCGACCTGTTCGAGCGCCTCATCCAGGTTCGGAGCCTCCGCGTCGAGGTATTCGAGCCGTCGCCGCCGTTCGATCGCGTGGGGATCGACGTCGACCACCAAAGCGACCCCGCCGAGCATCGTCGTGGCCAGGGGCTGGGCTCCCCCCATCTCGCCTAACCCGCTGCTAAGGAACCAACGGCCGGAAAGGTCGGTCGCGCCGAATTCGGTTCGTGCCAGTGCAGAGAGGGTCTCGTAAGTGCCTTGCAGGATCCCCTGCGTCCCGATGTAGATCCAGCTTCCCGCGGTCATCTGACCGTACATCGTCAGGCCTTTGGCCTCGAGGTCCCAGAAGATCTCGTCGGTCGCCCAGCGCGGAACGATCATCGCGTTCACGATGAGGACCCGGGGCGCTTCCGGGTGCGTGGGGAACACGCCGACGGGCTTTCCCGATTGGATGAGCAAGGTCTCGTCGTCCCCGAGGGCCCGGAGGGCGGCGACGATCCGGTCAAACGATCTCCAGTCTCGAGCCGCCTTCCCCCGTCCACCGTAGACGATGAGGTGGTCCGGGTCGCGAGCGACGTCCGGGTCCAAGTTGTTCATCAGGAGGCGGAGCGCAGCTTCCTGGCCCCACCCTCGACAAGAAAGCTGGTTCCCCCGGGGGGCGCGGACCGTGCGCGGACCTGAGGGGGGTGTCGACATGGAGACTTCCCACCGACTCCGCTCTAGCAATATATGTCGAGCGCTCAGCGTCGAGGGGCCGCTTCCGCATCGATGCGCGGCAAAGTCTTACATCTCAGAGGCGGTCCCACACCCAGCCTCGAGGGAAGGGATCCGCGAGGCACCTGATGTCGACGGATCGAGACGCCACCCGGGTGGCCCTGCAGCGCTTCTGGGATCGGGTCGACCTTTCTCCCGAGGAACAGGAGCGGGCCCGGTTCTCCAGCCGCCGCTACCTTCCCGTCCTCGACTTCGTCGCACCGGACCCCCCTCGCTTCGGAGAGACCATCCTCGACCTGGGGGGCGGCATCGGAAGCCTCGCGGTGGGGTTGCATGCCCGCTACGGGGGAACCTACCACCTAGCCGATTTTCAACTCCCCTCCCCTTCACGCCAAGCCGTCCTTCACGAGGTGGGCGTGGAGCGATGTTTCGCCGTGAGGCTCGACCATCCTGACGCATTGGCCGGCCTTCCGAGCGACTACAGCTGGATCGTTTTCGCGGAGGTGCTCGAGCACCTTCTGACGAACCCCCTCACCCTGTTCCACGAGATGTACGACCACCTAGGTCCGGATGGTCGGCTGCTGATCACGACCCCGAACCAGGCGCGGGCGAGCAATCGCGCCAAGCTCGCGCTCGGGCGCTCCATCAAGGAGAAGGACCGCTTCCCGACCGATGGGTCTCCCGGCTACGGCCACGTGATGGAGTACACGCTCGATGAGCTCGGGTCCCTGCTCGGCTGGGAGGGGTTCTGGGTGGAACGCTCCAAGATCATCCAGAACCTCCCGTCGATCCACACGACTCGAGCGCAGCGGGCCCTGGTTCGCCTCCTGAACACTCCGCTGGCCGGGGGTCTACGGCTGGGCGACGATATCATCCTCGTAGCGCGCAAGCGCCCGCGGGCCGCCGACACAGGCCCCCGCCCGAACCGCATCTAGACGGGGTGGCCGACTGCGTGGTACCCCCGGCTCTCCTTCCAACACCCCTTTATGGGGGCCAACCCCCATGCTCGGCCGGTGCCGCCGTAGCTCAGTCGGTAGAGCGGCTGATTTGTAATCAGCAGGTCGGGAGTTCAATCCTCTCCGGCGGCTCGACTAGGAGCCCGTAGTACTATTCGATTTACAGCGTGGCCAGCGGAGCTCGTCCCTCGCGGAGGGGGGTTCCTTTCCTTCCCCGTTTGCCGCTCTCGCCCCTCAACTCCAGCCCGCGGTGTGGAGTTTACGCAGATTGTGGGTCAGGCACCAGAGTTTCCACTCCGCCCCGACCTTCTCGCGCCCTCGGAGGAGGAACTGCCGTAGTCCTCTTCCCTGCTTGATCTGGCCAAACGTCGGCTCGATGCTGACCTTCCGCCACCGATACTCCCTTCGCCCTCGCACACGACGTACCCTCCGTCGCATGAACTGGGTGAACCGTTCGTTGAGAGGGGGACGCCCTCGAGGACACGGTGCACTCTCCGCCATCCTCCACGGCTCCGGGGGACAGTAGACCTCCACTCCCTTCGCCTCGACCACTCGAATCTGCGCCTCACTGAAGTATCCCGCGTCAACGAGGACCTTCGGCGGAAGCTCACCGAGCTCCCGCTCGATCGCTTCCACCATCGGGATGAGGTGCTGGTTGTCCGGGTTCTCCTGCGTCACCTCCGCCATCACGATCACCTGGCTCTTCGTGTCGACCGCCGCCTGGGCATTGTAGCCCTGAATGTAGCCCCCCTTGTTCCCGCTCTCCTGCAGAATGCGCGAGTCCGGGTCGGTGAAGTTGTACTGGACCTTCGCCTCCGGCTCGACCTTGCCCTTCTTCCGCTCCCGCTCCTCGATCACTTGGCGGGCCTGCTTGAGCCTCTTCAACCGCTCCTTCCAGTCCGACGGAAGGGGGTGGAGCAGCGGGTTCTTCTCGGGCCCGTAGAGTTCGTCCTCCTCCGTATCGACGCGCTCGGCCTCTCGGAGAAGATAATGGGCCACTCGACGGAGATCGGTCTCTTCCTCTCGAATCTTCCGATAGCTCTTCGACTTGTGCTTGGAGGCGCTGGCTTTGATCTTGGTCCCGTCCAGCGCCACCCGACCGAGCTTGACCAGGCCGGCCTCTCGGCAAAGCTCGAGCACTTGGTGGAACAGCTGGTCCATGATGGGGAGATTCTGTCGGCGGAAGCGTGCGAGGGTGGTGAAGTGCGGATGTTGATCCGCGGCGAGCCAACGGGTGGCGAGGTCCTCGTAGGTGGCCTTCTCCATGCGGCGTGAGCTCGCCACGCCCACACAGTAGCCGTAGAGAAGGATCTTGAGCTGCAGGCGAGGGTCGAAGGCCGGGAACCCGGCGGACTGATTGTGATAGTTCGCGAGGAACGGTTTCAAATCGAGGTGGTCATCGACCACCTGAGCCACGATACGGGCGAGGTGATCCTTCGGGAGCCACTCGTCGAGATTCGGCGGAAGGAGGAGCGTCTGTTTCGGGTCGTACTTTCGGAACGTCGGGCGACTCTCGGTCGGCATGCCGGTTCATAGACGAGGCCGGCTATAGTACCTCGCTTCGACCGGTCGTCAGGAGATAAGGGGAATAGGGCTACACGCTCCTAGTGCCGTATCTAGTGGGAGAGTTCGAGGTTTCTGACCTCTAACGAAAGTACTTTCCCGGAGGGGGCTCTACCCCCTCCCGATGTTGCGCGTCCGCGAGCTCTCGGATGAGGAGGGTCACGCTCTCAGCCGTCTAGTAAAGCGCTCCAACGACCCGACCGTCGTCAAGCGCGCGATGATCGTCCTGCACTCCATGCAGGGCTTTTCTCCGCCGAAGATCGCGGGCCTGGTCCTCTGGAGCGAGGACTGGGTCCGACGGGTGATCAAAGACTACAATCGCATCGGCAGGGACGCTCTCTACCCGAAGAAGAGTCCCGGACCCGAGCCGAAGTTCACCCCCGAGATCCGCAAGGCCATCGTGACCTTCGCACTTTCCCGACCGAAGGACCATGGCTGGCAGGCCCCGACCAGCTGGTCCCTCGATCTCCTTCGGGAGACCCTCGTCTACGAGGGAGTGGTGGAGTCGATCAGCCGCGAGCGACTACGGCAGATCCTCGTCGAGGAGTCGGTGGCCTTCCAGTCGGTGAAGACCTGGAAGAGCTCGAAGGACCCCAAGTTCGCCGAGAAGCTCCGTCGGCTGGATAAACTCACGAACCGACAGCACAACCCTCCCATCGTGGTCTCCGTGGACGAGATGGGGCCGATCTCGCTGCAACCGTACGGCGGCCACACGTGGGCTCGCTCCGGGCACCCTGACCGAGTACCGGCGACCTACAAACGGCTCGGGGGGGTTCGCTACCTGATGGGGGCCTACGACTACTACCACAAGCGGTTCCGTGGCTACCTCTCCTCCTCCAAGAGCGGAGCGGGATACGTTCGATTCCTCCGTTGGGTGCGAGGGAAGTACCCTTCGGGAGGACGCATCTATCTGATCCAGGACAACCTGTCGACACACACCACTCCGGCGGCGGTGGCGGAAGCCCAGAAACTGAGGATTAACTTCGTTCCCACACCGACGAACGCGAGTCACCTGAACCCGATCGAGACCCACTTCCGAACGATTCGGAGGTGGGCGTTCACCGGGTCGAACTACACGAGCTGGCCGGAGGCCGGAGAAGCACTCCGCCTCACCATCCGACGGCTCAATCGGGTCCACTGCGTGACGAATTCAGGTCCCGCACACCGCTGGTGGACACGGCACTAGCCTCGAGCGCACCTTTTGGTCCGTGGCGGGCTGGGCTTAGGCGATATCGAGCCCATGGACCGACCGATCGTGGCCATCCTAGCGATTGGAAACGAGCTGCTCCGCGGCGACGTGGAGAACTCGAACACTCGCTGGCTCAGCCTTCGGCTGACCGAACGTGGGGCGCGCGTCGTGCACGTCGCGATCGTCCGGGACGAGATCGAGCACATCGAACGGGAATTCCATCAGGCACTTGCATACGCTCCGAGGCTGCTCTTGACCACCGGCGGTCTGGGTCCCACCGCTGACGACCTCACGTTGGGTGCCATCGCTCGTGCGACGCATCGCCCGTTGGAACCGAACCCGGTCGCGCTGGAGATGGTCGCGGGGCGGTACGCCGAACTAGCTCGAGCGGGTTCGGTCGCCTCGGCCGACCTTAGCCCAAGCCGACGAAAGATGGGGCTTCTTCCGCGGGGCGCCGTCCCGCTTACCAACCGGGTGGGGACCGCTCCGGGGGTCTGGCTTGACCTGGAAAGCCTGACCGTCGTCTGCCTGCCCGGGGTGCCGAAGGAGCTCTACCACATCGTGGAGACCTCCCTGGTTCCCGTGCTGGACCGTGTCCTCGGGGAGGGCGTACAGCGGGAGATCGTTCGTTTCGCGAACACGACCGACGAGTCCCGTCTTGCGGACGCACTCGCAACGGTCTCAACGCGCCATCCCGAGGTCTACATCAAGTCACACGCCGCAGGGTTCCAGGTCGGCGGACAGTTTCGGATCACTCTATCGACGATGGCGGCGGACGCGGAGGAGGCGGAACGATCCCTCGTGGGGGCGGAACGAGACCTCTCTGAAGCGCTGGATGCGAACGGGATCCGCCTGGGGAGCAGCGCCGCTTCCCCATCCGGCGATGACTCGTAGGCCCACCGCCGGGCGGCCCGCTCGCCTTCGTAAGGCTTGGTCCCGTCAGAACGCGTTCACGGCGAACCCGATGACGAAACCGACGAGAACGCCGACGTAGACGAGGCGGTCACGCCGGATCGAGCGCTCTCGGGACTCCAGCGGTCGGAACGCCACCCGTAGCATCGGGAGGATGACATAGGTGATCGCGCCGATCGCGAGGGCGTCGAAGATAACGAGGAACAGGTCACTGCTCCAGAAGTAGCCGATAGCGCCCCCGATCACCGTCGGGAGCCCGGCGATCAGAAAGAGACCGATCATGAGGGAAACGTCGCGTCGTTCCTTCGTCCCGAGGAAGGGCGATGCGATGGGGAACCCCTCCGTTACGTTCTGAAGAAAGAACCCGACGAACACTACGGCCAGGATACCGAGGCTGCCTTGGACCCAGTTCACTCCGAAGACGAGACCCTCCGTCAGGTTCTGAAGGCCGATCCCGAGCGCGATGATGAACGCCAGACGCGTCGGGCTACCGAGGGAGTCCCCGGTGCTTCGCGGGAGGTTGTCCACGAAGTAGAGCCCGAGGAAGGCGACCACGAAAGCGATGCCAAAGGCCACCGCATAGCTGAGGTTGGCGACGTATCCGTTCGGGTAGATGATCGTGCTGGCGTCCGAGAAGATGTCCGCGAGAAGGAAGATCAGGATGCCGATGGCGGCGGCGGTGAGTCCGACCGCCCAGCGACCTTGGGCGCGCTTATTATAGACGATGGGAAGGGAGAGGAGGATCGATAGACCCATTACGGCTGTAATGAGCATGAAGACCAGGAAGTCGTTCATCGTGCTCTCGACATCGAACCGAGCCAGCCTCGGTCATAATGGTTCCCGTGATGGCGTCTCGTTGAGGCGTCACAGCGTGAACGCTCGCTCCGGGATTGCGGTTGACAAACGCCGCGCATCGAACGATGGGGTGGCCCCCGGACGCGCGCGGTCGAAGCCGCATCGGGAAGGTTATCCCCCGTGATTGGGTATGGGGCGCGGGTCGACCATGGTGCAGAAGGTCATCGAAGTCGTGGGAGTGTCGAGCAAGGGATTCGCCAAGGCTGCCGAAAATGCCGTCGCCACGGCAGCGAAAACCGTCCGGAACATCAAGTGGTTCCGCGCGACCGAGTTCGAAGGGAGAGTCGACAAGCAGAAGATCGTGCACTATCACACGACCGTTCGGATCTACTTCGACCTCGAGGAAGCCTAGGGCGTCGCGTTCGACGCCGCGGGTGCGAGGCGGCGGAGTGCGGCCTCCACATGAGGTCCGGGGCGCATGCCCTCGACGACCTCGAGAATCCGCCCGTCCGCTCCGATGAGGAAGGTCACGCGCCGTGCCATCCCGAGCAGTCCCAGGACCCCGAAGGTGCGTGCGATCGAACGGTCCGTGTCCGGGATGAGAGGGAACCGTACGTTGCATTCGCCCGCGAACTCGTGTTGACGCTGGACCGGGTCCGTGCTCACGCCGATGATCACCGCCCCGTGCCGCTGAAGGTCTTCGTACCCCTCGGCGAACGCCCGCGTCTCTCGCGTGCAGCCGGGGGTTCGTGCACGGGGGAAGAAATACAGCACGATGGGGTGACCCCGGTACGCCGCGAGGGAGACGTGGGTTCCGTCGTGGTTCGTCGCCTCGATAGGCGGGACCGTGTCACCGACCTTCAGCATCGCTCTCCTGCGAGGGCCCTCATCCAGGGAGGGGAGAAAACGGCGGCGACTGGTCGAAGGGCGGTGGGGACCTCGGAAGACTCGCGATCAGCTCCACGTCCTCCGCACTCAGAGGAGGGGACGATTCGAACGCGAGGATCTCGTCTAGACGCCGAGCGTCCGGCGCGGGCACGAGGGCCGAGATAGCACCGACCACGTCGATGACGTAGCGGAGAGCGACCTGGAGGAGGGTCCGTTGCCCACGTCGGGTCAGCGGGCCGAGGCGGAGGACCGGGGCGAACTCCTCCCGGATCGCCGCGACCGGGACCGGCCGCTGGCCGGGGGAGAGCAGAGACCCCGAAGCATCGAGACGACTCCCGTCCAACCGCCCTGCGGCGAGCGGATCCCGTGCTAGGAGAGGGAATCCCCTCCATCGCTCGGACGCGGGCCACGGCCGCTCGAGGAGCGAAACCGAGCGAGATTCGAAGTCCGGATCCTCGGCCGTCGGAGCGGTCTCCGTGGGGGGGCCCGCCGGGCGGGTGCCCCATGCCTGAATCATCTCGTCGCGGACGAGGCGACGGAGGGCTCGGCTCGCGAGTCGGTCGACGGTCGGGTCCGAGAGGGTCGGCTGCCACTCGACAAGCAGGCGCATCGTTCGGAGGTTCTTCGTGCCGTTCGCCGTTACGGATCGTTCCAACAGTTGGGCCAGCTCGTCCTCGTCGGTGAGCCGTAGGTCCCGAGATGGCGTGCTTCGCTCCTCCAGAAGTCGCGCCGCCGATCGTCCGACGATGATGGCGAGCGGCTCCCCGGACTCCTCGAGGAACTGGCGGAGATAGGCCTCACGGTCGGGAGGGATTCCCGTCAGGTCAAACAGATTGACTCCCGCTTTCCGCGCGTGAGCCACGGTGCTCTTCCATTGGCCCGTGTCCAGCCTTCCCCGTCCTGTGGACGAGATCCCTATCGTGGAAAGTTCGAGGTCGGTCCTGGGGAGAACGTTGCTTCGCATCGATGGTCACCTCCCCGGATCGGTTAGGGAGGGATGAGCCTGTGGGCCCGTTCGCTCCGAGCTTAATACCGCCTCCTCGTAGTAGAGTACCGGAACGATGGCCGGCACCTCCTCGCGGCTTCCGATGGCCGAGCGCCTCCGACCGAGCCGGTTGGAGGATCTGATCGGGAATCCGCGGGCGCGCGCGGAGCTACGTTCGTGGGCGGAAGGTTGGCGCGCTCCGCGTCCCCCAGCCCGCCGAGCCGTCATCCTGGTGGGTCCTCCCGGGGTGGGTAAGACGTCGGCCGCGCTCGCCCTCGCGATGGAACTCGGCTGGGTGGTCGTCGAGATGAACGCGTCGGACGCCCGCAACGCCGACGCGATCGAGCGGGTCGCAGGGCGCGCGGCTGGGCTTCGTTCCTTCGGCGCCGATGGCTCCATGAATGCCGCGAGCCGGACGCTCATCCTGCTCGACGAAGCCGATTGCCTCACCGGGCGGATCGGGTCCGAAGCCCGCCCGGTCCGTGGTCCGATCGCCTGGCCGGACTTCTTGCACGACCGCTACCAAACGGTGGCGGCGTTGAACACCGCGTGGGGGCTTGGTGCCCCGAAGGCACCACCCGCGTTCGCGTCGTGGGCTGAGGTGCCCCGCGTCCCTATCCGCCAGCGGTGGACCACGCTCCCCGGCGCTCAGGGGGACATCCGCGAGTGGAGGCGAGCGTCGGAAGCCCCGAAGGACTTGACGGACCGCGGCGGCCTAGGAGCGATCGCCCGCCTGGTGAAGGAGACACGCCAACCGCTCGTCCTGACCGTCAACGATGACCGTACGCTTCTCCGTTACTCTGTGGCCTTTCGGACATCAGCGACGCGCATCCGTTTCCACCCGATCCTGGATGCGGAGCTGCGTTCCCACGTGCTGCGGATCGCTCGGCGCGAGGGTCTTTTGGTCGATGCGCGGGCCGTTGAGGCCATCGTTGCACGCGCCCATGGGGACCTACGCGGAGCTCTCAACGACCTCGATGCGATAGGCCCCCTCCCACCGGGCCCCGCGCAGGTCTCGGTACTCGGCCTACGGGACCGAGCCGCCGACCTGGCGGCGCTCACCGCCGAGGCGCTGAGCACGCCTCGCTTCTATCGGAGCGTGGAGGTCCGCGATCGCACCGATGCCACGCCCGAGGACCTCGAGCCGTGGATCGAGGAGAACCTCCCCCGGATGGCGCCGGACGGTCCTCACCTTTGGGCCGCCTCCCAACGGCTCGCCCGGGCCGATGTGCTGCTCGGCCGGGCGCGCCGGTGGAGGGTCTATGGTCTTTGGTCCTCTGCTTCCGAGCTCCTTACCGGCGGGGTAGGCATCGCACTGCACGATGGTCCCGTCCATCCGAGGGAACCGGCGTTCCCCGAATTCCTGGGCGAGATGGGACGGTCCAAGGCTGCCCGGCAGGTACGTGAGAGCGTCCTCGCGAAACTGGCCGGGCAGGGCCACCTCTCCAAGGAAAAGCTCCGTGAAGGGGAGCTTGGTTTCTACGAAGAGCTCGTCCAAGCGATCGGGACCCCCGGCCCTGCCGGGGCCAGCGCGAGGAACTCGGCCCGTTCCCTCGTCGCGTGGCTCGCACTCAACGAGGAAGAGACCGCGTACCTCGCGGGCGTGGAGCCGGGCGCTCCGATCGTCGATAGGCTTCTTTCTCCCCTAGAGCCCGGGGTTCGTAAACAGCCCGAAGTCCCGAGAGCCGCCGCCGCCGTCCCGTCGCGTCCCCGCGGTCAGAGGAACCTCGGAGACTTTGAGGGGGACGATTAGCGGATGGCTGCAAGCCACTCACCTACATCCGCTTCGGCTCGTCCCCACGCCGTCGTTTCTTGGAGCAGTGGGAAGGATTCGGCCCTGGCCTTGTACGAAACCCAGTGCTCGGGCGCCGTGGATGTGGTCGGCCTGCTCACGACGATCACCGAGCCGTTCGACCGGGTCTCCATGCACGGGGTCCGCCGAGCGGTCCTTGAGGAGCAGGCGCGGGCCGCGGACCTTCCCCTGTTCCCAGTGATGATACCCTCCCCGTGCCCGAACCCGGTCTATGAGCGTCGGATGGCCGAGGCCCTTCTCGAGCTCAAGAGCCGCGGGGTGTCGAAGATGGTCTTTGGCGACCTGTATCTCTCTGAGGTGCGGGCCTACCGTGAGGAGAAGCTGAAGGGGACGGGAATCGAACCGATCTTCCCGCTCTGGGGTCGACCGACACGGCCGTTGGCTATGGAGATGATCGGGCTCGGGATAGAGGCAACCTTGGTGACGGTCGACCCGAGGAAGCTTTCCGCGTCCTTCGCGGGCCGACGTTTCGACCGCGCCCTACTGGACGAACTGCCGAGCGGGGTGGACCCGTGCGGAGAGAACGGGGAGTTCCATACCTGCGTCGGTGCGGGTCCGATGTTCCATCGGCGACTCCCGCTCGAGGTTGGCCCCGTGGTCGAGCGGGACGGGTTCGTCTTCGCCGACCTAACCCTGGCGGCGCCGGTTTCAGGACCTACTGTAAGCTCGCCGTGACCGAGATCGCCACGTTCCCCTTCAAGGCTCCTGAGATCGGGCATCCCTCCCCGGCACCCTTGGCGGCCTTCTCGAAATCCGCCGGGGATAGGCCCGGAACCTTTCCGACGACCGAGAGCTCCATTGTCGTGACCTTCCATCCGTCGCCGACCTTGTCGAACGTGGCTGTCGCGCTCACGTCGAGCCGTTGAGGGGGCTTCTGCATCCGCCCGAGAGCCGCGGACAAGGCCATGCAATAACAGGATGCGTGGGCCGCCGCGAGGAGCTCTTCCGGGCTGGTTTGCCCGCCGAGCCCTTCCGTCCGGGCCTTCCAGCTGACGGGAACCTCGTGGAGCGCCCCTCCCGTCCCTCGCACAGTACCGTGTCCGCTCGCCAGATCGCCCTCCCAGACTGCCTGGGCCGTCCGCTTCGCTGCCATCGGTCGAGCCAGCGCGCGCGGTGATTTAACAACTGAGCCGGAATCCGGCCGACTCCCGTGCGTCCGCGGGGCGAACGCTATCAAGGAACGCCGCGGTGGCGAACCTGTGGCAGCCTCCGATGGGTCGGAGCGAACGGTCCGCATCGGCGCCATCGCGTGGGTCGTGGGCCCTCTCCAGTTCGTCGTCGTGACCACGATCGAAGCCATCTTGCTGATGGGCCAAGGGTACTGGTACAGCTTCTTCACGAACACGATCAGCAACCTGGGGGACCCCTCGCTCTTCCCGTTCCCGTACTACTGGATGCTCAACCTGTCGGCGATCGCGCTCGGCGCGCTCATCTTGGTCGGGCTCCCGGCGTTCAGCGCGCGGCGCCCGCAGGGACCGTCGGGCCGGGTCGCGGTGGTGTTGCTTGTGCTCACGGGCGTCGGCGCGATCGGGGTCGGGATCTTCAACGAGCACCTGAACTACCCGATCCACATCTCGCTGGCCACGCTCGCCTTCGTCTCCGAAGGGCTCGTCCTGTTGGTCGTAGGGATAGGAGCGTTCCGCGACGCCGGCTGGCACGGGTGGACGATCCCGTCGCTGGTGGGGGCGGCCATCACCGCTGTGGCGCTCGGGTTCTTCGGCTCCGAAACGACGTGGCTGCTAGGACACGGTGGGTGGGAACGACTGATCGTCGTCGCCCCGGTCGTGTGGGTCATCGCCGTGGGGGTCAAGCTCTTGCTCGACCGGCCTCGTGGGGGGCCGATGGGCCTGGACCCGAGGGCCGCGCGAGGGTAGAAGATGGCGACGACTCGGCTCACCGCTCTCGACCCCGTCGCGCTGCGCGCGGCGTGGGACCGCCAACAAGAGTTCCACATCCCCGAGCGGGAGGTTCGTTTCCAGGTCATGCTCCAGGTGCTCGACGAGACACTGCCCTCGCGTGCCCGGGTCCTCGACCTCGGCTGCGGAACGGGCTCGCTCTCCGAACGGGTCGTTCGGCGCTTCCCGCACGCGCGCGTCTGGGCTGTCGATTTCGACCCCGTCTTGTTGAGGATCGGACGGGAGGGACTGGGCAATGTTGGCGGTCGTCTCCACTGGGTCGAGACGGACCTTCGACGGCCCGGATGGGCGGGATCCCTCCCGCCGGGACGGTTCGACGCGGCGGTCTCGACGACCGCACTTCACTGGTTGACCGCCCGTGAGCTCAGGCAGCTCTTCCGCGAGTTGGCCCGGCTCCTCCGCCCAGGAGGCGCGTTCCTGAACGGGGACGGAATGCCCTTCGATTACTCTGGTCGAAAGCCAGAGTACCCGCGGATCTCCCGCATCGCAGGTGCGATCCGTGCATCCCACCGGCCGACGCGTCGCCCGAGAGGGGTTCTGGACTGGGAGGAGTGGTGGAAGAATGTGGAGACGCTCCCCGCCCTGCGTTCGGAGGTCACGGAGCGCCGTCGCCGATACCCTCGGGCGCACGAAACGGTGCCGCCTCCGTCCGCGGCGTGGCAGATAGCGGAGCTTCGTAGGGTCGGCTTTCATGAGGCCGCCGTGGTCTGGCAGGAGATGACCGACCGTGTCCTGCTCGCCGTGCGCTGAGCGGTTCGGCAACGGTTATCTGATGAGCGAGGGCTAAGGAGCGCCCTATCGGGAGGACTCGCGTGAACGACCTTATCGCGTTCGTGGTGACCATCGTCACCATCTTCGCCGTGGTCGACCCGATCGGGACCCTCCCGTTCTTCGCCGCGTTCACTCAGGGATTCTCCGAGAGCGACCGCCGCGCCGTGCTCATCCGCACGGTCGTCGTCGCGACCCTGATCCTCATCATCTTCGCGCTCGCCGGCCGTTATCTCTTCGCGGCGTTCGGCTTCACCCTACCCGCATTCGAGATCGCCGGCGGAATCCTCCTGTTCATCGTCGCCTACGACATGCTTCGGGGCGAGATTGGTCCGACCCGTTTGACCGCAGCGGACCGTGACGAGGCAATCCAGCATCGGGACGAGGTGGCGGTCTTTCCGCTCGCGATCCCCTTGCTCGCCGGGCCGGGGGCCATCTCCACGGTGATGATCTACGCGGGAGGAGCCAATGCCGGCCCCTTCGACACGCTGGCCGCCTTCGTCGCGGTGCTCGTCACCGGGGCCGCGACGTACGTGATCTTCCGCTACGGTCAGCGGATCCTACATTCCCTCGGGCGTGTCGGGATCATGGCGATGACGCGGGTCTTGGGACTCCTGCTGGCGGCGGTCGCCGTCCAGTTCGTGATCACCGGGATCCTCGCCGTCGTCCCGTGACCCGTCTCCGCGCCGACCGCTTCGGGCGAGCCTTATCGGGGGCTGAGGCCGCCGCGGGCGGCCGGACCGCCCGCCGTGTGCGCTCCAGGATGAGAGCGTTCGGAGTCCGTGGGTTGCGATCCTGCGCCCAGACCTTTTCGCCCGCACGGATGGCGACCGGCAGGTCGTTCTCGCTCGGGGGTAGCCCGCACTCATAGGCGTCCGTGTAGGCGCAGTAGGGGTTGAACGCGCGGTTAAAGTCGAGCTCATAGAGGTCACTCTCGTTCAGCTCGAGGGTCAGGTAACGGCCGGCGCCATAGGTGTCGCGTCCGCTCGTCTGGTCGCGGAAGGGGATGAACGCGGAGGTTCCCACCCCTTCACCCGCGTGGTAGACGCGCAGGGCGTGGGAGCGCCCCGCAAGCTCGAAGCGGATGTCACCCAAGTGGCGCATGACGGATTGACCATCTCGGTTCGTCCGTAGGTAGGCCTCCTCGGGCACGGCCAGCCGCTCGAGCCGCCCCTCGGTGCGGTAGCGCGCCGCGGGTGCGAAGTAGCGGAGCGGATGGTAGAGGATCCGCTCGGCCACGAACGGCGACTCCGGGTGTCGCCCCATGAACTCGTCCTTCATCGAACGTTCGCGCACGAGCTCGGCCCGCCATTCCCGCTCGCGGTTCATCGCCGCGGCCGAGCCGCCCCCTCCCTTAACGGTTGGCGACACACGACCGTTAGGCGTAACCGAACTGGTGTTTGGCGAAATCGCTCATGCGGTCCGGTGTCCACGGAGGGTCCCACACCATGTCCACGGTGGCGGAGCGAACCTTCGGGACCTTCTCGATGGCATTCTTGATCTCCTCCGCGAGGATCCCGGCGACCGGGCAGCCGGGCGCGGTCAAGGTCATCTTGAGAGTCAGGTCATCCCCCTTCCATTCGTAGCCGTAAATGAGCCCCAGATCGACGATGTTCATCGGGATCTCAGGGTCGTAGATCTTCTTCAGTTCCGCCGTCACCAGTGCCTCGCGCTCGGCGTGCTCGGGGTCCGAGCTCGTCGGAGGGGCGGTCGGGGGGGCGCTCGGGGCGGTCGCGGTCTCGGTCATTGCGGTTAGAAGGAACGGAGGGCGTATATGTCGTTGGCCCCGGGGGGTCACGGCGGGTGTTCTGGGCGCGGTTAACGCCTTAAGGTCAGGGCCTCGTTGTCCGCCCGATGAGGGACATCCACGCGATGGCGCCCAGCCGCGGACGCCTCGATATCCGTTCGGTGGGCATCGACCGGGTCCGCGTGCCGGTCCATGTCCGCCGAGGGGGGCGTGAAGTGGTCCTGACCGCCGAGTTCTCGATCGCGGTCGACCTTCCCGCTACCCGCAAGGGGTCTGACCTTTCCCGGAACGCCGAGCTCCTCGCCGAGGTGACCGAGCAGACGGCCGCTGCGCCGGTCCCCAGCCTCGAGGCGGCGTGCTCTGGGATCGCGAGAGAGCTCCTCGTCCGCCACCCTTACGCCACCGAGTCATCGGTCGTGGCGTCGGCGGAGTACTTCCTGCGCCAAGGGATCGCGGCCGGGCGCGAGAGTTTCGAGGATTACCTGTTGCTCGCCGAGGCTCGGGCCAGCCGAGGGCGGGACGGCACGGTCACGGTCCGCCGGGCGATCGGGGCCGAGGCCGTGGGGATGACGGCGTGCCCGTGCGCGATGGAGACCTGCCGCGACCGTCTCGCGAAGGAATTCCCTCTCCTGAACGACCCGGCACTGCGCGAGCTCCCCATGATCACGCACAACCAGCGCAACCGGACCCGCCTGTGCTTCGATGCGGACGAAGGGATCGAGATCGAGGCAGACGAGATCCTGGCGGCCATCGCCGCCGCTCAATCGTCACCGACCTATGCGATCCTTAAGCGGGGGGATGAGGCGCAGGTCGTTCTGGATGCGCACCGCAATCCCCGATTTGTCGAGGATGTGATCCGTGACCTCCTCGCCGACATCCCCACCCGTTTTCCCAGTCTCCCGGATAGCGTGATCGTTCGGGCTGAGACCGTGAGCGAGGAGTCGATCCACAAGTACGACGTTCGGGCCTCGCATCGAACCACGCTCAGGGACCTGCGTATGGCGGCGTAGGCCGGCCGAAAGGGAGACCGCGTGCGGACGGCATGGGACGCGGTTCGGCGCCGACCCGGGCGCTCCTTCCTCACGGCCCTGGGTATCGGGCTCGCAACGGCCCTCGTGGTCGTCCTGCTCGCGGTCTCCGCCGGCATCCAAGACAGCGCCGCGCAGCTCGCGACCGCGAGCGGGGTCGACCTTCTGGGGACTGGGCCTAACACGAACTTCACGTCGCCCACCTTCACCACGATCGTGGGGGCCCACCCGCTCGCCAGCGGCATCCACCAGAACGACTCGAACGTGCAGGCCGCGAGTCCCTGGCTCATCGAGTCCTTGGTCTTCGGCAACGCGTCGATGTGGGCTGCGGCGAACCAATCGTCGAATGGCAGCGCGATCCCGTCGGCCTGGAGCCTGGTCGGGTCCGGTACCGTCGGATGGATCCCGTCCGACAACGCGGGGATCGAGATCCCTCCGATATACTCCGGACCCGGATTCACCTACCCCGGGGACCCACACTACGCCAATGGCACGTACGCTGGGCCGACAACGGACGAGATCGTGCTCGACCAGGGCCTCGCCCAGGTGCTCCATGTCGTCCCGGGCGACCTCGTCTGGGTCGCCCTCACGTCGCCCAGCGGACCCAGTGGGGTGGCGACCTGGTATTCGGGCGCCACAATCTTCCGGGTGGTAGGGATCTCCGGCCCGTTCTGGCTCGTCCCGGCAGCGTTCCTTGCGTTCACCTACCTTTCCGAGCTCCAGACGCTCTACGGCTGGGATACCCCGTCAACCGACTATGCCTCGCTGGTCCTCATCCATCTGTATTCTGACTCGAATCCCCTCTACGACCGCGACCAGATCGAGATCGCATACCCCTCCCTGACCGTCTTCACGATCCAGAGCATCCTCGGGGCGGTCCAGCAGGCGGTAAACCTCTACCGGACGTTTGGCGAGATCATTGCGGCGATTGCCATCGTGGTCGCGGCTCTCTTCACGACCACGGTCCTATTGATGAGCGTGGACGACCGGGGCAGCGAGATCGCGATCCGGCGTGCGATCGGGTTACCGCGGTGGTCCGTGGGGGGAAGCGTCGTGGAAGAGTCGCTCTACCTGTCGCTGCTCGGCCTGGCGATCGGGGCTCCTCTCGCCTATCTCGCCGCGACGGGCCTCAATTACGTGTTGGCCGGATTCGTCCACGGTCTTCCCACGGGGTTCTCGTTCATCAGCTTCGACCCGACGGTGATCGCTACGGGGGTCGCGCTCGTCGTGGCGCTCGGATTGGCGGCGTCCGCCGCACCCGCAGCCCGCGCCATCACGCTGCCGATCGCCCAGGAGCTACGCGCGCCATGAACCCGCTACGTGCGTTCTGGGAAGCGCGCCACGCGCGGTTACAGACGATCCTCGCTGTCAGTGCCATCGCGGCCGCGGTCGCGCTTCCCGTCGTGCTCGTCTCCGTCGGGGGAGGTGTCTCGGCCCACGAGCTCTCTCAGATCGAGCAGACGGGCTACGAGATCTCCGTGAGCGCGGCCGCCCCACATGGGGTCCAGGATTCCCACGCGCTCTCCTCCGAATTCCGCAACATTTCGAGCGTGGACGCCGCGTCGCCGGTCTTATCGGGATCCATCTACCCATTCCCCCACGGGTCCACTCCGGGAAACCCTCTGGCCACCGAGGGGGTCATTCCGGACCAGTTCACCCCTACGCTCGGGCCCACCGAGGCCGGGTTGTTCCCAGAGCCGCTTCCGCTCGGAGACCCGACCGACCTCGTCCATTTCGCGAACGGAAACTATGATGGTCCGGCCAGCTACGATGTCGTTCTCGCCGGGACGATCGCTGGAGAATACGGCCTATCCGTCGGAGATCTGGTCCCGCTCGGCCCCACGCCCGAGCGCACCGCCGCCATCGTGTACAACGTGACGGGACTGTTCACCATCCCCACGCAGACGCTCGGCTCGGCCGTCGCCTTTGCGCTGATTCCGCTGTCGAACCTCCAGGTCATGACGGGATATGCCCGCGGAGGCCCGAATAGCTCAGCGCTCCTGGACGGGTCCGACACGGTCCAGGTGACCTTGGCTGGTTCGGATGCGACCGACCCCGCTGCGATCTCGTCCGTGGCTCAGCAGATTCAGACGCTCGTTCCGTACTACGGGGTGACGACGCTCACTCAAGAAGCCCAGCAGCTCGAGAACGCGAGC
Organism: uncultured Thermoplasmata archaeon; assembly: GCA_963797975.1. Classification (GTDB taxonomy): domain Archaea; phylum Thermoplasmatota; class Thermoplasmata; order Lutacidiplasmatales; family UBA184; genus Lutacidiplasma. Next base: position 43,342 of record CAWCRH010000002.1, read on the forward strand.
GCGATCCTCACGGGATTCTATCTGGCCCTCTCCTCGGTGGGATTGACCGTGGGCCTCATCTTCCTGGCCATCGTTCTGGTTCGCCGTGTGGATGCCGAGCGCCGCTCCATCGGCATTCGCCGCGCGATCGGCGTCCCTGCGCGGTCGATCGCGACGGAGATGGCCGGCCGGGCCGTGGGGATCGCCGCGGTAAGCGCGGTCATCGGGACGGTAGTGGGGGTGTTGGTCATCACCTATCTGGCCACCTACGCTTCGGGAGCCGTGCAAGAGGCGGCCTCGCTGGCGCGCTACGATGTAGGGCTCCTCGCGGCCATCGCGCTCGGCGTGCTTGCTCTCGCGGCCGCGGCGAGCCTCACCGCCACGCGCGCGGCCCTGCGCCTCGACCTGGGGGAGGTGTTGCGGTGAACGGACGCCAGGTTCCGCGGGTCGATTTTGTGGGCGTCTCGAAGCGCTATTCGGGCCACTCCGCTCCCGTAGATGCCCTGCGTGACATCAACCTCGAGATCGCGCCCGGTGAGTATCTGTCGGTCGAAGGGCCGAGCGGCTGTGGCAAGACGACCTTGCTTAACCTGCTCGGCCTTCTGGACGTCCCCAGCGCTGGGCTCGTCCGCTGGGACGGGGTGCCCATGGCTCTGCGCACCGAGAGCGAACGAGCCCGCCGGCGCCTTCGGAGCATCGGGTTCATCTTCCAACGATTCTTCCTTCTGCCGACCTTGACGGCGACCGAGAACGTGGCCCTCCCGATGCGGGCCGCCGGGCTTGGCCGCGCCCCGCGGACCGAGCGAGCGCGCGCGCTCCTCGCCGAGATGGGGCTCGCGAAGCGCGCAGACGCGCTCCCCCACCAACTCTCGGGGGGGGAGGAGCAACGCGTTGCCATCGCTCGCGCTCTTGCGAACGACCCGGCGATCCTGCTCGCGGACGAGCCCACCGGCGAGCTCGACCTCGCGAGCGCGGGGGTGGTCCTCGATCGGCTCGAGGCGGCGCATCGCCGTGGGGGTGCCACCCTCATTGTAGTGACGCACAACCCGCAGGTCGCCGCGCGCGCCCGACGTCACATCGTCCTCTCCGATGGCCAGGTCGTTTCGGACCGCGTGGGGGAGCGCTGATGTCGCGCATCGCCATCTTGCTGAACGACCGCTGTCACCCGAAAGAATGCCAGTGGGAGTGCGCCGAGTACTGTCCCGTCAACCGGATGGGCCAGGAATGCATCCTCGAAGGTCCGACCGGTAAACCGGTGATCTCGGAGACCCTATGCATCGGATGCGGGATCTGCATCCACAAGTGCCCGTTCGACGCGATCAAGATTCTCAACACGCCCGAGGCGGACGAGTCCGAGATCGTCCATCGCTACGGCTACAACGGTTTTCGCTTGTACCGGCTTCCGCTGCCGGCACCGAAGGGAATCACCGGGTTGCTCGGGCCGAACGGGACGGGCAAGTCGACCGCGTTGAGGATCCTCGCAGGTACCGAGGTCCCGAACCTCGGCGACTTTGAGCACCCGGGCAGCTGGGCCGCGGCCGCCGAGCACTACCGGGGCACCGCGCTTCACGCCCATCTCGAGCGGATTGCGAAGGGAGAGCTACGGACGGTGATGAAGCCGCAGTACGTTGACCGGCTCGTGGACCGGCCCCGAACCGTCCTCGAGCACGTCTCGGCCGGCGGAGGGAACGCCGTCCGGGCCCTCGCAGAGGTCGGACTCGCCGCGCGGGACGACCGACGTCTTTCCGAGCTTTCGGGAGGGGAGCTCCAACTCGCGGCGATCGCGGCGGCGGTCGCGACGGACGCCGATCTGTATCTCTTCGACGAGCCGTCCGGCTACCTCGACATCGTCAACCGGCTCCGTATCGCGCGGGTCCTCCATCGGCTCGGGGAGACCAAGAGCGTCCTCGTCGTCGAGCACGACCTCGCTCTGCTCGACTACCTTGCAGACCAGTCCCACCTCATCTACGGCGAGCCCTCGGCCTTCGGGGTCGTAACGCGGGCGATGCCGATGCGGGCGGCGATCAACACCTACCTGAACGGCTACCTACGGGAAGAGAACGTCCGCTTCCGCCCCGAGCCGGTGCGGTTCGTCGCTCACCCGCCGAAGCCGCCAACCCATCTGGACGTCCTCGTCGATTTCCCCGCGCTGTCCAAGCGGTTTCCGACGTTCGAACTGACGGTAGAGGCGGGACGGCTGGCTCGAGGCGAGACTGTGGGCATCGTGGGACCCAACGCGACCGGAAAGACCACGTTCGTTCGGATGCTCGCCGGCGTGGAGACCCCCACTTCCGGTACCCCGCCCACGGGAGTCACGGTGAGCTACAAACCCCAGTACATTCGGGCGACCCAGGCCGCGAGCCTCCGGGAACGGTCCCAGGCTCTTGCCGCTGACCCGACGTTCGACGGGAACCTCTTCGAACGGGAGCTGGTCCCCGGGCTTCACCTCGAGGAGGTGCTCGACGTTGCGCTCACCGACCTCTCGGGAGGGGAACTCCAGCGGGCTGCGGTCGCGCTCGCCCTCGCGCGCCCGGCGACCCTGTACCTCTTGGACGAACCCTCGGCCTACCTCGACGCGGACGAGCGAATGGCGATGGCCCGGCTCATCCGCCGGCAGGTCGAGCGGCAGGCCGTCTCCGCGCTCGTGGTGGACCATGACGTCTACTTCCTTGACCTCGCGTCCGACGGTCTGATGGTCTTCTCCTCCGATCGGTCCGGGGGCATCAGGGGAAAGGGCGGCGGGCCGTTCCCGATGCGGGAGGGAATGAACCGTCTCCTCACCGAGGTCGACGTGACGTTCCGCCGCGACGCCGAAACACGCCGCCCCCGCATCAACCAGGAAGGCTCGGCCCTGGACCGAGAGCAGCGCAGCCGCGGAGAGTACTACTACGAACCCGCTTCCTGACGTGGGGGTTGCCCTTTCCGACGCCGGTCATCTTTCCTGGTCCGAACGACTCCAAACGGTGGCACTCTGGACCGGGGCCCCGGCCATCCGCGTCTCCCCGATCCCGATGCCGCACCTGGTCGTGGCTGCGGACTGGTGGCCGTAGAGGCCAGGGGTCGCCTCGATGGGCGCCAAGCGTCCGGTGGGTGAAGGGTGCCACATTCGTGAGATCACATCCGTTTGGCAAGACCTGCGAGTGATCTCCCCGTCTCCGCTGGATGGCGGGTCTGGGTTCCCGATAAGGAAGCAACGGGTGCCGACAGCCTGGGTCAGCCGCCGCCTCGAAGGAGTGATGCTATCGGGGGGATGCGGTGGGAGAGGAGAGGGTACACTTATGGCACCGACCCCAAGAAAGCGACCGAGCCCCGCCACGAAGAAGCGGCACCAAAAACAACGCCAACGAAGGATTTCGGCTCGGAGACGTCGGGTCCGCAATGGGGGTAGCCACTGAGCCCCGTGCTACTCCGACGGGCCTGTCGTGCGTTCGAGTTCTCTTCCTCTGACCACGGGCCCACGTAGCCGTCCACTCTCCGAAGATTATCGCGCCCGGATCCGATTGTTCTTGATCCCGTGTTCCCCCTCGGCCAGACCCAGGGCCTCGAGCACGGGGGGGACATAATTGGCGAACCTTCCGCGAAATCCCTTCTTGATCCCATACCAGCCGGCTACCGGGTTGTCCGGAGATCGAGCCCATGCCTCCACGGTTCCGGGTGCCGCGGGCTTCTGCTCATCGGCGCTGCCCAGCAGCATCCAATCTCCCCGTTCCTTGAGCATCGCGTGGAGGTCATGCAAGCAACGGAGCTGGTACTGCAGCGTGGTGCTGCCCACTTTGACCACGAGCGCGGGGGGGTCGGCCGATTCATCCTTGTATGCTTGGAACGTCGATAGGCCGCTCGGCGTTTTCAATTCCCACGGCTTGTCTTTCGTTCCCGCTCCCTTCACGGAGATGTGCGCCATCGGGTCCGCATCACAGGGGTCCCTCTTTAAATCAGACGTTACAGGTTTGACATTTCGTGGCCGTTCACCGACACGTAGGCCCTCGTGAGTTCCCCCGAACCACGGTCTCGGGACGTGCTTCAGAGAGGGGTCCCCCAATCCGGCATGTCCCTTTCACACTTCCGAGACCGCCTTCCCATCCGGGGTCGCGCAGATGTTGGGGGTTCAAGAGCTTGCACGTCTTGCCCCTTGCCGCCGGAGGGAAGCAGCGGTCGGTTCCATGGTGACGGAGCGGAAGTCAGTTCCACAGCGGGAGAGGGGGTCAGCTCGGCGCAGCTCGTTGACGATCCGCGACAACCGGACCGCGAAGGAGTACGTCGTGCCCATCGAGCGCGGATCGATCCACGCGACGGACCTGCGACAGATCAAAGCTTCCGACGAGGACTACGGGCTTTTGAGCTACGACCCCGGCTTCCAGAACACGGCCTCCTGCAAGAGTGCCGTCACGTTCCTGGATGGGGCGGCCGGGATCCTACGCTACCGAGGGTATCCGATCGAAGAGCTCGCCGAAAAGAAGAGCTATCTCGAAGTCGCCTACCTGCTCATCTACGGCAAGCTCCCAGGGAGGAGCGAGCTCGAGCAATGGCTCCACGACATCACCTACCACACGATGGTCCACGAGAACGTCAAGAAGTTCATGGATGGGTTCCATTACGACGCCCATCCCATGGGGATGATGGTGAGCACGCTCGCCGCCCTATCGACTTTCTACCCCGAGGCCAAGCAGATTGGGAACACCGAACTTCGCCAGAACCAAATCCATCGGCTGCTCGGGAAGATTCCGACGATCGCGGCGTTCGCCTACCGGCATTCAATCGGGATGGCGTACATCTATCCGGATAACGATTTGCCGTACGCCACAAACTTCCTCGCGATGATGTACCGCCCTTCGTGGACGACCGCCTACGACCCCAACCCGGTTCTCGCGAAGGCCCTCGACGCCATGTTCGTGCTTCATGCCGACCACGAACAGAACTGTAGCACGACCGCGATGCGGACCGCCGGGAGTTCCCGTGCGGACCCGTACGTCAGCGCGGCAGCGGCCGCTGCCGCGCTCTACGGGCCGTTGCATGGAGGAGCCAATGAACAGGTCGTGCGCATGCTGCAAGAGGTCGGGTCGAAGGACAACATCCCGAAGTTGCTTCGCCAGGTAAAGAGCGGCAAGCGGCGCCTGATGGGGTTCGGGCATCGCGTGTACCGGAACTACGACCCCCGAGCCCGGATCATCAAGAACCTCGCCGATTCGGTGTTCAGCGTCACCGGGAAGAACCGTCTGATCGACCTTGCCCTTAGGCTCGAGCAGGTCGCGCTTTCCGATGACTACTTCATCAAGCGTCGTCTCTATCCAAATGTCGACTTCTACTCGGGCATCATCTACCAGGCGATGGGGTTCCCGACGGACATGTTCCCGGTCCTCTTTGCCATACCCCGGATGTCCGGCTGGCTCGCTCAATGGCAGGAGATGCTCTTGGACGAGGAACAGGGGATCGCCCGGCCCCGGCAGCTCTACACCGGACCCAAGGAACGCCACGTCCCTGGGGAGACGAGCTCCCCACCGTAGGATCGAATCCATCTCTCCCGGGACCGTGCTTGATCTCGGAGTCGGCTACCGAGCGTCGAGATCGCGTATGGAACGGGGCGATGCGGCTGGAATCTTTACCGACCCGTCCAACTTCGACACGATGAACGCTCGGCCATTGCGCGCAACAGGAGCCTCCATCCTGACCAGGACCCTTGAGCCGATGGGACCCGAAGACGCCGCCGACCGAGTCGCAGTCGAGACGATGCCTGGGAGTGGAGCCTGACAAATCGGAGACGTTCCCAAATCAGCTACACGGTCTTGTGGAGGGAAGTCCGGGTATTCTCAACCGCCCCCTGGAGTTTCCGCCAGGCAGCCTCCCCACCTTGGCCCGGCGGGAAGACACGCCCGGCCTGCTCGGCTAATCGTCGCTCAACGTACTCCCGAGCCAATCGGCACACGGGGCATGTTCGGCATTCATCCCCGATCGGACTTCGGGCAAGTCGCTGGAGGGCTTCGGATTCGTCCGCCCCTATGAAGATCGTGACCTCATGCAGCTCGCACCGGTCCGAATCGACCATCGCGCCTAGAATCTCCCAGGAGGAGAAAAAGGGAACGAATCAACGCGTCGGGTCGAAGAGGGGCCTCCCTCGAGCAGCAACCGAGGGCTCAGTGTTCGACGCCCGGGTCGCGGCTGCCCCATTCGGCCGGCGCTCATTCTATCCCCGTCCACCTCGTCGTCGGGCGCAGACCGCTATGGACCGGGCGTGGAACGGGGCTACACAAGTTCGGTCACGGTCGGTTCGAGAGACTCGGATTACGATAGGCCAACAGTATCAATCACCGGATCGCATAGGGTTTCTCGTGAGGCCATGGCTCGTTCTGCTGGGGATCCTTGTGTTCCTCGCGACCGTGCCCATCTTCATCTCGATCGCGCTCTCGAGGTCTTGTTTGGGGGGTGCCGCCTGCTACGACCAGGCGGTCCTCTTGCCATATCTCGCGGCGGCTATCGGGTTGAGCATCTTGGCCTTGGTCTTTGGGTTGCTGACAGGGTCCCGGCCGTAGTCGTGCCTGTTCGCAAGATGACGTCGGCCGGCCAAGCGCCCCGACTGAAACAGGTGCGTCGGTACGCCCTGCGAATGCTCGCAAGGTGCGACAGCCCGCAGGCGCTGCTTCGCCTTCTCCACCGACGCCGCCCTCTTGATGCGGGGGCGGCGGACCGGGGTTAGAGCCCCTCTGAAGAATCGTATGGTGATAGGGGGGCCGGACCTCGTCGCATCGCCTGGGGCTAAGGCGTGGGGTTCGAACGGCTCCCGATTGGAGCTGAATCCGGCAAGTGCTCAACCACTAATATGCGCGGGAAACCCTATCCCCCGCGGCCGCCGCGTGAGGTAGCGCGATCCATGGGCCCGGTTCAGCGAGCGGTGAACATTCCTGCCGGAAGCGTTCGACTCGACGCGGACCTCGTCCCTGCGCACCCGGGAAGAGGGACCGTCATCTTTGCCCACGGGAGTGGCAGCGGACGCAGCAGCCCCCGTAACCGTCAGGTGGCGGCACACCTCACCAGCCGCGGCCTCGGAACACTCCTTCTCGACCTTCTTGCAGAATCCGAGGCCCGAGTCGACGAGCTCACGGCAGAGTATCGGTTCAACATCCCACTGCTCACTGACCGCCTGCTCGCTGCGACCGACTGGCTCATCTCCCGGCCCGGGTCGGAGGCGGCCCGGCTCGGATATTTTGGTGCAAGCACTGGCGGGGCGGTCGCGATGATGGCCGCCGCCCGCAGATCCGAGGTCGTGGGTGCCATCGTCCTACGGGGAGCGCGTAGCGACCTCGGAGATTTGGCGGCATCGCGCATTCGTTGTCCGACGCTGATGCTCGCCGGGGAGAACGATACACCGATCCGAAAAGGGAACACGCAGACGATGCGGCTCCTGCAATGCGAAAAGAAGCTCGTCATCATCCCGCGAGCCTCCCACCTCTTTGAGGAGCCCGGCACCCTTGAGCACGTAGCCCGGCTGACGGCGGATTGGTTCGACCACCATCTCCCCAGTTCGGAAAGATAGCTTGGACCGAGAACCCGCGAGGGGGTCGCTTGCGGATCGGGCTCTCTAACCCACTGGAACTCCCGTGAGGCTCTGCCAGACCGCTCAGCGATCGTGAGGGTCCTCGCGGAAGGTGCCGTGCCAGCGCGGCTCGGTTCGGAGCTCCGGGGGGCGACGTAGACGGGTCGGTTTCTGCACAGGGCGCGGCACCCTGCCGACCTCCAGCGGTTGGTCAGCTATGGCGAGGCCGTCCTTGCTCTCCGCGGCGTGGATTGACCCGTCGCCTGATGTGCATTTCCTCGATCATGCGCCAGGGGCCGCCGCGGCGATCTCTTTTCAGAGCGTTCCATCGGAAGGAATCGGGTCGGATATCCGAAAAGACCCAGCGTTCGGTCCGTAGACCTCGTCCCTCCTCCTGCAGCACGATCTTGCTGCCAACCTTTCGCCCGACGAACCGACGCACGGTCTTCTGGTGAGGGGAGATCCAGGTGCTCCGCCAAGCGCCCAGATGAGGATCGTAGTATCGAACGGTCGTGCCCCAAGGAATCAAACGGTGGGTCCGGGGGTCGAGCGATCCCCAGACATCCTGGATGGCCAGCCCCCCTAGAGTCCAGTTGAAATGGACCTCTCCCGGCGTGCGCAAGCGCGACAATGGAAATCGGTGCTCAACGATGTCCCAGCTTCCGACGAACTGTCCGAATAAGCGGAGCTTACCTCGAAGACCGATCGCTGGGCCGACGGCTGGGAGTCCTTCGATTCTCCAATCCGGGGTGAGCTTTGGACGGATCTTTCGCTCGCTCGACATGGGCTTCTGGCCAAAGAGGCCACGAAGACAAATCTGTTGTCAGTACCGCAACGCCGCTCGACCGGACCGTATGCGGAAGGCTTCGAGCCGCGTCAAATGGCAGCGCGTCAGGAGAAGTACAGACCCGCTCGAGGCTACAAACATGGGTGTCATGCCAGTTGGCGGGAACGTGAGCGGGCTTCTGTTTCCATGCAGGATGTCAATCTTGGAACGAATTCGACCGCTACGAGGTCCGGTCGACCGTTCGGAAGATTTCCAGCCTCGAAGGCATCGCGATATATGGGTTATATATCCAGGACCCAACTAATGGACTCTCGTGGCCAACGGCACTACGCCGCCCCCGAATTCTGCACGTCCCCCTAGCCAGATGGTTCCAGCCGTCCTCTCGGCCGTCGCGCTCGTGCTGGGGCTGATTGCTGGTCTACTCACGTGGTTCGTGATCTCGGGGTCCCAATTCTCCCTGCTGTACGATGGCTATCATGCCATGTACGTATACCTCGCTCAAGGGTCCTCGGCTCTCCAGGCGAGCAGTGCGCTCGGGGCGTTGCTGTACAGCTCGTCCACCTCCAATGCAATCGTGCTCATCGCGTTCGCGATCATCCTGTTCTTCTGGCCGGCGATGTTGGTTTCCGGGGCGTTCAACCTGATCATGCGCTCGTACGGGCCCTACCCGTTTATCTGGGGCACGATCGCGTTCATTTTCGCGTACATCATGATGTACTATGGAAGCGGCACGCTGGGTATCGGAGCGTATCTGGACCTGATCGCTGCGATTCTCTTCCTGGTTGCCGCGATCACGATGCGCCGCGCCCCGGCAGCCAAGCCGCATCCAACGTCCCAGTAGCAAGAGACTCGATTTGGGAACTACCCTTCCGCTTACCCCCCAAGGTGCCAGACGCTTACGGGGCGGGCGTTGAAGGGGATCCCACGACTGGACTGTGAGAAATCTCCTCTCGAGGCGGGTTTGTCACGGTGGCGCCAGAGCCGCCTCGTTGGGGCCGACGTTGCTCTGACGCAATTCTGCGAGAGGGTCCCGGCTTCGGTGGCTACAAAGCTCGGGACGGGTACACACCTAGGAAGATGCCGCCTCGGACCGATGGAGGAAACGCGAGCAGTGTTGGAACGATCGTGTGGCTGCCCGTGCCCCCGATCCCGATTGCTACGGGTTTCACCGCCCCCTTTGGGCCCCACTTTCGAAGTGCCCCAACGACTTCCCGTGGCAGGTGTCGTACTGGTACCTGTACCGCAATGGACCCGGCCTCGGCCTAGGTGGACCCATTGGAGCCCGCTCAACCGGTGACTCTATAAGCCGGAAGAACTAGAGGGATTCGGTGAGCTCGATGGCCGCGCAACAGGACGGAGTGTCCTTCTCCTGCATGACCACCGCCACCACGGGCTGAGCGCGGACCCTTTGGGTTTTCGCGCACAATTTCCATGAACCGAGTGTACACACTGCCATCCACCGTCGGCCCTGCGGGACCCCAATCCGGGCGCCCAGCTCCTCGCCCTGTTGGGGTGGTATTTGTCGGGTTTGGCCGGGTCGGCCGGGCCCTCGCTCGACGCCTCGTTCCCGCAAGGGCCCGGGCCTCTGACCGTCCACATTGGAAGGTCGTCGGAATCCTCGACTCTCGTGACTGCATTGCGGATCCAGAGGGCCTCGACGTGGGGCGGATCATCGAAGCGAAGGAACGAACCGGCCGGCTGGGGGAGGGCCCTCCAAACCGTGGCGCCTGGACGAACTGCTGCGACGAATCCCCTCCGACGTGGTCGTCGACGTCTCGGTCTCCGACGCGGTGCGCGGCGAGCCGTCGACAAGCAATCTCCTCACCGCTCTTCGCGCCGGGCGGGACGCCGTCACGTCCAACAAAGGCGGAATCGCTCTCCACGGGCATCGCGTCGCTCGGGCTGCGGCCGCGGCGCGCTGTCGCCTCCGGTTTGGAACGACCGTCGGAGGCCTCGTGCCGATACTTGAGGTGCTGGTCCAGCATCTCCCTCCCGGTGAGGTCCTTCGGGTCCGGGGAGTCATGAACGCAACGTCGCAGTTCGTCCTGACCCAACTCGCGGAGGGCCGCACCTTCCCGGAGGCGCTGCGTGAGGGTAAGCGGCTCGGGTTCACGGAGCCAGACCCCCGGCGCGACCTGGATGGAACGGATGCTGCCTTCAAAGCAGCAATTGTGCACAATTGTCTCTTTGTCCCGCCCCTTCATCCCAAGGAGATCCCTCGCGAGCCGGTCACTCCCTCGCTCGAGCGGCGCGCGCAGCGGGCACGACAGCGCGGGCACACGTTGGTCGCGCTTGCGGAAGTCCGCCCCGGGGCTGGGGCAATCCGGATACAGGAGGTCCCGATCGAGAGCGCGTGGGCAAGCCCGGGGGCGACGAGCATTTTTGAGGTGGAGACCCGCGGACTGGGGACGCTTCGCCTGCAAGGACCCGGAGCGGGTCCCGAGGCGACCGCAGCCGGTCTGTATTCGGAGCTCCTCGAACTGGCGGGCCCGCGCGCGCATTCGAAGCGGAGAGAGAGGGGATGACCGCCGGCGGGCGTCGCCGACGTCAGCCGCCACCCTTGAAGTCGCGCCGGGAGGCCGTTCTCCCGGCACTGCTTTCGCCGCTCGTGCACCAGCGCGGGTGGGTGACTCCCGCCTGGTACGTCCGGGTCCGCGCCCCCATGAGCATTGCCAACGTAGGTCCCGGATTCGACCATTTTGGCCTTTGCCTCGAGCGACCGTTCGACGTGCTCGAGGTCTGGCCCGCTGAGCGCGCGCAGATTACCGTGCGCGGCGATCCAGAGATCCCTCTCGACCCGAATCGAAACGTCGCCACGGTTGCGGCCAGGGCGTTCGCGGAGGCCGTGGGGGAGCAGTGGATCGCGCGAGCACGGCTGACCAAGGGGTGTCCGGGAGGGAGCGGGCTCGGCTCGAGCGCTGCTTCGGCGGTCGCTGGCGCGCTGGCTGCGGCGGCATTCTTCGGTCGCGACCCGGGGAAGAGCGAGACGGCGGAGACGATACTTCGGGCTGCCGCGCTCGGGGAGGCCGCTGCCTCAGGTACACCGCATCTCGATAACGTCTCTGCATCGCTCTTCGGCAGGTTCACGCTCGTTGAGCAGTCCGACCCTCCGGTCGTCCATCGGCTCGACGTCCCGGCTGCCTTCCGCGCGGTCGTGGCGTTGCCGTCGTTGCGCGTCGATACTCGACGCGCCCGCAGGGTGCTCCCCCTTCGACTACCAACGCATGATGCGGTCGCGAACGTCGCCCGAGCAAGCGCCCTCGTGCATGGGCTGCTCTCCGGCGATCTCGAGCAGGTCGGAAGGAACCTGGTGGACCGGATCGCCGAACCGTACCGAGAGGCGCTCGTCCCGGGGCTAGCGCGGGTCCGGCAGGCCGCGCTCGGTAGCGGAGCCCTCGGGGTGGCCCTCTCGGGGAGCGGGCCTGCGATATGGGCGCTGGCTCGGCCGAGCGCCGCGCGAGCGGTCGCGAGGGCGATGCGGGAGGCGTGGGAGGAAGGCTCCATAAGCTGTACGACCTTCGTGGGCCGCGTCGGAGGCGGAGCCCAGGTGCTCGTTCGTCGCTAGCGAACCGCGATGTCCATGGACGAAGGAGCCGTGTCGGTCGAGCGTTCAGAGACGGCCGGATCTCTGCCGTTCCGATGCATTCGCTGCCACCGCCGTGTCGGGCCGCGGGAGTTTCGATGCGCGTGCGGGGGGCTTCTTGAGGTATCCCTGGATGATCGGGCCGTCGAGGTGACTCGCTCGCTATTCGAGGGAAGGCGCGACGGGCCGTGGCCATTCGCCTCAGGAGTCTGGCGGTTCCGCGAGATGGTCCATCCCGGGATTCTTCAGCGGGTCACCCGCGGCGAGGGGAACACCCCGCTCCTCCAGCACCCCCGTCTCACGGAGTTCACAGGGGTCTCTCGGTTGACCGTCAAGCACGAAGGGGAGAACCCGACGGGCTCGTTCAAGGATCGTGGGATGACCGTGGCCGTGAGCGAGGCCGTCCGACTGGGCGTCCCAGAGGTCTCGTGTGCCTCGACCGGCAACACATCGTCGTCCCTCGCCTCCTACGCCGCGTTCGCCCGGCTTACCTGCACGGTATACATCCCGCGCGGACAGGTTGCCCCCGCAAAGCTGGCTCAGACCGTTGCGTACGGCGCCCGGGTCATCGAGATCGATGGGAACTTCGACGCGGCCCTTTCTGCCGCGGAACGCAACGCGGCCCATGGTCAGAGCTACCTGGTCAATTCGCTGAACCCGTGGCGAATCGAAGGGCAGAAGACGATCATCCTGGAGATGCTCGCCCAGCGCGGGTGGGAGCCGCCGGATTGGATCGCACTGCCCGCCGGCAACCTCGGGAACGCAAGCGCCTTTGGCAAGGCGCTCGTCGAGGCGAAGCGGTTCGGCCTCATCGACCGCCTGCCCCGCCTTCTTCTCGTGCAGGCGGAAGGGGCGGCCCCGTTCTATCGGTTGTGGAAATCCGGCGCGAATGAGCTGACCCCCGAGCCGAACCCGACTACGGAAGCCTCGGCAATCCGTATTGGCAATCCGGTCTCCTGGCCGAAGGCGCTCCAGTCGCTCCGCGCGTGTGGCGGCGGCGTCGAAGTGGTGTCGGACCGGGAGATCTTCAGCGCCAAGAGAGAGATCGACCATTCCGGGATCGGATGCGAACCGGCCTCAGCCGCCTCGATTGCCGGGGTCAAGCGGTGGGTCGAGGCAGGCAGGATAGCCCGGGACGCCGAGCGTCGTCGCCGTCTTGACTGGCCACCTCCTCAAGCATGTGGGGAGTGGCTGAGGCTACCGGCACCTCCCGTCGAGCGTCCATCAGCGAATGCGGGGACACTTCGGTCTTCTGCCGGCCCGGATCAGGCCCCCTTGTTGGTGGTGGAACATCTTCACATGGGAATGGTTCGGCTATCCAGGATTCCCTGAACTTTCGACCCGCTGGGAACCCATGGCCTGGCAACCCGGAGGCCCGTTCGCTGGATCAGGTCAGCTTTGCGAAACCCGTGAAGCCTTTGCCACTGCCGAGGCCGTGCGAGCGCGTGCTGCGTGCTTTGACCCCGGTCAGTCGACGCGTCGGTGCACAGGTGCCTTCCGGTCAAAAAAGGGGCCGGCTGGGTAATGGGTTCGCTCTCGGCGGAAGGCCCGGAGCGGATATGTCGGCACGTCGCGATCAAGGAAGGGACGACTTCATGTTCGGAAGAGACGGGTCCGACGGGCATCGAAAGAGGCGGGGCTTCATCCGTCGGCGAGTGCCGCCGCGAGCCGGCCGGTGAGCGAATCATGAGCTGATCCCATGTGAGCCGGCTCCGGCGATTCCCTTAACTCACATCCCGCCTGAGAGCGAAGACCCATGGCGAACGCACCGGATGGAGCCCCTGAGGGCCCGGGCCCCGGTCCGAACCCACGGATCGACTCGTCCGGGAGTTACTTCGTCGGCGCCGACCTATCCTACCTCGTCATCGGCACGTATCTCTTCCTGCTCTTGCTCGTTGTCCTCATCCTGCCTACGAGCGCTATCGTGCTCTACAGCTGGCTCCCGTGGGTGATCGCGGCCCTGGTCGTCTTCTTCCTAGCGCGCTACCTTTCGACCTGCTACTGGATCGACGCGGACCGGCTCACCGCGTTCCGCATCCTGGGGGGTAGGCACGTGTCCCTCGACCATGTCGAGCGGATCCAGTTCGCAAGCCTCCGCGACCTCTCCCCTACCGGATTCTTCGGGTCGTGGGGGTACCGAGGGCGGATGTGGAGCCCGGTGGTCGGCAAGTTCGATAGTGTCTACACGAGCTCGTCGGGGCTCCTGATCGTCGCCGGGGACGTTCCGTTGTTCATCAGCCCCCGCCACCCTCAGGAGTTCGCACGCGAACTCTCCCGCCGAGTACGCTCCTACCGTGGCCCCCTGGAGGTGGACGACGGGGCACCGGATGGAAGTCTGCCCGCGGTCGCCTGAAACGGCGGTTCGGCTCCTCTAGTACCAGGGTAACGTCGGGTCGACGCGCTTCGTGTAGGCGTCGATCCCCCCGGTGAGGTTGCGGACGTTCTGGAACCCAAGGCCGGTCAGGAGCTGGGTCGCCTGGGCGGAGCGCCGGCCTGTCTTGCAGTAGACGACCACGCGGTGGGCCTGAGTGATCTCCCCGAGGCGGTCGGGAAGCTCGAGACGAGGGATGAGGTGCGCGGCCGGAAGCCGGACGATCTTCCACTCTTCCGGCTCCCGGACGTCCACGAGGAACGGCGGGTCGGGCGAAGCAAGCTCGACCGCAAGCTCCTCCGGGGTGATCTGAGGGACGGTCGGTCCCGCGTACGTGGTTCCCGGCTCCGGGACGCCGCAGAACGCCGGGTAATCGATGAGCCCGTGCTGGGTGGGGTGTTCGCCGCAGAGGGCGCACTCCGGATTCTTACGGAGCCGGAGTTCGCGGAAGCTCATCGCCAGGGCGTCGAAGAGGAGGAGCCGCCCGATGAGCGGCTCGCCGGCCCCCAAGAGCAGCTTCACCGTCTCGGTCGCCTGCACGATTCCGATGAGCCCGGGCAGGACCCCGAGCACGCCGGCTTCCGCGCAGGAGGGCACGAGACCGGGGGGCGGCGGCTCAGGATAGAGGCAGCGGTAGCACGGTCCGAACCGGGCGTCAAAGACGCTCGCCTGACCTTCGAAACGATAGATCGAGCCATAGACGTTCGGCTTGCCCAGGATCGTGCACGCGTCGTTGACCAAGTAGCGGGTGGGGAAGTTGTCGGTGCCATCGACGACGACATCGTACGGCCGCAGGATACCGAGGGCGTTGTCCGAACGAAGCGGCTCGGGATGCTCGACCACTTTGACGTGAGGATTCATCGCGGTGAGCCGTTCTCGGGCCACTTCGGTCTTGGGCCGGCCGACGTCGTTCGTCGTGTAGAGGACCTGGCGTTGTAGATTCGATAGGTCGACCCGGTCGAAATCGACGAGCCCTATCTCGCCCACTCCCGCGGCTGCCAGGTAGAGCGACGTGGGCGACCCGAGGCCCCCCGCGCCGACGATGAGGACCTTCGAGCGTCGAAGACGTTTCTGCCCCTCGACCCCCACCTCGCTGAGGAGCAGATGGCGGCTATATCGGACCATTTCGTCGTTCCCAAGTCGCTCCCGGCTCCCACCGACGATAGCTGCCGGTGCGAGCAGGGACTCTGCGGGAGGCCGTAACGAGGCGTCGCGGCCTCCGGCGATCGCAGGGACGATCGAGACAGAATCTCCCGGCCGAAGCGGCGTCGCGTCCCGGTCGAGATAGCGAACGTCCTCGTCGTTTCGGTAGACCGCGACGAACTTGCGGAGCTGTCCTTCCGGCGTGAACAGGTGACGCTCGAGCCGCGGGTGCCGCTCCGTCAGGCGGTGGAGAACCTCTCCCACGTTCTTCCCTTCAACCTTGAGCTCGCTCGCTCCGTCGGTCAGCGAACGAAGTGCCGTCGGGATGCGGACGGATACCTCGGTCATCGTCATGCGGTCGCTCCCTGGGTTCAAGAGCTCTCGCTTACACCCCCGTTAGATACCGGCCGAGGCTCCTGGCCGTCGAGAGCGATCGGGACCTCGTGGAACTCGAGGGAGTCCGCATCCAGCTCGAATGCACCTACGGTCCCGGTCCCTCGTTGCGTCACGTTCAGAACGACGTACGTGTACCACGGCCAGGCGTGTTCCCGGTCGAAGCGGGAGGGCCGCGCCGGGTGGTCGGGGTGGGAATGGTAGAACCCCACTACCAAGAAGCCGGTCCCGTGGAGTTCGGCCTCCAGCGACCGAAGTTCCCCGGATGAAATGACGTATCGGCGTTCCCGCTCGGAGCCTACGCGATTCACGACTGGGTCGACGCGGTGGATCGTCCGTTCGGAGCCCTCCTCCTGACCTATGAGGAAACCACAGCACTCCTCGGGGTAGGCGGAC
The DNA here is from genome assembly GCA_963797975.1 of uncultured Thermoplasmata archaeon. GTDB lineage: Archaea > Thermoplasmatota > Thermoplasmata > Lutacidiplasmatales > UBA184 > Lutacidiplasma. The sequence goes on from CAWCRH010000002.1 coordinate 59,519, forward strand.
ACGGCGTGCCGGCGCATCGCTTCTAGGAAGTCCGACGAGATCGAGACGCAGGCGATCATCTGCCTCCTTCCCTCTCGGGTTCGCGCGCCGAGTCCGGAAGGATTGCGACAATGACGGCGGATGGGTTGTTCGCCCCCACCGTCAATGCCGCGGCCACGGCCGCTCCGGCGGAGCGGCCCACGCTCAGACCCTCGCGCCGCGCGAGCTCAAGGCGGATCCGTTCGGCTTTCTCCGTAGAGATCCGAATTGTTTCGTCGACCCATCGTTCCTCGTACGTTGACGGCCTGAGTGCCGTGGGCAGGTGTTTGAGACCCTCGATCCCGTGGAGAGGTCCGTCCGGCTCGACCCCGACCGTGCGAAGGAGCGGATTTCGCTCCTTTAGATAGCGCGAGGTTCCTGAGATCGTCCCACCGGTGCCGACCCCCGCGAGAAGGTGCGTGACCCGGCCCCCGGTCTGCATCCAGATCTCCGGGCCGGTTGTTCGATAGTGGGCGGCCGGGTTGGCCGGGTTGTTGTATTGGTCCGCGTAGAAGTAGCGGCGGGGATCGTCTTCCGAACGGGAGCGTGCTTCCCGTTGCGCGCCGTCGGTCCCTTCCACCGGGTCGGTCAGGACCACGGTGGCGCCGAACTCCTTGAGCCGGCCCACGCGCTCCCCACTCGCGTTCGCCGGAATGCAGAGGGTGACGGCAAAGCCGAGCCGAGCCCCCAACATCGCATAGGCGACACCGGTGTTACCGCTGGAAGCATCGATCAGGCCCCGTTCCGCTGAGAGCGACCCGTCCTCGAGCGCAGCGGCCACGATGCCGAGCGCGGCACGGTCCTTGACGGACCCGCTTGGGTTCATGAACTCCGCCTTGCCGTAGAGCTCGAACGACCCTCCGTGGTCCCGGACGATCTGATGGAGGGGGAGAAGCGGGGTATCGCCCACCGCGCGCAGCAGGGCGTCGGGCCAGCGAGGCTTCGGGTCAGACCGCAGAACCTCGTCTGGGATCCGACCTACCGCAGGTGGATCAGATGCGAACATCGCATCCCCCCCCGCCCGATCGAGTCCTGTAGATCGACCTGGACCTCACCCAACAGCGCTTCCGTGAGGTTCTGGTCGAAAACGCTGCACATGAGGTACGTGTGAGACAACGCGTTCCGTCGGAAGACGCAGTTCGTCCTCAGAATCCGAATGGACCCGTCGGGAAGCTTCTCCATCGAGCAGCCGAAGCCGAAGTCGTTCAGGGCACGGACCAGATAGCGCGTCCTTTGCTCAACCGTGCCTCCCGCTGGGATACCGGAAGCGATGTTCCGAGCGACACGCCGCGCGGCCTCGGCGAGCAGGTCCCGCACAGCGGCCTCGCCCTGCCGGGCCAGGATCTCGTCCATGAACGCATCGAGAAGGAGGTCGTACTTCTTGGGGAAGAGCTCCTGGCCCTCCCCGGTCAAGCTGAAACGTTTCCGGGGCCGGCCGACTCCCTCGCGACGGAAGGAAGGCACGACGTACCCCCGTTGCTCGAGCCGTTCCAGGTGCCCTCGCGCAGCACTCTCACGGATCCCGAGGCTCTCGGCCAGGTCGTGCGCGGTGCGCGGGGACTGGGCTAGCTCTTCCAGGATCCGGCCGCGAGTTCCTCCGAGGGGTTCGGAAGGGTTTCCGATTGCCATGTGCGCGTTCAACTCAGCTCCTCAAGGTCCGTCCCTGCATTTATGGATTTACACACTACGCCATGCTTAAATAAAGCCCTATTCCTCGTCGAAACCGGTACGCGAACATGTCGCCGACACCCTCCGCGAAGCGCATTCTTGAGGTGAAGGGCCTCAAGGTCGAGGTCGCCGGCAAAGAGATCCTGCGAGGGGTCAACCTCACGCTCCACACCGGGGAGATCACGGCCCTGATGGGCCCGAACGGATCGGGAAAGAGTACGCTCGCCTACGCGCTGATGGGCCACCCGAAGTACAAGGTGACAGCGGGCCAGGTTCATCTTGATGATCAGGACCTTCTGAAGATGAGCGTCGATCAGCGCTCCCGGGCCGGACTGTTCCTCGGGTTCCAATACCCGCAGGAGATCTCCGGGCTCTCCCTATCGAAATTCCTTTGGACGAGTTACATGCAGCGACACACCGCGGAGACGGCGGACGCGGCCGCCTACGATCGAGACCTCAAGACCCACCTGAGCTACCTCGGGATCGACGAGGCGATGCTCAAGCGCTCGCTCAACGAGGGGTTCTCCGGCGGCGAGAAGAAGCGGAACGAGGTTCTTCAGATGGCCACGCTGAACCCGGTCTTCTCTATCCTTGACGAGCCGGATTCGGGCCTCGACATCGACGCGGTCCGCGCCGTCGGTGAGACGGTCGCCAAACTCCATCGCCCGGATTCGGGTGTCCTCCTGATCACGCATTACCAGCGGATCCTCAAGTACCTCAAGCCCGACCGCGTCCATGTCATGGTCGATGGGGTCATCGCGCTCTCGGGGGGCAAGGAACTCGCCGAGGAGCTCGAGGCGAAGGGGTACGACTGGGTCAAGGTCGGCGTCATTGCCGAGAACTAAGCCTAAGCGACCGGCGGCTCGGCGGAAGGCCGCCGCGCCCGACGTGTTCGCTCGGCTTCGGCGAGAGTTCCCGATCCTTAGGCGCAAAGTGAACGGGCACCCGCTCGTCTACCTCGACACGGCGGCCACGTCGCAAAAGCCGCGCGCCGTGATCGAAGCGGAAGCGGACTTCTACTTCAACCGGTATTCGAACGTCCATCGAGGGATCTACCGACTCGCCGAAGAGGCGACCGATGCCTACGAGGGAGCCCGCGAACGGGTCGCGCGATTCCTTCACGCCCGCGACCCGGGGGAGATCGTGTTCACCCGCGGGACGACCGAAGCGATCAATCTGGTCGCCAACTCCCTCGTTCACTCTCGGCTCGGGCGCGGGGACCGGGTCCTCACGAGCATCATGGACCACCACTCCAACATCGTTCCCTGGCACCTCCTGCGGACCTACTTCGGGACCACGCTCGACTTCCTCGACGTCGACGACTCGGGGCGCCTGCGTATGGACGAACTGGAGCGCTACTGGGACGGCCGAACCAAGGTCGTCGCGTTGCCGCACGTCTCGAACGTCCTAGGCACCGTCGTCCCCGTTCGGGAGATCGCGAAACAGGCGCATGACGCTGGGAGCTTGCTCGTGCTGGACGCGGCCCAGTCCGCCCCGCACCGGCCCATCGACGTCCAGGACCTGGGGGTCGATTTCCTCGCCTTTTCTGGCCACAAGACGCTCGGACCCACGGGAATCGGTGTGCTCTGGGCCCGTCGCGAGCTCCTCGAAGAGCTGCCGCCCTGGATGGGGGGCGGCCAGATGATCCAGAGCGTGGCTCGAGATCGCATCACGTACCGAGAGCCCCCCGCAAAGTTCGAGGCGGGAACTCCCAACATCGCGGGAGCCGTCGGGCTGAAGGTCGCCCTTGACTTCCTTGAGTCCGTGGGCTGGGAGCGCATGGCCCGTCACGAGCGGGAGTTGACCGAACTGTTCTTCGAAGAGGCGAACGACCGCCTCGGGGAGCGAATAACGATCTACGGTCCAAGGGATCTCACTGACCGCGAGGCCGTGATATCGTTCTCCATCAAGGGGGCCCATCCCCACGATATCGCCACCCTCGTGGACGCGGAAGGGATTGCGGTCCGGGCCGGCCAACATTGCGCTCAGATCTTGATGGAGCGCTTTGGGGTCCCCGCGATGACGCGGGTCAGTCCGTACATCTACAACTCGGAGAGGGACATTGAGCGGTTCTTCGATGCCCTGGACCACGCGCTGCAAGTCCTGACCTAAGGGCGCGTGCGAAGCCTTGACGCGGTGCCTGCGGCGAAGCCGGGGGCGCGACAGTCAATTTAAATACACTCACGTGATTGAATTATCGGAAGGATAGGCCATGGCGCAAGGGATGCCGGAGATCACTCCGCTCGATTACACTCGATACGACTTCAAGGATCCCGAGACGTACAAGCTGCGTTCGGCCCGGGGCCTCTCCCGAGAGGTCGTCGAGCAGATCTCCGATTGGAAGAAGGAGCCCGACTGGCTACGCGAGTACCGCCTGCGCGCCTACGACCACTTCATCCAGCGCCCCATGCCCGACTGGGGACCGAACCTGGACGAGCTTGATTTCGACTCCTACACCTACTACGCGGCGCCGCTGGGCGAGGACGCACCCAAGCGAAGCTGGGAGGACCTTCCGGCCGACATCAAGAACACGTTCGAGAAGCTCGGGATCCCGAAGGCCGAACGAGAGTACTTTGGCGGGGTCGGAGCCCAGTACGACAGCGGGACGGTCTACCACAAGATCCGCGAAGACCTCTCGGCAAAGGGGGTTCTCTTCTGCGACACGGACACCGCCGTGCGGGAGCACCCTGAGATCATCCAGAAGTACTTCGGGAAGATCATTCCGTACAACGACAACAAGTTCGCCGCCCTCAACAGCGCAGTATGGTCGGGCGGCAGCTTCGTCTACATCCCGCCGGGGGTCGACGCAGGGATCCCGCTCCAGGCCTACTTCCGCATCAACGCCAAGAACGTCGGGCAGTTCGAGAGGACGCTGATCATCGCCGACCGAGGGGCGAAGGTCCACTACATCGAGGGATGTACCGCCCCGATCTACTCGACCGATTCTCTGCACGCCGCGGTCGTTGAGGTCGTCGCGGAGCCCTACGCGAAGGTCCGCTACACGACCGTGCAGAACTGGTCGAAGAACGTCTACAACCTGGTCACGAAGCGGGCGGTCGCCTACGAGAACGCGCTGGTCGAGTGGGTCGACGGCAACATGGGCTCGAAGATCACGATGAAGTATCCCTCGGTCTACCTGAAGGGACGCGGCGCGCGAGCCGACATCCTGAGCGTGGCCTTCGCGAGCCAGGGCCAGATCATCGACAGTGGCGCGAAAGCCGTTCACTCCGCCCCGGATACCTCGAGCAAGATCGTCTCGAAGTCGATCGCCATCCGCGGCGGCCAGACGAGCTACCGCGGCCTCTTGCACGTCTCCAAGGGGGCGACCGGGGTCAAGGCCGCGGTCCGGTGCGACGCCCTGCTTCCCGACGATCTCAGCCGCTCGGATACCTACCCGTACAACGAGATCCACGAGGAGGACGCCACTATCACGCACGAGGCCGTCGTCGGTAAGATCGGGGAAGAGCAGATCTTCTACCTGATGAGCCGTGGTCTCAACGAGTCGGATGCGATCCACCTGATCCTCATGGGGTTCCTCGCCGAGTTCGCGAAGGAGCTCCCGATCGACTACGCGCTCGAGCTGAACCGTCTCATCCAGCTCGAGATGACCGGAGCCGTCGGGTAAGGCGCGCGCGCTCGGCACGCAAGCCCACCCGCCCGCGCGACCGGTTCCGCTCCATCCACCAAGGCGTGGTAACGCAGCGCCGGTTGAATGTCCTCGAACCCGCGACCCATGAGCTCGGGTCGCGCTACGACTTCGGGATCGGGAGTCCATGTTGACGCTGCCTCGTCGGCGAGCCTCATCGGGGGATTCGGTTAAGCCTCCCGCCCTATCGGGGTCGCATATGGCGCGATGGCCTCCCCCGGTCTACCACATCGAGGTTGAATTCCGAGCTCCGGTGCCGTTCGTCTATCGATGGTGCACCGACTACCGTCCAGGAGACGACCGCCTTGCCGGAGAGCGCTACGAGCGCAGGGTCATCGCCCGATCCTCACGCCGGGTCATCTACGAAGATATCTGGTGGTCGCCGGACGGATGGCGGTGGCGCCGCAACGATGTCCAGCTCCGCCCGCCGAACCGATGGGTGGCACGCTCGATCGGGAACGTCCGTGACGCTCAGATCGACTACCGGCTTAAGGAGCTACCCGAAGGCCGGACGCGGCTCGCTCTCCGGATGTTGCGCAGACCCGGCCCGCGCCAACGGCGACAACCTCCGAAGAAGGCGCTCGAGACGGAGCTATTGCGGTTGTGGCGGAACTATGGCCGGTCCCTCGAGGCCGACTATCGCCGCTCTCGGGCAAAACACTCTCCTCCGGGGGCCCGGCCCCCAAAGCGCCCGTAGCGTGGGCCAGACTTGGCCCATAGCGGAGTTCGTGGCCCGCGGGGGCCAGCGATGCGCGGACGTGGCTAGCCTACGACGGGGCCGAGCGAGTCCGGGGACTGCGTTGGTCCATAAGGAAGAGGAGAATGAAATAAGCCCGTGCGCTGCGAACTCCATGGAGACTCGTCGACTCGGAAGGAATGGACCCGTCGTGTCGGCCCTGGGCCTCGGGTGTATGGGCATGTCGCAGTCCTACGGTCGGCCCGATGAGGCCGAGTCGGTCAGGACCATCCACCGGGCCCTCGAGCTCGGGGTGACGTTCCTCGACACGGCGGACGTCTACGGACCTCACACCAACGAGGAGCTGGTGGGACGGGCCATCCGAGGAAGGCGCGAGGACGTGTTCCTTGCGACCAAGTTCGGCCTCCTCGTGGACGTGGCCCGCGGGACACGGGCGATCGATGGGAGCCCGCAACATGTCCGCGAGGCGTGCGAAGCGAGCCTTCAGCGCTTGGGCGTCGACGTGATCGACCTGTACCTACCTGCACCGGGTCGACCCCAACACTCCGATCGAACAGACGGTCGGCGCGATGGGGCAGTTGGTGAAGGAGGGGAAGGTCCGGTACCTCGGCCTATCGGAAGTCAGCGTGACCACGCTACGTCGGGCGCATCGGGTTCATCCGATTGCCGCGGTCCAGAGTGAGTACTCGCTCTGGACTCGAGACCCGGAGGACGGAATGCTGGACGCTTGCCGAGAACTGGGCGTGGGGTTCGTTCCGTTCAGCCCCCTCGGGCGGGGGTTCCTTTCGGGGAAGGTCCGCAGCCTCGAGTTTCTGGGAGAGGACGACTTCCGTCGGTCCATACCCCGGTTCGAGCCGGAGAACTTCCGAAGGAACCTCCAGCTCGTCGAGTCTGTAGAGGAGATCGCGAGCGCCAAAGGGTGCACGCCGGCCCAACTTGCGCTCGCGTGGGTCTTGGCTCAGGGCGAGCACATCGTTCCGATCCCGGGCACGAAGCGAAGGCCCAACCTCGAGGAGAACGTCGGCGCGGTCGGCGTGAAGCTCAGCGCTCAGGACCTTCGGCGAGTGGACGAGGCCCTCCCACGCGGGGCGGTCGCTGGGGCTCGCTACGCGGCCGAGGGCATGGCGAGCGTCAACCGGTGATGTCCCTCGTGGAACCGACCACCGCCAACGCCCGTTCCTCACTACCCGATCGAGAGGAAGGCCGCAGCGTCAGCGAGGCCCGCTCGCGAGCCGAAAAGCGAGGGCTCGGGGCAGGCCAGTTCTCGGTGTCCGCGACCGTTCAGCGAAGCTTCGCGTCAAAGCGCCACTCGGGCGCGAGGTCGGTCCCGCTGACGTCCAGAGCCGGGAGAAGCGCTCCATGGTCGGGGGACCATTCGACGTCATCTCCGCCCCAGCGAGTGGCGACGAGCGGGTGGAGGGCGTCGGCGAGATCCCCCACCGGGGCGCGCTCGTAGACGTGCGCGAGGAACCCTTCGCTCACCATCTGGACCGCATCGGCCTCGGGCACGCCGCGCGATTCAAGGTAGAATATCTTCTCCGGGTCAACCGGGGCCACGCTCGTCGAGTGCGTTGCCTTGACGTCACGGCAAAGGATCTCCAGGATTGGGATCGTGTCCGACCGAGCCCCGCGGGAGAGAAGCATCGCGTGCTCGCTGATGAAGCTGAGGGTTTTTCGGGCGTCTTTCTCTATTCGCACGAGCCCACGGCTCATGCCGCGGGCTTCGTCCTTGAAGACGCCGCGGGTGATCGATTCGCCGCGGGTGTCCGTTCCGATGTGGGTGAGGTTGATCGCGCTGTCGTACGATTGAGACCGGTCTCCGTAGAAGGTCTGTAGATCGTGGACGTTCGACCCGTCGCCCGCGAGCAACGTGGTGTTCCGAACCTTAGTTGTACGCCCACCGAGGCCTACCCAGATCCATGCGAGGCGAGCCCTCGCCTCGGCACGGGCCTGGCGTTGGTAGATCGATACAGTCTCCCGGTCCGGGGCGTGGGCGGAGAGGGCGACGACCTTCGCGTCGGGGCCGGCGACGATGTCGGTCGAGGAGGCATAGAGTCGTTGCCCCTGCTTCCGCGACCCGCTGCTGTACACTTCCTCCGTCATGAGGAGCTGGGTCTGGCTCCCCGCGCGAATGCTCCGGCGCACGGACAGGGCCTCTCCGACTTGGGAAAGGATCGTCACGTCCTGGATTCGTAGCGGTTCGGTGAATTGGTCGGGGACCGAGAGAGAGTAGCCTCGATTGAGCAGGGCCAGTCCGAGAGCCGACAACCGGTCGGAGGGAACTTCAATTCCCTGCAGGAAGACGGAGAGCGCCTCATTCGTCGAGCTCCACAACTGGCTCAAGGTCTGGATCCGGACGCCAGCCTGGGCTAACCTGGTGGGAAGCTCGACTCGTGTCCCCGCAGAGTCGTGCACGATTCGGACCGCGCCGGCGAGCGCAGGCGGCAGGGGAACCGGGGGACCGGCTTCCGAGGGTCGGATTCCCTGAAGATTGACTCCCTGGAAGTAGCCGTACTGTCGGTAGAGCGGATTCGGCTCCAGCGGTAGGGCTTGGTAGAGGCGGAAGGCATCCGCTCGGCGGTCACGGACCGTCGCCGGGTCCCCCAGGACCCGCGAGAGCTCGTGGACGTCCCTCTCAGGAATCCAGTCCTGAGACGTTCCAACCACGGCCATTGCATTTACACACTCGGATGTGCTTATAACGGATGCGGGCGTTTTGGTTTGCAGTGGGTCGCGACCAGCTTGGAGGGAAGGTTCGATGGAAGCAAGCCTTGGAACGACGGGTGTGCGTGGGTCATTTATACGCCGTGGCCCACTCCGTGCGTGAGGGAACCGATGGCGTGGGACATGTACCAGGAGGTCATTCTCCAGCACTACCGCACTCCCCACAATTTTGGCCCGTTGGAAGGCGCGACGCTGGAGGGGGAGGAGTTCAATCCCTCGTGCGGGGACCACATCACCCTCCGGCTCAAGCTCGACCCCCCCCGTACGCAGGTCGAGGAGGTCCGGTTCTCAGGAGACGGCTGTGCCATCAGCGTGGCGGCCACTTCGATGCTCACCGACCGGATCAAGGGACGTTCGCTGGAGGACGTGCGGCGCCTCTCTCGCGACGACGTTCTCGCCCTATTGGGAATCCCGCTCTCGCCCGTGAGGATCAAGTGCGCCCTGACGGGCTTCGCCGCCCTCGGTCGGGCGCTCAACCAGCCGCCCGATAAGGTAGAATCTGCCTCCACGTCCGCGGCCTAGCCTCGCCCGGATTTCGACCGACCCGCGAAGAACCAGGGAGGAGCCACGGGATGGTGACGGTGGACCCCGATGTATGCGTCCTCTGCGGGCTTTGCACCGGCGTCTGCCCGCCGAACGCGATGGAGCTCACGTCCACCCGCCTCGAGGTTCTATCGAACTGCACGGAATGCGGTTGGTGCGTCCCCTACTGCCCGGTGGGCGCGATATCAGGAGGTAGGACGGGACGAGCCGCCCGTCGGAGACGATGACCACGAACAGCCCAGCCATTGGCGAGAGACCGCGCGTCCTCCTCGTGGACCCCTACATGGCGAAAGAGGACCCGATGGAACGCAAGTTCGTCGAGCTGTACGCCTCCCTCGGCCTGTTGACGCTCGGGGCGTATCTGCGGGAAGAGAACGCCGACGTCCGCATGGTCGACCTGACGTTTGCCCGCAGCACTCGCCCGGTGGAGGAGGCCATCCGCCGATTCTCGCCTCATCTGGTCGGTGTGCACACCAAGACCCTGACCGCGGTACGAGCGGTTGAGATCGCGAAGATCGCCCGGCGGGCAGGGGCGTTCTCGGTCGCCGGAGGACCGGACGCCGCGAGCCGCCCGCTAGCCTACCTCGAGGCCGGGTTCGACTCGGTCGTCCCCGGGGAGGGAGAAGGAGCCGTGGTCGACCTCGCCCGAGCCGTCGTTCACGGGGACGGCGCGGAGGGGGTCGCCGGTGTGGTCCACCTCAGCGGGGCGAAGCTCGTGCGCGGTCCGCCGCGCCGGTTCCTACGCGACCTGGACCGTCTCCCCCTTCCGGCATGGGACCTCATCGACATGGAGGCCTACTTCTCTCGGTGGGAGCGCCGTAGTGGAGAGCGCCGGGCGGCCATCCTTACCTCTCGCGGCTGCCCGTTCGACTGCTCGTGGTGCTCAAAGCCGACGTTCGGTCGCACGTTCCGCCAGCAATCACCGGCGCGCGTGATGGAGGAGCTCTGGGCACTGAAGAACGGCTACCGCGTAGACTACGTGCGCTTCTGCGACGATGTCTTCGGGATCCAGCGCTCATGGCTGGACGAGCTGCTCACGCGCATGGAGTCCGAGCATATCGGGCTCAAGTACGAGTGCCTCGCACGGGTAGACCTCCTCAAGCCCGACCTGCTCGCCCGCATGCGCGCCTCCGGGTTGCAGCGCGTCTATGTCGGGGTCGAATCGGGCAGCCAGAAGATGCTCGACATGATGAATCGAGGCACAAAGCTGGCCCAGATCGAGCGGACGGCCGAGGCGCTTCGACGCGAAGGGATCCGACAGTTCTGGTTCCTTATGCTGGGCTATCCCGGTGAGAAGCTCGAGGACATTGAGGCGACGCTCAAGCTCTTCCGACGCTTTAGCCCGGAGGAATACTCCGTATCGATCGCCGTCCCCGTTCCGGGCACGCGGTTCTTCTCGCAGGTCCACCAGCGGCTGCGTTCATCGCGGAGCGCGCGAGCCAAGGAGGGCGGCCGCGCCCTCCTCTACGAGGCCTCCTATCCCGAGTCGATGTACCGCTGGCAGCAGGCCCGCTTTGGGCTCGAGGCGGCCCTTAGGAAGGCGAAGGGGAAGATCGGGGATCGCGTCGTCCGCCGGATCGGCCACGTCGCCGACCGCTTCCACGAAAGGGTGGCAACCCCTCTGCTCACGGGCGAAGCCGCAGCCTCTCGCGATGGTCTCTCTGACGGGGTCTGAGCGCCCCGGCGGTTCAGGTGCCGGCGACTACCGTCGCGCTTACGGAGTGGATCGTCGGGAACCGGAACGGTATCGCGCCCCATGAGCGGCCCCCGTTCGGGCTGTAGACGAGGTCCCCCGCGGTGGTCCCGAGGTAGATCCCCGTCGGGTCCAGAGCATCCGTGGTAAGCCCCTCCCGATGGGTCCCAAAGTCCCCGACGAACCGCGAGGGACGGAGCAACGGTCGGAACGTGCGTCGTTTGCGGTCGAAGAAGTGCAGCTGGAGCCGATGACCTGCCATCCGGCGACCTGGGGCCAAGAGCGGCGCGAAGATCGCCCCACCGGGTAGACCCGGAGCCGTAGCCACCACGAAGCCAAAGTCGTCAGGGAGCGACTTTCCCACGTGCAGCCAGCGGTCGGCCGCGTCCTCGCTCACGTAGATCCCTCCATGGTCCTGGCGGTAGACGATGCGAGGATCCTCGGGATCGAGCGCGAGATGGTGCACGCACTGGCCGACCTCCGGCGTCTTGTTCGGGAGGAAATCGGCGCGCACGTCGCGGTTCTTCGGCGCCCAAGCTTCCCCGTCGTCGTCGGAGCGGAACGTTCCGGCGGCCGAGATCCCGACATAGAGCCGTCCCGGCCGGGACGGGTCGAGGAGGATGGAGTGTAGGCATCGCCCTCCGGCACCCGGGGTCCACAGGCTCCGTGTCGGGTGCTCGGCGATGCCTCGAACCTCCGACCAGCTCTTGCCGAGGTCGTCCGAGCGATAGAGGCCGTGGGGATCGACCCCGACGTAGAGTCGCTTCGGGGCGCTCTCGGGACCGGGTTCCAGGTGCCATAGGTTGTGGACGGGCTCGCTCCGCGGGCCATCGAGCGCCGGCGTTCGCCTGGAGCGGCGGTCGAGGCCGGGGGTGGCGATCTCCGCCCACCGGCGAGCCCCGTCCGTGGATCGGTAGACTACCGGGCCCCAGAAAGGGCTGTTCGCGAGCGAGTATACGTGACCGGGGTGACGGGGGTCCTCCCTCACTTGGAAGACGTCAGCCTCCTCATGGAAAGGTCCTTCCACTTTCCAGGTTCGCCGGCGCGTATCGCTCCGTGCGACGTAGCTTCCTTTGCGCGTTCCCACGTACAGACAGACCTGTGCCTTCGTCATCGGTTATCCTCCTTGGATCGAGTGCAGGATGTCGACCTCATCCGTCGCGGTCAGCGGTGTATCGAGCCCCAAGAGCGCGTCCACATCCGTCCCGTTGACGAAGAGGCGAACATTGCCCCGGACGCGGCCGGTCTCGTTGCGGATGCGGTAGCGAAGCCGAGGGAACCGCAGCTCGATCTGGTCGATCATGCGCCGAACGTCGGGCGCCTCTTCGGTGATGGCGCCCCGCGCTCCGAACTGACGGAGCATGCCGTCAAACCGCACCGCCGCCATCGCTCACTCCCTTACTCCCTTCTCCGATATAGAGGGAGACGTAGGTCCCCGCGGTCGGGCGGGCGTAGGATATATACCGTTTCCCGGTCCGAGCTACGTGGGCGGCGACCCAGCCGATCTCTTCTGTCCCCTCGAGTACCGTTACGGTCGAGCGGAGGTCCGCTCGATCTTCTCGCGCAAGGCTCTGTTGGAACGTGCGCTGCAGGTCGAAGCAGCGCTCTCCCTCGCGGAGGCCGACGAAGGGGTCATCCCTCGAGAGGACGCGGAGGCGATCGCGCGCGCAGCGACGAGCGGGTCGGTCACCGTCGAGGAAGTGGACGCGCTGGAACGAGAGACCCGACACGACGTGATGGCCATCACTCGCGCCCTCGCCCGCGCTGCCCGGCCCCGCGGGGCGGTGGGTGCATTACGGTGCCACCTCGGCCGACATCACCGAGACCGCCCTCGCGCTCGAGTTGGTCGAGAGCACGGCCATCCTGCGAGACGACCTAACGCAACTCATCCGGGAGCTGCTCCACCTCGCCCACCTCCACCGAGCCACTCCACAGCTGGGTCGGACCCACGGTCAGCAGGCCGTCCCGATCAGCTTCGGGTACAAGATGGCGGTGGCCGCCGCGGAGTTCGAGCGTCACCGTCACCGCCTCGCCGAGCTTAGACCCCGCCTCGCCGTCGGCAAGATGGCCGGCGCGGTCGGGACCGGGGCGGGGTTCGGGGAGAAGAGCGAGGTGATCGAAGCGAACGTCATGCGACGGCTCAACATCGCCGCGGCGGGCGCCCCCATCCAGATCGTGATGCGCGATGGACTGGCGGAGTTCACGAACTGGCTCGCCCTCGTGGCGAGCAGCGCGGAACGGTTCTCCACCGAACTACGGAACCTTCAGCGAACGGAGATCGGCGAGGTGGCCGAGCCGTTTGACGAGCGACGGCAGGTCGGGAGCTCCACGATGGCCCAGAAGCGTAACCCCATCGTGGCGGAGAACGTGACGAGTCTCGCCCGGCTCGTCCGCGCCCTCGCTCTCGTTCCTCTCGAGAACATGGTGCAATGGCACGAGCGCGACCTGTCCAACTCTGCGAACGAACGGATCGTCCTTCCGCACGCGATCGTGCTCGCTGACGACATCCTCACCAAGCTGACCGAGGTCGTGCACGGCCTCGATGTCCATACCGAGCGCATGTCGGAGAACCTCAAACGGGGGCGCGGAACGGAGATGACGGAGAGCCTGATGCTGGCACTGACCTCTCGCGGGATGGTGCGCTCCGAGGCGCACGAGCTCCTCCGCCGGATGACGCACGAAGGCACCCCGGGCGCGTCGCTCTCCGAACGAGCGCGGACCGACCCCACGGTGCTCCGGTACCTGGACCCCAAGGAGATCGACGTGCTCCTTGACCCTCAAAGCTACGTGAACGCCGCCGCACGCAAGACGGACCGTGTGGTCGAACGCGTCACGAACGCCCTCGAATCGTGACCGCTGCCACGCCCTGGACGGTCACGATCACCGTCCGTGCAGAACCGCCCGTGACGCTAGAATGGCTTAGGCGGGCGCTCGCGCCGGAGCTCGCACGAGAAGTCCCCCGGTCATCGGCCTCCCTGTCCGCACCCGACCTCCACACCGTTCGGATCGAGGTTCATGCCAGGGACACCGGGGCGGCTCGCGCCGCGACGAACACCTTTCTCGGCTGGGTCCATCTCGCCGGGGAGACGATGCGCCGCGCCGAGGCGGCCAACGAAGCGGCCGTGCGACCCTGACCGAACCCCGAGCTTGGGACAAAACCGGTGTGATTCTCCCGTATCACCCGGCCATCCTGGGTAATTGGGGCAGGGCTGGCTCCGTCCAGCGGAGATAGGCGAGACGGCGCAGGTTGTAGGTTACCGCTCGCAGGGTCGCCTCCGTCTCCCGTCGCCGTTCGAGTCGCTTGAGGATCTTTCGAGGCTGACGGACTTTCATCGCCCCCCACACCACCTCCGAGACCGAACGTAGATGATACTCCGACAGCCATCCCTGTGGGTTCACCACGAGTCCCCAGAGCGAGGGCTTCCACCCCGCCACGCCAAACGCCTGGAGATTCACTCGGCGTCTCGGCAGAAATCGACAGCTCACCCCCTGCTCGGCCGTGAGGGCCACGAGCGCCCGAATCGAGAACGCTCCGTCTCCCAGCTGTTGGGTCATCTTCGGATGATTCGCCCGAGTCTGCTCGAACACCTCCGCGTAGCAGTGGACCTCCGGGAGACTTCCATCGGTCCAGCTCTTCCATCCGGCCACCAGTCCGTATCGAACCCCGACATTGGCCAGGTTCCGCACCCACGAGTGAGGTCCGCGAGGAAGATAGCCGGCATCACGCTCGATGGACGATTGACGCTCGCGTTCACTGCGGTAGTGCTCGCGCACGGCTCCGGGGAACCCGGAGCCATCGATACTGAAGATCGTCTCCAGTCCCCGAAGAGGTCGGTTGGTGATCTCGAGTAAGCGAGGAAGGGCGGCAGCCACATCACGATCGGCGTAAGCTCGCTCGACGGTCTTGTAGGAGAAACGGTGTCGGATACCCAGTTCAAGGACTCGGAGCTCTCCCTCGGTCGGTCGGTTGGCGGTGCTCCGATAGCTCTGCCACAGGAGGGCCTTCAGTCGGTCGGCCAGAGGAGTCCGCGGGCGTCCGCTTCGCCGAGGCAAGGGGTTCGATCCCTGCTCCGCAGCATCGGTATCCACGACGAGACGGATGAGACGGAGAACCTCCTCCAACTCGTGGGTCTGGGCCAGGTCGTAGAGATGCCAGTGGGAGGGACGAGGGGGACGGCGCTCGTAGGGGAAGAGACCGGCGCGGACCTGAGCGACTGTGGAGCGGAGGCGGGTCAGCCCACGGTCGAACCCGATCACACGAGACGCGAGGAAGATCCCGGCTATATACTCCGTGTTATTATGGCACGGAGCGGGAGTACCCTCGCAGGCTTGATGGAGGGGCGGGCATTGGGTGACCTGAGGGATGGACGCGATAGCGGGAGCCCTAGTCGTCTACCGACTGGGCGGGACGGACGGGGCGCGGTCGAGCCACTTCTACCAGACGATCTTTGGTCAGGATGGAAGATCGAAAGGACGACGATACCGACGGCACGGCGTATTGGACGACATGCCCCACTGGAAGGTGATGCGAGGCTTGGTCATCGTACGGGCGGAGGATCGGGAACGACTGGTGCGGGCCCTGAAAGAATGGACCAAAGAGGTCTACTGGTGGCCCATCACCCTGGGCCCCCGGGACCTCAAGCGCCTTACAGCCGCGAGCTGAACTTCAGGGAGTTTTGTCCCAAGCTCCCGAACCCCGAAGCGCTTATCTCGGGCGGTAGGTCGGTGGCTTCGTGGCCATCCCCGCAAAGATCCAGAACGACATCAAGCAGTTCCAGCGACTCCAGCAGGAGCTCTCCGCTGTCAGCCAGCAACGGCTCCAGATGGACCTTAAGCTGCGCGAGACCAAGCACACACTGGAGGAGCTCAAGGGCCTCCCCGAGGGGACCGTGCTTTACCGTCCGATCGGCGGCCTCCTGGTGCGCGCCAAGGACCGCCACGAAGTGGAGAGCATGCTCACCGAGGACCAGGAGACACTGGAAGTTCGTTTGAAGGCCGTAGAGCGGCAGGAGAACGGGCTCAAGGAGCGCTACCAAACGATGCAGCGAGAGATCACCGAAGCGCTCCAGGCCTCCGGCATGGCTCCGGGCGACCGCGGGTCGGCCTAGGCCCGCTGGAACGGGCGCCCGCTCACGTCTTCCGGTCGACCAGTTTCGCCGCGATTTCCCGGAGGAGCGGTTTCACCTCAGCCCGAAGCGAACCGCTCCGTTCCATGCGGGCGAGCCCGCGTCGCGCGAGTCGTTGGATCATCTGTTCGGAGTAGTCGAGGCTGCCGGTCGAGCGAAGGATCTGCCGAGCGCGTTCGACCTCCTCGCCGGGGGCCGTCGGGTTTCCGAGCACCCGGGCAAGGCGTTCACGGTCCGACGTCGTGGCCCGAGCCCAGGCGCGCACGACCAGGAGCGTTCGCTTGCCTTCGGAGAGGTCGTTCGAGCTCTTTCCGCTCGCCTCGGCATCGAACCCCGCCCCCAGGACGTCGTCCCGAAGCTGGAAGGCGATGCCGAGATCGGTCCCGAACGCCTCCAGCGCGTCCAGCGACCTCGGAGTGGCGCCTCCGAGGATGGCGCCCATTTTGAGAGGGGAGACTACGGTATAGACCGCGGATTTGAGTTCGTGAACCCGTAACACTTCCGACTCGGTGACGCTCCCCAGGTCGCGGAGGCCGTTACGGATGTCCAGGAGCTGGCCGTAGGCGGTGAGACGGGTCATCCGTCCGTACTCTACCAGGGCTCGGTGCTGGCGAACCAAGGGGACCTTCGTGCGGAGGAACCCTTCGACCGTTAGGGGCTCCTCGAGGTCCCCCAACGTTACCGCGGTTCCAACACCAAAGTCCTCGGCCGACCCAAGCAGTCCCTCTCGGGTGTGGAGCAGGGCCGCCGCGCGGTGCACGGTCGGCCCGCCGCGCCGCTCCTCCGAGTGGTCGATGACGTCGTCGTGGATCAGCATCCAGCTCTGGAAGTGCTCGAGCGCGGCGGCCGCCTCGAGCGCGGGGGCGGGAGAGCGACCGGTAGACACGTAGTAACCGGCGAGGAGCAGCATCGCTCGAAAGCGCTTCCCACCTCGGAGGGTGAGGTCGCGGCTGAGCCCGACAAGCGAGCGGACGCTCGGGGGGGAGCCCCGCCGTTCTCGGCGGTAGGTATCGCGGAGGATCTGTTCGATGCGAGTGCGGTATCGGGCGAGGTCGGTGAACTGCACGAACGTCCCCGAACTCGGGGGAGGGTCCCGGATATTTAAATCGTCAATCCGTTGCCCCCATCGATGGACCGCGCGGCCTTCGTCCAACTGGTGCGCGACACTATCGAGGCGATGGGGCAACGCCTCGAGGCGGCCCGGCCCATCGACGAAGGGCTCACGCTGCGTACGGTCGACCGATACCTCTACGTCTTTGTCGCCGACCCCGCGCGGGGCTCGCCCGAGGCGGTCCACCGTTGGTGCGAGGAAAGCGACGTTCCGGCCGATCATCTGGTGGTCTTCTCCCTGGAGCCGCTCCCGGCTCCGTGGGCGCTTGAGGTCCAGCGGGGCGGCGGGCTCGTCATCGCCGGGCCTGACTTTCGCCGGTTGGTCGACGAGCTCGGGATTGAGTCCTCCTTGGTGGCGAAGGATCCGACCATCCACCGCCCCGCCGGATCTGCCCTTCCCAGCGCGCGGGAACTCGATGCGGACATGGCGCGGGCGCAGACCTGGTTGGCCGCGGGCGTTCTCCCCCTCGCGGCCCGCTTCTACGAGCAAGCGGTCAAGCTCAAACCGGAGTTTCTCGCGGGTTGGGTCGGGTTGGCTCGCGCGCGGACGGGTCTGGGTGCGTGGGAGGAGGCCGCATCGGCTTGGGAGCGCGTCCTAGCCATCGAGCCCACGTCGCTCGTGGCCCAGTTGGGATCGGCATCGCTTGCCGGAGCTCGTGGAGACCCGGCCAAGGAGATTGCATCGTACCGCGTCATATTGCGTGAACACCCGGGACTGACCCCCGCTCGCGTCGCGCTCATCGCTGCCCTTGTCGAGGAGAAGGCCTGGCTCGCCGCTTGCCGAGAGATCGAGACCTTGCTCGAAGTGACCCCCTCCGATGCGAGGGTGCACTATCTCCACGCGCTCGCGATCGAGCGCTCGTCGGGAGGGGACGAAGCTTCGATGGCCGAGCGTGCCGTGGCCCGACGCCTTGGGCTCACACCGGAGGCGGAGCAGGAGTTGCTTTCTTCCTTCGGTGAGACGACTCCCGCACCGTCCGGTGGGTCCCGGAACGGGCAAGCCTTCTAATCTTGCCTCGGCTGGCATCCGGACCGAAGGGGCTTCACCTACCGTGCGGGTCGTTTCTCTCCTACCGAGCGCCACTGAGATCGTCGTTGCCCTCGGTCACGAGTCGGAGTTGGTCGGGCGGAGCGCGGAATGCGACTACCCTCCTTCGATTCGCGACCGGGCGATCGTCATGACCCCCCGGGTTCGGGACTTCGAACGCCCCTCGCGGGAGATCGATACGCGCGTTCGCGGCTCCCGAGAAAAGGGGGAGAGCCTCTACGCTCTCGATACCCGCGCGCTGAGGCGGCTCAGGCCGGACCTACTCCTCACACAGGACCTCTGCGGGGTCTGCTCGGTGACCGGAGATGAGGTCGCTGCCGCCTGCCGCGAGGCCGGGATTGACCCAACGGTCCTTTCGCTGACCCCACGTAACCTCGCGGGGGTCTGGGAGAGCATCCGGGCGGTGGGCCAGGCCCTCGGCGACGTTCGAGCCTCAGAGGAGCTTACGGCGAAGCTCGAGCGAAGGGTCCGCGGTCGCCTCGCGACCTCCGAACGACCTCGCGTCTCGGTGGTAGAATGGCTGGACCCGCCGATCGTCGCCGGGCTCTGGGTCGCTGACATGACCGAGGCGGCGGGAGGTGAACCGCTCGGGCCTTCCTCCGGGTCGGTGGGCGAGGCGACGACCTGGTCCTCTCTGCAAGCGCTTCGCCCTGACCTTCTGGTCATCTCTCCCTGCAGCTTCTCCGTGGACCGAACCCGACGGGAGATCGACCACGCGCAGTTGCGCGCAACTCTCCGGGGGTTCCAACCAGCTCGTGGGATATGGCTCGCCGACGAGGCGTACTTTAGCCGCCCAGGACCGCGCCTCGCCGATGGGGTCGAACTGCTTCGCTCTAAACTATGGTCAGAGCCATACACGCCGCCCATGCCCGCTCGGCCGTGGATCCCAGCGGAGACGTGAAGCATTGACCGGTCGACCCGCTACTTACTCCTGGAGCACCACCGCTGCCGCGGCCCCGGGGCGCGTGACCACCTCGCGCTTGGAGATTCGGGACATCCTGATCGCCTATCTCGTGCTCACCTTCGACCTCGTGCTGATTCTGGGCGGCACGACGGTCATCGCGGCCGGCCCAGCCGCGGGGATCTCCTTCAACGCCTCCATCGTCGGGCTCGCGGCCGCGGCAGCGCTGACCGGCTTCCTGGCGCATGAGCTCGCCCACAAAGTGGCCGCTCAGCGCCGGCACTGCTGGGCCGAGTTCCGCATGTTCCCCATGGGTCTGGTCCTCTCGGTCTTCACCGCCTTCATCGGGTTCCTTTTCGCCGCGCCGGGGGCCACCATGGTCGGTGGGATGTACGACCTTCGATCCTGGGGCCGTACCAGCCTAGCAGGCCCTGCGATCAACCTCGTCTTTGCCGCCTCTTTCTTTGCCGGGGCGTACGTCGCCGGGTTTCTCGGGGCGAGCGGATTCGTGCTCTACGCCCTCACGATCCTCGCTCTCTTCAACGGTTGGTTCGCCGCGTTCAACCTCATTCCTCTCGGACCGCTGGACGGTCGGAAGGTTCTCAACTGGAACCCCACCGTCTGGGCGCTGGCTATGATCGCTAGCGCCGCGATGGCGGCGTTCGCCTACGCTACCGTTTTCTCGGGGCACCTGCTAGGCGTCTGAGACAAACATGGCGACCCGTCGCGTCGTGGCCCTCGGTGGCGATCGCCAAATGATCGACCTCGACTTTCGGGACACCGAGGGACTCGTGGCTTGCTATCTCCTCCCGGAGGAGGAGGGTTACAGCTTGGTGGAGACCGGACCAACCGCCTGCCGGGGAGCCCTCCTCGATGGGCTCGGCCGGGCCGGGGTCGATCCGGAAGAGATCCGTCACGTGTTTGTGACGCACATCCACCTCGATCATGCGGGAGGGGTCGGGGCACTCCTCGAGTCGCTTCCCCGCGCAACCTTCTACGCGCACGAGCTGGGCGTCCCTCACTTGATCGACCCGGGCCGATTGAACCAAAGCGCACGAAAAGCCTGGGGGGCGACCTACGACCGCATCTTCGGTCCGCTCTTGCCCGTCGACCCACAACGGATCCGATCCCTCCATGGCGGCGAGAGCTTCCCCTTGCGGGGAGGGGTGCTCCAAGTGCTCGCGACGCCCGGCCATGCGAAGCACCACCTCTCCTTCTTTGATACCGCGATCGCCGGACTCTTCACGGGAGACTCGGCCGGAGTGCGGCTCACCACGCAGAGCCGCGCCCGACCCGCGATCCCACCCCCGGACCTCGACCTCGGGGCGCTCTTCGCAAGCCTCGAAACGATGCGCGCGACCGAGCCGAGAACCATCCTGTACAGCCATTTCGGCCCTGTAAAAGGGTCGGCGACGGAATTCCTCGAGTACCGTTCCCTTGTCGAAGCGTGGACCGAGGTCGCGCTGCGCGCCGCTCAGGAAGAGGCCAGCGTCGAACATGTCGCGGCGGCGCTTCGCCAGTATGACGAGTCGACGTGGCGATCGATGAACGAGCGCACGGGGGAAGAACAGATGGAATTGGTCTCGGGGGTCGAGATGGCGGCGATGGGCCTCCTCCGGTATTTCCAGACCCGCGGCCTCGTTGAGCCGGAGTGACCCCGTGGGGAACTCTTCCTTTCCAGTCACCCGAAGCACCTTTAGTACGGGAACCCCGTAGATGAGGGCAGCCCCGTGGTGTAGTGGCCAAGCATGCTGGCCTTTGGAGCCGGCGACAGCGGTTCGAATCCGCTCGGGGCTACATTGGCCTGCCCTCCCCACAGAGTGAAACTGGGCGCGTGGAAAAGGGTCCTGAGAACTTGGGGCACGCCAGGGTGTTGTTCGGTCCAGTTGGGCGGAGGTAAAGTGCCCCTTCGAGGCGTCGTTGGCCAGAACGGGGGCCCTTTTGACCGGCAGGTTGGGAAGACGATTTCCACGCCGGTCTACACTTGGGACCGAACGAGGACTCGCGTCAGTCCCGGACCGGACGGGATGAGTCAAACCAGGTTGACTCAACGCACATATCCACCCCATGAATGACGTTTGAATGGCGAATGATGCCATTCACGGCCAATTCATCGGAAGCGACGCTTTCGGCCGTACCCCTGCGTGGCCCACCAATGTGGTCTGGTCATGGCGAAGCCCTTCCCATCACCGCCTCGCTGTCTCGGGCGTCGTTATCGCATTCTGGCTGGGTACCACGAAGGAGCCGGTTCCCGGCACGTCTACCCACACGCTCGGCGAGAGTGGAGCCGCTGCGTGTGTCTCCACCGATGCTGCCTTCTCCGGTGTGACCGCTTTGGGCGGCCCTGAGAAGACCTCGTGGAATCTCGGTTTGGCGGGGCCTGGGACCGCACAATGTCAACCAGTGGGACGCACACCTCGATGAGCCACGCAGTCGTCTTCGTTATCGTCGCGCTCCTTGCGTGCTCCGCGGCTCTCGTGGTGGGCTCCCACGCCTCGACCTCTTTGTTACGTTCCGATGCAGGCACCGCCCAGACCACTCCCACTGCCGCCGTGGGCGCAACCCAGACGTCGAGTACCAGCCATCCGCCCCTTCCGGTAGGCGAAGGGAACCCAGCGGCCAGCAACTGTACTCCGTCCCCCTGCGTGGCACGTACGCTCACCTTGGTCAACGGGACGGTCTCCGCGGGCAACTTCCTCGCTGTGAATGCGCTCTATCCTACCGATCTACTCTACGATGGCCAGCGGGGTGAGATATTCGTCGCATCTCCTCAGGGCGTGAGCGTGGTCAACCGTACCTCGGGCACGGTGGTCGCGTCCGTCGCGATCCCCGGCACACCGGTCGTCCTAGTGTACGACAGAGCGAAGAGCGAGATCTTCGTTGCCCTCTACAACCTGAGCGAGGTCGCGGTCGTGAACGACTCGACGAACCGAGTGGTGGCGACCGTCCCGGTCGGGACCCATCCCGTCGCGCTGAGCTACGACCCCAACGCCAGCGAAATCTTCGTCGCAAATGAAGGGTCGGCTAACGTGTCGGTGATTAGTGATGCGAACGACCGGGTGGTCGGCACCGCCCACGTCGGGAGTTACCCGGACGGAATCGCGTACGACGCGGGCACGGACGAAGTCTTCGTTGCCAACGAGGGCTCCGCGAACGCGAGCGTCGTGAGCGCCTCAACGTATCAAGTGATCGCCACGGTGCCGTTGGGTGCGGGCCCTCGAGGAATGGCGTATGACGCCGCCCAAGGCGAGGTCTACGTCGCTCAGAAATACACGGGGAACGTGAGCGTGATCGATGACTCGACACATGTGGTGGTAGCCAACATCACGGTAGCGCCCTTTGGCGCGACCCCCCTTGGCGTGGCGTGTGACCCGGGCCAGGGCGAGATCTTCGTCACGATCTGGGGGGGCTTGAGCACTACCGACCACGTCGCCGTGGTCAACGACTCAACGAACCGTCTGGTCACGAACATCACCGTGGGCGGGAGCCCCGAAGGAGTGACCTACGCTGAGGGTTTGGGCGAAGTCCTGGTCGCGAACTTCGTTTCCGGAACCCTGAGCGTGATCGACGACGCGACGAATGGTGTGGTGGCCACACTGTTCGTGAGCGCTTCTCCGGCAGCCGTGGCGTACGACCCTGGCAGGGGCGAACTGTTCGTGGCGGAGGACCAGGCGAGCGAGGTGGTCGTGGTGAACGCTACGACCGACCAGGTGGTCACGAGGATCCCGGTAGGTCACGGTCCCTCCGGCCTGGTGTACGACCCGCATACGAGCGAGATCTTCGTGGCGAACTCCGGCTCGGGGAGCCTGAGCGTGGTCAACGACACCACCAATCGCGTCGTGGCGATGGTCGAGACGGATGGACCCCCCTGGGGAGTGGCGTATGATGGGAGGTTGGGGGAGATCCTGGTCACGGTCCAACTTCCGGACGTGGTCGATGTGGTCAGCGAGCTCACGGACCGGGTGGTAGGGACGATCCTGATGCCGAACTACCCTTGGGGGCTCGCTTACGACGCGGCTCAGGGGGAGACCTTCGTCTCCATCTGGCCCCATAACGTGAGCGTGATCAACGACTCAACGCAGCAGGTGGTCACGACGATCCCGGTCGGTTCCCTCCCCGAGGGAATGGCCTACGATCCGGGGAAGGGCGATGTCTTCGTGGCGAACTCGCTCTGCAGCACCGGCTGTACTCAAGGGAACGTGAACGTGATATCGGACCGGTCGAACACCGTGGTCGGAGAGATCGACGTGGGCAGTTCCCCGGCGGACGTGGCCTATGACGGCCCGAAGGGTGAGTTGACGGTCGCGAACTTCGCGTCGAACAATGCGAGCTTCCTATCAGACGCTTCGAACCGCGTGGTGGCCACGGTAGCGGTAGGTACCGGACCCGTGGCGGTCGCGTACGATACCACCCGAGGAATCGTGTGCGTGGCCAACTCGGTCCAAGGCACACTGTCGATCATATCCACCACTCAACCGGCCAAAACCTATCCGGTCACCTTCTCAGAGATTGGACTGCCAGCGGTGACAAACTGGTCGGTGACAGTGAACGGCACTCTGGCGACTTCTAACGGATCGTCGATTGGATTCACTGAGCCGAACGGGACGTACGCTTACACGATCGCGGGCGTGCCGGGTTGGCATCAGACGACGCTACCCTACACGGGATCGGTGACCGTGGACGGGACGGCGGTCACCGAGCCGACCCTCACCTTCATCCAGGTGACGTACTCGGTGACGTTCGCCGAGTCCGGACTTCCGTCGGGCACGTCGTGGTCGGTGACGTTAGGCGGTTCCACGGTGTCGTCGACGACCAGTACGATCACGTTTACCGAGCCCAACGGGACGTACGCTTACACGATAGGTGTAGTGAGTGGTTACGCCGCTAGCCCGTCGAGTGGGTCGACTGTGGTGAGTGGATCGAGCCCATCCCCAGTGACTACGAGCTTCGCCTCCACTTCGTCCTCGAGTTCCGGCTTGCCGTGGTGGGTCTACGCAATCATCGGGGTGGTGATTGTAGCCGTGGTTGCCGGAGTCGCGATCGGTTTGATGCGCCGTCGCCCGCCCCCCGCCACCGCCCTGCCTCCTCCACGAGTGCCTCCTTCGTGACCGGGACGCCGTGGAGGGGTGCTGTAACTCGTCGCGGCTTTGCCGGTCATCTGTAGACGGCCGTCCGGCTGATAAGCCGCGATAATGTTACAGAACCATTGCGGATGGGTGCGTATCACTACGGAGCTCCGCCCGAACCTTCCGGGGGTCCTTTAGTGTCCCTTCGCGGGTCGTCCCGCTCGGTAATCGACCTCGATGGCCGCGCCGAATCGGGCCCAAACGGCCGCCACTCGTGCGCGAAGTTCTTCCTTCGTCGGATGGTCGGGCGTGACCCAGCGCTCGGTGACGAGCAGATGAAGGCGGGTCCGCTGTCGGCCCATCGCGGCAACACGATAATCTATCGACTGCCGATCGGTTTCGTCGATCTGATCGAGGTGCCAGGAGTGCGGCGGATTGAGACGCACCAGGTCGACGGCGATCGCGGGGTCGCGACCGCGCCCCCGGGCCACGCGAATGCGGAGCACGCGACGCGGCGAAACTCGGATCACTCGAAACGTCGGACGAGGACGCGCCTTCGAGAACCGCCCGTCACTGGTCCGGTAGTCCGTGCACCACTCGTACACGTATCGCGAAGGGGCGCGGACCGCTAGTGACAAGCGAACCCGGGTGAGTACCGTACAACCGGTGTCCCGGATCGGGCATCGGGAGCGGAAATCGGGGTATCGGCTTAAGCTTTGGTTCCTGGAGTGGCACACGAAACGGCTCCGAGTCCCGACGGGTGCTCTAACCCGTCGCGGCTTTGCCGGTCGTCTGTAGACGGCCGTCCGGCCGATAAGCCGCGATAATGTTACAGAACCCTTCCTGGTGCGCGTTCACAAATCCTCGATAACCCGCCTTGGGGCCTCTCCCTCGGGAAGGCAGACGGGACACAACAGCGAATTAGTGTGGACCATTAGGGCCCTACGAGTTCGTCGTTTCCGCCGACGCTGCCCTTTGAAATGTCCAGTGGTGGTGGCCTCCATCCTCGGTGCACCAAGTGTACGAAGCCCGGTAGCCCCTGGCGCTCAAACCTGCAATGACGAGCCGGGCCCTGGGGTTGTGCCTGCTGCCAGAGTACGTCTTTGCGGCGTGACAGGCGCCGCATAGGGACCACAGGTTCGATGGGTCGTTTGTGCCGCCATGTCGAAGTTCGATGATATGGTCGACCTGAACCGGTATCGGTGGCTTCGCGCCGCATGCTTGGCACGTCCGCCGGTCGCGCTGGAGAACCAGGGGGCGTACCTTGGAGGACCCAGCCCGCAGACGGTCAACCTCGTTCCACGGTGTCCGGTCGCCGCATAGGAACAGGTGAAGCTCGGCGTGCTCAGCCGGGAGAACACACTTGTGCTGGTACTTGCCATCGCGTGAGTCGAACCGACCGCAGACCGCCACGCACTTCTTCATCTGCGCTTAATCGCCCTCCTCGACCATAGTCCTCCTTGAGGAGGAAATCGGGCGAAAGGCATCTACGTCCCCGCCCAAAACGTACACGATTTTGACCGGCGCGAAAGGGTCCGGTTCGCGGATTTCGGGCCGCATCGAGCCCTCCTGAAATCAAGGTGCCCAGATATGTGGGTTCCGCCGTCGCTGCTGACTGAGGGAGAGTTCTCCCGATCTCGAAAGCTCACATTGTTCTGCGATAGTCAACTGCTCTCGCCGCACCCAGATATTCGCGCTTCAATGCGCAGGAAGACACTTCGCGGTCGAGGGCCCCAAGACCGCTCGCTGCACACGTTTGCCAGCGGTCACCCGAGGGTGCCGCAGGGCGCCTTCCGCAGTCGGCGATCTTGGAGCGTCAGCACGGAAGGGTTCTCGATTCTTCAGCATTGCGAAGATGATCTTCAACAGTGCGTGGGCCCCGGCCACCGAGCCCTTGCCCTTCCCGCGACGGCGGCTCACCCGTCGAGCGACCTTCGCCACTGTCCCACGAGGTACGCGGTGCCGGTGAGCCCAGGCGGCCTCCACCAGGAGCCAGCGGACCAGCGTCACGCTGTCCCGCTTCAAGTGCCCGTGGTACTCCGATTCACCCGATTGATGGGTCGTGGGCGCCAGCCCCACGTATGAACTCACCTTGTCGACGCTCGAGAACCGCTCGATCGGGCAGAGAAACGCCGCGAGCGCCACCGAGATGATCTCCCCGACGCCGGGGATGGTGCTGAGCAGTTGGGCATCCTCGGAGGAGGCCCAGGCCCGATGGATCTTCTGGTCGAGCTGCCCACAGGTGGTCTCGAGCGAGGTGAGGGTATCCAGTCCGCGGTCGACCTCCTCGAGATGGAGGTCTCGGAGAACCTCACGCTTCCGGCGGAGATTCAGGATCCCATCCTCATATTCGACCCCTCGACGGAGTAGGAAGCTGTAGATGTGATTCTTGACCGAGGTGGCTTTGCGTCGATAGAACACGCGTTCGCGGACGAGGTTCCGAAGGGCTCGAATCTCGGGTGGCGGTGCATACGACTCGGGAACGGCGTTCAGTCGGAGGAGAGTGGCCAGAGCCTCCGAATCGAGTTTGTCGGTCTTGAGGCTCGCTTCGGCGATGAGGCGGGTCTTGTAGGGATTGGAGAGGGTGACCGAGGCGCCTGTCGCCTCCGCTGCGTCGAAGAAATGCTCCCAGAGAGTGCACGCCTCGAGAACGACGTGCTTGCGTCCGGGAAGCCGCTCGAGGTAGTTGATCAGCTCAGCGTCGGTGGCTCCGAACTCCGCCTGACTCACTTGCAAGCCGCCGGCGTCGAACGCGGTCGCGTAGACACTCTTTCGGTGGACGTCAAGCCCGACATAGACCGATTCACTCACATTCTCCATGAGGCGCCTCGAGGTGGAGGACACGAGGCGCCTGCGATGGGCTTTCCGCCGGACCATCGGCGGAACCCATCATGTCCACATTTCATGACCTCGGCACTGGACACTTAAGCGGTGACGAACCGTTCGCACAGCGGTGAGTCATGGACACCTACGTCGAACGTTCAGAGACGGAAGTCGTGCGCGTGAAAGCGGACATGAAAGGCAGTGGGCCTGCCGGAGCGATGAGACTCCTTGAGTCGAAACTACCTTCCTTGAGGGGCCGGAAGTTCTACGGCGCCTTTCGACTGCTCGAAAGTGGTGAAGAGTACTATGCGTGTGTCGAACGAATCGCCAGTGATGATCCCACCAAGAATGGCCTGGACTCCGGACAACTTCCAGGCGGCTTGTACGTCCGTCGCAAGCTGAACGATTGGGAGAAGGTCATCGCCTCGGGTAAACTTGGTGAACAGTTCGAGGAGTTGATTCGAACTCATGAATTCGATCCGAGTCGCCCTGAAATAGAATACTACCGAAGCATGTCCGAGCTGCACCTATTGCTACCCGTATTGAATCGAAGTACACCCAGGACGCTGTAGCCACCCTCTCGCAGGAAACCCGCGCGTTCTTGACGACCCTTGACCAATTCCGTAAACGATGCGCCCGGCCCGCGGACCTCCCTCACTGCAGACTGAGGTAGAGGAAGATTGAGAGCGCGGCGCTCATCAGTAGCCCCCCGACCGCGAGGAATCGGCCTAGGATTCCCGGTCCGAGGCCGAACGCCCCGAAGACGAGCGGGGAGTTGACGGCGCTCTCCACGAGGAGGACGGCCAGGAAGACGACCAGACCGAGTGTGTAGGGGGCCTGCGTGTCGCGGTAGGTCCGCGCGTAGACGAAGAGCAGTGCGAGCAGGAGGACCAAGCTCAATGTCGACAGGAGCACGCCCGCCCGAACGAGCCAGAGGGGAGGCGGAGGCGTCCCGGGAGGCGAGAGACCGACCGGCACGGGCACGAACAGCGCCAGCAGCCCCCCGGCCACGATTCCGATCACGAGGACGATCGCCACCCAGGTCGCTGCGCTCCAGTTACTTCCGTTCGTTCGCTCTTCCATGAGTCACCCCTTCGGTCTTCGGTTCGGTTCGCTCGGCTGGGTTCGGTCCAGCATTGCCCAGCGGCTCTCGAGGTTCGGCGAGACGAAGTAGACCTGTCCGTAGCGGCTCCCCACGACGTCCACCAGATGGTTGCGCTGGAGAACCCGCAGATGGTGCCGCACGGTCGTGTAGTCGAGCACGAGGGCGATGGACAGCTGCTGGGCGTTCCTCGGTTCTTCCCGCAAGGCGTGGACGATTCGCACACGGGTCGGCCCGCCACTGCTGCTCTGGAACAACCACCAGATCAGTTGTTGGAAGCTGTCCAAGGGGACCCGCCCGCACGGAGTCTACGGCAGCGCTCCTATCTGCTTTGTGCAGCCGCCGCTCGAGACGTCGCCGGTCGCGGCTCCCCCGAGCGTGCGGCTTCCACGGGGAGCGAACGCGTCGCCTGCCGTGCCCGCTCACGCGGGACCTCCGGGGGACGTGTTCTCCTCTCCGGAGGGCGGGGGCGCACAGCCGTCCGTCACGGTCCCAGCCGCGAGGCCGCTCCCTCCGTAGCTCGGAGGGGCCGCGTCAGCGGCTCCCGAGCCGGAAGGGGGCGGTGGGCATCCACACGGGGGAGGTGACTGGGACGAGCCGTTACACTCAGTCGTCGGGTTCCCGGACGAGGCCCCTGGAGATCCCCGAGGGGGTGGGCACCCGCAGGGCGAGGGGAGCGGTCCGGCGCCGTTGGCTCCCGAGCCGGGGCTGGAGGAGCCGTTCGGCGGGGGCGGGCAGCAGGGACGCGGCGGGTTGCCGTTCCCACTCCCGGGTCCGGTTCCGCTGCTCGCCGTGCCGTTGCCCGTTCCCCTTGGAGGGAGGCACCCGCACGGCGGGGGCATCTGGGTACTGTTCCCCATGCCCGTACCGTTCACTGTCCCGTTACCGCCCGGGCCCCGAGGGGGTGGGCACCCGCACGGAGGTGGGGGCGCGAGAGCGGTAGCCGTACCGTTGCCGGTAGCCGTGTAGTTCGTCTGCGTCGTCCCGTTCGGACAAGGAAGCGGGACGTGATCTCCCGTTCCGGTCGAGCTGGTGCCCAGGCTCGCGGAGCCGTACCCCGCTCCGAGTGCCAGGAAGACCGCCAGCACCGATACCGCCGAGATCGTCACGATCACCGCCGCCGTTCGCTTCGTTGTCGTTCGCATGGTCGTACCTCGGAAGAGAGATGGGGCAAGGGGGTGATGCCAATTTTCCGAGATGATACCGGAATTGGTCCCAAAACACTCCGAGATCGGACTCCGCTCCGCCCACGCGGGCGCGGGTCAACTTCGCCGCGGGCCCACGCCGACCGGACCGGCATCGAACGTTTCGACGCTTGGCCGAGGGGGGTCGGCATCCCGTCGACGCTCCTCTCGTTTTTCTGGCCCGGTAACACTATCAGGCCATCCAGGACCCGTCACGTCCTGCCGATGGTTGCCCAGGGCCCCACCTGTTACAGCACCGCCACCCCGGGTTGGGCTGGGTTCCCTCCCCATGGGGTGGTGAAGGGGGACAGATCGAGGACGACGAACGTGGCTGGTACCCTACCTCGGGTGGGATCAACCCACAGAGACTGTGTGAAAACTCGTGCGTAGGTTTATCCGGTAGTACTACTCTTTCAGAGCCATATGGCTCGAACCGTCCATATCGAAGCGACGAACAAGCTGACCGTGGAGAACATCGTCGGGTTCATCCGTCGACCCGTGGTTCCTCACGGAACGGGAGCGAAGGTCACCTGTCCGAGGGCGTTCCTGGGGAAGACCGTCTATCTCGTGATCACGGACGAGGATTGGCCGGAGGATCGACCTCGCCGACGGAGGCGAGCATGAGTGGCTACATTCCCGCGATCCATCGTCGTCAGAGGATCCTCCTGCCGGAGACCCTGGACGACTATCTGACCGAGGAGAATCCCGTGCGGTTCCTCGATGCCTTTGTCGATCGTTTGGATCTACGCGAGCTCGAGATCACCCACGCCGAGCTGAACACGACGGGACGCCCACCGTACGACCCCGCGGCCCTGTTGAAGCTCTACCTGTATGGTTACCTCTACGGGGTCCGCTCCAGTCGGAGACTGGAACGAGAGTGCCGTCGCAACCTGGAGGTGATGTGGCTGCTACGCAAGCTCACCCCGGACTTCAAAACCATCGCCGACTTCCGTCGAGACAATGTCGATCACATCCGACCGCTCTTCCAACGGCTCGTGGCTCTGTGCCGGGAGCTTCGCCTCTTGGAAGGGGATCTGGTGGCGATCGACGGGAGTAAGTTCCGCGCCGTGAACTCGAGGGACCGCAACTTCAACCGAGCGAAGCTCGCCGACCGAATGAAGTCGATGGAGAAGAGCATCGACCGCTATCTGCGAGAGCTCGACGAGAACGATGCGAAAGAGGCCGAGAATCCCGGCCTGCCCGCGAGCGTCCCGAACCTCAAGGAGAAGATTGAGCGGATGAAGGAGCGACAGCGCCGCTACCGTGGCCTCCTCGCGCAACTGGAGGCCACCGGGGCGACCGAGATCTCCCTGACCGACCCCGACAGCCGCATGATGAAGGGGAACAACGACCGGATGGAGGTCGCCTACAACACGCAGATCGCGGTCGAGGCGACGAGCAAGCTGATCGTCGCCTACGACCTCGACAACCATCCGTCGGACCACCACCAGTTGGCGGCGATGTCTCAGCAAGCCCAGGCCGCCCTGGACAAGAAGGCCCTGCGAGCCGTGGCGGACCGGGGCTACTACGATGGCGAGCAGGTCCGCCGATGTGTCGAGCAGGGGGTCACCCCCTATGTTCCCGAGCCCGAGAAAGCGAAGGGGTCCGGGGAACGGGCGGGCATGTCCCCGGAGTTCTACAAGGAGCGGTTCGTCTACGACTCGATATCGGACACGATCGTGTGCCCCGCCGGTCATCGAATGACCCCGTCACCGGTGATCCGCAAGGGGTGGCGTCAGCGGCCGGAAGGAGTCGCTCTCCGGGTCTTTCGAACGAATCGATGTCACACCTGTCCTCACTTCATGACGCGGTGTACCCACAGCCCTTTCGGGCGTCGAATTCAGAGAACCGAGAACGAAGAGTTTCTCGAGGCGATGCGTGGACGACTCCGAAGCAGCGAGGGCGAGCGGATGCTCACGGTTCGCCAGTCGGTAGTCGAGCATCCGTTCGGCACGATCAAACGCGCGTTCAACCAGGGGTATCTGCTGTTGAAGGGACTGCGCAAGGTGAGGGGCGAGATAGGGTTCACCATGATTGCGTACGACCTGAGGAGGTTACTCAGCTTGGTCGGCACGCGAGGGCTGGTAGCGCGCCTCTCGGTCGAGCGGCGGCAGGGACGAGCTCGGCCGGCCTAAAGTGGCCACGGTTCCGAGTTTGGCGAGAAATCCCGGAAGAGGCATTCCAATCGACGTAGCGAAGTTTTCACACGGTCTCCACAGGTTGAACGCCGGTCCGAAAGGTCCGCCTTACGACACTCGCGCTCAGCTTCCGCTTGACCGCGGACTCCGAGGTCCATTAGTCTGAGTGGCGTAGAAGTCTTCGATGAAGCAGTCGACGTGCCGAGTCGAAGCTCGGGCGACCTGCCCGCTCATCAACCGAGCGAAAAGCCTCGCGACGCCCCGCGCTTCGAACTGGAACTCGAGCGTCAGCTTCGAGCCTTCCGGAGCCGGGGAGATCTTCAGGCTGACCCGCCCGTTCATATTGTCCCCCACGCCCTCCGCTTCGACCCCGTGCGGTGGGTGCTTGTCGGCGCGGTATTTCAGCGTGGTTCGGCTGTAGAAGTCGGTGAACACCGCATGCCGTGCATCCTGTTCTGTAACCGATCGACGCACTCCTTCTCTCGACGACCAGTTGGGTCCGGTGTAGTCGCGATCCGAGTAGTCGCTGAACCAGGCGTAAACCTCACCGGGAGCTCCGCGTACAACACGTTCTACGGTGAATCGGATCATCTCGACCTCCGTCCTACATCTAGAGCCCCGGATCGGCCCCCGGGACGTGGTGAGCGCGCGTAGTCGTACAGCTGGCCCAACATGTACTCTCCGCCCCCCGGGAAGAGAGTCCCAAACTCCCGGGCCCGGCGGTCAACGAAGACGTCTTTCGCGCGATGCTTGGCCCCGTACTGAATGAACGCGGCGAGGATAGGGACGACGTCCCGCCCCTTTTCCGTGATGTTGTACCAGACTTCGCGGTGGTCGTCAGGGCTGACGGCACGTTCGATTAGATCCTCCCGCTGCAGTTCCTTCAGACGAATCGACAGGAGGCGTGGGCTCAATCCCGAGTTGGTACGCAGCATGTCGCTGAATCGGACCTTCCGAAAGAACGCAACATCCCGGAGAATTAGGAGCGACCAGCGCCGACCGAGCACGCCCAAGCTCGACCGGATCGGGCAGGTCTTCCACAAGACAGTGGGCACGGTATGAGGTTCCACGCGCCCCCCACCCTGCGGCCGAATGAAAAGATTCGCTTACTTTTCTTACCCTAATCTGTATTCATGCGTTATCGCTTAACCCCACCACTCTGCTCTGAATCTCTCTCGACCGGCATTCGGGTCCAATGCCCGCGCCATCAGTGCCTGAGCCAGCTCGAGCAATGGCTCCGGCGCGACCCTCTTTCGCTCCAGCCTTTGCATCAGCGTCTCGAGGATCCTCCCGGATTGTTCTCGGAAGGCGATCCCCCACCGCATCGGCGGATACCGTGCCCTTAGCCTCTCGGGGATCCGCTCCCGCACCGCAGAGTGCAACCTCCGGCTGACCACCAGCGTCAGCAGCGAGGCCCAGATGAGCGCCTCCGCCACCGATCGATTCGTCGTGTTCACCCGATCGAGCGCATACTGGCTCTTCAGTTCCTTGAACACCAACTCCACCTCCCAGCGACAACCGTAGAGCTCCGCCACCTCCTCGGCGCTCAGCACCTCGGGCTCGATGTTCGTGAGATAGGTGTGATACTTCCGACTCTCCTCGTTCCACACTGCCACGAGGCGGGCCGTGAGGGCATCGCCCCGTCGGTGGCCGCCATACTTCCTTCGATCGAAGGCGAGCTCCACCTCGGCGTCGAGCACCTCGCGTTTCAGCCGGGGATGAATCTCCTTCCACCTCTTGCCCTCGAGGTCCAGGGCCGCTCCTCGGTGGACCCGAAGCGAGCGCACGAGCGTCGGGTTGACATCGCTCCGGAGCCGGGTGAGGTAGAACCCTCCATTCTCCCCGATACGCGCGAACCCCTGATGCTTGTAGAAGCCCAGGTCGAGGAGAAGGACCGAGCCGTGGACCCACGGGCCGGGCTTGAGCGTGTCGCACTCGCTGGTGCTCTCGGCGGTGAGCTCGAGACGCTTGGGACCGTTCGCCCGCACGCTGAGTAGGGTTGCGATCTTCGCCCCGGCAGTGGGATGGCGGTGGCGCACCGGTGGGTAGTGGACGGCGAGCGCGGCCGAGAGACGCACGATGGTGGAGTCCTGGATCAGCACATCCTCGAAGGCGGAGAGCTTGGGGGAGAGGCGGTTTCCGGGAGCGCTCTTCAGTTGGGAGAGGCCGTGGGCCACGCAGGAGCGGAGGAACTCGACGAGCTCCGGAGTGAAGCGGTCGTAGAAGCTCGCGTAGCTGTGGAGGGGTTTGGCCGCTCGCTCATTGTAGACATGGCGGAGCTGGTCGAGGGAGCGCTGGAGGTAAACCCCGGCCTCCAGAGTGACGGCCCAGAAGAAGGCGACGGGGTCGACCTTGCGATAGCGTCGGATGAACCCGCTCTCCTCGGCCAACCGCACGAGAATGACGGAGGGAAAGAGTTCGAGCAAGGTGTCTTGGAGGAGTGTCGGCGGAAGGGGCTGTCGTTTCGCACGTGAGGCTCGAGTTGAGGCGCGCACCGGAATCGTTCAGGGGTTCGGCTATGAACACAGTGGCTTCTATTGGAAGCGGATCGGGTAGGGCATGCCTCGACGGGATCCCAAGCTCGAGAAGATGATCGAGGAGGTGGCGGAGCAGGACTGCGAGACCCCGGAGGATGTCGCCATGGGCCTCTGTTACGCGATCCAAGAACACGTACGGTTCCCGGTGGCCGGCAAAGTAATCGGTGAGGAGGTGAAGGTTGTCGGAGTGGAGGAGGGGGACGGCGTGGAAGTGATGGCAATCTGCGAACGGAAAGGGAGAAAGTACCGAGTACGCCTGCTAGACGTGCGCCTCACTGCGCGGCCCGGTGGGGTCGAATGGGTCGACGCCTACGCCCAGTTCCGGCGACCCGGAGGGTAGGGAACGCGGCGGGAGTCACCCGCAGCCGGCTTATCCGATAACGCATGAATCTGTATTTGACCTCCCCTCGCATGTTGTCACGTGAGCCGGAGAGGCTCAACGAGGGAAGAACGATGCGAAAGAGCCAGCCTGCAGGAGCCGTCAGCCACGTGGAACTGATCTCGAAGGACCCGGCGAGGAGCATCCGGTTCTACGAGAAGGTGTTCGGATGGAAGTTCGACGACACAGGGGGGGGATATTGGTTCACTTCTCCCCCCGCCCTCCCCACCGGCGCGCTACGGGAGCCTCAAGAGGGCGAGATGCCAGGCTCCCTGTCGTACATCGAAGTCAAGGACATCGCCAAGACCCTCAAGGACGCTGAGGCGGCAGGGGCTCAGGTAATCGTCCCGAACTCGGAGATTCCGAACATGGGTCACTATGCAGTGTTCGTCGCTCCGGGAGAGGTTCCACAAGGGATCTTCCAAAGCGGTTAGGTGCGAGAGCGCGGTCTTATCGTGCGTGGCCCGGGCCCGTCCCAAGCCCGGGATGGAGCAGATGGTCCAGGCAGGAATGCAGGCGTTCGCCGAATTCATGGCGACTCAACCCGGGCTGCTCTCGCTCCACTTTCTGAAGGACTCGGAGAATCGCGAGTTCGTAGGGATCTCGTTCTGGGAACGGAAGGAGGATTGGGAGACGGCGATGGGCTTGTCGATGCAGGCTCTGGTCCGTACCCCTGTAGAATCGTACACTCATCCTGGTCGGGGTTGAGGGGGGTTCGGGGGGAGCCGGAACCGACAAACGCCGACCCTGCCTGGCTATCGGTGAGGGTCCCAGCATGACCACCCGAAAGAACTGGTCCGGGGAGGAGAAGCTTCGGGTCGTCCTCGAGGGATTGCAGCCGAATGCCAACGTCGAGGCGATCTGTCGGGCTCACGGCCTCTACTCCGCGACGTTCTACAAGTGGAAGCAGCAGGCGCTCGACGGGATGAAGGCCAATCTCGCCAGTCAGCAAGGCTCCGTTACGCAGCATCAGCGTCAGGAGATCGCTCGGCTGAAGAGACTCATCGCCGACCAGGCGGTGGCGCTCCAGGTGTTCAAGGAGGAGCTCATGGGCAGCTCGGAGGGAAAAAACGACGGAGGCAGCTCGCCATGACGCTCCGCGCTCACCAGATCCCGACGGCTCGAGCCGCTCGATGGGTGGGCTACCACCGACCGAGCCTCTACTACGAGCTCCGCACATCGACCGGTCGTCGACCTCGACTCGACGAGGATCGTGTGCGCTCGGCCATCCGACGTGTCGCTCTCCGTCACGTGACCTACGGCCATCGACGAGTCTGGGCGATGCTCCGCCGCGAGGGGTTCTCCGTCAACCGCAAGCGGGTGCATCGGCTCATGCGAGTCGAGGGACTCCTACGTCCGGCCCACTTCCCTCGGCCCCGGCTTCCGGTGACGGGCCGACTGATCGCCGATCATCCCAACGAGCGCTGGTACACGGATCTCACGGATGTCGACACGACCGACCATGGGATCTGCCCGCTGATGGCGATCCTCGATGCGTGCACGCGCGAGGCGATCCATTGGGACTTCTTCCCGACCTGCGGGGCCGCAGAGGCGCTGACCGTGGTGGAGGGCGCGATCGCTCGTCGATTCCCTCGGTCCTTGCAAGCACCGGGCACGGTGCTCGTGACCGATCAGGGAAGCCAGTTCATCGCGAAGCGATTCCGCGAGGGGACGAAGCTCTTGGGTCTGGATCTTCGATGGACGCGCAAGCGACGGCCGGAGGACAACGGGCTCCAAGAGTCGTTCCACGGGCACCTGAAGCAGGACTACCTCTGGACTCGGGAGCCGGAGAGCTTCCTGGCGACCCGGAGGCACTTGGCCGACTCGATCCGTCATTACAATGAGGAACGACCACACTCGTCCCTCGGGTATCTCACGCCGCGAGAGTTCGCACAACGAAACTGGGAGGAACAAGAAGCATGAACGACCAGCAGCGAAACCCTCCCCACACCCTACCCTTAGGTGTACGAAAGTACAGGGTACACGTCACTCCGGCCGTTCTCTTGCTATGACCCCTTGAGGACTTTCT
Organism: uncultured Thermoplasmata archaeon; assembly: GCA_963797975.1. Classification (GTDB taxonomy): domain Archaea; phylum Thermoplasmatota; class Thermoplasmata; order Lutacidiplasmatales; family UBA184; genus Lutacidiplasma. The sequence goes on from CAWCRH010000002.1 coordinate 95,951, forward strand.
CAAGCTTATCCAATGAGTTGTTCCATCCCCAGATGACCTGGGCGTGGATTTCCGGGGCTCTACGTCGTAGGTCCTCTAGTCGTTCATGGACGACGGTCACCTTGGTCTTCCCTCCGGGAACGGGGCGAAGGGTGACCGTCACGAGCGAGTCGAAGTATTCCCCCTTCTCCGGCTCGGTCCCGACGAACGCCCAGTGGTAGACAAGCTCACGGTTAGGCGAGATTTTTACGAACTCGCCCTCGAAGCCTCCGTAGCTAACTCCCTTCAGCGAGTGTGAGATCAAGATTCGTCCCCCAACCTTGGGGTCGACGGAGACCCGATCGATGACGAAGTCTCCGGGGGTCATCCACCGCTGGATCAGGTCGGGGTCGAGGAACGCGTGGAACACGCGCTCCGGCGGGGCGCGCATCGTTCGCTCAACACGTACGGCATCCTCACTTGCGCTCGGCTCGCTCATGGTTTCCTTCTACTCCTTCGTGGAACATCGGACCCGAGGATCTCGTCCATTCGGGCAAGGCCATCCCGCCAGAATCGGTCGTAGAAACCCAACCATTCCGAAGCCTCTCGGAACGGCGCCCCTCGGATCGAGTACATGTGCTGCCGCCCGTCCCTGCGAAGGGTCACCAGGCCCGAGTCCTTGAGCAATCGCAGCTGCTTCGAAACGGCGGGTTGGGACATTTGGGTCTTGTCGACCAGTTCGTTGACCGACCGCTCCCCATCACGAAGGGCCTCGAGCATATGTCTTCGGGACGGGTCCGAGAGGAGCTGGAAGACGTCGGGCACAGCTAACACATGTCTACAAAGATATATATCTACTAAGTCATATTGTCGCGGAGACTGTCCCCATGTCCTCGAGCAAGACACTCAGCGTCGACCGACGTTTCTTCATCCGAGCCTCCCCCCGGAAGGTCTTCGAAGCCATCTCCACACCCCGAGGGTTGGCCTCGTGGATGGTCGTGCGCGCCGACCTGCCCTCCAAGACCGGCGCGAGCTACGAGCTGGAGTTCGACGGGGGCTGGCGGCACCGGGGGACGGTCCAGCGGATCCGAGCGGGACGGTCGATCGCCTTGACATGGGCGTGGGACGGCGTCCCGGTGAAGGGGACCGTCCTCACCCTTTCCGTGCGCCCGAAGAAACGATGCGCACTGTTCCAGCTCGTCCACCGAGGGTTCCCTCGTGAGAAGAAGTGGATGAACCTCTACGGGGGCGCGGAGTGGGGGTGGACCTACTACGGAATGAACCTCAAGTCGGTCCTGGAGACCCGTCATGACCTGCGGTCCCCGTGGGACGGGTAGGGGTCGAACGAGGTTTCACGAGTTTCAGCGAGGAACGGAGGGCATGAAAATGCGAAAGATTACCGCCAATCTGTACATGACCCTCGACGGACGCGCCGAGTTCCCCAAGTACCCGGGCTCAGATCTCCCCTCGGGCAATCCGGAGGAACCGGACGAGTTCTTTCGGAAGATGTGGACCGACCGGTACTCGGACGTCACGACGGTCGTGATGGGTCGTCGCTCGTTCACCGGCCACCGCCGCGTCCACTCGCTCAAGGGGCGGAAGCCGAACGACCCCAAGTTCCTGTTCGATTACTCCCGTTTCCTCGACAAGGTGGAGAAGGTCTGCCTGTCGCATCGACTGAAGAGGCTCGACTGGGCGAACTCGCGGGTCGTGAAGGGCGACCTCGCGAAGGTCATCGCGAAGGTCAAGAGCGAGAAGGGCGGGAACATCATCATCGAAGGGGGACCCCGGCTCATCCACGAGGTCCTCCGTCTCAATCTCGCTGACGATTACTGGTTCCTTGTCATGCCCGTCGTCTTCGGTCGTGGACCCCGTTACTGGGGCCCGATGAAGACGCAAACCAACCTCAAGCTCCTTTCCGCGAGTCACATGCCCTACGGCGAACTGGTGCTGCATTACGAAGCGGTGCGCTAGATCCGGATTGATGCTGGGCCTTTGCAGCCGTTCCGGGCTCCGGAAAAAATTCGGACCGTCGCAACAGTACTTGCACTTACTTAGTTGCCCGCTTCCAAAAAGGGCTCCTTTCCTATCGAGGGGAGGTCGAATCGACTTCTCACACGGTTTTCGACGGGGGTTTTGTAACGGGGGGATCCCTCGACCCGGCGCTCTACCCGCCCGAAGGTAGTGGTAGGGAACCCGAAGGATCGTCCCGTGCCTGGCCCCCGTAGCGAAATCCTCCTCCCCGTGGATGTATCCCCTTTGCGGGCTAACAGCAGGCGAATCCGCTCGGGACTAGATCCCCCCCCTCCGCTCACGACAATCGCAGAGTGCGGGGGGGAAGTGGGGCAGTCCCAGCAGGTGGTCGATGCGGTGCCTCAACATGGCAACCGCTTCAGTAGCTTCGACTGTGATTACTGACGTGTACCCCGTACCTCTTCTCACCTGAGGGAGGGGTTGGGGGAGGGATTCCTTCGTTCATGTGGACACCTCTTCCTGGACTTTCTGCGCGAACTCTCGCGGCGTGAGATACCCGAGCGACGAGTGGGGTCGCTCTGTGTTGTAATCGTCAATCGCCTCGGCCAGCCGCTGCCGCGTCGTGTAGAAGCTCTCCGGCTCCCGCAGCCACAGGTAGTCCTGCTTCAGGTGCCCATGGAACGACTCCTGAAGTCCGTTGTCCTCGGGCCGCTTCTTTCGGGTCCATCGTAGATCGAGTCCGAGGAGCCTCGTCCCCTCTCGGAAGCGCTTCGCGATGAACTGAGCTCCCTGATCGGTGACCAGGACGGTGCCCGGAGCCTGGAGCAGCCTCGGGAACCGCGTCGCCACCGCTCCCTCGACCACCGAGAGTGCCTCCGCGGCGCCACACGTCGGGAAGAACTCCCAGTGGACCACTTCGCGCGTGCAGGCGTCGAGGATCGCCATCAGCGGGCACGGACCGAAGTCGGTGGTGTCCACCTCGGTGAGGTCGGTGGACCACCGTTCGTTCGGCCGCTCGGCGCTGAGGCGTCCGGTGGGAGGAAGACGAGGCCGAGGGAAGTGGGCGGGGCGCAGCAGTCCCTCGGCCGCCATCAGCCGATGGACCCGCTTCCGATTGACCCGGAGCCCTTCCCGGCGAAGGACGGCCCACACCCGTCGCACGCCGAAGGTGGGGCGGGCAAGGGCCGCCCGACGGACCGCGGAGCGAATCTGCGGCTCATCGGATCGGGTTCGTCGATGGGACGCCTCTCGGGGCTCGAGGTAGAGTGCCCGTCGGGAGAGGCCGACGAACTCGGCGGCGTGGCGCTTCGAGAGTTCGAGGGCGAGCATCGTCCTCACGATCTCCCTCCGTCGTTTTTTCCCTGGGAGCTACCTGTGAGCTCCTCCTTGAACACCTGCAGCGCGATCGCCTGCTCGGCGATCAGGCGCTTGAGCCGAGCGATCTCCTGACGTTGTCGTTGGCTGTCGGAGCCTTGCCGGCTCTCGAGACCTGCTTTCATCGAGACAAGGGCCCGTTCTTTCCACTCGTAGAACTGGGCGGAGTGGATCCCATGGGTCCGACAGACCGCTTCGACGTTCGCGTTCGGGCGCAGGCCCTCCAGCACGATGCGGAGCTTCTCCTCGCCACTCCAGTGCTTCCGGGTAGTCATCCGACCTCCGAGGCGGCGGGCAGGCCGCAGGGGTTCTCGTCGCTTTCGGGTAGGGTCAGCTCGCCCCTATTCCCCAACCAAGGTGAGTGTGCACTTCTACAGGGGTACGCGCCATTACCACACCAATCACAGCGTGGACCCAGGGCGCGGGCCATTGGGAACAACTCACCGCTACTGGAGGTGGGTTGCCCCCTTCACAGTAACCGTACCGGATGACGGGTTGGCGATTGCTCAGTTATGGACCTGGTGTCGGTGTAGCTCCCGTTCGGGACTCCCATGAATGTGATACCCGGGCTCGTCGAATGGTTCGTGAAAACCCCTTGTCCGTACCGCCTAGCTTCGTGAGAAGGCGACGGTGTTGGATGCCTCCTAGCATTCTCAGAACTCAGGCGGCCTCTTCTCCAGGAACGCATGGATCCCTTCGCGGTAATCCTTCCCGAAATAGACGTCACGCCGTAGACTTTGCAAGTACTCGGTACGTCGTTGGGTTCACCGCCACCGCGTCGCTGAGCACCCGCATGGCCTCCTTGGAAGCCCTGATCGCAGCCGGGGAGCGAGACGCGATTGTCCTCGCCGTGGCATAGGCTTTCCGCTCCAGTTCACCAGCCGGAACGATCGCATTCACGAGGCCAGCACGTTCGGCCCGTGCCGCCGAAATCGGTTCCGATGTGAAGAACATCTCCTTGGTCACTGCCAATGGCAACCGTGACATGAACGTCAAGAGACCACTCACCGTGTACGGAAGCCCCAGCTTAGCTGGGGTAATCGCGAACGCGCACGTCTCGTCACCGAACACCAGGTCGCAATTCATCACCAGGTCGCAGGCGCCACCCCACACGGTCCCGTGCACCATCGCGAGCACGGGCGCCGGAAACTCCTTCACCGCACGCAATAACCCCTCGAACCGGTCCGTGTACGGTAGCGGGTCGACGTCAGATTTCGGCAGCTCCGAGACGTCGAGTCCGGCCGACCAAACCTCCCCGTTTCCCGCCGAGCGCAGGACCACCGCACGTACGCCCGCTGTCTTGAACTCGTTCAGGGTCTCAAGTACCTCCGCGATCAGCTCGCCGCCCAACGCGTTACGCTTCGCGTAGTTGTCCAACGCAATCGTCCCGATCCTTTCTTCCAACTTCTTTTGGACTAGCGCCATGCTCCATCCGCTCCTTTCCTCGGATGCTACCGCCGGCCGTCCCTCGCTCCCTCTTATGCAATCCCCCACGGCCATGATTCTTCACGGACGAGCTGGGCCTCGGATTCCTCGCCCAGGTACGTTGGGCCGCTCAGACTTGCTGGGTGCCCGAAGCCTCGTCGGGGGAGGTCTAGGCAATCTGCCCACGGTCCGTACCTCGACGGGCCCAGAGGCGTACGCGACTCGACCTTTTCCGCGAGGAACGGTACCTCCTCTGACGCAGAATCGATTAGACCCGCTTGGGGCTGCCCATGCTCACGCGAGGAGCCTCGGCCTTCGCGTCCCGCCTTCAGCCGGCGCACAATTCGGTGTTCGATAACCGCAAGGGCCTCACCGGGCCCGGCGGTTGAGGGCCGCCAGGTGGGCTGGAGCCAAGGACTAAATTGGAAGTAGGAGCTCAGGATCCTGGCCAGTTCCATCGTGATTCCTGTCGACCGCAACAACTTTCCGGGGGTCCGGTCCGTTGCCCTTCGAGGGCAATGTGGTCGAGCGCGGCCTGATCCTCCTCCTCGAAGCACCTCCCGAATCCCAACCCCTCACTTACGAGCAGCGACAGGAGCTCCTCCGTAAGCTCCGACGGTTGGAGGAACTCGAAGAGGAGAACCGACGCCTTCGCGAGGAACTCCGTCGCCTGAAGACCTCCGCCCCCTTCCTCGCGGCCTCGGGTCGCACCGCCGAGGCCGGCGGGATGCCCTCGAGCAAGACCTTCTACCGCCGTCCCTCCTCGGGGGGCCGGAAGCGCCCCAGCGGCGGGCAACCCGGCCATCAGGGCTTCGGCCGCCATCGGCCCGTCCCGAACGCTCCCTCCGTCCGGGTGGCGCTCGAACGATGCCCGGAGTGCGACACCCGGCTCGCTGACCCCTGCGACTCCTCGCATCGGACCATCACCGACCTTCCGCTCCCCTCGCTGATGGTCTTCGATCTCGAGGTGCTCCGCTATCGCTGCCCAGGCTGCCATCATCGGGTCCACGCCGACCCGCCGTTCCCACCGAACCAGCAGTTCGGTCCCGTCCTCGCCTCGTGGGTCGCCCACCAGCGGATGCTCGGCCTCAGTGTCGAGAAGGTCCGGACGAGCGCCCGGGAGAGCTTCGGTCTCGAGATCAGCGAAGCGTCCGTCCTGGCGCTGGAGGGGTGGGTGGCCGAGCGGCTGGGACCGACCTACGAGCGACTGAGGGCCGAGGTGAAGGAGGCGCCCGCGGTCTGCGCCGACGAGACCTCCTTCCGAATCTCGGGCAAGAACGGGTGGATGTGGGTCTACACCCACCTGGCGGCGACGGTCTACCAGATTGCCCCGACGCGAGGTCGGGCGGCGGTGCTGGAGGTATTGGGTGGATACGAGGGCACGGTCGAGCACGACGCGTGGGACCCGTACGACGCCATCGACACAGCGGACCATGCGTTGGATCCCGTGCACGTGAACCGGTGGTTGGAACGGGCGGAGATCCGTCATCGGATGGAGCCGAGGCCGCTGCTGGAGGAGCGGGCGCCGAAGTACACGAGCGCCGGGCATCCGCCGGAGGAGTTCCTGCGGTTTGTGGACGGGGTGCGGTCAATCTACCGCGAGGCGATCCTGATGGTGAAGGACCGCAAGCGGGTGCCGAACGGGGAGCGGAAGCGGGCGTATCGTCGTGCGGTCCAACGGATGACCGCCCTCCTCCGGGTCGAGTGGAAGGATTCTGACGCGCGGCGGATCGCGAAGGAGTTGCGTCGGCGACTCGGAATGTTGTTCACCTTCGTTCGGAAACCCGGGGTGCCGTGGAATAACAACTCCGCCGAGAATGCGATCCGTCAAGGGGTACTGATCCGCAAGATCAGCGGAGGGCGGCGCACGTGGGTCGGGGCGCAGGTCCTCGAGCGCCTGCTCACGGTCTATCGGACGTGCCGGAAGCAAGGGAGATCGTTCCGATCGTTCGTCCTGAACGCGCTGGCCGAAAGCCCGCTCCCAGGCGTGGGTCCACCGTCAGGCTGCCCACAAACGTGAGCTACTACAATTGGAATTGGTCGTGTCTTGAGCTATGGGGGATCCCGGCAGCATTCTCGGGTACAAGAATCTGCGGATGGGGCACCCGGGCTCCGGGGGGATGCCCGTCGCCCGAAGGAATGGCCTCGATGGGGCCTAGATCCCTGGGCTGTGGTGAACGGACAACGGGACCTACCCTCAGGCCGCCTGTGAGCCTGAAATCCCTGACGACTTCTGCTGCGTCGCTCTCTCACGCCCCCCAGTTTCCGCGAGAGACGCCAGCCACCTCTCCCCCGAGCGAAGCGGGTTCTTACGGACGGTCAAGCCCTCCGCGTGCCGGTGGCGGGGGGAAGATACCCCGGGGCGATTCGCCGTTTCTGCGCTTCGTCGGGATGCGGCTCGCTCTGATTCCGATTCAACTCATCTTCGTTCTCGTTCTCCTCTACGTCTCGATCGATTTGCCGGTGGCCCTGTCGACCGGTCCAAGCCTGACCGTGGTGGGTTACTTCCAAGGGTTCGGGCAGATGGTGGTCAACATCTTTACCGGTAACTGGGGCATCGTACTCAATCCGTACGGCCCGAACCCCTATGGCCTGCCCACATCGCAGCTCTACGCCGACTTCCTCCCAAACTCGATTCAACTCGCGCTGTTCGCGCTTCCCATCGCCGCGCTCATCGCCTACCCTTTGAGCCTCCTTTTGGGCTGGACCCGACGCCCGCTCGTCGACGTCCCGGCCCGAGTCAGCACGCTCGCCGGGGCGCTGTTGCCGGTGTTCGTCGTGGGGACGCTCGTGCTGTACGCGCTTTTTTTCGCGTTCTTCAATACGTTTCACGATCTCGACAGTAACGGGCTGATTCCTACCGCCACTTGGTTCAACAACTACTACGGTTCCATCCCGTCGTGGATCCTTTACGGAGCCATCACGCGCCCCACCGGGTTGCCGCTGATTGACGGAGTGATTCACCAAGCGTGGGCCTTTGAGGCGATCACGTTCACGAAGACCCTGATCCAGGCGTCGATCATTGCGATTGCGTACGTCGCGATCTTCCTGCGCCACGCGCGCTCACTCGTCGCCTCCGCCAGCCAAGAGCCTCACGTTACGGCGGCGCGTTCGCGAGGCATCTCCGAGCGCACGTTACTCTGGTACCACACCGGGCGGCGCGTGACCCCAACGTTGCTGCTGGTCTTCGCCCTGACCGTCCCTGGGTATCTCGCGACGCAGTTCGTCGTGGAAGGGGTGTTCAACGACCCCGGGGTTGGTTTTCTCACCCTGATCGCCCTGACTCAGGGCGGGGTCGGTGACCTCCCGATGTTGGAGGGACTGATCTTCGTACTCGCTGCCTTCGTTCTCGTGCTGGTCTTCGTCGCGGACCTAGTAGCGAACCGACTCGACCCGCGAGGAGCGAGGACGCAATGAGCCTCCCGGTTACTTCGCCCCCGTCAATCGAGACGGAGCCTGTCGAGCCTCCGCTACCGCGGCATCGACATGGCCCGCGGCCTCTCGGACTCGAGGTGTGGGTGGGAGGGGGCCTGCTGGCGGCCTACCTCGTGGTGGCTCTGAGCGCGGTCATTGAATTCCGAGGTTCGCTGAGCACGCTTGCGACGAATCCAGCATGGGTCCCGCCGTACGATCTGATCGGGCCGTCGTGGAGTCACCCCTTTGGGGTGCTCAACGGTTTGGGGACCGATCTGTTCACTGCCGTGTGGCAGGCGACGCCATGGGATCTTGCCATTGTCTTCAGCATCTTGGGCTTGGACGCCTCCCTGGGCATTTTCCTAGGCGGTTGGGCTGGGATGCGGCCCGGAAGTCGGGTCGACACCGCTGTCACGTTTGTCGGCGACTCGCTCGGGGCGGTCCCGGCAGTTTTTCTCGTCATTGTCCTCTTCGCGGGGGTTGCGATCGCCGCACCCGCGTGCGCCAACCTCGAGCTGTTCGTCCTCCTGTTTGGCATCGTGCTGTGGCCGGCCTGCGCACGAACCGTGCGCGAGAGGGCCCGAACGATTTCTCGAGAGTCGTATGTGGAGGCCGCGAGGGCTTCGGGGTCGGGGGACTTCCGCGTGCTGACCCGGCACATCCTTCCGTATTCGCTCGGTCCTGTGCTCGCACAAATCCCCCTCGATTTCGGTGCGATCTTCTTCGTTCTGTCGGTCTTCACGTGGTTCTTCAACTGCCAGGGTCCCCCGTCGCCCCCGAACCCTCTCATGCCTCCCAATCCCTATCCAATCCCTGCCCTTCCGCCGTTCTCACCGTTGCCGGCCATCAACTTTCCCGAGTGGGGGAATCTTCTCGGAGTCGGCGCCTGCTGGGGTTTCACAGGCTCGTCGGACACGATCTACTGGTGGATGATTCTGTTTCCCCTGCTCGCAATCCTCGGGCTCGGGCTCGCGATTGGTCTCCTATGCGATGGCATCGACAAGTGGCTGCGCATCCGGGCATAGCTGAGTGGCTATCCGCCGGACGGTTCGCTCGCCATCAAACCGCAGAATAGGGAGTTCAACCCGACCTCGGAACCAGCGGGCACGTCCCTCCGGCGCGTCCTATTGGGGTAAGCTCCACCCCACACCGAGCTCGAGACGGCGCTCCTGATGCGATCGACAAGGAACAAATCTCTCCCGGGGACGCATCCCTTGAGTAACTGATTGGAAGCGAATCCGCTCGGGGCTACAACTTCTGCGCTGGATCCGCTTCGTGGGCTCTCCGCGACGCCGGGCGGGTCACTTCGGTGGCGGTCCTCCGGTGGGATCGAATCGAAGTACCAGCAGTCCCGCGCAACGGGGGCAGATATGACCGGTGTCACGCCCGCTCCAGCCGCAGCGAACGCAGAGCTGCCCCCTAAGGGAAGAGGCCTCAGCTGGCTGCGCTGTCTCGCGATCGGACCCGTCCTTCGCAGAGGCGGCTCGACGAACGAGCTGGGCGGACCAGGCAAGGACCGCTGCCTCCGTGACCACACCAGCGACAATCGACACCACACCGACTACCTGCAGCAAGGGCGAACCATCGATGATCCCTAGCACGACGAGATAGGCTCCGGCCAGAATCAGGATGTGGTACAGCAGCAGCGGTCCTCCCAGCTTTCGCAGGATCGGGCGCGGGCCCATGGATGGTCGCCGGGTCGGCTTGGGGCGGTCCGGAAGTGGCTGCCCGTTCGGATCGCGATTCGTCACGCCCACCACCAACTCCGGAAGCAATACAACGCCTCCACCCGCTCGATCGCGCAGCAGGCCGGAAGCATGAGATGCGAACCCTTCGCTCGGCAGCTCCACTCGGGGCTACGCATACTCCGAGCCGACTCGTGCGATGTCTGGCCCTTGGTTCGTCTCCCGTCCGGATCCTTAGGGAGGCCCAGGCGGAGCAGCGGAGGGGAGCGCCTCGGGCGGCCGACGGTGTCGCATGAGGACGATGATGACACCGACCAAAACCGCTGCGATCACGACCCCGATGATTACCCACACCCACCATGCCAGCCCGGGGGAGGAAGAACTTGGGGAGACCGTCAACGTAACCGGTACCGTTTTCGATTGTCCGCTCGTCGTTAACGTTCCGTTCGTTGTCTGATATCCCGGCGACGCGACCCCATACGGATAGGTCCCATTTGCCAGAGTGAACACGATGTTCGGCGTCGATGAGCTCTGGGTCACCGTCCCCACGCTCACCGACCACGAGGTCCCAGAAGGAAGTCCGGATTCCGTGAATGTCACGGCGTAGAGCGCATCGAACATCACTGAAACCGTCACGTTCGCGCCATTCACCCTCATGGGCGAGCCGGGCGTCGACGACAGCAGTTCGTAGCCCGTCCCTGCCGTGACAGTGTAGGAGTAGCTCCCGTTCGTTAGGTTGCTGAACACCAGGGTGCCGCCAGCCCTGAACCCGGTCGTCCTCTCGCTGTTGAAGTTCACACCGCCGCCGGCAGCCGTGGGCATCCCGGCCTCCGCAAAGGTCACTGCATAGGTCGAGGTCGGCACCGGCGTAAACGCGATCGTTGTGGGCGTAGACACCGGCCCCGTGAGCCCGATCGTCCCGGAGGTCGGGACGGCCGAGTACCCCGGCACCGTATCGATGCTGTAAGTGTACGTCCCGGTGTCAAGGGAACTAAACGTGATCGCCGAGCTCGTCGTGCTAGCGGTCACGCCGTTCAGCAGAGCCGTCCAATTGGTCCCTGCCGGCAGACCTACCTCATGGAAGCTGAGAGCGAGGAGCAGCGGTGCGTAATCGCCGCCCGTGTGCATCCCGTCCTGATACGAACCCACGACCGGGGGTTCGGTCCCGCACGGGCCGCCCGGGGCCTGGATGCTTCCGCAGCCGAGGGGGTAGGTGAGCGACCAGTCCGTGTACAGGAACCGGTCCACGTAGGGGCTGGTGCTGTAGTTGTTCGGACTTATCCCGTAGTTCCAGTAGTAGTTTCCGCCCTGCATGGGGTAGAACGAACCCAGTACGTTTCCGCTCAGCGGGAATCCATTGACCGTCCTGGTTACGTTGGAGGCGGGCTGGGGCGTGATGTTCCACGTATCGGTGAAGAGGTTGTAGTACCAGCCGTTCCCGGTGGCATTGTTCGCGCAGCCCCCCAGGGATTGGGGTAGGCAATCCGCGACGTTGGGGTAGTTGTACGGAAGGTAGACCACCGGGTTGTCGATGCTGAAGTTGTTGTTGTAGATCAGATCCCCGCCCTCGGCCTCTCCGATGCCCGCATAGTAGGCGCCGGGGGAGGTTACGTTGAGAGGGTCGCGGAATGTGTTGCCCCAGACGACGTTGTTGGAGCCTCCGTAGAGAACCAGCTGGTCGGGAGAAACGAATCCGCTCACCGGGGCGACCGCAACGAAATTGTTTGACATGATGAGGTCGTTCGTCGAGTTCCAAACGTAGACGTCGGCTTGGGGCGCCGGGTTCTGCGAAGCGGGCACCGTGGCATAGAAGGAGATCTCCGCCTGGACCGGCCATCCTCCGATCTCCGGGGCATGGGAGAGAGTGACGTGCGACGTCTCGAAGAACTGGATGTTGAGGTCGTAGGAATAGCCCGGGACGTCGTAATACCCGCTCGCGCTCACGCTGAACGTCGGTGGGGCGTAGACGTCGACGTAGACGGTCGTACCGTCGAGGAAGAGCCCAGGGAAGGCTTGGAAGCCGTAATCGTTCGCACTGAAGAAGAGCGAGCTCAAGTTTCCGTCGGCGGCCGAGTCGCAGGCGGTGCAGGAGGATGTCGGATTGTTGAAGAGGGTGGTACTGGTCCGAGATCGTCCCATCCCCGATCGACGATATCCCCGCGACCTGGGTGTTGTTGAACGCCCACAACGGTGTGTAAACCCCGCTGCTCGGGGAGTAGGGCAAGGTTGCGGTCAGGGCAACCGGGGAAGCCCCGACAGTAATCGAACCGGCCTGTTCGGCATAGTCGGCGAGCAGGATCTCATAATTCCACGTCCCAGGGCTCAAGTACCACGCCCGGAGGTCGGGGGCCCATCCATAGCCTTGGCTCGCGAGTGCCGCGTTCTCGAAGAAGACGAAAAAGTAGGGCTGGGCCGTCAGGGGGATCGGCGAACCCGAGACGGAGATTGCGTTGATGACCCGGGTGTTGCCAGCGGCGCTCCCGACCTGCGCGGTGTACCCCCACAGGCCGTTGGCGATGAGCGGGCCGCCCGATAGGTAGGCGGTCGTCCCGACATAGTTGACGGAGACTCCCACGGTCTCTTCTCCAGTCTGGCTCCCGAAGTTCACAGCGGCAGGGACGTTCGCATACGCGAATCTCGTCGGCGTGCAATCGTTTGTCGGTGGGAGCGAACAGTACTTCAGCTGCTCCGTCGCGTTAGTCGAGAGGATCAGGTTGTTCGAACCGTCGTCGGCACCGATGAAGGCGTCGAATTCGTACCCCTCGGTGACCACGGCCGTCTGGGTTCCGCTGGCTTCGAACGGAGCCGGAGCCAACTTCTGAGGACTCCCCGGTGCCTGAGAGTCGAACGTTAGGTAGTCGTACGAGCCGTCGGCGTAGAAGCGGCCGTGCGTGAGGAGACTATAGTTGTACCAAAGCACCTGGTCTCCGGCCGAGTTCACCGAGGAGTTGACGTACACGTCGACCGTGAAAGGAGCGGGACAGTAGATGTACGGGGAGAATGCGACCCAGGTCCCCGTGTAATTGCCGCCGTTCGGGGACCAGTTCACGAGGGAGGAGGAGAACATCTCGTAGGGAGGGGCCGTGAAGTTCCACGTGTCGTCCACGAACTGGATCGTATCGTTGAACGTGTCATAGGAGACGACGTTCTGCACCCAGAAGAAGTAACCGCGTTGACCCAGAATCGTCACATTGGCGAGGACTGCGTTCAGTTGGGCGCCCCACTGCGTTGGCGTGGCGCTGTTCGGGTAAAAGTTGCTCGATGAGTTTACATTCAGGATTCCGGAGATGCTGTCGGAATCGATGGTCAGGCTCTGGACTGTACCGGTCGTGTTGTTCTGCCCGTCGTAAGCGACGCCGGCGGGCAACGGCTCGGTCGAGTTGCTCTGATTGCAGTCCGCCGTGAGCAGGTCACCGGGCGTGAGGACGCCGTTCACCACCTGGTCAGGGACCGCGCCGAGATACGGCAGATGAATGTCGCTCGCGGGAAGTCCGGCGGCCACGGCCCTCGTCCCGATGGTTTTGGTCTCCTGGATCGTCCTCGCCCAGGTCGGATCGTTGGCGGCGGTCTTGAGAGAAGAGCAATCGGTGGAGGAGGGATTCGCGAGCGATGCCGCGCGCGTTGATGGCCCGGGCTGGTCGCTGGTTGACCCGGCAGGGGTCGACGTCGAGGACACTTCACTTGCGAGCCCGGGCGACGCGTGCAGAGAACGGGGCGAGGGGAGGACGAACGCGCCCGGTGCGAGGGCAACGAGCAGGGAACTGGCGATGAGCACTACGCTTACCACGATCGCACGCGCTGGGAGGTGTCGTGCCCGTTCGAGCACTGTTCGGCCGCTATAGGTTTGCATGCGTCCTCCTTGAATCGGCAACAGACGGGAAAGGCGGGGGTTTAGTGGGCATCTCAATATGATGGTTGCTCTCTTCACTCACCGATCGGAAGCCAACCCATCGGCCTGACAGTGGGATTGGAGGGTAGGATTCGCCCTCAGAGCCGCGGAATCCGTTCGGTGATCGACAACACGGGTTCGGATTTCGGCTCGGGCCCACGGATGGACCCCTATTCTGTCCGCCTCCCGGCGGATCACCCATGAACTGTCCGCCCCATGCTGTGAGCTCCGGCCATGTCGGTCAAGCATCAACGGTGTGCCCAATCCCAGGACGACGGACCGGTCGATGAACGGCGGGAAGCGAGGAGCCCTTCGTACAAGTTACTGCGACCGTGCGGCCCGAGGGCTCTCCTCTATAGTCCAACCACCACTTTCTCCCGGCGGGAGTCGAGCGGCCCTACGCCAGGCGACTACCGCAGGCTCCACAGAACTTCACGCCAGGATCCGCCTCCTTTCCGCACTTGGGGCACGAGCGTTTCGAGGCGAGGGGTTGGCCGCAATTCCGGCAGAACTTGCCGTCCGGAGGGTTCGGAGCGTGGCACGAGGGGCACGCCAGAGGGGCGGGAGCCGGCCGACTGGGCGCCGCGGGGACCGGAGGTGTTCCAGCTCCCGGTCCTCTCGCGCCGGGTCCACGGGCGCCCTGCGCCCGTTCCATCGCCTGGGCCATTTGCGCCGAGAACCTCGCCTGCATTTCTGGAGGCATGTTTGCGAACGCCTGCCGCTGCATACCCTGCATCGCGGACAGCTGGTCCGTCATGGCTACGCGGGCTACAGGTTCGAGCGAGAGGGCCGACACTCGGAGGCCAGCCTGGGTCGCGCCCGAGCGAAGCGCCGTTTCGAGAAGGGCGCTCGACGCGGTGAGCTCCCCGAAGTCGTGGGATGAGAGCGTCTGGTCCAGAATCGCTCCGAGAATCTTTCCGACCTCGGTCTCTCCTTCAGCGGCCGAGAGGCCGCGAGGGCGCGAGCCCAACTTCGCGAGGAATTCAGGAAGTGAACCGATCGAGACCGTGACGTTTCCATGAACGGCGACGTTATCCCCGGAACGGGTGCGTCCCGTGTGATTCAGCGACGTTCGCATCTCCCGGGTTGACGCAAACACTGGAGTAGCACGGAGCACGGATTTCGAGAATCCGGCCGCCAAGGGTCGGGATTCAGCGGTGGCCCGGGGGGCACCTTCGCGCGAGAGGAGGCGCTCGCCGGGCCCAAAGCCATCCAGGGCTCGCCCATCCGAAGCGACCAGCACGGCTGACTGGTCCGCACCGACCAGCATCCGCGTCCCCGTGGCAACGGCGGTCATCGGTAGCGCGGTCACGAGCGCGGAAGCGTCCTGTCCCCGGCAGGCGACTAGCGGCATCAGCGCCGCGAACACTTCGCCGCTGTCCCGAAACGTCCCGTCCGGAAGGTTTCCGGAGAGCCAGCCCACGTCGGCCATGTCAGCCTCCGCATCCTGAAGCGACTCCCGGGCCGCCTCTACGATCTGAGTCTTCGACGCGGGGAAGTTCGAGAATCCTGGGTTTTCGTCACCGCCGACCCCGAAGAAGGACCGGATGGACTGCGGACCCACGAACCCTAGGCCCCAGTACCAAGGGGCGCATTCGCATCCACACCCGGGGCACTTGTTCGGTCCGCTGAGCGAGCAGCTGCACGCCGAGCCTGGGGTCTTGCCCACCCCATGGTCGCACGGCGAATCGCCGAAGCAGTGCTCGCACACGGTCGACCTGTTCAGCCGAGCTTCGCGCCGCAATCCCCGCAGAAGTTGACCGTCGAGGGGTTCTGGTGCTGACATTTCGGACAGACCCGAACTCCGAGCGGAGCCCCGCAGTTATTGCAGAATTTCCCCGCGCCCGAGGGCTTTCCGCAGGCCGGACAGATCGTCGCGCGGTCGGTTGTGTCTCCGTCAAACTGGGGCTGAGCCTTGACCGCGGCCTGCATCTGTTCGACCCGGGCCTGAGCCTTCGTGGCCTGCATCTCCGCGGCGAGCAACGGTGCGTCGGTAACGCACAGACCGGCTTCGTTGTTCCAGTCGTTGGAACAGACGTAGAGCTTACACTTCGGGCACATCTTGAAGTGGACCTTCGCCTCATTGACCGCTTGGACAAAGGCGTTGTCGTGCTCCTTGTGCCAATCGGCGGACATGCCCTTGAACTGGCTGGTCGCTCCGGCGGCCTGACTCGCCCCTCCGAGTCCGCTCGAGACGTTGCCGCTGGCACTGCTGGCCGCGCTCCCGAGCGCCGAGATACCCGAGCTGAGGAATCCGAACCGCCGGGAGGAAGCGGCGCTTTTCGACGCGATGAACTTGGTGTCGTATCCACTTCCGCAGATGTCGCAGTGGAACGTCCACTGGAATCCCTTGTCACCGCTCAGATCGTCGACATTCTTCGGGTGGTCAATCAACGCCATTGGAATCGCCCTCAACGAGGATGCGTTCCCGCCTATTAAGCCACCAGCCGGGGGGCCGGTCAGTGCCGCTGGGCCTTCCAGAAGTCCTTGAGCTTCGCTCCGCAACGTTCGCACTTCTTTGCGTCGAGCACGACGACCGCCGCACACGCCGGGCAGCGATAGCGAACAACCGTGTGGCACTTCTCGCAAACGTCGGTGTCGGGACCGACGGGACTCGCGCACTTTGGGCACGGGATTGTGAGGGGTTTCTTGCAGGCATTGCAGAGCGACCAGGCGAGGTCGATGGGAGCGGCGCAGTACGGACAGACCGGCTGTAAAGGATGGGCCCGAGTGCAGAACGGGCAGACGACGGAGTCCTCGTCGACCAGCTGGCCGCAGAACCGACACGCTCTCTTATACCCGGGCATCCCAACCGTATCCGCTGGTGGTACTGAGTTCCCCTACTTAGGCCGTTTCCTCTTCGGGGCTGGCAGGACAATCGAACCGGTCACCCTCGGGGATGAGCGACCCGAACCGCCTAGCCATTCCTGCGGAGTGGGTCGCTTCCGATCGGGGCGCCCTAGATCAAGGTGGCGCGCTCACGTCCGACCGACCACGGGCGGTTCACACGAGCTCTTTGGGGCGCGGGGGCGAGGTCTGAACGGTTCGCCTGGAAAGCTCGTGGCACCCCGGCGAAAGGTCGTCGACGATGGAGGATCCCGGCGCTGCTCTGGGATTCCTCCTCCATGCCTCTCGGTAGCACCCCCCTGGCCACCAGGGTTTTGGGGGGCTCAAACGGGGTGGCTGTCCGCAACGGGGGCTGAGGTGGAAATTGGTCCGAGGAAGGACTGGGGGGTTCCCCCCTTCAACCGTCGCTCGAGGAACTCCGCGTACCCCGTGAGGTCGAGCAGGCCGTGGCCGGATAGGTTGAACACGATGGTCTTCGCCGTGTGGCTCCGCTTCGCCTCGAGTGCCAGGTCGATGGCCGCCCGGATAGCGTGGGCCGACTCGGGCGCTGGAATGATTCCCTCCGTCAGTGCGAAGAGGCGTCCCGCTTCGAAGCATTCGTCCTGACCGAGAGCGATCGGGCGAACGATTCCCGTATCGACCAGGGCGCTCAGGGTCGGGGCGCATCCATGATACCGCAGGCCCCCCGCGTGGATTGGCGGGGGCACAAACGACGAGCCGAGGGTGTACATCTTCAGGAGCGGGGTCATCTGACCCGAGTCACCGAAGTCGTAATCGTACCGGCCTCCGGTCATCGAGGGCACCAACGTTGGTTCCGCCGCGAGGAACTCCGTCGAGCCGACCCGGCCGCGGAGCCGCTCCCCGATCATCGGATACGCGAACCCGGCGAAGTTGCTCCCCCCCCCAACGCAACCAATCATGTAGTCGGGGATCAGCTCTGCCTGGGCGAGCTGCTTGATGAGCTCTTGTCCGATGACGCTCTGGTGGAGCAGCACGTGGTTGAGCACGCTTCCGAGGGCGTACTTGGTGTTCGGATGCCCCACGGTGAACTCCATCGCCTCGCTGATGGCGATCCCCAGCGATCCGGGATGATCTGGTCGCTCGGCCAACACACTCCGGCCATATCCGGTGAGAGGGCTCGGGGACGGGGTGACGTCGGCCCCGAACAGACTCATGACGTTCTTGCGGTACGGCTTCTGGTCGTAGCTCGCCCGGACCATGAATACCTTGCATTGGAGCCCGAAATAGGCGGATGCGAAGGCTAGCGCCGAGCCCCACTGCCCCGCCCCGGTCTCCGTGGCCAGCTGTTCCACGCCCTCGCGGGCGTTGTAGTACGCCTGGGCGAACGCAGTGTTGGGCTTGTGGCTCCCAGTGGGGCTCAGATCCTCCCGCTTGAAGTAGATCTTCGCTGGCGTCTTCAGGTATGACTCAAGGTGATTCGCGCGCTGCAAGGGCGTTGGCCGATTCAAGAGCGTGTAAGCCTCCCGGACCTCTTCAGGGATACTGATAAACCGGTCCATGGAGACCTCCTGTCGGATGAGCTCCTTCGCGAACACCCTGGCCAGGTCGTCAGGCCCGATCGGGGCCCGGGTCGACGGGTTGAGGGGTGGGGGGAGAGGACTGCTGAGATCCGGGACCAGGTTGTACCATTGCTTCGGGAGCTCTTCAGGGTCCAGCAGAATCCTCTCGGTCCGCACCGCCACACCACCGCTGCGTGGGGAGGCGCTCGCCCTACTTCAGTGCTGTGTCACCAACGCTGAGGTTGACATGGAAGGTAATGCCAACCCTTTGGTTGATATGGGCGCTCAGGAGCCCGACGATCGGAGCGGTCAATCGGGAATGGGGGCCGCGACCACCCCGGACATCGGCCGGTACACGAACGCAGTCGTGGCCGTCGAAAGCTTGTGCAGGGCTCGGATTCGGAGGAGGATGAGATACGGATCGAACAGGAGCTTCTCGATCGGGTCCCATAGCATCACCCAGGCAACAGTGATGACGACGAGATACAGGGCCGTCGTGAGGAAGGGAGGTCCGCCCAATAGTGGCGAGTTGGCGGAGAGCACTCCCGCGATGAGGGCCGCGACAACGACCACTGGGATCGCGAACCAGAGCGAGCCTAACCCCTCAGTTCTGTTCACTCTATTCTCGAGCGCGGCCAGATCGGCCTCGTTGGCGAAGAAGCTACTCATCTGTGCTCGGATGCTCGCCTCCTCCTCCGGGGGGAGCGGTAGGGCCGTGAACGCGACGGTGAGCTCGAGACTCGGCTTCCGACGGTCCTGGCGAACAGAATTGAGCAAGAACCTTGCGACCGCAGCGTTCAGCATCGGTCCGCTGTGCGGATAGCTCGGCGGGGCGTCCCGATCGAACAAAGAGTCGAGGTCCTTCAACTCTACCTGGACCTTCCCCGGTGACCTCTCGAAGTGCACGATCGGTTCCCCGTTGAGCCGGGCGTGTTGTTCGACCTCCAACGCCGGGTCGTGCTGGGCTAGGGTCGCACGCACAGCAGGTACGACGGCCATCGTCGGTTGTTACGGTGGTTAGCGACCCCGGGCCCGTCCCTTCCGATTCGTTCGGTCCGAGCAGGGCATTGCCAGCCCGGAAACCGAGCCGTGCGATGGGATCAAGAGGGTTGACGTCAACAAGAGGAGGCCGAGGAGGAACGGACGCGTTACGGGCAAGATCCCTCGGCCACGACGAGGCATTGCCGCACTCCGAGCTGATGAGACGGGAGCTCCGTGCTCTCCGGTTGGCCCAACCTACTCCGACCTACCGGTCGTGGCCCGCAAGTTATATTCACACCCCTCCAAGCTCGGTGGAGAATGGAGTCACTGCCGGGCCGTGGGTTGCAGTTGGACTGCCATCGCAGTCGCTTTCACGAGGGAGCGGCTCTCGGATGGCGCGGGAGTCTCGATTCTGGGACCGGAGGGTGCCGGGGACGAATTCGGAGCGTATTTATCGCCGTTCCACGTCCGCTCCTCTCCCGCGAAGTCCCATCTCGGCCGGGGCGCGAGACCAACGTTGAGCGTTTTCTGCTGCGAAACAAAGGCGGAGGCGCTCCGGAAGGTAGCATCGTGGGCGGGCTAGCACTTACCATGGACGCCCCGCCACCCGCAACCCTGCCACGCTGGCGGAGGCTTCTGGTGCCCCGAATTACGTCGGAGTGCCACGCGATTCAGGCGCTCGTCACCGGCTTCTTGATGGAGGCTGGCACCGAGATCTACCAGTTCGTAACGACGGTCCGCTCCACGAGCACGTCGCCGGCCGGGTACTACCTGAGCCTCGCCACCACCCTGGTCGGGTTCTACTTTCTCTGGCGAGGGCTCCACGAATGGAACCGGCTGGAACCCCGCTTCCCCAAGTGCGCCGGTCCGCGACGCATCCCGTGGGAATCGATCCAGATGCTGGTCGGGGGGATCATCGCCACGGGCCTGCTTAACATTGCACTAGGCACCGTCGGGGGCGGCGATACACCGCCGCTCCTAGTTTGGGTCGTCGGAGGCGTCATGGTCCTCGCCTTCGGCTCATTCTTCCTACTGCTGCGGCGGATGGTCGCCCCGTTACAGAGTCCAACGGGGAGGGCGATCGGCTGGGCGTCGTTCGCCTGGTCGCTTGCCGTCTCCGTCATCGCCGGACTCGCCCTTGGCCAGGTGATCGTGGGCCTTTTCGTCGATTTCTTCACCAGCTGGCCGGCTCTGATCCTAGACCTGGCACCGTTCATTTTCGCGACGGCCCCGCTGTTCGTCACCTTCAGCCTCCTGGCAGTCGCGTACGGAGAGGCCTGCCGCAGGGCCTCCCGAAGCGGGGTTTCCGCGCGGAGTGACCGCCGGACTCGCGCCTCCTCCATGGAAGGCCCGCCTCAAGTTCCCTAGGTCGGAGACAGCCCCGTCCCCGCGCGCGGCGGAGGGTTTATTCTATTGAGCCCGCCGTGGCTTCTCACCCCTCGTCATGAGTTCGAACCAAATCGACCCGGTCACCGCGACGCGTGCGTACGCTATCTAAAGCGTCTTAATCGCCGGGCGTGGTCCGTCGCGAACTCCTTTCGCTCTCCCTGTACTCTCTCTTCGCGAGCAACCGTGCCGGGCTCTTCATCGTCTTTCTACCCATCTATCTGGTTGAGGTGAAAGGGGCAACCCTTCCCGTTGCCCTGACCATCCTCACCCTGGCGTACGTTCCCGCGGCGCTCCTCGGGCCAGTGGTCGGCCGCATCTCCGATCGAGTTGGGCGGCGAAAGGTGTTCCTGGTCGTCGGCGAGGTGATGGCCTTTCCTTTGTTCATCGCGATCATCTTCGCTCCCGGCTGGGAACTCTCGGGGGCGTTGTTCATCGCGGCCGAGCTGGCCCTCGCGATCGGCAGCCCTTCCTACAATGCCTACATCGCCGACGTAAGCCACGCCCACGAGCGGGGCGAGGGGTACGGCTTGCTCAATGCGACGTCCAATGCGGGCGCGGCCGCCGGGTTCGTTGGAGCGGGGGTTGTGACCTACTTCTACGGACTCAACGCGCTCTTCCCGTTCGTCGTCGCGGTCATGGTCGGCACCCTCATGGTGGTCATTTTCCTCGTACCGGAGGTCCAGGTGCTGCCCACGCCGATGAGACGCCCGTGGCGGGAGATGGCGCCCGTCGCGAGATTCTCGTTCGCGGTCTCCATCCGGGCGATCGGGAGCGGTGCGGTCGCCACGTTCTATGGATACCTCGCCTACAGCTTGGGTGCGAACGACTTTGAGGTAAGCCTGGTCGCGATCGCGGCGCTGGTCACCGCCGCTCTCGTTTCGCTCCCGCTGGGGCGCATGATCGACCGGCGCGGATCGATTCGGGGAATCTGGTACGGCACTGCGCTCACTCTCGCTTCGTACGGGATCTTCCTCGTCTCGACTAGCTGGGCGGAGATCCTTCCCGCCACCTCGGTGCGGAGCGCCGGCCTCTCGTTGATCGGACCGGGCATGCAGGTCTGGGTGACTCACGCAGCCCCGGAGGGCCACCGGGCGGAGTACCTCGGATTCTTCGCTCTGATCAACTCGACGATGTGGAGTGTGGGGCCTCTGGTCGGGGCTGTCGCCATCGAGGTGTCCGGCTACACGGGCCTCTTCGTCATGGCGATCGCCACGACGGTCATTTCCCTCATCGTCATGGAATTCTACTACGGGGAGATGGGAATCCGGGCACGCCTCGGCGGACAAGGGCGTGGACCCTCGTTGCCGGGGGCTGGGGTTACACCGTAGCCAGGCGTCGAGCGGGACCCATGCGTTAGCGTCGCGGCCCGTTGGCTCGTCTCCCGTGGGTCCCGCCGGCACTCTCCGAGGAATCCCCCACGAACCGCTCTACGATCATGAGGTGTCGCAGCATCGACATCTTCTTCGATTGGTGCGATTGCATACGGTGAAGGATGCTGTTCAAGGCATGGACGGCCTCGACCACATGCGGACCTTTGTTCAGCATGACGCACTCGGCCCGCTCACCCATCGCGGCATCCGTCACCTCGGCTCGGGTCGGTAGCCCGGTCTTAGTGAGCCCCTCCAGCACCTGTGTCGCCCAGATCGCCGGCAGGTGCGCCGCCTCGCACAACCATAGGATCTCCTCCTGAACTTCGGAAAGGCGCTCGAAGCCGACTTCGACCGCCAGGTCTCCGCGGGCGATCATCACACCGACGGGCGGTTGACGAAGGCTGGCAAGGAGGAGCCCGGGCAGCTCTTCGAAGGCACGGCGTGTCTCGACCTTCAGGAGAATGCCCATGCGCGGTCGGCCCAGACGAGCGAGCTCTGCACGGAGGTCGGCGATGTCGCTCGGCCGGTGGACGAAGGAGTAGCCGACCGTGTCCGCGTGCCGAGCGACAAAACGAAGGTCCTCCCGGTCCTTTCGGGTGAGTGGGGGAAGGTCGAGGGCGGTCTCTGGCAGGTTGATCCCCTTGTCCGCCCCGAGCCATGCCCCCGTGGGGGGGGCGTGCGTCACCTCCAGGAGGAGGCGATTCATGTTCGCTGAGCGTACGACCCCTCCGATCCGACCATCATCAAGCCAGATCGGTTCGCCCGGATGCACGAATCGAAACGCCTCGGGGAGGGTGCACGCGATGCGGGCAGGTCGAGTCGCTCGGCCACGGCGGTTCCGCTGGGCCTCCGCTCCGGGATCGGGACGCGCGGTCATGGTCAGACGGTCCCCGATGCCCAACCGGATGCGTTGCTCCACGGCAGGGAGCGGCCCGACGCGCGTAGCATCCGCGCGTCCGTTGTCCCGTCGGGCAATGAGTCGAGTGCCGGCCGTAACATACGCTGTCTTCTCGAGACTGGCCCGGAGGAACTGAGGAACGACGTCAAGGACGCGGAGCGAGCGTCGCGCGCCCCGCGCATCCGTGAACCGGATCCGCTCTCCGCGCCCTCGTCGCCGAAGCCACCCGCGCTGCACTAGCAAGGCCGGACCGGCCGGAACCTTCGCCCGCGGAGGGCCGGGTGGGATGAGCCAAACGACGGCGGGCCCGGTTACCCGACCCAGTTTATCGCGACTCGGCCGCACCTTGACGACCGACGGCCCGGGGCGCATAGGCCCTGTACGGATTTTCGGTCCTGCCAGGTCCATGTCGATCCAGCAACGTCGGTGGAGGGCCCGCTCGGCCCGGTGGATATGAGCGATCATCCGAGACCACGCAGGCGGGTCGTCGTGTGCGCAGTTGATCCGTGCAGAATCCATTCCCGCCCGCATCAGTTCGTGGACGAGTCGATAGTCCACCGCTGCTTCGGAGGGCATGGTAACCATGATCCGCACGGTCCGTCCTCGACGAGTCGGACCGAGGACGGTCTGGGCGTTCCGTTCAAGGACCTCTCGCCCCCGAACCGGGTCCACGCCGCTGGCAGTCGACCGTTCGCCGAGCGGGGGGGCCTCGTGCTCGCGGAGCCAGGCGAGGACCGTATCTAGAGTATAGAGCACGTGGCTCTCCGAGCGTCCGAGCGAGGAGAGGGCCCATTTTGCAAGGTGGGTCTGATCTCGTCGGAGGTCGAACCGGCGGAATGCGAGATAGTGGAGAAGGTTCCGGGCACTATCGCGTCGCGCACCGAAGGAGGCGAGGTCGACCGAGCTCTCGAGGGCGAGAAGGCTCGCTCGTACCTCCTCGAGGTGGCTTACCACGGAGCGGACCGCCCGCGCTTCCCGACCGGGTTGCAGTTCCCTCACGGCCATCGGCCCCCTCGGAGCCGAGCGGTCTCTCAGTTATAGCCTGAAGAGGGGGACGGGTCGAGTTCGCGTTCGCGGGTAGCTCTTCCGGACGGTCACATCCTCGGAGCGGTACGCCGCCTGTGCCCAGCCTCTCCGGTTGAATATGGCGGGAACCGGAACCCGCCGGAGGGAGGGGGACGCAAACACCCTTAGAGCACGGTGGGGTACACCGGGGCACGGTCGGCATCCGACCCACCTATGCACGAAAGGACGGCGAACCTGAAGGACCGCCACGCGGCCGGCGTCCAGCTAGGTGAACGCTTGCGGCACCTCCAACCCGCGTCCCCGCTGGTGCTGGCCCTGCCTCGAGGCGGGGTTCCCGTGGGGTTCGAGATCGCTCGCCGTCTCGCTGCGCCTCTGGACGTGCTCATCGTCCGGAAGATCGGTGCTCCCGACAGTCCCGAGTACGGACTGGGAGCGATGGTCGAGGATGGGGCGTACTCGCTAGACGATGATCGGGTTCGAGAAGGTGGTTACTCCTCTTCCCAGCTCAAGCCGGTGATCGAGCGAGAGCGCAAGGAGACCGAACGGCGGACGAGGGTCTACCGGTCCGTTCGACCGTGGATCGAACGGAGGGGGCGAACGGTGATCGTCGTCGATGATGGGGCGGCAACGGGGGGGAGCCTTCTGATGGCCCTGCGTTCCGTTCGATCGCAAGGGGCTCGGCGAGTCGTGGCCGCCCTCGGTGTAGCCCCTCCCGATACCTGTCTCCGCCTCGAGCGGGAGACCGATGAGCTCGTCGTGCTCTATCGGCCCACGAATTTCTACGCAGTCGGTCAGTTCTACGACCATTTTGACCCGGTGGAGGATGCCGAAGTTCTGGAGCTTCTTCGGCGGTCCGCGACCCCGCCCTCCCCATAGAGCACCCGCCCGCCGGCGGACCATGGAGATGGCGTGGAGCCCGGAATGCGCCGCGCTTCTTCGCGCCGCGGCGAAGCGGGACCAGCGACCGGAAGGACGGACTGGATAGGGATTGGTTAGTGCGCGGAACGGAAAAGAGAATCCACCTCACTCTCCGGAGGTCGGAGGGGAGAATCGATGGTCGACCTCGAGGATCTGACGCTATGGACGGCCGTGGCCACGTGGGGGCTGGCCGTCGGGACCGTAGTCCTGCTGTATTGGCAGACGCGCCAGTCCCACCGGCTCAATTCTGCCAACGCCGTCATGCAGCAGAGGGAGCGATTCGACTCACCGCGGATGCGGCGAGCCCGCCGCGATCTCGCGGCCGGCTGGTTGAGCGGCCAGTTGGACGACATCACCAGCCTCGAGGTCCTAACGTTCCTCGAGCTCATGGGAGCCCAGACGGCGAGCGGCATCTTGGACGAGACGATGGTCTGGGAAGCCTTCGGCGGGTGGGTCACGAGCTACTTCTGGGCGATGCGCCACCCCGAGGACCGCATCGGGCAGTTGCGTCGAGATAGCCATGACCCACTCGTGTTCTTCCGTTTCGAGTGGCTGAACGACCGGGTTCGGTCGATCGACCAGCGGGAGCTGGGGGATCACTTGGAGAAGGGAATCGAGGAAGGGGCGGACAGCCGTCAGTTCTTGCTACGGGAGTCCAAGCTCGCCATGGACTAGGCCGGTCCCTCCACCGGGCTCAATGAGCTCTCCTACGAAGGGACGGCCGGCTCTTGTTGAGTAGAGCAGTGGATGGTTCCGAGGCCCCAGACCAGGTCTCGGGAAGCGATGCCCACCACCGTTCGGCCTGGGAACGTATGGGAGAGGGTCGCTATCGCTTCGGAATCCGCAGGGTCGTCGAATGTCGGAACCAACACGACCCGGTTCGCGATGTAAAAGTTGGCGTAGCTCGCGGGGAGAATCTGGCCCCGGAACCGAACGGGCTCTGGGCTCGGTAGCTCCACCAACTTGAGCTTGCGTCCCAGGGTGTCACGGTGCCGTTGGAGGAGCGCAAGGTTCTGAGCCAATGCGTGTCGATTCGGGTCCCGCCGGCCGTGGGCCACGACCGTGGCCACCGTGCCCGGGCCGACGAACCGTGCGACGTCATCGACGTGACCGTGCGTGTCGTCCCCCTTCATCCCGTACGCAAGCCATATGACATGGTCCACGCGAAGCTGCTCGTGAAAAACGCGAATGAGGTCATTGCGGATCAAGCGAGGGTTGCGAGCCTGAGGGGAGCGCAACAGGCATTCCTCAGTCGTGAGCAGGCTTCCGCGTCCGTTCACGTCGAAGGCGCCGCCTTCCAACACCACCCACTCCCCCTTCTGGGCCGGACACCAGCGCGGGACGCGTAGGTAGGCAGCGACGCGCTCAGGCAAGTGTCGATCGTTCGAGAAGTTGTCATACTTAGCCCACCCATTGAACCTCCAGTGGACCGCACCGAGCGATGGAAGTCCCTCCCTCGCACGGTCGCGTCGCAGAAACGTAGGACCGCTGTCCCGCGTCCAGCTGCGGTCGGTCTTCCATGAATGGAAGCGTACCCGATCCATCGGGACGTCGGAGCGCTCGAGGACCGCCCGTGCCTTCGTCAACGCGCGCCGTCCCTGGACGACGATCTCGGCCACCTCGCCCCGTGTCACCCAACGAACGATCTCGGCGAACACCCACGGGATAGCGGAGAACTTCCCGGGCCAATCCGAAGGTTCGTGCGGCCAGGCGAGCCACGTGGCCCGGTGGGGCTCCCATTCGGCCGGCATCCGGTAGCCGAGCGCGCGGGGAGACCCCGATGGGGTCGTTCGAGCCCGTCCCGTGTCCCTCACGCCCGGTCCAAGAATCGCTCGGTGATCGGTCCGTAAGCGTCCACGCGCCGGTCGCGGAGGAACGGCCAGTGCTGGCGGGTCCGCTCGACCTGGCGGTGATCGATGTCGACCACGAGCAGCTCCTCGCGCTCCTGGGTTGACTCGGCCACGACTCGGCCGAAGGGGTCGACGACGAACGATCCACCCCAGAACTCGATGCCCGCCCCGTCCACGCGGTCACCGAGGACATCGCCGTGCTCGAGCCCTACACGGTTCGCGACCGCGACGTAGACGCCGTTGGCGATCGCATGCCCGCGTTGGATCGTTCGCCACGCGTCGTGTTGGGCCTCCCCGAACTCCTTCTTCTCTCCGGGATGCCAGCCGATCGCCGTAGGGTAGACGAGAAGTTCGGCTCCCAAGAGGGCGGTGATCCGTGCGGCTTCAGGGTACCACTGGTCCCAGCAGATCAACGGACCGACGCTCAATCCGCCCAGCGAGAACGTGCGGAAGCCGAGATCCCCCGGAGCAAAGTAGAACTTCTCGAAGTAGAGGGGGTCGTCGGGGATGTGCATTTTGCGGTAGATCCCTGCAAGGCGGCCATCCGCGTCGATCGCGGCCACCGAGTTGTGGTAGAGTCCCGGAGCCCGCCGTTCGAAGATCGGGGCAATGACGGCGATGTGCCGCGCGCGTGCCTCGTCCGCGAGCCGGTCGACGGTGGGGCCCGGAACTGGTTCGGCCAGGTCGAACAAGGCATGGTCCTCTCGTTGGCAGAAGTACTGAAATCGGAAGAGCTCCGGAAGGACCACGAGATGGGCCTCCCTCCCAGCCGCTTCACGGATCCGGTCGATGGCCTTCTCGAGGTTCATCTCCGGATCGGCGCTCATGGACATCTGGACGATCGCCACGCGGCTTCGCGCCCGGCTCGCCATCGAACGGTGTTCGTGAGAGGGGGGATTCCGCGGCAATTTCGCGCCGGTGCTTCCGAGGGTATGTGAGAGTTAATGCCCTTTCGGTGACGGGCGCGCGGTGCGGCGGTTGGGCCGCCCTGCTCTGCCCTCACAGCGCCGGCTGAACCGCGAGAAACGCAAAGTAGGCGGCGAAGCCCACTATCAGCGCCGCGGAAATATAGCGGATCCATGGCTCGATAGACGGATAGCGCTGCGTACCCGAGCGGATCAGGAGCGGGAAGAACAACACCCACAGGAGGATCGCGCCAAACAGGCCGATGAAGAGAGGCGCTCCCCCGACGTAGGCGAATCCGACGCCCGCGGTCAGCCACCAAACGATCTGGAACGGGTTACTCAGACCCGTGGCTACTCCCTGAGAGTAGGCGGTGGGCCCCGGAGGGGCCGTTGGAGTTCCCTGCGGGTTGGTTCGCAGGACTAGGTACGCGAGCACGATCATGACGACGCTACCCACCGCGTAGACCGGCCGAATGAACTCAGAGAGGTCCACCGTCGACTGGAAAGTGAAGACCAGGACTCCGAGGATTGCGTCCGCGGTTAGGGCGCCCAGGCCCGTGTAGACGCCGGCGCGCCACCGGACGGAGGAGCGGGCTGCGATGAGCGCGTTCATCGGCCCGGGAGGAACGACCAGAGAGAACCCAAGCAGCAGGCCAAAGCCGACCAAGCTGAGTTCGGACATCGTTCTTTCCGGAGGTGAGATCGGCGGTCCGCGGAGAGTCGCGCTCGCCTTGACTACATCGGGCGGAACGGTTCAAGGTGATAATGGGAGCGAATTCCCTCTTCAGACGAGCATCGATGGGGGAGGAGATCCGGCGACACCCCCCGGCTGCAGGCCGGGGCGGGAGGTCTCCGCAAGCAATCCCCTCGGCGCATCTCAGAGGACGGAGCCCCAAGGCTACCGGCTCTTCTTCTTCCGGCCCTTGGAAGCTTTCCGCTTCCCCTTGGCTGCCTTCTTCGGCATGTGCGCACCATGGTCGTTTCGGGTTATTCCCCCGTCGGTTCGTACTCCCGCGTCCGAAAGCGGCGCTCGGTTGCGCGTTCCCGCTCCATGGGAGATGGGTTTACACCTCCAACACGCGGGTTTCTTCGTTGGACTCAGTGATTTCAGCGAGTGGGCCTCGCTGAGGGATCATCTCTTCCGATGGGGAATCGAATCAGGCGCGGACGCGAGTCGCTGAGGAGAGAACGCAGTACGGACCCTCCCCGCCAGGATGCCACAGTGCGGAGGGGTTGACGCAACCCCTTTGACCCTCCGCTGACTTTCCTCCCGCATGACCGACAAGTGCGAATACTGTGGAGACTCCTTGGCCGATGACTGGGTGGCCTGCCCGAAGTGCGGTAAGCCGAAGTACGGTGGGAAGCCACTGGTCGAGATCCAGGCTTCCCAGAAGAAGCC
Organism: uncultured Thermoplasmata archaeon; assembly: GCA_963797975.1. Taxonomy (GTDB): domain Archaea; phylum Thermoplasmatota; class Thermoplasmata; order Lutacidiplasmatales; family UBA184; genus Lutacidiplasma. The sequence continues at coordinate 124,773 of CAWCRH010000002.1, forward strand.
TCCTTCGTAGGTTTCCTCGCCGAGGGTCTCGTACCGATAGGAGGCTCTCGCCTGGTGGCGTCGCAGTTACCAGAGCGCGACGCATCGTGCGCATCGGTATAACCCCCGTCCGCTCATCCTCCGAGATCCGCAGCGACGTCACGAGGTGACGGAGCATCTCCGTCGGCCGGCGACTCGCGCGCCGGGCACGGCCAGGAAGGACACGATGGAGTACAAGTGGAAGGCGTTCTCCGTCACGTCGATCGGCGCCTTCATGGCGGCCGTCGACGGCACGATCGTTCTTCTCGCCCTGCTGCCCATTGCTCAGAACTTGAACTCGAGCTATGTGACGATCATCTGGGTCGTCTTGGCCTACCTCCTCGCCACGACCGCGTTGGTCCTCAGCTTCGGGCGGATCTCCGACATCTACGGCCGTAAGCGAATGTACAATGTCGGGTTCGTGGTCTTCACCATCGGGTCGGCGCTCTGCGGCATCGCTACCACGGGAGTCATGCTCGTGGGCTTCCGGGCGGTTCAAGGGGTCGGAGCCGCGCTGCTCACCGCGAACTCCTTCGCGATCCTCTCCGAGGCGTTTCCCCCGGGGGAACGCGGCCGGGCGTTCGGGTCCACGGCGGTCATCTGGGGAGTCGGCTCGGTCCTCGGCATCCTCCTTGGAGCGACGATCATCGCGTTCACCAGCTGGCGCATCATTTTCCTGATCAACATCCCGATCGGGATCTTCGGAACGCTCTGGGCCTATCGTACTCTGAAGGAATCCGGCCGAACGGTCTCCGAGGGTGAATCGTTCGACCTACCCGCCGCGATCCTGTTCACCGCCGCCCTCACGTCGCTTCTGGTGGGCATCACATGGGGCCTCCTCTACACCTGGAACAACCCGGGCACCGTCCTCGGACTCGCGCTCGCTCCGCCGTTGTTCGTGGCCTTCCTCCTCTGGGAACTCTACTATAGCCGCCAGCCGATCATCGATTTTGCTTTCTTCCGAGATCGAACGTTCACGCTCGCGATATGTGCGGCGATGCTCCAGTCGATCGCGATCTTCAGCGTGAACTTCCTCGTGGTCTTTTACCTCGAGGGGATCTACGGTCTCTCCATCCTAACTGCCTCTTACCTCATCGTCCCGTATGCGGCCGCGATCGCGAGCGTCGGACCGTTCGGGGGTATGCTCTCCGACCGGTTCGGGGCCAAGAGGATCGCGACGATCGGGCTCGTGCTCCAGATATGTGCGATGCTCGCGTTAAGTCAGCTTACCACGACCACGTCCCTTTGGACGCTTGGGCTCGTGGAAGCCGTCTTCGGCGTGGGAGGCGGCCTGTTCTTCCCCGCGAACACGAGCACGATCATGTCGAGCTCGCCGCGCGGTCGCTACGGGATCGGTTCGGGCATCATGAACACCTTCCGCAACACGGGAATGGTGCTCAGCTTCGCGGTCAGCCTCATCGCCATCACCTCGACGCTGTCGAGCGGGCTTGTCTATCAGCTCTTCATCGGTACCCTGTCGGGCGCTCTCCCGGCCAGCGCCGCCACGGAGTATCTCGCCGGGCAGAGCCTGGCGTTCCTCATCTCCGCCACTCTCCTCTCGGTTGCCCTGTTGCTCGTGCTGGGTACCCGCTCGCGAGGGCCTCCGCATCCGGCGCCGGCCGTGGAAGGGCGGCTACCGGTCAGCGGAGAACCAAGCTAGCGATTCGCCGTCCCCGGGTTCGTCCGAGGTCCCAGGGTCGGACCTGACGCCGGTGCGGACGAGGTCATCGCTCCCGTAGCGACGCGTGGCCCGGGAGCCGGACGGGAGAGCGAAACGTGCACCATCGGTAGCTTGGACGGGGGACGTCCGGAGAGGTCACGACCGAAGACCCGGGCGATGGCGTGGCGCACATCGTAAATGTACATGTTCCCGTACGGGCATGCCTCGACGCAATCGCCGACCCCACAGCACTTCGTGCTGCGGAACTCTCCCTTCGTTCGGAAGTGGCCGGGCATGTCGACCAGACCGACGGGGCACGATTTCGCACAATCGAGCGTGGTGCAATCCCTGCAAATCGAGCGGTCCTTGACTTTCAGTTTGAAGAAGCCGATCTTCTGAAACGCTTGGGCGATCGCTCCAGTGTAGCACCATCCCATCGTGACACAGTTGTAGTTCCCCGAGTAGGGGATGGTAACGAACATCACGTACCAGAGCACCGCGAAGTAGAGCGTGAACAGAAAGACGGTCGGGTCGAGGCCGACCACGGTCACGTTCGTCACGTTGAGCCCATCCAGGACGGAGTACACGGACGCGACCACGAGGGAGCCCATGACGACCATGATCGTGGTCGAGTAGGTCCACGAGAATCGGCTGCTCAGATACTTCCGAGCGAGCGGGCTCGACCGGTTGAACGACTTCATTGAGTCGACGGTCGTCCCTTGGTACATCAGAGCGGCCGAGCAGAACGTCGAGCAGATGGCTCGCCGCCCGAACAGGGCGGAGGCGGATCCCATGGCGGCGTAGGTCACCAGGATGACGATGAAGACCGCCGGAGCGATCGTGGTGGAACCGATCCCCATGCTCCACCCGAGCACCGGAACCTGCGTTCCGGCGGGGGCGTTCGGGAAGAGCCAGGAGTAGTAGATGCTCGGAAAGAAGACCACGAACGCGCCGTAGCATCCCATGAGCAGCCCCAACCGGACACGGGTCTCGACCGACCGCGTCTCTCGGAACTTGAAGGCGACCAGAGCCCCCATCTCCAGTCCCATCATCACGAGGAACCAAGTGGAGGCGGTGACCAGCGCGAGGAAGAAGAAGCCGTTGTAGAGAGCGTTCGAGAGGACCGTTAGCGGGTCGCCCGTGAGGCCGAGCGCCGGAATCGCCGAGAGAAAGGAGGACCCGAAGACCTGGGCGTCCAGGAGCGCCCCCATGAAGATCTCGGCGACGAAGACGCTCGCGAGGAGCGCGAACGCCCAGTTGGCCTTCAGCTGCCAGACGAACGGATCTCCTCCCTCAAAGCGCTCCCAGCGTAGGACCGCATCGAAGTAGAGAACCATCTCCAAGACCAACGAGAGGGCGAAAAGCGTGGAGTCCCCGTAGGCGACCCAGAAGAAGAGCCCGGCCATCATGAGCCCGTAGACCGCGACGAGCCGGACGATGTAGCGGGCCAGCGCTGGGTTCAGGTTGCGGTGGCGATAAATGTACTCGAAGAGGAACACAAAGAGCACGATCATCGTGGCGGAACCCACGTAGACCGCGGTCGCCGACCAGCCCGCCGACGCGAGCGCGGTCGGGGTCAAGACCATGATCGGCACCTGGAGGGCAAAGATGACCGACAGCGGGCGCGGGAGCTCATGCCGCAGGAGAACGACGGTCAATCCCATCTCCGCGGCCATCGTGAAGACAAACCACGGCGATTGAACGACGTTCGCGAGAAGACTCGCAAAGCCGTAGCTGCCTTGCGCCATCGCCGAGAGCGATGTTCCGCTGGCCAGGCTGAAGACCAGCCCCATGAGAAGCTCGCTGACGAGGACGAGCGCGACGACCGCTAGTGCGAAGGGCAGCGTCGGGCGGAAGGGACGGGGAGTAAAGTCTTCCGGGCTGGTAGCGAGTCGCTCGTTCGCCTCTCGGAGGACCTGGACGAACACCGGCACCACGCTCAGGGACATCAACGCGCTCGCGATCCACAACCCGCCGACGAGCGAGGTCGGGCCCGGGTTCAGGTAGTAGTAGAGGGCCCCCGCCAGCATGCCCCCCATCATGCCGAGCAGGAACAGGGACGCCGCAGCGCGTACTCCCGTGCGCGCGTTGGCCGCCCAGCGCACGAGCACCGCCGTGGCGAGCGCCATCGCGGCCGCCAGCGGGATCAAGTAGAGCTCGTAACTCACGGTCCCTCCGTTTCGACCACGCGGATGCGGGAGTCGGAGGGTCGCGCTCCTGGAACGGCCACGGCTCGTGCCGGGGCGTTCCTGGGTCCATGAGAGCCACCCAGCTCCGGCGCAATGGGAGGCCGGTCGAGCCCCTCCCGGTCAGGAGCCGTCCGTCCCCCAGTCCCATTCTCGGCCCAGAGGCGGCGGCCTGCGCTGACGGCCGAGGCGGTCGGGTCGATCCGGTTTAGGGTGACCTTTGGCCAGAGCGCGAGAGCCAACACGAACACCCCGAGCATGGCAAAGCCAAGCGCGAATCGAAGAACGAGTGCGACCGGGCCGGAGAAGGGGGGGGCCACCGCTCCCCAGGATGCTGGTGCCCCGGCCACCCCGAGGATTTCGTTGACGAGTCCCGCGGTCTGGGGGCTCGCCCACAGGGGCGGTACCCACGTCAGGAGGAGTAGGCTAGTGAACAGGAGGCCCCCCCGCAACGCCTTCGTCGACCGGCGAGGAGCCTGCGGTGCTAGCACATCCAAAAGTGCGCTTGGGAACAACGCGATTGCGATGACGAGCCCGGCGACCGCCTGATGCTCGAAAAGGAACCCAAACCACGCCGCGGGCGTCGTGAAGGCCCCCGGAAGCGGAAAAGAGAGCGGCGAATGCCTCGAGCGACCACAGCGCGGCCGCCGCGATGAGCACGCCGCGGGCCACGGCCGCAACAAGGTCCTGGCCACGGAGCGGGGGCGAGTCCGAGGTACCCGATGGCCCATGGTAGGGGACGCCCGAGAGCCCCAGCATGGGTCCGTAGGCGACTAAGATCGCCTCCTGAGCGAGAAGAGCGACGAAGACCACCAGCATCTGGAACACTCCCAGGTACCAGTTGTTCGCGAGCAGGGTGTCGACACTCGTCCCGGTCGTCTGGGCGACCACCCCGAGGCCGGCTGCGCTTGCGGCGGTGGTCGTGCAGCACGCTCCCATGGTCACGAGGGCGAGCAGCGCTGGCGTGAGTCCGGCGATCGACCCCGCGGCGAGGGGGCGGCCGGCGGCGCGTCGAAGAGCGATCAGCCGGGCGGCGATGACCGCGGCCACCGACATGCCGATGCCGACCCCGATGGAGACGACGATCATCGAGACCGTGGGGAAGAACGGGAGCGCGAGGCTTCCCCCCGGGAAGACCACGAGCAGGGCCGGGTAGTTCCACCATGGGTTTCCGGCCGTGATGAACCAGACCGTGAGGGAACTGGCCCCCGTCCGCGCAAAGACCAACATCCCGCCGAGAAGCATGGAGGCGAAGGCATAGGTGCCCGCGATCAGGAAGAAGAGGGCGATGACCCACGGGCGTCGGAACGCGGAGCGCGTAGCGCGCGCCGACAGCACAGCGCCGGCCGTCGTTCCGGCGGGAGGACCCATTGGGTGCTGACGACCGGGTCTTCCGCTATATGCTAGGCGTCCTTACCTCTTCAGCCGGTAGTAGCTTGGGGCGACCTTGCCGGGCGGCCGCACGGTAGCGCCCTCATCCGTTGGGTTCCACCCCAGGTGTCGGGACCTCAGGTCGGTCCGTCGTCAATGCCGCGCGGCCAGCCGATCCGAGCGGGGCGGAGACCGGGCTCCCGGGGCCGTCGACCGATCCCGCCCGTCGAAGCAGCATCCGGAGCAAGAAGACGAGTTCGGCGGTCATGATGGCGACATTCGCAACCGCGAACGGGGGCAACCCCCAAGAGGGAGGCAGAAGGAGGTAGGAAAGTGCCCACGCGGACGACATCACGAAGAAGGCGAGGACGACAGCCATTCGGAGGCGGATGGACGAGTGGGCGAGGTGAGGCGATTGGAGGCCGCGCCAAAGGATGGCGATGGCCAGCGTCATCACGACAGCCATCGCGCACGCTCCGACCAAGGGAACTTCGAACGCCCAGGGCGCGACAAAGGCGCTCAGCGTGAGCGTGTAGAGGGCTCGTCGGTCGCTAGGCCCGAGTGCGGACCAGCGCACCAGAACGAGCATGGAGACCCCCATCGGCCAGTAGTACCACGCCGTGCTCGAAGCGACCAGCAAGGCCTGGCCCGCCGATGCAAGCGTGGACAGGTCGGTCGGCAGCGAACCGGTGACCAAGGCAGCGAACGCCCAGCTCATCAACAACTCATTGACGAGAAGCAGTAGGGCGAGGCCCACGGGCCAGGCAGCATTGTTCGCTCGGACGGGGCGTTCGCCCTCTTCGAAGACGAGCGAAACAAACCAGAGCCCCACCGGGACCATCATGAACTGGACCGCGAGAGAGAAGATCACAAACCCGTCCACGGTCGGGACCTCGAGGTAGTAGGCGACCCCTCCCCAGAAGACGGCCTGGGAGACGAGGACGGCGGTTCCGAGGACGAATGTGGAGAAGGCTGGGACGCTGTGCCCGGCGAGGAGGCGGTAGATGATGTACAGGTTGAGGGCGATCATTCCGACCGCCACGGCGGCAAAGGGGACCGTGGCGCTCGTGATCTCAGCGAGTCCCGCGAACACGGGAGCACCTCCCCGTGGCAGGGTTCCTCACTGCATGCAGGGTCCAGCGTCCGAGCAGGGGAGCCTCCTCCACGGAAAGAGGCGAGGCGTGTCGCGCTATATCGCCCCGAGGTAAGTACGCCCCCGGGTCGTGGGGAGCACCCGCGGAAAGAGCCGCGCCGTCATCCACCGGAAGCCGGGGCCGCTCCGGCTCCTAACGACGCGACGGCCCGAATGAGCGACAGAGCCTCGTCGCGATCGTCGCAGACGAACACGGAGCCGAGCTCGACACGCACTTGGTTACGCCCGTATTTTCTGAGCTCCCCGCGGACCGACTCGAGTTTGATGGACATCGAGGGGACTCAAGCCGGTAGAGGGATAGGAGGTTTAGGGTCCCATCCCGGGTAGGGCACGTGGCCGAGCGTCTCTCTTAGGTCACGCGATCGAGGAAGCGCCGAATTCGTGCGATGTAGGCGGCTCTTTCCTCCCAGAACGGCAGGTGGGCGCTCTTTTCGAACGTTGCGAGCTCAGCTCCGGGGATTCCGTCCGCGATTTGACGGGCGACGGCCGGACTGACTTCATCGTACCGCCCGCCCGTGACGAGGGTTGGCACCCGGATGCGAGAAAGCTGTCCGGAAACGTCCCAGTCGCGGATCGTGCCGACGATCGTGAACTCGTTGGGCCCGTTCATGTGACCGTACACCGGCACGCTGATCTGGTCGAAGCTATAGCGGACGGGCTCGGGCCACTCCGTAAGCCGGCAGAGGTGCCGATGGTAGAACGTCTCGACCGCGGCGAGGTACTCGGGCGAGCCGTACTCTCGCTTCGCGTTCCCCGCCCGAATCGCGTCCCGGTCCTTGGATGGCAGCTGGCCGATCCATCGGTCGAGCTCGCGATTCGTCAGCGGAACGCTCGCGATCCCTCCCGCGGTCACCAGGCTCTGAACGTTCTGAGGGTGGGCGAGTGCATAGGCAATGGCGAGCAGACCGCCGTAGCTCGACCCAAAAAGATGGACGCGTCCCAGGTCGAGGTTCCTCCGAACCTCCTCGACCTCCTGAACGTTGTGCTCTACCGTGAAGAGCGACGTGTCGGTCACGCGTTCCGAACGGCCGCATCCGAGCTGGTCCATGAACGCCACTCGGTAGCCCTGCCGCGTCAGGTCGGAGAGCGGCTGGAGGTAGTCGTGGGTCGCGCCGGGCCCTCCATGAAGGCAGAGCACGGTGGGCCGTTCGGTGGGGTCGCCGCAGATGCGGTAGTAGATCGGGAATCCAGTAGCAGTCGTTCGCCCTTCGACCATCGGCTCGGGCCAGCCGGACGTCATGCTTGCTCCGACCTCCGCGGCCGCTATACGCTTGCCGATGACCGCCGCGTCGGTGGGCCTGACACCCCCCGGCGCAATCGGTTCCGTGACACACTTCGGTCGGGCGATCGCCCAGTCAGCACGTCCCCTTCGATCAGCCGTTCCAACTCGTCAGGATGAGCCCGGCCCGCGAGAGAGCACGTCCCGTTCTGAGAGAGAGGTTCACCGAAGAGCCGGGGGGAGGAGGTAGCGGGATTCGACCTCCGTCCAGGAGGTGGCCCGAGGTGTACTCGCGGGTTCCGTCCGACGTTTCCTGCGATAGGTCAAGGGACTTTCGCGGTCGACCCCCACGTAGAGGACAAACTGCGCCCCGGAACGCTCGGCTCCAAGACGATCGACGGGCATGTCTCCGACGAAGAGCACTCGGGGAGCAGGAACCCCCAGGCTACGGAAGCATCGGCGAAACAGAGCCGGGTCGGGCTTCGCGCTTCCGAATTCGCTCGAGAGGACGATCGCGTCAAAGAAGTCGAGCAGCCCCTCCGTCCTCAACCGAGCCCGAATCCCTCCAGGGCTCTCGTCGCATATGTTGGAGACCATCCCGACCGCAAGGCCCCGCGATCGAACGTGCTCGAGGAAGGGGCGGATGCCCGGTGTGAGGTGGAGGTGGGCGTGCGCGAGGGCACGGTCGAGCCGTTGGGTCAAAAGGTTGGCGTCGACGCGCGCCCCCACCCAGCGACCTACCCATCGCGCCTGGTCGTCGAGCGTCGAGGCTCGACCCACCTCCTCGATTCGGTTAAGCTTCCCTCGAAGGCGGTCGAGGGCCCTCCGAGCGGGGCCAGCCGCGACTTTAGCGTCGGCGAGAGTGCGCATCCAGGCCCGCCGTTTCGCCCTATGGTACTCGAGGCGTTCATTGGCCCGATGGTACCACGTGGTGTACCAAAGATCGAGCGCCACCGCGTCGATGGGGCCAAAGGTTGGGGGTTCCGCCATGCAACCCTCAGAAGGCGGCGCGGTCTTGCTCGATGACAATCCCTCGGAGCCCGAGGGTATCCGCCTCGGTGGCGGTCGATGCGTCGTTGTTCCATGGAACGGTCATGGTGCGCGTCGGGCCAAGAGCTGGGCCAGCGCGTCAGGGCCAGAGCGTGCCGAGGGGAAATCCCTTCGCCCGGGCCCGAGCCACCCATCCGACCCCCACTCCTCCTCCGGGTCCCGAGAGGCGTAACATCGAAATCCGTGCGCCGTGATGCGGCCCTGGATAAGCGATGGTCGAGCCAGAGCTTCGATTCGACACCACCCTGCTCAACGGCTTCCGGTTTTCTTGCCGTCCGGACTGTGGGCTCTGTTGTTACACCACCCCGGCGGTCACGGCTTCCGAACTCAACCGTCTACGAGCCGTACGGCCCGGGCTCCCGCTGGTCACCACCTCCGACGGTCGCACGGCCATCGCGGGTCATCCGAACGGCGGCGCCTGTCGGATGCTGACGGGGCGCCGTTGCTCGGTCTACGCGGTGCGACCGGGTCCGTGTACTACCTTCCCGGTCAGCGTCCACGGAGGTTCGGAGCGCTGGCAGGCATCCTTGGTGCTCTCGTGCCCCGGACTAACGTTGGACATCCTCGCGGGATGGACGGTCGGAGCCCAGACGTCACCGTGCCAAGGGCTCGAAAACGAAATCGAAGCAGCCCAACAGCGGAGCCGTCTGCCCTATGCGACCCGAGGTCGGGCGAACGACTGGATCCACCGTCGGCGCGCGGAGCGCTTGGCGCGCCGCCAGGACCCGCAAGGAAGCGCGGAGAAGGTCCGCGAAGCGCTTCGCCGAGAGACGCTTCAGGTCTGGCCGCAAGACCTGCCGGGAGAGATCCCGCCGGCGGTCGAAGACGGGGTAGACTACCTGCCCCTGGTCTGGGAGGGGCCGGACCGGGTTGTCGGTATCGAAGGCGACCCGCTGGGCTTCCGCTTCGTGGATCTGGACCCTTCGGGCGCCCGTGAAGAACCTTCGGAGGTTTTTCCCCTCCCCCGCACCATCCTCTCATTGACCCCCGAAGCACGCTCGCTGCTGGACGGATACCTCCGCTACTGGGTCGAGCGAGACGCGCTGTTCGACTACGTGCTCACGGACATGGTAGCCGACCAGCCCTCCGTGCAGCTCATCGACCGCATCCGCCGTGAGCTGAGCTTCATCGGGGCGACCGTCATCGCGCGGGCGGCCGTCCGTGCCCGGCGCCGAGGCGAGTTCGAAAGAAGGTTGAGCTTCGAGGCCATGGTTCTCGGCGTGCAGGCAACGGACATGGACCTGCTCGACCGCCCGAGCCTCGGGGTTCGGCTCTAGCGCGGCGACGGGAACTTGCGGCCGAGCGTGTTGGAGAGCTCATGGACGAGCGCGTTCTCTCGCTGCCGATTCCATGGGGTCGGGGAGAGCGTGAACGGAGCATCCCAGCTCATCGGTGCCGATTGGTCGAGTTGCCGTAGGAACTCACTTCGCCACTCGGCGGGGGTCTCTGCACCCGGGGAGGGAAACGCCGGCTCGCCGGCGAGCAGACGGCCCGTCTTCGCGAGGGTGAGCGCGACGTTGACCGGGTCATAGCCGCCTCCTCCCGTCACGACGAGGCGTCCCTGGGAGAGCTCGGAGGAGAGCTGGAGGAGCCGCGAAACGACGGCCGCGTAGCCGTGCGACGTGAACTGGAGCTGGGCGAGCGGGTCGCCGGCATGCCCGTCCACACCGTGCTGAAGGATGATCAGCCCGGGCCGGAACTCTTCCAGGAGGGGTGGGACGATCCTCTCGAAGAGCGGTACCAACGCCTCGTCGCCCGCCCAGGGAGGCAGGGGAAGATTGACCTTCAGCCCGGATCCGTCGCCTCCCCCGTGCTCGCTCACGCTCCCCGTGCCGGGAAATAGAGTGCGCCCATCCTGGTGGAAGTCGATGTCGAGAACCTGACCAGAATCGTAGAATCCGTACATGACCCCGTCACCGTGGTGGGCATCGATGTCGATGTAGGCGACCTTGCCGATGCGGTCCATCGCGCTACGGACCCCGACCGCCACGTCGTTGTAGATGCAGAACCCGCTCGCACGGTCCGGGTGCGCGTGGTGGAGGCCCCCGAACGGGTGGAACGATGGACCTCGGCGCTCGATCGCCGAGTCCACCGCATCGACGGTCCCCCCGACGACACGAGCGGCCGCCTCGTCGCATCCCGGGAAGGATGGGGTGTCTCCCGCGTCGAGCCAGAGGCGCCGACCGTGGTGTCCGGATCGCTCGACGCTCTGCACGTACGCCTCCGTGTGGAATGTTCCGAGCGTCTCCGCGGAGGCCGGGTTGACGGAACGTTGCCAGTCCACCGTTTCAGGGGCCGGGAGGGAAGCTTCGAACAGCCGTGTCCCGAGCTCGCGGAACGCCATCGCGAACGGGTGTCCTGGCCCGAAGTCGGTACTCTCGTAGACGAGGGTCCCAGACCGTGAGCAGCTTCGACATTCCTAACGTACCGTCCCCTTACTGTGAGGACGGGAGACGACCCACCGGTGTCGCCGCTCCCGGTGAAGAAAATAGGGAGGGCAGTGAGGCCTATGGCGGTTCCGCATTCGATCGCAGCGGAGGTCCACCGCGAGATAAGAGGTCCGCCGGGAGCATTCCCCCGCCTCCGACGCTTCGGGGCGTAGCCCGAAGTGGACTCCCGAGCACCCTGCAGAGACGCTGAACGACGCCGCCGTCGAGCCGGTTCACGCCCCGCGCTGGCCCCAGGGGAGGGACCGTTCCAAGATCCGGCGGGTCGAGCGGAGCGTGACCTCGGTCACGGCGCTGACGCGCGCGATCTGGGCGTGGGAGTGGCGCTCTCCATGCTGGTCGGAGGCGACAGAGATCATCGCAGCGACCAGACCGTGCGGGCTCAGTCCGGAGAGCTCAGGATTGCGCTGGACCTCAGCGAGCATCTCCTCGACGGTCGATCGGACCGGGGAGCTGAGCGCGAGCTCCTCCGCGTAGCGGGCCAAGAACCCTCGCATGCCCACGGAAGGGACGCGGATGTCGGCCCCCCGCTGGACGACCTTGAAGGCACGGCCCACGTCGGTTCGAGAGGAGTTGACCGCGGCAGCGACTTCGGTGAGCGTTCGGGGTACGGAGAAAATGCGGCAGGCCGCGTAGACGGCGGCCCCTACACACGACTCGAGCGTCCGTCCCCGAGAGAGGCCACGGCTCTTCGCCTCCTGGAAGATCCGCTCCGCTTCCGCCACCACGACGGGGGGTAGGCGGAGTTGTTCACCGGCGACCGCGATCTCGCCTCGGGCCGGGGTGTGTCGCGGGCCTCCCACGCTCGCACGGCTCGTCTGGCGTTGCATCACGCGTTTCAGGTGCTGGAATTCGTAGCGTCGCCGGTAGTCGAGCCGTCGGCCCTGGCCGTCCCGGCTCAACGTGAGGGTCGATCCGAGCGAGCTCCTCGCGCGCGTAGCGGTCGAGAACGGACCGATCCCGCGGCCGCTCCCCTCGGAGGTCTGCGGATCCTCGGCCATGGGGGGGGAGGCGACCAGTTCTCCGCTCTCAAAGACCAGGCCGCAGTCGGCGCAGTGAACTTCGGATCGGATGGAGTCAACGATGCGGTGGGAGCTGTGACACATCGGGCAAGCCGATGAGGCAGCGCCGCCCCCTCCGTTCGCGCCCGTTCGGTCGTCCGGCACGAGGAGGGAAAACCGCACGGGAGTATTTATATCGAGTCCAGCCGAAATCGCACCGTAGCACGGGCGCCGCGCGGCGTCACCGGGCTCACGAAGCGTATTTGCGCTCCTCGGGCCTCATCCGATTGTGCGAACTGGACTCGTCATCATCGGGCTCGTGATCGTTGTGGTCGGTGCCACGATCTTCCTCGCGGTCGTTCTTTACCCGCCCATGCATACCGTGTCCAGCATCACGTCCGATAGCTTCCTGGCCTCGGCAGCCCCCCAAGGCTCGGCAGGAGGACGGGCCGGCGTCCTTCCGTCCGAACCGGAAGGTTCGGTTGTCTTGTTCTGGATTGCGAACGCCTCGGTCGGGCTCAAGTTCTATGACTCGACCGGATGTCCCCTCTTCATCAATGACACCTGTCATGGACCGCCGCTCGTTTCGTGGCCGGAGAACGCGTCCGGCCTCTACACGAGTACCACCAGCCTCCTCTGCCCCTGCTACGCCATCCCGACGAACTCGCACAGCTGGGAGGTTGGGATCAACGGCTATCTCGTAGTGACCTATCCCACTGTGGTTCCATCGCTGAGTGAGTGGTCCTACGTGGCCGTCGTCTTCGGGTCGCTCATCCTCCTTTTGATCGGGGGACTCGCGCTCTTCCTAGGGCTCTTCTTGCGGGGCCAGCTTTTCCGACGCACCCCGCCTCCCGGGCCGGGGGAGGCGGAGGCCCCTCCAGGTTCGTCGGGGGGGTTCGACGATGAGCTGGTGGATGAGGAGGCCGAGACTATTGGCCCCAGAACGGGCTACTGGCCAGATGAAGTTGAATGATCTCCCGGAGGATCGCCTGCTCCTCCGGTGTGAGCTCGACCTTGTGCAGCGTGCGGACCACCCCTTCCGACAGAGCGACGAGGAGCACGTCCCCCTCTCGGAGGTTCCGCCCCACGACCGCTCCCTCGATCGAGGCGGCGAGCTCGGCTCCGGCCTCCGCCTGGGCTACGCTCTCCCCTTCCCGCTGGAGACTTCGGAGGACCCCGACCTCGGCGCCGTCGGCGCGCATGAGGCGAACGCCCGGCCGGAGCGTTCCCCCCATGACGCGGACACCGACGATCGCGGGCTTGGAGCTTCGGAAGACGAAGCCGGGCAACACCTCGAGCTTCGCTGGGTGCACGAGCTCGAGGCGTCGTTTCACCTCCAGCGCGCGCCGCCGCTCGTCCCTCCACCGGATGTACTCTTCGACCACACGGTAGATGACCTCCCCCTGGAAGACCTGCGCCGAGGCCTCGGCCTCCGGGAGCGCGGCGTCCGGTAGGATCGGGACGTTGAACGCGAGGACCGCGCGGTGAGTGGGGTCCTTCACATCCTGCATGCGGATCATCGTGGCTCGGCCCACCGAGCCGATCGCGGCCTCATGGATCGGGATCCCCGCAGCTCGGCACTCAAAGGCAAGTGCTTCGAGTCCGCCGAGTGTATCCGCATGGATGGCCACCCCGCTCTCGGCGATCTCGGCTACCGGGTGGCTCTCGCGCTCGAGTTCGGCCCGTACTGCATCGACCTCCTGGGGGGTGCGGATCACACGGAACAGACCGCCGGGCATCGCCTCCTCGATGCCGGGGGCAGAGACGTACACGCCGGCGGCGGCGTGCACGGTCTCTAGCGATTCAAGCCGCGGGTGCTTGGGCGCCTTTCCCGTACGGGGAGGTTCGGGCCGGTAAATGCCCCTCACCCGGGTGACGAACGGGGCCTCCCTCCCGGTGACCATGATCTCGTCTCCCACCGAAAGGTGCCCACGGTAGACGATCACGCTCCCGACCGGACCGAGCCCGCGCAGTTCGCTCCGTTCGAGGATGGTCGCCTCAGCGCCCCCTGCCCCGAGACGCAGGTCGTCCTTCAAGAACCGCTGGGCGAGACCCACGACGAGCGCCAGCAGCTCGGGAACGCCGATCCCCGATTTCGCCGAGACCGGGACGATACCGACGTTATGGGTGAAGTCGGTGACCCGGTCGTAGCGATCGGCCGAGAAACCGAGGGCGACCAGCCCTTCCGCCACGGAGTAGACCTGCTGGTCCATGTTCTTGAGCAGGTCAGCGCCCGAGCGCTGGAGCTGTTCCGCCAGCGGGATCGGGCTGCTCGTCTTCCGCCAGCCAGGGAGCAGGTCGATCTTGGTCAGGGCAACCGCGAAGGGCGTCTTCTCATGGCGTAGGATCTGGAGCGACTCGCGGGTCTGGGGCATCAACCCCTCGCGCGCGTCCACGACAAGGATAGCGAGGTCAGCGAGCGCTCCCCCACGACGACGGAGCGTCTCGAAGGAGCGGTGGCCGGGCGTGTCGATGAAGAGCAGTCCCGGGACCTTGAGCTGGTCCTCCCGCAAGATCCCATGGCAGACCGTGAGCAGGATCACCGCCGGCACTTCGACCGCACCGATGTGCTGGGTGATCCCTCCCGCCTCCTTCGATGCCCGGACCGAGCCCGCGATCCGGTCGAGCAACGTCGTCTTGCCATGGTCAACGTGACCGAGGAGGCTGATGATCGGCTCGCGCAGGGACGCCACGACCGAATGACGGGAGCCGGACCTTTAGGTCTTCCCGGGTCCGCCGGTGCTTCCGCCGGGCGGCTTTGGCTACCGTCGGTAGAGAGGAGGCTCAACCGGAGGCGGTGAGAGCCGTTCGGTAGCGCTCTGCGGCGATCTCGGGAGCGATGGGGTTCACGGGAACCCAAGAGGCCAGCTCGAAAGCGTCCTCCCTGACCAACCGTGGGAGAAGGTCGATCGACCAGTGGAAAGCGGGGAGGGCGGAACCGCGGTGCGAGGGGAACGCCCCCGTCACGTTGTAGGAGGTCCCCGGGAACAAGGTGAGGAGCGCCCGTTCCAACCGAGGCAGGATCCCCGCGAGGGACTTGAGCTCCTCATCGCTGGCTTGGGATAGCGAGCGAGCGTCCCGGCGGGGCACGACCTTAAGCTGGTAGGGAAGCGTCGAAGCATAGGGAGCGATCACCACGAAGTGGTCGTCCTCCCAAACGAGGCGACGGGACTCCCTGCGCCCTTCGCTCAACAAGAGCTCAACGGGGCATGGCACACCCCATTCAGCGGCCCGCTTCTGGGTTTCCTGCAGCGTTCGCTCGAGACCCGGTAGGACCTCTGGCGTCGCGAGGAGCTGACCGTGAGGATGGGCCAGGCTTCCTCCGGAGTCGGGTCCGCAATTCTCGGCGAGGATGACGGAACGCACCCCCGCCGTGGCCTCCAATGCGCGAAGACGCTCGCGGTAGACGTCGACGACCTCACGCACCTGCTCAAAGGGAAGGAACGGGAGGCCCGGGCCGTGGGCGGGGTGTTGGATGACGACCTCGTGGATGCCTACCGCAGGGAGTGTACGGAAGTGGTCGTTACGCTCCGAGGCCCTGGGCGGCGCTCCGTCCGCAGGCACGAAGGTCGGGAACTTGTTGGGGATAACGCGGACCTTCCAGCCGGGCCCGTTCCTATGCCCGCCCGCGTCCCGACGCGCTGCGATCTCGGGCGGGGTCTCTTCCTCGTGGCCCTCGCAGAAGGGGCATTGGGTCGTAGCGGGTGGTGGGAGTGGGGGTACGTAGTCGACCGGGCGCGCGATGCGACCTTCGGCGATGATGACCGGCTCCCCGGTGATCGGGTCGAGGCGCCACTCGGGCATCATGAGAGCTAGGCCGTCCAGCCCCATTAGATGTGGCGAGCGGGGAGCAACGGGCGGTCAGTAGCGGTCGAGCCTCGCCTGTTTCGACGGCGCGGGGGTGACCCGCTCGGCCCGAACCGTCAGGGTTCGCACAGGACGGTCGCGACCGGCGTGTTCTTCTTGGAGGAGCTCGCGGAGGAGCCGTTGGCTGTGCGCCACCAATGCGGCAGGTCCCGTCGTCACGCCGGGAAGGGCATGGGTACGCTGGATGCGGTCAAAGTCGGACCACCGGACCCCTACCCCGACCCCCCCGTAGGCCAATCCCTCCTTCTCCAAGGTCTCCGCGAGCTCGACCGCGAGACGTTCGCCCTCTTCCACGATCGCGACCCGGTCGGACCGGTCGACATCGAACGTATGGTCCGTCGACCGCGACCGGGGCCCCGGGCTCTCCTCGGTATCCGGCGGGGGTTTTCCTCGGGCGGTCGCCACCAGGATGGCTCCCCAGGGCCCGAGAGTCTGCCGTAGCTCGCTCGTTCGTCGTTGGGCCAGCTCGCCGATCCGTTCGATGCCGGCCCGGCGCAACACTTCGGCGGTCTTCGGGCCGACACCCGGGATCGCTCGGACGGGCAAGGGCGCGAGGAATTCGGCCAGCCGTGAAGGATCCACACCGACGACCCCCGCGGGTTTCGCCTGGTCGCTGGCGATCTTCGCGATCATGCGACTGGTCGCCACGCCCCAAGACGAGGGCAGGTCGAGGGCGTCCTTCAGGTCGTGCTGCGAACCTCGAGCGAGGGCGACCGCGCCGTCGACCGAATCCGCTTCGGTCCGGACCGACGCCTCGTCGATGCTGTGAGGGCTCACGGAGCGAAACCGCCCTTCCAGCCAATCGCGAACCTCCCTCGAGACCCGCTCGTAGAGGGGAAAATTGGGAGGGATCCATTCGGCGTCCGGGCAACGACGTACAGCCTCGCCAACCGGCTGGGCCGATCGAACCCCGAACGCTCGGGCCTCATAGCTCGCCGAGAGGACTACGGCGCGGCTGGGGGATGCGGACGGTCGGTGGCCCACGATCACGGGTCGCCCACGGAGCTCGGGACGCGTACGGAGCTCGCAGTTGACGTAGAAGGCGTCCATGTCCACGTAGAGCGTCCACTCCATCGCCCGGTAACCGGCCCGAGGGAGGGTCGTACGGGGGAATGAACCTACGGGCTACGCGTTGAGGCGTCCGAAATCGACCGCGTTCGCGTCGATCTCGATGCCGTGGGGTCCGATCGTGTACGGTTGGGCGCTGCGCACATGCGCGGTGCGTCGCATCTTCAGTATACGGGCGGCGAGGCCCGCCCTCCGCCCGTCCGCGGTCTGGGAGTGCCCGAGCAGGATGACGCCGTCCGCGACGTACTCGGCGAGGCCGTTACGGGTCACTTCCGGGTGACGCGGGTCGGCCTCGGCCGTGAGGATTGTGGTCGCCCCGCTCGCGCGGCAAGCCCCCGCGAGCGCGAACAGCGTCTCGCGCCGGCTCACCTCCGTGTCGCAGAGCATCTCGAGCAAGGAGACCGAGTCGACCACGATGCGGCGGGCTCCCAGACTGGCGAGCTCCTTCCCGAGCTCTCCCTGGATCCGCCGCAGACTCTGGTGCGTCTCGCGAGGGTCGAGTCGCAGGATCTTTAGCCGTCCCTCCTTCGCGGCGGCGTCAAACGGCCAACCGAACTGCCGCGCGGTCTCCATGAGCGGCTCGATATCCTCTTCCAGGGAGAGGAAGACCCCGAGTTCGTTCCTTTCCACCCCAGCCGCGAGAAAGGCAAGGCCGAGGCAGGTCTTTCCGGTCCCGGGGAGGCCGGTGACCAGGACGACGTGGCCGACCGGCACGCCTCCGTTGAGCATGGCGTCCAGACCGCTGATGCCCGTCGGCGCGCGGGCGCGCGGAGCCGTCTCAGATGCGCTCATGCTGAGTCGTCACCAGCCCGGTTTGGGCGTGCACGCGGATCACGAACCGGCCATGGTAGTCGTCCTGGACGTGGGAGAGGACCGGCATGAACTTCTCGATCTGCAACGAACGTTGACGGTAGGATCGGTTCGGGGTCGAGGTCCAGTTGAAGGAGAGCACGCCATCGACCGAGTCGACGATCGCGTATTCGATGGCGGGTGAGGCGACGCCGCGCGCGAGGAGCAGATAGACGATCCCGTCCCACTCCTTCGCTCGACGGCGGAGACCCTTGAGGAAGGTGACCAATTCGCTCCCGTCGAGACCGGGACGAATCACGAGGTCGCCGATGGAGTCGACGATCGTTACGGTCCGCGGTCCTCCGGCCTCGAGCGCCTGCGCGAGCGCGGGGAGCGGGCCCGCGGGCGCCCGGCTCAGCGCAGGCCCGGAGGCGGCGAGCGGGCTCGGGACCTCGGCCCAGACCGACGGCACGCTCGTATCGGCGAAGTAGGCCGGGGAGAGGTCCTCGAAGGTCAAGTGGCGGGCGAAGACCTCGGGGTAGACCGCGTCGAAGGCGTCGCGCACCTCGTTCAAGACCTGGCGCCTCGACCGGGTCAGGCTCACGTACAGGATCCGCTCGGGATAGAGGAAGGGACCCTTCGCCGTGCCCAAGTGGAAGCCGTGCGCCTCCGGGTCCTCCCGATGGAGCATCAGTTGAACCGCGGAAGTGAACGCGAACTCCGCGTGACCCGCTCCCGCGTCCCCCATGAGCAGGACCACGGAGCCGGCCGGAACTCCGCCCATGAAGTAATCAAAGTCGGGCACCCCCGTCGGCACGCGTTCCGCGATGTCTGTCGGTAAAGGGGTGGCGTTCTCGGTCGGGGAACGCGCCTGAAGAAGGTCGAGCGCCACGTCTCTTCTCCGCACCGTCCTCTGCCGGCGCGGCAGTATTAGAACGCTCGTTTCCAGTCGTGCCCGCTCAGCCCGTTGCACCGCTCTTGGTAAACTCCCGGAGGAGGACGGTGGCGTAAGACCCTCTCGGGAGCGTGAACCGGAATCTCGCGGACGGAAGCGGATCGCCCGGAGTGCTACCGATCTCGAGCTCGATGGGCGGGAGGGGGACGAGCGCCGGGCGCCAGGACCCTCGACTGGCAAGCTCCGGGGTCGTGGGGAGCTTGAAGGCGCGCGGGTCGAGCCCTTCCTCGTCCAAGACGGCCTTGAGGATCTCCCCCCCCGGGCCCGCCGGAACGCGGGTCTCGAACCCGACGAGCGGTCCACCGACCAAGGCTTGCCCTCGCGTGACCAAGGCGGAGCATTCGGGGAGGTTGTCCGCCTCGACGGGGACCGCATCCTCGCCTCGAACGGTTCCGTCCCGGGCCCGACGTAGGATCCAGTCTCCCACGGTCGCCTCGCTCAGGGCTAGCCCGCGAATATGGCGCTCGGAGAGCCACCGATTGAAGAGAAGGGATTGGTAGGCGTGGACGAAGAGCAGGCGAAGCTCACGACCGAGCGCACGAAGCGCCCGTTCGGGGCTGTGACCCCGCGCGAGGTGCTCGAGCAGTGAACGCTCGAAGCGGTACTCCCGGGGGAAGTCGCGGAGGGCTTTGGCGGCGTCGTGATCCTGCCCGTACGCGATGCGAGCGGGGTCGACCGGTCGCTCGTCCCCGGCTGGTACCGCGGCGAGATAGATCTCGACGGCGCGAGCAAAATCGCCCTGGACGATCGCCCGACCGACCTCGTGGGTGATGGGGCGGACCTCCCCGAACCGCTGAGGGCCATAGAAGTTAGGGATCCCACCCGCCATCCGAAGGGCCTCGAGCGTGGCGCGGTAGGCGTGCTCGGCGTCCGCAGCCGACCCAGCGAGCGCTCGAAGACGGAGGTCAAAGCGGTTTCCGAAATGATCGCCCAACCGCAGGCCTTCACGGGCACGATAGGTCTCGATCACGCGGGTGCGAGGGAGGTCGAGCTCGGAAGGCGCGAGCTCGCCCAGGTAGGAAAAGAGACGTTCGGTGACCGCCCGTCGATCTTTCGTCCCCGCCCACTGGACGGCATGGCGGGGAAGGCGCAACTGCCGAGCGATCGCCTCCGCGAGTTCGTGTTGTTCCCAGCCTTGGCTCTCGATGCGGAGGATCGTGAACCTCCCGGCAGGGTCCGGGCGGGGATAGGCGGATATCTCGTCCACTCGAAAGTCTTCTGCGCTCGTCTTGATCACACCGTAGACGCCCGGCGTGCGAGAGAGGTAGAAGCCGAGTCCGATCGACCGCTCCCCTGGTGGAGGAGCCCACTCGCCTTCCACGTTGCGCCTCCGGCGCCGTACCGGCGCCGGGCGGATGACCACTTCCAAGCCACTTAATCCCGCCCGTCCGCGGGGGACGTAGAGGTCAGCGGGGGGCCACGGGGTTGGGGGCGCCCCGGCGAGCGTGCTTATCGACGCTCGGCCGGTCGCGATGCAAGCGCACGAGACGGCGACGGACCGTGAACATCGGGAAGGGGATGGGTGCGATCAGGATCATCCCGACCACGACGACCGCCGCCGCGAGACTGTAGGTGAAATCCACGCCGTAGGTCGCGAACAACCATCCTCCAAGGACGGTGCCGACGAGGCTGCCCGCCCCCGCGACGGCGTTGTACAGTCCCAGCGCGCGTCCCCGGGCCGACCGCCCGACCAATCGAACGAGGAAGAGAGTGCTCGCGGTACTGATGAAGGCCCAGGTGACGCCCAGAAGAGCGTTGAGGAGCGTCATCCATCCAGCGAGCGCGGGGCTTCCGAGGCCGAGCAGGATGTAGACGGGACCCCACAGGAACAAGAGCATGAGCAGGACCCGTCCGCCGAGGGAAGCCAGGAAGACCGACTTCGGAGAGTGGCTCTCGACCGATTTGCCCGAGTGGAAGAACAAAGCGGTCGACGCCGCGGCCGACCCGAGGTAAACGATGAAGATCGAGGCGTCCGAGAGCTGAGCGTTCTGCCAGAGGAAGACCGGGAACGGCCCGTAGAAGATGTCGAAGCCGAGCGAGACCGTCGCGAGGGCCGCCAGGAAAAGATACTCCCGCCCGGGCAAAGATTCCGGGGGACCTCGAGCGATCTCGACGATATTGAGCACGCGTGAGCGAACGTGACGAAGTCGCTCAACGACCCCCCGTTGGAGGTTGAAGAGGTCGGCAACGGCGCTACGGGCGATCCGCCCGAGCGGTTCCTCGATCCAGGCCCAGGCGATCGCGGCCGCCAAGATGGCCAGGACCCCCGACGCGATGAGCAGGGCCGTCATCGCCTGAACGGCGGGCTGGTTGTACCCGATGACGAAGAGCCAGACGAACCCGACCCCCAGCCCGACGGACGTACCGAGCCCGGAGATCAGGCCGAAGAGCCCGATGTCACCGGGCCACCATCGCTTCTGGCGCGTTTCGAGGAGCAGCATCGTCCCGATCGGGGCGCTCGCCGCCGAGGCGAGTCCCTCCACGACGTTCAGCCAGAAGTACGAGGTCAGGTTCTGCGCGAGCGCGATCAAAATGATGCTGACGCCGGTCGCGGCGAACGACCCCACGAGGAAGAATTTACGGTGGGCGACACGGTCGGACAGGTTCCCCCAAAGGATCGTGAACGGAACTTGGCTCATCGCGCTCGCCGCGATGATGATCGTGACGACGAAGGCGGAGGCTCCGAAGTGCTGGAGCGCGAGCAACGGGATCAGGGGGGTGGCGATCCCGTCCGAGATGGCGAGCGGAAGGTAGGAGAGGAACCACAGGTCGTTGGTCGACGGCCGGAGCTGGACCGTCTGCTTGATGTTGATGCCCACGACCCCGTGCGCCCCCGAGCCGGGGTTGAATCGCCTGCGTTAACGGATAAAACTACAGTTCGTGACGAACGGCGAACGCCGTTACCGAGTCGCGACCCCGAGCGACTTCACGATCTCGGCGTGCTCGGCCCGGCTGATCCATTCGACCTTGAGGTAATCCCGAAGGAACTCGTCCGAGGCGCCGAGCGCGCGCGCGTCGTCCACGACGATCCGATAGGCCTCAAGCTCGGTCCATCGCTTGACGTAGCTCACCCCAGGCTCCCACAGGTTCGCTCCGTCCCGACGCTGACGGACGTGACAGAGCTCGTGGTAGATGTCCATGTACACGGTCATCGCCGGGCTCGTCACCAGATGGTTTTGGCCGGCCACGATACAATCGGTATCGGGAGCCACCACCGGCTTCCAACGCCGGCGGGCATCGGGCGGGAGCTCGTGCGGGGCAACGTACATCCAGAGGTCGGCGGTCACGATCTCAACCTCGGTCCGATGAAAGAGTGCCGTGCGCTTCGTCGGGTCCGGCTCGACCCGCGCCGCGATCGGGAGCCGGTCGGCCCCCGGGAAGACGGCGAGCATCGCGTGGCGGCCGGCGGGCAACTCCCGGCGGATCTCGAAGCCCGCCGGAGGCTCTCCGGTCTTCATCGTCCTGGACCGGGGCATGACGTTCGCGCGAGCCGCGCAGACCCTTAACGATGCGGTCGGGAGCCTTCATCTGAGCCCCCGCCTACTCGGGAGTATGGCGGCGCAGAAGCGACGCGCGGTCGATTTTTCCCAGATTCAGGGGCTTAGGGTCGGGCACGCGCAGGACCCGACCGGCCAGACGGGGGTCTCCGTGGTGCGCTTCGACCGTTCGTCACCGGTAGTAATCGACGTTCGCGGAGGCGCGTCCGCTACGTACGACACCGGCTCGCTCAATCTGGAGGCGACGTTCGGGCGGCGTTGGGCCATCTTCTTCTCCGGAGGGAGTCTCTATGGACTGGACGCGGCGCGCGGCATCCGTACTCGACTGTTAGAGGAGGGAGTGGGCCAACGGGCCTTTGGGGGGGAGGCGGTCGTCGTACCGGTGTCGGGGGCTGCGATCTTCGACATATACGCCGGCCGACTCCCGAAGGCAGACTACCAAGCGTTGGGATACGCGGCCGCCCGGGACGCATCCCGTTCTTCGGCGGTTCGGGCCGGCTCCATCGGGGCGGGCTGCGGCGCGCGCGTCGGCAAGTACCTCGGTCCATCGCGCACGATGGCCGGCGGGGTGGGGAGCGCTGCCGCCCCGCTTGCGGGAGGCGGCCGCATCGGCGTCCTGGCCGTGGTGAACGCGGTCGGGGCAATCCGGGATCCCTTTAGCGGAGAGTTCATCGCAGGAGCCCGCTCGCGAAGAGGGACCATCGTTCCGCCGACCTCCCGCGCGCTCGCGCACGTTGGCCGAACTCACACGACCCTCGCGCTCGTCGCGACCGACCTTCTCCTGTCCCGGCCGGAGCTTTTCCGACTGGCGATGATCACATCGACCGGCCTCGCCCGGGCGATCGTCCCGTTCCACACGACGACCGATGGGGACATGGTTTTCGCGGCGTCGACCGAGAGAGTGGCGCGCCGTGGAACGGAGCGACGACCCGGTGAGGTCGTCGACCGGATCGGCATCGCGGCCGCCGACCTCGCTGTAGAGGCCGTTCTCGCTGCGGTCTCGCGGGGGCCGTAGCGGGGTCAGTTCCCGGTGGGCCTCGCGCGCCGGTCGGCTCGCAGCCTACGGATGAGGTCGCTGCGAGTGATGATCCCGCTCACCGTTCCTCGGTGGGTCACGAGGACCGCGGGTACCCGGGTGAGGAGGTCGGCCAACAGGTCGGTCGGGAAATCGAGGTCGACCTGGGGGTACATGCTCTCCTGGGTATCGCGGACACGCGGTGGTGACCGACGGTTCGAGCTCTGGGCCAGGGTGCGTAGAACCCCCGATTCGGACAGGGAGCCCGTGACCCGTCCGTTCTCCGTGACCGGGATCTGGGAGATGGCGTGCTGCTCCATGAGGCGGGCGGCATCGCCGAGTGAGGTCGACCCATCGACGGTTCGAACCGGGCGGGTCATGATCTCGCCGGCCGTGAGCCGGGTCGTGAGGGCGCCCTCTTTTTCCTCTAGGTAGGAAAGGATCCGCTGGACCAGCTCGTAGGAGGGCCGAATCTGGCCTCGCTCGATACGGGAGAGCGTAGCGTCACTGCGGCCCACCGCTCGCGCGACCTCGCCAAGCGGGAGACCCAACGCGCGCCGCCGTCGGCGGATCTCGGACAGCGGGTCCATACGAAGGCCAACCGGGCGGGTCTTATGGCGTGTGCTCTCCCACTCCCGGAGCGCCGACCCGTCCGTAGGCGGAAACTACAAACGACCGGCCATCTCTCATGGGAGCGAGCATGACTGCCCCGCGCCGAACGGCTTGGATCGTGGCTCCTCCCGAGATCTGCTGTCTGTGCCAGGAGCCGTTAGGTCTCCCGTCGGAGACCAGCTCGTGGAACGGGCGCCCCGCGCACCGAGACTGCGTCCGGGTCCATCTCCTGCAGAATGACCCGGCCTTCCGCGGGGCCTCCGAGGCCGAGGAGGCGTCGGAGGAGCCCTCCGATACGATGGAAGGCGCGGTCCTCCGGGACGACGACGACCCCGGCTACGAGTGAGCACGGGACACGAATTCCATCACACCGGGGCGTCGAAACGCATAAGAAGGAGGCCCTCGTGGCTTCACAAGGATATACACTGTCTAGGAGGAGGAAGAATGCCAGAAGTGGTCATCACGTGCGACTGGACGATGATGAGCAACCACAACGGAAAAGAGTTCCTCGGCTTCGGAACGACGACTCCGGCCTACGTGCTACCCGAACGAGTCTACAAGCGGCTCTTCTTTCCCGAGATGCCCGTCGATGCCCATGGCTACCCCGTCCAGGCCCCCTACGGCATGCGCAAGATCGAGGCCTCGCTCATCGACGGCGGGTTCGACGCGCGCATCGTTCACCCCTCCCACCTGTCTCGGTACATGCCGGGAGAGGCGAAGGTACTCCTGATCTCGGGCCACGATTACTTCGGCCTGAACCCACCCGCATCCACGTTCGGCGGCGTGATGCACAAGGAACCGCTCAACTGCGTGAACTTCAAACGGATGATGTCCCAGCCGGCCGTCGTCGAGGCACGCCGACGGGGCATGAAGATCATCGCCGGGGGCCCGTGTGCCTGGCAGATCGCGCCCCCGACGCGCATGAAGCTCCCGTGGATCCAGGAGTTCGTCGACTCGTTCGGCGGCGTCGACTCGGTCGTGGAAGGGGAGGGCGACATCTACGTACGGGAGATCGTCCGTAAGGCCCTCGCCGATGAGTTTCTTCCCCCTCACGTGATCCTCGGCGCGAAGGAGGCGCCGAAGGTAGAGCAGATCTCATCGATCAAGTACCCCAGCGTCAACGGCCTCGTCGAGATCGGTCGCGGATGCTGCCGCGGCTGCTCCTTCTGTTCGGTCACCACGCGACCTACGCGCTGGTACGGGCTCGAGAAGATCGAGGAGGAGCTCAAGGTCAACGCGGCGATCGGGGTTCGAAAGGGGATTCTTCACTCGGACGATGTCTTGTTCTACGGCAGTCCCAACATCATGCCGCGCGAGGAGAAGCTCATCCCCCTCCTCAAGCTCGCCAAGCGCTACTATGAGCAGGTCGGCTGGAGCCACGTGGCGATCGCCACGCTGATGACCAAGCCGAAACTGCTCCCGAAGTGCGCCGAGGTCCTGATCGACGACAAGCAGGGTTGGTGGGGCGTCGAGGTCGGTGTGGAGACGGGCTCTCCCCACATGATCACGGCCGCCATGCCGGGCAAGGTCGCCCCCTTCAAGGCCTCCCAGTGGCCCGAGCTCGTCGTGCAGGCCGCCGGTCTGATGAACGACAATCACGTCTATCCCGCGTGCACCTTCATCGTGGGGCTGCCGCAAGAGACCGAGGACGACGTCATCCGGACGATCCAGCTCATCGATGACCTGTGGGACTTCAAGGGCCTGCTCGTGCCCATGTTCTTCGTTCCGCTCGGGCACCTGAAGTCGCGGGACTGGTTCCGACGCGACATGCTGAGCCCGGTGCAGGAGGAGCTGTTGAAGCGGGCCCTGAGCCACGGGCTACGGCAATCGAAGGGACTGCTGAACGACTTCTTCGACTGGGAGGGTGCGCACACCCACGCCTACCGCGCCGCCTTCCGCGCGTTCATTGGGCTGCTCGATTTTACGGCGAAGACCCGCGGCCTCTGGAGCGAGCCCACGCGCCCAGCGCGGTCGATCGAGGACCCGAACCTGCACCCGGACCGGATCCCGATCCCGACCATCCCCGTGCGTGAGTAGGCCCGCGTCTACTCGTGTCGGTGGACGGCCCGCACCGGGCGGCCGTCGCCCGGGATCCCCTCGACCTGTCCGTCCGGGGCGATCACGTCGAACCGCGTAGGGTTCCCGTTGCCGTCGTACGCTCGCCACGAGCTGGGACCGAACGGCGCCCCGAGGATGATGTGCCGGCGCCCCCAGTTGCGGAAGAGACGGATATCCGCATCCGAAGCGTGCAACGCGCCCGACGGATGAGAGTGCACCGTGCCTACGATCGCCAGGTCGGCCGGAAGCATGTAGAATTGGAAGTTCGCATGGCGGCGCCCCGCCGTGGTTCCCGGAAGCAGTAACAGCTCTGAGATCACGCCCGGCGGGTCGGCGCGCAGCATCCCGCCGAATTCGTTGGGGTAGGCGCTCCGAGCGCTCGCCAGTACGCTATCGAGCAGGTCTCGGGTAACGAGCGTGGGTGTGGACCCGACCCGAGCGCCGGGCGGCCCCGTCCGTTTACGCTGAGGGCGGAACATCGGCATATGTGCCGTTCTCCCGGTCGCTCTTCTCCATCGGCGACCACGGGAGGATCCCCTTTCCCTTGAGGTGGAAGAGATAGGAGGTATCGAAGCGGATGAACCGCGCTCGGCGGGGGGATCGGTAGACCACCACGGGCTCCTCTGCCGGGACGGCGATCTCCTCTTGGCCGTCGATGACCGCTACGGTCGCGAACGTCGTCTGCGCGGAGCGGATGGTCACCGTGTGGAGCGGGTCGATCACGATCGCCCGAGAGACGGCACGGAACGGAGCGATCGGGACGACCACGATCCCCTCCACGCCCGGCTCGACGATCGGACCGAGAGCGCTCATCGCGTAGCCGGTCGAACCGGTGGGCGTCGCGAGGATGATCCCATCCGCCTGGATGCGACCGAGTCGCTGGCCGTCCAGGTCGATCTCGAACTGGCCCATCCGGGCGGGATGGGCGCAGTGGATCACGACCTCGTTCATCGCATCCGGAACGATGGTCTTTCCCGCGCGAACGGCGACCTTCATCCGTTCGTCCACAAAGTAGCGGCCCCCCACGAGCCTCTCCAGAGCCTCATCGACCGCCGGGCGGTCCCGGCCGTCCACCTCCGCGAGCACGCCGAGCGTGCCCGCGTTGATGGCGAGCACCGGGGCCTGGGTCCGACGGAGGGTGGCAAGGAAGGTCCCATCTCCCCCGATCGCCACGATCGCGTCCGGGTCGATGGTTTCGACGGGCCGAAGGGGGACCGGCCAACGCGAATCGTCCTCGAGGGCGTCGGAGATCGAGAGGTCGGCGCGGGTGCTGAGGAACGCCGCCGCAATGTGAGCGAGCTCGATGGCAGACCGGCTTCCGCGGGTTCGCGACCAGGCCGACCTTCATGCCCTTCCCTCCCCCGACGTCGCTCGGGCGAAAGCTGGATCCCCCCATGCGAACAGGCTCGTCCGCCGGTCGACCGTGAGCGGAAAGCGGTCAATCGGACGGCCCTCCGCGTCGCTCGCTCCGCCGCCCGCTTCCAAGAGGATCCGATAGGCTGCGGCGATGTCGGTGGCGCGCAGGTTGAGCGATTCTGCTCGATTATCGAAGAGGTAGGCGTCGCCCGCCCCCTCGGCGACCTGGGCCATCTCCAGAGACGCACACCCGAGCGCGCGGATCCGCCGCGCCCGGCGTGCCCGCTCCACGGCCCGGTCCATGGTGTCCCGCGCGAGGTTGATGAAGACCAGGTCCGAGCGTGAGTTCCACGGACGCACGTGGATCGCCCGGCCGTTGCGGAAGGCGCCCTGGCCTCGGACCGCCCAATACGTAGTCCGGCGGTAGAGGTCGTGGACCACTCCCATATCGATCCCGCCCAGCGTCTCTCGCCCGAGGGCCATCGATACCGATGCAAAGGGGAGCTCGTGGAGCGCGTTATGGCTCCCATCGATCGGGTCCACGACCAGCAGAGGGCCTCCGCCACGCCTAACCAAGCCGATCTCTTCGCTGAGGAAATCCCAGTTCACGCCCTCCGTGTCCAGGCAATCGAGCACGGTCTGTTCGGCGGCCTGGTCGATCCGTTCGGTGGGAGAGCCCGACGCGCCCATGCCGACGACATCGGCGCGGTGGGGCGAGCCGGAGACCTGACGAACGACCCCTTCCACAGCCCCCGTGATGCGGAAGAGGACCTCGAGGTCCGCGGACGGGTCCCCGGTCATGACCGCCGGACCGGGCCCCGGGTAAAGAGCGCTTTGCTTCCCCCGACGGCCGGTGTCGGGATGAACTTAAGTGAGGGTCCCGCTCCGCGAAGCGATGGACCTCCAATTCCTCGGTGGCGCGTCCGAGATCGGCTCGCTCGG
Source organism: uncultured Thermoplasmata archaeon (assembly GCA_963797975.1). Lineage (GTDB taxonomy): Archaea > Thermoplasmatota > Thermoplasmata > Lutacidiplasmatales > UBA184 > Lutacidiplasma. Next base: position 153,037 of record CAWCRH010000002.1, read on the forward strand.
CCTCGTCGTCCGTGACCAAGGCCGGACCTTGCTCTTTGATTACGGCATGACGCCGAGCGACCCTCCTTCCTACCCGCGGCCGGCTCCGCTCAACGTCGATGTCGCCGTGCTCTCGCACGCGCATCTCGACCACTCCGGCATGACACCGCTCCTGAGCCGACTACCGCGGGCTCGGATCGTGATGACCCCCGTGACGCTCGCCCTTGCGGACCTCCTCACCCGGGACGCGCTCAAGATTGCGCGGCTTGAAGGCTATCTTCCCCCGTACCACACCACCGACATACGGTCCCTTCTGGCACGGTCCACCGCGATCGAGCAGCGCGAGGTCTACCGTCATCACGGCATCGAGCTCGAGCTCACGCCCGCCGGGCACATCCCGGGAGCGTGCATGTTCCTCTACCGAGGAGCGAAGGACCTTCTCTTCACCGGGGATGTGCAGACGATCGCCACGCGGCTGGTCGGACCCGCGGAACCGCTCGAGTGTGATGTCCTCGTCCTGGAGTCGACCTACTCCGGCCGGGAGCACCCGAATCGCGACGAGACCGAGCGAAGGTTCCGCGACCGCATCCGCGCGACGGTGGAGCGGGGCGGCAAGGCGATCGTCCCCGCGTTCGCCGTCGGTCGCGCCCAGGAGGTGCTCATGACGCTCGCGAGCTCGGGATTCGAAACGTACCTGGACGGGATGGCGAGAACGGTCAACCAAATCTACGAAAGCGCGCCCGAGTATCTCGCCCATCCGAACAAGTTCCGTCGTGCGCTCGAAGGAGTGCACATCGTTACCTCTCCGACGGAAAGGCGCAAAGCGACCCGGGAGGCCGAGGTCATTGTCACGACCGGAGGGATGTTGGATGGAGGTCCCGTTCTCCACTACATCGGGGAGCTGTACACGGACCCCAAGTCCTCCATCTTCCTGACCGGCTTCCAAGTGGAGGGCTCGAACGGTCGTCGCCTCCTGGAGGAAGGAACGATCGACGTGGACGGCCAGACGATCCGCCCTATCTGCGAGGTCATGAAGTTCGATTTCTCCGCCCACGCATCCCATTCGGAGCTCGTGAAGCTCGCCAAGGCGACCCGGGCGAAGACGGTCGTCCTGATGCACGGGGACCAGCGCGAGGCGCTGCGCGATGAGCTCGCCCAGTTCTGTGATGTGGAGACGCCCGAAAACGGCCGCCTCTTCTCCGTGTAGGAGCGCCGGTTACGGTAATTCGACCCAGACCGTGCCGCTCTCGAGCTTCGTCGCATAGCGCGCCACGGGCGCGACGCCCCCCTCGGGCGGCTCGATCCCGAAGGGGTCCGCGAGCACCGCTCCGCTCATTACTTCGAACACCGCGCCGTGCAACGGGCAGGTGAGCCGGTCCCCGTCGAGCGTTCCATCCGAGAGTTGGCCGTCCCGGTGGGGACAATGGTCCGCGAGGGCGAAGACCTGGGCCCCCACTCGGGCCAGCACGATCTCCGTTCCCTCGACCTCCACCGACCGCGGCTGCCCGGGCAGGACGGAATCGGCGTTCACCCCGGTCGGATGCCACGGCATCAGAAGGTCGAAGGCCACGGAGCTATTTACTGCGATTCGGCCGTTTCGGCCTCCGCTCGGGGGAGGACGACTCGCTCGATGGCGCGTCCGAGGGAGCGTCAAACGTAGGAGGTTCGAGTTCGTCGGTCGACGGCGGCGCTTCCTCCAGGGCCGGCCGGGGCTGCGCCGACTCGACCGCTCGGATGGCCCGGCGCAGTTCATCGAGCCCTTCCCCGGTAATCGCCGAGACCCTTAGCCGTCCCGAACCGCGGTCGGGAACGAGGTCGGACTTCGATTCCACCACGATGATCGGGCGTCCCGGTATCTCCTGTTGCCACCGAGCGAGGAGGCGTTCCTGCTCCTCGATCGAATAGCCGCTCGACTCCGAGGGGTCGATCACGAACAGGACCACGCTCGCGGCGCGCTCGACCGCGACGGCGGCCTCGCGCTCCGCCGGGTTTGAGCGGCCGGTGCGACCCAGCACCCCGGGCGTGTCCAGGATCTGCCATCGGTCAACCCCGAGGTCGGCGTGGCCCACCTCGATCGCCAACGTCGTGAACGCATAGTCCGCCACCTTGGGATGCGCGCTCGACAACTGGGCGACGAGGGCGGATTTCCCGACGTTCGGAAAGCCGGCGACGACGAGCGTCGGCGCCCCGGCCTCGAGGTGCGGACGGTCCCTCAAGAACCGTTGGATCTCTCGGAGACGAGCAAGGTCAGGGTCGACCTCCCGGACATGGCTCGAGAGCCGGCCGTAGAACCGTCGGACCTCCTCGCCGTAGGTCGTCGAGTCTCCCCCGCGGAGAACCGCCCGCTCGGACTCCTGCTGGAGCCCGCGGATCCGTTGTTGCGCGCGGGAGACCCGCGTCAGGGACCGTTCGAGCGTGCCCATCCCGAAACGCGTAGCGACGAGCGTCGCATCGAACGGCGAGAACGATGCAGAGCGGAACGGCCGTGTCCAGGTACCTGAAGTTGGCGGATCACGGTCGCCCCACTTCGCACGACTTTCAGTCGCGCCCGGAGCCGGTCGCGCTCGGCCTTGCTGGACCCCCTCGGACTGGCGAGGGAGGCGCGGTGGAAGGCGACATCGAGGATCTCGACCGACGCTGGAGGGGCCGCAGGCGCTCCCCTTCGTGGACGGACGGTGCGCTTCAGGTTCCTCAGCCCCCCCATAGGTCCGTCGTGCGCCCGCATATGCTTACCGGGCCGACCCAAAAGCGCGCGGACGTGCCAAGGGATTTATGCGCTCCCCCGCTCGCGAGCTCCCCGGAGCGGGTTCGTGGCACGTTGGATTCCCGACACGGAGCGCGAGGAGACGGCGATGCTCGCGGAGATCGGTCTATCGAAGGTCGACGAGCTGTTCGCCGATGTTCCTCGAAGGGCGCGCATCGGCCGGATGGGACTGGGGGGTGGGCTGAGCGAGTCGGAGGCAGTAGCGACCATCGACCGAATCCTCGACCGCAACCAACCGTACTCGAAGTTCGCGAACTTCCTCGGGGGTCGCCTGTCCGCCCGGTATGTCCCGGCAGCGGTGGATTCGATCCTCCAGCGGAGCGAGTTCTACACTGCGTACACTCCCTACCAACCCGAGGCGAGCCAAGGGATGCTCCAGAGCCTCTTCGAGTTCCAGAGCCTCTGGGTCGAGCTCACGGGGATGGACGTCGCGAATGCGTCGCTGTACGACGGCGCGACGGCCAGCGCCGAAGCCATGCTGCTCTGCCGCCGCATCCACGAAGGGAAACGGTTCCTGGTCCCGGAGAGCCTGCCGTGGGAAGAGCGTAGCGTTCTGGACAACTATGCCAGCGGCCAAGGCCTGCGGGTAGAGGCGATCCCGTTCGACCGGGAGACGTCGGAAATCGACCTGGGCCGATTGCGGACGTTGATCGGGTCGGGTGATGTGTTCGGTGTGCTGGCCGACCTTCCGAACGGCTTCGGCCACCTGGACGAGGGGGTCACGGAGATCAAGTCCACTGTCGGCGACGTGCCGTTGGTCGTCCGGGCGGACCCGCTGGCCTTGACGGTTCTCGAGCCACCCGGAAACTACGGAGCCGATGTCGTGGTAGGCGAGGGTCAGCCCTTTGGCGTTCCGCTCTCCTACGGCGGCCCCCTCCTCGGCCTGTTCGCCTGTCGCCGCGAGCACACCCGCTTCACCCCTGGGCGGATCGTGGGCGCGACCCGCGACCGCGAGGGACGCCGGGCGTTCACCCTGACCCTGCAGACCCGCGAGCAGCACATCCGCCGTTCCCGTGCGACGTCGAACATATGCACCAACGAATCGTTGATCGCTCTCGCCTTCGTCGTCTATGCTTCGGTCGTGGGACCCAAGGGCCTCGTAGCGCTTCAACGGCGACTCTCGGAACAGGCCCACGCATTGGCCCAGGCGTTGGGGTCCGTAGAAGGGCTCCGGGCGCCGCGCTTCCGCGCTCCTCACCTCGGAGAGTTCACGATCGAGGTCACTCGGGGTAGCGCGCAGGCGTTCCTGGACGGACTACGCCGTCGCCGCGTCCTCGGGGGGATGCGGCTCGCGGACCCCCGGCCCAGTGCTCCCGCGCTGGCCGAGTGGGTCCTGGTCGCCGCCACGGAGACGACCGATGCGCGGGCAATCGCGCGTTACGCCAAGGCCGCACGCTCGACCCTTGCCAGCGCTCCGAGGCCCACGTGACGTTCCGGCAGGCCCGGTGGGACGAGCCCCCGGTACGGGAGCTCGGACCGGCGGAGGAGGCGCTCCCGGTCGACCCGATCGAAGGGGTCCCCGAACGCCTGCGCCGACGCGCCGCCGTTCGGTGGCCCGAGCTCGGCGAGCTCGATGTGTTGCGGCATTACACCCGGTTGAGCCAGATGAACTTCGGGATCGAGACGTCGACCTACCCCCTCGGCTCGTGCACGATGAAGTACAACCCCCGCGTCGGCGAGGTCCTGGCTCGACGGCGCCACGCAACGGAGCTCCATCCGGACCAACCGGAGGATACCGTGCAAGGGGCGCTCGAGATCCTCTGGCGACTCGAGCAGTTGCTCGTCAGGGTGACTGGGCTCCCTGAGATCTCTCTCCAGCCCGCCGCGGGAGCGCACGGCGAATACTCGGCCCTCCTCATGGTCCGTGCCTACTATCACGACCGCGGGGAACTCGAGCGGCGTACCGAGGTCCTCTTGCCCGACACCGCTCACGGAACGAACCCGGCGTCGGCGGCGATGGCCGGGTTCGCCACGCGAGAGCTCCCGTCCACGAACGGCTGTGTCGACCTCAAGGCGCTTCGGGAAGCTGTCAGTGACCGCACTGCTTGTTTCATGCTCACGAACCCGAACACCGCGGGCCTCTTCGAAACGGATATCCTCGAGATCGCCGAGACGGTGCACGGCGCGGGCGGCTCCCTCTACTACGACGGGGCGAATCTGAACGCCATCCTCGGCATCACCCACCCCGGGCGCATGGGATTCGATGTCGCGCACCTCAACCTGCACAAGACCTTCGCGACGCCCCACGGCGGGGGCGGACCCGGAGCCGTGCGTCCTGGCGGCCAACGCTACCTTCGGACCCTACCTGCCGATCCCGCGCGTGGTGAAGTCCGGGCGACGCTTCCACCTGGATTATGACCGGCCGAAGTCGATCGGCAAGATCAAGAGCGGGTACGGTAGCTTCGCTCTCGACCTGAGGGCGCTCGTCTTCGCCCTCGTTCATGGCGAAGAGGGCCTCAAACATGTGGCCCACCGCTCCGTGCTCAATTCGAACTACGCTGCCCACAAGCTCGGGGCGCACCTTCCGCGGCCGTTCCGACCGCTCGTCAAGCACGAATTCCTTCTCTCGGGCGCGCCTCTCAAGGAGCGGGGAGTGCGGACCCTCGACCTCGCGAAGCGGCTCCTAGACGAGGGGGTCCACGCTCCGACGATCTACTTCCCTTCCTTGGTCGAAGAGGCACTGATGATCGAGCTTCCCGAGAGCGAGAGTCGGCGAAGCGTCGACGCCTTCATCGCTGCCTTCGAACGGTCCCTCTCTGACACCCCAGAGAACCTGAGGACAGCGCCCCATGCGACATCCGTCGGGCGCATCGACGAGGTCGAAGCCGCCCGGCATCCCCTCCTTTCGTGGAAGGACCTGCGCGCGTCGGCGGCCGTCCCTCCTCCTGGCTAGGTTCCACCCCGACGGTGGGGGCGCAACCTTGAAACCTCGCCATCACTAGAGCGGCCGATGAAGGCGCGCATCCAGAAGCTCTTCGCTTTGGCGGAGCCGAAACCCGATGTCATTGTGATCGCGAACGCCGTAGACCCCCACTTGGACGGGAGCTTCTTCTGGCTCTTCGACGTACCAAGCGGGCTGTTCGAACAGTCGGTCGCCGTGGCCCACCCGGACGGGAAGCTGGACGTCTACGCCTCCGTCTTGGAGGCCGAGTCGGCGCACACGGCGGCCAAGAAGGACCCCAACGTTCGGGTCCACGAGTTCAAGACGCCCGCCGACCTCGAGGGCTCCCTCAAAGAGACCGTGGGCCCGGCGAAGAAGATCGGGCTCCATTACCCTGAGCTCACCCACGCGAGCTACCTGAGGTTCACCAACACGTTGGCGGGCTGCGAGTTCGTGGACGTGGGCAACGCGATGCGCAAGGCCCGGGTCACGAAGGACGCCGAGGAGATCGCTCGGCTCAACAAGGCCGCGGAGATCGGCTCCAAGGTCGCCCTCGAGATCCCCGGATGGCTCAAGGAAGGGCTCGTGGAGCTCGCGCTGGCCACCGAGATGAACTACAGCATGATGCATCACGGTGCGGACGGCCCATCGTTCTCGACGATCGTGGGCTTCGGTCCGAACAGTGCCGAGCCGCACTATTTCGCCGGAGCACGGCCGCTACGGTCGGGGGACTCCATGGTCTGCGACTTCGGAGCGTACTTTGGGCGCTACGCGAGCGACATCACTCGCTCGTTCCACTTCGGCCGACGGGACGACGAACTGAAGCGGGTTCACGAGAAGGTCGAAGAGGCGCAGCAGGCCGCCCTGGCCGTGATCCGGCCCGGCGTGGCTGCCAAGGACGTCCATCTCGCAGCCCAGAAGGTCATCGACGCTTCCCCGTGGAAGGGCCGGTTCACGCACGGTCTGGGCCATTCGATCGGTCTTCGAGTGCACGACGGCTGGGCGATGAACGAACGGGTTGACGAACCTCTCGAGGAGAACATGGTCATCACTGTCGAACCCGGGATCTACCTCCCCGGCCACGGAGGGGTTCGCATTGAGGACGATGTGGTCGTCACTTCCTCGGGGTACCGCTTCCTGACGACGGCGCCCCGGGGCTACATCGAGGTTCCGGTGTGAAGTTCGGCGTACTGACCGGTGGGGGAGATTGCTCCGGCCTCAACGCTGCGATCCGCGGCGTCGTTCTGCGGGCCTCCCAGAAGGGACACGTCACGTTGGGGTTCCTGGATGGATGGAAGGGGGTCCGTGACGACCTCGCCCGACCGCTCGACGTCGAGGAGGTCCGCGGGATCGTGGGGATGGGAGGGACGATCCTCGGGACTTCACGGACGAACCCGTTCAAGGTTGACGCCGACGCGAAGAAGGTGACGGGGACCCTTGCTCGCCATGGGGTCGATGCCCTCATCGCGATCGGGGGGGACGATACGCTGACCGCGGCCCGTGAACTTCATCGACGCGGTGGCAGAGTAGTCGGTGTCCCGAAGACGATGGATAACGACGTCTCGGCCACCGACTACACGTTCGGATTCGATTCGGCCTCGACCGTGGCGGTGGACGCGCTCGAGCGCCTTCGCGACACCGCCCGCAGCCATCACCGAGTCATCGTGCTGGAGGTGATGGGCCGCAGCGCGGGTTGGGTGGCCGCCGCCACCGGGATCGGAGGCGGTGCCGATCTGACGCTGGTCCCGGAGGAGGCGTGGGACGAGGCGAAACTGATGGCGTCGGTGAAGAAGGCCGTCACGGCCCGGGGCTACGCCCTTGTGGTCACGAGCGAGGCGGTCGACCTCGGCCTACCGACGGGGGATCAGGCGGCGCGCGACCAGTTCGGCCACGAGCTCCTGCGCGAACGAGGGGTCGGAGCGGCGATCGCGAGCCGCATCGAACAGCGCCTGGGAGTAGAGACCCGCTCGGCCCAGATCGGGCACATTCAACGGGGGGGACCGCCCACGCTCTTCGACCGCCTGCTCGCCTCGCGTCTGGGGGTCTACGCAGTCGACATGGCCCTCGAAGGGCGCTGGGGAGAGGTAGCCGTCTCCCGGGGTGGGAGGATCATCGGGGTGTCGCTCGATGAGGCCATCGGCACGACCAAGCGCGTGAGCGCGGATTGGCTCGACCTCATGCACGCCCTGGAGTCCTAGGCGGTCGCTGCCATGCCCGTGCGCGCGCTGTGGTACGGCCACCACACTCTCTCCCTCATCGACCAGCGCGCATTGCCGGCCCGTCTGACCGTGTTGAGGCTACGCCGTGTCAACGAGGTCGCGGATTCTATCCGCACGATGGTCGTTCGGGGCGCCCCGGCCATCGGGGTCGCCGCGGCCTACGGAATGGCGCTCGCGTCGCGCGAGCCCGGCCAGACCCCGGCTCGCGCCGCGAAGGTTCTTCGCTCCACCCGACCCACCGCCGTTGACCTCTTCGTCGGGATCGAGGCCGTTCGCTCGGCGTGGGCGCGCGGCGAGGACCCGGAGAAGGCCGCGGACGCCTACCGGCAGGACGTGGTCGAGGAGTGCCGCCAGATCGGGCTTGCCGGCGCTCCTCTCCTCCCTCGCGGCGCACGCATTCTGACTCACTGCAACGCCGGCGCCCTTGCGACGGTCCAGTGGGGAACCGCCCTCGCGCCGATCCGGGTCGCGTCCGAACGCGGTCGTCGCCCCTTTGTCTACGTGGATGAAACGCGCCCGCTCCTTCAGGGGGCGCGCCTCACGGCATGGGAGCTGGCCCGAGAGGGAATCGCGTACACGGTGATCGCCGACAACGCCGCCGGCTACTTCCTGAAGCGGGGGGACGTCGATGTGGTCATCGTCGGCGCCGACCGCATCGCGCGGAACGGCGACTTCGCGAACAAGATCGGGACCTACGAGAAGGCCGTCGTGGCCCGGGAGAATGGGATTCCCTTCTACGTCGCTGCGCCCTGGACCACGTTCGACTTCGCTCGTCGCTCGGGCGACGCAATTCCCGTGGAGGAGCGATCGCCCGAGGAGGTCCTGTCGATCGACGGGGTGCGGTTGGCCCCCCGCGGAAGCTCGGCGGCGAACCCCGCGTTCGACGTGACCCCCGCGCGCTACGTCACCGGCTTCATCACCCCCGCCGGGGTCGTCGCTCCGCGGTCGGTCGCCCGTCTCGAGCGGTCCTCGACCGCTACGCGACCCACACCGACTCGCCCCGTCCGGAGGACGCGTTGAGGTCCCTGGCTGAGGTGCGAGTATGACCCCGGTGCGGCCGGCCAGCGTGGCGGCCGCAACCGCCAGCGAGGGGCATCCCACGCCGGGCCTTCTCTCGGACTTCATTCTCGGGAGCCAAGACGGATTGGTCAACGTTCTCGGTGTTCTGCTCGGGTTGGTGAGCGCGGGGCAGAACCGCTCCGTCGTCTTGGTGGCTACGTTCGCGGCGCTTGCGGCGGAGACGATCTCGATGGCGGCCGTCGCGTACACATCGACCCGAGCGCGCCGGTCGTTCTACTTGGCCGAGGCGAAACGGGAGGAGTGGGAGATGAAGAACCTCCCAGCCGCGGAACGACAGGAGGTCAACGATATCTTATCGCAATGGGGGTTCGAGGGCGAGGAGAAGAGCCGCCTCCTCGACCAGATCGTAGCCAAGCCGAAGGCGATGCTCGACCTGATGATGGCCTTCGAACTCCATCTCGCCCCGGTCTCGGAGGACCAGCCTCGGCGCAGCTTCTATATCGTAGGCGTCGCGACGGTCGTCGGTTCGATCATCCCGATCCTTCCCTTCCTCCTCACGACCAACGTCGACACCGCGGCCATCGCCTCGGTCATCCTGGCGGCGATCGTGCTGTTCACGGTCGGGTGGTATGAGGCCCGCGCCACGGTCGGCTCGGTCTGGAGGAGCGGGGTGCGGATGTTGGTGATCGGTCTCGCCGCGGGCTTCGCCGGCTTTGTCGTGGGAATCCTGATCAGCACGTTTGCGGGCGGTGGGCTATAGGCCCACCCGGGGCGCGAATGGGTCTTACGTGCTTCGGCGCGAGCGCTTGCCGCTGGGAGGGGTCTCCCGCATGTGGATCCGCACGGTGACGGTGCCCGAGAGCCTGATCGACTCGTGGATGAAGGGGAACTCCACCTGGAGGGCGTCCAGCTGGAGCACGAGTTCGCCCTGCCGGTCGGTCAATGCCTGGATCGCGTCCTCAAAGACGTTGGTCATCATTCCCGGTGGTGAGTGCTCGGCCATGCCGGGCGATAGGCCGCTACCCATGTAAATCTTAGGCCCGCTAGCCGCGGAGCGTCGCGGCCGCAATCGTAGCCCTTCACGGTCGAGGAACGGCTCGACGGGGAGCAGCGGGCGCTCCCATCGGGCGTAAGGTTCCACCCCGAGCATGTCGGAGAGGAGCCACTCGACCTCGTAGGCATAGAGGAGGCGGGAGCCAACGCCCTCGAGGAGGCGGGCGAGTCGGAGCGACGATCGGGGGGAGAGCGACCAGTACCCGGGGGGCTCGCCCCAGGGCGGCCCACATACGATCCGTAAGCTCTCGGTAACAGTAGCGACGAGGTCCGCCCAGCACCAACGAGCGCGAGCCCGGGAGGCCCATCTCAAAGCGCAGGATGGCTGCGAGGTCGGCGCTCGCGAGAGGACTCACGTGATAATCTCCCTTCCCGAACATCGGAAACCGGTGGTAGCGCTCCATCCCTCGCAACATGACGGTCAAGAGGCGGTCGTTAGGCCCAAAGAGCATCGTGGGCCGCAAGACGAGGAAGGGAAGGGGACTCCGTTCCACGGCTTGGTCGACCTCTCGCTTGAAGGAGAGGTAGGGAAGGTCCCGCTCCATCGACGCAGGGGCGTCCGGTACACTGATGTGGACGAAGCGCGCCACGGAAGCGCTCTCGGCAGCGCGGAGGAGCCGTAGAAGGCCGTCCTTGAGTGGGCGGAACCGGCGCGCAGAGCCTGACCGTAGCCACGCAACGTTCAGCACGACATCGATGTCGCGGAGGATCGGAGCCCAGTCGTTGACAGAGCCAACATCGGCCGCAACCCATTCGACGCCGGCCTCCGCTTCACCGGGCGCGGCGTGAGGGTGAACGGAGCGGATCGACCAATCTCCTCCGAATTCCCGCAGGATCGCGCGTCCCACGAGGCCCCCTCCGCCCCCGACCAGGAGCATTCGTCCGGAGGGCTTGGGGGCGCTCATGCGGGGACGATAACGACGGGGCCCTGGCGCGGCGTCTGCGGCGCGTCGAGCCAGCGGCGAGAGAGGACCGGCTTCACCTCGGCGAGAGCCACCGGGCGACCCAGCTCGCGCGCCATGGACGTCATGACCCGGCCCTCGAACCCGCACGGGTGGATGCTCTCGAATGGAGAAAGGTCCATATCGACGTTCAGAGCGAACCCGTGGAACGTTACCCAGTCCTGGACGGCGATCCCGATGGACGCGATCTTCCGGCGGGAGCCGACCCACACCCCGCGCCGTCCCGAGATGTGTTCGCCCGTTAGGCCGAAGGCGCCGAGCGTGTCGATGACGACGCTCTCGGTCGCATGCACGAAGCCTCGTACGTCGCATCCTCCCGGGCGTAGGTCGACGATAGGGTATCCGACGAGCTGGCCCGGCCCGTGGTACGTACTTTTCCCCCACGCTCGACCGCAACGACGGGCAGGCCCGAAATCGCCGCGCTTCCGTCATCGCCCTCGACCCCCACCGTGACCACCGGTGGGTGCTCGACGAGGACCAGGGTGTCCCCCACCTTCCCCGCGTGTCGATCCGCCCGCAACGCGCGCATGGCCTCGAGCGACTCGGGGTAGGGTCGCAGTCCCCAGTCAATCACGCTTCGCGTCACGAGCCCTCCGCGTCACGTGCATGGGTTCGTCCAGCCAGAGCAGCGCCGCCTCCGCGAGCGCTTCCGCGAAGGTCGGGTGGGGGTGGATCGTAGCCGCGATGTCGCGCACGGTGGCTCCCATCTCGATGGCGAGCGCCCCCTCGCTGATGAACTCCCCAGCCGCGACCCCCGCGGCCTGGATCCCTAGGACGAGAGCCGACGTGTCATCCCCCACGACCTTGACCCAGCCGGCGGCCGCGTGGTTCGCGTGGGCTCGGCCCAGCGCCATGAACGGAAACCGCGCCTCCCGCGCGGAGAACCCCCGCGCCGTCGCCTCGCCGAGAGTCAGCCCGACCGAGGCGAGCTCGGGCTCGGTGAACACGACGGAGGGAATGGTCTGAAAGTCGAAACGCGTCGGGCGACCGGCGATCGCTTCGGCCGCGACGATCCCCTCGCGGTAGGCTTTGTGCGCGAGCATCGGGGGCCGGGTCACATCCCCGGCGGCGTAGATGTGTTCGACGTTCGTCCGCATTTGGTCGTTCGTGGGAATGAAGCCGGTCTTGGCATCGACCTGGACGCCGGCCTCCTCGAGGCCGAGCGACCCGGTGTCGGCCCTCTTACCGATCGTCACGAAGAGCATCTCCGCCGACAACGCCTCGGACCTCCCCTCCGCCTTCACCGTCACGGTAATGCTCTCCTTGGCCCGGTCGAGCTTCACCGCCTTCGTCGACGTCAGCACGCGGACCCCCATCTTCTCCAGAGTGCGTGTGAGTTCCCGGGAAAGGTCGGTGTCCATCCCCGGCAAGAGCTGGGAGAGCATTTCGACGATCGTCACGCGCACGCCGACCCGGGCGAGGAACTCCCCCAACTCGCACCCGCTGACCCCGCCTCCGAGTACGAGCATCGAGGCCGGCAGGCGTGGGAGGTCCAGTAGCTGCCATGCGTTCACCACCCGCACGCCGTCCGTCTCGAATCCTCGCAGCTCGATGGGGATCGCTCCGCTTGCGATGACGGCGGCCGAGAAGTCGATCCGCTCCTGTCCCCCGTCCGCGGCCGCAAGCTGCGCAGAGCGCGGTCCGCTGAATCGTGCGGCCCCCTTGAGAACGGAAACGCCCGCGGACCGCAGCAACGACTGCACCCCGATGCGTTCTTTCTCCACGACGGAATTCTTCCATCGCATCGCCGCGGCGAGGTCGAACGACGTATCGGTCGCGCGCACGCCGATCTCGGCGCCTTCCGTCCGCAGGTGGTAGAGGAGCTCCGAGGCGTGAATCAGGGCCTTAGAAGGGATGCATCCTCGGTTGAGGCACTCGCCGCCGAGCTCGCCACGTTCGACGAGCAGCACCTTCTTCCCGAGCTGGCCGGCACGGATCGCCGCCATGTAACCGGCAGGACCGCCGCCGATCACCAGGACCTCGGTCGACCGCGCGTAGGTTCCGGCCATCGGTCACTCCCCCGTCCGATCGCGACCGAGGTCGGCGGGAAGGGAAAGCGGTTGCGCGTAGATGTCCTCCATCAAGGATGCCGGCGGAGGGGGCGGTGTCGATTCCGCTGCCTCCACCGCCGCTCGGATCGAGGTGTCTATGCGGGTCTCCATCGCCGCCCGCGCCGAGCGGTCGAGCCAGCCGGCGTTCTCGAGCCAAAGGGCGACCCGCGTTAGCGGGTCGCGCGCGACGGCGCGCTCCATCCAGCCGGCGGGCTGGTAGCGGCTCGGGTCGTCCGAGGTCGAGTGGGGGGTCATCCGGAAGAGCTCGAACTCGAGGAGGCGCGGGCCCCGGTTCTGGCGCGCCGCTTCCAACGCCTCGCCGAGCGCGCTCCAGACCTGGAAGAGGTCGGTCCCGTCCACACGAAAGCCTTCGAACCCGTAGGCGCGAGCTTTTACTGCAAGGGACGGGGCCGCGCTCTGCCGGCTGACGGGGACGGAGATGGCCCACTGGTTGTTCGCACAGCAAAAGAGGACGGGGAGCTCGCGCACCCCGGCCCAGTTCATCGCGGCGTGAAAATCATTCGAACTCGTCGCCCCGTCTCCGAAAAAGGCGAGGGCGACTCCGGGGGCATGACGGTGACGCAGTGCGGCCGCTACTCCGACCGCGTGCGAGATCTGCGTCCCGATCACCGACGACATCGAGACGTAGCCGACCTCCCGAGCGCTCGGATGGCAAGGCAGCTGACGACCGCGGGATGGGTCGAGGTCCGTAGCGAACAAGTGGTGCACGTAGCGCGACAGCGGATGACCGCGGACGAGCGCGACCAATTGCTCGCGCAACCCCGGAAAGATCCAGTCCTCGGGCCGAGTGAGCAGGCCCGCGGCGACGTTGAGCGACTCATGCCCGGTGGTCGCCCCGTAGAACCCCACGCGGCCCTGACGCTGGAGGGCGGTCATCCGCCCATCCAGAGTCCGACCAAGGAGCATCCACTCGTAGGCCGAGAGCAACGTCCTTTGGGCATCCGGGCCGAAGACCCGGATCGCGTCCTCCGTGGTGTACGGAAGCGGAATTATGGCGACAGCCGAGGTCATGCCATTTCCGCGAACAGCTGGTGGGGATCCTCGAGGTAGGACTTCACGACCGCCAGGAACTGGGCCGCGAGGATTCCGTCCAGCACCCGGTGGTCGACCGAGACCGAGAGGTTCATGAGGTCGGCCGGGCCGATGGTGCCGTCTGCTCGGTAGACCGGTCGTCGCTGGATCTTGTGGACCCCCAGGATCGCCACCTCGGGGTAGTTGAGGATGGGGGTCGCCATGACCCCTCCGAGGGCCCCGAGGCTGCTGATAGTGAACGTGGACCCCATGAGCTCGGTGCGGGTCAGTTTGCCTTCACGGCCCCGCGCCGAAAGGTCCTGGATCTCTCGGGCCAGTTGGGCGACGCTTTTCGAGTCGGCGTCGCGGATCACCGGGACGATGAGCCCGTCGGGAGCGGCGGTGGCGATGCCGATGTGGTGGGCGCTATGGACCCACAGCTCGCCCAGGTCATCGTTCATCGTCGCGTTCATCTGGGGATACTTCCGTAGTCCCGAGATCACGCCACGGATGACGAACGGAAGGTAGCTCAGTTTCACCCCTTGGGCTTCGAGGTGACGAGCCATCCGCTCTCGAAAACGGGCTAGCTCCGTTGCGTCGACCTCTTCGACATAGGTGAAGTGTGCGGCCCGATGGATCGCCTCCGTCATGTGGTCGGCGATGACGCGCCGGACGCCGCGGATGGGGATCTTGGTCACGACGTCAGTGCCGGGAGAGGGAACTTGGGCGGGTGGCCTGGCGCTCTCTTGGTCCGGTTCCGCACGCGGGGAGCCCCGGGCGCGTGCCTCCGCGCCCCGGAGGTCCTCCTCCGTGATACGGCCCGCCGGGCCGGTTCCGTGGACGTGGGCGAGGTCGACCCCCATCTCGGCCGCCTTGCGTCGCAAGAAGGGTGAGGCAAGCACCCGGCCCTCCGCCTCCGCCGCGAGGGATGCGCTCGGGGGGGGTGCAGCGCCCCCCGCACTCCGAGCTCCACCGGAGGGAGAGGCGGGCGTCACGGGGGATGGAGGGGCCGCCGGCGACTTTGCGACGATGCTCGGGGGTGGAGAAGCCTTGCCCGAGGTAGCTGCCGACCCTTCGCCCGGGGGTTCGATGGTGACAAGCAGCCCTCCGACCTTGACCTTCTCGCCAACTTGGGCGTGGATCTTGAGGATCTTCCCGCTCTTGGGCGAAGGGATCTCGACGTTGGCCTTGTCGGTGAGGACGCTCACCAACGGGGCGTCCTCCGCTATCGAGTCCCCCTCGTGGATGAACCACTTCACGACCTCGCCCTCGGCGACGCCTTCCCCGATGTCCGGTAACCGGAATTCGAACGTCATCTCTTTCTCCGTGCCTATCCCTGGGCTGCGACGCTGCGGACCGCTCGGGCGATACGAGCCGCGTTGGGAAGGTAGATCTGCTCGAGCGCGTAGGGGAACGGCGTGTCGTAGCCGGTCACGCGCTGGATCGGGGCCTTCAACGAGAAGAAGGCCTTCTCGGCCAGAATGGCGCTGAGCTCGGCCCCGAACCCGCAGAACCGCGCCGCCTCGTGAACCACTACGGCGCGCCCGGTCTTTTCGACGCTCGCGAGGACTCGCGCCTCGTCCAGCGGGACCAGGCACCTGAGGTCGACGACCTCGACCGATATTCCTTCGGGGGCGACCATCTCCGCAGCCTCCAGGCTCGGGCCGACCATCGCACCGTAGCAGAAGAGCGAGACGTTCTCGCCTTCCCGCGCGATCCGCGCCTCCCCGAAAGGGACCCGGTGGTCCCCGTCGGGCACTTCCCCCGAGACCGAGCGGTAGATCCGCTTGGGCTCGAGGAACATGACGGGGTCCTCGTCGTGGATCGCGGTGAGAAGGAGCCCCTTCGCATCGGCCGGTGTCGACGGGACCACCACCTTCAATCCGGCGGTGTGGCAGAAGTAAGCCTCCGTGCTCTGGGAGTGGTAGAGACCGCCTTTGATCCCCCCACCGAACGGGGCTCGGACCACGACGTGGCAGGGGTACTGGCCGCCCGACCGGAACCGGAACTTCGCAAGCTCGCTGACGATCTGGTCGAACCCGGGATAGATGAAGTCGAGGAATTGGATCTCCGCGATCGGCTTGAGACCGTAGAGTGCCATCCCGATCGCCGAGCCGATGATGCCGGTCTCGGAAAGAGGCGTATCGATGACCCGGTCGGCACCGAACTCTTTGATGAGACCGTCGGTGGCGCGGAACACGCCGCCGTCGACCCCGACGTCCTCTCCGAGAACGAGGACGTCTGGATCTTCCCTCATGGCAAAGGCCAGAGCCCGATTGATCGCTTGCACGAGGGTCAGCTCGGTCATGGGCGGATCACCCCCTCGGAGAGGAGGCGTTCGAATTCCGCCAATTCCTCCTCGAGCTGGGGGGTCCTCACCTTGAAGGTGTCATCGAACAGGGTCCGCGGGTCGATGGGGGGTGTCGCTTCCGCCCCTTCGACCGCCTTCGCGATCAATCCACGGGCGTCGGCCGTGATCCTCGCATCGTCGCTTTCCGACAGCGCGGAGGACGCCCGAAGCTCCTGTTGGAGGCGGAGGATGGGATCCCTCCCCTTCCACTCGGCCAGTTCGGCGTCGCCGCGGTACTTGGTCGGGTCGTCGGAGGTCGAGTGTGGCCCGTACCGGTAGACCTGCGCCTCGATGAGGGTCGGCCCGTCGCCGGCGAGCGCGCGCTCCCGGGCCCCTCTGACCGCGCGGTACACTTCGTGGAGGTCGGTCCCGTCGACCACGACACCGGAGAAACCGTACGCCTCGGCCTTCTGAGCGAGGGTCGCGCTCTTGGTCTGGCGCGCGCGAGGGAGGGAGATCGCCCACTGGTTGTTCTGGCAGAAGAAGATCGTGGGAGCGTGGAAGACGCCGGCAAAGTTCAGGCCCGCGTGGAAATCGTTCGAACTGGTTGCCCCATCGCCAAAAAAGGTCGCCGTGACCGCGGGCGTCTTCTTCCGCTGCATGGCCATGGCAGCACCTACCGCCTGGGAGATCTGGGTCCCAATCGGGCTGGACGCGACCACGAAGTTGCTCTCCCGTAGGCCATAGTGGTTGGGCATCTGGCGGCCCTTCATCGGGTCTGCCGAATTCCCCATAAACTGGTTCATCAGCGTAGCCACGGTGATCCCTCGCCAGAGCGCGACCCCGAGCTCCCGGTAGGCGGGGAAGACCCAGTCGGTCGGGGCAAGCGCCGCGGCACAGCCTACCTGGGCCGCTTCCTGGCCCGAAGCGGGAACGTAGAAGCCGATGCGACCTTGGCGTTGGAGGGAGATACATCGATCATCGATGGCGCGCGAAAGGACCATCGTGCGATAGGCCTCTATGAGCGAATGCGGGTCGAGAGCGTTACGGCTCTCCGCCTTGGGGGCTGACGATGGTGAAAGCGGAGGCATGAACCCTCGAGTGCGGGGCGAGCGGCGTGGCTCTTATAACTTTGGCACGACCGCATGCGCGAACGATGGAGAAGAGCGGCGTCGGTCGTGCCTCTCTGCGAACGGGCCCCTTAGCTATTTCTGGGGAACGTGACCTCGTTCTCCCATGAGGCGCGCGGTTCGAGTCCATTTGACGGACCCAGAGACGCGTCAGCTTCGGAGTTGGTCCCAAGCGTCGGAACGGCCCGCGTCGCGGGCCCGACGGGCCAAGATCGTGCTGATGGCCGCCGAAGGCTGGACCAACCAGGCCATTGCTTCCGCCCTGGCGATCCACCCGGAAACCGTCGCCCTGTGGCGCCGTCGGTTCGTTTCGAACCGGCTGGAGGGCATCCGCATGGACGCACCGCGATCGGGACATGGGCGACGTTCGGCCCGGCTCAAGGCCCGCATCGTGAGCGCCGCGGGGCGGAATGCGGGAGAGCACGGGCGAGGCTGGACCACACGGACGCTGGCGAAGCGCTTCCGAGTGAGCCACATGACGGTGTACCGGGCCTGGCGTGCGCATTCCATGCAACAGGCCAAAGCTTCCGACCGGGTCCAGGACCTCGCGACCACCGCCGGGCCGGACCCGGTCGAGATGGAGGGCGTCTTTCTTCACCCGCCGCGCCGAGCGGCTGTTTTCCAAGTCGATGGACAGCGGCGCCTACCCTCAGGCGGAGTTGCGACCTCGGCCCCGATCGGGCGGGAGACCGACGGCCGCGGGGATCCCGGTCGCGGTCTGAGCGCGTTGTTCGACCGGTGGAAGAAGTCTGCGACCGATCGAGCCGGGTCAGTCCGCTCGGTCGCGGAGCTGCTCGTGTTCCTTCGCATGGTCGAACGACGCGCCCCCGCCTCGAGCACGTTCATGGTGCTCTATGAGGGATTCTCGCGCACGGCCGAGCAACGCGTTGAGCGTTGGGCCCGCTCCCACCCTCGCTTCTACCCCGTCCGAGTTCCTGCGGGAACGACCTGGCTCAAGGCCGTAGAACGATGCGTCGGCACCTGGGGTTCGGGTCCCCTCGCCTCCCCTTGGGACCGAATCTTCCGACCCCTGACGGAGTCTCTCGCGAGCTACCTGCAAGCCGACCCTGCGGCCCTGCCCCCCTTCGTCTGGACAGCCCCCTCCCTCGGCGAGGGGCCCTCGGGTCCAGCGGGACCAGCGCCGGCGACCTAACGCCACGAGATCAGGATCGAGGGTCGGTCGAACTTTCGGACCGCAAGACTTCCGAGGATCCAGATCCCGATCCCCAGGGCCGCGGTGAAGCCGCCCACCACCGCGATCGTCGACGGGAGGAAGACGAACGCGACCAGCACCGCCACCAGCACCGGCAAGACGACGAACGTGCTCATCTGTTGGGCGGCCCGCGAGTCCTTGGCCCAGCTGGACACCACCAAGATCGCGAACGTGCCCAGAAGGCCGAGCGCGGGAGCCAGGACGAGCATCTGGTAGATGGCCAGCGCGGTCGGCGCGATCGGTCCGCCCACGATCGGCCAGGCGATCGCGTCGATCGCGGCGAACTCCACGAGGTAGCAGACCCACACCGCCACCACGCCAGGTATGAGGGGAGTGAGCGCCTTCCCCACCAACAGCTCGGTATCGGTGATCGGGGTGGCCAGAAGAGGCTCGAGGCTGCGGTTTGTCTTCTCTTGGACAATGGACGTGGCTCCAATCGTTACCGCGGTTAGGAGCGGGATCAGGAGCAGAATGTCGAACCCGAATCCCGCGTAACTAGGGATAGTGCCCGAGGCGCCGGGGGACCCGGGAGAGAGAGCGCCCGCCCGAAAGGCGACCGTGAGAACCGATTCTCCCGTCAGGATCACCGGAAGAATGAACAGCGTCGCAAAGACTGATCGGTTGGACCGCAGCTCCAGGAAGTCCTTGCGGAAGATCTCCCGCACACGTTCCCACCTCACGGCAGTGCTCCTCCCGGGCCGACCGGTGACTCCTCGAGCAGTTTGAGGTAGGCGTCTTCGAGGGAGTGCTCGAGCGGCATGGTGTACTGGACCCTCAGCCCCGCTCGGACGAGCGACTCCACGACCGTCGGAAGGTCTCGGTCCGGCTCCTGGAGCTGGAGCAGGAGATGGGGCTGAGACCACTCGGCGTGGACGACGCTGGGGAGGTCACGCACCGCCCGGATCACATCCGACCCAGCGTCCTTCAATTGGATCGATACCCGCCGATGGAAGAGCCGCTCCTTGAGCGCTCGAGGGGAGTCGAGGGCGATCAATCGGGAGCGGATCACAGCCACCCGGTCGCTGAGCCGGTCCGCATCGTCCAGGTTGTGGGTCGATAGGACGACCGTGCGTCCTCGGCGCCTTTCCTCGACCAAGAAGTCCCGGACGGCCTTGGCCGCCTCGGGATCGAGCCCGGAGATCGGCTCGTCCAGGATCAGGCAGGGCGGCTCGTGAAGCATCGCGCGGACGATGGCGACCTTCTGCTTCATCCCCTTGGAGTAGGTCGCGATCTTCTCCTCGCGTCGCTCCCAGAGGTCGAAGGTCGTGAGCAGAGCTTGGGCTCGCTCATGGATCGTCGCGTCCGAAAGCCCGTGCAGACGTCCGTAGAACAGTAGGTTGCGATAGGCAGACAAGCTCTCGTAGAGACCGGGGGTCTCGGGCAGAACGCCAATCGCGTCGTGGAGCTCCTGGATGCGGCCCGCGTCGGTGGTCGGGACGCCGTTGACGCGGACCTCGCCCGCCGTCGGATAGATGAGCGCGGACAGGAGCCGAATCGTGGTCGTCTTGCCGGCGCCATTCGGTCCGAGCAGTGCGAAGATCTCTCCCCGAGCGATGGAGAAAGAGAGTGTGTCCACCGCCGGCGGTTGGCCGTCGTAGGAGCGCGTGAGGCCCTGTGCGACGATCACGTCCGTCATCGATGCAGACTCGCCCGTTGGCGGGCTGGGGGAGCCGACCGCTCAATTAAGCGCTCAGGGGGCTCGAGCCCCAGCCGGCGATATATTGGTCCGTCCCATCCGCGCGACATGGTGCGCAAAGCAGCGGACCTCATGGATCCCTCGGTACTGGTCATCGACGTCGGGACCGACGTGTTGACCTGCGCGAAGCAGATGAGCGATCACGGCCAGGGCTACGCGATCCTAGCCGGAGGGGAGCAGCCCATCAGTGGCATCGTGACCGAGTGGGACATCGTGAACAAGGTGGTCGCGGCCGGGGTCGACCCCTCGACCGTCGCGGTCTCCGCAATCGCCTCGAAGCCGGTGGTAACCTGCTCGGCGGACCTATCGACCGACCGGGTCGTCGAGCTCATGGTAACCAAGGGGGTCCGCCGGCTGGTGGTGACCAGGGGCGACCACGTGGTCGGCGTCATCACGAGCCGGACCCTGCTGCTATCCTTCCGCAAGTACGTTGACGAGATCTCCTCGGACATCGCCAAGCACAATTCGATCGGAACTTCCACCGGGGCGTGAGGGCCACCCCCGGGACCGCCCTTGTGATCCCCACCCCCCCCGCGGCGGGCCGACCTAGTCTCGACGCGGCCCGACCCTGAGACCGTTGGGCCTGTTGATGCAGTACAAGTGGCTCGTCCTCTCGAACACGACGGTCGCCACGCTCATGGCGGCCCTCGATACCAACATCGTGCTCATCGCGCTCCCGACGATCGGTCGAGAGCTCCCCGGGTCCACCCCCACGAGCCTGCTATGGATCCTCTTGGGCTATGCTCTGGTAACCTCCGTCGTCCTGATCAACTTCGGTCGGCTCAGCGACATGTTCGGTCGCGTCCGGCTCTACGTGATCGGCTTCGCCATCTTCACCGTGGGCTCGCTCCTCTGCGGGTTCTCCCAGACGGGGACCGAGCTGGTCATCTTCCGGATGGTCCAGGCGATCGGGGCCGGGTTCCTGTTCTCCAACTCCGCCGCCATCATCACCGACGCCTTTCCTCCGAACGAACGCGGACGGGCACTCGGCATCAATCAGGTGTCCATCGTCGTGGGAGCGGTGGTCGGTCTGGTGCTCGGCGGGGTGATCACATCGACGATCGGCTGGCAGTGGATCTTCTTCGTTAATGTGCCGATCGGAGCGGTCGCGACCTATCGGGCCCACCGTGACCTCCACGAGCTTGCGAAGGCGCAGCGGGATCAACCGATCGACTGGGTGGGGAACATCGCATTCGCCGGGGGCCTCGGGCTCGTCTTGTTGGCGATGACGTTCGGCTCGTTGGGTCAGTGGAACGCGCAGGCCACGGTCGCCGGTCTCGTCATCGGTGTTGCGTTGATCCTCACGTTCATTCTCATCGAGAGAAGAACGAAATTTCCGATGCTTGACCTCTCGCTCTTCCGTACTGTCGAGTTCACGGACGCCGCCGTGGCGATGTTCTTTAACGCGTTAGCACGAGGGGTCTTCTTGTTTGTGATGGTCTTCTATCTTCAAGGCCCCCCGGTCTATCTGAGCCCACTCGCCGCCGGCCTTTTTCTAATCCCGGTCTCCGCTTCCCTCGCCGTCGCCGGCCCATTGAGCGGATTCTACTCGGACAAGTACGGTCGACGGGGATTCACGATCGCCGGTCTCGCTGTTTCCCTCGGTGGTTTCCTCTGGCTGGCCACGATCCCGTCCGGCGCCTCGTTCGGTGAATTACTCGGACCGTTCATCCTGGTGGGTGCCGGCATGGGGCTGTTCGCCTCCCCCAACCGCGCCGCGATGATGAGCGCCGTCACCCCGGACCGTCGTGGCGTCGCATCGGGGATCGGCGTCACCCTCGTGAACACCGGGGCAACCATCAGCCTCGGCCTGACGCTCGCCATCATGTCGCAGGTCATACCGCTCTCCTCCCTCGAGGCGATTCTTACCGGCCAATCGGGGGGCGGGGGCGCGGCGGTGGCCGGGGACTTTCTGACCGCCGTCCACGTCGTCTTCCTCTTCTCGACTGCCATGGTCGCGATCGCTCTGGCGCTGGTGCTTCGTCGGTGGCGATCTGAGCATGCGGGCCGGCCACTCGACGTGGTCGAGACCCCCTAGCGGGTCGCATCGTCCTTTGGACCGGTCTGTGCGCTGTCGCGCCGCGGTCGAGCACGGGGCTCTGGACAGGATCTCGGCGGGCCATGATTCGAGCCTCCATCCCACAACTATAGCTGTTCGTCCGCTCGCCTCCGCCGGCCCCTCTCCCCAGGCCGGCGAACCAGTGATGGGCCTCTCGGGATGGGCGAGACCTTCTGTCCGCCGGCTTTCCGGGCGGGTCCGCTAGCCCTGCAGGCGAAGCCATCGGTCGATCCCGTCACAGAACAGTCCGATTGCGAGGCCGAGCCCTACGATCGCGAGCAGGGGGAACAGGAGCATCCACCAGTAGATCGGCCCGATCGCGATCGTGAAGCCCCAGCATGCCCCGAGGCCGAGCAGGTTGCCCCATTCCGGAAAGTTGACCGCGGGCAACGGTGAAATCGGCGGAAGGACCGGGACGGGATACGCGGAGGTAATGCTGGACGGTGGGAACGGTCCGGCGCAGTTGAAGAACCACGTGAACACCGACAGCACGAGGAAGATGGCCCCGACATCGAGGGGGAGTTGGGCCAGGACGGGGCTCAACGAATAGGGAAGGATATGACGGACGAGCACCCGGAAGTCGCTCGCGCCAGACGCCCGCGCCGCGTCGACGTACGGCTCATGGGAGATCGTCCGAACCCTCTCGCGCACGGTCCTTGCGATGGTCGGCCATAGCACGATGCCAAAGAGGACGACGAACAGTTCGAGGTTCGCGTAGTGCGGCGCCACCTCCGCGATGCCTGCAAACAGAACGATCACGAGAAAGACGGCGGGGATCGCTCCCATGGAATCCGAAAGGAAGGTCACAGCCGCGTCGACCCACCCCCCGGCCGCATGCCGGCAATGGCGCCGAGGAGAAGGCCAATCGCCGCATCCAGCGCCAAGATGCTGAACACGATGGCGAGGTCCCAGGGGGTCGCCTTCCAAACCGCCGTGAACAGGCCCGTCCCCAGCCCGGTGAGGACACCGAACGGGTGACCCCACGATGGTCCAGGGGGGTTGAACGGAGGGACCCAGGCCGGGTTCGATGCGAGGGTGCCCAGCGAGCCTCGGAAGACGACGATCGCGCTGACTCCCACCGCCAGGTAGAACAGGAGAAGGCCGGCACCCACCCACACCTCGAGCCCAACGGGGCGAGGGCCGAACCAGCGTCGACGGCGTCGCGCCGGCGCCGGCTCCGTTTCGCCGGGCTGAGGGGAGACGGGGAGGGCACTCATCGTGTCGTAGCCCCCCTCGGGTCGAGGCGGTTCGCGATCAGGTCCACAACAAAGACCGCGCAGAGGATGAACGCGGCGAGGACGAAGATCAAGCCCTCGAGGGGCTGGAGGCCGCCATAGGTTAGGGTGGATATCGTGAGGAATCCGACGCCGGGATCGTTGAAGAGCGCCTCCACGACGAACTGGGTCACCAGGTAGCCGGGGATGGTGAGCGCGAAGACGAGGAACAGGGTGGGGGTGACCCGGCGAGCGGTGTGAACCCAGAGCAGCGTGTGTTCGGAGATCCCCCGCGACCTAGCCGCCGTCACGTGGAGCTCCTGGCTCGCCGAGGCGACCAGGGAGCGCGCATGGCGCAAGAATATCGCAACGTACGCGATCGCGATGATCGACGCCTGGATCAGCGTCTTGGTGAGGGTGATCCCCTCGAAGGTCCACGCTTGGTGGATCACTCCGTCCACCAGCGGGAAGCCCGTAGGACGGGTGATAACCCCCCAGAGGACCCACGACGGGATGTACCCATAGTAGTTGTTGAACCAGGTTGGGGTTGGGATGAGCCCGCTACTGTCGATGTCGTGGAACGCGTTGAAGAACGCGAAGAAGAACGCGTACAGGACGAGTGTCCCTACGATGAACGCCGGAAGGAGGGCTCCGACCAGAGTTGCCACCCGCGCCGGCACATCGACCACCGGACGCCGTGTCCACCCCAGGACGAGACTGAGGGGATACGCTATGAGGGCCGCGATGGGCAGCGCGAAGAGCGCGAGCTCGATCGAGTTCGGGAGAAAGTCGGCGTAGAGCTGCGACCACGGGACATCGTACGGATCCGGACCCATTCCCCAGTTTCCGGTGAAGATCCTAATGACCATCTGCTCGAAGCCCTGGAAGAAACCGATCAGCGTCAGATGCGGGTTGGCCGAGAGAAGGAGCGGGAGGTCGATCGCGGTGAACAGAAGGAGGAGAACGAACAGAAGTTGGATCGGGAGGAGCGCAAGGCGCATCGCAATGAACCGGAGCACGGGGGAGCGCGGGGCTCGGCTCAGTTCCGGTGAGCCTCGGGGTGGGAGCGGCCGCCAATCCGTAGATGTGGCAGTCCGGCCCGGAGGACCGACCCCGGCTCCTTCCTGAAGGGGGTCACGAGAGCCACTCTCCGACGCAGCTGACCGGGGCGTATCTAGGTCGACCGTAGCCCCCCTAGGTCACGGGCTCCGTTCCCGATGGGCTCGGCGGGTGGGCGCGACGACGATCCCCGCCGCTCCTACGCCGTCGGCGACCGACTGCCAGGCGCTGCGCCTCCCGCAGCATCGTCACATCCTGTGAGTGAGGCAGGTAGAGTGATTACGGCTCCGACGGGAAGCGGCGGGCGTCCCGTCGGACCTGTCATGGAGCCCCGTCCCACCCGTATGGCGGCGTAGGACCCACCCTCCGGGGTACTACTTCTTGGCCCTGGATAGACCGCCCCGGCGATGCGCCGACCGACTGGGGCCTCCGTCCGCTCGGAGCGGGCTGGCCCCCGATCGTGGACGTCGGATTCTGGCGTGGATCGGGGGGGCGCACCGGGAATTGGCGCTCGCGACCCTGTGCCCTTTCTGTTGAGCCCTGCGGGTGGAATATAAGGACCATTCCCTATCCCTTCGCGACAATGCAGCCCCCACACCGGAAAGTCGGGCCGGTTGCAGTCTCCCTATTCCTCGGACTCCTGCTGTTGGTCTCTGGGTTCCCCGCACCGGGGCCAGGCTCGGTCTCGTGGTCAGATTCCGGCGGCTCTGTCCCCTCCTCTCCGACGAATCCGTGGAGCGCGAGCTCGTTGGGCTCAGCGCCGTTAGGAGCCGTCCGAGACACCGAGCCCGGACTGGATCTTCCGGGCGCCGTTGACCTCGGGCCAGCTGAGGTTCCCTCGCTCCTGATCGTTGTGTCCTTTCCCATCCAACACTCGACCGGGCTCGCTCAATTCCTCGCCACGCTCTCGGAACCGTCCTCGCCTTTCTACCATAGGTATCTCACCAGCGCCGCGTTCGACGCAGATTTCGGCGGGAACATTCCCGCCTACAGTTCGGCAATCGCCTATTTCCAGTCGTTCGGCGTCGGGGATCTACAGACGTCCGCCGACCGGCTGACCCTCACTTTTCAGGCCTCCCCCGCCGAGATACAGGAGATCTTCCACACGAGCGTCGATAAGTTCGATGCCGGTGGCCAAATGTACCTCGCCCCTACCGGAAGTCCGGAGCTCCCCACCGTACTCGCTTCCGCGATTGCAGGCGTTGAGGGTCTCAGCACCTACTCTACCCTCCTCACCCGCACCGAGTCCTCCGGGGCCGTCGTCCAAAGCCCCCCCGCCGGGATCACTCCACCCGCCGGGTCGACCGCAGGCTACCTCAAGCCGGTGACCATCGACGGAGTCCAGGTACCAGTACGCCCCCGATTTCCAGGTCGCCTACGATGAACTCTCCCTCTTCCAAGACTCAGGCTACCCGACAAACGCAGTCGTCGCGACAGTCCTTTGGTCCGGAATGGATTCCGCAGGAGCGGCAGTCGGCCCGTACGTCCCCGCCGACGTTTCCGCCTTCTATAACGAGACGCTGCCCGCGAGCGAGCCTCACGCCCGGGTGATGGGGGTTCCGCTGAACGGAGCGGCCCCGCCGGGTCCGAGCGCGAGCTACGACACGACGGGGGCGAACTTCGAGAACACCCTCGACCTCCAGATGGTCGGAAGCACGGCGCCCGGCGCGTCGGTCTATAACGTCTATGGCCCGTCGCCCTCATCGGCCAATCTGGACGCCGCGTTCAGCTACGTTCTCAACCCCACGAACACCCCGGGACTCGCGAATGTGAGCGTAATCACGAACTCATGGGGTGCTCCCGACTACAATGACACCAATTGGTTTCAGGACCTGCAAGAAGCGCAGGCCCGAGGCGTATCGGTGCTCGCGGCGACCGGCGACTCGGGCGACAACCCCCTCAGCCCGAAGTACGAGGGTGGACCTGACTACACCGAGTTTCCCTCGGCAATGGCCTACCGCACCTTCGGTGTCACGGCGGTCGGGGGGACGACCGTGAAACTCAACCCCACTCCGTCGAGCGCGGTCTATCTTCACCTGATCGCGCAAACCGCCTGGTACGATGCTACCGTGCCTGACGGTTCGACCGGCGGCGTGAGCACGGTATTTCCGGAGCCATCATGGCAGTTGAGCACGTCCGCCAACGCCGTGATTCAAGGACAAGGAAGGGGAACACCCGACATCGCGGCCATTGCGAATAGTACGCTTGTCACCATCACAATCGACGGGATCCAATACCAAGCTTCGGATGCGACCTACGGCGGTGAGTTTTACTACGCGTCGGGAACCAGCGTTGCATCCCCTCTGGAAGCCGGAATCGTCGCCGAGATCGACCACGTGCTGGCGGCCCACGGCGACAGTGCGCTCGGCTTCCTGAATCCCCAACTGTACGAGCTCGCGAACATGGAGTTCGCCCCGCTCACCTCGACCGCGACGACGGGATACGATGTAACTGGCAGTTTTGTTTCGCCCCTCCCGACGCTGCCACTTCTCGACGTCACGACCGGGGGTAACTCTGTCTATGTGGCCCTGCCCGGGTACGACCTTGCCACCGGTTGGGGTTCGATTGACGGCTACAACTACACGATGTATTTTCTTGCGGTCACTTCGGCGGGGGTCTACGGGCGCCTTTCGGGTGTGGAGGACGACTTTACACTGAACGGCCTCGCGGTCACGTCGTTTTATCCGAACGGAACGGTGAACACGGACTACAACGCGTCGATCCAGCAGAACTTCTTCCTCGCGAACAGCCTCGGCGCGCCGGTCTACTGGGTCCAGAATGTCATCTACGTCTCCCACCAGAACGGGAAGTGGGCCATGTGGTACACAGGATGGGTCGTTTTCCCGTTCTATGGCCTGTA
Organism: uncultured Thermoplasmata archaeon; assembly: GCA_963797975.1. Classification (GTDB taxonomy): domain Archaea; phylum Thermoplasmatota; class Thermoplasmata; order Lutacidiplasmatales; family UBA184; genus Lutacidiplasma. Next base: position 180,519 of record CAWCRH010000002.1, read on the forward strand.
TCCGGACCTGACCATCTACGAGTATAACTTCCCCAGCGGCCAGTACGTTTCCCTCCCTTCCACGTTCGACGTGGAGACCGTCTTGGAAACTCCGGCCGGATTCAATACACAGTACGTCGCGTTCTCGGTTGGGACAAGCACGGTGACCCTTCCCGTCCCGGGGGCGGCGTACATCATTGGGAGTCTCACGTACACCTACTCCTGGCAAGGAGCAAACTACACGAACGGACCCTTTCCGAACAATCCGACCCCGGGGGGGCTCGCCCCCCAGTTTGGACTGGTCGGCGGGCCTTCGGCAGCCACGGGACGCTTCCAGAGGCCCACCTCGGGATCTCTCTCGGCGACCGTGCTCCCGTACGGTGCCTCAGGGTTTGCCCCCGCGGCCACGGCATCGTTCGGAGAGAACATCGACGAGACTGGGGAGAGCTCGGCTAATCTCGGATGGTCCGAGACCTCCTCGAGCCAGTGGACGCTCGCTATCGCGTCGGGGAGCGTCACTCAGGGTATTCTGTCCTACGAATCGACTGCAGCTACGTACCCTGTCACCTTCAGCGAGAGCGGGCTTCCGTCTGGGACCTCTTGGTCAGTGACGGTGAACGGAGCGACCGAAAGCTCCACGAGCTCGACCATTACGTTCATCGAGCCGAACGGAACCTACGCCTATTCCATCGGTGACGTGGCGGGCTGGCACCAGACAACACTTCCGTACACCGGGTCGGTCATGGTGAACGGGGTGGCGGTCAGGGAACCGACACTCGCCTTCGCCCAAGTGACGTACACGGTGACCTTCGCGGAAACGAACTTACCGGACGGAACCCCGTGGTCGGTGACGCTGAACGGGAGCACAGAAGGTTCGACGATAACGTCGATCGTGTTCACGGGGATGGTCAATGGGAGCTACAGCTACACCGTGGGAACGGTGAGCGGGTATGCATCGAGCCCATCATCGGGGGCGGTCATGGTGGATGGAGGGAGCCTGACACAAGCGATCGCGTTCACGGCGGTCTATACGGTGACCATCACGGAAACGGGGCTGCTGTCCGGAACCGTTTGGACCGCGACGATCCTTGCCTCCGGTGTCCCGGTCGCGGGCCCCGCGACGGAGGAGACTACCACCATCACGTTCTCCAACCTACCCAATGGTGCCTACACGTACTCAATCACGCCCATCAAAGGGTATTCCACGCATTACAACGGGCAGGTGACCGTGAATGGTGGTCCAACCTCGGTGAGCGTGGCGTTCACCCCGGTTACGTACGCGGTAACGTTCTCGGAGACGGGGCTGACGGGAGAGACATGGGGGATTAGCAGCTTCGCGGTGCCACCCTTGACCTACACGTCGACGACGGACTCGATTACAATTCAGAGCCCGAACGGGACGTACAGCTTCAGGGTGTTACCGGTGGCGGGCTGGAAGACGACGGTCTACATCGCGACGTTCACCGAGCAGGGCGGGGTGCAGAACCCAAGCCCGGTGACGGTCGCGTTCACTCAGGTGACGTACACGGTGACGTTCACGGCGGGCGGGTTGACGAACGAGCAATGGGGAATCACGTTCAACGGGACGACGAGCGCGCGGACGTTGGCCGCGAACTCGATAACGTTCCAGAGTCCCAACGGGACGTACAACTACAATGTGTCGAACGTGGCGGGATTGCGAGCGAACGTCTACTCGGGCACGGTGACGGTGAGCGGGGCTAACCCGGGCACGGTCACGGTGACATTCGCCCAAGCGACGTATTCTGTAACGTTCGCCGAGACGGGACTTCGCCCGGGGACGGGATGGTATGTGAATCTCACCGGCGGCTCGTCGTTTAGTTCGACGACCACCACGATCGCCTTCGGGGAGCCGAATGGGACGTATCCTTTCGCGGTCGAGACGGAGGCGAACTACGTTGCGACGTCGTCAAGCGGTATGTTAATCGTAGCGGGAGCTAGCCTGGACGAAGCGATCACGTTCGCGGAAACGTTTGGGATCACTTTCGACCGCCCGTCAGGAACGCCGGCAGGCGCATCGTGGACGGTCTACGTGAACACGACGGCACTGTCTGCTGTCTCCTGGCTAGGAGAGGCCGCCCCGAGCGGTATCGTCCGGACCACGACGGAGAGCACGTTGGTGGTCCTCGTGCCAAACGGTACCTACGACTACTCGATAGTGGTTCCAGGGAACCCGGCGTTGACAACCCAAGGTGCAGTAACGATGGATGGGTTGCCCGTCGTGGCGAACCCTCCGCCAGCACCGAGTACGTTCCTGGGATTCTCCGGCTTGACCGGCTACTACATTCTTGCGGCCTCCGTGATTGCAGGGCTGGCGATCGGCGTAGTCGTTGTAGTCCTGCGTCGCCGCCGACCTCCCCCCGTGACCGCTTCACCCCCCGGGACGATACCGCCGTCTCCCCCCTCTCTCGGAGGCAACACTGCGGGCGATACGCCACCGCCCGCAACCGGGCTGGGCTACGGTGCACCAATTTCGAGTCCCGTTTCGGCCGGCTCGTCCGCGTATGAACCCGCTGGCAAGGGTGGAGGGAATCCGCCGGCTCCGCCCTTGTCTCGATTCTGTGGGAACTGTGGGGGCACCATCAGTCGAGACGCGAGGTTCTGCCCTCACTGCGGGCATCCCCTCGGGCCATGAAGGAATGCACATGGAACACGCCGACCTAACGTCCTCGGCGATCCAGCTCCCTGTCCAACACGGATCGCGGCGCGGTTGAGGACGCGTAAACGAAGGCGCCTACGCCGGGCGCGCGCTGGGCCGGTCGGTCTTCGGAGTCCGGTCGCGGCTTCAACCCGGTCTATTCTTTTGACCCAAGAGGCTCACCAGGGACGATGGCCCGGCTATCAGCGGTCGGTGGGGGATCCTGTCGTAAACAGACTCGCAGCACCGAGGCACGTTCGCAAACGCGTGGTCCGGCCACATCCGCGAAGGGTCTAGCCACCCTTGGAGGTAGAACGATGCACGACCCTGTCGTAGTTCAGTTTCAGTGACACGATCGTCAGCGACAGGGCCAACGTCACCGCGTTCGCAATGGCCACCGGTGCCGAAAGAATCTGTAGACCGTAGATCAACCAAACGAAGGTCCCGAAGGAGAAGACGAGAAACGTCGTCAAGGAGATCTCCTCCGCGCTCTTTAGGCGCCAGACACGGATCACCTGAGGCACAAACGCACCGGTCGTGCAGATCGCCGCAATCGAACCAATCAGAGTAGGGGACCAAACCGACAGATCCATGGGTGCTCTGTCGAGCTTCGTCCGACCAAGAAGTTGTCGGATTCTGTGGGATTTCCGCCGCGATGGCCAGGGGGTAGCATAGTCTCGGCCGCCAACGGGTTGAGGGTTTGGTCGGAATGATTCGCGAGATCGGGCTGTCAGGAGGCCCGCGACCATCTTCCTCGAACGAGGTGTCGGACGGAGTGTACGAGTGGCTGTTGCCCACGACAGCTACTTCAACAGTCCGCGGGTCGCTCTGCGGCGGGTGAGTTGCTCAAACAGCGGGGGGTGAACGAATGAGGGGACTTGTTGTTCGAGTGGACCGCGCATCGGACCCAACACGCCCCGTCGCAACTCCCGTTCCCCTCTGTCCGGTCGACGGGAAGCATTCTGTTCTCGAGACCTGGGAATCGCCGACGGGGATGGCCAGTTCCCAGCGCGTCCGCGGTCTCTGGTTAGCGGTCGTGGTTGTAGGGCTCGTGGCCCTCTTGTTGGTCGTGCCCACAAGCTCGTTCATCCCGAGCTCGTCGATCACCTCCGCCGGGGTGACCCAGCCATCGTCCGCCATAGTCCACCTCCGTGTCTGGGACTGCGGGGTCGTGATCGGCGCCACCCCCTCGAACTCGAACGGCTGCCAAGGGTACATCCCCATCACCGGAGCGAATGTCTATGCCGTCCCCGTGGAGAACTGCACACGGCCGTTCTCGGTCGATTCCCTTCTCTCCTGCGGTTCCCCCGCACCGGCCGCTACGACCGATTCGCTGGGAGAGGCGACACTACTGGTAGCGCCCGGCGGCGCCGATTGGATCGTCTCCCAGTCGACCGCGGCATGGGAGGGCGACTCCGTGGAGGAGAACTTATCCCAGCCGCTGTCGGCCAACGTCGAGCTGGTAGCCTATCCTCTCGAAGCGGCCGGAAACATGACCGTCGTCCTGCCCGGCTACTCCTCGCTCCAGGCGTATGCCTTCAACGGCAACTGCGAAGGCTGCAACGGCTACTTCGGCCGACTCAACGGCTACGCGAGCTATGGCTCGCAGATTCCGATCGTCTCGTGGACCCAGGACGGTGTCTACTACGTGAACGAGCTCGACCAGCTCGTCTTCTACTCCATCGCGAATCGGACCGTCCAGATGCTCGATCGTCACTGGGTCCCACTCTACATGGACTGGATGGATTACCCGGGGGTCGAGAACACGGAATGGGTCACTGCTGACGGGAGCTATGTCTACACTCTTGGGTGCGTGAGCGACTGCCATATGTCGGTCGGTAGCCCGTGCTCGACCGTTTCGGGCTCGAACGTCGTGGCCCAGCAGACGTTCCCCGACCTCGAACTGGAGGCGGTCAATCTCACTACGGGACGGGTTTTCTGGTGGAGCATATCGCACGAAGTCGACACAGGAACACAAGCGAACGGTCAGGCTTGCTGGGTGAACGAACCGTACCAGCTGACGTATACTAACGGGCAAGCCGTCCTGGTCGGCCTCGCCGGAAACGACTCGACTGCGACCCTAATCGAGGCCGACGGCACGGTCCTCGCCGACGACCTATGGGCTGGGGTCAACAGGACGGAAAGCGCTACCCTCCCGTTCTTCGAAGCGAATAACATCGCTTGGGTCCCCCAGCTCGATTCATTCATCGATGTCCAAGCGGACGGGGCGTCCACCGACGGGGTCCAGCAGGAGCTTCTCACCCGTGGCACGCCGGAGGGCCTCGTCCCGGTAGCGAATACGACCTACTTCAACGGTCACAGCGTCTCGAACGGAGCGAACTACGCCTACTACAACGTAACGAGCCACCAGTTGGCCGTCACGGCCGGGCTCACTTACGGATCGACGACGGACTTTACGACGGCGATCTATCAGATGGTGTGGAGCACGCGCTGGAACAGCTACGTCATCGGTCCCCTGATCCGGCAGTACACCGCGACCGCTGGCGGGCAGCCCGGCATCACGCCCGTTCCCGGCGCTTCCGACGGGCGACGCGCGGCCACCTTCTCCGATGGGTTGATGACAAACCTAGAGTCGGTCGCCCTGTTCTGGAACAACACCTACCTCTGGAACTCTGGCGCCGGAGAGTTCGTGGGAACGAATCTCTCGACCTGGGAGGACCCGCTGAATCTGGTCAGCTACGGAGGCACGCAGATTGGGGGCACCGACACCCTGGGAGGCGCGGAGCTTTTCGAAAACGCCACCTATGGGATCATTCCGTCGTCGACGGAGTGCCGACCGGACAACGGTTGCTCCATGCTCGGCAATCAGAGCGAAGCGTACGGGACCATCTACTGGACTTGGCCAATCGGGTCGTCCGATGTGCCGTATCCGCCGTCGACCGCCCTCGTCCAAGCGACGGGTCCGAGCGCGCCCCGGAATCTGACGGTCACGCTGACGACGCCCGACTCGGCGCGCGTAGTCTGGCAACCGCCGGCGAGCGGGGCGGATCCTCTCCTCAACTTCACGCTCTACGTCACGCCCTCCGGGAGCCGGGTGTACGCGCTAGGCCTGTTACCGGGCACCGATTCGGTGAATGTCGCTCTGCGGGAGAAGACCGCCTACGCTTTCGCGCTCGTGGCCTCCAACCTCCATGGGGTGGGAGCTGCGGCCCACGTAGGCTCACTGTACCCCGTGACGTTCACCGAGACCGGCCTTCCGTCGAGCACAAGATGGACAGCGACGCTGGGCGGAACGGCAGAGAGCTCGACCACATCCACGATCACCTTCGCTGAACCGAACGGGACCTATTCCTACACGATCGGAGCGCCCCCGGATGGACCCCTTCCAGCTACTCCGGCTCGGTGACAGTAGACGGAGCGGTGACGGGTGTTGCGGTGGCCTGGACACCGGTCACCTACTCTGCGACATTCACAGAGACGGGGCTTCCGTCGGGAACATCCTGGTCGGCGACCCTGGGCGGAACCGTGGAGAGCTCGACCACATCCACGATCACGCTTACCGAGCCGAACGGGACGTACTCCTACTCGGTCGGAGCCGTTCCCGGCTGGACCACGCCGAGCTACTCCGGGTCGGTGATCGTGAACGGAACCGCGGCGGACATCCCGGTTCCTTGGACTCAGGTCACCTACACCATCGCGTTCGCCGAAACGGGGCTCCCAGCGGGGGCGGAATGGTACGTGAACACCACGAACGGCCGGTCATTCACTTCGACGACGGACGGACTTACGTTCGCGGAGCCGAACGGAACGTATCCATTCACGGTCGCCACCGGGGCGGATTACGTCGCGACGCTATCGAGCGGCACGCTGGTGGTGGCGGGGGTTTCTGTCAACGAGTCGATTACGTTCACGAGGACCTACGGGATTATGTTCAACCGCCCGCCAGGGTCTGCGGCGGGCACGTCGTGGACGGTGTATCTGAACGCGACGACGGTGTCCGATGCCTACCGGGCTGAGGGTATTCTCCCCAACGACATCGTCCGGAACACGACGACCAACCTCTTGACGATCTATGCGCCTAACGGAACGTACGGCTATTCGATCATAGTCTCCGGGAATCCGTCATTGACGACCCGGGGGACGGTGACCGTGGACGGGTCAGGTGTGGTCGCCAATCCCCCATCGACGCCTGGTACCGTTCTTCAGGGTTCACCGGCCTAACCGGCTATTACATTCTCGCAGTGGGGGTCGTCGTGGTGGCGTTGATTGGGGTGGTGGTCGCCGTACTGCGGCACCGTCGACCGCCCACGACCTCCATTTCACCTGCTCCGCCGACGCCTCCCTCGGATTCCGGAGGGGGTGGGGGGAGGTAAACGCCCACCCCTGAAAGAAGCGGTGCCTCAGGTAGACCGCGGTACCCCCTTGATTGTCGTTGAATGGCTTATTTAGCGGCGCGTTTCCCGCCGGCGGGGCCCATAGCTTAGTTTGGCTGGAGCACCCGGCTGATAACCGGGAGGTCGTCGGTTCAAATCCGACTGGGCCCATCTGACGTTCGGGGCGAGACACGGGCAGGCCATCTACATGGATATCGAAACGTGCCCTGGCCGGAGACCCGCGCGCCCACGCAACGGATCAGCGCCAGCTCCAAGGGATTGATATGAGGTCCGACAACGTCAAGCTGGTTTAGAGTACGGAGGATAGCGCTGCGCGAGAGATTCAGGAGGAAGAGATGTCCGATCACATTATCACCGTAGGGGAAGCGCTCTGGCCATGAGAATCTTCAGCGACGTCTCAGAAGTCGTAGGGAACACTCCCCTGGTCAGGCTGAACCGGTTGACAGGCGACCTTCGATGTGCTGTCGTTGGCAAGCTCGAGTCGAGAAACCCGGGGGGTAGTGTGAAGGACAGAATCGGCGTGAGCATGATCTTGGCGGCGGAAAAACAGGGCCTGCTCCAGAAGGAAACCGTCATCATAGAGCCCACGAGCGGTAACACCGGAATCGCCCTAGCTGTAGTGTGTCAGGAGATTTGACCGCCTAACTTGTCAAGAGATGTGACCGGCCTCAACCTCTCCCGAACCTCTTCCGGCTCATCAGCTTCCGGTCGTTGTATGCCTCGGCGGGGGTCTGCCATCCAATCCCTCCATGGATCCGACGACGATTGTACTGACCCCGCCACCAGTAGAGCTGTCGGCGGAAGTGCCCGAGAGAACGGAAGTGAACGCGACCCACGAGCTCCTGGGTCAGGGTTCCGTGGAACCGTTCCAGCTTCCCTCGGCCCCTGGGGTTGTACGGCCTTCCGTAGATCACCTGGATCTTCCGTTCCTCGCAGAACCGGCGGAACTCCCTCGAGATGAAGCAACTCCCATTGTCCACGTAGACCGCCTTGGGCTTCCTCCCGCCCTTGATGGCCCACCAGAGGTTGTTCGTGGCTTCTCGGGTACGTTCCCGCCGGTAGGCCCGAGCCATGACGAGGAAGCGAGAGCGATCGTCCAGTATGGTGTGGACATACACTTTCCCTTCCACCCCACCGATGCGGAACTCGTAGACATCCATCTGCCAGAGCGAGTCCACGTGGCGCCGCTGGAACCGCTTGAACGGCTTGGGTTTCTTGACGATGCGGACCAGGAAGCCGTGCTTCTTCAGGAGACGGTGGACTGTGCTGGCACTCACCGAAGTGCCCTTCCTCCTCAGCACGGCGTGGATTCGTAGCGCGCCCCAGGCCGGGTGCTGTCGCCTCACCTGGAGGATGCGGTTGGCGAGGTTTCCGTGGATTCGGTTGGGGCTTCGGTGAGGACGCCGCGACTCGTTGCGGAGCCCCTCTACCCCTTCCTCTCGGTAGTTTCGGCACCAGCGACGCAGAGTACCTCTCGGAGATTCCAAAGACCTTGCAGACGTTCGAGGACCGGATTCCCTGCTCCAAGTGTTGTTTGACGACTTGCAGACGGAGGCGAACATCTTCTCTGACCAAGTTGACCCCTTCCCGGGGCCGGTCATATGTCCTGACAATTCAGCCGGTCAGATGTCCTGCTACACCACACCTAGCCATGGTCGCTGCCGTGCGGAGGTACCGGTTGATTCTTGTGATGCCAGAGACAATGAGCATGGAGCGGCGCAATCTTCTGAGAGCCTATGGAGCGGAGCTCGTCTTGACCCCGGGGGCCGAAGGCATGGTCGGGGCCATCCGGAAGGCCGACGAGTTGACCCGTCAGACACCCAATTCGTTCATGCCCCAGCAATTCAAGAACTTAGCCAACCCTCAGGTCCACCGGGACACGACGGCGGTAGAGATATGGAACGACACCGACGGCCAGGTGGACATTCTTGTCGCCGGAGTTGGAACCGGTGGTACGATCACCGGCGTTGCAGAGTACATCAAGCCCAGGAGGACGCAATTCCGGGCAATAGCGGTTGAACCCTTCAACTCGCCGGTTCTTAGCGGTGGCAAACCAGGCCCGCACGCGATCCAGGGAATCGGGGCCGGATTCAAACCGGATATCCTCAGGACCGAGCTCATCGATGAAGTCGTGAGAGTGAGAGATGAGGACGCCTTGGAAACAGCCCGACAGCTCGCTCGAAAGGAAGGATTGCTCGTAGGCATCTCCTCCGGGGCAGCGGCCTTCGCGGCGCTAGAGGTAGCACGAAGACCGGAGAACGAAGGTAAACTCCTGGTCGTAATGCTTCCGGACACGGGCGAACGTTACCTGAGCACACCTCTGTTTCAGGCGGGTGCTGACCACCAGATATGAGGGAGAGCAGAAAGGATACGAAGGTCGCCCACCGTCCTCCGTTCCGGTCGTCGGGACGGCGACGAACTTCGGCGGGGACTCGAAACCACTTGAGAGCCTTGGATGGAGAGTGGTCTCGACGAGTCCTACCGATGATCTCGGACGAGATGATGTCGACGTACGCCAGTTACGGGTGACCTTCAGCACCTGAAAGAGCAGGACTTGCCTTCAAAGCCGAGAATCGTGGGAATTCTGAACGACCTGATCACCATCCTCTTCCCCAGCCTCTCCGTGGACGAATCACCGACGGAGACCACCTTCCGGCGCTACCTTAGAAGTACGATGCGGTCCCTTCACAACCGCCTCGAAGAAGAAATCGGGAAGTGTCTGAAATACGTCCACCTAAGAGAAGAAGAACAAGGCCCCGGCGACGCCTACCGAGAAAGGGCGCGCGAAGTCGCGGAAGAACTTCTTGAGCAGCTTCCGGGGATAAAGCGACGTCTCGCGGCGGATATCCGTGCCGCGTACGAAGGCGACCCCGCAGCGAAGAGCCTCGAGGAAGTCATCTTGAGCTACCCGTGTCTCTATGCCATTGCCACGTACCGGATTGCGCACGAACTCTACACCCGAGACGTGCCCATGATACCTCGAATGATGAGCGAACATGCGCACACGCTCACCGGGGTGGACATACACCCCGGTGCGAGAATCGGACGGAACTTCTTCATAGACCACGGGACCGGAGTCGTCATAGGAGAAACCTCCGAGATTGGAAACAACGTGCGGATCTACCAAGGCGTAACCCTCGGCGCCAAGAGCCTCTCCCATTCCGGGGTCTCAGAGCTAAGGGGCAAGAAGCGGCATCCGACCATCGAGGATGACGTCGTAATCTATTCCGGGGCAACCATCCTAGGATCGAGAACCGTGGTTGGACAACACGCCGTCATTGGTGGTAACGTCTGGATAACATCCTCGATCCCGGCCAACACAACGGTCACTATCGCCACCCCAAAGCATCGGACGGTGGACCGACGGGATGCTACGGGACCGGGTGGAGAACCCTTCCAGTAGCGGGTGTCGCCGTCGACCAGCTCGCTAGCCCCCAATCGCGGCCGGCGAGCGGCTCATGGCGGGTCGGAAAGCTGGCCTAATCAACGTCGATCCAGACTGAGCTGAGCGCCCCGGAGGGGCTCCTCGTTCATGGCGAGAGATACATACCCTAGGCGGGGGGTGTTGGGTCCCTGAAAGGTTCTCCCTCGTCCTGGAGCCTGGATTCGACGCCTACGGTGGAGGACCGGGCAACCTCGGAGCGCGGCATCCGGGCGAGCCCCATGCGAACGGGCGATCTAGGGCGTCCGGAAGTGGTTCGTCCGGGTCCCGACGCGGGTAAACTGCTTCCCAACTGTAGGCTCCGTCCCATAATTGATCGGTCGAGTTGAGTCAGCGCTTGCCACGGAACTGCAGGTACGCGTCCAGCCACTCGACCCCCTTGGGGCGGTCTCGGACTCGGACATCGTCGAGGCGAACTCGGTAGGTGCGCCCCTTCCGTTGGCAGAGCGCCACGACCTCGGTCCCTTCGCCTTCCTCGACCCCCTCCACGACCACCTCCTCGCCGACCACCTTACCCGGAAACGGGAACTTCACGTGCTCTTGCATCGCATAGCAGAGGCTCATGGCCACATCGGACTCGCTGTCGCAATCGACCGCGGCCTCATCGATCAGCCTCTCGAGCTTCGGATCGTCGCGTCGGGCCATGGTTCCCCCGACGCCGAGGAGGGAGATGGTCGTTCGGGTGGGGTGAGTTCAGCTCAGGGTGGCCCTCAACCGAGAGCGGGCACACAACTCGGTGTTGTGGGCCACTACTCGCCACCCATACTCCCGTCGCTGCGTCCAGCTCCGGCGGGCGCGGAGGAACGGTCCCTGGCATCGCTTGGTCGAGGAGAACTTCCCTTCAACGTTCACGCGGAACCGATACCGGTCGTGGAACCGCTGAGGGCGATGCTGGAACAGTCGAACCATGTGCTTCCATGCGGGGTGACGCTTCGGTTGGGGCGTGGCGTTCGACTTGGGCTTGAGGTAAGGAACCCCTCCTCGGTCCGAGACATACTGTGCATTCGCTCGACTGGCATACGCCGAGTCGCCCAGCACGTCGCCCAGAGGGCCCTCGACCTGCTGAAGGAGCGGGATCAACTGGGGTGAGTCGCCATGCCAGGAGGCCGTGAGCTTCCACGCGAGGATCGGCTTCTCGGGGGCTCGGCACTCGCAGATGATGTGGGCCTTGCGGAAGTGACGCTTTCGGCAGGGGCGCATGCCCCGGAATGCTCGCCACTCGCTGCGGCGGTGCTCCCCTAACCCCGTCGCGTCCGCCCCGAGAGTTGGACGGCGAGGTCGGCCCGCTTTTTTTTGAACGCGGCCAGCACGGCGTCATTGAACTCATGGAGCCAGGGCTCGGGGAACCGTCGCAGGGCTCGCCAGATCGTGTTGCGTGACGGAGCACGCCGCAGGCCCATCCGTCGGCGCAACTCGGGCGCTGAGCGAAGGTAGGCCTCCATCCGACGATAGTCCATGTCGAGGGCGTTCTGGAAGAGCAACACTTTGGCCATCGCGTCCCAAGGGAAGGCCTCCGGTCGTCCCGGACCCCGCTTCCGAGGCCGGCCGGGCGCCGGACGATGGGTCCACCCGGGAGGCTTGGATAGCTCGACGAGGGCTTGGTCGGCCACCTGGAGCAGAAAGCCGGTCTCGTCTCGGCGAATCGCATCGTAGATCCGATCGTCCAGAGTCACGCGGGGAAGCTGGACGCACCCTAGTAATCCTGACGGTGCTCCAGTGGAAGGAGACCCGGTCAAAGGGCACGGCAGCAGTCAAGCCGAATTATGGGACGAAGCCCCAACTGTAGATTCCCTGACGTACCGGGAGATCACCGGGAGGTCGTCGGTTCAAATCCGACTAGGCCCACTTCCTCTCAGGGAATCGCTCCTTCCCTAGGACACCGTTTGCTGTTGGAGCACCGAAATCGCAGCTTCATGCTCTCTTGGAGTTGATCGTCAAAGACGGCGAATCCGGCCTCCATCTCCTCGTGCTCGACCCCGAGGTATCGCAGGGTCCGATCGTTCACCTCACGGAGGCCTCCACCCCGATCCAAAACCTCCGGGAGAACGTGGAGGCGGCGCCCCGACTCATCGAGCACTGGGCAAAACGGCTTAACTCCCGATGGCTGCCTACGCTCGCCATGGGCGACATCGCGAGTATCCGCGCCAACCAGAACGCGACCTTCATAGCGTCGATCACGGCGATCTCTGCGCCTCGGGAGGTTACCTCCTCGCGAGGAACATCCTCGGTCGCCGACGCAACACTTCAGGATGACACCGGGACCACGACCTTGACGTTGTGGGGCGACGACATCTCGAGGTACGCGGTCGGAATGAAGATTCAGATCACCGACGGGTGGGTCAAAGACTTCAAGGGGAAACTTCAGGTTTCGCTTGGACGCTCCGGAAAGATCACCGTCCTTCCGTAACGCCAGTTCCTCGGACCTCGGCGAGCCGTCGATCCTGAGCACCAGCCTCGCATCGAACATCGTCGCCCCCCAGGCCCGTCGGGGGCGATGGTCTCAGGGCGGTCGGGGGTTGCGGCTGTCACCGTCGGCGCCGCCTTCATTCGCCCGCGGAGGCCGCGCTCCGAATCGCCCGGCCGCGGTGGCTCGGAGGTTCCGCCGCAAGGAGACGCCCTCAACCCGCCGCAACTGAACCAGCAGGGGGCCAACTCCGATCCGACCCATTCCCCGTCCACGGATCGCTCCGCTTCCAAACGGCCGTTTGCTGGGGGGCTAGGTCGCTTCGGGTCCTATTCCCTCTCGGACGCGGCTGTCGAACTCTGCTCCGTCTTGGACGTCCCGGAGGAAGGACTGGAGGCGTGACGAGCGAGACCGTTTTGTCGGTCCCACGTCCGGCTGGTGGAAGGCCCGGTTCGGAATCAGGACGATTCCCGACCCGGGTCTCGCTATCCTCACGGAGGGAGCGCGCGGTCCGTGACGGGGCCGCGAGCCGCGCGCGGGCGTCCTAGACCATGGTCACCGCGAACGAGCGGTTATCCGTGCCTGAGACTACTGAGCGAAGTCGGCCGGACGCGAGCGCCTCTCCCCCGAGCCGGTCACCCTAGGACAAGAATGAAAGCGATGGTTTTGCACGAAACGTCGGCGATCGACGCCCACCCTCTCCAGTTCGAAGACGTGGACAAGCCAGAGCCCAAGGACGATGAAGTGCTCGTGCAGGTGGAAAGATGCGGTGTGTGCCGGACGGACCTGCACGTGGTCGAGGGTGACTTACCCCCGAAGCTCCCCGCGGTCATACCGGGCCACGAGATCGTGGGAAAGGTCGTGCGCGTCGGCCGAAATGTCCGAACTCTGTTGGAAGGAGAAGTCGTCGGCATACCCTGGCTCCATCACACGTGCGGCCGATGCGAGTTCTGCATGACCTCCCGCGAGAACCTCTGCGAGAACAAGGTGTTCACCGGGTATACGGTGAACGGGGGCTACGCGCAGTACGCCGTCGGCGAGGATGGCTACGTTCTGCGGCTTCCCCCTGGGGACGCCACACGGTTGGCTCCCTTCCTGTGCGCTGGGATCATCGGCTACCGGGCGCTCAAGGTCGCTCTTCCGAGGCCCGGTGGCCGGATCGGCTTCTTCGGTTTCGGTGGCTCCGCGCACCTGACGTTGCAGCTGGCCTCCAAGCTCGGGTACGAGACGGTGGCCTACTCCCGGAACCCCGCGCACCTGAAGCTCGCGGAGGAGCTAGGTGCATCGCAGTCGGTCTTGACCACCGAGAAGAGCTCTTCCACATCGAAACCCAGTCTGGACAGCGCGGTGGTGTTCGCTCCCATCGGAGATGTCGTAGTGCAAGCGCTCCGCGAGCTCAAGAAAGGGGGGTGCCTTTCCATTGCGGCCATCCACATGAGCCCGATCCCCGCGATCGACTACGACCGGCATCTCTTCGGCGAAAGAAAGGTCGTGAGTGTGGAGGCGAACACGAGGTCCGATGCCCGAGAGTTTTTGGATCTGGCCAGTCGGCTCAAGCTCGAGAGTACCGTCACGGTGAGACCGCTGGGCGAGGCCAACGAAGCGTTGCGCGACCTCAAGATGGGACGCCTCGTTGGCGCCGTCGTACTCGATTGCACCCGCACCTAGCTTTCCCGGAGCCCCTACTGCCCGTGCCGGGCTGTCCTCACTTCGCGTGGGCCGTGGAGCAGGCTCGGGCAGGACATCGCTTCCAGCCATGCGCTCGGCTCGCTCGGATTCTTGCAGCCCTCCGGCCGAGTCCGGGGCACCGCAGTAGGGAGACCTCATCTGTTCCCGCACTTCAGCGAGCCGAAGTCCATGGCACCAAGCACACCACCGGGCACGTTCATCTCTGACCTGAGGCCATCCCGCGTAGCGACCATTGAGGCGACCGTTCTCCAGCTCGACGCGATCCGGGAGGTGCCGACGCGCACGGGCGGCAAGACGAAGGTTCGCAACGGACGGCTCCAAGACCACACCGGTGAGATCGCCCTTGTCCTTTGGGGAGAGGAAGTGGAGCTCGTGGAGACCGGCGACCGCGTCCGCATAGTGGAGGGCTGGGTAAAGGATTACCAAGGCCGTCCACAGATCTCCCTGGGCCGTTCGGGGAAGCTCGAGAAACTCCCCGCCGCTCAGGCGTAGGAACCGCAAGGAAGGGGTCGGGAGTTTCCGGCCTTCGACGCCCAATCTATCTCGTCCTTCAGACCTCGCCCCTGCGTGGTCTACGGCGCGGGGCGGTCCTTGGGGGCGGTCTTGGAGAAGACGAGGGCGTAGTGTAATGGCCCTGGCTCCCACGAATCGACGCCCCGGAGTCCGTGGTGCGCCAGAAGGGCGGTGGCCTCCGAAGGGGAAAGCCGTATCTCGAGGGGAGGGCCCTCGGGCTGGTCAACCTTCCTCCAGTCGAGGTCGATGAGGCGGCCGGAAGGACGGAGGAGTCTAACGGCTTCCGCGACCGTCGCCGAGGAGATGTCGTGGAGGACGGTCGCCAAGAGAACCACGTCGGCGATCCCTGAGGGAAGAGGGATCGTATCGACCGTGCTCTCCACTGCCGCAAGCTGAGGCAGGTGCCCGTCTCGGCTTCGGCCCGCGATGTAGTCGACCAGCTCACGCGAGATGTCCACCGCGTAGACGTGGCCCTCTATGCCGACCTTGCGAGCGGCCGGAACGGCAAAGTATCCCGTTCCAGAACCGACGTCGACGACCGAGGCTCCCGGCCGTAGTCCTGCGCGGTCCCAGAACGAGACCGGGTCCAAAACGCCCACGCGGTCTACTGCTTCCAGAGTGTCGATCGCTTCTTGGCGCGACCAGGGACGGTCCCGTGCGTGGCTCACGCGGCGCGATGCGTTGTGCTCCGTTGACCTTGCCCCTTCGGACATCCGTGATTTCCGCGGGACGAGCTCGCTGCCCGCGCGACCATGCCAGCCATGACCGCGAGCTCAAAGCGTTCGCTCCCCGCTCCGCCAGGGCCCTCGACGCTCATGGTTGGTTCCACGCCCTCGACGTGGTCTTCTTCCGAGGGTGGCAGCCTTGCGGCCGAGCGGGGCCGGCGAGTGAGGCTATTCGTCGAGGACTTATTTCCCCGCCCGCAGGAAGCCATCGGTCCCGGCCCGCTCTGAGCAAGTGCCCGAAGGGCGGTGACCAAGGGCAACAGGGCCTTCCAGCAATTCCCCGCGCCAGCCTTATTGGAGGAGCTCACCTTCCAAAAGGGAGCTATGGCAGCGATGGCGAGCGTGGCGGGAGTATTTCTCAAGCCGAAGGTTCCCGGCCAGTACGGCCTCCCTAAGCTCGCCCTACCGGAGGCGGAGATCGTTCCGGCGGGAGTGCGGGGCGACTTCAACAACTACCGTCAGGAAGAACTCCACGGCGACCCCGATTCGGCGGTCCTCTTGATCACCGAGGACATCGCGGATGCCCTTCGGTCCGAGGGTTGGCCGATTCGTCCGGGGGACCTCGGGGAGAATCTGCTGGTGCGCGGGTTGGCCTACAAAGAGCTAGCCCCTCCGCGGGAGGTGCGAATCGGCCGGAGCCTCCGGCTCACGACGACCCGGGCCTGCGACCCTTGCCACCGGCTCGCGACGCTCCCGTACGTCGGCGACCAGCGGGAGGCGGCCTTCCTGAGGACGACGCTCCACCGGCGAGGCTGGTACGCTCGGGTCCTTCGCCCCGGCCACGTACGCGTGGGCGACCCCGTCGAGCTCGTCTGAGACGGGCTCGGCCTTTGGTGCGCTCCCGAGCGTGCCGTTTCGCGACGGCCCGGAACCCGGGGTCGAGGATGAGCCGCATTTCGTTCGTTCGCTCGAACCCGAGCCGTTCGTAGAGGTCCCCACCCAGTCTGGAAGCGTGCAAGTTCACCCGGCCGTACCCACGCCGCAGGGCGGTCACGACCAGACGTCGGACGACCGCGGACGCTAGGCCCTGGCGTCGTGCGGAGCGGTCCGTGTAGACGGACAGGATGTAGGCCGATCGAATCCGCGCGGTCTCCGGCCGAGGCTGTTCCTCGCGGAACCAGACGCATCCGCTGGCGACGACCTTCCCTCGTCGATCGCGGGCCATCACTCCGGCCAGCTCTCCCCGGCGTAGCCGCTCGAGAGCCCACGCGCGGTATCGGGCGTCGTGGCGGCGAATGGAGATCTCGCTGCGGCGACCGATCTCCGAGAACATGCCGTGACGATGGTTGACCAGTACGGGCAGGTCGCGCACCCCCGCCTCAGCCAGCGTGTAGTGGGCGACCATCACCCATGGAACGAGGCGACCCGAACCTTAACGCTGGTCCGTGAGACGAGCGCGCATACCTACGCCCCCACAACGTTATCCACCCGGGCGCCCCGCCACTCTCGCGTCCGGTCGGCGTGTGACGGAGAAGGGAGCACGGTCGACCGGCGTGGGTAACCAACATGACGAGGACCAAACTGATCATCATTGGGGCCGCCGGTCGGGACTTCCACAACTTCAACGTCCTCTTCCGCGACAACCGCGCCTTCGAAGTCGTGGCTTTCACGGCGACGCAGATCCCCTACATCTCGGACCGTCGGTATCCGAAGGAACTGAGCGGACGGCTCTATCCACGGGGGATCCAGATCTACGATGAATCGGAGCTCACGAAGCTCATCCGACGACTGAAGGTCGACGCATGCACGCTGGCCTACAGCGACCTTAGCTTCACGACCGTGATGGAGAAGGCGAGCATCGTCAACGCGGCAGGGGCCGACTTCGGGCTCATCGCCCCCGAGCACGCCATGATCCGCTCCCGTAAGCCCGTGATCGCGGTCTGCGCGGTGCGCACCGGCTCCGGCAAGAGCCAGACCACGCGCTACATCTCGCTTCTACTGCGCCGGCTTGGCCTCACCCCCGTCATCGTACGGCACCCCATGCCCTATGGCAACTTGCGGAAGCAGGCTGTGCAGCGGTATGCCGAGCTCGCTGACCTCGACAAGAACCACTGCACGATCGAGGAGCGGGAGGACTACGAGGCGCACATCCGTAACGGCTTCGTCCTCTACTCCGGCGTCGACTATGAGAGGATTCTCCGACAGGCTGAGAAGGAGGCCGACATCATCATCTGGGACGGGGGCAACAATGATGCCTCGTTCTACCGGCCCGACCTTCTGATCACCGTGGCGGACCCGCTTCGCGCCGGCAACGAGATGACGTACTGCCCGGCAACATCTGCGCCCGGATGGCGGACGTGCTCCTCATCAACAAGGCGAACTCCGCTACGCCGGAGCAGATGGAGCAGGTCACCCGAAACCTCCGTTCGATCAACCCGGAGGCCGCGATCGTCAACGCGAACTCCGTGGTCACGGCCGATAACCCCGAGCTCATCCGTGGCAAGAGGGTGCTCATCATCGAGGATGGTCCGACGATAACGCACGGGAACATGCCGTTCGGCGCGGGCACTATCGCCGCCCAGCAATACGGGGCGCGCGCGTATGCCAATGCGAAGGACTATGCGGTCGGCTCCATCAAGGCGACCTTCGAGAAGTACCCGCAACTCTCGCGGGAGCTGCCGGCGATGGGGTACAGCCCCGACCAAATCACGGATCTAGAGAGCACGATCAACCGCGCGGACTGCGATTCGGTGATATCGGCTACGCCCACCGACCTCCGACCGCTGCTCCACTCGAACAAACCGATCGCCCAGGTGACCTACGACCTCGAGCCCATCGGCCGGGTCTTCGACGACGTGATCACCCGCTTTGCCCAGAAGGCCAAGCGGACCGCTCGTAAGCGCTGAGCGAATCATCGAATCGCGAGACCGGCAATCGGAGGAGCGGGCCGCCCGCTCATGTCACCGGCGGGTCTGGGTCGGGTCCCGTCGAACTCGGGTTCCCGCGTCGCCTGCCAACGCACGCTCGAATGAGGGGATGTCCGTCACGATGAACTCCTCCCCTTCGCCCTGAAGGAACTCAAGGCCGGCCTCGACCTTAGGCCCCATGCTACCGGGCGGGAACTCGCCGGCTCGGTAGTGGCGTTCCAACTCCTCGCGGTCCACCGCGCCGAGCAGGCGCTCCCAGCGCGTTCCAAAGCCGACCGAGATCCCCGGGACATCGGTAAGAATGACGAACGTGCGGACGGCGAGGGTCCGGGCGATCAGCGCCGCCGCGAGGTCCTTGTCGATCACCGCCTCGGCACCATCGAGCACCCCCCCCGGCCTTCGGACGACGGGGATTCCGCCACCTCCACCCGTGACGAGGACCGCTCGGGAACCAAGGCCCTCTTCGAACAGCGCCCGGACCGTATCACCCTCGACCCAACGTCGCGGGCGGGGGGAGGGTACGAGCCGGCGCCACCCGCCGCGGGCGCGGTCCGGCTCGACGGTCCAGCCTTCACCCTTACGCAACCGGCGGGCCTCCTCTTCTGTGTAGAACCCTCCGATCGGCTTGGTGGGATGGCGGAACGCCGGGTCCCTCGGGTCGACCTCCATCCGGGCGAGGAGCGCCAGCACCGCACGGTCGACGCCCTCGGCGTGGAGCGCCTTCCCGAGCTCTTGAGCAATGAGGTAACCGACCTGGCCTTCCGACTCGGCGTCCAGGACGTCCAGCGGGCGGGGAGGAACCTCGCGGGCGGCCAGCTCGGTGCTCCGCAGCAACGCCCCGACCTGGGGACCGTTCCCGTGGGTCACGATGAGCTCGTTCTCCCCGCGCGCCAGGCGGGCAAGAACCGGGGCCGTGAGACGCATCTGTTGGACGGACTCGGTCCAGGTTCCCGAGCCTCCGGCCTTCTGGAGGGCGTTTCCCCCCAGCGCGACGAGCACCCTCTTCATGGACGAGCCACCGGGGGAGACTCCACCCCGAAAAAGGTCGCCCCTCCTGTGGGCGGGGAGGTGCGCGGGGCCCAAGCGTAATTAGCAGCTCCGGTTGGGGCCGTCGTGGCCGGCCTGCCGGACGCCGAGGATGAGCTGCATCGAGCGCTCCTCCGCGTCGAGCCTCACACGGATTTCCTCGAGGTCGTCGCCCAAGAATCTAGAGGCACGGACGTTCGCCACGACCGCAGCTCCACAGGGGTACGCGAATCGCCCCACCTGGTCGGGGCCGCCTTTCGGGCTTGGGGAGGGGACCGGTGGCTCGAGGTCGCTAGCCGGCTCGAGCCCGCTCAGCTCTCTGTCGCCGTGAGCGACCTCATCCGGCAACTCGACCAGCGCACCGTGCGGCGACCGGCTCCGGGCGAGGCCACCACGGGCCGAGCCGAGCGGGTAGAGCACCCCGCGCAGCCCATGTCGGCGTTCTCTGCCGAAGAACGAATCCAATGGGCGCGCGAGCTGTTCGGCTCAGCGATGGAAGTGCCCGGCACCGTCAACGCCACCGTCGTCATCGGTTCGAACGAGGATGAACGGTTGTACTTGAACAGCGCCGGGGCGCGGCGCTACCAGGTCGTCCCGCGCGCGTTTGCCATTGTTAACGCCATCGCGATGGAGGGCGGCACGGTTCGCGACGATTCCCTTCGGATCGGCGGCGTCGGCGGTCGGGAGCAGCTGGATGGACTCGACCGGGAACGAGCTCGCCAGGTCGCCGCGGGGGCTCGCGACCTCCTCTCCGCGAAGACCCCACCCCTCGGGGCGATGAACGTCGTGCTCGACCCGGGCACCGCCGGTGTTCTTGCCCATGAATCGTTCGGACACGGGACCGAGGCAGACCAGTTCGTCCGCGGGCGCTCCTACCTCCAACCCCTGCTCGGGTCCACCGTCGGGCCTGAGTGCCTCTCGATCGTTGACGACGGCAGCCTGCCCCATGGGTGGGGGTCGGTCTACTTTGACGACGAGGGGCATCCCGCGTCGCGGACTCCCCTGATCCACCGAGGACGGTTCGTGGGGATCCTGCACGACCGAACCACCGCCGCCCTGCTGGGTGGAAAGCCTACGGGTAACTCGCGCCGGTCCGATTTTTCGAGCCGGCAGTGGGTCCGCATGACGAACACGATAGTCGTTCCGGGAGACCGGACCCGGGAGGAGCTGATCGAGGAAGCCCAACACGGCGTTCTCTTGGAGACCTGGACCTCGGGGATCGAGGACCCGCTCGGCGGCCAGATGCAGATCAAGGTCCTGAAGGGTCACCGAATCGAGGGGGGCAAGCTCACGGACCTCCTGGGCTCCATGGCGCTCTCCGGCCGCGTGCTCGACGTCTTGCGCTCGGTAAAGGGTGTGAGCCGCGAAGACAAGCTCACCATCGATATCGGCGTCTGCGGGAAGGGCCACTCGGACTACCTGCCGGACGGGACCGGCGGCGCTTACCTCCTCACGCGCGCGGTGGTTGGCCCCGCATGACGACCGTGCTGGCCGAGACGGCTCAAACGGCGGCGAGCGGGCTCGCGACCGACCGTCTGTGGGAACTGTACGGCCAACGGCTGCGCCGATACGAGGTTTATTTCGACCGCACCCAGGTCGAGACCGCACGGGGCCCGATTCTGGTGGAAGGGGTGGGCTTGCGGGTCTTCCGCCCACGGGAAACGAAGATGGCGGTGGGCTTTCAGGCCACGACCGACCTGTCGAACCGAGGCCTTGCCGCGATGACGGAGACGGCGGAGCGCCTCTCTCGCTACGCGACCTTCCCGGCTCGCCGCGTCGCACTTCCGACCGGCTCGGGCCCCAAAGGACAGGGACCGAAGGTCCTCGACCCTTCCCTCTGGGCGGACCCGGTGGAACGCGTCCAAGAGTACGTCGAGGCTCTGCTCGCGGCCTTCCCCGCCTCGGGGGACCCTGCGCCGAGCTTTGGATCGCTCAAGGCGACCCTGGTCGAGAATTCCATGGTGAACTCCGACGGGCTTTCGGTAAGCTATGCCGAGACGTTGGCCGAGCTCGAGACCGCGGTCAAGGCGGGAGGGGGGCCCGAGGGCCCAGCCCCAGGGGAGTACTGGGTCACCCGGGAGATGCGACGGCTCGAAACTGGGCCTCTGCCAGCAGAGGTTGCCACCTGGTGCGAGCGGGCCCGAGACGTCCGACGCGCGAAGCAACCCCCCTCGGGCCGGGTCCCCATCGGTCTACCTACCTCGCTGCTCGCGGAGATCCTCCCTTCCGCGCTGGAAACGCGATTCTCGGGGGTCGGAAGGTTACGCAAGATCGCCGTTGAACCCGGCACCCGTCTGGCGAGCGAGTCGGTCTCCCTCCATCACGACCCCACGATCCCCTGGTCGGTCGGTTCTACCCCCGTCGATGACGAAGGAACGACCCCCACGATCGTCCGGCTCATCGAGCGCGGGAGCGTAGGCGGTCTCTTCTACGACTGCCTTCACGCGGGAGCCTTCGATATTGCGTCGAACGGTGCGGCCGTCCGGGTCTCCGATTTCGGAAGGAGAGAGTGGCTTCGGTTCTCCCGCAGACCGAGCCCCGCGTTGGCGACCGTGGCCATCCCCCCTGGTTCAGGCGGGTCGGACGCGGAGATCATCGAAACGGTGGAGGACGGGGTGTGGGTCGACCAAATCGGCTGGCCCAACCCGGACGACGTCTCCTCCTCCTTTGGTGGGGAGATCCGGATCGGCTACCGCATCCGCCACGGCCAGCTCGCCGAACCCGTCCGCGGCGGGACGGTCGGTGGGCTCACGTTCGCCCCACCCGGGACGCCCTCGCTTCTGGGCGGCGTCCGAGCGCTCGGCTCGACGCCGACCCTGGTCGGGCGTGTCTTCTCGCCCTCGATGGTCGTGGACGGCCTGACCGTATCCGGCGAGGGGTGAGCGGGCGCCCCGCTCACTTCAGGCGGAGAAGGAGCGTCTGGCAGCGAGGGCAGCGTAGCCCCGGTAGGTTCGCCGAGTAGGTCCCCGAGAACTCTGTGGGAACGAGCACTTCGAGGCCGCTCGGCCTGAGCCGGCGGTCCGTCGCGCTGTGGGCCCAGAAGAGGCCCGAGCCGTTCGTCGTCGAGATGAAACCGGCCTCGAGAGGGCCGCCGCATTGCGCGCACTGATCGTTAGCCATGGGTCCGAACCGGGGCCGCACAGGTCGCGGCTCGTATCTTTCGTTTTCGGGGCTCGGAGGAGGAAAGGGGTCGCGGCGGGAGCCTACGATTCTTTTGCGGCCTCCGGCGGGACGGACGGTGAGATCGGCTGGAAGAGGGCCTCCTTGCGCATCTTGAAGATAAGGCGGCGGTCGTCGACGTCGTACCGGGTCTCGTTCCAGGGGTCCGCGATGTTGGAGTACCCGCGCACCTCCCAGAACCCCGGCGCGTCCTCGCGGACGAAGCGTAGCCCCCGCAGCCACTTCGCGGACTTGTAGAAGTAGCGACGCGGGACGAGCATGCGCACGGGCCCTCCGTGCTCCGCTGGGAGCGGCGCGCCCTCGGCCGTAAGCGCAAGAAGGACATCCTCCGCCATCAGCGCCGAAAGCGGCAACGAGGTCGTGAACCCCTGCTCACACTCCATGACCACGAATTGGGCGGAGGGCTTAGGACCCACTTCTTCGGCCAGCGCTCGGAACGGAACGCCGGCCCAGCGCATTCCGAGCTTGGTCCAGCTCGTGACGCAGTGGATGTCGCACGTGATCTCCTTCTGAGGACGGCCGAGTAACTGAGCGAAGGAGAGAACGATGGGGTGCTCGACCTCACCGTGGACCCTCAGGGTATAATGACCGGCGTCGAGGTTGCGAGGAACGCCTCCCGCATGCAGGACGGGCCAGCCCTGCGTGACGATCTGCCCGGGAGGGACCCGCGCACGCGCTGCTTCCGTGGGAGGGCCGGTTGCGTTCACGGCTTACCGGGGCGACGCCCGGGCTCACGTCGGATGCGAACCTCGTCCCCGGACCAGTCGAATCGTAACCTGGGACGTGGCTGCCACAGACGCCAGGCGGTCCCACAGCGCTCCGGCGAGGAGCGGTAGGCCGATCGAAGCTTCCACGTGCGCCATCGCGCGGGTGGCGTTGCGGGAGATCTTCCCCCACGACTGCCCTTCATCCAGAGTGCTCCCAGAGAGCCCGCCGGTGAGGGGCGTGTCCATCGTGATCTGAAGAGCGTAGTAATGACCCTCTCCTTCCCGTCCGAAGGCGTAGTTCGCCATCACGATGCCGTCATTGATCCAGTTCTTGGGCGTTCCCCCACCGATGTAGATCACGGCCGTGCGAGGGGAGGCGTTCAGGATCTGGACGAGCTCGTAGTTGTCCCGGATCGCGTCCAAGATGAATCGGTCCGCGCGTTGGCGGTTCGCCTGATAGTACAGCGTAAGACCGATCCCGATTGAGCTGTCGATGAGCGCCGGGGAGAAGACGGGGATCCCCCGCCGGGCCGCGGTAGCGACGATGGAATCTCGGTCGCGGAAACGCGATCCGAGGTAGCCGATGTACTCGCGAGAGGACGCGGGACGCCGTGGGAATCCTTCGGTCAGTCGCCCGATCGCGCGGTCGGTCTCCTCGAACTGGAGCTCGTCGACGTAGGTGTCGTAGATCCGGTCGAGGTAGAGGTCACGCAGCTGGACGTCGTCCGCCGACGGAGAACCCATCCAATGACGTCCCCCGATCGTCTGGTAGAGGTCCTGATAGAGGATCGCCCCGGTCGAGACCACGACGTCGACGACCCCCCAGTCGATGAGGTCGCGCAGGACCTTGCGCTGGCCGGCCGCGATGAGCGGGCCGGCGAGTCCGAGCAGGATCGTCGGGCGCTTACGGTCACACAGCGCGTTCTCCCATACCTCGAGGCAACGCCCCAGGTTGCGGGCCTGGATCGAAGCTCGCTGGAACTGCGTTAGCAGCCCCCCGAGCCCTCCGAGGTGAACGACGTCGACGGGTTCCACGGTCCGACGCAGGAACGATCGCCGACGCTGGGCAAGCGACTTAGGCACGGCCGGCGGAGACCGGTGAGCTTCTTAAACGCTCGCGCCGAGCCTTGGGCTCATCACGGTGTTCACCCTACCCACGCGAAGTACCCCGGTGCGATGCCGTAGAGGATCGTCACCACCCCTACGACGAGCAGAACGCCTACGACGACCTCCTTCAGGACCCTCGGACTGAGCCTCGCGCCGAACTGCCCGCCGAGGAAACTAGCGAAGGCGGCGACGGTGACGAGCGCGCTCGCCCCCCCAACCAGGACGACCAGCCAGCCGTAGGTGGTCACGAAGACGATCTGGAAGATCATCGTCGTGTCCCCCAGCTCCAGCAGGAACGTGGCGAGGAATGCGGCGATGATCGCGGAATGACCCGTCCGGGTCTTGGGTTCGCCCTCCGCCTCGTCGTGGAACCAGAGCCACAGGGCGTACGCGATGAGAAGCAACCCCCCACCGACCCGTAGGTACGCTATGCCCGAGGTTCCGACGGCGGCGACAAACGCGGCGCCGACGCTGACGGCGATCGCGGTCGAGGCTACAAAGGCGAGAGCACCGCCGAGCCAGGTGCGCCAGGGGGACTGCCGTGCTGCGAGGGCGATCAGCGAGAAATTCGTGCGGTCGACCAGCTCGAGCCCGCTGATGACGACAAAAACGACGAGGAGGGAATAGAGGACGCTCGCGTCCACCGGACGGGCTCCGGGCCTACGCGAGGTGGCGGAGCGCGTCGGAGAGCTGGCGTTCGCAATACTCGCACTTGAGGAGCAGCGGCCGGCGCCGGAGGACCCGGAAGGAGCTCTCGACCGGCTCGCCCTGGTTCGAGACGCACGTCGGGTTCGGGCACCTCACGATCCCCTGGATCTGTTCGGGCAGGTCGACCGCGCGCTTCTCGCGGACCTGGTAGTCGCGGATGATCACGATCGTCGCGGTGGGGGTGACGAGGGCGATGGCGTTGAGCTTGCGAGGCGAGAGCTCCATGTTCTCGACCTTGACGATGTCCTTCCAGCCGATCTTGCCGGAGCGAACGTGGAGCGCGATGCTCACCGTCGAGTCCTTGTCGATCTCGCGCACTCCGATGATGCGGAGGACCTCGAGCGCGAGGCCGTCGGTGATGTGATCGATTACCGTCCCGTTCTTGATGGGGGTAATCTTGAGCTCGCGGGCCATGATCAACCGCTCCCTTTCCCGGTGAGGATCGAGGCCAGCAGCGCCATGCGCACCGGCACCGCGAGGAAAGCCTGGCGGAAGTAGGCGGCGTGGGGGGTACGGTCGACCTCAGCGTCAATCTCCCCGGCCCGGGGGAGCGGGTGCAGCACGATCAAGCGGGGCTTGGCCTCGCGGAGGACGCTGTTGTCGATGCGGTAGGAACCCGCTACGCTGCGGTACTCACCTTCGTCCCCGAAGCGTTCCTTCTGGATCCGGGTCACGTAGAGGACGTCCGCGTCGCGCACGGCCCTTTGGACCTCGGGCTCTTCCGTGACCTTGGCACCCAACGAGGTCAGCTCGAGACGAAGCTCGTCGGGCAGTTGGAGCGCCTTCGGAGCGGAGAGGACGATCTCCGAGCCGAGCGCGGCGAGCGCCGGGGCAAGGGAATGGACCGTCCGGCCGTACTTCAGGTCGCCTTGGAGGACGACGCGAAGGCCGGCTAGTGTGCCGAACGCCTCCTGCATCGTCATCAGGTCGAGGATCGCCTGAGTCGGGTGCTGGTTCGCGCCATCCCCCGCGTTGATCACGGGATGGTCGGACGCGTCGGCGGCCAGGCGTGCCGCCCCCTCGTTGGGATGGCGGATGACGATCGCGTCCGAGTAGGAGGTGAGCATACGAACGGTGTCATAGAGGCTCTCGCCCTTACGCATCGACGTCACCCCCGCATCGGCGATCGTGAGGCAGCGCCCGCCGAGGCGCTGCACGGCGGCCTCGAAGGAGAGGCGGGTCCGGGTCGAACGGCTCGAAGAACGCCATCGCGACGATCTTGTCCGAGAGCAGGTCGCTTGGTTTCTTGCCCTCGGCGATCGGGAGCATCTTGCGGGCGAGGGTCAGGACCCCGAGGATCTCATCGGTCGAGAGGTCGCGGATTGAGATGATGTCCCGTCCTTTCAGCGCCATCCCGGCCGGCGATGAGGATGTCACTCCTTAAGGGTTGTCAGTAGAATCCGTTGCACGCGACGGTGCCCTCGGAGCGATGGCGGAACCTTCTCCTCGCATCACCGACCCACTCCTCCTCACGCTCTTCCTCACGACGTCGCTCGCGTGGGGCGGGAACTACATCTTCGTCCTCGTGGGCCTCCAGTACACGAGCCCCCTATGGCTCGCCTCCCTCCGAGCGGGAATCGGCTTCGTGGGCGTGCTCATCTATATGCTCGCCATCCGCCACACTCGCGTGCTGGACGCGGCGGGGCGCCGCGATGCCCTACTCCTAGGCCTACCCACCACGGCGATCTTCCTCGGGTTCTGGTTTGTGGCCGCCTCGCAAGTGCCGGCCGGTGAGGCTGCGGTCATCATCTACACGTTCCCGCTCTGGGTCGCCCTCCTCTCACCGTGGGTCCTCCACCACCGATTGACCTCCCGCCACTGGGCCGCGGTCGCAATCGGCTTCGGAGGGGTCATCCTCATCAGCCAGCCTTGGGCCGCAAGCGGTCAATCCGTCCCGCCGCTGGCGCTCGTCGAGCTCCTCGCCGCCGCCGTCAGCTGGGCGGTCGGCACCGTCCTGTTTCAGCGGAGGTTCCGTGGCGTCGAGGCCATGCGGGAAGCCAACCTCTTCCAGCTTGGCGGCGGGGCGCTCGCCCTGTTCGCTGCCACGCTCGTGGTCGGCCCACTCGCCGTGCCGGACGGGCCGGCGGTGTTCTGGGTCGCGGTCCTGTGGATATCGATCTTCGGAACGTCGTATGCCTACGTCGCCTGGTACGTCCTGCTAGCTCACGTGCAGGCCGTCACGCTGGCAACGTACACCTTCTTAGTCCCTCTCGTCGCCCTCGCCCTCGGAACCGTGTTCCTGGGAGAGCGGCTCAGCCCGATCGAGCTCGTGGGGATCTTCCTCGTGATCGCGGGTGTCTATACCATCGGCACCGCTCGCGACCGACCCACGGACCCACGCGCGCCCGCGCCGCCGATGTCGGCAGCAGAGCCTCTGCCTCGGGGCCCCTCAGCCCCCCCCGCGGTCGACGCAGCCTCCGCCCCCGAGGTCGGCTTGGACAGCCTCTCAGTCTTACGGGTGGGACGGAGGCTGGGGCGAGCCCGGCACTGCGGCGCGGAGTGACATCCAGGTGACCCGTCGAAGGCGTACTGAAAGGAGGAGATACGAGGTCCATGCCGCGAGGAAGAAGAGCGCCATAAGGACCGCATAGATCCCGTTGCCGTTGAGATCGATGAACGCGGCCCCGCAGAGCGCGGCGAGAAGTATCAGGGCGAGCCCCATCACCGACCCCACCACCAGACCGGGGCGCCCGACCCGGCCCAGGAGAGCGACGAGGACGATCGCGAGCACCAGCAGGAGCACGCCCACGATGACGTGCACGCTCAACCATCCATAGCTTCCCGCGGAGGAACCGAAGAGCGGCTGGAGCGACGTGGGGAAGGTCGGGGGCCAGGTCGCAACAGCCATCCCTGCGACGAACTCCACGAGCAGGCCCGTGAGGATCGCCATCACGAGCCCCCGGGGGGCCCTCAGCCGTTGAGGGTCAATCGGCGTCCAATGACGGACCTTTCCTGAGAGTCCCGAATCCATCTCCATCGACCTGCGTCCGTCGGTGACCGACCCCACCAAAGGTCCGGAACCTTAGCACAATATGAGCTCCGCGCTAGGCCCCGAGCCTAACACGGCCGCCCTAGGTGTAGTGTGTCAGGAGATTTGACCGCCTAACTTGTCAAGAGATGTGACCGGCCTCAACCTCTCCCGAACCTCTTCCGGCTCATCAGCTTCCGGTCGTTGTATGCCTCGGCGGGGGTCTGCCATCCAATCCCTCCATGGATCCGACGACGATTGTACCGACCCCGCCACCAGTAGAGCTGTCGGCGGAAGTGCCCGAGAGAACGGAAGTGAACGCGACCCACGAGCTCCTGGGTCAGGGTTCCGTGGAACCGTTCCAGCTTCCCTCGGCCCCTGGGGTTGTACGGCCTTCCGTAGATCACCTGGATCTTCCGTTCCTCGCAGAACCGGCGGAACTCCCTCGAGATGAAGCAACTCCCATTGTCCACGTAGACCGCCTTGGGCTTCCTCCCGCCCTTGATGGCCCACCAGAGGTTGTTCGTGGCTTCTCGGGTACGTTCCCGCCGGTAGGCCCGAGCCATGACGAGGAAGCGAGAGCGATCGTCCAGTATGGTGTGGACATACACTTTCCCTTCCACCCCACCGATGCGGAACTCGTAGACATCCATCTGCCAGAGCGAGTCCACGTGGCGCCGCTGGAACCGCTTGAACGGCTTGGGTTTCTTGACGATGCGGACCAGGAAGCCGTGCTTCTTCAGGAGACGGTGGACTGTGCTGGCACTCACCGAAGTGCCCTTCCTCCTCAGCACGGCGTGGATTCGTAGCGCGCCCCAGGCCGGGTGCTGTCGCCTCACCTGGAGGATGCGGTTGGCGAGGTTTCCGTGGATTCGGTTGGGGCTTCGGTGAGGACGCCGCGACTCGTTGCGGAGCCCCTCTACCCCTTCCTCTCGGTAGTTTCGGCACCAGCGACGGCAGAGTACTCTCGGAGATTCCAAAGACCTTGCAGACGTTCGAGGACCGGATTCCCTGCTCCAAGTGTTGTTTGACGACTTGCAGACGGAGGCGAACATCTTCTCTGACCAAGTTGACCCCTTCCCGGGGCCGGTCATATGTCCTGACAATTCAGCCGGTCAGATGTCCTGCTACACCACACCTAGGCCCTTCGACCGTCGGGGTAGGGTTCTCAGCGGACCGGGGGGAATCACGCGCTCCCATCCGGCCTGCGAAAGAATTCGTCAAGGCCAAACGAACTCAGGATGGGTCCGGGGCTCCAGGGAGGTTTCGGATTTGTTGGATCACCCCCGTCCACACGACGCTATGAACTCGCAGGGTCCCCGATGATTGAACGGTAGGAGGCACGTGTGCGATCGGTGTTCCTTACGGTTCCAGCTGAGGCGCGTAGAGTCTTTGAGGCCGCACGCGTTAGAGCAATGATACAGCCTCGGGGTTACTCGGGTGACCCAGTCCTGGATCGTAAAGTAACGAGTCGGCTCAACTGCGGCCACCGATCCCTCCTAGGCCCATGAAGCGGGCCATTCTCCCGCCGGTACCGCGAGCTATGGACCGCGGGGTTCGCAACCGGACGGTCGCTGGGGACCCAGGCACCCAGAGGCTGGCGGGAACCAGTCGCGTTGCGGAAGGTAGGAGCCAGCGGCGCGGGCGGGGCTCCGGTGTGAACGCGTCCACCTCCGAGTGACGAGCGAAGGAGGTGCGCAACTCATTCGTTGAGAGGCCGATCGCGTAGAGAGAGAGCGGAACGGCCGCCAGCACGAGGGGGAACTCGATCCAGAACTCTCCATAGTTGTTGAGACTGACTGCGATCGAGAACCCGCCGAGGTAGCTCCCAATCAGGACCAGCATGAGGGTCATGGCTTCCGCGAAAAAGAGAATGGAGGAAAGAGTCAGGCCGCCTTCGCGGGCCCACGACCACGCCGAGCGCGAACCCGGTTCCCGTTGGGTACTTGGACCGGCGCGAGCGTCGTTTGCCTCCCAATGGTCGACCAGCGCAGACTGGAGTCTGCCCTCGACCACGCAGAGGACATAGACTGAGAGGGCGACAGAAACGGCTACGAGCACGAGCTCGGGCCAGAACGATCCGAATGCGTTGGTCCCTATCACCAAGGAGAACCCGGCGGATAGGCCCTTGGCATATGCGGCGGCGATCACGATGGACTCCCCCAAGAAGAGGGCCGCTGCGATTACGAAGACAACCCGGCGGGGCCGGCTGCCGAGCGGTCCCTTCGGCTCTTCCGCCCCGGCGGTGTCGCTTTCGAGGGCATCCAAAAGTCCCGGAGTTGAGGTTTTCGCTGGCATTCATTTCCTCAAGCCCGATATCGAGCGCTGGCCCAAGCGCTCTTTCCGAACAGGTTCGGGAACCGAACTCGTTCGTCAGCCCATCTTAGAATGCCGGCCGAGTGGCGCGGTCCGCGAGCGTACGCTCGACGACCGCGGGGGTCTCGCACACGAAGGACTTCCCTCGAGAGATATTCGCTGAGAACTGGGTGAGGGTGATGCGCAGCCTCGCCTCGAACTGCCCCGTCGCGAAGGCCCAGGCGAAGGGGACACACCGCCTCGGAGAACCCACCGCCCGACACGACCCGGCGGCGTCCGCCTGGAGCGAAACGGGAGATAGCGCGGAGACCGTTTCCCGAATCATGCCCCCTACGAACCCTAAGCTCGCGGACCCAGGTAGTGGCCGGTCCGGATCGCTGCCCGGAAGGGATCCCATCAGCACATCCCTTTCGGATGGTCCGAGCGGGGTTACCGAGAAATGGGTGCGAGTCCGAGCCCGCTCAGGCTACGACGGCGGAGGTACCCTTGGTTCTCGGGTAGTACCGGCACGAATCCGCATCGCTCTTATTGGCAGGACACTCTGGCAGCACCATTCCCTACATTCTTGAGGTTCTACTCTGAAGGGTAGGATCCGCGGGTGCAGAGTGGGTCTCCCGTCTCCCGAGAGCCATTACAAGGAAAGCGGATACGGTGATGATTGCAGCATAGACCATGAGAATGGAAGGAGCATACGCAACAAAAAGTAGTCCGCCAATCTCTGGCGCGACCAGACCAGGAAGCCTCGTCGCCACCCCAAAGGAAGCTATGGCCGTTGCCCGGTTCTGCCGTTCAACGTGTGACCCGATGAAGACCGAGGGGGCTGTAAGATCGAACCAGTCAAGGGCACCCCACGTTTCGTAAAGTCCCCCGGCGAACACGATATTTCGAACGAACACCATCACGCCAACGATGCAGGCTTCCCCGCCAAGACTAAGCGTAACCGTCGACAGTGCGCCCAAGCGGTCGACCAGTTTGCCGGAAAGTAAGGCGAGTATGCCGACCGTGGCCATTTCTATGGACGTCAGAATCCCAAAAAACTGAACGGTGGAACCGAGGAACGTGGTGAAGTAGAGAGCCATGAATGGCCCGGTGATCCCCTGGCCAAGTCCTACGATCGCGTAGACTCCCAGCAGAGCGCCGACGGGCGAGAGGAGTGCTGCCCGACTGAGCCATGTTCCTCGCCTCTTGACGTTGGATTTGAGGGGGGGAGGCTCTGTTCTCGCCTCCTTGAGCAAGAGGGCAAAAGTAAGAGTAGCCAGGGCAACGAGCGACCCGGCAAGAACGAAGACCACGGGCCAACCTGCCGTTTGGCTCAACACGGAGCCGAGAAACGGCATCGGTATGGCGGCAAAGGATGGGAGCACGTACGATGAGGACATGGCGGCTCCCTTTCGGTTTTGTGGAGCCGACTCAAAGAGAAGGGCACGAACGGCGCCGACCGCCATGTTGCCCCCAAAAGACGCCAGGCAGAAGAACGCCGCAACCACCGGGAAGACAGCAACACTACTGATACAGGAAAGCGCGAAAGACAGGGTGCCCACTGCGTTCATGGCTCCGGCCGCTACAATCACACCCTTCCGGGAGTACCGGTCGGCGAGGATTCCCCCGATCGGTGCCGCAACAATCGACGTCGCCGTCCCGAGCGCGAACACCACGCCGATGGCGACGACATTGAACCCCAGCGAGAATAGAAAGATCGCGAACAACGGCCACCATAGTGCCGTCCCCCCGGTCAGGAACACTCCTGCCAGCGCGACAATGCGGGCGTTTCCCGGTAGAACGAGAGAGTCAAGTACCCGGGAAGGCCGCAACGGATTCATCTGCGTCCCGCGGGTAATGAGGTAGTTGCGCTCCTACGGTCGATCCCCGGAAGCCTCCGTTCTCGGTTCACGCCTCACTTTCTTTTCAGATGAAGGACCTCGTCCCGCTGCCACTTCTGGGCCTTACCCAACGCTTGGATCGCCAGGGCCTCTGCCTCCTTGGCAGAGTGAGCGGCCGGTCCCATGTTCAACACCGCCTGAATTCTTTGGCTTCCCTTTCCGACGGCGATGGCGGTCCCCTCGATGCAGGCCCCCGACGGTTCGACCAGGAGCAACCTTGGTTTATTTTCGAGGACCGTCGCAACCAATAGGAAGATTCCAAGAGGACGTCTTCCTCGCTGAGAGCTATTCTCCCAGAACCATAGTACCCGTGTCTTCCATTAGCTCGTCCAGTTTCTTTAGATGGTACGTCTTCATTCGACGGACGGTAACAAAACCGTCCGCCATGACGCCGGTCGCGCACACCGCAACGTCCTCACTCAACGGGTGTAGTTTCGGATACCACTCGATGGGGGAAGTGGTGGCAATCCTCGCCACGAGGACGACTCCCCTATCATAGACCACTCCTACGGAGGGGGGTGCCCTCAGAGCAGACTCGCGAGCGTATTCGGTCTGATACACCCTCCCGTCCGGGGAAAAGATGTTCTCCTTGTCGAACACCTGAGCCATAGGTCCTGCCATCGTGGTGTAGGATGCCAGAGCGGCCCTGACAAGCTCGGCTTTGTTGTTGAAGGGTCCGGTGCTCACCAACGAATCCAGATACCGGTCGATCTCCTCTGGTATAACCGTACGAAGTTCTACCATGCCTAAGCCTACACTCCACCTACGGTTAAGGTACACTGGGGCTACGTTAAAATGTAGGCAGAATGTATTATAATCCAACTCGGCATTTGCACGTGGGAGGTGAAGAAAGTGGAAGCCGTATCAATCGACCCCGTACTCGAGTTGGAGTTTCTGCTGACAAGACTGCGCGTAGTCCCGGCCCAGGATCCCGACGATCTTGGCAACCTCAGCATTCCCAGCTCGCCCGAGTACATGTGGGGCTGAGCCATCCAAGAACGGGACGACGACCCGCTGTGTCGATGTCGCTCCAACCCATTCCTCTCGGCGCGTATGATCCACAGTTGAACGGCGTGTTGGGGAAACGCAAGCTCCTGAAGCTCATTTGGCACCTCACGAACCGATGCAATCTGGGCTGCACGTATTGTTACGTGAAGGTGAACCGGTTTCACGACGATCTCCCTACCGACCGAATGCTCGTGATAGCTGACAAGATCAATGAGTCAGGGATCCCCAGCGTTCAGCTGACCGGAGGTGAGGTGTTCATGCGACCGGATGTCCCGGCCATCATCGACCGGCTGTCGGGCAAGATTCGAATCGGCGTTGCCACGAACGGCTCCATGATGTCGCCGGAGATCGCCAGCTCTCTTGCTAGCCGAGATGCATTTGTGTCCATCAGCCTGGATCACATCACTCACGCGTTGAATGTCCTGACCCGAAAAGGGAGCGATACCAACGTCCTGATCGAGAACCTGCGCATGCTCGTCCGCGCGGGGGTCAAGACCGGAGTCAGTACCGTAGTCACCCGCTACAACTATCGAGATCTCCCCCAGATCGCAGAGTTCGTTTACCGTCAGGGCGTTTCCTCGTGGAAGGCCATCGTTCTAGGGAAGATCGGTCTGGCCGACCGGGTCGAGCGTTTACGATGGATTGGCGCTCACCTATTCGGAAGAGGAGGAGGTCCTCAGGACGGTTTTTGGGCTTCGACAAACCTATCTACCGCTAGGATTCGAAGTCAAAGCGAGCATCACTCCCCTCCCCGCCTACTACGAGCTCTTCGGCGCGGACGAGAATCGCGCGACTTCGTGTCTCTGCGGATATGTCAAGGGCACCATCAAACACGATGGAGCATTTGTGCCGTGCGATTCAATTGAGTACCCACGAGATTATGCTCTCGCCGGCTCGTCCATTCCTTCGGTACTGGATGAAAACCCCCTCAACACTACCTTCCTCGAATCATCGCTCTTCCGATATTGGGCCATGGCAACCGCGGCGATAGTCCCGGTCGGATGTGGCGGTTGCGAGCTCTTTGAGAGATGCAGGGGCTTCTGTCGGGGGAGGAGCTTGGTTGCGGCGGGGAAGCTTTCCGGTCTCTTTGGTCCGTCCCAAGAGTGCGCGCGAACTGCGAGAATTCGCTTTGAAAGGAGCGCTCAGAAGAGGGTGCACCCTGCATTGGCGAGCGTTGCGCTCGAGGACCAAGCCGCTGGAACCATCTCGAGCCACCTTGGAGGGGATCGACACGCGGGCAGGCTGCCCACGCAGGTCAGATGATGGACGACTCAAGTACTCTAGCCGCTCCTTCCGGCGCCTTTGAAACTCCGTTCGATAGCTTGGGGGCTACGTCGCCGACGCCACCCCCTCCCGTGGACCATTACGTCGTCACGCGGATACGGTACGAATTGCCTCCCACGTGCTGGGTTTCGGAGTTCACCCGAAAGGATCCGAACCGCTCCGTAGAAGTCCAGAACATAATGGGGCTCACTCCCAAGCACATCCTCGGTCTGTTCGCAATCTTCGTTCAGGACAGCGACGTTTCACAAGTCGACTGGACGAAGGAGATCGCCGCGTCGCCCGATGTGCTCAAGGTCGACCGGGTCGAATTGGTGCCGGGGTTTTCAGAGTACATTGTTCTATCTCACGGCACGTCATCCACCGCTCTGGCCCGTGAGTTTGCCGTGGTCTTGCACTATCCGAGGGTCATTCGCAACGGCATCATCACCTGTGAGACGGTCGCTCGAAAGTCCCAGCTGCGGGGGTTCATGACCGCCCTGCGTGACGCCGGATTGAACGCGAGCATCGTCTCCCTCCGGCGGGACGCAATCAATTCGAGTCGACTCCTCTTCACTCCGATTCAGCGCGAACTCTTCCACAGAACCGTCATGGCAGGGTACTTCCAGGTGCCCCGTCGCATCACCCTCACCCGTCTCGCCCAGAATCTCGGTCGAAGCAAATCCTCCCTCTCCGAGACGCTCGCGGTCATCGAACGAAAGCTCGTGGACTACGCCTCTCAGGCGGTCGTCTAGGGTCGGTTCCGCGCGGGGAAGGGGCGCGACGGCCCGTCCGACCGCGTTCCGAAACCGATGAGGGGGTTCTCCGCGCGAGGGTTTTCGCTCCGGCGACCCCGGGGCGGACTTTCGGCATAGCTCCCCATGGTACCCGCCCGCCTAGCGCCTCCAAGACCACCGGCGACGCGAACCCCCTGCCCGAACTCGCCCACATCCGCCTCCCAGGCAGCGTCCGCACCTACGAGGTGCGCGACGTCCTGCACGGGATGAGACCCCGATGGAACCCACGGAGCCGCGCGTGGCACGGGATTCTTCCCCGAACTGAGGGCGCGCTTCTTCTCCAGCAAAGCAAAGGCACTGGCTCCGACCCCAGATCGTCCTGACCATCGAGGAGTTCTCCTCTGAGGTCGCAGTCACGTTGGCGTCGCTCCCTCCACCGACCCGGCCAGCGGAATCCCGGCCCCCAGGCAGTCACCCCCGTGCCGTTGGCAACGGCTAACGTACCGGCGATTGCTCGCCGGGTACGGCCAGGTCGTGGTAGTAAGCCCCTTTCTGTTTCAAGCAGCATTCGACTGCGCGCTCTCCTCGGCGGTCAGGGAATCTCCTCCTTCCGCCACTCAGGGCTTGCTCCCGGGGAGTCGGCCGTTTCACCATGTCCCGCTGGATCCTCCGATGCGGCATCATCACCGTACCGGCGGGCTGTGTCGTTTCTGCTCCGTCGCTCAGGCTCTCGCCTGGCGGGCTCCCACCCGCCCCCGTGATTCCCGGAGAGGGGACTTTCCTCAGCGGCCGGCCGTCGCCGGCACGGACCACCGTCAGCTGCCCTCCACCTCCTGGCGACCTCGCGATGGAATACCGACCCAAATAGCGTTTCGACCGACCCGGGGCCCCCCTCGCCGGGGCGAAAGGGAGATGGGCTCGTCCGTTTGCGCTTGGGAGATGGCGGATCCACTGAGCGCCTGGCCGAGCTCCCTTCCGACGATGCCGTGCCTCCTCTTGGACCGCGGCAACGTCTACCGGGCCGGTCCCCAGGGGCCGGTGCCGATATTCGACCGGCGGAACCGCCCGATCGACCTCTTCGACGTGATCGACGGGCTTTCGGCCAAGCATCGCATGCTTTACTTGGTCGACCTCGGAGCGTTGGAAGGCCATGACCCACAGCTCGACTATATTCAGGAGGCCTCCCGCGACATCGGCCTCTGGGTGGATGCCGGCGTCCGGACTGCGGAGCAAGCGATTGACGTGATCGTGGCGGGAGCCCAAAAGGCCACCCTCTCTAGCGCCCGGCTCCGCGGGCCGGCCGAATTGCGACGGGCGTGGGATCTCTCGACGAATTTGGTCTTTGAGGTGGAGATCTGGGATGGGAGCATGACGCCGGTCGACCCGCGCTGGGACACGAAGGACCCGTTGACCCTCGCGGCAACCGCTCGTTCGCTCGGGCCTCCCGAGGTTGTGCTGAGCTTCCGCGGCGCCGACCCCGATTGGAACCTCGCCTCCGCCATGAGCGAGGGAGGTCCAACGTGGCTCGCGGGAAGCATCGAGCCCTCGGATGTTGCGAAGATCGCTCGTTGCGGGGCGGCCGGGGCTATCTACCCCCTCGGCGATGAGCTGGTCCGGTGGGCGGACGAGGCGGACGATTCACCCACCGAAGGAAACTGACGGTCCCCGCGCGATGATGACAACGAGAACCAGCTGAATAGTGATGAGTGATGGGCGAGCTGAGCGCACGTCAGGGGATTGCCCTTTTTGGGCATGGTTCAGGGCACTCCGAAAGGGGGTTGGGCAGGCATCGACCGACCGGGCCGGTCGATGGAGTCCACGGTCGATCGCAGCTGGTCCTCGACGCCCCAATCTAGTAGAGCGTCATCTCCGCGGACGAGTGGCCGTAGAGCACCCGGATCGCGTTCACAACCCACTGGCGTTCGTAGTACAGGATCCGTCCGATGCTCCGTC
This sequence comes from uncultured Thermoplasmata archaeon, assembly GCA_963797975.1. Lineage (GTDB taxonomy): Archaea > Thermoplasmatota > Thermoplasmata > Lutacidiplasmatales > UBA184 > Lutacidiplasma. Next base: position 217,999 of record CAWCRH010000002.1, read on the forward strand.
TGAACTCGTGCGCAGAAACCGGGTCGATGCCCGTGGCCCCTCCCAGTCGCCACAGGTCGCATCCTTGGGCCGAGTAGCTCTTGGGATAGATCGAGTCGTCCGGCCCCCTGCCCACGACGAAAGGACCCAGGGCGATCGCCACCGACCGCGCAACCGGCAGCACCTGGCGACGACCGCCCGCGCCGCCTTCACGCGTCCAGGCAGGTCGCGAAGCCGTCGCTCCGCCTCGCGTTCCTTCCCCTCCCGCGAGTCGTCAGGAAGGCCGCTCGTGATGTCGAGCAGGCTGAACCGCTGCGTCGGGGTCGTAATCTCCTCCGCGCCCTCGTCCGCGTCGATGACATGGCGCACGTGCAGTAACTCCTCGTGGAGGACCCCGCGCGAAACATTCTGAATTCGAAGTGTTCGAGACGCTGCGCTTGATCACGGGCAAGTTGAGCGTCTCCTGGGTTTTTCTCATGGTGGAGGGCTCGCGGTCAATAGATCGCGAGATGCGGACCCGGTGAGGAAAATCCGCGGTTCCGCCACCAGAACGCCGCGACCGGAGCGGTGGGCAATTTCGCCCCTTCCGGGAGCGGCCATTCCCTCGGCATACCTGATAGCCCTGAACGCGTATGCCGCGTTAAATTCATCGCCCACCTCGGGCTTTCCAGGATCGTCGAGGTCCGCCCGGCCGGCGAGCGGGTGGCGCGTGAGATCGTTCTACATCGGCATCGGTCTGGCGACGCTCCTCGTCGGGCTCTTCCTGCTCTTTGCAGGATACGTGGACGTCGGATGCTCCGTTGGAGGCAGCGGCACCAACCCCACCATTTCGAACTGCAGCGGGGCTATCGATCTCGAGATCATCGGCGGGGCTCTATGCATCGCCGCCGGCCTCATGTTCGCGGTGTCCTTCATCCCGTACGACTCCGCCCGGGTTCGCTGAGCACCGGCGCGCGGCGGCTCCGACGGGAGGGGTGTCGATCGTGGGACCCTGCTGGACACGATCCCAGATCGACCGTTGCCGCAGTGCGTGATCGTTCCGGGGCGCACAAGCTTTTCCATACGACTGCGCTCGTTAGGGAGGGGAATCCTCGACTTTGCACGCCGGAACCCCGCCCCTCACTTGCCCCTCCGTGATAATGAAACGAGAGTAGAACCTCGCGGCTCTCCGCCAGTCGCTCGAGAGTATCCCGGGTCGCTCCGGCACCCTCGCGACCACCACCCTCGCGGCCTTCGCCCGTCGCGCTCTCAGTCTCGCAGAATGTCGAAACCGACAACGTCGGGGGAAACCGGCAGTTCCGCCACGTGTTGCACGACGTGCGCGTGGCTCACTCCTCGAGGACCGCTCACGTCCCGGAGGAAGGCCTCCACCGCCTCGATGGCGCCCTGCACATCGATGAAGACCGTGCCATCGGCCCGGTTCGCGACGGTGCCGACCACACCGTGACCATAGGCCGCTTCCGCCACTCGCGCCCGGTAATTTACTCCCTGGACGCGTCCGTGCGCAAGACAGGGCTAGTGTACGAGCGGGTTCACGAGCCCTCCAAGCCTGAATGGTCCAACTCCCTTCCGCTGCTGAGCCGGGGAGGATCCCGCCCGTTCTAGAGGGTCGTCGCGACGGTCAGACTACATGGGTCGCGGGTGCCGCTCGAGCACCAAGCGCCCGTTCAGGTTCGTCGCGACCTCGACGAACGTGTCACCGATCTTCAGGATCACGATGTCGCCCATCGCGAGTTTGTGGAGTTCGCGCCGCGTCTCCGCGTCGGCTTTCCGGGTCGGGGCAGCTACCGTGACGCTCGGTTTCGCGACCCGCGGGGCAATCGCTCGCCTGGACCGCGGCCCCTTCGGCGCAGCGGGCGCGGTCGGCTTGCCCGCGCTGGGCTGGTAGGTGTGCTCGCGACCGACTCGACGGACCCGGATGGCCTTCCGGCGGACCAGGGTTCGGAGAGCATGATACAGCGAAAAGTCTGGGATACGCCTGCCGCTCAGTTTCGCAACCTGCTGTCGAATCTCGGAGGTTCGCATCGGGCGGGGCACGTCGGCAGATTCGAGGACCTTGAGGACCCAATCTCTCGTTCCGTGACGGGCTCTCTTCCCGCGCTGGCGCCGTCCATTCATCAAGTCCGCGACGGGCGGCTCGTTCTAAGGCTTTCTGATAGCCCCGGGATCCGAAGACGAATGCCGTCACGCCCCAAAAAAGCGCCGTGGGTAGCACCACCGATGTAGCGTTCGCTCGCCGTCGCAGGAATGTAGGGATGACGCGCGTGGAGCAAGCCGGGAAGGCCCGCGATCAGCGAGGCTGGAGATCACTCGGGGATAGAGAAGAGCCAGACGCCAGGAAATGTCTAGGAGATAGCGCCCTGCGGTTCAGCCATCGGCATTGACCCCCACCGTCCAAAACCCCCCGTGCGGGAGAGGGTCCCGGCGCTCCCTGGTTGCGGTCATCGGAGCCAGAACGGGAACAAGCAGCCCCTTGCGGGTGGGACTCAAGTCCCCCGTCGGAGGATGAGGTGGCGTTTGACGCGACCTTTGGCGTGTGACCGAACAGCTGCCTTACGATGCGATGTCGGGCGATGCCTGACTCCCTGGAGCCGGCCGGCGAGTCGCGCGCAAGCGATTTGGTCCGGACGACTTCACGTTCCCCCACAATGCCCGTGCGAAGCCGGAACACGAACCCATCGTCCCGGAACGTCGTTGTGCTCTGGACAGGGGGCAAAGACTCGGCCCTCGCCCTTCACGAGGTCTGCGCCACGGGCGGGTCGGTCAAGACTCTGGTCACGTTTGCACCACGCCGAGGAACCTTTCGCGCGCACCCGGTACATGTCATGCGCCTCCAGGCAAAGGCCCTCGGGGTTCGCCATCGCCTCTTCCACCTCCGACCTCCCTATCGTGCGGCGTATCAACGGGTTTTCCGGCGGCTCCTGCGCGAGGGGATTACGGCGGTTGTCACCGGAGACATTGGCCAGATCGGGAACTGCGCGCACTGGGTGCGCTCAATCGCGGAGCCGATGGGCCTCGAGGTGATTACGCCGCTCTGGCATCGCAGCGGGACCGGTATCCTGCGTCGGCTCCGCGCGCTCGAGTTCGACGTGGTTGTCTCCTATGTAGATACCACGCGACTTTCCGAGGATTGGGTGGGACGGCGTCTGGATTGGTCCGCGGCCAAGGATTTGGACATGGCGTTCCGTTCCCGGGGGATTGATCCCGCGGGCGAGAATGGAGAGTATCACACCTGGGTGCTGGACGCGCCGCTCTTTCGTACGCGACTCTCGCTCCAGAGGCACTCCGTTGAGCATCGTCCGAAGTGCTGCTGGCTCCGACCCCGATGCGTGGCCCTTGCCTCGAAGCCTCCGAGGCAGAGCGGTACGAAGCACATTGGCACCGGCCGTCGAAAGTGAGTGCGTCGATGTACCCGAAACGAGGACCTCGAGCAGGCCCTCCCGATGGGCAAACCACCCTTTCGTGACACGGCCGGGCGCCGCGCTGTGTGCACGTTGGGGCCAGAGGGTTCAGAGCATTCGGGGGAGCTGGCTACCGCTCAGGGTCGACCCCAAGGAAGCGAGAGGTGAGGCTCGACCCCAGGGGTGAGGCGACGAGCGGCGTGTTCGATAACGAGTTGAGCCGAGGCGACCGATTTGGGGAAGGGAGGAGATCGGGTCCTTGCACCCCAGGCTTTCCAACTCTCTGCCTCTAAGGCGTGCGCTCCGGTGCGCGTGTGCACCGATCGAGTGAGGACGAGCAACCGTCGGTCGAGGCTACGGAGCCCAGTTCTGAACCCTTGAGTCCCCCATGGGAAATCCACCGGCAGGTGGTCGGACCGGACGATCTTCTCACGCTCGACGCGAGCGAGGAGCTGGGAGGCGACCTCGCTTAGACCATCGATCTGCCAGGCTGCCCGAGCTTTGCCGATTCTGAGGAGGGGTGGCCACAGGCAGCGGTGGACCAGCGTCAGCTTCCCTAGCCAAAGCCTTACGACGAGCACATCGGGGTCGGAGTACAAGGCTTCGCCGACCTCGTAGATTAGTTGACCCGCTGGGTCTCCCCACCACGACCCAGACACAGGGCCCCCGGCCACCATGGAGACTAGAGAGGGGGCTTCCCAATCGGTGAACGGCAGCAGCCCGTGTTGCTGGAGGTCCTTCCTCACGCGAGATATCGGAGGGCCGGAGTCGACTACGCGCGTGAGCTGGGCCAGGGATCTACCGATATCAAACGTTCGGTTTGCCGTGAGTTCCCTACGCGGGAGACCCATGACCATACGCGGCGGACCCGGAAGGGCCGCTAAAGGACTTCGGCCACCCGGTCTACAACGCACCCCTTCGGGGCGATATCCACTGTCAAGGTTTCCGGCCCTCCCGCTTGGCCACTTCGTCGATAGCCTTCCGGGCGAAGAATCTCACGTTCTCCACAATATCGGTCGATGCGAGATCCTCGCTGCTGAACCACCGGAGCCCGAGAGACTCCTCGTTCCGTTGGGCTTCGCCGGGTCGGACCCGGCAGAGATACACAAGGTCGATGTGATCATGAGGGCCGTCGGCCATACGCTCGACCTGGATATGATGAGGCAACGGGAGAACCTGGACAACCTCATCCGAAGCCCGCGGGTCTGCCGAGTCAGAGAGGATCTCGATCTCGAGACCGGTCTCCTCCCGTATCTCCCTCCGCAAAGCCGCGACCGGATCCTCCCGAGCTTCGATGTGACCGCCCGGTGGAAGCCAGAGCCCGATCTTCTTATGGTGGGTCAGCAAGATGCGGTCGTCGCGCACCATTAGTGCGGTGGCCACGAAGTGTTTCGGGAGGTTGTCACCCTCGAGTTTGTTGACCGGCGGACTCATACTCCCTGGGCGTGGTCACCTCGCCACGATACGAGGTGAGCGCACTTACCTCCTGCTCCACTATTTCCACCCCTTGGAGCTCGGTCCCGCGGGGGCGGGGCGAGATCACCTACACCTTCTGGATGGAGAAAGAGAGTGGGCGCGGGGGGGCATCCGGTCCCGCACGGACAAGGACGAATGGGTAATCCTCGCCTTGCGGCCGGCAACCCTCAGCGAGCACAATCCGCAGAGACTGTGTGAAAACTCGTGCGTAGGTTTATCCGGTAGTACTACTCTTTCAGAGCCATATGGCTCGAACCGTCCATATCGAAGCGACGAACAAGCTGACCGTGGAGAACATCGTCGGGTTCATCCGTCGACCCGTGGTTCCTCACGGAACGGGAGCGAAGGTCACCTGTCCGAGGGCGTTCCTGGGGAAGACCGTCTATCTCGTGATCACGGACGAGGATTGGCCGGAGGATCGACCTCGCCGACGGAGGCGAGCATGAGTGGCTACATTCCCGCGATCCATCGTCGTCAGAGGATCCTCCTGCCGGAGACCCTGGACGACTATCTGACCGAGGAGAATCCCGTGCGGTTCCTCGATGCCTTTGTCGATCGTTTGGATCTACGCGAGCTCGAGATCACCCACGCCGAGCTGAACACGACGGGACGCCCACCGTACGACCCCGCGGCCCTGTTGAAGCTCTACCTGTATGGTTACCTCTACGGGGTCCGCTCCAGTCGGAGACTGGAACGAGAGTGCCGTCGCAACCTGGAGGTGATGTGGCTGCTACGCAAGCTCACCCCGGACTTCAAAACCATCGCCGACTTCCGTCGAGACAATGTCGATCACATCCGACCGCTCTTCCAACGGCTCGTGGCTCTGTGCCGGGAGCTTCGCCTCTTGGAAGGGGATCTGGTGGCGATCGACGGGAGTAAGTTCCGCGCCGTGAACTCGAGGGACCGCAACTTCAACCGAGCGAAGCTCGCCGACCGAATGAAGTCGATGGAGAAGAGCATCGACCGCTATCTGCGAGAGCTCGACGAGAACGATGCGAAAGAGGCCGAGAATCCCGGCCTGCCCGCGAGCGTCCCGAACCTCAAGGAGAAGATTGAGCGGATGAAGGAGCGACAGCGCCGCTACCGTGGCCTCCTCGCGCAACTGGAGGCCACCGGGGCGACCGAGATCTCCCTGACCGACCCCGACAGCCGCATGATGAAGGGGAACAACGACCGGATGGAGGTCGCCTACAACACGCAGATTGCGGTCGAGGCGACGAGCAAGCTGATCGTCGCCTACGACCTCGACAACCATCCGTCGGACCACCACCAGTTGGCGGCGATGTCTCAGCAAGCCCAGGCCGCCCTGGACAAGAAGGCCCTGCGAGCCGTGGCGGACCGGGGCTACTACGATGGCGAGCAGGTCCGCCGATGTGTCGAGCAGGGGGTCACCCCCTATGTTCCCGAGCCCGAGAAAGCGAAGGGGTCCGGGGAACGGGCGGGCATGTCCCCGGAGTTCTACAAGGAGCGGTTCGTCTACGACTCGATATCGGACACGATCGTGTGCCCCGCCGGTCATCGAATGACCCCGTCACCGGTGATCCGCAAGGGGTGGCGTCAGCGGCCGGAAGGAGTCGCTCTCCGGGTCTTTCGAACGAATCGATGTCACACCTGTCCTCACTTCATGACGCGGTGTACCCACAGCCCTTTCGGGCGTCGAATTCAGAGAACCGAGAACGAAGAGTTTCTCGAGGCGATGCGTGGACGACTCCGAAGCAGCGAGGGCGAGCGGATGCTCACGGTTCGCCAGTCGGTAGTCGAGCATCCGTTCGGCACGATCAAACGCGCGTTCGACCAGGGGTATCTGCTGTTGAAGGGACTGCGCAAGGTGAGGGGCGAGATAGGGTTCACCATGATTGCGTACGACCTGAGGAGGTTACTCAGCTTGGTCGGCACGCGAGGGCTGGTAGCGCGCCTCTCGGTCGAGCGGCGACAGGGACGAGCTCGGCCGGCCTAAAGTGGCCACGGTTCCGAGTTTGGCGAGAAATCCCGGAAGAGGCATTCCAATCGACGTAGCGAAGTTTTCACACGGTCTCCGCAGGTTGAGCACCGGTCCGAAGGGTTTGAGTTGCGGCGCAAAGCAGCGCTCGGGAAGGCAGTATACCTTGCCCGACAACAAGGGGCCGCTTTCGAGGCGTCCAGTCGAGACGCCCGTTGAGTTGCCGCGCTACGAGGGCGGCGTCGACGGAGGAGGTGGCGTGGCGACCGCAGGAGGTCGCCGGCGTCGGATCACGCCAATCACCACCCCTACGACTACTCCCGCTATTACGACCCCGATAACCGCGTAGACCCCCAATGGCAAGCTGGAACTCGCCCCAGAAGTGGAGCTCGAGCCCGGAGCAAAGCTGATCGACACCGGGGAGGGACTCGCCCCGCTCACCGTCACAGGTCCCGGACAAGGGGCTCGAGGTATACCCACTGATTGACCCGACGGTGAACCCGTACGTCCCGTTGCTTAGGGTAAAAATGATTGAGGAAATGGGCGCGTTCAGTGACCCGCCGTAAGTCTCCCCGCTTATCGCTACCGACCATGATGTCCCTGGGGGGAGGCCTGTCTCGGTGAACGTCAAGATGTAGTCCCCCGGCTGAATCATCCAGGCAACCGGAACGCCCACCGTCCCTCCATTCACCGTCACCGACCCGCTGTCGTGGCTGTCCGGGGGCGGAGTCCATCCAGAGCTCGTACTGCTCGTGTAGGGATAGGTCCCGTTCGGCTCGGTGAAGGTGATGTACGAGCTCGTGGAGTTGTCCGTTGTCCCATTCAGAGTGGCCGACCACAACACCCCGGAGGGGAGACCGCTCTCGGTGAACGTGACTGGATAGGTCACTTCAGTCCAGGTGACCGGGACGCCCACCGTCCCTCCCCTTACCGTAATCGACCCGGAGTAGCTGGACATCGTCCATCTGGGAACCAGGTCGAACCTGTAAGCATAGGTCCCGTTCAATTCGACGAACGTGATGCCGGAGCTCGGGGAGCTCGCCGCGGTTCCGTTTAGGGTGACCGACCACAACGTCCCCAATGGCAGACCCGTCTCGGTGAACGTCACCGCGTACTCTCCCGGCGGAATCGGCGAGAACGGAATCGCGCGGGTCACTCCCGTGCCGTTCACAGTGACGACTCCAGAAGATCTGGAAGTCGTGTACCCGGGCACCGTCGCTACGGCGTAGTGATACGTCCCGTTCGCCCGGGCGAACGTGATGGTGGAGTTGGTCGACGCGTTCGTCGCCGCGTTCAGAGTGACCGACCAGGATGCCCCGGGCGGAAGCCCGGACTCGGCAAACGTCACGGGGTACGTGTAAATCAACCCGATCACGCTCACCGTGTCCGAAAGTCCGTTCGGCACGTAGACGTAGCCGTCCCCGCTGTCGTACGCCGCGAGCCCGGGAGAAATCCCGACGGGGATTGTCGCCACGACCTTCGTGCCGCCAATCACGCTCACGTTGTTGGAAGCGTCGTTCGGTACGTAGACGTAGCCGTCCCCGCTGTCGTACGTCGCGGATGCCCTTGGCGGGTTGCCTCTCAAGCCCACCGTTTCCCCCACGCTCACCGTCCCCACGACGTTCGTGCCGCTGATCACGCTGACGCTGCCGGAACCGGCGTTGGCAACGTAGACGTAGCCGTTCCCGCTGTCGTAGGTCGCGGAGTACGGGTCGCTGCCGACGGAGACCGTAGCGATGGCGTTCGTCCCGCCGATGACGCTCACGCTCCCGGAAATGGCGTTGGTAACGTAAACGTAGCCGTTCCCGCTATCGTAGGCTGCGTATTCCGGGTTGTTCCCGACGTTCACCGAGGCGACGACCGTCGTGCCGCTGATCACGCTCACGTTGTTGGAACCGGTGTTCGGCACGTAGACGTAGCCGTTCCCGCTGTCGTAGGCTGCGTAACCCGGGTTGTTCCCGATGTTCACCGAAGCGACGACGTTCGTACCGCTGATCACACTCAGAGAAGGGCCCGGCACGTAGACGTAACCGTTGCTGCTGTCGTACACCGGGAAGCCTCCGCCACCGAAAGGGATGGTTGCCACGACCGACGTTCCGCTGACCACGGCCATCCCTGCAACCGTCGATACGTACACGTATCCGTTGCCGCTGTCGCACGCCGGGAGGCCTACACTGGAACCCATGAAGATGTTCGCCACAACTGACGTACCGCTGATGACCCCCAGAAAGGGGCCGTTCGGCACGTAGACGTAGCCGTTCCCGCTGTCGTACACCGCGGAAGATGGTCCGGAGTTGACGGGTACTGTCGCAATCACGCCCAAGTAGTCTGAAGCGTCGACGGATGCTGCAAGCGACAGAGAGCCTACGGCAATGGCTTTCGGGAACGCGGAAGGGCCGGGGTTCGCTTGGAACGCGGCCCCAGCGTGCGACGCGTCCCCCGAAACCGCGCCGGACCCCGGGACGAGGACCACCGAGGTTAACATCAAGAGCCCGAGAAATATCGAGATCGTTCCTGGCCCTATCTCTCGGTAGGGGCCATGACGCATGCCAACCCATGGCACTACCAGCGGGTCAATCTGTCGGTCTCTTCGGGACCCCGTCAGGGCTCAGTGGGGCATCGACAGAGCCTTGCCGTCGATCTCTACGGTGGTTCCGGCGTTCACCGCGAAGCCGAAGTAGGTCGAACGGTTCTTCCCTCCAGGATAGAACCGGTTCATCCCGACGCTAAGCGTGACCGCCCCGGCCTCGCAGTCCTCGACCTGGGGAGTATTGTGGAGCTTGGGGTTGAGACCGAAGCGGATCTGGCCAGGCTGGTCCCGCCCCTTGCCGCCTTTGCTGTAGCTCTCCTTGAAGAGATCCCCGCCGGTGGCGAACTCCTGGGAGACCAAGCGACCGTTGTGGAACTCCATCCTGACGCCGGTTGCCGTACCCGAGTCGAGGTAACAGGAGCGGTTCGAAACAAAGGTCCCCTCGGCCACGGATTCGTCTAGGGCTGCACCCACGGACCCCCCGGGCAGGGTGGTCAGCATGCGGAAGGGTTTCTTCACGTCCGCAGGGAGGACCAGACCGACGTTGAGAACGGCCTCGCGGTGGGCCAGACCCAGCGTAAGGTCTGTACCCAGGCCATCGTAGACTCGCAGTTTCCGGCCCTTCTGCAGGGCCCCGGCCAGCGGGCGTGCCGAGGCCAGTAGCTTCTTGGGATCGACCATGCTCGCCTCGGCGATTTGGCGGGTCCAATCGTCGAGGTCCGCCCCGTACAGCTTCGCCAAGGTCGGGAACGGCCGCCCAATCTCCAGGCGGGCTCCACGTACCCCGGCCCTCCGAGCAGCCTTGTACCAGGAATCGTTCCAGGCGAAGATTTTCGACGCGCGGGTCGGGGGCATTTGGTTAAACCGGACCTTGTCGCCAGCTCCCCACATGTGGATGTACACGTCGGTCTTCCCGAGCATCGCCCACTCGTGGGCCGGCGCCGCGCCGAGCAGCTTCTCCTCACGCGAGTCGACTGAATCCCAGAAGGCGTCCTCGTCCTCATAGAGGACGAGCGGGAACGCCTTGAGACGTCGGGTCTCCCGCGCGAGCGCCGTCGCCCATGGGAGGGAGTGGCTCCATCCCTCAATCACGACATTGTCTCCGGGCTTGACGTGAAGGTTCTGGGTCAGGACGGATCGGGCGAACCGGGTCACTAGGTCGGTCGGGGCGGAGCGCTCCATGCCCCTCCTGACTCGCCGGGTCTAGATATCGCTTGGGTTGCTTCCACCGTGCCTAGAGTCCTGATCACCGTACGGTGCGCGGGGCGGGACAACCATGGGCGGCGATTCCGACGGTGAACCCGTGGCCTTCGATTGGGCTCACCAGCGACGAGACCAACCGTATTCATTCGAACCCCCACGGGTCGCAAACGACCCGTTCTTGGCGAGGGGGAATCACCCAGGAGGGGGGCCGTCCTCCGCGCGAGCTTCAAGAAGGGACCGCGCATCCGATGACACTGGCCGCGATGAGCGTTAGATGACGGATGAGCACGCGGGAGCTACACGCGTATGCGAGCGTCTCCTCAAGAAGTGGGACCCGATGTTCTTCGAGACGGTCGACCCGACTCGGTACTAAACGGACTGAGGCCGTGCTCGAAGCCCTCAGTGCCCATTTGGGCGGGCCGTTCTGGGTGCTCGAGCTCGGGAGTGGACCCGGTTCGCTGACCCTCCGAATGCTGCGACGGTTTCCGAGGTGTACGGTCGTCGCCGTGGACACGGACCCCGTCCTCCTCCAGGTCGGCGGCCTGGCCCTCTCTCGGTTCCGGGGAAGGGTCTCGTGGGTTTTGGCCGACATACGAGCGAGGCACTGGTTCTCTACGCTCCCCGTAAACCGATTCGATGTGGTCGTTTCGTCTCTGACGCTGCACTGGCTCGAGGCTGATGAAATCAGGCGCCTCTACCGGAACCTTGGAAGGCTCCTACGGGCGGGTGGACTTCTTGTCAATGGCGATATCCTCCCCGCAGTCGGAGCACCAAAACGGATTGGCGGCCGGACGACCACGAGCGAAGGACATCGGACGACCGAGGGGAGAGAGACGGACTTGCAATCGTTCAAAGTGAGTTGGGCGAAGTGGTGGCGGGTGGTAGAACGCGAACCCTCCATGCAATCTTCCCTGCGAGAGCGCCATGTACGGCTGCCCGGTGGGATGCCGCCGCGAAGGGCGACAGGTCCAAAGATCCCGGTATCGTTGGAGCATCACGAGAAGCTGTTGCGTGATGCCGGGTTCGTCGATACTCGGGTAGTGTGGCGAGAAGATGGCTTTCGCGTCCTAGTCGGAGCGCGGTAGGGTCCGGAGCTTAACGCGCGGGATTACAGCCAGAGAGCCATCAGAACAAGGTCCGCCGGCTTGCCACGCAGGACAACCTGGCCCTTCAGTCGTGCCTCTTCCTGGAACCCAAGGCTCCGATAGAGAGCGATCGCCCTATCATTCGTTTCGAACACGCCGAGGAACAGCTTGTGGATTCCCGTCGTTCGTGCCCAGCCGATCCCGTCCTCCAACATTGCCCGGCCCAGCCCTTGCCCTCGGGCCCCCTTCTTGATCGCGATTCCGAGCTCGGCGATGTGCGAGTTCTTGACCTGCGGCCTCTCTTGAAATCCGCGACCCCGACGATCCGTCCTCCGACCTCGGCCACCAGAAGGAGAGATGAGCGACCGTCGAAACCATTGATCCACCGCTCCTCTTCCTCGACGGTGCTATCAAGATGCTCAGTCTGTATGTAAATCTCCTCTGCGCCCACTTCGTTCGCGTGGGAGATGAGCGCCGCGGCGTCCCTGCCCTCCGCCCGGCGGACGTGCGCGATCTCACCACTCTTCAGAGTCAGCGCATGAGGGGCGAACATGGCCTACTCCATTGCCCATAAGTTAAGCCCCCTCACCTCGACCAACTCTCTCGAACCGGTTGTCGACGGATGTGCGAAGTGAGCGCGCACACTGTCAATCGGTAGTTGACGTCATGCCACTCCTTCTCCGTGAACTCCTCGTAGCCGAGGTGGGCGAGCAGACAGCCCAGCACTGCGCTGCTCCCCTCCCGAAACTCGATCGACCACATCATCGGAGTGTACCGCGCCTTGAGTTCGGGCGGAGCCCGCGTCCGCACGAGGTTGTAGAGCCGACGACTGGCGACCAGGGTCAGCAGCGCCGACCAGATCAGCGCCTCGACGATGTTCGCGTTCGTCGTGCGGAACGCATCGAGGGCATACTGGCTCTTCAGTTCCTTGAACGTCAGTTCGATCTCCCAGCGCATTCGGTAGAGGCTCGCCACCTCTTCCGCGCTCAGCACCTCGGGACCGATGTTCGTGAGGTAAGTGTGGTACTCCCGATGCGCTTCGTCCCACACCGCCACGAGGCGGAAGCGCGCGGTGTCGCCGGCCCGACGGCCATTGTAGGCTCGGCGCTTGAACGAGAGCTCGACCTCGGCGTCGAGGACCCCTCGGTTGAGACGAGGCAACACCTCCGACAGTCGCTTCCCCTCGAGGTCGATCGCTCGTCCTCGATGTACCCGGAGGGACCGCACGAACAGCGGGTCTGCGCCGGCCTTGGCACGGCTTACGAACGACCCGCCGTTCTCCACGATCTTGACGAACAGCCGGTGGGAATAGAACCCGAGGTCGGCGAGGAGGATCCGCCCCTTCACCCAGGGACCCACCCGCAGCAGCTTCACCTCGGGTGTCCGCTCGCCGACCAAGGCCACGGTCTTCGGACCGTTCGCCCTCACGCTCACCAGCGTGTCGACCTTGACCCCAGCGGCGACCGTGCGAGCGCGGGTGGCCGGCCACTTGGTGGCAAGGCTCGCGTGGAGACGGACCACCGTGGAATCCTTGATGAAGATGTCCTCGAAGGCGGCGAGCTTCGGGTCGAGCTCGCGCCCGGGTTCATGGGCGAGCTCACCCAGTGCGTGCTCAAGGCATCTCTTGAGGAACTTCGAGAGCTCGGGGGTGAAGCGGAGGTAGAACCCGGGATAGGTGATCGTGGCGAGACCCACCCGTTTGTCGTAGCCCTTCTTCAGCTCGGCGAGGCGGCGGGTGAGGCGGGTACCGAAGTGGAGGGTGAGGACCCAGAGGAAGGCGACCGGCTGGACCTTTCGCTCCCGCTCGACGAACCCGGTCTCTCGAGCGAACTGCTCGATCTTCTCGGAGGGAAGGAGGCGGGTGAGCACCTCCTCGACTTGGCCACACTCGAACGGAACAGGTTGCACTGGAGTCGACAGATGCCGCGGCATCCCATAGACCTCACCGAGGCCGGATGAAGCATGAGGGTTCGAGTGGAAAGGTCAGCCCGCCGACGGTGGACGGTCCCTTAACTTATGGACAATGGGCCTACTCTAAGCTTCAGGCATCAAATAATCGCTGGGACTCGACTCGATGACGGCGGTTGAGTAGGGTCTTCGAACAGGTTCCCATGCGCTCGGATCCAAAAAGGACCTTCATCCCTAAGTTGGAAAATTTGTGATTAAGGGGAGGGCCGAAAACCCTGTGAACCTGGGCGTGGAGGCAGCGGCATGAAACGGTCCCCTCGAAGCATCCATCGTTTGCCGATCCCTAACGCCCGGTGACCGGACGAACGCGATCCTGGACCGGGGACTACCGGACGGGCTCAGCGGCCCGATGAACGGTCGTACCGGACCCTTCCTTTCCTGGCGCAGGCTCGGGAGAAGTTTTGCGAGGGAGGGGACCACACGTTCACGACCCTACGCGCTCGGAGCGGTGTGGTGATGGGGACGACGGCACCACCCCCGTGAAGGAGCTTTTTATGAACCTCTCGACCCTCGGGCAGCTGTGTCCGCCTGGGGAAGCGGATTCACTGTTCCCCTCGTCCTAATCGCGTTGATCGCACTGGGGTCTCTCGCCGGCTTCCTCGTGCTCTGGTACGAGTCTCCCGATCACGTGACTTGGCGGACCCGCATGCGCCGGTGGAGCGAACAGATCACGGGCCGAGCGAATCTGACGTGGCTCAATGTGTGGGCGCTGACCGCCGTGGCCGCTGCCGCATTCGCGGTCGGCGCTGGCGTCAACTGGGCGCTCGGGGATTATGGCTGCGGTCCGGGCGGCCCTTCGGACCTTATCACCCTGTGGACCTCCGGGCAATCGTTTCTCCACGGAGGTGACCCGTTCACGATCACCGCGTGCCGGACCTCTGGAAACCCGGTGCCGGCGGGGATGGCGTCTCTCCTCCTCGATGCGGCGGGAAGTCTGGGGGGACCAGCGGGGATCCTACTCGTTTGGGGTTCGGTCTCCGTGGCGATCATACCCCTCATCTGGACGCTGAGCGAAAGGACCCCGGCGGTCGTCACCGTCTGGGTGCTAGCATCCCTTCTGTATCTCCCGATTGTCGCCGCCCAGGTCGACGGAGCAAGCCTCGCCCTCGTGCCGCTGGCGATTCTTCTCGTCCTCTACTTGGGCCGGCTCGGTTGGGTGCGCGCGGCCGCCGTGGGAGGGTTCCTCTCAACGGGACGATTCCCCGCGCTGTTTCCGATTCTCGGAGCAACCGGCCGCAGCGGACATCGGCGGGCCGTAGCGCTCGTAAGTGCCCTTGGTCTCTTTGCAGCGGTTACGGGTGTTTCAATCGCAGTCTACGGAAGCAGCTTCACAGGTCCCGTATTCCTTCTCCAATTCACGCGAGGAGGTTTGGCTCTAAACTACTGGGGGGTTCTGGAGGGACTCGGGTGGCTCGTTCCCTCTACCGGCGTCACCATCGCTCAGGCGGCCCTTACGATCGTGCTGGTCGGGGTCGCCTGGGGATGGGCGCGCACGACCCTCGGCGCCATCGCGATCATCCTCACCGGTGTCGTACTCC
The DNA here is from genome assembly GCA_963797975.1 of uncultured Thermoplasmata archaeon. Lineage (GTDB taxonomy): Archaea > Thermoplasmatota > Thermoplasmata > Lutacidiplasmatales > UBA184 > Lutacidiplasma. The sequence goes on from CAWCRH010000002.1 coordinate 233,118, forward strand.
TGGCCCAGTTCCTGTCGTTCGACGAGCTGGTGTTCCTGCTGCCGGTCGCGCTCATCGGAACCCGGGCACGGTGGTGGCTCTGGGCCATTGGCCTCGTTGCCGTCTCGAACTACGTTTGCCTCTTGGCATTCCAATCGGTCGCCCAAGTGGGCGGCTCCCCTCTCCCCTCGTACGCGCTCGACTTGGTGTTGACCGTGCTCCTCCTCGGACTGCTGGTCGAACTTCTCCGGACCGAACTTGAGGTACCGTTGAAGGCGGCGGATTCGGGAACTGGGGTCCGCCGACGCGCGAGCATCGTTGCGGCGCCGGAGGTTCGCCCTCAGCCGACCGGCCCGAGTCAGAACGCGGCTCCCGACGCCGCAGCTTTCGAGCTGATGAAGCCTCTACAGAACATTGCGTCGGCCCCGAAACCCCCCATTGGACCATAACTCACACGATTTTGACCGGCCCGAAAGGGTCCGGTGCGCGGGTTTCGGGCCGCGTCGAGCCCTCCTGGAGTCAAAGCGCGCCTTTCCTCGACGCTTGGTTCTGAAGCACATGGGGTCGGGTTTCGGAGGTAGGCGACCGACGCTGCAGGTCCCGCGGGCTCACAAGTTGCCGACTGCAGGGAGTCTGACACCTCGACGCCATACCCCCCGGGTTGACAAAGTGGCGGAGATGGAGGCCGTCGGATCGCCCTCAACCAGTACCAAATCAGCACGTGCGCCAGGCAGGATGCGCCCCCGATCGGAAAGTCCGAACCGGCGGGCGGGAACCGAAGTGGCCGACCGGAGAGCCTCGATCGGGGACAGTCCCGCCCTCACGAGCAACTGCAATTCATGGTGTAAGCTTGCCCCATGCGCGAGCCCGGCGAGGTTGGGTAGTGGCTCGGACACATCGGTGCCGGCCAGGATATCCACTCCCGCCCTGTGTAGGGCAAGAACGCTACGTAGGACTTCGTCGAGGTCCCCTTGCGGATACACGTTCATCGACGCGCGGAGCGAGTCGAGCCACTTCTTGCCCAGCCTGGAGCTCACGCGCTCGTCATCGGCCAGCTCGGCGGCGGTATGGCCCATAGCAGTAGAGGTCACCGTCAGACAGGGAGTAACGAACGAGCCGGAGGCTACGAACAGGTCGACGAGTTCGGCGTTGATAGGACAATCCATGAACAGGTGGGCCATGCCGTCGGCGCCCCCCTCGAGCGCCTGCTTGGTAGTAGCCGCGGTGGTTGAGTGGACAATCGCCATCTTGCCAAAGCGGCGCGCTTCACGTACCGCCGCGAGGAAGGTCCCGTTGCTCAGCAAGGGAAGACCGGGGATGCCGAGCACGGTTCCATCCTCAAGAAAGATCTTGACGTAGTCGGCCCCCTCGGCAACACGGGCCGCGACGAACTCGACGGCCTCGTTCGGAGTTGAGACGAATGGGAAGGCGAACTCGTGCATCCCTGGAACGTCGCTGAGCGCCAGATACTCGGTCGGGTGGCCCCCAGGAGGAGTGATGCCCATCCCCGGGGAACGAAGGTCCGCGATGTCGTCGCGTTCGGCGACTTCCTCTCGTTCTCGAGCACTCCAGTGGCCCATCATCTCCAGTTCGGTAGTGACTCCGAACAGCAACGCATCCCGCAGTCCGTCCGTGTCGGTATGCACATGGGCATCGATGAGGCCGGGCATGAGAGTCGCCCCGCGAGCATCAATGATCGTTGCATCGGCGGGGAGCTCGCCACCAACAGCCCGGATCAAGGGCCCCTGAACCACGACAGTGTGGTCATCGGTGACCCGCTCCCCATCGAAGATGCGCGCGTTAGTGAGGGCCATGGCCCTGCGGTCCGCCTGAACTCCTTTCATAGATTCTCTCGACCTCGTTCTCCTATTTCGCTCGTTCTCACCGGTCGGCCGTCGGGGACAGGAGGAGGGCACCCAAGTTGTGGAGAATCCGACCGATCCGGACCACCTGGGTAAGGAAGCGGCCCGGGCCTACTCGTCTTGCGTGCGGGGTGCGAGAACCGCCTCAACCCGAAAGTCGCAGGATCGGACGAAGAGTGAACATTTGAGCCGGGGTCGCTGATGGCTTTCGAGAGCGCGGTTTCGCCCGACTTGGTACGTAGCCAACCTACCGCTTGACCGCCACCCCGAAACGTTCGAGCTTCGATCCTACCCACGCCGCGCTAGGGCAGAGTACCCTACCCGAGCGCAGGGTGTAGGAGGGTATCGGACACGAACCCGTCGGGCTCCGGATGGGTCCCGGTGAGGACTATCCTGCCGAGCGGACCTGGCCCGTCTCCGAGATCCAGTCCTCCCGCTGTTACGGTCCGTAGCGCTGCCGGTTACTTTTCGAAGGAGCGTTTGGGACCGACCCGGGTGTAGTGAAGGAAGACCGTGCCGTCCTTCAGCGGCCGAGCCTCGATCAACCGAAAGTCATGGCGACCGGGCGCGCCGGGCAGGAACGACATCCGCGTCGTGGTTCGGATCGCTCTCGACACGAAATAATGGCTTGCCTCGACCGACGATGCTCGGGAACATCTCCAGAAGCACCTCATCGGCCAGATCGCGCTCGAGGAACGACTGAGCGAGTCTGGGTCCCCCTCCCACGGCCATGTCTTTCCCAGGCAGCGCGCGGAGCCGGGCGACCTCCTCGGCGACGTCCCCTCGTACGACCCGTGAGTTCGACCAGGTCGCACTTTTCAAGGTTCCCGAGAAGACGACCTTCTCGGCGCGGTCGGCGAACTCAGAGAATCTCTTCTGAAACGGACCGCTCGACGGATCGCTCTTCCTCGAAGGCCAGAAGGCAGCCCATTTCTCGTAGGACCGTCGACCCAGCAGGAGAGTATCGATCGAGTCCATCCGTGGGCCCCACATGGGCTCGTCCTCCTCCGCGTCGGCGTCCTCTGAAGCCTCCCCGGCAAGGTCGGGGAATTCCGCGACTCCGTCGAGTGTCACGAACATCATGATCAACACCTTTCTCATTGCCTGGCCCCCCGTCGTCGGGGCGTTCGCCCCAGACTAACCGAGGAGACGTCCCTGCATCAAATATAGGTTGACGGAGCGGGGAGGGTGACAAACGAGACCTGCCCGGAATCCGATGATCGAGGCCCCTCCGACCGACGACCCGGCCGATCGGCCCCTGCTGCAGTTCGATGCACGACAGGGAGTAGACTAGGGGATGCTCGCGGCACACTCTGGGCTCTCTTGTCCGGGTGTACGAGGCGGCGTCTGGGGCCATCCGATTCTCGTGAGGGGCCACCGTCGGGGGAACCAGAACCTTGAGCCCCCACCGGACGTAAACCGCAGGTTTTGGGCCTAGCTGTAGTATGTCAGGACATGTTGCCGGTTGAACTGTCAGGAGATCTTGCCGTCCTCAGCACCTCCTGATCCGCTTCCTGCTCATCAACTTGGGGTCGTTGTAGGCTTCGTGCGGCGTCGCCCAGCCGATTCCGCCGTGTAGCCGACTCCGGTTGTACTTCCCTCGCCAGCCGTAGAGCTCTCGACGGAAGTGACTGAGGGAACGGAAGTGCACCCGTCCCACGAGTTCCTGCGCCAGGATGCCGTGGAACCGCTCGAGTTTCCCTCGTCCTCGAGGGTTGTACGGCCTTCCGTAGATCACCGAGATACCTCGGGCCGCGCAGTACTCGCGAAACTCCTTCGAGATGAAGCAGCTCCCGTTGTCCACGTAGAGGGCCTTGGGTCGGCGTCCACTCTTCAACGCCCACCAGAGGTTGTTTGTAGCCTCCTGGGCCCTCTCCCGACGGTACGCTCGAGCCATCACGAGGAACCGAGAACGATCGTCCAGGATGGTGTGGACGTACACCTTGCCCCGTACCCCGGTGATTCGAAACTCGTAGACGTCCATTTGCCACAGCGAGTCCACATGACGGCGCTGAAATCGCTTGAACGGCGTCGGTTTCTTGACGGGCCGAACCATGAACCCATGACGCTTCAGGACGCGGTGGACGGTGACCCAGCTCACCCGGACCCCTCGCCGTCGAAGGATGGCGTGGATCCGTAGCGCTCCCCAGGCGGGGTGTTTCCGCCGCAGCTGGAGGATGCGGTTGACGAGGTTCCCGTGGATCCGATTCGGGCTATGGTGAGGACGCCGGGACTCGTCCCGAAGACCCTCTGCACCTTCTTCTCGGGTAGTAGCTCACGTTTGTGGGCAGCCTGACGGTGGACCCACGCCTGGGAGCGGGCTTTCGGCCAGCGCGTTCAGGACGAACGATCGGAACGATCTCCCTTGCTTCCGGCACGTCCGATAGACCGTGAGCAGGCGCTCGAGGACCTGCGCCCCGACCCACGTGCGCCGCCCTCCGCTGATCTTGCGGATCAGTACCCCTTGACGGATCGCATTCTCGGCGGAGTTGTTATTCCACGGCACCCCGGGTTTCCGAACGAAGGTGAACAACATTCCGAGTCGCCGACGCAACTCCTTCGCGATCCGCCGCGCGTCAGAATCCTTCCACTCGACCCGGAGGAGGGCGGTCATCCGTTGGACCGCACGACGATACGCCCGCTTCCGCTCCCCGTTCGGCACCCGCTTGCGGTCCTTCACCATCAGGATCGCCTCGCGGTAGATTGACCGCACCCCGTCCACAAACCGCAGGAACTCCTCCGGCGGGATGCCCGGCGCTCGTGTACTTCGGCGCCCGCTCCTCCAGCAGCGGCCTCGGCTCCATCCGATGACGGATCTCCGCCCGTTCCAACCACCGGTTCACGTGCACGGGATCCAACGCATGGTCCGCTGTGTCGATGGCGTCGTACGGGTCCCACACGTCGTGCTCGACCGTGCCCTCGTATCCACCCAATACCTCCAGCACCGCCGCCCGACCTCGCGTCGGGGCAATCTGGTAGACCGTCGCCGCCAGGTGGGTGTAGACCCACATCCACCCGTTCTTGCCCGAGATTCGGAAGGAGGTCTCGTCGGCGCAGACCGCGGGCGCCTCCTTCACCTCGGCCCTCAGTCGCTCGTAGGTCGGTCCCAGCCGCTCGGCCACCCACCCCTCCAGCGCCAGGACGGACGCTTCGCTGATCTCGAGACCGAAGCTCTCCCGGGCGCTCGTCCGGACCTTCTCGACACTGAGGCCGAGCATCCGCTGGTGGGCGACCCACGAGGCGAGGACGGGACCGAACTGCTGGTTCGGTGGGAACGGCGGGTCGGCGTGGACCCGATGATGGCAGCCTGGGCAGCGATAGCGGAGCACCTCGAGATCGAAGACCATCAGCGAGGGGAGCGGAAGGTCGGTGATGGTCCGATGCGAGGAGTCGCAGGGGTCAGCGAGCCGGGTGTCGCACTCCGGGCATCGTTCGAGCGCCACCCGGACGGAGGGAGCGTTCGGGACGGGCCGATGGCGGCCGAAGCCCTGATGGCCGGGTTGCCCGCCGCTGGGGCGCTTCCGGCCCCCCGAGGAGGGACGGCGGTAGAAGGTCTTGCTCGAGGGCATCCCGCCGGCCTCGGCGGTGCGACCCGAGGCCGCGAGGAAGGGGGCGGAGGTCTTCAGGCGACGGAGTTCCTCGCGAAGGCGTCGGTTCTCCTCTTCGAGTTCCTCCAACCGTCGGAGCTTACGGAGGAGCTCCTGTCGCTGCTCGTAAGTGAGGGGTTGGGATTCGGGAGGTGCTTCGAGGAGGAGGATCAGGCCGCGCTCGACCACATTGCCCTCGAAGGGCAACGGACCGGACCCCCGGAAAGTTGTTGCGGTCGACAGGAATCACGATGGAACTGGCCAGGATCCTGAGCTCCTACCTTCTCGGTAGTTTCGACACCAGTTGCGGAGCGTCCTCTCGGAGATGCCGAAGAGTTGACAGATCTCCGCGGTTCGGACACCCTTCTCGAGATGCTGCTTGACGGCGTGTAGTCGGAGACGAACGTCTTCCTTTACCAATGCCACCCACTCCGGGGGGCGGCAATATGTCCTGACAATTCAGGCGGCAAGATGTCTTGCTACACCACACCTAGCCACTACTTCTCCAGGTTCGACCGCGGGAGGGTGCGAATGTAGCGATGCATGGCGGACCGAAGCATCTTCGAATCTCGCGTATCGAGGCCATGGCGGATCGAGTGGACGGGCACGGCGTGGCGATGGAAGGCCAGCCGGGTGTCGATCGAGGGATCGTCTCCCAGGTATCCCCGACTGACGCGAGCCCGGAACCCATCGGCGTCCGGGAGTCCTGTCACGTCCCCGACCGGGTCCGCATAGCCTGCACTTTCCCAGTCTAAGACGCCGGTGATCTCGTGGCCATCTACCAGGATATGATGGGGAAACAGGTCGCCGTGGGTTAGGACGGGCGATGAGCGCAGGCTCGATTCCTCGCGCAGGAATTCCTCCCAATACTCCATGTCCCACGCTCGAATATGCCTCGGCAGAAGCGGGTGGACTCGCGCCCGAACGATGGAGTACAGGGCGTTCCAGGGGTCCTTGCGGTCACGGCCATCGCTCCCCACGACACCCAACTCCCGTCCAAGGGCTCTTGGAAATCGGGCGAGAGCAATGAGCATCTCGACGAGTTCGGATGCCCATTTCCGGGCGTTCGGACCCGAGAGCTTCCTTGTGGGCAGGGGGTGACCCCAGATTTTGGGATAGGCGACCAGCCGAAGTCTTCCCTGGGAATCCCGTACGATGTGCTCGTAGTGCGGCACGGGGACGGGCAGGCGCGTCTCAAGCTCGGCAAGGAGCCGAGCCTCGATATCCACAGCTCGCGAATCGTCGAGGGTCCGCGGAAACCGTGCGATCCACTTGTCGTTGATTTCCAGGATGAAGCAGCCCCATCCCGAGTCAATCGGGTGACATCTGTGGACTCGAATGAACGGCAGATGCCGCTCCAAGAGCCGACGGTAAGGCGCCGAATCGGTGTGCGGAGCGGCTCCCATGATCCCTCAGATGGCCGATGGCTGATGAATCTAGGCGTCGCACGTGGCCTGCCTGCCTATCGACAATGCACTCGATTCTGTCAACTCGCGCGTCTTGTAGCGCAAACCAGGAAGCCGTCTCCCGTCTCCTGGACGCCCGGGCGTCTTCCCACGAGTTCTTCAAGCTCCAACAACGACTCCCAAGTCCGCCTATCCCGACGGGCCACGGAGATCAGACGGTTATCCATCCGCGCGACGGGGCGACGCTCATCGCATCCACGACGTCGAACCCCGACTTCCTGAGTTCTGCCCGCGCGCTCTCGAGGGTGTAGAACTGGAACTCCCACCGAGTCAGCCGCTCGGGAGCGAGCGGTTGAAACCCAGTCTCGAGGACTTGATCAATAAGATAGTACCTCCGTTGCCGCAGTAATCGCGGCAACAGACGACGACGAGCAGCCAAGCGGAGAAACTCTTGAACCGCGCCCACCGACGTGGCAAAGTCGGCTACGAGTGGGCCTCTGGGCTTCGTGACTCGCGCTAGTTCTCGGAGGAGAGAAGGACCGTCCTTGGAAGCGAAATTCACGATGTTGCCGAGAGCAATCACCCCGTCGACTGCCCGTGATTTCATCGGGAGCCTCTCGCCGGCGGCCAGGATCCACTCGACAGGCGCAACCTCCGTTCGGACTAGCACTACTTTGGCGGGATCTTGGGCCGACCCCGCATCGTGTGATTGTAAGGGAACATGTAACGGTGAGTATCGGGTCGTCCGGAGGTCACGGCCGTCCGGATGCCTCTGCTCTCTGTCGTGCCGCGCTCTCCCGTGTAGCGTTCCCGCTCACCATCCTTCGCCGGGGCGGCGGGTGACTCGTTCGATCCGCGTCTACCCCGCTCCGGCCCAGTACCGGGCAATCGCCTTCCCCCAACCCACCCGCTCCTCCTTTCGACGAGAGAGCACGGCTCGCGACACCAGCGCCCACGCCACCTCGAAGATCACCCGTCGGCGCATCTCGGCGAGCGTCGGTAGCGGCTGCTCTGCCTCTTCCGCAGCCCCTCGCTCCTCCGCGCCCGTGATTGAAACCCGGACCTGCTCACGGACGAGGAACGTGTGCGCGATCAACACGAGCGTCAGGTGGTGGTTCAGCCCCCGCCAGCGCCGTCCCTCGAAGTGATCGAGCCCGAGTTCCATCTTCACCTCCTCGTGGAATCGCTCGATAAGGAATCGACGGTGGGCGATCGCCGCCAGATCCTCGAGGTTCGCTTTCTCAAGGCCCCAGCAGATCCATGATCGAGGCCCGTCGGGGGTGGCTTCCAGCAACAGCCACGCCACCTCGTCGGTGGGCACCCGGTCCCCCCGACACACTCGAACCTTCCTCCGGATGAAGCGACCTTCGAGGGGACCCTTCGTCCCCTCGCCCCAGCGAACCGTTGTCCAACCCCGGGCTCCCTCGGCCATGGAGACGGCGCTCACGGTACCTACTCCATCAGGGATGTGCGGCCGCCCCAACCGTCGGTGGCCCTTCCGACCGGGGAGGTGGTCGCCCGCAGGGTGTACCGGTACCCCCAGGGAAACGACACGGGCCTCGCTCGAGGTCACCTCCATCACATACGGCTCGTTCCAGGCGCGCAGTTGCGCTCGAAACTCCTGGGCATCGCCGTAGCCGCAGTCGGCGACCGTCGCTCGATGCGGGAGTCCGTGACGCCGGGCTTTCTCCACTTCCTCGAGGGCGATTCGCCACTTTTCTCGGAACGTCACCGGAAGAGGGATACCAGCTTCTCGACAGCGATCCGCGTCCTCGACCCAGGCCTTCGGGAGGTAGAGATCGATCCCGAAGCACCAGCCGAGAGTCTCCCGATGGAGACCGTCCCCCGGTAGCAGGTAGACCGCATCGACCAGCGCCTGGCAATTCCCTACGCCCCCACTCATACCGCAGTACTGGCGGTGCACCCCTGGGCTCTTGGTCCCTTGCTTGACGAGGGGCACATCATCGATGACGAGGAGACCTTCGGCACCGCTCGCCTCCTTCGTCATGAGGTCGATCAGGCGCGCCTGACTCTCGTGCCAGTCCCAGGGCGAATCGGTGATGAAGTGCTGGATCGCCTCATATTGGGCGTCCGGGATACGGAGCGCCGAGGGCTGCATGCTCTTCCTCTCGCCGGGGAGGAGGAGCCCGAGGGTGTACTCGAGGGCGCGAGCCCGCCGTCGGCGATCGCGGGGGGTGTCGCGGAACGGACCGCCAATGCCAATCTGCTGGATGTGACGCTGAAGTCGAGAGAGGCTGGGGCTCTTCCCGGTGGGCAGGCGGCGGGCCATGCCGACTGGATGATCGGTGGCCGGTCTTTAGACCCAAGGTCCAGCGGAACCGAGGCAGCGCGGATCAGAGGGCAGGCTCAAATTCCGCCAAAGTAGTGCTAGTGACCGTCGCCGTGCGGCAACCAGGGCTTGACGGGAGATGTCTACCGCAACCAGCAACTGTCGAGGTCTGGTGCGCAGGATGGGCGTAAACCGGCCCGGTCCTGGGCCTAATTCCAGGACCGTACCCCCGATCCTCCGCAAATGCTTCCGCAGGAATCGCTCTCGAAGCGTCTTGCGAAGGACCCGCCAGGGCTCACCTCCGTGCCGCTTCCACTCTCGCGTCACACTCGCGTCGAACGCCTGGCTAAGGTGCTGACGGCGTTGTGCGGAGCTGAGGCGCCGGGCCGGACTCATCGGAGCAATCAGGAGGGTATCGGGGCCGCGCTTAACTGTGCGCTCGACGCCTACCGCGGTCAACCCGCGGGATGAGCGCCGGTTCGAAAAGCTTGAGTTACGGTGCACGGAAGCGCTCGAGAAGGCAGTGTACCTTCCCGGCAACAAGGTGCGGACTTGCCCGGCGCTCTCGGAGGAACCGATCCACTCCGCCTCACAACAAGGATATATCTAGACTCACTCACCGACTGGCCGAGTCGGCGCAATCGGCGAGCAATCGATGGTCGGTAGGTGTGTTCGAGACGGGCACCTGCAATTCGACGATCCGCTTTTCCGCCCGCGACGCCGCCGGGCGGGTCGCCCGAGCCTGGCTCGAAACCAGCGGGGGGTTGCTCCCCTCGTCCTCGCGCTGATCATCGTGGTCGTGGTCGTGGTCGTGATTGTTGGCGCTCTGTATGCGGCAGGGGTGTTTACTCCGAAGAGTGCCAGTCCCGCCACGACGTACACCGTGACGTTCTCGGAGACCGGACTCACGGGAGGCTCTACCTGGAGCGTCTCGCTCGATAGCACATCGCGCAGCTCCACGACGAGCACGATCACGTTTTCCGAGGCGAACGGGACCTACGCCTACTCGGTCGGTTTCGTCAGCGGATACTCGGCGAACCCTTCCTCCGGAATGGTGACGGTCGCCGGGGCGGCAACGGGTGCGGCGATCACGTTCAGCAGTGTCTCGCCCGGAAAGTACGCCGTCATCTTCTCGGAGGGGGGCCTTCCGGTCGATACTCAGTGGGCCGTGACGCTCAACCAGGTGCAAGAGACCTCCACCACGGCGACCATCTCGTTCACCGAACCGAACGGCACCTACGCCTGGTCGGTCGCGTCGCTCCCCGGCTACACGGTGGCGCCCCCCTCGGGCACCGTCACGGTCACCGGGATCGCCCCGACGCCGATCGGAGTGGTGTTCTCGGTAACGAAGTACGCTCTGGGGTTCTCCGAGACCGGTCTCCCACCGGGGACCTCGTGGACGGTGACGGTGAACGGGTCGTCCATGAGCTCCACGACCCCGACGATCACGTTCCATGAGCCGAACGGCACTTACGAGTGCGTCGTTTCCGCCGTCCCCGGCTACACTCCCTCCCCTTCCTCCCAACAACTCACCGTCCACGGCCAGGCAGCCTCTCTCTCGATCACCTTCCGCGCCGCCGCCACCTACGCGGTGACCTTCACGGAGAGTGGACTCGCGGAGGGGACGTACTGGTCGGTCATGTTGAACGGGTCGACGATGACCTCGACAAACACCTCCGTCACGTTCTACGAGCCGAATGGGACGGACCCGTTCACGGCTCAGGCGGTGGGGTACTCCGCCGACCCGGCCTCCGGCACCATCATGGTCGAAGGGAGGGCCATGGGGCAGGCGATCGTCTTCACCGCCACGGCCGCCTACGTGAAGGATACGCTCGTTCTGTGGAACGATACCTTGGTCCCAGGAAATTACCTGGCTCAGGATGCAGCCCAGCCCCGGTACGTCGCGTACGACAGTTCAAAGGGGGAACTCTTCGTCACCGTTTCGGACGGGGTGAGCGTGATCTCTGACACCAACGCAAAGGGTGTCACGTTCATCCCCATCAAGGGGGAGGATATCGAACCGCAGGGCGTGGCGTATGATAGCGGCAAGGGCGAGATCTTTGTCGCCGATTCGCTCCTAGACCGCGTAAGCGTGATCTCCGACAAGAACGATAGCGTCGTTGCCGTCGTCCGGGTTGGTGATCTTCCTGAGGCCGTGGCCTACGACAGTGGCCGAGGAGAGATCTTCGTCACCAACTACGATTCGGAGAACGTCAGTGTGATCTCGGACGTTACCAACCGTGTTGTCGCAAACATCCCGCTGCCAGGTGCCTACCCGGACGGAGTGGCCTATGACGCGGCGAAGGGGGAGGTCTTCGTCGCGGGAGCCACGGAGCTCCCCTACGGCGTCGTGAGCGTGATCTCGGACACGAGTAATTCCGTGGTTGCGACGACCGAGGTTGGCTCCGATCCAGAGGGGGTCGCGTATGACAACGCAACCGGGGAAATCTTCGTTGCCGATGACTCCTCGGGAACCGTGAGCGTACTCAACGACTCGAACAACGATGTGGTTGCAACGGTTCCTACGGGAGCCACCTCCCCCTGGGGGGTAACGTACGACACTGAGGGCGAGATCTTGGTTACGAACGCAGCCACGGACAGCGTAAGTGTGATCTCCGACACTAGTAACAGTGTGGTCGGAACGATCGGGGTCGGCGGCGAGCCCATGGGCCTGGCCTACGATAGCGGCACGCGCGAAGTCTTCGTCGCGAACTTTGCCTCGAACAACGTGAGCGTCATCAGCCTCACCATCGTAAAGAAGCTTGACGTTGTGACCATACCCGTAGGATCGTTCCCCCAGCAGGTCACCTACGATAGTCGCAAGGGTGAGCTGTTCGTTGCCAACTACGGCTCAGGAAACGTGAGCGTGATCAACGACACGACGAATCGTGTGGTGGCCAACATCCCGGTGGGAAGCAGCCCGTGGGGTACCGCCTACGACAGTGGGAAGGGCGAAATCTTTGTTGCCAACGCCCTCTCGGGAAACGTGAGCGTGATCAACGACGGGACGAACCGTGTGGTCGCGACCATCCCACTGACACCTGCGGGGAACTCACCGTGGGGTCTCGCATACGACAGTGGAAAGGGCGAGATCTTCGTCGTCGACCGGGTAACCCCGCTGGTCGGTCAGGTCTACGTGATCAACGACACCACGAACACTGTCCTCACCACGATCCCTGTGGGATACGACGCGTACGTTGCTGCCTATGACAGGGGCCAGGGCGAGGTTTTCGTTACCAATGGCTCGAGCAACGTGAGCGTGATCGACGACGCCACGAACACGCTGGTTACGACCATCGGTGTCGGATCTTCCCCCGAGGGCATGGCGTATGACAGCGGGCAAAGTGAGGTCTTCGTCAGCAACTGGCGCTCGGATAATGTGAGTGTGATCGACGACACGACGAACACTACCGTAGCGAATGTCCCCGTGGGAAACGAGTCGTACGGTGTCGCGTATGACGGGGGGAAAGGCAAGATTTTCGTTGCCAACACCGGTTCGAACAACGTGAGCGTGATCAGCGATGCGACGGACAGTGTCGTTGCGACCATCTTTGTGGGCTTCGGACCGGTGGGGGTAGCTTATGATAGCGGAAAAGGCGAGATCTTTGTTGTGAACTCTCTTTCGGATGACGTGAGCGCGTTCTGTAACCTGTGCGATCAGGTTACCCTCCATATCGTCGCGACCCTAGCCGTCGGTTACACTCCGGCCGGCATAGCCGTCGACACGGGGAACGGCGAGGTGTTTGTGGCGGAGAACGGGTTCATTTCCGAGCCGACGAACGTCGTTAGCGTACTCTCGGACGTGAGCAACCATGTGGTGGGGACGACCGACGTTGGGCTCTCTCCGTGGGGGGTCGCGTATGACGGCGGAAAGGGCGAGGTGTTCGTCGCGAACTCGGCCTCGAACACGGTGAGCGTGCTTTCGGACGTCACGAACGCGGTCATCGCGACCATTTCGGTGGGCATGGGCCCGTACGGTGTAGCCTACGACGCTCAGAACGCTGAGGTCTTCGTTTCCAATTCCAATGCGAATAGCATCAGCGTGATCAGCGACGCGACCAACAGCGTGGTCGCCCAGATTGGCGTGGGCTCGAGTCCCCAGGATATGGCCTACGATAGCGGGACGGGCGAAGTCTTCGTCGGCAACTGGGCCTCGGACACCGTCAGTGTGGTCTCCGCGGCCACGAACACCGTAGTCGCGACCATCTCCGGCATCACCGAGCCCGAAGGAATGGCCTACGATAGTGCTGAAGGCGAAATCTTCGTTGCGAACGCACTCAACGTCAGCGTGATCTCCGACGCTACCGACCGTGTCGTATCGAGCGTCACCTTGCCGCTGGAAGCTTTCCCCTTGGGCGTAGCGTACGACGCCTCGAATGGCGACGTCTTCGTCGCCGACTCCATCGGGGATAACGTCAGCGTGATTTCGAACGACACGGTAGTCGCAAACATAGCGGTGGGAACCTTCCCAAGCTACGTCGCGTACGACCCGACGAACGGCTACGTCTATTGCGCTAACTTCGGCCAAGGCACCGTCTCCATAATCTCGTTTCCGGCAACGCCGCCCTCGCCGGGCGCCGCTGCATCTGCTACCGCGGAATCCTTCCCCCTCGGAGTAGATCCTCATGCCAATCCAGCCGGGGGCAGTGGTGTCGGCGGTGCCCCCCCCGGACCGAAGCAGGCATTCGCTAGTCGCCAGGATCCCCTCGACTAGGAGCCCGTAGTACTATTCGATTTACAGCGTGGCCAGCGGAGCTCGTCCCTCGCGGAGGGGGGTTCCTTTCCTTCCCCGTTTGCCGCTCTCGCCCCTCAACTCCAGCCCGCGGTGTGGAGTTTACGCAGATTGTGGGTCAGGCACCAGAGTTTCCACTCCGCCCCGACCTTCTCGCGCCCTCGGAGGAGGAACTGCCGTAGTCCTCTTCCCTGCTTGATCTGGCCAAACGTCGGCTCGATGCTGACCTTCCGCCACCGATACTCCCTTCGCCCTCGCACACGACGTACCCTCCGTCGCATGAACTGGGTGAACCGTTCGTTGAGAGGGGGACGCCCTCGAGGACACGGTGCACTCTCCGCCATCCTCCACGGCTCCGGGGGACAGTAGACCTCCACTCCCTTCGCCTCGACCACTCGAATCTGCGCCTCACTGAAGTATCCCGCGTCAACGAGGACCTTCGGCGGAAGCTCACCGAGCTCCCGCTCGATCGCTTCCACCATCGGGATGAGGTGCTGGTTGTCCGGGTTCTCCTGCGTCACCTCCGCCATCACGATCACCTGGCTCTTCGTGTCGACCGCCGCCTGGGCATTGTAGCCCTGAATGTAGCCCCCCTTGTTCCCGCTCTCCTGCAGAATGCGCGAGTCCGGGTCGGTGAAGTTGTACTGGACCTTCGCCTCCGGCTCGACCTTGCCCTTCTTCCGCTCCCGCTCCTCGATCACTTGGCGGGCCTGCTTGAGCCTCTTCAACCGCTCCTTCCAGTCCGACGGAAGGGGGTGGAGCAGCGGGTTCTTCTCGGGCCCGTAGAGTTCGTCCTCCTCCGTATCGACGCGCTCGGCCTCTCGGAGAAGATCATGGGCCACTCGACGGAGATCGGTCTCTTCCTCTCGAATCTTCCGATAGCTCTTCGACTTGTGCTTGGAGGCGCTGGCTTTGATCTTGGTCCCGTCCAGCGCCACCCGACCGAGCTTGACCAGGCCGGCCTCTCGGCAAAGCTCGAGCACTTGGTGGAACAGCTGGTCCATGATGGGGAGATTCTGTCGGCGGAAGCGTGCGAGGGTGGTGAAGTGCGGATGTTGATCCGCGGCGAGCCAACGGGTGGCGAGGTCCTCGTAGGTGGCCTTCTCCATGCGGCGTGAGCTCGCCACGCCCACACAGTAGCCGTAGAGAAGGATCTTGAGCTGCAGGCGAGGGTCGAAGGCCGGGAACCCGGCGGACTGATTGTGATAGTTCGCGAGGAACGGTTTCAAATCGAGGTGGTCATCGACCACCTGAGCCACGATACGGGCGAGGTGATCCTTCGGGAGCCACTCGTCGAGATTCGGCGGAAGGAGGAGCGTCTGTTTCGGGTCGTACTTTCGGAACGTCGGGCGACTCTCGGTCGGCATGCCGGTTCATAGACGAGGCCGGCTATAGTACCTCGCTTCGACCGGTCGTCAGGAGATAAGGGGAATAGGGCTACACGCTCCTAGCCGATCCCCGTCGTCCGAACTCTCCAGACAACTCATCATCACCGCGGCCACCGAGGCTGGTTTCGAGAGGGGGTGCGGCCCGTGCCGCTAATGGCTCGGAGAGCCCCCTGACCTCCCCACGAATCCATGGACGAGTGCAGAGCTATCCCGCGATCGGATGGTCCGGTTCTCCTGCCCATGACGAAGGGCCGCTCGTGAATGGCCGGGCTATGGACAGCACGTAGAGACGAGCTCGCCTGGCTGTGGCGGGGTGGGTCGGTCGGGTCGAGCTGCGGGTCAGCGACATGCAGCGGACCTCAGGTCCACAGGCGCCGGTTGAGGGTCGGGTCCAGTGGCGGCAACC
Organism: uncultured Thermoplasmata archaeon; assembly: GCA_963797975.1. Lineage (GTDB taxonomy): Archaea > Thermoplasmatota > Thermoplasmata > Lutacidiplasmatales > UBA184 > Lutacidiplasma. The sequence continues at coordinate 248,768 of CAWCRH010000002.1, forward strand.
GTCATGCGTAGCGCGACTTGCCCCCCTGATATCCGAAAGCACCTCGGCGAAAGGGAAGGGCAACGTCGTCTATCGCACTCGGATCGACCTACAGGAGTGGGCCCGCAGTTCGATCATCAAGCTCCTCGACGTGGGGCTCGCCGACGCGACCGACCTTCAGACCCAGATGAAACAGGCTCACTGGAGCGTAAAAGGACCGAACTTCCTTGCGCTCCACGAACTGTTCGACAAGGTCAACGAAGACGTCGAGGATTATGTCGACACCCTCGCCGAGCGCCGTGCAGCTCGGTGGAGTAGCCCACGGGACAGCGCGCCAGGTCGCAGCCAGCTCGGCCCTCTCGGAGGACCCGGCAGCGCGCAGCGGTCGCCAGCACGTCGAGGCAATCTCGACCGCGCTTACCGCGTTCGGGAAACTGGTCCGAGCGGCCATCGACGACTCCGACCATCTGGGCGACCGGGACACCGCCGACCTGTTCACGGAGATCTCGCGTGGCGTCGACAAGTGGCTCTGGTTCGTCAAGGCGCACCTTCAGGCGGAACGCTAGCCGCGGGGCTTTCGTACCGGGCGAGCCCGGTACCCGTCGTCGGCAAGGTCCGTTGAGTCTGCCGCCCCTCCGTGGTCGAAGGACCCCGTAGCCGGCTCGGAGACCGGTACCCCGCAGCGACGGTTGGCAGCCGCCGGTCGCGCCGGGAGGATGATAGTGTACTAGGTACGTATGCGGTGCTGGGCGCTGAAATCCCGAGGACGCGGCGCGCGGACCTAGGCTTTCTTCACGAGCTCAGCGTACTCCGCGTTCGTCCAGCCTTTCAGCGTGACCGTTGAGACATAGCCCTTCATCGCGACCCGCAGGGCTGCGATGTTGGCCGCCTCGTCCGATGGGAGTTCCGCGACCACGATGGCGTCGTACTGGCCCATCGTGTGCAAAAAGGATACGACCTTGCCGCCCAGGGACGCGACTTCCTTGATGAACGCGTCCGACCGGCTCGCGGAATCCTTCAGCTCTTTCGCGCCCAGGCTCGTCCACCGACCCAGATAGACGTAGTGCGCCATGGTCTTCCCGTCGATGGTCAACGTGACAAGGTAGTAAATGGTATCTCCCACCTCAGCGGCTCCGTCCCATAATTGGTTGGTCGAGTTGAGTCAGCGCTTCCCGCGGAACTGGAGGTACGCGTCGAGCCACTCGGCCCCCTGGGGCCGCTCTCGGACTCGCACATCGTCGAGGCGAATCCGGTAGGTGCGCCCCTTCCTTTGACAGAGCGCCACCACCTCGGTCCCTTCGCCCTCCTCGACCCCCTCCACGACAACCTCCTCGCCGACCACCTTGCCCGGGAAAGGGAACTTCACGTGCTCTTGCATCGCGTAGCAAAGGCTCATGGCCACATCGGACTCGCTGTCGCAATCGACCGCGGCCTCGTCGATTAGCTTCTCGAGCTTCGGGTCGCCGTGTCGGGCCATGGCCCCTCCAATGCCGAGGAGGGAGATGGTCGTTCGGGTGGGGAGAGCTCAGCTCAGGGTGACCCTCAACCGAGAGCGGGCGCACAACTCGGTGTTGTGGGCCACTACTCGCCACCCATACTCCCGTCGCTGCGTCCAGATCCGACGGGCACGGAGGAACGGTCCCTGGCATCGCTTGGTCGAGGAGAACTTCCCTTCAACGTTCACGCGGAACCGATACCGGTCGTGGAACCGCTGAGGGCGATGTTGGAACAGTCCAACCATGTGCTTCCACGCGGGGTGACGCTTCGGTTGGGGCGTGGCGTTCGACTTGGGCTTGAGGTAGGGAACCCCTCCTCGGTCCGAGACATACTGTGCATTCGCTCGACTGGCATACGCCGAATCGCCCAGAACGTCGCCCAGAGGTCCCTCGACCTGCTGAAGGAGCGGGATCAACTGGGGTGAGTCACCATGCCAGGAGGCTGTGAGCTTCCACGCGAGGATCGGCTTCTCGGGGGCTCGGCACTCGCAGATGATGTGGGCCTTGCGAAAGTGACGCTTTCGGCAGGGGCGCATGCCCCGGAACGCTCGCCACTCGCTGCGGCGGTGCTCCCCTAACCCCGTCGCGTCCGCCCCGAGAGTTGGACGGCGAGGTCGGCCCGCTTTTTTTTGAACGCGGCCAGCACGGCATCATTGAACTCGTGGAGCCAGGGCTCGGGGAACCGTCGTAGGGCTCTCCAGATGGTGTTGCGTGACGGAGCACGCCGCAGCCCCATCCGTCGGCACAACTCGGGAGCTGAGCGAAGGTAGGTTTCCATCCGACGATAATCCATCTCGAGGGCGTTCTGGAATAGTAACACCTTGGCCATGGCCTCCCACGGGAAGGTCTCCGGTCGTCCCCGACCCCGCTTCCGCGGGCGCCCGGGTGCCTCCCGATGGGTCCACCCGGGAGGCTTGGATAGCTCGACGAGGGCTTGGTCGGCTACCTGGAGCAGAAAGCCGGTTTCGTCTCGGCGGATCGCATCATAAATCCGATCGTCCAGGGTCACGCAAGGAGGCTGAACCTTCCCTAGTAATCCTGACGGTGCTCCAGTGGAAGGAGACCCGGTGGGACGGGACGGCAGCAGTCATCCCCAATTATGGGACGGAGTCCACCTCAGCCGAAACCTTTTCTGCGCCGGCACGGTCGGCGCCTGCCTAGCGATGCCCGAGGAGTCATCGATCGTAGTCACGCTGCCCGACGGGAGCCGACGGTCCGTCACGTCGGGCACGTCGGTCGGCGAAATCCTGCGACAGTGGCGAGCTGAGGAGTCGAGGAAGTACCTGGCCGCAACGGTCGACGGACAACCGGTCGACCTCGCCCGGGCCATCATTCACCCGGCACGGGTCGCCCCTTTGTCGTTCGAGGATCGGGTGGGCCGCGACATTCTCCAGCACTCCTCGGCCCACCTCGTCGCGAAGGCGCTGGTCGAGGCCGTGCCCGAGGCACGTCCGACCGTGGGCCCGCCGACGGACGAAGGGTTCTACTACGATTTCGACGTCCGGCCGCTCACTCCAGAGGACCTGGACCGGGTCCAGACCCACATGCGGCGGGCGATCGCAGCGCGAGAGTCGTTCGAACGACGAGAGGTCTCTCGCGTCGAGGCGGAAGGTCTCTTCGCCAAGAACCCGCACAAGCTCCGCTACATCGCCGCCGCCGACCCGCATGAGGCGGTCTCGGTCTATGCGACCGGGAGCTTCGTCGACCTGTGTCGCGGACCGCACGTACCGGATACGTCATGGCTCGAAGGGATCCACATCCTTGGATTCTCCGCGATCGAGAGCGACGACCCGAACAAAGGGGGGTCGATCCAGCGCGTCCGTGGGATCGGATTCCCGACCCGGCTTCAGCTCGACGCCTACCTCAAGATGCGAAAGGAGGCAGAAGCCCGCGACCACCGCGTCCTCGGACCGCGGCTCGGTCTCTTCACGTTCCTCCCCGACATCCCCGGGTTCCCTTTCTGGCTACCGAACGGGATGATCGTCGTGCGCGAGCTCGAGCGCTACGTCACCGAGCATCTCCACAAGGCGGGTTACTCCGAGGTCCGTACTCCGATGCTCTTTCCGCAATCCGTCTACGAGGAAAGCGGGCATTGGGAGCATTATCGCGAGAACATGTTCCTGACCATGCTCGAGGACCGAACCTACGGATGGAAGCCGATGAACTGTCCCGGGTCGATGCTGATCTTCCGCTCCCAGGCCCGTAGCTATCGCGAGCTCCCGCTGCGGCTCGCGGAGTTCGCTCCGCTGCATCGGTTGGAGGCGAGCGGCACGCTCCATGGGCTCACGCGGGTGCGGGAGCTCGTCCAGGACGACGCCCACATCTTCCTGACCGAGGAGCTCGTCCGACCCGAGCTCCGCGTACTCCTCGACTGGGTCCGCGAGGCATTCACGACGTTCCGGCTCGAGTGGAGCTACGAGCTCTCGACACGGCCGCCGAAGTTCATGGGAGATCCCGCCGACTGGGACCGAGCCGAGGCCATCCTCGAGGAGGTGCTCCGAGAATCGGGGGTTCCCTTCCGGGTCTCTCCAGGGGAAGGCGCGTTCTACGGACCGAAGATCGACATTCACGTGCGAGATAGCCTCGGCCGCCCCTGGCAGACCGGGACGATCCAGCTCGACTTCCAGATCCCCCAGCGTTTCCACCTCGAGTACCAGGGTGCGGACGGTCAGCTCCACGTTCCGATCGTGATCCACCGGACGATCCTGGGGACCTGGGAGCGGTTCTTTGGGGTCTTCTTGGAGCATTGCGCCGGTCGCCTTCCCCCCTGGCTCGCCCCCGTGCAGGTGCGCGTCCTCCCGGTCACCGACCAGCAGGCGACGAACGCCGAGGCCTACCGCGACGAGCTTGTGGCAGCGGGGATCCGCGCGGACCTCGCGGAGCCCGTGGAGAGCTTGCCCAAGCGGATCCGTACCGCCGAGATCGAGCGCGTACCGTACATGGTCGTGATCGGGGACAAGGAGGTCACCGACGGGTCGATCGCCGTGCGCACGCGGGGGACCAAAGAGGCCCGAAAGCTCTCCCCGCCTGAGTTCCTTGCCTCGGTGCTCGAGCGCGTCCGCCAGCGGTCCTTCGACCCATAACCCGGCGCTGAAGAGGGCCGGCGCGCGCCCGAACGAAGTGTTAAAATGCGTGGGGAGTACGCCCCCACGGTCCCCGAGGTACCTGGATGAATCTGAGCAATGGCCAGTTGGAGCTCCTAATCGCTCTGGCGGCGGTTCTGGCCCTCGCGTACGCCGCCATACAGACGGCGCTCGTGCTGCGGGCCGACGAAGGCGACGAGCGGATGAAAGAGATCAGCCGGGCCATCCGGGAGGGGGCCAACGCCTTCCTCCGCCGGGAGTACACGGTCGTCTTCATCGTCGCGATCGTTCTCGCGGTCGTCATCGCCCTCGCCTTTGGGATCACGGGGACGGGTCCCCTCCTCGCGGTCGGATTCCTGTTCGGGGCGGCGGGCAGTGCGCTGGCCGGCGCCGTAGGGATGTACGTGAGCGTGCGCGCGAACGTGCGCACGGCGGCCAAAGCGCGGAGCGGAGACCTGCCCGGGACGATGAAATTCGCCTTCCGCGGCGGGTCGGTGACCGGCCTTAGCGTGGCCGGGCTGGCTCTCCTCGAGCTGGTCGCCTTCTACTGGGCGTTCAACGGGGACGTCCTGAACATGATCGGGCTCCTCTTCGGGGCCTCGCTGATGAGCCTGTTCGCCCGCGTCGGCGGTGGGATCTACACCAAGGGTGCTGACGTCGGCGCAGACATCGTGGGGAAGGTCGAGGCCGGGATCCCCGAGGATGACCCGCGGAACCCCGCGGTCATTGCCGACAACGTCGGCGACAACGTGGGCGACTGCGCGGGGATGGCCGCCGACCTCTTCGAGACGTACGTCGTCACGGCCGTGAGCGCGATGCTGCTCGCCTATCTCATCGCCCCCGTCGTCACCGCGTTCCCCAACGCTATCCTCTTCCCCCTCGTGATCTGCGGCTGGGCGATCATCGCCACCCTCGTTGGAATCCTATTCGTCCGGATGCGCCCCGGCGGGACGATCATGGGCGGCCTCTACCAAGGGCTCGGGGCCACGACGATCGTTGGGATCGCAGGCCTCTATGTTCTCGACGTGGAACTGATGAATGGGAACTTGGGCATCTTCATCGCGGCCGCGGTGGGACTCGCCGTGATGGTGCTCATCGTCGTCGCGACCGACTATTACACGGGCTCGAACTTCCGTCCGGTCCAACGCATCGCCGAGGCGTCGCAATCGGGCGCCGGGCCCACCGTCATCACGGGTCTCTCGGTAGGTCTCGAGGCGACGTGGATCTCGGGAATCGTCGTCATCGCGGCAATGCTGATCGCTTATACCGCGGTCGGTTTCACGAGCTGGACGACCGCCCCGAACCCCGAGCTCGGGCTCTACGGAATCGGGATCGCCGCTGCCAGTATGCTCGCGGTTACGGGCATGATCATCGCGATCGACTCCTTCGGGCCTATCACCGACAACGCGGGAGGCATCGCCGAGATGGCCGATCTCCCGGAGCTAGCGCGCAACGTGACGGACCCTCTGGACGCGGTCGGAAACACCACCAAGGCGGTGACCAAGGGCTACGCGATCGGATCAGCGGTCCTCGCGGCCCTCACCTTGTTCGCGGCGTACACGTTCGCCGCGGCCAACGCGTGGCTAGGAACCTCGACCATCGCCGGCTGGCAGGAGTTCGTCAGCTTCCTCAACCTCAGCAACCCGCTCGTCGTCGCCGGCCTGGTGATCGGGGCGATCCTGCCGTTCTTCTTCACTTCGTTCCTGATGAACGCGGTCGGGGTCGCGGCTCAGGCGATCGTCTTCGAGGTCCGCCGCCAGTTCAGAGAGATCACGGGAATCCTCGAAGGCACCGCCAAGCCCGAGTACGGCAAGTGCGTGGACCTGGTCACCGTCACCGCGCTCCAGCAGCTCGCGGTCCCCGCCATCATCGCGGTCGGGACCCCCCTCGCGGTGGGTTTCCTCCTCGGCCCGATCGCCCTCGCAGGCCTTCTGCTGGGCGTCATCCTCTCCGGTTTCCCGCTCGCCATCATGATGACAACCGGCGGCGCCGCCTGGGACAACGGCAAGAAGTACATCGAGAGCGGTCACTTCGGCGGCAAGCACTCGGACGCCCACAAGGCGGCCGTGGTCGGCGACACCGTGGGAGACGCCACGAAGGACACGGCCGGGCCGGCGATCAACCCGCTCATTAAGGTCGTGAACACGATCTCCATTCTGTTCATCGCGCTGATCGTGGCGCATTCGGTCATCGGGATCTTCCCCCTCTGAGCGGGGCCGCGAAAGCGGTCGTTCGACCGCTCCGCCGAGGGACCTACGCTCGGGCCCCCGCGACCACGGCGGCCTAGGCGTAATGGCTCAGGCTCGTACGCTCTTTCGTAGACTCGGGCCGCTGGCCGTTACGCTCCTCTCGCTTGCGCTCCGACTCGCACTCCGCTTCGGTGACCCAAACGAACTCGAGGTCCTCGGGGTGGTCGTGCGCGATGAACGCCCCTGCCTCGAAGGCGCTCGTCAGGAGCTCTTCCAGGTTGTCCGGGTCGGTCCCCTCGAGGTGCCCGGCCTGGCGCCAGTACCAATCGGGCGCCTTGCCGGCGGCCTGGAGATATTCCGTGACGAGGTCGTAGACGGCGCCGCGGGCGTCCGCGAGCCGAACGTGGAGGTGGCGGTCAGGCTCGGCAGGGGCGCCGGTCGATGGGGGATCCGCCATGGGAGCGAACAATAGCGGGAGCCCGTCTTAACGTTCGTCGGGCCGGGACATCCTCTCGGGCATCGGGGACCGCCCGAAGGGAGCGCGTGGGAGCGGAACGGCGCAACGGCTTCATGTAGCGCTGACCTCTACCACAGCGATGGTCTCCCGTGGTCCTCCCAGCCCGAATCCGAATCCCGCTACTACCCCGGCGGCGCGCTACGCCTACCTCGTCACCCGGCTGAGGAACCGTCAGATCACGATGGAGGAGGCCACCGAGCTCTTCTCGCTCATGGACGAAACGATCCGGATGCTTCGGTCGGCTACGCTCCGGATGCCGTCGTCTCCGGCCCCGCGGTCGACCCCCGCTGGCTCTGCGCCGGCGCCAGCAACGTCCTCGGGGATCCCAACCGGGATCGGGGCGGATGACCTCCTGACCGCGGGGGTTCTGATGATCGGTGCCGGCGCCGGTATCGCCGCTGCCCTGCGACGCAGGGCGTTAGAGGGCCCGAAGGCAGAGGACCCTGCTTCCCCCGCCGCCGAACGGCGGTCATCTTCCGGGCCGTAGGTGGGTGCGTGCCGAAGGACCGGTTCGTCTTTGCCCATCTCGCGGATGCGCATGTCGGGGCGTGGCCGAGGCAGCCCGCGCTGCGTTCGGCACTGCGCACGTGCGTGCTCAAGGCGCTTCGAAGGGCCGAAGAGCGCTCGGTCGACTTCCTGCTCATCTCCGGCGACCTCTTCCACACTCCCACCCCCGACCCGGGCGAGGTCGCGCCGATCGCGGCCGCGTTACGCCGATTGGTCGACCACGGCACGCGGATCTACGCGATCTACGGTTCCCACGACTACGTAGCGCACAAGACCAGCTGGCTCGACGTTCTCGCGGAAGCGGGCGTCTTCGCGAGGGTCGCGCCGGAAGCGGTCCGGGCCGAGGGGACCCGCTGGACCCTTCCGTTCCTCGTCGACGAAGGGACCGGGGCGCGGATTGCCGGAATATCGGGCCGCGCGCACGGGTTCGACCGAGAGTATTTCCGAGGGATGGACTCCGAGGCGTTCCGCTCGGAGCCTGGCTACCACATCTTCCAGTTCCATGCCGCCGTGGAGGAATACCTCCCGGAAGGGCTACGGGGCCGCATCCCGGGGATTCGACGTGCGGACCTCCCTTCGGGTTGTCAGGACCTACGCGGGAGGGCACATCCACGTCGCGTACATCGGGGAGGGCCCGGAGGGCGGCCTCCTCGTCAATCCGGGGACGTTGTTCGGAACGAGCCGGACCGACCTCGACTATCACCGCTACGAAGCGGGCCGCCACGGCCTCGCCATCGTCCGGGTCGACGGGAAGCGCTCGACCCTAGAGTTCTTTGACCCCTACCCTGAAGCGGGCGTTGAGCGGATCGACATCGACCTGACCAACCGCCCCTCCGAGGAGGTCCGCGAGGCGCTCGCGGCCGAGGTCGCTCGGCGGGAGGGCGGCGCCAATCCCGTCGTCCTCCGGCTCAAGGGCACGGCCACCGGAGGCTCCCTCGCTGAGATCGGGCTCGCGGAGATCACGCAGCGGGCCGGCGTGGACTCTTCCCGCTTCTCCATCGATGTCGAAGACGTCGACTTCGGGCCCGGAGCCAACGAAACCGGCGCGACCGAAGGGGAGGTCGAGACCGAAGAGTTCGAGCGTCTCCAGCGGGAGGGCGCTGCGGACCACGCCTGGTTGGAAGGGGAGGCCGGAGCCCGACGTCTCCGGGAGCTCCTTTCCGAGCTCGGAACGCCCCGGCCCGAGGGGGAGGCGATCGGGGACTACCGCGAAGCGCGGCGGCTGGGCGCGCTCCGGCTCTTGGACGTACGGCGCATCGGGTCGAAGTAGCGAGGCGGGAATGGAGATCCGTCACCTAAGTCTACGGAACATCCGCAGCTACGAGCGCGCCGAGCTCGACCTCCCGTCGGGCACGACCCTCATCGCCGGGGACGTCGGCGCGGGCAAGACGTCGCTCCTTTACGCGGTCGAGATGGCGCTGTTCGGTTTCGCCGCGGTCGACGCGCCCTTCCTCATCCGCCACGGGGCCGTCCACGCCGAAGTATCGGTCACGCTCACCGGCAATGGCCACACCTACGAGGTCGGGCGGCGGTTCCGCCGGATCAACCGCAAGGGTCGCGATTCCTTCGAGATCGAGCGGCTCACGTTCGCCCAGGACGGCGCCCGCACGGTCTACTCGGCCACCGAGCTGCGTCAGAGGGTGATCGACCTGTTCGGCTTCCCGGACAACCCGAACCCCCGTTCCCATTCCGACCTGTGGCGGTGGGCCGTCTACGTCCCCCAAGAGAGGATGCGGGAGGTGCTGAGCCAGGAGCCGCAAGAGCGGTTGGAGACCGTCCGACGTGCGCTCGGGGTCGAACGCTACCGGCTCGCGGCCGACAACGCTCAGGACGTTGCCACCGAGATTCGCCAGCTCGTCCGATTCCGGCGCGAGGAGAGCGACCGCCTATCTCACTGGGAGTCGGAACTCGCGGAGCGGAGCCGAGAGCTCGACCGCTCCGAGGTACGGTCGGTGGAGCTTGCGAGAGCGTGCCTCCATGTGGAGAAGGAGCTCGCCGACGCTCGTGCGGCGCTCGAGCAGGCCGAGATACGCCTGCGGTCGGCCGAAGGGGACCGGCGAGAACAGGAAGGCCTGGAGCGCGAGCACGCTCGCGATCGCGAACAAGCCCTCGCCATCGGCCGCACCCGCGACACGCTCGACTCCGAGATCGCCCGGGAGCCCGCTGACGTAGAGGACCCCGTCCTCCGGCTTGACGCGCAGGTGGTTGAGCTAGAGAGCGCTCTGCGGCAGCTTGAGGCGGAACGAGAAGAGGTCGCTCGGTCGCGGGCCTCGACCGAAGCTCGTGTACGCGACCTCATCGAGGCCCAAACCGACGCGTCGGCGCTCGAGCGGGCCCTCGCGGAGAGAGCGCGTCACCGAACGACTGCCATCGAGGAGGCCCGCCTCGCCGACGACGAGCTCGAGCGCGCGCGCAATGAGGGACCCGCCCGCGAACCTCCCGAACCGACCCCCCGGACGCTTACCGAGATCGAGGTGGCCCTCCAAGCCGCGCGTGAGGAGGAACGCGCGACGAGCGGCGCTGAGGTCCGGGCGCACGCCGAACTCGAAGAGGTCGACCGGCTCTTAGTGGCGGGCGAATGCCCTCGGTGCCACCAGAGCGTTCGTCCGGCGGATTTCGGCCGCCATCGGGAGGACGCCGCCCTCGCGTTGAAGGTCTGTTCCGAGCGGGCCCACGCGATGGGGGAGGTTGTCGCGCGACTCGAAGAAGAGCGTCGATCCCGCGAGCGGTTCGAACGCGCACGGGAGCGCTGGCTCGAAGCGGAACGATCTCGGGCGAGCGCCCTGGCGCGAGCCCACGCCCTAGCCGCCCGCCACAGCGAAGCCGAGGAGGCCTTCGCCCTCGCGGAGGAGAGCCTACGGGTATCCCAGGCGAAAGTGGTCTCCCTCGCGCCCGTGCTCGAAGCGGAGGCACGTGAGCTCCACGCGGTGGCCTTGTTGGAGGCCAAGGTCAAGGGGATCGGTCGACAGCTGGACCTCGCTCGTCGTGAGCGACAGGCTGCGAATGAGGTGCGCGAGCGCCGGGCGCGCCTTATCGCCGAACGCGAGCGGAGCATGGCGGACCTTACCGCCGTCAACTCACGTCTCCGCGAACGAGAGACCCGCATCGCTCTGCTTAGCTCTCGAACAGTCCACCTCACCGAGATCACTCGCGAATCTCAACAGGCCCGGGAGCGGGAGCAGGAGACCCGGCAGCGGCTAGAGGAGCTAAGGCTCGAGCGAGCCCGGGTCGACCAGGATAGCGCGAACACCCGACAGCGGAGGCAGGAGGCCGAGGAGGGGGTGGCCGAGCGCGCGACCCTTCTCTTTGAGGTTCGCGGGCTCGAAGCGAAGGCCGCGTGGCTGGGAGGCCCGTTCCGGGAGGCCCTTCTCGCGATGGAGCAGCGGATCCTGGCCCAGGCGCAGGCGGCGTTCCAGCGGGATTTCAGCCGGTTCTTCCGGGCGCTGATCGACGACCCGCTGCTCGAGGCGCGGGTGGGCGCCGCCTTCGACCCCACGGTTCTGATCAACGGAGCTTGGACGCCGGCCGAGGCGTTGAGCGGCGGGGAGCGGACGGCACTCGCCCTCGCCTTCCGGCTCGCCCTGGGCCGGGTGGTTCGCACGATGGGGAGCCTGAAGCTGGACACCCTGATCCTGGACGAACCGACGGATGGGTTCTCCCCGGAACAGATCGTCCGTATGGGGGAGCTCCTACGAAGCCTCGCGCTCCCCCAGCTCATCCTGGTCTCTCACGAGTCCCAGCTCTCCGCCGTCGCCGACCACGTCCGACAGACCATCAAGAACTACGGTCGCTCCGAGATCGAGGTGGTCGGCCTGCCCACGCCTTCCGTAGCCGTCCCCGACGCGATCGAGGTCGAGCGGCCGGCGCGGCGTCGACGACTGCGAGCTCCCGCAAAGACCGAAGTGGGCGATGGCTAGCTCGGCCGAGGGAGATGCGACGCGAGCTCCGCCTCGTCCCGCGGGGTGAGGCCGGCAACGCAGGGCCCCTCACAGAGGTGTTCAGGCTGCTTGAGCCCCATGAACGGCGCCGGGGGACCGGGCGCGGAGCGCACCCACTGGATTGCGGGGGCAGTACGGGAGCGGGGCCGTAGTTCGGGCCCTTCGCCCCAGCGTTCCGACGTGGTTTATCTCGCCCGACGCATCCCCGATGTGTGCCCCGGCGCAAGTACGGACGGTTACGGAAGGTGATTCCTCCCGTGAAGCCAGAGAAATGCCGATTCTGCCGGCTAAACCGCCCGTGCCCGGCCCACGGCCGTCACGCGTAGTTTTCGCCGCCGCCCGGGTCGGGAAGGGCGTGGCCACGGACCGTCCAGGTCTGGAGGCCCTCGGGCTCGAACGAGAAATCCACGACCTCTCCTTCCATCTTCCGGATCGCCCGGACGAGCTCGGTCCGCCGTTCCACGTCGCAGAACAGGAGAAGATGGCCTCCGCCCCCCGCGCCGGTCAGCTTGCCTCCGATGGCCCCCGCCTCGCGAGCACGGGCATAGAACGCGTCGATCTGGGGGTTGGTGATCCCCTCCGCGAACTGTTTCTTCAGCTGCCAGCCTTCGTCCAGCAGGCGGCCGACCTCGTCGATCTCCCCGCGCAGAAGCTCGTTCTTCATGTTGATGGCGAGCCGCTTGGTCCCTTCGAGCGCTTCGACCGTCTCGGTGCGCCCCTCGCGTAGCCCCGCTTGCTGCCGCTCGATGACCCCGCCCGAGAAACGCCGGGTCCCCGTGTAGCAGAGGATGAGCCGGTAGGCGAGCTCGTTCATCACTTCCGGGTGGATCTTGAGCGGGGCGACGATCGTGCGGTCCGCCGTGAACTCCATGAAGTTGAACCCTCCGAAGGTGGCGGCGTACTGGTCCTGCCGGCCGCCCTTGAACCCCAGCTCGCCCCTCTCGATCTTGTAGGCAAGCTCCGCGATCTCGTAGGGGCTCCAGCCCTCTCGAAGGAAGTGCCGGAAGACCCCCACGAGCGCCACCGCCATCGCCGAGGAGCTCCCCAGCCCGGTTCCGATCGGCGCGTCGGAGTGCAACAGGAGGCTGAGCGACTCCGAGACCGCGCGAGCGGGCGAGTCCAACGGCCGTAGGACCCGCAGGGAGGCTTTCACGAGGTCGAGGTTCCCGTCGAACTTGAGGTCCTCCGGGCTCTCGTAGTGGGCGCTCATGTCGTAGTCCACGCTCGTCACCGACGTGCCGACCTTCCCATGCGGGTCGACCTTCAGGGTCGCGTAGGCATACTTGTCGATCGTACAGTTGAGCACCGCTCCGCCCGATTGTTCCGGGAACGGGTCGACGTCGGTCCCGCCTCCGGCGAAACTGATCCGCATCGGGGCTTTGCTACGGACCGCGTACATGGATCCAGCCTCCTAGAGAGATGGGGGCTTAATGGGTCATCGGGGCGTAGCGCGCCCTCCGAGGGGGAGCCTATGCCGAGACCGACAGACCGGGCGGGCTGTAGGTGGGAATGCGCGCGAGGTGGATTCCCGCGACAAGGAGCCAAATCAGGAACGGAGCGACCGCGAGCCGCTCGATGCCCCCCGGCCCAAGGGGCCCCCAGGTCCCGGCCCAGAGAATAGCGAGGGCCACGAATGCCACCACCGCGGACAGCAGCGTGTACAACCGGTAGCCCGACCAACGGGTGTCTCGGAGCATAGCGAAGGAGAGGAACAAGAGCCCGATCGCGCTGGCGAGGAGAACCAGGTCGAGCGACACCGACGGGAAGGCAGAGGTCGACCACGCGGAGCCTTGGGGAAACGCTCCGAGCCCGACGGCCCCGATGAAGGCGAGTTCGAGCAAGAGGAGACCTACCGTTCGCGAGCTCTTGATCGGGAACGCGGTCCATACGAGGAAGCCGCCGACCAGCCCGATCAGGCCGAAGGCGATCGCTCCCGCGTCGAACACCCAGGCCCACGAAGAGTGGGCCGCGTTTTCGAGGTCGCTGATGGAGTTCGCGGTGACGCTGAAACCGCTGTAACCCAAGGGAACGACCAGGTTGACGGCGATGAAGACCGCCGCCGCCAGAATCAGCCCGACGGCGCCGTAGTGGACCGAACGATGCACAAGGGGGCCCATTCGGCGCATCGTGGGGAGGGGCCGTAGGTTCCGGGGTGATCACTCTTGGCGGGCGTTCCGCTCGTAGGAAGCGTCGCTGGTCCGCTTCAGGCGGGCGCCGTCGCGGTCGCAGACCGGGCGGGCGCTGGGGGGGACGTCGATGACGTATCCTCCGCCGCACTTAGGGCATTCGTAATAAGGCATGGTCCAGCTCGACCCCTTTGAGTGGGGGTGGGGATATAACACCTCGTGCCCGAATCTCGCATCCTGGAAGACGGGCGGATGCCCGAGCTCCCTCTCCCGCAGCTCCGGGGGGAGCGACCGCCGCCCGCTTCCGGAACCTGGACGCCTATCGCGTTCGGCGGGAGTGGGCGCGCTACGAAGGGAACGCGTTGCGCGACCTCTTCCGCGAACTTCGGGTTCGGTTCATCCTGCGTCACGCGGCGACATCGGGAAGAGTCCTCGACGTCGGGGCCGGTCCTGGGCGGTTTTCCCCCTTTCTCGGGGGGAAGTCCACCCATCCCGTGCTCCTCGACCTCTCAGTGGAAATGCTTCGCCGAGCTCGGCAGGACCTCTCCACGGAGGTCCTGGAAGGGAGGGAGTTCGTTCGTGGGGACGCTTCGAGCCCTCCCTTCACCGAGCGGTCGTTCTCGCTGGTCGCGGCGCTCGGGAACTTGGTCGGCCACATGCCTCAACTCGCCTGGCCGTCGTTGGACCCGCTCGAATCGCTGGTCGGGGAGCGAGGCAAACTGCTGGTCGAGATCGTGCCGGGGTTCGGTGAGCGTTCGGCCTACCTTTCCCGACTGCCGCCCCGAGCGGTCGCTCGAGTCCTGCGCTCGCCTCTGAGCCTCGTTCGGGGCCGTCTCGTACGCGAAGGGTTCCTCCCTGTCCCCCGCCGTGCCGCGACCGACCACGGCTTTCGACGGCTGTCGCCGGCATCGCTCACGGGCGCGAACCGAAAGGGCTGGCGCGTGGAGGAGATGATGGCGGTCGCGCCGGCGCTCGGCTTTGACCCGGATCGGCTCGAGGCGACGCGGGATGACCCGAAGGCCTGGGCCCACCTTCTCGAGCTCGAAGAGGAACTGGGCCACCTGCCTGCGCGGTGGGAGAATGCGGCCGCGGTCCTCGTAGCTCTGAGCCGATCCTGAAGGAACGGACTGGGGCCCTCCATCCCTCGCGTTTGACGCGTTCCGGGCCCGGGCGCGACCGCCCGCATCTCGGCTGCCGAGCGGGGCCGGTTACTCCTGGCCCATCGGCCGCGACCCTGGGATCGCTTTCGGCTGCTCCGCGTCGGTAGGCATTCCCGTCTTGCCGACGACGATCTCGCAATCCTGCCAGTTGACACCGACCGTGACCCGCGGGAAGGCGACCTTGAGCGTGTAGTTCGCGAGCTTCCCGACCACCATCCCTTGCGCTCCGGGGACTAAGTTGGGGTTCATCGTGGACAGGTCCCGGGTCAGCGTGACGCGGGTCTCCCCAAAGACGATCCTCTTGAGCTCGGTCCGTTCCTTCATCCGAGGCCTGAGGGCCGCGTCCCCTTATGTCTCTTCACCGTGGCGGTTCCCAAGCCCATCTCTGCGCTCGGCCCTAACGGAGGAAACGTAACAACTTACCTTCCGAGAAATCCAAGGGTTTTTATGCTACCTCTGCGGTGCGGCACTTCATGGCCGACGTGAGCAATCCTGCGGTTCCGCAGGACTACTACAAGCCATCCGTGGCACCTAGCGCAGAATGGGCGAACCCCGCCGTATTGGGCTTAATGGGGTTCGGAACGACGACCATGTTGGCGGGCATTGCCAACACTTCCGCGGGCTATGGAGGGGGCTTCTGGTTCGATTCCGGCGCCAATGTCCTGGCGATGGCCATCGCCTTCGGGGGGATCGCGCAGCTCATCGCGGGTATCATCGCCCTACGGAAGGGCGAGATATTCGCGGGAACTGCCTTCGTCGGCTACGGGGCGTTCTGGCTCGCGTACTACTGGTTTTCCACCAATTATGCGACCATACTCGGGAATGGACTCTTCATCGATCTGATGTGGTTCGTGATCGTATGGGCTCTGTTCACGTTCGCCTTCCTGGTGAGCGCCCCCAAGCACGGCGGGGGAATCACGGCCGTGTTCCTCTTCCTGACCGTTGCCTTCATCCTGCTCGGCATCAACTATGGGATGCAGGCTCCGGGGCAGAGCTGGGCCGGGATCGGAAACGTGCCGGCGTGGTGGTCGAACTTTGTAGGACTCGAGATCTTCATCACGGGCGCGATCGCCGTGTACGTGGCTTTCGGGATCCTGACGAACACCAACTACGGACGGAAGATCATTCCGATCTGAGTCCGACGGGAAACCCTTTCCCACCCCGGGCCCTTTCGGGCCCGGGGTTTCCTTCTTTTCTTCTTCTCCTCGTAAGCGTCAGGGCGATTCGTCGCCCCTAGCCTCAGGGAGGAGGCGCGGGTCGTCTAGCTCGAACTCCTCGCCGCAGGCGTCGCACCGAACGAAGCAGTGGACATCCCCCGAAACGGGTTCGCCGAGGCGCTCCCCGCATAGGGGACAGTCGGGGCGCCGGACCACCGTGGGGGGACCCGGCGTTGAGGGCACGGCCGTGCTCGGCTTTACTCGTTCTTTCCGAAGGCTCGGATGTCCTCCGGGCCCTCCTTCATGGCCACGGGCTTGTTGCCCTGGACATTGACTCGGATCTGCTCGACCACGTCTGGGTTCGCGAGCGTCGTGATATCGCCCACGGGCATCGTGTTCGAGATCGAAGCGAGGACCCGCCGCATGATCTTCCCCGAGCGAGTCTTCGGCATGTCCGGGACGATCCACACCATCTTGGGGCGGGCGATCTTGCCGATGTGCGTCTCGATAGCATCGATGACCTTCTTCTTGATCGCCTCGCTCGGGGCAACCCCGGGCCGTAGGGCGACATATACCTCGGGGACCCTCCCCCTGAGTTCGTCCAGGACCGGGACGACCGCGGCCTCCGCGACCTCGGGGACCGTGAGGCAGGCGGACTCGATCTCCTTGGTCCCCAGGCGATGGCCCGCGACGTTGATCACATCGTCGATGCGACCGAGGATTCGGAAGTAGCCGTCCGACGCCTCCATCGCCCCGTCGCCCGCAGCGTAGGGCCAGTCCCTCCAGTCCTTCGACCCAGCCTTCTTGTTGTACCTCTGGAAGTAGGTCGACACGTAGCGGTCCGGGTCCCCCCAGATCGTAGCCATCAGACCCGGCCAAGGGGCCTGGATGCAGATGTAGCCTGCTTTGTTGGACCCGGAAGGGATCTCCTTACCGGTATCGTCGAAGATGATCGGGTGGATCCCGAGCACCCCCGGCCCCGTGCTCCCGGGCTTCATCCGGTGCAGGGCTGGCGCGGTCGAGCAGAGGAAACCGCCGGTCTCGGTCTGCCACCAGGTGTCGATGATGACCGCCTCCCCCTTGCCGACGGTGTTGTAGTACCAGCGCCACGCCTCGGGTTCGATAGGCTCGCCGACCGTCGTCATGTGCTTGAAGTGGTAGTGGTACTTGTTCGGCTCGTTCGGGCCGAGCTTTCGCAGCATGCGGATCGCCGTAGGGGACGTGTGGAAGATGTTCACGTTCAAGTGCTCCGCGATCCGCCACACGCGACCCGCGTCCGGGAACGTCGGGACCCCTTCGTAGATCACCGACGTGGCGGCCAGAGCGAGCGGTCCGTACACGATGAACGAGTGGCCGGTGATCCAGCCGATGTCAGCCATGCACCAGTACACGTCGGTCGGGTGGATGTCCTGGTAGTACTTCGACATGGCCGTAACGTAGGCCATGAAGGCCCCCACGTTGTGTTGGCAGCCCTTCGGCCTGCCGGTGGTTCCGCTTGTGTACATCAGGAAGAGCGGCGTGTCGGCGGGCATCGAGACAGGGGCGACCAGCTGGCCGCGATACTTCAGCAGCAGGTCGTCGATCAGGTAGTCACGACCCTCCAGGAGGGGGGTCTGTGAACTGTAGCGGTCCTTGAACCGCTTCCAGATGAGGACCTTCTCCGGTGCCTTTCCCTCCTTCTTGGCCGTCTCGTAGGCGATGTCCGCCGCCGGCTTGTGGTCGATGAGCTTGCCGCTGCGGTAGTAGGTGTCCATCGCAATCAGGACTCGGCTCTGGGAATCGGCGACCCGTTGGCCGCTTGCCTCGCCGGAGAAGCCCCCGAAGACGACCGAGTGCACGACCCCGAGGCGGGCACAGGCGAGCATGGTGATTGGGAGCTCGAGCGTCATGGGGAGGTGGATCGTGACGCGGTCGCCCGCTTTGAGGCCGGCAAAGTCCCTGAGGAGGGCGGCCATCTCGTTGACCCTCACATAGAGTTCCTGGTAGGTGATCGCGACCGGCGGGTCCGTCTCCGCCTCGCTCACGAAGATCAGCGCTGCTTTGTTCTTGTACTCGGCCAGATGGCGGTCGATGCAATTGTACGATGCGTTGAGCATCCCCCCGACGAACCATCGATAAAAGGGGGCGCGGCTCGTGTCGAGCGTGGTGTTCCAGTACTTGTCCCAGGTCAGGAGGTCGCCAAATGCTCGGTAGGATTCTGGAAAGTTCTCAAGAGAGAACTTCTCGAACCAGCTCGGGTCGGTAAAGTTGGCTTGACCGATGAACTTCGGGGAGGGCTCGTAGTATCCCTCTTCCTTCCAGTGCACCGCGATCTCGGCTTCGCTCAGTTCGGTCTGCTCCGAGGCGGGTTTCCCTGATTCTTTCGACTGCGCCATGGAAACGGTGTCTCGCGTGACACCGTGACAACTTATTTGAACGTTTCATCCGCCGCCCGAGGGTCTGGAGTCCAACCATTGTTTCCCGACATCAGCGGGGTTTCTGAGGCGGATTTCCGGGTAGAGGCCGTGGATCCGAGGGCGCCGACGAGGCGCATTCTTCACTCTGGCGGCCCTTCGAAGGGCTCCGCGAAGGTCATAGAGGTCTTTTATGCGGGTCTCGTGTTAGCCGTCAGCCTCGGAGTGTCATGGCAAACCCTCGGCACTTACCCGAGCGGCCCGAAAAGGTCGTCCACATGCGCATCGACCCGAACGACGAGTCGACGACGCTCGAGGATGTACTTTCGAAGATCTCCGAGCTGCAAAGGAAGAACCCGGACCGGGACGTCTTCTTCGATGGAGACGAGTACGCCATCTGTTCCCGGCCGAAGAGGTCGCGTGCCGCGGCGATCCACTGAAGGCTCGGCGCTTGGGGCTCCGCTCTTCCTGCTCAACCTGAAGGCCTATCCAGAAGCCCTCGGAGCGAGGGCACTACGCCTTGGGCGGACCCTGGAGCGCTTAGGGGGGGAAGCCGGCGTGGCGGTAGCCCTCGCCCCGTCCGCCCCCGACATCGGCTGGCTAGCCCACGAGCTCAGGGTCCCGGTCCTCGCCCAGCACGTGGACGCCCTGCCGGCCGGCCCATTCACCGGCCGGATCGTCGTGGAATCGCTCCTCGCCGCTGGCGCTGAGGGAAGCCTGGTCAACCATTCTGAGCACCCTCTGTCGACGCCGTCCATCCGTGCGACCCTGGGACGGCTCGACGCCGTCGGCCTGACCGCGGTCCTTTGCACCGGAAGCCTGCGCGCGGCACGGCGGCTTCTCCCGTTTCGACCGCCGTTCCTTGCCATCGAACCCCCGGAGCTCATCGGCGGACGGCGCTCCGTATCCGCCGCCCGCCCCGAAGTGATCTCCAAGACCGTCGGCCTCGCCCGGCGCCTCTCCTCTTCGACGCGCGTTCTCTGCGGCGCGGGGATCCACGACCGCCAGGACGTCAAGAAAGCCCTCGCGCTGGGTAGTGAAGGGATCCTTGTGGCGAGCGCAGTGACGCTGAACCGACGCCCGGAGCGAGCGATCCGGGAGCTCTTGGCCGGGTTCTGACGACGGACGAACGCGTGGCCAGGCGACCCGCCCAGCCTCTCCTGGGTTCCCCCGATGCGCCTTGCTCGTTCGGAGAGCGCGGTTTGCGCGGGCGACGGGACGGCTCTATGCCATGATGGGGCGAGCTTCAAGTGGGCAAGCTTCATTCCCCGGTGCAGATGCATCTGCAAGGAACGCTTCATGATCGCTTCATCCCGCTCGCGCCGCGGCGCCTCCAAGCGCACTCCTAAGCCCAAGCAAACTAGCAAGCGCGCGTCACGCCGGTCCCCCACGAAGCGTCGTTCGACCCCTCGACGCGCTCCTCGGAGACGCCCTCCCGCGGTTCGAACTCACCGGATCGCCTCTCACCGAACCCGACCGCGGTCGGCGTTGGGCTCGCGAGTATCGCACCGCGAGCGCCTGACGGTCCTCATGGTTGGCTGGGAGTTCCCTCCATTCCACACGGGCGGCCTTGGCGTCCACTCGTACGAGATCTCGAAGGAGATCGCGCGCTCGGGCCACCGCGTCCTCTTTGCGACTCCCTTCGACCGCCCCTACACCAAAACACCGGGCGTCGAATTCCTTTCCGAAGGGGTGTCCCCGACCTCGAAGGCGGGGGAGAGCGGCGGCGGCGCGTACGACCTCGGGGACTTCTTCGGAGAGGGGATGCGTGCCTTCATGGACCACTACAACGACTGGGTGGCTCGCCTCTCATCGATGGGGCCCATCGACGTGGTCCACGTGCACGACTGGTTCGGTACCGTGGGGGGCCGAGCCCTAGCCCAGCGGTTGGGGGCGGCGCTGGTGATGACCGTCCACTCGACTGGAGCTCGATCGGTCGCTCGGCCACCCGCACACTCCGATCTACGAGCGCGAGTGGATCGGGGTCCACAGCGCCGACCGGGTGATCGCCGTGAGCCGCCATCTTGCGGACCAGCTGGTCCGTGACTACGGCGCGGACCGGGAGAAGGTCCGCGTGGTGTACAATGCGGTGCGCGACGCGGAGGCCCCCGCAAGCTCCGACCACGGCGGGGAGATGGTTCTCTTCCTCGGGCGGTTGACCGCGATGAAGGCGCCCGACGTCTTCCTCCGCGCCGCCGCGCGGATCGCCTCCTCGTTCCCCAACGTTCAGTTCGCGGTCGCGGGAGAGGGGCCCGAATACGTGCACCTCGTCCGACTCGCCGTGCGGCTCGGGATCGGGGACCGCGTCCTCTTCTTCGGCAAGGTCACCGACGAAGAGCGGACCGCGTTGCTCCGGGACGCGGCGGTCTTCGTTCTCCCCTCGGTGACCGAGCCGTTCGGTATCGCCGCGCTGGAGGCGATGGCCGCCGGCGTTCCCACGATCGTCTCCAAGACGAGCGGAGTCGCCGAGGTCGTCTCGAGCCTGTTCCAGGTGGACTTTTGGGACGTCGACGAATTCGCGAGCCGAATGGCGGAGCTGCTGGATACCCCTCCCTGCGGGCCGAGATGGGCGACCGGGGACGCGAGGAAGCGACCCAGGAGGGCTGGGCGGATCGTGCCCGCCAGACGGTCGCGGTCTATCGTGAGGCGATCGCGGCGAAGGCCGTCGAGCGATGAAGGTCGTCCTCTACATGCATCTCCACCAGCCGTGGCGGCTGGCGCGCTTCCGCTACCTCGACCTGGACTCGGGCAAGCCGTACTTCGATACGGAGCGCAACCTCTCGATCTTCGCCGGGATCGCCGATCGCTGCTACCGGCCCGCGCTCGACCGGCTCATCGACCTCCTGGAGAAGGACGACCGCTTCCGATTGAGCCTCTCGATCACGGGGACCTTCCTCGAGCAGGCGGCGTTAGCTGCCCCGGACGTTATCGATCGGCTACGCCGGGCCGTACAGACCAAGCGGGTCGCCCTGGTCGCGGAGACCTACTACCATTCGCTCGCGTTCCTCCTCCCGCCTCCCGAGCTCGAAGAGGAGGTCAAGATGCACATCCGACGCCTCAAGGTCCTCTTCGGAACACGCCCCCGCGTTCTGAGGATGACCGAGCTCGTCTACTACGATGAGATCGCTCACTTCGCTTCGCAACAAGGGTTCCAAGGCGTCCTCGCAGAGGGGTGGGAGGGGATCCTCGGGGCCCGCTCGCCCAACCACCTCTACGAATCGGCCTCGCCCGGTGTGCGCTTGCTCCTGCGAAACTACCGGCTCAGCGACGACATCGCTTTCCGGTTCTCCGCCCAGGGCTGGAATGAATATCCTCTCACCGCGGACAAGTTCGCGCGCTGGCTCGGGCGGAGTCCGGGCGAGGTCCTCGGCCTCTTCCTCGACTTCGAAACGTTCGGAGAACACCAGCCGGTGCTTGACCGGGGTCCTCGACTTCCTCTCCGCGCTTCCGTCGGCGGTCGGGCGGGAGCCGAACCTGGAATGGGCGACGGTGGACGAGGCGATCCAAGGGTCCGTGGCCGGTGCGCTTGGCGTACCGAACCCGATGAGCTGGGCCGACGAACGACGCGACCTCGGCGCGTGGCTGGGAAACGACATGCAGCGATCGGCGTTTGACGCGGCGAACAAAGCCGGGCAACTGGTCCGCCTGTGCGACGACCCGGCGCTGGCGACCGACTGGCGCCGGATGCTCACGTCCGACCATTTCTACTACATGTTCGTCAGCGGCAAGGATTCCGACATGGAGGTCCATCGGTACTTCTCGAGCTACACGAACCCCTACGACGCCTATGCGAACTACATGAACGCGCTCAACGACCTGAGACGCCGTTGCCTGAGGGCGATCCCCGCCCCTTCGACCTGAGCGGGCGCGCGCCGCGCCGTAGCGAGACCGTGTCGGCCGTCTCGCCCGACAGGCCGGCGTCACGGTAGACTTCCCTGCCCCCGACGCCGGCCCCCGCAGGGGGCACGCCCCCCGGGGGGAGCGTGCCCTTATAACCGGCCTGAAGTCGTGTGGACCCGTGGTCGCGCTGACCCCGATCCGTGCCTGGCACCCCGATCCCCAGGTCGTCCAGACCGAAGAGACGGTCTGCCCGGTGTACGACACCCTCTCAGGGCCTGAGCTCGCGGAGTACGCCGGCCGGCCCTACAACGCAGCCCGTTTCGTCGTGCGGTCGCGCTCCGCTTCTCTGGAGACATTCCTCCAAACGGCCCAGAAAGAGCTCAAGGACGCTCTCGCCGCAGGGGCGTACGTCCGGGACGATACGTCGGGGTTCTACATCTACGGAATCCAATACCGCCCACCGCAGGACATTCTGGAGACGATCCCCGCCACGGCTCGCCGGGACGATTACCTCCTGCTGGGATTGGTGGGGGCTCTCGACTTCGACCGCCTCGAGCACGGCCAGATTGCCCTGCACGAACACACCTTCCCGGACCGGGTCGACGAGCGGGTCGCGCTGACGGATGCTACCGGAATGTCCTTCGCTCCCATCATGGCTGCTTACAACCAGCCCGACCACCAGGTCAACACACTCCTCGAGTCGATCCTGGGCATCGACCGCCGCCGCCTCGACTTCGGTGGCACGATCCCCCCGGTCGTCGACGCGCCGCTCGATGGGGCCCGCCACCGGCTGTGGCACGTCGCCGACCCCGAGGCGGTTCAGCGCCTGAGGGCGGCCCTGGAGCCCCTGCGGCTGCTGATCCTGGACGGCCACCATCGGTTCACCGCAGCGGCAAAGCGGCACTACCAGGGCCGCCCCTCCGCGCCCCTCGTCATGCTCGTCGACGGGCACGATCGGGCGCTCCATGTAATGCCCTGGCATCGCGTTCTCGGCGCGCGTCGGCTGGAACCCGAAGTGCTCCTCGCGGCCGTCCGGCGAGAACCCGACCTCACGACCCGGGAGTGGGATGGGTCGAGCGTCGAGGCGGCGATCGGACGGCTCGCCGAAATGCGCGCAGCTCAACGACGCGGCTTCCTGGTCGTGACCGCCGACGGAGCCATCGAGGCGAACGGACCGGCCTCCGACGACGTCGGAGCCGACTTCGACATCTTGCATAGCTTCTTGGAGGACCGGCTCGGGATCGATGCCCACGACCTTGAATTCGTCCGCTCCCCCCGCCGGGCCCTGGACCGGGTCAGGCCGAGGCCCGGTGCGAGCGCGCTTCTCCTGCCCGCTCTTTCCGAAGGAGGCATCGAGGAGCGGGCGTTTCTGCGCGGCCGTGTGATGGCTCACAAGTCGACCATGTTCCTTCCCAAGGTGGCGGAAGGGGTCCTGTTCGCCCCTGCCGAACCCAGTGAGTGAACCGGGAAGGCCCTCCCACGGTCGGGGGTCACTGCATCCTTGCGGGACGGGAGATGTTCTGAGTAGGCCCGTCGGGGAGGAAGGCATCGAGCGGAATGCATGCCGAGCTAGTCTCTCTCACTGAGCGAGCGAAGGGTTTATAGTGCTCGCCCATACCTCAAACACCTGGGGTGAATCTACAATGAGCAGCCCCCACACGTCAGCAGGCTCGGTGACGGTGCGGACCACAACGGTCTTCCGGCAGGAGCTCGGCACGGGCGGGCGCGTGGCCTTCGCGCTGCTCGGCGTAATCGTCTTCGCGCTGGGCCTCTACCTCCTACTCTCCGGGATCCTCAACGGGAACAACGCGGGCAACGGCTACTTCAACGTCCCCCTTCTGGATTGGCTGGTCATCATCGCGCTCTTCCTCATCGGAGTATTGAACCTCGTTAGCGCCGCGACTCGGGCCGAGGGAGCCTCGACGAGCCACCGCGGGGTCCGTGCGGCGATCGGTGTGATCGTCATCGTCCTCGGCATCTTCGCGCTGCTTTCCGTGGCCTTCAACACGACGGTCCTCGGCGTAACCCCGGCCACCCTTCTATGGGTCCTCGTGGGCGCGGCTTTCACCTTGGAGGGCATCTTCCTGATCGTGGTGGGCCTGGTGCCGACCTTGGAAAGCTGGCACCGCGGGGTCGCGATCGCGTTGGGCGCCATCGTCCTCGTCTTTGGCATCCTGACTTGGATTTACCCGACCATCGGCGTGTTCGTGGTATGGATTATCCTCTCGGTTGCGCTGCTCGCCTTCGGGATCCGATACATCCTTGTGGGCGTCTCCGGCATACGGATCCACAAGCTCTCGATGGAAACCTCGACCTGAGCGGAGCCCCGCCGACTGGACTCACGATTAGGGAAACCTACCATGCAAGCAACGAGCACCCCTGGGAGCACGGCAACGCCGGCCGAGGTACAGCATCTCTCCTCGGGGATGCGGACAGCCTACGCCCTTTTGGGCGTGGTCGCGGTCGTCTTCGCGGTCCTCCTGCTGGTCTCGCCGTTCCTGAGCGGATACTTCGCGACGTTCGTCCTCTACATCTTCGTGGTCATCGCGCTCTTGGTGATGGGCTTCAGCGATATCATGGCCGGTACCAGCGCCGCCGAAGCCAGTTCGGGATTGAGGACCCTGCGGTTGATCCTCGGCGTCCTGATCGTCATCTTCGCCTTCGTGGCGCTCATCGACATCTACTTCGCTTTCGTCGTCCTTTGGATCTTCGTTGGCCTCGGCCTCCTGTTCCAGGGGATGTTCCTCCTCTTTGGGGTCGGCGCCTCGAACCAGCTCGAGGGGTGGCAGCGAGGCATGGGCAC
The DNA here is from genome assembly GCA_963797975.1 of uncultured Thermoplasmata archaeon. Taxonomy (GTDB): domain Archaea; phylum Thermoplasmatota; class Thermoplasmata; order Lutacidiplasmatales; family UBA184; genus Lutacidiplasma. The sequence continues at coordinate 273,956 of CAWCRH010000002.1, forward strand.
TGCCCTTGGGGTCATCGACATCGTCTTCGCCTTCCTCGTGCTCTTGGTCCCCGTCTTTGCCTTCATCCTCGTCTGGTTCCTCATCGCGGTCGCCGTAATCGCCGCCGCGGCCTACCTGTTCGCAATCGCGTCGAGCGGGGTCAAGCGGCCGATGCCCCAGCTGTTCGACGTCCCGGGCTTGATGCCCCCCACGGGGGGTGCGGGGGGACCGATGTCCCCTTCGCCGCCCGCGCCGCCGAAGTAGTGCCAAGGAGCAGGGGCCTCCTTCCAGAGGCCCTTAGTACGAGGCCATGCGATTTAGCGGTCCATCTCCTGCTGCCACCACCCTGTCGGAGGCGAACGCTCGATGATCACACAGCTGGCGGGGAACGGGCGCGTCCTCCTGACGCTCAACGATGACGGCGAGTGGAGTTCCCTCTTCTATCCGTACCCGGTCAGTACCAGCACCTGCGGGATGCGCGCATGGGGGTCTACGACGTCAACGCCCGCCGATTCTCGTGGCTCCGCCGCGACTCCTCGGGGCTCTCCCTCAGGCTCGCGGGCCCGCGGGAGGCGGCCCGCACCCCGATCACCGAGTGGACGGGCGAGGACGGGCTTTCGATACGGTTGCAGGACTTCGTGCATCCGAACCACGACCTCGTCATTCGGGAGATCCGGGTCAAGGCGGACCCATCTCGTCCTCTGCGCATCTTCTCCTACCACTCCTTCGAGATCGCGGAGTCGATGTACCAGGACACGGCGTATGTGGAGACCGACACCCAGACGCTGACCCACTACAAGCGGGGGTTCTTCTTCGAGCTCTTCGGGGACCCTGCATTCACCCGTGCCGTCTGCGGCGAGCACACCCTCAAAGGGCTACGGGGAACCTATGTTGACGCCGAGGACGGGCGGCTCGAAGGGCGCCAGATAGCCCACGGGGCGGCGGACAGCGTAGCGGAATGGGACGTCACTCCGGACGGGCCCGAAGGGACCACGCTTCGGCTCTTCCTGGCCATCGGCCAGAGCCTCGCGGCGGTGCACGACCTGCGCGGGTACGTCGTGCGAGGAGACCCCGTTCGGTTCACGCGCGAGAGCGAGAACTTCTGGGCGACATGGACGCGCCGACGGCTCCCGCACGTCCCTCGTGGACTGAGCTCGAGGGCCGCCGAGATCTACGAGTCGAGCGTGCTCGTCCTGCGTCACGCCACGGCCAAGAACGGTGCCGTGATCGCCTCCCCCGATACCCGCTCGCTCGTGATCGGAGGGGACGCCTACAACTTCTGCTGGTGGCGAGACGGTGGCTACGCCGCGAAGGCCATGGACGAGGCGGGACTCTACGAGAACGCGGACCGCTTCCTGAAGTTCGCGAGTCGATGCCAGAGCTCGGACGGGTCCTTCTTCCACCGGCATTGTCCGGACGGGGCGCTCGGGAGCACGTGGCACCCTCCGCCGTTCCTCCAAATTGACCAGACCGCGACCGTCATCGCTTCCGCCTGGCACCACTTCAAGAGGGGAGCCGACCCGGACATCTTGGTCGACCTGTGGCCGTTGGTCAAGGGCGCCGCGAACTTCCTTCGTGACTTCCGAGACCCGGCGACGGGGCTGCCCGCGCCGAGCTTCGACCTCTGGGAGGAGGTGAAGGGGATCCACACCTACTCGACCGCGGCCGTGGTACACGCCCTCGAGCGGGCCGCACGGATCGCAGAAGAGATCGGCAAGAACCCGAACGAGTGGCGGCGGGCCTCGGAAGAGATGCACGAAGCTGCCCTGGCGAACCTGTGGGACCCACATCTGGGTCGATTCCTGAGCTCGCTCGAGCCCCGGAACGAGCGGATAGACTCTTCGGTCCTCCTCGCCCTCAAGTTGGGCCTCCTGCCCTGGGAAGACCCCCGGGCGCGCGCGGTCGTCGACCAGGTGGAGACACGGCTCTGGGCCAAGGAAAGAGGCGGGCTCGCCCGCTACGCAGGGGACCGCTACTATGGGGAAGAGAACTCTTGGGTCATTTCGACGCTCTGGCTGGCCGAAGCGCGACTACGCCTCGGCGAGACCGACCGCTGCCGTGACCTGATCGAATGGGTCGCCTCCCACGCCACTCCTACTGGGCTCCTGCCGGAGCAGGTCGACCGCTTGACCGGGGAACCGAAGAGCGCCACTCCGCTCACCTGGTCCCATTCCACGTTCGTCGACGTGGTGCACAAGTACGCCGAGGCCGAGAATCACGGCCGGGTCCAAGAGGAGTAGTCTGGCCTCGCTGGTCGCCCGTGCCGCCGCCGGCCGTGAGGCGGTGGTAGCTCTCTCAGTGGTTCGCGGTCGCTTCCTGCTGAGAGGTCGTCCCCATCAGGTCGAGATAGGCATCCTCCAGCGAGAGCGAAGAGCTCTCGAACGAGAGGACGGGAGCGAGCGCAACGCACTTACGAAGGATCTCGACCCGCTTGTCGCGGTTGCCGTCGAAGGAGATGTGGACGCGCGTGGGCGACACCGCCCGCACGGTCGTCACCAAAGGAGCGATCGGTCCGAGGCGGTCGGGGGCGGTCGGTTGGGCGAACTCGACCTCGACCTCCCGGCCGGTCTGGCGCTCGCTGATGGCGGTCACGGTGTCGTTGAGCAGGATCTTGCCGTGGTTGATGAAGACCGCGCGGTCGCAGATCTCGACGACCTCGTTCAACAGGTGGGAGCTCATCAATATCAGCCGCTCCTTCTTCAGACGAAGAAGGATGGTGCGGATCGCGACCCGTTCTGCCGGGTCGAGGCCCGTGGTCGGTTCGTCGAGGATGATGATCGCGGGGTCGCTGAGGAGCGCCGCCGCGATCACGACCCGCTGACGTTGGCCCTTCGAGAGCGCGCCCGACTTCTTGGTCAGAGGGGGTAGGTCGAGGTCCCCGGTGAGCTCCCGGATGCGGGAGAGGGCCATGGCCCGGGGAATGCCGCGGAAGTCCGCCACCATTTCGAGCGTCTGTTGGCCGGTCTGCCACGGGTACGGCTCGGGAGATTCGATCACGCTCCCGACGTCCCACAGCGCTTGCTTGGGATGCAGCGCAACATCGACGCCGTTGATCAAGGCTTGCCCCGCGCTCGGGTTGGCGAGGTGCGTCAACAGCTTGAGTGTCGTGGTCTTGCCGGCCCCGTTCGGCCCGAGATAGCCGATGGCGCCGGGGCCGTCGAACCGGAAGGAGGCATCGTTCAGGGCGAAGAACGAGCCGTAGCGCTTGCCAAGGTGGCGGGCTTCCAGCGTTGACATGGTTTCCCTCTACGTCTCCTCACGGTTGTACAGGACGTTGGCCAGCGCGAAGAAGCCGACCGCGTAGGCTACCATGATCGTGATGGCCTCCCACAAGGGGGGTCCCGGGGTCGCACCCGCAATGCCCGTCCCGGACCCACCCGTGATGATGTCGGCGACGCTTCCGGCCGCGTAGTAGATGGAATACCAGAGCCAGTTGGCCCCGACGAAGGCCCGGACCAGACCGTCGACGATGTTGAAGACGACCAACAACACGATAATGGTCACCACGAGGCCGATCGCGGGGCTCTTGGACGCTGAGCTCAGGCAGAAGGCGAACGACAGGATCCCGAGGATCAGCAAACCCGCCAGGAGGAAGGAGTAGGCCAGGTTCGCCCATGGCACCTCGCTGAACGAGTAGAACGCGATCCCCCCGTAGAGCCCGAATCCATAGAAGATCGCAAAGGCCAGCATGCTCACGAGGAAGGCGGCGGTGTAGCGGCCCGCGAGAACGACGGAGCGGCGGACCGGGATGGCCAACATGTAGTAGCCCGTCTTCGTTCCGAAATCCGTCGATATCGCGTCGCCTCCGAAGAACGCCCCCGTCACGATGGCGAGGAAGGTGACGAACCCGGTTACCCCCCTAGGTAGTCCGTGGCCGTGGCACCGAAGTTGGAGTGAACCCACGCCGAACCCTTGATCGTGAGGGCAATCGAAATGCCGCCTCCGATCGCGAGGATGATGAAGAGGATCAGCCAGAAGCGGTACGTGCGCATGTAGAACTGGATCTGAGTTTTGACGGACACCTGGAACTGGTGCCAATCGTCCAGCATCGTCTGGGTCATCGCGCGTGTCGATGCGGGCCCCTATTTGACCCTTGGTCCCGCCGGGTTCGGTTTTCACTCGCGCTCAGAGGAGTCGGTACCTCTCGTCGCCGGGAGTCCCCGAGAGAGACCGACTCTTCCACTAGACCCCGCTTCCGAAGGCTATCGAGGGCGCTTTGCACGGTGCGTCGAGGCAACCGGGAAAGTCGAACGAGCTCGCTCTGGTCGATCCCACGATAGGTCTCGAGGAGGTAGTAGAGGAACTTCGCCGCAGGCGGCCCGTGGACCGCGCGCGATGTCCGGATCGCCCCGAAGGTCTCTCCCCGCAACCCTTGGCGCTCCGAGGCGAGAGGGGCGACCGACATCAACGACACGTTCCCGAGGTTGACGTCCGAGCCTAGTTGGCGGAGGAGGTTCATCTGTTGGCTTTCCATCGGTGCCTCGAGGATGAGCTCTTCCCGAGGATGGTCCGCCAGGATGGCACGGACCCAATCCCACTTGATCTGCCCCTCGGCATCATAGATGCCGACCGATCGCCCCGACTCGCGGCTCTCGATGATCACCTTGCGCGGGTGTTGGGCCCGGGCCCATCCGATCTGGTCGAGGGTCTCCTTGAGCGAGAGCTGCTGCTGAACGTCCTTCTTGCCGACCTCGATGTAGAAGTCGAGCGACTGTCGCTTCACTTCGGAGGCCAACCGCTCCATCTGACTTCGGGAGAGGTCGAGGATCCCGTTCGATATCTCGATGAGGTCGAACCCGAGCTCGCGCGCTTCGTCGATGCAGTCCTGGGCGCGCTCCCGCATCACGGCGTACTCGAGAAGCGTCCCGCCCGTCGAGACCTCGATGCCGAGGTCGTGGTAGGCCTTGATCCGTTCACGAACACGATCGCGCGGAAGGAGCAGAGGGAGCCCCCAGCCGATCTTGGCGACGTCGATGTACGGGGCCAGGTCCGCGAGGTCGGTGCCGGCCAGCCTATGGAGGCGGTCCAGAACGTGGGTGATGCCGACCTTCCTCGGTCGCTGGGGGCCTGGGACATCCTGCGGAAAGAACGTGGAACGCGGGCGTTTGGATGCTTTTTCGGCCAACGGATTCACTCCTTAGGCGCCATTCACACGAGCTACGGTGGCCGGCCGTTTAATCCTTGCCGTGTGCGCGAATGCCTCATCCGGGGCCCTGCCTGCGGGCCCTCGATTCGGTCATCCTGTCGGCTGCCGGGCTGGACCAGAAGGACCGAGCTTCCATCAGGAGGGAATCGTAGCGAACTGGGTCGGACGCTTGGACTGCGGCGCGCAACTCGGCCGCCGCCCTCTCGACCTCTCGTAGCAGCTCTGCGGATCCCGCATTCATGCTTTGGATCTCGAAGGAGAGTTGAGGGTTCTCCTCGGTCACGATGCGCGCGACCTCGGCCTGCCGCGCGTACGAGAGCGGCGCCCGGGGGTCGAGTTCGGCGGCGGACCCCGTCCCCCGGGCTAGCACGACGGAGAACAGCACGCTGATCGCGTGGGGGAGGGCGAGCACTTCGGCCATGAGCGGGTCATGGGCGTCAAGGGAGAGGCGCGAGAGCTTCAACGCGCTTCGCTCGAAGAGCGCAGCCGCCTGGTCGGCCGCGGCGAGGTCGCCGCAGTCCATCACGAGGAGGTTCCGTCCCGACAGCACTCGGGTGGCTGGCCCGAAGAGAGGGTGGACACTGGTCACCCGAAGGTGGAGGCCGCGCGCACGTCCGATCTCTTCGCGCAACGGGCCTTTGGCGGAGAGCACGTCGAAGAGGAGGACATCGGTACCCACGATCCGGTCAACGATCGCGCGGTAGACCCGGGGCGCCGCGCTCATCGGAGTCGACACGATGACGACGCTGGCACTGGCGAGCCCCTCCGCTAGATCGGTCACCACTTCGTACCCGGGCAGATCGGACGGGCGGGCCTTCGGGTCGAGGATGGCTACGCGGTGACCAGCGGACCGTAGGAATCCTCCGAGCCAGCGGCCCATCGCTCCCGCCCCTCCCACGATGAGGATGTCGGTCGTCTCGGCGGGTGACCTGGGCACCTCGCCTAGCTTCTCCTGCACGCGCACGGCCTCCTCGACCAACCATCGCGCGAACTGGTCGGCCCGTTCGGGCGGGATCTCGGCCGGCTCGAGCGCGGAGCGCCACCACGCGAGGACCTCGGCCTCTACTCCGTAGTCACGCACCGGCAGCGCATGAGCGCGCTTCGCCTCGCCGATTTCTTCCGCCAGTCTTAGTCTATGCTCGACCGCTTTGAGGATCGCCTCATCCGCGCGCGCCATGCGAGCCCGTAGAAGCGATAGGTCCCTCGGAGGCATGGCCGCCGTCAACCGTGCTACACTATAACATGGACGGACGGACCGAAAACGGGTTCGGGTCGGACCAAAAGCCTAAATCCACATATGTGGACGCATATGTATGTCATCCCAGAATATCGCCGTGCAAAGGCAGGTCTACGAGGCGCTCCGCAAGGAGCGGCGACCCGGAGAAAGCTTCACCCGGCTGCTCGACCGCCTCCTCAACGAGCGGGGGGCCCTCGGAGAGCTCCACGGCGTGTGGGGCCCCTCCCGAGGGAGCCGCGACAGGGCTGCGCTGGCCCAGATCCGGGGGAAGCGGCCATGAAAGGATTGGATACTCCCATCCTGCTGGGCATTCTAGACGGGTCCCCTTCTGTCCGGACGCTTCTACGTTCCCTATCGGGAGAGGAACTCGCGACGACCGAGCTCAACATGACCGAACTGGCCGCGATCGCGGTCCATGGCGGCCCCAGGGGGCGGCGGGAGCGGCTGCAAGCTCTCGAGCGCCTTCGGAGGCGCATGACGGTCCTCCCCATCGACCGGCGGGTCACTGAACTGTTGTCGCAGAGGGCAGCCGAGACACGAACAGCGTCCGACCTCCACCTCAATGCGATCATGGCTGCGTTCGAAGCAGCGGGTTGCAGCCAAGTCCTGACGGATAACCGGACGTCCATACCGCACGCGGTTTGGAAGGTCAAAGTGACAAGTATCGCTGTAAAGTAATCTAAATATCGTTGGTAGCGACTATAGCATTACGCAGCGTCTATAGCAGCATTCCATGGCTGGGTTCGCCTTGACGGAGGCCCGTTTCTAGGGCCGTACAGCCACTTTTCGGGCCGATCCGTCCCTACTGGCCTTCGGACGGCATTTAGTGCCAATTCGGCAGTTCGGCCACTGAGACACGCTGATTCAGCCTCTACAGATGTTAGTAATGGTATAGATGAGACTTCTTTCCGAACCATACCTCGGTCCGCCAGGATTCTCTGACGGAGAGGCGTATAACAGGAGTTATACGACGCAGGACGAGGCCCCCCCCGTCCTCGGCCCTCTCGGGCTTGGGTGGCTAGACCCAGGTAGGACCCTCCGGTGGGTCCGAGGAAGCACACAGCATCCTGGGGTGCCCTCGCGTGCCGTGGAACCCCCGCCCTTGGCTGCCAGCTCCTGGCCTGTGCGCCGCTTGAGGCACCTTGCTCGATCAGGGGAGGGGGGCGACCGTGGGTCTCGGCTTACCGTCTCCGAGAGGCTGATCAGGCGAGACTGAGAGGCCGGTCTCAACAAACGCCAGTCCTAGTAATGCAGAGAGCGTGACTCACTTTCCGGATACAAGCCAGAGGCGCGAGAGATGACCAGCATTCCGATCGGCGTGTAAGTGGTAACCCCAGGCCCGGCTCTGCGCCCTGGCCGGGTCCTTGGTCGGGGGTTGGTCTCGGGTCCGGGCTCCGTCGCAAGTCACCATATGTATATGCATATGTATCATAGTCGCCCGTGCTTTCCGATGCGCGAGCGCTGGCAAGTCCCCCCGCGCCGTTGAGACGGGGAAGGACCCCTAACCCAGGGCGCGCGCGACGTCCAGGAAGACGATCACGACCTTACCCACGGCCCGGCCGGCCCGGATCTCTGCGAGCGCGCGAGGAGCGTCCTCGAGCGCGATCGTACGTTCGACCGGGACCTTCAGCCCCTTCTCGAGGAGCTCGCGGGCCAGTCGGTCGAGAAGGGAGGAGGAAGCTGCGAGGTTAATGTTCAGCGCCCGGACTCCTGACGGAGGCGGGGGACCGGGTTCGGCCGCTCGCCCCGTCGACCCCGCGCGGCCTCCGGGTCGCACGAGGGCAAGCGTTCGACGGAAACCGGCCGGGTCGCTCATCACGTCCAGAGCTGCGTCGACTCCGTTCGGCGCGATGGTTCGCACTGCCTTCTCCCACTCTGGGAGGCCAACGTCGACCACATTGGACGCCCCGAGGGTGAGAAGGCGGTTCGCCGAAGCTGCTTTGGCAACCGCAATCACCCGCACCCCGCGGGCGTGGGCTAGCTGGATAACGAACGACCCTACTCCGCCGGATGCCCCGACCACAAGTAGAGTGGACCCGGGCGCGGGCTCTAGTTCGTCCAGGGCCACCAGGGCCTCCATCCCGGCGGTCGGGACGGCGGCAGCCTCGCGGTCCGGGAGGTCCTCCGGGATGTGAGAGACCCCGATCTGCTCCGGAACGACGGCGTACTCAGCATAGGTGCCCGTGCCGAAGGGCTCGTGCAAGAACTGACCGAAGATTCGGTCTCCCGGCCGAAACCGCTGGACGCCCGGCCCGATCGCTTCGACTCGCCCGGCGCCGTCCACACCAAGGATGAGCGGAAAGACCTCGCTCTTTCCCTTGAAGCGACCAGCCGCGATCTTCCAGTCGAGAGGATTCACGCCCGCGGCGGACATCCGGACCAGTACCTCGCCGTGAGCAGGAACCGGTTTGGGCAGGTCCATCAGGTTTGGTTCCGCGCCGAACGAAACGACCGCGAGCGCGCGCATCCAAGGAGGGAGTGTCCAACCCTATGAAAGGTTCTGGGAGACATGGTCCCTGCCTTCCTCGGCCCTCCGCGAGCGAACCAGCTTCGCCCAACCGTCCGAACCGTGGACAATTGTCCAGCCGCCCGGCCCATTCCCGGCGTTGAACCGCGCCCCGTCTCTATCGGTGAGCCCGCTAGTGATGGCGCCCGTGCGCCGCCGGCCTCGAGACAGGTGAGCCATATATTCGTGGTCGCCCTCCGTCCTCCGTTCCTGGACCACCGGGAGCCAATGGAGAAAGCGGTGCAGGCAGTGCAACCCAAGAAGATCTGGATGGACGGCAAGCTGGTCGACTTCGCGGACGCGAAGGTCCACGTGCTCGGCCACTCGCTGAACTACGGAGTAGGCGTCTTCGAGGGGATCCGAGCCTACCCTACGGCCGGAGGCGGGGCGATCTTCCGGCTGAGGGAGCACGTAGAGCGACTGGTCGACTCGGCTCGCTTCTACCACATGCCCGTGCCCTACGGTCAGGCGGAGATCGAGAGGGCGATCGTGGATACGCAGGTAGCGAACGGGATCCTCCCTTCCTACATCCGCCCGCTCCTCTTCCGGGGAGACCCGGGGCTAGGCGTGAAGAACCTAAAGGGCCGAGTCTCGCTCGCGGTCGGCATCATCCCGGCCTCGAAGTACCTGGGCGAGGGGTCCGAGGAGGGGGTCCGGGCGAAGATCTCACCGTACCGAAAGCCATCGTCCTCGGCCATGCCCTCGTTCGCGAAGGCCAGCGGGAACTACCTCAACGGCTACCTTGCCGGAGTGGACGCCCAGAATGATGGGTACGCGGAGGCGATCCTCCTGGATGCCATGGGCCGTGTCGCCGAAGGAACGGGAGAGAACATCTTCGTCGTGCGGGACGGTGTCCTCTACACCCCTGGATTGGAGGCGGACATCCTCCTCGGAGTCACGCGGGACGCGGTGATCCGCATCGCCCGCGACCAGGGACTGAGCGTGGTGGAGAAGTCGATCAGCGTCAACGAACTCGTGAGCGCTGACGAGGCGTTCTTTTCGGGGACGTACGCGGAGATTGCCCCTATCCGCGAGGTGAGTCACTTCACGATCGGCTCCGGGCGCGTCGGCCCTATCACTCAGGCGATCGCGGCAACCTTCCGTCGGTCGGTCCACGGCGAAGAGCCGCGCTACGCCTCGTGGCTCACTCCGCTGCCCATGCTCGCGGCCGCCGTGCCGCGCGCCCGGCGCTGAGCGGCGGGTCGCCCGTCGGGCGAGGGCGCCTCAGGACTTCGCGCGCGACACGCACTCGGAATGGGGCGCCGCGTGCGCGTGAGGGTCGGGCCGCCAGACCAGCTCGATGCGTAGACCGGCCGGTCCCCGAAGGAAGAGCGAACGGGAATCCTCGCGTTCCTTCTCCCCGGTGATCACGACGCGGGCCCGCTGCACCCGGCTCTTGAGCCCGGTCCATTCGCTCACCCGAAGCGCTAGGTGGTCGACCCCTCCCGTCGCCTCGTCCGGCTTCGCGAGATGCAGCCCGAGCACCTGGTCGCCGAACAGAAGGAAACAGTGGTCATCGCCCTCTCCGAGGACGTCCATGCCGAGCTGCTCGACGAAGTACCGACGCGCTTTCTCGAGGTCCTTGACCCGCAGGTCAACGTGGTCGAACCCGACGAGCCCGAACTCTCGTGGAGGTGATTTCATCGCACCGGCGCCCCTGGACGCCGGAAAAGGCACCGTCCGCCCATATTTGGTGCCTTGGCCCGTACTCCCCCTCGACCGACGGGGCAAGAAACGGGCGTCGGTCGCCCTACGCTCCCTTGCGCCAGAGCTGGCGCCCGGCCACTTGATAGAGGAGCTCGCTCGAACCGTGGGCGAGGGCGCCGCTCCTCACGTCCCTCCACCGTTGCTCGTGCGCGAACTGAGCCGAATAGCCGGCACCCCCATGGAATTGGATCGCGTGGTCGAGCACACGGAGAGCGACCTCGGTCGCGACGACCTTGGCGAGGGCGGTCTCGCGTACCGCGGGGCGACCTTCGGCCAGCGCCGTGAGGGCCGACTCGGCGAGGAGCCGCGTTGACTCGAGGTCGGCCCAATCGCGTGTCAGCGGGAAGGCGACCGCCTCGTGACGGGAAAGGGGCCGGTCAAAGACGACGCGCTCTCCCACGTGCGTCACCGTCTCTTCCCACGAGGCGCGCGCGACCCCGAGATAGATCATGGCCAGGAGCGCCCTCTCGCGGGCGAGTTCGGGAAGGAGGTAGGCGAGGCCTTGACCTTCTTCCCCGATGCGGTAGTCCGTCGAGAGTCGGACGTGGTCGTACCGGACCACCCCTCGCCGCATCCAGCGTTCTCCGAGGTCAGCGATGATCTCGGAGCGGATGCCGGGCCGATCCTGAGGGACCAGGAAGACGGTCAACCCCCGTGGGGAGTCTCCGGACGGCCGCACCGAGGCGTAGACGAGCGCGGCCGACGCGTCCTTGACAAAGACCGCCTCGCTTTTCGTCCCGCTGAGGACGTAGGAGTCCCCGTCCCGCTCGGCCACGGTGCGGACGCGAGCGAGGTCGGAGCCCGCGTCCGGCTCCGTGATGTGGTTCCCTACCAGGACCTGCCCCTTAAGGATCGGGAGAAAATAGGTGTCCACGAGCTCGGGAGAACCCTTCTCCCCCAGGACGCTACAGAACTCGGGCTGGAGCGCGATCTTCGCGAACGTCGTTCCGCTGTAGTACCCTAGCAGGTAGAGCAGCCGCCCGACCCTGGGTAGAGGAAGGCCTCTCCCACCGAGCTCCTCCGGGAAGTGGAGGCCGAGCCAACGGTTCTCTCCCATCGCACGGAACTCCGCCCACGGGAATGCGGGAGCGCGGTCGAGCGCACGGTAACGATCGACGAGTTCGTGACGGAGCGCAAACTCGCGGAGCTCATCGGTCAGCGGGTCCGTCGGGAGCGGGGGGATCTCGGTCGTCATGGGTCGTTCCCCTTCCGAGGCGGATGGGTCGTGGTCCTCTGCGGGAACGCGCCGATGACCGCGTCCTTTCGGAGGCGCTCCACTTCCGAGGGAGGGTAGTGAAGGACCTCGGAGAGGATCCGGTCGTTGTCTTGACCGAGCCAGGGAGCTCCTCGCCAAACCCGCCCGGGCGTGTCGTCGAACTTGGGTGCGATCCCGGCTCCGCGCACGTGTCCCGCGACCGGATCATCCCAGTCGATGAGCATCTCTCGCGCCCGGTAGTGCGGGTCCGCCGAGATGTCCGCGATGTCGAACACGCGGATCAGCCCGACGTCATGGGAGCCTGCGAGCGCTTCGAGCTCGCTGCGACTGTATCGAGCGCAGAATTCGGCAATGGCGCGGTCGACCGGTCCTCGGTGGGCTAGGCGGTAGGCGTTATCGTCGAACTGGGGGTCGGTCCACCCGATCATCTCCTTCAGGCGATGCCACGCGTCCGCATTAGGCGCGGCCACGACCACCCAACCGTCGCGGGCCCGGTGGACGTCATAGGGGTGTAGCCGGGCATGGGCCGAGCCGTACCGCCCGCGTACCACCCCTCGCTGGAAGAAGTCGAGCGCGAGGTTCTCGAGGAGCGAGAAGAAGACCTCGTACTGTGCAACATCGACCGATTGGCCCCGCCCGGTTCGCTGCGCCTGGACGTAGCCCATCAGCGCCGCTCCCGCGGCGGCCAGACCGGTGACGGTGTCGTTGATCGCGGTTCCGGCCCGCATCGGGGGGTCGGGGTCGGGGTTGCCCTGAAGCGATAGATACCCGCTGAAGGCCTGACCCGTGAGGTCGTAGGAGGGCTGGGAGACACGGTCGGGATCCCCCGTCTGACCGTACCCTGACACGTGGACGATCGTGATCGCCGGATTCGCGTCGCGAACTGCGGAGTCAGAGAGGCCGAGGCGGTCGTACGTTCCCGGACGCGAGGATTCGATCCAGATGTCGGACTGGCGCATCAGGTCGAGGAACACCCGTCGTCCCTCGGGGTGCCTTAGGTCGAGCCCAAGCGAGAGCTTGTTCCGAGAGGTACTGGACCCATGACTCGGAGACCTGCTCCTCCGCGGGCCGTCCTTCCGGGACCATCGGGGAGAGCGTGCGGGTCGGGTCCGCGAAGGGGGGTTCGAACGGCGGGACCTCGATGTGGATGATCTCGGCGCCGAATTCCCCCAGGTAGGTCGACGCCCAGGGGCCAGCGACAAAGCGGGCGGAATCGAGTACCCTCAGTCCCGCAAGGGGTCCGTAAGGGGGAATCAGCGACGGCGCGCGATCGAGAGGCGGCACCAAGCGATAGCCGAACCGGTTTCTATAAGAGATAAGGTTCCCTGTTGAACCTTGTGAACCAAATATCGCGACGCGGTGACTCGATGATGACCGAGGCGCCATGGGAGCGATTTGAGGGAGCTCAGTTCCGGGACGAGTTGACCCGCTACAAGATGGCCAACCACCCGTTCAAGACGCATCCTTTCTTCCACCAGCTCGAGCGCGGAGAGGTCCCCCTTCCCACGGTTCAGACGTGGGTGAAACAATTCTACCCGTGGCTCGCGTGCGTGCCCATCGCGATGGCCGAGCGGTTCGCCAACTGCTCGTGGGAACCCAAGAACGACCGGTTCCGGCGCATGGTCCTCGACCAACTGGTCGAGGAGGCCGGCGACCCGAAGGGAAAGGAGCCCGGACATCCGGAGCTCTGGCTACGGTTCTGTGAGGGTCTGGGAGTGTCCCGCAAGGAGGTCCAGTCCGCAACCCTGCTGCCGAGCACGATGGTTGCGATCGACGATTTCCTCTACACGAACCGACAGAACCCGTTCTACGTATCGGCGGCCGGCTCCTCCGAGCCCCCGAACGTCGAGCTCTGCGAGCGCCTTCTCCCGGCCTTCCGAAAGCAATACCGCGTCCCCGAAGAGAAGCTCGAGTACTACCGCCTCCACGTCACCGCCGACGTCGAGCACAGTCAGTGGATCGGGGAGATCGTGGCGGCGTTCGCGTCGACCCCGGACATCCGGCGACAGATGTGGGATCAGATGCTGCGAGGCTTCTCGATCCACGCGTTGCTGGTGGACGGCGCCCTTGCGTCCGTGACGCCGCACCCCGCGTGACTGCCCGCACCGCCGGCGGAGAGACTTGTGACGCTCCCCCGAGACGGTTTCACGATGTGAAGGGGCTATTACACGCGCCACCCTGGAACGGCGATGGCGACGGAACCGACCTCTCCCGTACTCTACGTTCAGCTGACCCAGGCGCTCGTTGCGCACGAGCTCGTCCATTCCTTCGGGCTTTCAGAGCGTAAGACCGCGGAGCTCCTCGGGATCGTGCCGTCGGCCGTTTCCCAGTATCTCTCCGGGAAGCGGCTAGGGATCCCCCTGATGGCGATATCCGCGAGCGACCGACCGCGCCGGGTGGCCCGCGGCGTGGCCCAGGAGCTTCTAACGACGGACCACCCTCGGGAGCTCTCGGCAGGTCTGATCCTCGAGGCCGCGCGGGCCATCGCCGGAGCCGTCCCAGTCCAGCCGCGGCGGGAGGCGACGGAAGGAGGGGACATCGCCCCACGTCCGATGGACCGTGCGATCGCCCAATTCTTGAGCCGACGGATCGCTCTCGAGCACGCCGCGGTCGCCGACTGTATGCGGCTCGCTCAGAAGTCGCGGGACGAGCTGACCCGGGCGGTCTTCCGCCAGATCGCTTCAGATAGTCTGCGGCACGCGGAGATCGTCGCCTCGCTCGCCTCCTATCTCGACCGAGGGCTCCACGCCACGGTCCCGACCGGGGTGACCCGCTCCGACATCGAGCGGATGATCCGAAAGGAGCTGGAGGCGGAATCACGAACGGTTCCTGGGCTCTCCGATGAGCTGGGCGGTGTGATGGGGCTTCTATGGCAGAGCATGGAGTCCGATGAGCGCAAGCACGAGGTCATGCTCCGCCACCTTCTCGCCCCGGGCTTCCTGCCTGGGAGCGAGGCACGGGTCCCCGGACGTCAGCGCGGCGGGGGCCGACGCCCCTCGACGGCGGCTCAGGGCCGGATCCGCTCGAGCGAGAGGTAGCGAACCGTCCCCTCCGGACGGACCCCCGCGAGGAGGTACTCCTTGCGGACACCCTGAGCGACGCGGATCGCTCCCGCGATCGCGGGCCACGCCGCGACGTGCGAGTCTGGGACGGCATGGATCAAGTAGCGTGCGTGCGAGTGGTCCGGGCTTCGTGGGTACGCCCGGAAATGGGCCCCGTACTTGAACCCCGTCTTGACGACCAGGCCTCGCCCGCGAAGGTCGCGGTAGGCGGCCTTGCGCTCGGTGAAGTCCGGGTCGAGCCGGAGCACGCGGCGCGCGAACTGTTCGGCCGGGATGGTCCGGCCGGTGCTCCCCTCCTGCAGCTCGATCTGACCGGTGCCGAGGAGGTACGATCCCTCCAGCAGACTGAGCTCGAGGCGATGGCCAACGCGGCTTCCGTAGGCGAGGGCCCGGCCCAGCTCCTCGACCGCCTGTGGCTCGAAGAGGAGAATGCGGTCGTGGGCCAGGATCCCTTCGGTCGGTGTTGCGAGGGGGCGCGCGGGCAACGCGCCGTGGGGATGCGTCCGGCGCACGCGATAATAGGTGAGGTCGGACTCCTCATCCACGAGCGCGAGCAGCAGGAGCTTCTTCGCCGATTGGGCTCGCTCGGCGAGCTCGAACAGTCGCCGGAGGTCGAACGGGGCGCGCTCGCTCAGGGCCTCGACCCAGAAGCGAGACGGGGTCTTGTTCGAGTACGCCTCCGCGTGGAAGGACCGTGAACGCGACCGGAGGGGGGCTCGTGCGGACCACGTAGCCGCGCTGGCGCAGGTCCCGGTAGACGAGGTAGCGCACGCCGAAGGAGGGGTCGCCCCGCGCGGCCCGGCGGAAGACGCGGACCCACGGAACGGCCCGCCCTCGCCCGTCCGCCGCCTCGACCCGGCCCATCTCACAGAGATAAACGGAATCGAACCGGTCTGAGGGAGAGGCCTCCCCCCGACTGGACCGTTCCGAAGTAGCCCTTGGCGTAGATGGCGCTCGCTTCCCCGGGGTCGTGGATCGTGAGGCTACCGTCGGCCGCGAGCCGACCGCTCACGCTCGGGCCCCTCGCAACTGGGAGAGCGTCGTGAGGGAGACGAGCCCAACGCCGAGGGCCGCCAGTCGGGCAACCGCGCCCATCTCGCGGTCGACTACGGCGATCGCTCGGTCGACCTTGGCCCCCGCGGCCCGTAGGACAGTCACGGAATCCGCGGCGCTTCCTCCCGTCGTGGCCACATCCTCGATCAGGAGGACGGTCGCGCCCGGTGGGATCTCCCCCTCGAAGCGCTGGCGCGTCCCGTGCTCCTTCGTGGCTTTGCGGATCACGATGTACGGACGGCCCGTCTCGAGCGCGGTCGCGACGACCAGCGGTACCGCGCCGAGCTCCATCCCCGCAAGTCGGTCGCCCGGTCGGACGTGGGTGGCGAGCGCCCGGGCGAGGACCGTCAGCCGACCGGGGTCGGTCCAAGCCCTCTTGACATCGATGTAGACGTCCGACTTCGCCCCGCTCGCGAGCGTGAAATCTCCGAACTTGACCGCTTCGGCGTCGCGGAGAAGTTGAGCGACCTTGGTCACCGATGGACCCTTCGATTGGCCTACCATGGTACCTTCTTCAGCCCCGCCTTGTAGCCGACCCAGTTGAACGCGATGTGCAGGAGTAGGGTGAGCAGGATGACCCATATGACCGCTTCCCAGTTCCAGAACGTCGCGACGAACAGGGCGGGGTAGAAGATCAGGCCGAGGACGATTGGCACGAGGACGAACGGGAACTGGTCGAGGAGCCAGGTCCTGCTCCCGCTCGGCCTCCCGAGCCGCCGCTTGATGAACGACCCGAGCGCGTCGCCCGCCATCGCGCCGAAGGCGATCAGCGCGACGACCGGGATCGCGTCGATCACGCTCGGCGCGAGGGTCGGCACGACCGCAAGGTTCGGGGGAGCCAGTAGGATCACGTACGCTTCGACCAAGCCGATGGCCATGCCGAGCGCACCCCCGACCAGGAAGCCCGACCACGTTTTCGAGGGACCGAGGACGCGGCGCCCGTCCCACGGCCAGATACGTCCGAAGTCCATCGGGGGGCCGTACCCTCGGGGCAGGGTGGCGAGAGCGTTCGCGCTGAACGCCGGGAAGAGGACCCAGATGACCGCCGCGAGGCTCGCGATGGGGTCGGGGAGCACGCTGTCCACGCCCTACGGAGAACTGACGAACCGCTCGATGAGCCGGATCACGCCGGCGAGGTAGCGCGGGTCGACGCTCTCCTCGGCCTCGTGGATGTTCGCTTGGCGGTCCATGCTCCCGAAGACCAGCGCGGGCAACGGCGTACCGGAAGGGGTGGTCGTCCCCCTCAACGAGCTTGCGTCCGTTCCCCCGTACTCGCCATAGATGCCCTCTTCGCCGAAAACCTCCTTCATCGAGCGGGCGAGCTTGAGCACCGCGGGATGGTCTGGCGGGAGGGAGTAGCCCGGGCGGCAGCGGCCGGGAGGTGCGGCGACCATGGCGGCCGGCAGGTGCGTCGCCCCCCAGCCCTCGAGTTCGAGCAAGATGTCGTCCAGCGTCGGGTGAAGCTCGATCTCCGGCGTGAGCCTAAGGTCGACCACGAACGAGGGATCGGTCAAAGCCCCACCATCCACCAGTCCACGCTCGGTCGCCTGGCGGAGTAGGTCGAGCGTCGGGGGAACCGGATTCTGGGCCCGATGCGGGTAGCCCCCGTGTCCGCTCTTGCCGACGACCGCGAGGGCTACAGCGCCTGGGGGAATCGTCGCGCCGGATGCGGTCGGCACTTCGATGTGGAACGGGGCAGGCAGCATGGAGGCGAGCTGCGCTCGAAGCGGCCCGAGGCTCTGAGCCGGCCCGGTGAAAGCCATGGTCACACACCGCGCGATCTGGTTGGCCGCCTCCGTCTCGGTGTGAACGAGAACGAGCCGGACCTTGTCCGTGGTCGCACTCGTCGCCGGGAGGTCGAACTTCGTGAGGGTGGCCCGGCCCGTGATGACCGGCTCCGGGGCGCCGTGGTCGGGCCAATCCTCCGACCTCAACGCGGAGCGCCAGGCGCGGGCCTCGTCGTGGACCGCTCGGAGCCGTTCGCCGAAGAGCAGGCCTTGTGTCAAGGGGATGTGGGTGCGCACCGTCGCATCGAGGAAGGCAACGCCCGAAGAACCGGCCGTCGTATGCGGACTTCCGTCCGGGATGAGCGCGACGTCCGCGCGGAGGATGCGATCGGGGCTGTCCGGGGCCAAGCGAGAATCATGCGCGTGGATCGCCTCGATCCCTCCTTCTCCCCCGGTCTCCTCGTCGCAACAGACGAGCAGGCGCAGGTTCCACTGGCTTTGGCCGCTCACGCTGAGCCGCTTCATCGCGATGAGCGAGCTCACCACGCCGCTCCCGAGGTCGTCGTTCGACCCGCGACCGTAGAGTCGGCCGTCGTCACGAGCCGTCAGGATGAACGGGGGGCTCTTCCATCGAGGGATCTGTTCCGCCGGCACGGGCACGACGTCGTAGTGCGCCAGGATGAGGGCGGTCCGCGGCGCGCCTACGTCGAGGTCGATGACCGCGTTCGGCCGGGGCCCCCCGGGAAGCTCGACGGTCGTCGCGGGGTCTGCGAGCGGGTCGTACACGCGCGTGGGAAACCCATGATGGCGCGCCGTGCGAACAATGCGGTCCATCGCCGCCGTGTACTGGGCCTTCTCGTAGCGGTGGTGCGCGGGGTCCTCGAGGTTGGTGGGAGCGATCGCGACCAGGCTGCTCAATAGGTCGAGCGCTTCCGGGTCACCGATCACGTCACTGGCCGCCTCGATGCCCGTGCGATCCCTCGTTGCCATCGTCAACCTCGTTCTAGCGCAACGCGAGCAGGACGACGAACGAGCTCGCGAGCAAGAGGAGCATTGTCAAGAGAAGAGCGTTACCCAGCATGGAAACGGTATCGCTGATGGCGGTCAGCAGCCGCTGGGTGAACCCTGGTCCCAGGGTGAGAACGTTCGGAACGACGGCGGACGCGGCCCGCACCTCGACCGGCTTTAGGTCGGCCAGCGCGGCGCGGACCACGTGGTCCGCATCCACCACGAGGTCGGCTTTCGCATACCGCTCGCCCACGGCATTGATCGTGCCGTCGGTTTCGTGCACCACGTGATTATCGGTGGTCATCACCTCAGCAGCGTCCGCGTGGGTCAAGAGCTGGGCGACGACGGGGTCGCGCAGTCCCTGGACGAGATTATTCCCGTCGATGAGCAGATACGCCGTCGTCTGACCGGCCGCGCGGACCACGAGCGCCCGCAATCCCTCCGGAGCGATGCCGTCTCGGCCGATCTCGTAGCCGACCTGGGTCGCGGTCCCGACCTCGATCCCCCCATCCACGGCCCGGGCCTGGGCGGCGCGGATCGCGTCCTTCGCGTCCTGGACCAGGCGGTCCGCGAGCGGACTACCGTAGACGATGTCTCCATGGTCCTCGACATAGGAATTGTGCGCATCGACGAGCGCGACCAGGGGGCCACCCTCCCTCTGGGTCTCGCGGACGATGCGGTCGGCGATCGCGAAGGAAATATCGTCGGTCGGCTCGGGGGCCTGGCTGACGAGGACGAGTGCAACGTCACCGAGGATCTGCGCTCGCGCGAGACTACCCGGATGGGGAGAGACCAACGGGCTCCCGCGGGTCGACCCGCGGCGTTGGGCGAGCCCGGCGAGGAGCGTGCGGCACGCGTTCGTGACCTTCCTCAGCTCCGCTTCCGATGGGAGGTCGAGGTCGTGGTCGCACGGAGTGTGGGGGACGAAGACCGTGCCGGCGCCCGGTCCGAGGGCCTCGTCGAGCTTTCGGGGGAGGTCGCTGGCTCCGATCGCCCCGAACGGTCCCGGATGCACGGTCGGTAGCGCCCATGTCGCCCGCATCCCTTCGTCGCCCCAGAATCCGAGGAGAGTCACGCGCAGGTCGGTCGGTTGCGTCGACTTGAGGAAGAACGCCTCAATCTTCTCGGTCGCCACGGGATCGCGCCGGTCGACGTGGTCGATCAAGGGGCGCATCATCGAGAGGCCGGAGCTTTGGAACCCGCGTTTGAGCGGCCGGTCGACGGCGCGCAGGAGGAGGAAGGCGCAGAGGAAGGCGAGCACGAGGAAAACGAGCGCCGCCAGGAGAAGCGGCGGGGTCGGGGAAACCAGGAGGAAGACGCCGAGGATGGCGAGCAGCGGCTGAACCAATGCCGGCATGATCGAGCGGGAGTGTTGCGCGCTCGAAACCCCGAAGAGGCCGAGGTGGCGGAACCACAACGCCGGTCCCTGGAGGAAGAGGGCGATTGCCCAGACCCCCGGCCCGTAGGAGGGCACCAGGAGCAGGCCCAGCCTCCCCACGCCGGCGATCGGCAGCTCGATGAGAAGGACCATCGCCGCCAGGAAGAGGCTGCGCTGAAGCTCGAAGCGGCCTCCGAGCACGGAGGCGAGCGGCGGAGTTGCGACGGCCGCGAGAAGGGCCGGGACCAGGAAGACCAGGAGGAAGCCCAGAGCGACGAGGGACCAGTTGGGGGACCAGAGGATGAGGCTGATCACGGCCGAGACTAGGACGATGAGTCCGATGGCTATGGGAGGACTCGGCGCGCGAAGGAAGAGATGGTTCGTCTTGGGGTGGGGACGGTTCGCTCCCGCCGGTCTTGACCCCGAACTACCGCTCACGGGCGCGTGTCACCTCCGAGAGGATCGCTCGGAACGCCGGGCCGGCGCCTTCGTCCTCGGCAATGGTTCCGGTGACCAGGAGCTGAGCCCCGGCGCCGATGAGCTCCCGGGCTTCCGGTCCGCTGCGGATCCCGCCACCCACGACCAGGGGGACATGGAGGACCGAACGAACGGCCCGCACCATCTCGGGAGGGACCGGGGCGGGGGCACCGGAGCCCGCCTCGAGGTAGACCCAGCGCATGCCGAGCATCTCGGCCGCCAGGGCGAACCCTTGAGCGGCGGCGACGTCGTCGCGGGCGATCGCGTCGGCCTGGCCGACCTCGCCCACCCGCATGCCCGGAGCGACGATGATGTACCCCAGGGGGATCGTCTCGAGGCCCATCTTTCGTACCGCGAGCGCCGCGCGGGCGTGGGTGCGGACGACCAAGTCGATGTTCCGCGAGTTGAGGAGACTCATGAAGAGGAGAGCGTCCGCTTCCTTCGATAGGGAACCCGGCCCCTCCGGGAAGATGATCGTGGGCACGGGCACGGCCCCCTTCACCGACCGCGCGGTCGCGTCCATGAGGTCGCGGGAAATGCCGGTGGACCCCCCGAGCAGGATGGCGGCCGAGCCCAGTGCTACCGCGCCGCGGGCGATCTCGGCGCTGCGCTCGGGTGAGGACTTCTCTGGGTCGATGAGGGTCAGGTGGACGGGGCCCCGGTCCACCAGCTCACCCAGCCGGCGCTCGACCGGCCCGATTATGGACCTCATCGGAACGCCACTGCCAGGAACGCCACGAGGGCGACCGACATCGCCACCTTGCTCATCGTCTGTTCGTAGTGGAGACGGCGGGGCAGATAGGTTACGGACAGCACGAACACCGCATCCGCCGCGAGGACGAGGGCGAGGTACATGATTCCCCCCACGCTGCTCAGGGGAACGAACCAGAGGAGCGGAACGGCGCTCGTTGCGATCGCCGCGGCAACACTGAGCCGGGAGACCATGGTTGCGAGCGGGATCCCGTACGCCATTGGGAGCGTCCGCCGGCCCACGTCCCCGCCGATGTCCTCGATGTCCTTCGTGATCTCGCGGGAAAGGGTCGCGAGGAACGCCATGACCGCGAACGGAACGACCACCAGGGGATTCCCTGCGGCCGCCCCTCCGTAGAGGAAGACGAGGCCGGTGAGGAGGGCGACCACAGCGTTCCCTACGAACCCGCGAGCCTTGAGGCGAAGCTCGTAGCCGAGCAGGGCGACCACCGCCACAACGTAGATGACCCCCAGGAGAGGGGTCGCCGTCAGAATCGGGATGATGATTAGCCCGCCCGCTGCGAAGAGCCCGGTGGCGAGCATCCTCGCGTTCTCTACGGTCCACTCCCCTCGCACCAACGGCCGGTCGGGGTGGTTCACACGGTCACCGGCGACGTCCAGGACGTCGTTGAGAACGTTCCCCGCGGCGGTGACGCACGCGGTGGAGATGCCGGCGAGGATGACGGCGGTCCAGAAGCCGGCACCGTAGGGGATCCCGAGACCGAGAGCGGCCAGGCCCCCGACGACCGTGCCCGCGAAGGAGACCGCTACGTTCCCGATGCGGACGAGGCGGAGGACCGCATACACGGTTCTCCGTCGCCGTTCCGCACCTATTACGGTTTGGCCCAACCCGCCGTTATATCCCCCTCCCGCTCCGGGCTCCCGATGCCAGGGCCATCGATCGCTCGTCCGCCGACCCATGCCTTTCGGCTCTCGAACGGCCTCTCGGTGCTCCTCGCCCCGAAACGATCCAGCCCGACGGCCAGCGTTTGGGTCTGGTATCGGGTGGGCTCGAAGAACGAGCACCCCGGGATCACCGGAGCGTCCCACTGGGTCGAACACATGCTCTTCCAGGGCTCCCCCCATTACCCGAAGGGGGCGGTCGACCGCGCGGTCGTCCGCGTGGGCGGGACGCTGAACGCCTTCACCGATTCCGACTTCACGGCGTACTTCACCACGGTCCCGCGGGACCACCTCAAAGTGCCTCTCGACATCGAGGCGGACCGCCTCACCCAAGCGACGATCGCCGACAAGGAGGTCGACCGCGAACGGACGGTGGTCCTCTCGGAGCGGGAAGGCAACGAGAACTGGCCCGAGTTCCGCGTGGAGGAGGAGCTCTACGAGCTCGCATTCCGTCAGCACCCCTACCGCTGGGACGCCCTCGGCTTTCGCGCGGACATCGAGGCCATGAACGGAACCCATCTTCGCGAGTACCTACCGTCGTTTCTACGGACCCCGAAACGCCACACTGGTGGTCGCGGGTGGATTCGACCTCGCTTCGGTCCGTTCCACCATTAGAAAGCGGTTCTCACCGCTTCCGCCCCTCGGAGAGGACCCCACCGTCTCCGCGGTCGAACCGCCGGCTCGCGGGGAGCGGCGGAGCGCCCTCCACGGACCCGGGACGACGCCCTTCCTCACGATCGGCTACCGAGCCCCGTCGATATTCGACGCCTCCGCCCCCGCGCTGCTCATCCTAGACACCATCCTCGGCGGCGAGTGCCGGATGTTCGGCGTCGGATCGGGATGGGGCCGGACCCGCGAGCACCCGAGCGCGCGGCTCTACCGCGCGCTCGTCGACACCGGGCTCGCGGTGCGAGCGACCACGGAGTGGCGCCCGCGGGTCCACCCGGGGCTGTTCACCCTCCACGCCCAGGCAGTGGAGGGGGTCTCCCTCGGCCGGCTCGAGCACGCGATCGACCGCGTGACCGAACGCGTGGCGCGCTCGGGGCCGACCCTCGGCGAGATCACGGAGGCCCACATCCGTGTCCGCCGGGGAGCCACCCTCGCCTACGAAGGGGCCACGCGGACGGGGCTGCGCCTCGGGCTCTTCGCCACGCTGCAATCGCTCAGGTTCGAGGACGAGCTCTTCGGGCGTCTCCTCCGGGTGCGGACCCAGGACGTCCGCCGTGCCGCGCGAGGCCTCTTCTCGAGCGAAGAGAAGGCGGTGGTTCGGTCCGAGCCCTCCGGGGAGCGAGGCCCATGACCTCCAACCCCCTCCGAATCGAGTACGCGAACCCGTTCGACGGACTCCGTCTCGCCGTCCAGCCACCGCCCGATAGCGCCGCGAGCGCGTGCGTGAGCTTCGTTGGGCCCGGAGGCTCCGGCTATGACCCGCGCGGCGGCGAGGGCACAGCACTGCTGACGGCTCAGGTCGCGACGGCGGGGGCGGGGCCGTACGGCCGTGTCGCGCTCTCCCGACTCCTCGACCGGCTCGGCGCCACTTTGACCCACCAAGTGGCGCCGGAATCAGTGGAGTTCAGCGTATGGGGGCCCGCTACCGAGTGGCGCCGGCTTCTAACCATCCTCTCCCACGTCGTTCTGCGACCCCGGTTCGAGCCGGCGGACGTCGCGCGGGTACGGCGGCAGCTCGTCGAGCGACAGATGCGGGAACGCGAACAACCGAGCCATCGAGCGGAGCGGGAACTTCTGCGCTTGATATTCCCCGCGGGCCATCCGTACCGGGAGACCGGCCTCGGAACTCCCCGAAGCACGTCCCGCCTGCGTCGGCCGGACCTGCGCCAGTTCCACGCGGCCCACTACCTTGCGCGCGGAGGGCTTGTTGTCAGTACCGTCCCGGCCACCGCCGATACCCTTCGACGAGAAGTGCGGCGGCTCTTCCGCCCGTTGCGGGACGCAGGGGATCCGCCTCCCCTTCAATTCCCGCCCCACACGGGGCACTCCGTCCTCCGCCAGGTCGAACTTCCTCAACGCTCGCAGGTCGACATCCGCATCGGAGGCCTGTCCGTGTCGCGTTCTTCGCCGGACTATCCGGCGCTCTTCCTTGCGGAGGAGGTCCTGGGCGGTCGCCCCCTGTTGAGCCGGCTCTTTCAGCGGGTTCGTGAGAAGGAGGGGCTCGCCTACCACGCTTCGAGCGAGCTGGAGGCGATGCGCTACGGCGGGTACTGGACCGTACAGGCAGGGACGAGCGCCGCCAACGCGACCCGTGCTCTCCGGCTCCTCCGTCGAGAGCTCCAGCACCTCGAGGCCGAACCGGTGGCGACGACCGAGCTCAATCTCATCCGCGAGAGCGCGATCGGTGAGCTTCCTCTCTCCCTGGAATCGACCGCCGATGCTCACGAGCTGGCAGTGGACCTGGCCTACCACGAACTGCCCGGCGATTTCTGGGAGCGCTGGCCCGAGCGTCTTCGAGCCGTGAGCCCGGCGGAGATCCAAGCAGCGGTGCGACGGGGGTTCGACGCGCGCAAAGCGGTCACTGTGGTCGCAGGACCTCGCCTCAACGCTCGTTAACCAGGCCGGCGCTCGGAGGCTTCAGAGTCTCTCAGCCGGCGTCCAAATGGCCGCCATATCGGCTGTTGGGCGTCTTCCGCCCGCGAGAAGAGGATGCCCTCGGCGCCGGGCGTCTGTTGGAACGCGGCGGCTGCCGTCGGTCCATCGATCGTTTCGAGAACGTGACGGGAGAGGATGTGCCCGAACGCCCAGTGTCTCCTAAGCGCTAGCTCGGTGAAGTGAGGAGCGTAGTGGCCTCCCCCGACCGCCATCGCCACACGGTCGGTCTCGTAATGGGCGAGGCGGACCAACACCCGCGACAGAAGGCGGACCGCTGCGGGTGGGGGGGCCGACTCGGACGCGTAGCCGATCTCCACAAAGAACGCGGGGACACCTAGCTCGGGTCCATGGTGCGTCGCCTCGAACGTGGCCGGGAGTCCGGTGGCCCCTCCCTCCTCCGAGAGCGCCCTCAGTGTCGCGGTCATCAGTTGGGGCGCGGTCGGAACGAGGGTGCGCGGTCGGCCCCCGAGCTGGGCGGTGGGTCCAGGATTGCCGAGAGGATGAACGGTCACCGCAGGAACGCCGCGCTCACTTCGGTGAATGGAAGGGAACACCAGGGGAACGCGTTCGGATCGCAGAGCCGCAGGCAGAAGAGAATCGAGCCGCTCGTCGTGGATATGATGGCCCGACCGTTTCAGTAGGAGGCTGGTCGGGCCGAGCCGGCGCAACGCGGTTCCCTCTACGAACTCTCCTATCGACGGGGGCGTTCCCCACTCCTTGAGAACGCTGCGTGCAACGGGGTCCTCCTCAGACGCGACGATGAGGTACTCGACGCCCACGCTCCCTCACTACACGACGTGTGCCATTAGGTCAGCGGCGGGATGGCGCTCCCGGCGGCACGCTGACCGGGTCGGGACAAATTCTAGGGTAAGGATCTGCCTCTCCCGCTACCCTGTTCCAGCCACTTTCGGCTCGCCCAGTCACGAATGATGGTGGACGATAGAGGGCCCCGACAGCGGGTTTCGATTCTCCATGCCCGCTAGCCTGGCCGGACCGAGGGCGTCATCCCGCGGCCGGCGGGCCGAAGGCGGGGACGACCCGATCCTGGAAGCCAAGATGCTTAAAGGGAGAGGGACTGTCTCTTTACGCAATGTTCGCGGGCGGCGAAATCGCATGCGCCACGCGGGATGTGTCCATCACGTCCCGAGCCGTTCGCGCCTGGCACCCCCACTCCCGTTCCGTTCTCGCCCCGCTGGGTCGAGGGCGGAATAATCCGGCATAGAAGGTCGAAGCCGGCGGGCGACGCGAGTCCGCGTCACCCGAGAGCGACCTTCGGTAGGAAAAAACAATGAGCGGAGCGGACGCAAGAGCAGGTGTAGGCGGCGAGCGAGAGCGACAGCAGGCACGTCTTGGACTACTGAGTGAGGTGCTTTCAGAGACCACCCATTTCTTCCACGAGGAAGGTTTCACTCAGCTCCTACCGGTGATGCTGGGTCGCAGTACGGATCCCCTGGGCCCGGACCCCGGGTCATCCGTCCTGAGGACGGTCGAGGTCGACTATCTTGGACAGCGATTCTACCTGATGAACTCCATGATCCTCCACAAACAGATCGCGGTCCGGGACGTGGGCAAGGTGTGGATCCTCTCGCCCAACGTGCGGCTCGAGCGCCCCGAGCGGGCGACGTCGGGAAAACACTTGTTCGAATTCACCCAGGCCGATTTCGAGATCCCCCATGCTCGCTCGCCCGAGGTCCGGGCGCTGATGGAACGCTATTTCGTCCATCTCGGCGATGCCCTGCACGACCATCCGGCGTTCTCGACCCTGGGCGTCGAACCCCCTCGGTTCGCCCCGCCCTGGCCCGTGTACACGACCCACGAGCTCGAGGAGAAGTATGGGTCCGCGTGGGAAGATGCGGCATCCGAGACCCACGACCAGCCGTTCTGGGCAGTGTGCCATCGTCGGGAGTTCTACGACCGGGAG
Organism: uncultured Thermoplasmata archaeon; assembly: GCA_963797975.1. Lineage (GTDB taxonomy): Archaea > Thermoplasmatota > Thermoplasmata > Lutacidiplasmatales > UBA184 > Lutacidiplasma. The sequence goes on from CAWCRH010000002.1 coordinate 300,631, forward strand.
GATCCGGCCGACCCCGGTCACTTCCTCAACTACGACCTGATCTATCCGTTCGGGTATGGGGAGGCTCTCTCGGGCGCCGAGCGGGAATGGCAGCTTGATCGGATCCGCAGCCGGATCGCCCGAGATGGGATTCCTCCGGCGGCCTTCCGCGCCTACCTCGAGGTCGCGCATGACCTCGTCCCTTCGGCGGGGGGCGGTTTCGGGATTGAGCGACTTGTCCGGTTCCTCGTACGGGCGCGGCACGTAGGCGACGTGCAACTCTTCCGCCGTGTGCCGGGGGAACGGGTGGACCTCTGAAGCGGGTTCGTTGTCGATAGGCGGCCCCCATCATGGGTGGTGCTCCCGGCGGGACTTTCACCGGGAGCCGTAGAGCTCGCCGGCTTTGAACCCGCGTCAGAGGCTCGAGAGGCCTCTATCCTTGACCACTAGACTACGGGAGCGCCCGAGTGAAGCGGTACCGGGCTCGCGTTTTGAGCCTTTCTCTTCCGAAACCGCCATG
>CAWCRH010000003.1:0-152962 GCA_963797975.1 uncultured Thermoplasmata archaeon
TCCAGGTGACGTACCCGGTAACGTTCACGGAGACGGGCTTACCGAGGGGCGCCACGTGGACAGTGACCATGAACGCAACCGTGTACCTCGAGCCAGCGGGTACGTCGATCGTGGCGCAGTTACCGAACGGGACGTTCACGTATTCGATTGGGGATTATCCTGGCTATCATCAGGGGACATTGCCGTATAGCGGGACGGGAAGCATCGACGCCGCCCCGGTGTCGGAGCCGACCCTCATCTTCACGCCGGTGACGTATGCGGTGACCTTCACGGAGACGGGATTACCGAAGGGAACGACGTGGACGGTGACGTTTAACGGATCGGCGCGCAGCGGGGCCGCGCCGTCGCCGATCGTGTTTATCGGGCTGGTGAACGGGACGTACGCGTTCACCGTGACGGCGATCGCGGGCTACCTCATCTCGCCCTCGGGCGGGTCGATCACGGTGAGCGGGATGTCGATATCACAGGTGATCACGCTTCAGTCCAAGGGAGGAACCTACACGGTGACGTTCGCAGAGAGCGGGCTCCCGAGCGGAGCGACGTGGTCGGTCTCCTTGAACGGGAATGCCTCGGGGCCGATTCCCGGGACAACGACCTCGACGGAGTTTCATCTTGGGAACGGGACGTTCGGCTACGCGTGGGGGAACACGCCAGGTTACCACATCACGACGGGGACGTATGGAGGGAGCGTGACGGTGAGCGGGTCGAACCCGGGCGCGGTATCGGTGGCGTTCACTTTGGTGACCTACATCGCGATGTTCAGCGAGAGCGGGCTTCCGAGCGGAGCGCTGTGGTCGGTGACGATCGACGGGACGCTGGTCAGGGCGCTCGCGCCCAGCAACCTGAGCGCGAACCTGCCGAACGGTACGTTCGCCTATGCGGTGAGCGATGTACCAGGCTGGCACCAGGAGACGTTGGCGTACACGGGGACCTTCGCGCTGGACGGGCGAGCCGTGAGCGAACCGACTCTGGCGTTCACTCAGGTTGTCTACGCGGTAACGTTTACGGAGATGGGCCTCCCAACGAATGCCCACTGGGGGGTAACGATCAACGGGACGTCCTATGCGGCGACGGTGCCGACGAGCTCGGTGAGCACCCAGCTACCGAACGGGACATTCACGTACGCGATCAGCGCCTATGCAGGCTATCACCAGGGGACGCTGCCATACCGCGGGGGGGGGAACATCGACGGGGCGCCCGTGACGGAACCCACGCTCGTGTTCACGCCGGTGAGGTACACGGTGACGTTCAGGGAGAGCGGGCTCCCGAGCGGTGACTGGAATGTGACCGTCAACGGAACGGTGCACACCGAGCCCGTAGGGACGTCGGTGGTAGCACAGCTTCCGAACGGGACGTTCACCTACGTTATCCACGACTACGCGGGTTATCACCAAGGAACGTTACCGTACGGCGGGACGGGGAGCATCGACGGGGCCGCCGTGACGGAGCCAACGCTCCTCTTCACCCCGGTAACGTACACCGTGACGTTCACGGAGAGCGGGCTTGCGAGCGGGACGACGTGGACGGTCACGCTGAACGGGACCGCCCAGAGCGAACCCGCGCCCTCTTCGGTCACCTTCGTCGGAGTGGGGAACGGAACGTATCCGTTCAGCGTGGGGACGGTGACGGGGTACACGAGCACGCCGTCCAGCGGGTCAATCACGGTGAGCGGGACGTCGGTGACGGAGGGGATCGCGTTCACATCAACGGGACCTACCCAGTATCCGGTGACGTTCACGGAGAGCGGGCTTCCGAGCGGGATGACATGGTCGGTGACGGTGGGCACGGCGACGGAGAGCTCGCCGACGCCGACCATCGTGGTGACGCTCGTGAACGGGACGTATCCGTACACGGTCGTCGCCTCGCTCCCGTGGTATCCGATCCTGGGCGGGAATGGCTCGGTAACGGTAGCCGGCGCGCCGGCGAGCCTCTCAGTGACCTTCGCGTTCGTTTCGGAGGTTACGATCGAGCAGACCGGGATACCGAACGGGACGGGGTGGACGGCCCAGGTCACGCTGACGTCGGAGGCGTCGGGAGCGGCGGCCTCGGGCTTGGCGGGGACGAGCTGGTTTGTGAACTCTACGGGACCGACCGCGCTCTTCCACTTGGCCAATGGGACGTATTCGTATGGGATCACGGCGTCCGGGTATCAGTCGGCGACCGGGACTTTTCCGGTGAAGGGGCAAGCCGAGCCGGTGCCGGTGACGGTCTCCCCGAACTCCTCTTCCTCCGGGGTATCGTGGTGGCTGTGGGCGATTGTCGGCGTGGTGATCGCCATATTGGTAACCGTGGCCGCCCTGGTTGTGGCGAACCGTCGAAAGCCGCCACGGGCGCCTCCGCGCGCCCGCTGAATCCTTCCCCATGGGGGGAGCCGGAAGAGCGATCCCCCTCGACCGCTTCCTGAAATCAGGTGCCGTCGCGTTCACCGCTCGGGTCCTTCTCCGAGGGAGCTAGATTGTGGGATTGGAAACGCTGCGGCTCGAAGAGCACGATTAAGTATCTCCCTCCGGCATGGTACTGGCCGAACCTCGGGGGCGAAACCGGAACCGTGAAGTCCATCATCCAGGAAGCGATTACGAAGACCGAAGCAAGCCAGGCACCCGCCGGGCAGCGCGCACCGCCGGCGACAGCCCTTCAGAGCGCCGACGACGCCGAGCTCACTCGACTCGCGGAGACGCTCAAGGTCAACATCCGCGTCGTCGGGTGCGGAGGAGGTGGGTCCAACACGATCAACCGTTGCACGGAGGCGGGGATCCAAGGAGCCGAGATGTGCGCGGTCAACACGGACGCGAAACACCTGCTCATGATCCACGCGTCGCGCAAGGTCCTGATCGGGGTTCGGACCACGAAGGGTCTGGGGGCCGGCGCTCGCCCTGAGGTCGGAGAGGCAGCGGCTCGCGAGAACGAGGCGGAGATCCGCCAATTCATCCAAGGCGCGAACCTCGTCTTTGTCACCGCAGGATTAGGCGGTGGGACCGGGACCGGCTCCGCTCACCTGGTCGCGCGACTGGCGAAGGAGCAGGGCGCGCTCACGATCGGCGTCGTTACCCTCCCGTTCGCGGGCGAAGGCACGGCGCGTATGGAAGCGGCCCAGGATGGGCTCGAGCGCCTGCGCCGGATCTGCGATACGACGATCGTCATCCAGAACGACCGTCTCCTTGAGCTCGTTCCCCGCATGCCGCTCGATGCGGCGTTCAAGCTCGCCGACGCGGTCCTGATGACCGCGATCCAGGGGATCGTGGAGATCGTCACGCGCCCGGGCCTCGTGAACCTGGACTATTCGGACATCCTAACCGTCATGAAGGACGGTGGGGTCGCGCTCATCGGTCTCGGCGAGAGCGAGAGCACTACGGACCGGGTGGTCGAGGCCGTGACGGAGGCGTTGACCTCGCCGCTCCTCGGGAGCGTGGAGCTCCAGGACGCGAAGGGCGCGCTCGTCCGGATCGTCGGCGGCCCCTCGATGACGGTCTCCGAGGCGGAAAAGGCCGCAGAGCTGGTCGGTAAGAAGATCTCGAAGCGGGCCCAGATCATCTGGGGTTGCTCCGTCGAGAACTCGCGCGAGATGGAGAACAACGTCAAGGTGCTGCTGATCATCACGGGCGTACGCTCGGAGAGCCTCCTCGGCCGCAAGGGCGGCTACGCCACGGGAGAATCCGAGGACACCATCGACCTCGTCCGGTAGACCCTAGGCGTGACGCCCCCGTACCTGCCCGCCCGCACGGACGGGGTCCTCCTTCTACCGGCCCGCTCCCCAATCGCCGCCGGGGTACGAGGGACTCAGGTCGCGCGATCAAGCACGGCATGCGAGCGCCTATCGTCTGACCTTGGGTTCGGAGGGCCACTGGACCCCTCTCGCACCTGGGGTCTACCGATTCGAGAGGACGTGAACTGCCGATCCGAGCCATCAGTACCGTTGCCTGTCCGTGCACGGAGCGTGGCATCCGCCCAACCGTCAGCTGGGCGAAGTCATGCCCGTCAAGTCCAGCCATCCCGGCTGTACCGTGAGTAAGCGAGGTCCAGGCGTTCGCGCCCAGCCCCTACACGCATGGCCCGACCCGTCAGACAGGCCGTCCCTCTTGCATCGCCAGCAGAATCTCAACTTGGCCCGCCACCCCCTGCTACGTCACCACACGGGGGAGCTCTCGGTGGACGAGGTTCGCATACGCCGGCCCTGCTTGCTGGAGGACACGGTCGAGCCCACACGAGTCCGTGCCGAGGTTCATTCGTGCGGGGGTCTCACGTAGACGACTGGTCCACAGCATTTAAATAGCGGAGTCAGGGTGAGACAATTCGGACCTCGACATCCTCGAGGGCTGAAAGCGATGACGAACAAAGCAAAGGGACTAGGCACACTCGTCTTGACAGTGATTGTAGCGACGTTGATGTTGACGTCGGTGGCGCTGGTAATGGCGCCGGCGGCGTCAGGATCGGCGGCCTCCGTAGCGGGGCCGAATGTGCCCCATGCGGCTCTACCGCCTCCAGTCACGCCTACGCAGGTATTCTATACGAACCCGACAACCTTCTCCGCTGGCGTGCCGACCGTCTCGTTCGCGTACAGTAATGTTGGCCCGTACACAACCGGGACCACCGTTAACTTCTGGCTTAGCACCACCGTCTACTCGACGGGGGTCGTCGGTTCGTCGATCGGAGCCACGCCTATCGAGGCCGGGACAAACGACCTCACCAACGTCCTGTCGCTCACGATTGCATCGGGAACGGCAGCGGGCGGCTACTACATCCTGTCCAACACCGTGTCAGTGCCGACGTCCTATCAACTCGGGCCCGCGATCAACGTTACGACCTTGACCCCGAGCTTTGCGCTAACCTCCCCAAGTGCCCCTGGTTCCGCCGTCGGCCTAACTGGCTCCGGGTGGGACCCTACCGTGACCGTGACGTTCACGATCGGCTGGCCGAACGTCGGGATTCCGGGTGCGGGAGGCTTCCGTCCTCCAGTGCCCATGGCCAACATCATCGGAACGGCCGTGACGGACGCGACCGGTGTGTTCGCTCCGGGAAGCTCACTTACCCTGCCCCCCTACATGGCGGCCGGGAACTACGTGATCGTTGGCCAGGAGACCAGTCCGGCCTCCGCGCCTAACTTCCCGATCACAGCAGACTTTACCCTGACCATCCAGGCCGGGATAGGGACCTGCCAGGTGGGATTCCCTGCTTTCGAAGCCTGCAGTGGCAGCCCCGCCTCCGCCTTCATCGGCGAGGTGGCCAGCGTCAGCGGGCTACTCCACTCTACCTTCACGCTTTCCGGTAGCGGCTTCGCCGCCGGTGCAACCCTCTCATCGGTAACCGTAGCCGGTGTGGCGACGACGTTCTCGCCCGCGGTCACCGATGTGAGCGCGAACGGAGCGTTCAACGTAACGGTCTCTCTCTCCTCTGCGATCGCGACTCAAGGGCCCGCAACCATCGTTGTGACGACGAGCCCAGCCTCATCGCCGTCCTCCTTCCCGGACGCCATCGTGGTGTCGACGCCCGGGTCGGAACGACGCTGCTGGCCATCGACGAGATCAGTGGCGTATCCAGCGGCATGGTTGGCGACCCCCTGATGTATCAGGGATGGGGATTCGCGGCTTCCACCGATGGAACCGTCTACTTCAACGGCGTGGCAACGTACGAATCGACGGACCCGAACGGCTACTTCATCGATATCTTTGAGGCCGTACCGGTGCTGCCGACGGGGACGTACGACGTGTTCGCCGTTTTCAATGGAGCAATTTACACCGTGGCGGCGACGACGTTCGCCGTATCTCCGCTGAACGAGATCTGGGACGGCACTTTCTTCGAGGCGCTCAGCGGCGACTACGTGGCCCTCAGTTCCAGTGAGGTTATCGTTGCCCTTAGCGGCCTCGCACCGTTCCAATCGGTGGACGCGGTCGACTCCGGGCTTCTCTCCCTCGGGTACGGAACGGGCTCAGTAGCCGCTCTCTGCGGTGCAGGGATAATTGGTTGCGGCCCCATCCTCGGGAACTTCGACGGGGTGGAGTTCCAGGCAGACGCCGCAGGAGCTGCGATCTTCTGGTACTATACTGCCTACGACCCGACCCTCCCAACGGGAACCTCCGAGACCGTGACAGGGGTTGCTTCCCCCTCGGGCGCGCCGCTTCCCGGTGCGACCGCGACGTACTACACGGTAGGCTCTCCGACGGTGCCTCTCCTGTCTTCGTACGCGCCGGGGCCGCGCAACACGGTTTCTCTTACGATTGGTAACCTCGTTCCTGACGGGGCCACGATGGCCAACGGGGCTGTTGGCTACGCCGGACCATTCGGGATCGAGATCGGGCGCGAGCCAGTGACCTTCTCGACAGGGAAGCTCTACTTCCGGAGCTCAGCCACAGGGACGGCAACGGTGTCGTTCGCCAACCCGCAGACGAGCGGTGGGTTCGCGACGTTCGACCTTTATGGGGACGTCTCTACAGTAACGGGAGCCCCAACCGGGTCTTCCTGGTGGTTGTTCGACAGCCCGGTGTTCGTCACAAGCCTTGCGAGCAGCGGGACCAACAACATCGGGACCGTAGACGCCCTCAGCGTGAGTCTAGGCGGATCCGGCACCAGTGGCAGCCCATGGATGTTCTATCCAGACCCGTCCTGCCAGGTCTCCGACCAGCTCAACTACTATCCGACGGACTACATCGGGCTGTCGGTCTACGGGGCAACGTTCGCCTTCTGGGGTCTTCCCGCGTCCACGACCGTGACCGCGACTTGGGGAACTTCGGGAGGAATGGCTTCGGCGACGTTCACGACGGACGCTAACGGAGCTGCGGTCTACACCGTCTGCCCTCCGGACACCGCGTCCAACGTGCCGGCCCCGATCGTCTACTCGCTCGTGTTCTCCTCAGGAGCGATGGTCTTCTCGGGGGCTACGACCTACTACTGGGACCTGGTTACGCAGGCATCCTACCTTCCGGCACCGTTCGCGCTGAACGGCGGCTCTCCCGTGACCGACTACACCTACTGGACTGGAGGGGCCGCGTTCGTCGGGACCAGTGTAACGGTCTACCTGAACAGCTTCCTGCCCACATCGCCGGTCTTCCTCGTGGCCACACCGACGGATGTCGCGCCCGTCTACACCGGGTCCTGCGATTACGTCGGCCCGTGCATGGGTCTGGTCGCGAACAACGCGACGGATTCACACGGGGACACGTCGCTCACGTTCAACGTTCCGGCGACCCTCGCCGGCGCGCCCGTGATGACGGGGTCCTACTATCTCTGGGTGGTCCAGGAGCAGTTCAACGATGGCGTCGGGCCCTTTGTCGCGTCCGGGCCCCTCACGCTCGAGGTCGTCCAGCAGGTCTTCGCGTTCCCCGGTCAGCTCATTCAGTGGACCTGGACGCCGGACTCCCCGCGTGACCTGCCGCTCAACAGCCTCGCGTTCACGGTAACGGTGCTCCTAAACGGGACGCCGTACGTGACCGAGCAGGGAATGGAGAACCCCTCGGAGACGTCCATCATCGGAAGTTTCACCATGCCGAACGCCGCGGTCGGATCCTGGTGGTGGCTCACCCTGAACTGGACGCAAACCGGCACCGGCTACACGAACTATGCCTACTATAACGAGCCGGCGTCCGAAGCCGTCTGGCTGCAGCTAGTCGAAGGAAACGGCGCACTGCTTACCGGGGTCTCCCCAGGGCAGATCGCTCAGATCACGACGGCCATCAACCAGACGTTGACGGTGCCGATCGCGGAGCTTAACGCCGCGGTCGTGAGCATCAACAACGCGGTCGTAGAGATCACGACCCAGTTCGGGATGATGACGACGACCCTGAATGCGATCAACGCGACCGTCAGCTCTAGCGCGAGCGGCATCGCGAACATCGAGAACGGGATCGTCACGATCACGACCACGCTTGGCACGGTGACGGCAGCCCTGTCGGCCCTCGGGGCGACGGTGTCCGAGATAGGGAACACGGTGATCGTCCTGAACACCTCGCTCGGTCAGGTGCAGACAACCCTCACTGCGATCAACGCGCAGCTCGTGGGGATCACGAATGGGGTCGCCACGCTGACGACCGACGTAGGTCAGATCCAGACGAGCCTGGCCTCGATCGGAGCCCAGTTGACGTCGGTCGCGGGCACGGTTGCCGAGATCAGCTCGACGCTCGGGACGTTCTCGGCGCCGCTCAGTGCGCTCGACGCGACCGTGGTGAGTTCCGCTCCCACGACCGTGGTAGGTGCACTCGTACAGGTCCTGACGGACCTCGGCGCGCTGAACGGAACGGTGATCGCGATCAGTGGCAACATCGCGACGATCCAGACGCAACTGGGAACGCTGCAGACCTCGGTCAACGCGATTCCTACGAGCACGCCTAGTCAGGGCTCGGTGAACATGCTGACCTACCTGATTTACGCTCTGATCGCCCTCGCGGTGATCATCATCATCCTCATCATCGTCGGCATGGCGATGATGGGGCGGCAGCAACCTCCGGCGGCCCCTCTGAAGCCGTACAAGAATGTTGAGGAAGGCGGCGTCGCGGTTCCCGAGGGCAAGGGATCGACCTCCCCAGGCGGCCCGAGCTCTCCAGGCGACAAGAACCCCTAGGAGCCTGTAGCGCAGCTCCGTTCGGTTACGGAGTGCCATTACCCAACCTTTTCCCCCCTTTCGCTTCTTGTGAGCCTCCCGGCGAGTGTAACGGGGCTCCAGCCCACTCCTGGGCCATCACCGGGCCCCCCGCCACCCCCTACCTAATCTTGCTCGGGTCCCCTGTAATCTCCAGCCGTAGAGCCCGGCTGTGCGTCCCGGGCTATCCTGAGAAGAGTGACGGGCCGCCTCTTTGATCCGGCTAATGAGAGGAGGGAAGGGGGGACAGGCTCCCAACGGGGTAGACGGGGTCGTCCCCATCTCAGATAGAGCCTGGCCCCTCGAGCCTTCAACGGACAGCGAGCGGCGAGCGTAACGCCGTTCACGAAGGGCATGGAGCGGAACTCTGAGCTGAGAGCTCGGGGCCGCTCCCGCTCCAGGTCAGGGCCGCTACCAGTTGTTCATCATGCTTAAGACCTCTAACCCTCCTCATTACTGTCGTGATCGCAACTGCCGGGCCCAAGCGAATGCGAGTGATCCTCGTGAGCGTCGTTGCTCTCCTTCTCGTGCTCTCGACGGCGGGGCTCCTTCTTGGATCGGTCTCGGCCCCGAATACCGGGACCCAGTACGCGTCCAGCGCCCACCCCACCGCGCCCTTGGCCCCCATCCCGGCCTCCGGGACGATCGCTCTCACCCCGTCGGTCTTCGTCGATGTAAACACCCTTGTAACCCCGAGTGGCGGGACGTTCGGCGCCGGTGCTACCGTCCGCTTCTGCATCGGCTCGTCGGTCGCGGGTCCGTGGGCCGCGACGCTGGGAAGCGTCGCCCTGCCCGCCGGACAGGTGACGCTCGCCTCGCCCACCCAGGTCCAGGTCACTTTTTCAGGCGCCACGATGAATGCGTTCCTGGCGTCTTCGACCAGCGCGACCGGCTTCGTGGCGGCGATGGACTCCGCGTTGGGGTGTGGAGGCAGTGGCGCGACGTACGCCGGGCCGGCCTCTGTGAATGTCTTCTCGAGCTCCGTGGTCAACCCGCAACTCGCCATCTCCCCCTCCCCCGTGCTCCCCCACAGCTCGGCGAGCGTGACGCTCTCGAGCGGGGCGTTCGACCCGAACGCCACGCTGACGCTCTACCTGGGCTACCCGGCGAGCTCCTCGGTGCTCGCTACCTATACCCTGACGGCCGCCGGTCAATTTCCGGCAGGCGCCGGGTTCACCGTTCCGTCCTACCTCGCCCAGGGAAGTGTCGCTGTGGTCGCCCAAGAGACCTCGGGCCCTGGCGGGTCCGTTCTCGTCGGGCTGACCTCGGACGGCTCCATGACGATCGCCCCCACCGTTTCGGTCTCTCCGTTCGTCATCAATGGCGCGCTCGGCGCCTCGCTCGCGATCTCGGGACTCGGTTTCGTGGCCGGTTCCACGATCGCGGCCAACACGATCACCGCCGGAGGCGTCGGAACGCACAACCCCTCCATCACGGTTTCCTCGGCCGGGGCGTTCAACGTGAGCGTGACGCTCGCGAGTGCGATCTCCTCTCCCGGAGGCCCGGAATCTGTTTCCGTGCCGACCACTCCCGTCTCGTCGATCTCGGTTTTCCCGTCGGCGTTCTTCGTCTCCAACCCGAACCCGGGCAACCTCCGCTTCAGCTTCTCCCCGAGCGGACTCACGCCGAATCAAGCTGTGAGCGCTGAGGCCTGGAACTTCCCGGCCGATGCTTCGGTGACGGTCCTGGTGGGCTCCACGATGGTGGGCACGGCGAGCGCTAACGCGCTCGGCTACGCGGCCCTCCCTTCGGGCACGCTTCTTCCCGGAATCCCGGCTGGCTCCTGATGATGCGGTCGCCCAGGACGCCGCCGTCGGGCTCTACTCCCCTCCGGTCGGCGTCACGGTCAATTCCGTGACGACCGCGGACACCTCGGGAGCGCCCCTGGCGGGGGAGTTCCTGCCCTCGGGTGGGACGATCACCGTCGTGTCCTACGGCCTGACCCCGGCGACCCTGTATTCGTTCCAGGATTCCGCTCTTGCGGGCTCGATCGGCGCGGCCTACGAGAACGGATACGCGAACCTCAAGGTGGTCCTGGGGAGCTTCGACACCCTCTCAGGTGAGTTCCTGGCCGCGTCGAACGGGACGCTCGTGTTCAGCTACGCTCCGCTCTACGCTCTCCTTCCGGTTCCCCCGACCACCGGTACGGTCTCCTCGGTCTCCATCGGGAGGCTCGCCATCGATACCTACCTCACCGTGGGCCTGCCGACCCTCGGCCCGTCCGCCTTCTCGGCCTACGCGGGCGGCGCGAGCGTCACGTTCTCGGTATCGGGGCTCATCCCAACGGGCTCGGCCATCTATGCCGGGGTCCCGGTCATCTCCACCTACTACACCCTCTACCTCGAGGGAAGCCCGATCGCGGGGACCGGGTCGAGCAGCTGTCTTCCGAGCTCCCCCACGACCTGCTTCGCCCCGAGAGGCAGCCTTGTGATCACGTTCACCACCCCGCACACGACCGGCCTCGAGGAGTTCGCGATCGCCTACCTCGGCGCCTCGCCCTCGAGCGCCCTCGCCCAGGTCCCGATCCTTATCTCGGTACCCGGGGCTACGGTCAACTCCGGAACGCTGACCGTCGCGACCAACCCGTCCACGGGAGCGCTGACGGCAATCGGCGCTGGCCTCATCGCCACCGCGTCGGTCTACGACCTCAACGTCTCTACCTCGTTGGGCGTCGTCACTTTGTCGGTCACCGTCGGCGCCTCCACCGGCGCGTTCGTTCAATCCCTGGCGGCGTTCACCGTTGAGCCGGCGGGCACCTACGGACTCTACCTCTTCATCACGACGGCGTCCGGAGGCTCCGCGACCCTCTTCGCGTCCTACTCGGTCTCCGCGGCGCTCACGATCACCTCTCCCGCAAGCGCCCAGGGCCCGATCGGCAGCGCCGTGAGCGCAGCCGCGACGGGCCTCGCCGCGAGCGCCTACTACGACGTCTACTTTGGCTCGAACTACCTGAAGACGGTCCCGTCCTCGACCACGGGTTCGGCCAATGTGGCCGTGACGGTTCCGTTGGTTTCCCCCGGTGTGTACACGCTGGCGTTCGACCCGGCGGGCTCGCACCGGGTGGCCGTATCGACCGAGTTCACCGTCACCGCGAGCGCCACGCTGACGCTCTTCACGGGAGGGACCGACCAGTCCTTTGCGTTCCCTGGCGAACTCCTTGCCTACGCCTGGGCCCCCGTCCTGACCCCACCGAACGGTACCTTCGCTCCGGTCGAGGTCACGGTCTACCTCAACGGGACCCCGTACGTCACATCTCCGGGCGCATTCGCCGGCGGGTCGATCCGAGGGAGCTTTGCGATGCCGAACTCGTGTTCGGGCTCGGCGACCAGCTGCGCCGGCACCTACTGGCTGGTCACGCTCGGCTGGCAACAGACCAACGTCTCCAAGGGCAACAGCTACACGAGCAGCTACGTCGAGCCGAACAGCGGCGCCTCCTTCCTTCAGTTGGTCGAGGGCAACGGCGCGCTCCTGACCGGGATCTCGGCGGAGCAGATCGCAGAGATCACGACGGCGATCAACCAGACCCTTGGGGTACCGATCGCCGAGCTCCACGCGGCCGTCGTGAGCATCAACGACGGGCTCGTGAACCTCACCACAGCCTTCGGCAAGATGACGACGACGCTCAACGCGATCAACGCGACCGTGGGCACCCTGAACGCGAACGTGACGACCGGCTTCGGGACCGTCACCCTGGCGCTCGCGGAGGTCGAGAACGGGATCGTGGTGATCGACTCATCGATCGGCTCCGTGAATGCCTCCCTGAACGCGCTGGGCGCGCGGATCACATCCATCGAGGGTTCGCTCGCATCGGTCAACGCTACGGTGATCTCGGTCCAAACGGTCCTGGGGGTCGTGAACACCACGTTGAAGGCGGTCGACGCGACGGTCACGAGCACGGCGACGAGCGTGAGCGGGCTCGTGGGCAGCGTCGCGACGATCCAGACCACACTCGGCACGATCACCGGGCAGATCACCTCCGTCCAGAACGGCGTAGCGACGATCCAGACACAACTGGGGACCCTCGAGACGAACATCACGAACGTCAAGACGTCGGTCTCCAATGCGCAGAATTCCCTCGAGACTGCGCTCTACTGGGAGATCGCGGCCGTGATCCTCCTGATCGTGACCCTCGCTCTCACCGCGGTCCTGCTCGGGCAAGCCCGGCGGCCCCCCCGCTCCCCGGCCCCTCCGTCCGGTTGGAAGGCGACCCCCCCGCCACCGGCCCAGGAATAGGCCGGGACCCGGGCCATGACGTAGCCTCCCTCCCGCGCTCACCCCGGCCCGTGTCGTAGGCGGAGGGATTCAGCCGAGCCTGCTTACAGCCTAAGACCGTAGATCCCCAGGATCCGCTGGAAGCGCATGGCCTCCTCGATGAAGTCCCGGCCCCGCTTCGTTAGGCGATAAGGGCTCGGTCCCGGCTTCATCGGCGGGTCCGCGACGACGAGCTCGATCAGCTGGCGATGTTCGAGCTCGTCGATGAGGTCGACCATCCGGTTGTACGGGACGTTCACCCGGTGGGAGAGGGCGGCGGCCGTCACGTCGCCGTCGGCAATTCCCTGGAGGGCCTCCAAGACGATGGAGGTCTCGGTTCGGTATTTTCTCATACACCGGGCCGGACGTGGCTCGTAGGTCGCAGGAGGAAGAGGGGCAGGAAGAACAGGGCCACCCCCACGTCCAGGAGGAGGTAGGAGATGGCCGTCAGATCGACGGTAATGCTCGCCAACGTGAGCATCGCGAGGACGACGGAGGCTCCGAAGACCACGAACGCGACGAAGACGTAGATCGAGTAGCGCTCGCTCCGGCGCTGCCGAAGGATGATGATCGAGTTGTACACGAGGAAGTAGAGGGAAAAGAGGTAGGCGATGGTTCCGGCGATCGCGAGGGCCGGCACGACCGCCCAGACGATCTCCTTGCGGAAGTAATCGAGGTAGATCACGAAGAACGCGAGCGCCTCGGCGATCGGGGCGGCCTCGGCGTAGATGGGGTCCGCGGAGCCGGCGACCAGGAGGGCGAAGGTCAGCGTGAAGAGCAGGTAGACCGCGGTGAGGCGCAACGGGACACCCACCAGACGGAAGGCGCCGTAGAGCAGTACGCTCGCGAACCCCGAGATCGCGAGTCCTCCGATGGCGATGGAGAGCAGGATGGGGTCAACCATCACCCGCGAAGTGAGCGCCCGTATTTGGGGTGTAGGGAATGACGGCACCCAAGGCCCACGAGGCCGGTGAGCTCCGAACCCCCGATCGCGGCGGGGCGCTACACGATCGTCGGCACCCGGGGTCGAAGAAAGGAGGGGACCTCAGAAGCTCGCCGGTCCGTTGCGCTCGAGGTAATCGGCCAGCTCGGTCCAGTTCCGCCGGTGCGCGTAGCGGATCAGATGACCGGGGTGGAAGTAGAGGCCAGCGACTTCGTCCCGGTCGGATTCTGGGACCAGGTCCGTCACGAAGACCACGGCCGGGCTACCGCCGTCAAAGGGCCGGTTGCAGCCGAAGCAGTACGCCCCCTTGGGTGCCATGGCCGCGTGCTTGGAGAGCATCACCAAGGCAACACTCCTACGGTGTACAAATCGGCTCTCCTCGATGCGCGCTCCCCCCCGAAGGAAGGATCCAGGTCATGGTTGGGACCGCCCAACCGGTCATCAACCCGAGCCGGCCAGTTCGGGCTCGCTGATCCCGGTCGGCTTTGCGAGAGGGCGAGGGATGGGGTCGACGTCCCATTCAACGCTCGGTCCGCACGCCCGAGCGGCGTACCGTTCCCCCCCAGGGCGCGTCCCTCGGGCAGGGGGGCGGCTTCGAGAAAGCTCTTTAATAGGGAGACCAATCCCCCGACTACCATGTCGGCGCGGCAAGTTATTCTGAGCATCCTGATCGTGGCGGTGACGATATCGGCGTTCGGCCTCGCGGTCGTCGTGAGCGCCCACCCGGCGAGTGGCCCGGTGAGCGCGACCGCCTCCACGGCACCGGCAGCCCCTTTGACCTCGAGCGCGGCCGGAAGCTCTTCGCACCTGGCATTGGAGCAGAAGCTGCTCGCAACAGCCAAGGCGGACCACATCCCCATGGAGGCTCTCTCCCTCCCCAACCTTCTCGGACACGCTACGGTCTCTAACGGCATCGTGACCCCCCCGTCCACCACCTCACCGGCTCCGATGGGGATCGGCGCCTATGGCATCCGCAACACCACCGGGACCGCGCAGGCCTTCTCCTATGAGACCCAGAGCTGGGAAGGATCGATCACTCTCAACAGCGTCAATACCTTCCTCTTGGACAACGACGGCGCGATCTCGACCAACGGGAGCCAGAACACCTTTGGGGTGCAACTCAACGCGGTCACGAACGACTCGACTGTCGGGACGAGCAGCAACTACAGTTTCTGGACCCAGAACGTCCTTTACTTCAACTTCCCGTACCCCGGGACCATCACCTTCCTCGATAACGTCTGGAACTTCTCCTCCCCGGCCGTTGCTCTGACCGCGGGCACGCTGTATTCCTACAACGGAACCCCCGTCTACCCCGAGTACTACTACGACTTCGGCCCCACGTTCGCGATAACCTACCCGGTGACGGTCCAGCTCTATCTGAACTCGAGCATCACGAACATCCCCGCCACCGGTTACGGCTACACGACGGTCCGATTCGGATACAATGTCATCAACGCGGGCACCGGGGCGAGCGAGGGCGCCGGTGTCTACGACACGGTGCTGTTCAACTCGAGCACACCCATCGGGTCGGTACCCGCCTCCCCCTACTTGGTGGACGGCTCTCAGGTCAACCCGACCGGCTTCATACCTTGGGACGCCGAGATCATGCTGGGGGGCCCGGGTGGCGGGACCACAACATCGGTCTACGGAATTAGCGGTTCCGAGAGCCTGCAGGTACTGGGACAGCACGAGCCGCGCCTACGTGAACCCCCCGTCGGCCTATAACCTCGGTAGCGAGACCGGAGAGACATCCGAGGGCATTGCCGAGACATACACCTCCCCGGGCACCGTGTGGCTGGGGGCCGGGCCCTCGATCCCGTTGCCGCTCTGGGGCGCGACTCCGGGAGGGAACATCGGTCAGGCCACGTTCTCCGGACCGCTCTCCCCGTCCAATGCCTTCGTCTTCTTCACGCCGGGGTCGAGCTTCGACGCTAACTACGCTGCGTGGGCGCCGACCCAGACCGCGAGCACGGTCGATTACGTGCTTCCGCCGGGTACGTACACCGTCGACGCGATGATGAGCGACTACACTCCCATTGAGACCACGGTCACGGCCGCCAACGGAGGCTCGGCCCCACTACCCTTCACGATGCAACGGAATTGGGCGGAGGGCGTCTACACGCCGCTCTTTGCATGGAACAACGCCCAGCTGGCGGCGATCTCCTCTGGAGGATTCGGTACCGCGAGCCTTCCGTACGCCATCGAGAACAACCCGGCGCCCGCGGGGTTGAGCTCGGTCTTCGGGCAGTTCAACGATTACCTCTACCAGGTATTCCCGGGGGTCCTCATCGCCGGCACCACGGCCTACGTCAGCTTCAACAACCCCGCGCTCCTCAACGTGACCTACCAGACCGCCTACTGGGGGGCGCTCGCCTACTACGGACTGCCGTTCACGAACAACCTCCAGTTCGAAATCTTCGACTCCTCCCACGTTTCGATCTGGGATGCTCAGGGGATTAGCGGCTGGTTCTTCTTCGAGGACTACGGGCCGACGGGCTTCCTCCCCCTGGCCAACGTGGTCATCTGGGGGGGAACGCACGATCTCGTGGGGGACAGTACCTTTGTGAGCCAGGGGAGTTCGCTCCTGTTGGCGAGCGCCGATCCCTCCGCGCCGACGGACAACGTCGTCTGGGGTAACACGTTCGTGAACAGCACTGTGCTATCTCCGACGATGTATCCGGGAACCGGCACCGCGAACGGACCGCCGGTCGGGATCTGGGCGTTCGAGAGCGGGGACTGGATCTACAACAACTGGGTCGGCACGTCGATCACTGCCTACTCGCAAAACGTCAATCTCTTCTTCGGGTCGCCTCAGCTCAACGCGGAGAACTGGAACCTAACCCAGATCGAGCCGTCGTACTTCATCACGGTGTTCAACGGCTACTGGCTTACGGGAAGCATCGTAGCATCACCGTGGCAGGGCGGCAACTTCTGGGCGGACTACACGCCCGGTAGCCCACTACCGTACGACGAGTTCGGGTTCATCGCGACGGGCGGTGACTACCTCCCGTACCCCCTCGTGGCGTACGCCATCGTCTTTGCCGCCTACGGGTCAGGGTTCGGAGAGGCCTGGTCGGTGACGGTCAATGGCGTCACCCAGACGACCACCAGCTTCTTCCTGGTGTTCTATGAGACGCCCGGGACGTACTCGTTCACCGCAGCCGTGCTCCCGGGCGGAGGTTCCGTTCACCCGTCCAGCGGCATCGTCAGCCTGGTCAGCCACGATGTGTGGGTCCCCCTGACGCTGCTATGAGCGAGCCCAAGAGCCGCCCGTCCTATGAGGCGGACGAGGAAGCGAGCGCGTTTCCCAACCCATTCTGAGCGCCGGGCGGGGCCCTACAGGCCCTTGGCCATGTAGGGACCCTGCCGAACGAAACCCAGGGCGCGGTAGTACGGTCGAGTCCCAATCGCACTGATCACGCGGATCTCGTCGTATCCGAGCGTGCGGGCTCGCTCCTCCGCTCGGCCGACGAGGGCTCGGCCGAGGCCACGGTGCTGGTATACGCTCGAAGCCGTGGCAGCGAAACCCACGGGGAGCTCCGGTCCGAGCACCTTGAGTTCTCGTATCATCGGGGTGGTCGCGCGTTCCCTGTCCTCTCCGGGTAGGCTGAGTCGCAAGTCAGCCGGCGACCGCTTCCGAGAGCGGGTCCGTCCACGCAAGGAAGACCTCCCGCCCCGGGAGGGCTTCATAGCTCGTTTCACGTAGCTCGAGCGATTCGGGGGACGGGGTCGCGCGCCGCCCGACCTCGCGGCAGCGAAGGCAGGGACACTGGACTCCGTCGGAGTGCAGACGGGCGAGGGCGAGCTCGCGCACGTTGCTGGCGCGCACCCCGGCCGCGATGAGACGCGCCGGGATGTCCCGCTGGATCCGCTGGATCCGGACCCACGGGGGGAGTCGGCGCTTGATCTGGGCCAGCACTTCCACCGCGGTATCGGTGTCGTAGGGGCGGTAGCGTCCCGTGTGCCACTCGTCAAAGAGGGGGGTGCCGGGCAGCACGAGCGTCGGGTAGATCTTGAGCATGTCCGGGCGGTAACAGGGATCGGCGAAGAGGCGCTCGAAGCCCGCGAGGTCCTCCGCCGGGGTCATTCCGGGGAGGCCCAGCATCATGTGGTAGCAGATCTTGAGACCGCTCTCGCGCGCGAGACCGGTCGCTCGAGCGACCTCCTCGGTCCCGTGGGCTCTGCCGACTGCAAAAAGGACGGATTCCTTCAGGCACTCGACCCCGATCTCGACCCGGGTCACTCCCGCGTCGAGCAGAAAGGGGAGGACGCGCTCGTCGCACCAATCGGGCCGGGTCTCGACGGTCAGGCCGACCAGACGGTGGCGGGAACGCTCGTTGAGTTCCTGCGCCTGTGCGAGCGAGCCGGCGCTCTCTCCGTTGAGGCCGTCGAAGATCCCCCGGAAGACCTCCTCCTGGTAGTGGCGCGGGCGGGAGGGGAACGTGCCCCCCATCACGATCACCTCGACCTTGCTCGTGGGATGGCCGATCTCCTCCAGGGATTGAAGGCGGTGCTCAGTGATCGCGCGCGCGTCGTAGTGGAACTGAGCGCCGCGCAAGGCGGAGGGTTCCTCCCCCGTGTAACTCTGGGGGCTCGCGTTCTCGACCCCTCCCGGGCAGTAGGTGCAGCGGCCGTGCGGGCAACGCGCGGGCGCCGTCATGACGGCCACGACCGCGACTCCGGAGAGGGTTCGGGTCGGCTTGCGACGGATAGCCCCCGCGTACTGGGCCCGCTCGGACTCGGGTAGGGAGCGGATCCACTCGAAGTTCGACGGCAGGGACTGGGTGCCCAAGCGGCGGCCCTGGGCCAGCTTCTCCTGGTGGATCTCCTCCGGGCCCGGCGCGATGGGCGCCGGGGTCACCGCCGGAGCCATTGGTGGGTCTCTCCGGTCACGACGAACGGCGCGTGGCGCATCTCCTCTACCGTCCGCGAGCCGGTCAGGAAGAACGCTACCCGTAGCTCGTAGAGGAGTTGCTCGAGCTCGCGACGGGTCTCCTCGAACCCTACCGAGGCAGCGTGGAGGATGCCTCGAGCGGTCCCCGCCGCGCTCGCCCCCAGCGCGATCGCCCGCGCGATATCGAGCCCCGAGCGGATCCCGCCGCTCGCGATGACGGGGAGCCCTAACGGAACGACCTCGAGGACCGACACGGGTGAGGGTATCCCCCAGTTCCAGAACGTCTGTCCAAGGCGAGCCTCGCGTTCTGCGCCCTGCTCCAGAGCGCGGTAGTGCTCGACCGCAGCGAAGGAGGTGCCGCCCGTGCCGCTCACGTCGAACGCGCGGACCCCCTTCGCCCGCAGCCGCTCTCCGACCGTCTGGGAGAGCCCGGCTCCGGTCTCCTTGGCGAGCACGGGGAAGGCATGCGCGAGCTCTCCGATCCGGTCGAGGCAGCCCCGCGCCCGCCGATCCCCCTCGGGCTGGACCATCTCCTGTAGGAAGTTGAGGTGGATCGCGAGGACATCCGCCCCGATGAGCTCCATCGCACGGCGCGCCTCGTCAACGCCGACGACCCGGTCCTGGGGGGACTGGGCGATGATCTGCGGCGCTCCGATGTTGGCCAACTTGAGCGGTACCGCATGTCTCGCCACGCAGGCATAGCTCTCGGGATACTGCCCCTTCAGGATCCCCGCACGCTCGCTACCCACCCCCATCGCGATCCCCAGCTCTGCGGCGGCCCGGGCGAGGTTGTCGTTGATCTTGGCGGCGTCCGGGAACCCACCGGTCATGCCCGTGATGACGAGGGGCGCCTTCAGCCGCTTTCCGAGCAGGGTGGTCGAGAGGTCGATCTCCTCGAAGTCCACCTCGGGCAGCGCGTTGTGTACGAGCTGGATGTCATCCCAGTAGCGATATCGCCCTTCGACGTCCTTGCCGAGGACGACCTTGACGTGCTCGGCCTTGCGGTGGGAGAGGTCGAGGCCGGTCGCCGGCGGCTCTTCCGTCTCAGCGCGATCCGGCGCGCGCCCAGCTCCCATCCTCTCCCGTTCCTCGTAGGGCCCGCGAAATCGCCCCATCCGATAGTCCACTAATAAGACCTGCGTCAACGCCAAGGCGGGCGATCGCACGCATCGCCCTGGCCTTGCCTCGAATGCCGCCGGTGACGTCCGGGGCGCCCGTCTGTGGCTCCAGGCTCTCCACGACCTCGTCCGTGATCTCGTGGATCACCGCGCGGCGTCCCGCGCGGCCCGGCGCGTAGATTCCCGCGACGTCGCTCACGAAGAGGACGCGCTCCGGATGAAGCGCCGGGACGAGCGCGACGGCGATCGTGTCGGCCGAGAGGATGGAGGTGCCCCACACCGCGTCGGGGACCACGTCCCCGAACGACACGGGGAGAAAGCCACGTTCGAGCGCGGCCTGTAGCGGCGCGGAGTCGAGAGTCACCAGGCGGCCTTCGGCCTGCTCACAATGGCCGCTCATGGGCACCGACCAAGGGCGCGCACCAGCGTGGACGAGCGCGCGCAGGACGGCGAGATGCAGGCGACGAACCTCCACGCTGACGATCGACGCGCCGCGCCCGCGCTCGGTCAGCGGATGCTCGGGAGAGGGAGCGTGCGCTAGGCCGAACCGAGCGGCTCCCGGGTGGCCGAAACCGCCGGCGCCATGGAGCAGGACCAATCGATGCGTGGTGACGCCGGCGACCTCCTCCGCGAGCCGGGCGAGGACCTTCGGACGAACCTTCTCCGTCTCGTGCTTTCGTGTGAGAACGCTGCCGCCCAGCTTGACGACGGCGATTGGTCGCGGATCCACTGCGGGGTCCGCTCGGCCCCCGACCTGCATAGGCCCTTCGGGCCGGCTAGGCCGACTCCGGGCCGGTCCAGGTCTTGAAGAAAATGGCCGAGCCGGCGATCACCATCACGACGCCGGAGAAGGACCACCAGGCGAAGAACACCACGAAGTACGCGAGGAGAAAGATACCGAGCCCACACAGGATGGAGGCGAGGGTAATCCAGCCGATCGTCGAGGCGGAGACCTTCCCTGCGGCATGATCGGTCGAGCCGTGGGATGGAGCGTAGGCGCTCATCGTCTTGACCCAGGCCCTCTACCTCTAAATCCCATCGGTTCGAAGGCCGGGAGCCGGTCGACCGACTGTTCGACCCGCGAGCCGCAGGGAGGGGCCCCCAGAGCCCAGCCGGGCCCTCTGTACCGAAGAGGGCGAAGTTCCCGGGCGTCACGAACCCGGCCGAGCCTTCGGCGAGCCCCAGTTGATTGGTGGGAGGGAAAAGATAGATATGGCTCGCGCGCCTGCAACCGCTCGCCCGAGGCCCGGGTAGGCGTGGACGGTGCCACCGACTACCGAGGGGCCTCCGACGAACGCGTCGGAAACCCCTCCAATGACCATCGCAGCCAACGGGGCGATCCCGTCGCTTGGAGATCGCCCGTCGGCCGGAGGTCCGTCCGGTACTCCCCCAACGGAGTCCCCTCCGGCCGGCACCCCGACGCCTCGTCTCTCCGAGGTCTTCGACGACGCGGTCCGCCCCCATGGCGATCTCTTCCGCGGACGCCGCGACGTGCTCCGGGAGACCTATGTTCCCTCGCACCTTCCCCACCGAGAGCACCAGATCCATCAGGTGGCGGAGATCCTCGCACCGGCGCTCCGCGGCGACATGCCCTCGAACGTGCTCATCTACGGTAAGATCGGGACCGGAAAGACCGCCGTGGTCGCCCAGGTGCGCCAAGAGATCGAGCGGCGTTCCGAACTTTCCGAGCGCATCCGCTTCGTCACGATCAACTGTGCGAACATCGACACCGCCTACAGCCTCTTGCAGAACATCGGTAACGCCTTCGCGTTGAGCGAGATCGACCGCATCCCGACCGGCTGGGCGATGGACCGCGTCCAGAGCGCGATGCGGCGGCTCATCGATGCCCAAGGCGGCACGATCATCATCGTGCTGGACGAGATCGACCGCCTCGTCGAGCGGAGCGGGGACCAGGTGCTCTACACATTGAGCGAGATCAATCGAGAGCTCCCGAACGCCCACGTCGTCCTCGTCGGGATCTCGAACGACCTCAAGTTCACGAACCGGCTGGACGCGCGGGTCCGTAGCCGTCTCAACGATGAGAAGATCCTCTTCCCGCCCTATGACGCGGCGCAGCTCCAGGACATCCTAAGCGAGCGCGTCAAGGAGGCGTTCAAGGATGGCGTGGTCGACAGCGGGGTCGTAGAGCGGTGCGCCGCCTACGCCTTCCTCGAGAACGGGGATGCGCGCCGCGCGCTCGCCCTTCTTCGGATCGCCGCGGAGATGGCCGAGCGGGACCGCTCCAAGCGGATCACTCAGGACCATGTGGTCAAGGCGAAGAACCGCCTCGAGCAGGATATCATACTCGATTGCGTCCGCACTCTTCCCCCGCACTGCAAGGTGCTCCTCTACGCCATCCTCCAGGCCTACGAGCGAAACCGCCAAGGCGTGCTCACGGGGGACGTGTACGCGGGCTACGCGAAGCTCTGTCAGCGGCTCGGGCTCCAACCGCTACACACGCGCAGCATTTCGAACCACCTCTCCGAGCTCGAGACCCTCGGGCTCATCCGCGCGACGATCGTGTCGCGGGGGCGCGGGGGACGCACGAGGGAGATCGTCGCGGACATTCCGATCCCCGGCACGGTCGCCGTCCTCGAGGAGGACAGCGTGCTCGCCCCCATCGCCCGGCCGCGCGGACGGGGTCAAATGGTCCTGATGAACTTCGATAACCCGAACCGCCCCGGGTCGCCCCTCTGAGGCAAACCTACGGCTCGGTCTCGAGCGTCCCTTCGGTCGCGATGCTCTGGGGGATTTCCGAGGCGGCGCGACGCTTCGCGCGCTCGCGCTTGAGGTCGGTCAGGTCGCGGTCGAGCTCGTGCATGTCCCGCGCGTAGCGCTTGAGGCGACGCTGGGCGATCCCCTCGAGCGCCCCGATCTCGCGGTCCAGGACCTCGTCGGTCCCACGGAATGGGCTCATGCCGCCGTCTCGCTATCGATCTGGGCTCGCTGGAGCTTGGAGGAGAAATCGACGAAGACCGTCTTGAGCTCCGTGAACTCGTCGATCGCAACGCTGCCTGCTTCCCGGCCGCCGTTGCCCGTGTTCTTGATCCCGCCGAACGGGAGCTGGACCTCGGCACCGATCGTCGGGGCGTTGATGTAGGTGATCCCCGCCTCGAGATCCTGCATCGCCCGGAAGGCACGGTTGACGTCCTGCGTGTAGATCGAGGAGGAGAGCCCATAGTCGACGTCGTTCGCGACGCGCACCGCCTCAGCGTAGTCCTTGACCTTGATCACGGAGAGGACGGGACCGAAGATCTCCTCCTTGCTGATCCGAGTTCCGTGGCGCGTCTCGAAGATCGTCGGCTCGAGGAAGAATCCCCGGTCGTAGGCGCCTCCGTGGAGCTTCTTCCCGCCGAAGCGGAGCGTCGCTTCCTTCTTCCCGACCTCGATGTACTCCAGGATCTTACGCTCCTGGTCGGCGGAGGCGACCGGTCCCATGTCGGTCTTCGGGTCGAGAGGGTCGCCGATGGTAAACTTCTCAAGACGGGCGACGAGACGCTTGAGGAAACTCTCATAGACCGCCTCATGAAGGATGAGACGGCTGGTGGCCGTGCAGCGCTGCCCTGAGGTCCCGAACGCTCCAAAGAGGACCCCCTCGAGAGCGAGAGTGAGGTCGGCGTCCTCCATCAGGATCACCGGGTTCTTGCCGCCGAGCTCGAGGTGGACCATCTTCAGGCCCTGGGCGCCGCGGACGTAGACCTCGCGGCCTGTTTCCACCCCGCCGGTGAAGGAGATCGCGCGGACACGAGGGTCCGTGAGCAGGGCGGTGCCGACCGTTGCACCCGGCCCCGTCACGAGGTTGAGGACCCCGGGGGTAGCCCCGAGCGCTCGTAGGCGCGTACGATCTCCGCCGCGCACCGGGAGGTGTTGGATGCGGGCTTGAACACGATCGTGTTCCCCGAGATGAGCGCCGCGGCGATCTTCCAGTTGGGGATCGCCGTGGGGAAATTCCACGGGGTGATGCATGCGACGACGCCCTTAGGTTGCCGGAGCGTCATGCAGAACTTCGAGCGCAACTCGGAGGGGACCGTCTCACCCGCGAGGCGGCGTCCTTCGCCCGCCATGTACTCGACAAAGTCGAGCGACTCCTGAACGTCCCCTCGGCCCTCGGCGATCACCTTGCCCATTTCGCACGTGACCGTCCTGCCGATCTCCTCCTTGTGCCCCTTCAGATAGGAGGCGACCCGCAGCAGGATTTCCCCGCGAAGTGGGGCCGGGGTCTCTCGCCACGGATGAAACGCTTTGGCCGCGGCATCGACCGCGGCCGTCACGTCCTCGGGGTGGGCGGTGACGAAGCTCCCGACCGGTTCGCCGGTCGCCGGGTTCGTCGTGGTGAACCGCTTTCGCCCGGCTCGGCTCGACCCATTTTCCGCCAATGAAGAGCCCGAATGACTCGGCCGCTATGCTCATGGACATCTACCCGCCGGGCGAGGCCGAGCGGGCGATAAAACCGCTCGCCTTGCTCCCGTGCGGGGCTCGGCCGAGCTCTCTAGGCTTATGAGCGTCCCGCCGCTCGCACAGGGGACCATGGAGCACCGACTGGAGGCCGAGCTCACGCTGAGCGGGCCGGTCCCTCACCCCTCGGCCGTAGGCCCGCTCATTGAGAGGTGCGCGGAGGAGGCGATCCGGCGGACCGTGGGCACCCGGGGCGAGGCGCGGCTGACCGAATGGAGGCTCGACAAGGACCGTCTCACGGTCGTCATCGAGTCTTCCACCGTTCGCCCTCACCAGGCCCTCCTCGCGATGGTAAAGCGCCTCAGCGAGGAGTTGGGTCGCTCGGAGAAGGTCGCGGTGCGCGCCTTCCATGCGGTCTCCTACCGCATTCGTCTCCTCCTCGACCCCCCGCCTAAGACCTCGCTGACGCTGCCCATCCCCAACAAGCTCCTCATCGATGGGAGCGAGGCGACGCTCGAACTCGTCGACCTTCCCGAGGAGGGGCTACGGGACAACTGGATGGACCGTGCGGCGGCCCTCCTCCAGGAGAAGGCGCGGCGGCAGAGCTACGAGGGCAAGGAGCAGTTCTGGTCGCTCCTCTCCACGAGTCCTCAGCGCGACATGCCCTTCCAGGCCGACCCGACCGAGGAGATGATCCATCGGCACTGGGTCCGCTCGGGCCCGACCAAAGGGAAATGGTTCTTGGGGCCCACGGCGGCTCACCTTCTGAAGGCGATGGCCCGTATCGCCCAGGAGGAGATCCTCCGGCCGCTCGGGTTCCAGGAGGTCGTCCAGCCCCATCACGACTCCTTCGAAATCCTGCTCAAGACGGGTCACATGGAAGGACTGCCTGGCGAGTTCTACTACGTTACCGAGCCGAAGACGCGCGACCCGGCGGCGTGGGAGCGGTTCACGGACCTCGTGAAGATAACCCGGAAGGTTCCCCAAGAGGAGCTCGCGCAGATGGTCGGGGGGCCCAGCGCCGTCAGCTGTTACGCGCAGTGCCCGACCATCTACTGGTGGCTGTCGGGAAGGACGATCGCGACCGAGAGCCTACCGCTCAAGATCTATGATGCCACGGCGATATCGAACCGGTACGAGAGTGGTGGCCGGCACGGACTGGAACGCGTCGACGAGTTCCACCGCATCGAACCGGTCTACCTGGGAACCCCGGAAGAGCTTCTCAAGGTGCGGGAGGCCCTCCTCGAGCGGTTCACGCACGTCTTCAACGACATCCTCGAGCTCGAGTGGCGCACGGCGTGGGTCACTCCGTTCTACATGCAACAGAGCGGCCAGGTCGGCGTCGAGGACTCGAAGGAGCACATCAAGGGCACGATGGATTTCGAGGCGTACCTCCCCTACCGGGGCGGGCGGGAGAGCTCGGAGTGGCTCGAATTCCAGAACCTCTCGATCATCGGCGACAAGTACACGAGCGCGTTCTCGATCCGGGCGCAGAAGGGCGAGCTCTGGAGCGGCTGCAGCGGTATCGGCCTCGAGCGCTGGCTGACGGCGTTCCTCGCGCAAAAGGGACTGGACCCATCGGGCTGGCCGGCGGCGTTCCGCGAGTACGCGGGTGAGCTGCCGCGCGATGTCCGTTTCCTGTAGCGCGGAAACGCTCCGCGAGACCTAAGTGCTCTATCGACTTGCGTTCGAGTGAGAAGGGATCGTGGTCCGACAGGCGAGCCTGGACGCATACTCGGGCGACGAACCCCCCGCCGCTGAGCTTTCCGCTCCCCCCCGACGAACTCACCCTCCTGGCGTGGAGGGCGTCTGGAGGGTCGAGGAGGGCTGGCTCGCTCATCCCCTGCTACGGGCCCGCACACTAAAGGCCTGGCCATTCCAAATCGACATGGCACGGATCGGCCTCGATGAGGACCTGGTCGTCGTCCTCCCCACCGGCCTCGGAAAGACCGTCATCGCCGCGTTGATCGCCGCGGAGGTCCTCCGTCGGTCTGATGGCAAGGTCGTGATGATGGCGCCCACCCGGCCGTTGGTACAACAACACTCGGAGGCGTTCACGCGATGGATGGAGCCGTTCCGAAAGGCGCGCTTCACGGGGACCGTGAAGCGACCGGTACGGGAGGGGGCGTGGGAGTCGAGCGATGTGGTCTTCGCCACGCCGGAGATCGTTCGGAATGACCTCGTGGCGGGGCGCTACGACCTCAAAGACGTCGCCCTGATCATCTTCGATGAGGTCCACCACGCGGTCGGGAAGTACGCGTACGTAGAGATCGCGAACCGCTTCCACGCCGAGCGGGCACACGGAGCCCATCTGCTCGGTCTGACCGCCTCACCGGGAGGGAAGGATGAGAAGATCGAGGAGGTTCTCGGCGTCTTCGGGCTTCCTCGCGTCGAGGCCCGCTCCCGCGAGGACGACGGTGTGAGGGAGTTCGTCCAGCCGGTAGACATCGAGCTCCACTGGGTCGACCTCGCGCCCGAGGTCCGCGAGCTCCGCGACCGGCTCGAGACCGCCTCGCAGGGGCTGGCACGTCGCTTGCAGAAGATGGGCTACCTGAGGACGAAGCCCATACGCTCGCTCACGGTGAAGGACCTGATCAGCCTGCGAGCGGAGATCTTCGCCCGGCCGGGCCCGATGACCCGAAAATTTGCCCCCCTCTACTTCCAGCTGATCCTCCTGCACCTCTTCCACGCGCTCGAGCGCCTCGAGACGCAGGGGGCACGTCCCTTCGTCCAGTGACGTGGCCCGGGTTGCCGAGAAGGAGAAACCGAGCCGGGGGGACAGGGCGTTCCTCGCCCTCCCCGAGGTGATCAGCTCACGCCGGGAGGCCGAAGAATTCCTCCGAACTGGACGGGCCGCCTCCCATCCGAAGCTCGCTGCGCTCGCGCGCATCGTGGAGGAACAGATCGCGCGCCCGTCCGCTCGTCCACCGCGCATCCTGGTCTTCGCGCAGTACCCGAGACACCATCCAGGGGATCCAGACCCTTCTCGAGTCCCACGGCTACACCGTCGGCCGCTTCGTTGGGCAGGCGACCCGCGACCCCGAAGACAAGGGAATGAACCAAGTGGAGCAGGGCCGGATCCTCGAAGCGTTCCGCGCCGGTCAGTTCCCTATTCTCGTCGCGAGCAGCGTGGCGGAGGAGGGTCTCGACGTGCCGGATGTAGACCTCGTCGTTTTCTTCGAATCGGTGCCGAGTGAGATCCGGGCGATCCAGCGCCGGGGCCGGACCGGGCGTAGTTCCTTGGGACGGGTGATCGTCATGCTGACACGCGACACGAGGGAAGTGCAGTACCAGGCCGCCGAGGTGCGGAGGGAGCGAGCGATGAAGCGTATCGTGCGTCGCATGTCCGCGGCGGCCCGGGCGCGAAAAGAGTCGGCCGTGGGGTCCACCGACCCTTCCCCCGTGAGGGCCCCGTCACCCCGCAGACCTCGGTCGGGCGGTGGAGCGTAGGACGCGAAGGGCTCCCGACCCCCTCCCGCGCACCGGGGGATCGACGGAACCGCCCGAGGAGAACCTCCTCCCCGACGAACCCGCGCACTCGGACCCTGGGCGGGTCGGGGAGATTGCCCACGGAACCACTACTTAATCCCAGCGAGCACGCCGTTACGGAGTCGGCCTTAAATCCCTCACTTCGGCTGCCCCGTCCCGGCAGGCACGATGGACATCTGGTCGGAGGTCGAGGGAAGCCTCGGCCTGACAATTTTCACCCTCATCAGCGTCGGTCTCTGCATCTACCTCGCCTACTACATGATCCGCCCTCAGCGATTCTGAGGCCGGAGGTTCGTGTTCGATCTCTCAAGTCTAGTCGACATCGGTCTCCTTCTCGCCGCGGCGCTGGTCATCGCGCCGTTCGTCGGGGGCTACCTCGCACGGGTATACACGAACCGCCCCGCCTTTGGTGACCGGTTCTGGAATCCGATCGAAGGGTTCGTTTACCGGGCCATCGGGACGTCACCGCGTCACTCCATGCGGTTCCGCGAGTACGCCCTTGGGCTTACCTTCCTCTCCGTCGGGATATTTGTCTGGATTTGGATGGTAGTAGGGTTCCAGCAGTACCTCCCCTGGAATCCGGGGGCCTTGCCCGGATTCACCTGGGACCTCGCATCGCACACGGCTGCCTCATTCCTCACGAATACCAACTTTACCCACTTCGCCTCGGAAGCGCAGCTGAGCCTCGGGGCGGCCCAGCTGGGCCTCGAACTCGCTGAGTTCCTCTCCGCCGCATGCGGCCTCTGTGTGGTCGCGGCGTTCATCCGGGGGTTCACGAGCCGGGATGGTACCCTC
The DNA here is from genome assembly GCA_963797975.1 of uncultured Thermoplasmata archaeon. Taxonomy (GTDB): domain Archaea; phylum Thermoplasmatota; class Thermoplasmata; order Lutacidiplasmatales; family UBA184; genus Lutacidiplasma. Next base: position 28,452 of record CAWCRH010000003.1, read on the forward strand.
GGCAACTTCTACGTGGACGTGGTCCGCAGCATGACACGGGTGCTCCTGCCCCTCGCCTTCATCGGCGCGCTGGTCCTAGTCGCTACGGGTCTTCCCGAGACGTTCACAAGCTACGTCGCGGCCCATGGGCTCAACGGGACCCCCCAGACGATCTACCTCGGGCCCGTCGCCTCCTGGACTTCGATCGAGCTCATCGGGAGCAACGGGGGGGGGTGGTACGCCGCGAACGCGGCGAACACACTCGCGAACCCGTCGGCCGTCTCCAACTTGGTCGAGGTCGTGCTGATGCTCATCCTGCCGCTCGCCACCCCCTTCATGTTCGGCCGGATGGTGAAGCGGCCGAGCGAAGCGGCCCCGTACGTCGCCACGGTCGTGGTCATTCTCGTGATTGCGCTCGGCCTCTTCATCTACTTCCAATCGGCGGGCAGTCCGCTTCTCGCCTCGGTCACGGGGCTCTCTCCAGCGACCAATGGCTATCCCGTCGGCCAGCAAGCCCAGGTACTCGTTCCCGGAAGCGAGCCTGTTCCAGGTCGTATCGGTCTACGGGAACGTCGGGGCTCAGAGCCAGGCGCTCGGAAGCATCACGACGGGGGCTCAGGTGGTCCTCTTCTTCGGGATGTTCACCCAAGCGACCCCCGGTGGCGTCGGCGTGGGGTTCGGGAACCTGTTGATCTTCGCCCTGGTCGCCGTATTCATGGCGGGCCTCATGGTCGGTCGGACCCCCGAATACCTCGGGAAGAAGGTCGGCAAGGACCAGATGAAGTGGTCCGCGGCGACCCTCATCGTCCACCCGGTGATCATCCTGGTCCCCCTCGGGATCGCTTTAGTCGGTGGCTACGCGGCCGCCGCCGTCGGGCCGCTCACCTCCAACATCCAGGTCAACGCGCACCAATTGACCATCCTGCTCTACGAGTTCACGAGCGAGGCGGCGAACAACGGTAGCTCGATGGGCCCGATCAACGACGGGACCGTCTTCTACAACATCATGGGCTCGGGGATCATGCTCATCGGCCGCTTCTTCCCGATGATCACCATGCTCGCGATCGGCTCGCTCTTTTCACGGCAGGACGCGCTCCCCCCGACCTCGGGCACGCTCAAGACGAACTCGCTCACGTTCACTCTCTATCTGATCGCGATGATCATCATCATCTCGGGGCTTTTGTTCCTGCCGGTCCTCGCGCTCGGTCCGTTCGCCCAAGGAGGGTGGTAAGCCGTGGCCGCGGACGAAGTGAATGCGCTGTCGGCGGCCACGGCGCCCCGGGCGCCACCCCGTGCGCTCCGCCACGCCTCCTGGCGTCGGATCATAGCCGACTCCTTCCGCGGGTTCGACCCGCGCCGTGAGATTCGACAGCCGGTGATGTTCGTCGTTTGGGCGTTCTTCCTTTTCCTGGCCTTCGTGACCGTCTTCCCCCAGCTCTTCCCGGACATCTATGCGACCTACAACGCGGAGTATTACTTCGACCTCACGGTCATCCTGTTCCTCACCCTCTGGTTCGCGCACCTGTCCGAGGGGATCGCCGAGGCCCGCGGCCGGGCGCAGGCGGAGAGCCTCCGCGAGATCCGCAGCGGCCTTTTCGCCCTGAAGCTCGAGGCGGACGGAACGACACGCTCGGTGCCTTCCGAATCGCTGAAGGTCGGGGACCAGGTCATCGTGGAGGCGCCGCGGGACATCCCGCTCGACGGCGACGTGATCGAGGGAGCCGCGCTCATTGATGAGTCGATGATGACGGGCGAGTCGCAAGCCCAACTGCGCGAGAGCGGAGGGGACCGCATCAGCGTTCTCGGGGGGACGAAGGTCATCCAAGGGAAGATCACGATCCGGGTGAGCGCGAGCGCCGGTCACTCCTTCCTCGACCGCCTCATCGCGCTGGTGGAGGGTCAGCAGCGCAACCCAACGCCCAACGAAATCACCCTCGGCGTTCTGCTCGCAGCCCTGACGCTCGCTCTGCTGGTGGTGATCACGACGTTCTCCGACTTCGCGGGCCTCACCGGCGTTGTCACGATCAACATCGCCACCATGCTGGCCCTCTTCGTCGCTCTCATGCCGACTACCATCGGAGCGCTCCTGCCCGCGATCGGGATCTCGGGGATCAACCGCGTGGCCCGGGCGAACATCATCGCGAAGTCCGGGTCGGCCGTCGAGGCGGCCGGGGACCTCGACGTGCTCATCCTCGACAAGACAGGGACCATCACGGTAGGAAGCCGCCTCGCCGTCCAACTTCATCCTGCGCCCGATGTCCCCATGCCGGACCTCCTGCGGGCGGCGCTTCTCAGCTCCAGCCTCGACGATACGCCCGAAGGCCGCTCGATAGTCCGCCTCGCGGCCCGACGCGGCGGGAGCGCCGAGCGTCTCGAGCCCGGGACCTTCCAGGTCATGCCCTTCACCGCCGAGCGGCGGATGAGCGGACTGGTCCTCAAGGATGGCACCGAGATGTACAAGGGGTCGGTCACCGCGATGGCTGCCTACGGAGCGACGATGCCCGAGCCGCTCAAGGAGACGGCCGAAAAGGTATCGCTCGAGGGAATGACCCCTCTCGTGGTCGCTGCGAACCGCCGGGTTCTCGGCCTCGTCGTGCTCAAGGACGTCATGAAGCCCGGGATCCGCGACCGGATCCGTGAGCTGAGGACGATGGGGATCCGGACGGTCATGGTCACGGGCGACAACCGGATCACGGCAGCGGCCATCGCGCGGGAAAGTGGCGTCGACGAGTTCGTAGCCGAGGCGAAGCCGGAGACGAAGCTCACGATTATCGAGCGCGAACAGAGTCACGGTCATCTCGTAGCGATGAGCGGGGACGGCTCGAACGACGCTCCCGCGCTCGCCAAGGCGGACGTGGGACTGGCGATGAACAGCGGAACAAGCGCGGCCAAGGAGGCGGGGAATATGGTCGACCTCGACAACGACCCCACCAAGCTCATCGAGATCGTGTCGATCGGTAAGCAGCTCCTCATCACGCGGGGAGCGCTCACGACCTTCACGGTCACGAACGACGTCGCGAAGTACTTCGCCGTCCTCCCGGCAATCTTCGTGACCGCGGGCGGAGTAGCGATCGCCGGGATCGCCCCCCTCAACATCCTAGGGCTGAGCGATCCCGCACTCGCCGTGCTCGCCACGCTCTTTTTCAACGCGATCATCATCCCGTTGCTGATCCCGATTGCGCTCTTCGGGGTCCGGTTTCGGCCCAGCCCGGCAATTGACCTGCTGCGCCGCAACATCGTTATCTACGGCATCGGGGGGCTCGTGAGCGCCTTCGTCGCTATCAAGCTCATCTACATTCTTTTCGTGTGGGCGGCGGCCACGCCGACGGTCCTCGCAATCTCGCAGGCGATCGCTCACACACTCCCGATCGGAGGACTGTAGGAATGATCGGACCGAAGGATCGTTCCACCGACACCGGCCCGGCGACCCCGGAGATCAGTCGCGTCGTGCTCGACCGCTCGCCTCCTCACGGCCTGCGGACCCACGTTCGAGCCACCGTCATCGTGGTCGTCCTCGTGGTCGTGATCGGGGGCCTCGTCTACCCTGCGGTCGTGACCGGTATCGCCCAGCTCCTAACGCCGGGTAGCGCCAACGGTTCCCTCATCTACGAGAACGGAACGGTCGTGGGCTCGGAACTGGTCGGCCAGAATATCAGTTCCCTGAACCTATTCTGGGAACGGCCATCGATGAACGATTACAACACGACGGTCGGTTACGAGGAACCGAACGGTTCCACGGATCCGGGTCTCCTTGCCTACTTAAATGTGACCATCGCGTACATGATCCAGGATTGGAACTGGAGCATGAACGTCACCTTGCCGTTCGACCTGATCAGTCCCTCGTACTCGGGGTTCGACCCGTACGTCGCGCCCGCCGGCCTTCTCATCCAGGTCTCGCGGGTGGCGGGAGCGATCCACAACGCCACCCAGGGTTCCTTCGACGATCTCGTCACGAACCTCACGGCCCTTGTGAACCAGCACATCGAGCAGCCGATCGGGGGGATCATCGGGACGGCGGTCGTCAACGTCGTGAGCCTGGACGTCGCCCTGATCGAAAGCCCGTGGTGGGGTTGACCATGTACCGACGCCTCCTCATGCCTGTCAACTCTCCGGCGGAGGTCGAGCCGATGATCCGCTTTGCGGCGAAGCTCCTCGATGCCGACGGCGAGATCCGGATGCTCCACATCATCCCGACCACGACCATGCCCGCGATCGCACGGGAGTGGCGAGCGAGCGTCAACTTGGTCATCCCGGCGCACGAGGCCGCCGCGGTGGTCGACGTCCGCCTCGAGCCCGAGGTCCGGGCGAGCACGGACGTTCCCGGGGAGATCCTCGAGAGCGCGGAGACCCACCAGTGCGATGGAATCCTCCTGAGCCTCGGGGGCGACCGACGCAGTCGGAACCCGTTCGTCGGGCACACCGCGAGCGGCGTGCTCCACCACGCCCACACCGACGTGCTGATCTTGAACCGCCTCGCGCTCGCCAATCCCAAGATCCCCCGCATCCTCGTGCCCACGCTCCACGGGCCGTTGCCCGCGCGACTGATGCAGCTCGCTGAAGAGCTGTCGATCCACAGCAACGGTGTACCGGTCGTCACGATCGGGCTGGGACCGAGGAGGGACGAGGACGAGGGCGAGGATCGGACCAGCCGGGGCGTGCCGACGCACCACCGGCATTCGTTCGTCTCCTCCGCGCTCCTCGCCCGCCGACGCCACCACGCCGACCTCATCTTGCAGAGCGCGGCCCGGGAACGCTACGGCTTTCTCCTGGTCGGTGAGGAACACACGCTCCAAGAAGGCCCCCCGCTCCTGACACGCCCGTTCTTGGAGGAGCTCTTCCGTAACGCCCCGTGCCCCGTCCTGGCGCTCCGCGCGTAGTGCCCCCAACCGACCGTCCATGGGCGAGCTCTGGTTCATCGGCCTCGGTCTGGGCGACGAACAGGACATGAGCCGTAGGTCGATCGATGTCCTGCGAGGGTGCGCCGCGATCTTTGGGGAAGAGTACACGGCAATCTGGTCCCCGGGCGCATTCGACCGGCTCGCCCGCGAGGTCGGCCGACCGATCGCCCTCCTGGCGAGGGAGGAGGTCGAGGACGAGCGCCCGATCCTCTCCGCCCTCGCCCAGGGCGGGAACGTGGCCTTCCTCGCCGTGGGCGACCCGTTCGGCGCGACGACGCACCTCGCGTTGAGGCTGGCGGCTGAACGCGCCGGCTATCCCACGCACTATCTTCCTAACGCGAGCATCCTGTCGGCCGCGGCGGGGACCCTCGGGCTGATCCCCTACCGCTTCGGGCGCACCGTCTCGCTCCCGTTCCCCGAGCCGGGGTTCGAGCCGACCTCTCCGATCGACGCGATCGACCGCAACCGCCAGAACGGCCTGCATACGTTAGTGCTGCTCGACCTGCGACCCGCCGAAGGCCGGTTCCTCACGGCTTCCGAGGCGCTCAGCATCCTACGTGAGCGCGACGCTGAAGAGCGGGTCGTCTCGGGCCACCTGAAGGTCGCCGTGCTCGCCCGCGTAGGGCGAGCCGACCAGGCGACGTTCTACGGTCCGGTGGACGCGTTGAGGAAGCTCGATTTCGGAGCGCCCATGCACGCGGTGGTCGTCCCAGCACCCGAGCTGCACTTCGAGGAAGCGGAAGCCCTCCGCCAGTTCGATCTCGGTCCGTGACTATCTAACTAGCCGGGGCTCGGTCGCCCCAGTCCGCGACCCCGGCCACGTGGAAGAGCCGGTCGAGGGCCGCGTGGTATCCTTCGGGCGTGGCGTGCAGCAGCTCGGTCGCGGTGGCCAACAGCGTCTGGCCGAACTCCTTCTCCGAGTCGGAGAACTGCCAGGCGTGAGGCGCAGCCCGGCCGAGGGCGAGCAGGAGCCCATAGGCGAGCCCACGCTCCTTTCCCTCGTGCGGTATGCTCTGGACCAACGCGCGCTCCGCCCCGGTAGGGCCGTGGGTCCGGTACGCCCGTGCGATCTGGTCGACGTAGGCGGCCTCGCGCGCGAGGCGTTGGTAGCGTGGGAGCGCGTCCAGAACCTGGCGCTCCTCGCTGCGGCGCTGAGCGCGCTTCAACAGCTCGGCCACGCGCCCCGGGGCGTGGCGCGAATCCGCGAGGTAGCGGTCGGACTCCCGAGGGTCCGTGACGATCGAACGCACGATCTCCTCCGCCCGGGTCGCCCAGAGTTTCTCGAGGGCACGGCTCGCCGAGGGTTCGTCGATCTCGAAGAGTCCGCTCGTGTCCGTGAGGGCCGCTTCGAGCGCGCGCCGCTCCACGATCGATGGGTGGAGGGCATCCAGGAAGGCAGCCTGGTTCCCTCCGAAGCAGACCCCCCCGGCTGACGTAGGTCGGATGGCGGGTCCCCTCGATGACGGGCCGGACCTCGTCGAGGTACTCCGCCAGGAACTGAGCGTCGGAGAGTTTCCCGAGGACGTAGGATCGACGGGACCCCCGGGGAAGGGCTGGGAGGTGTTGATGGACACAATCCTCCCCTCCGCGGCAGGTGACGTTCATTTCCGCGCGGACCGGGAACTCTCCCTCCGGGTCGGGCACGGAGGTGTTCTCGGTCACGGAGGCCAGGAGCTGGTGCTCGCTCCGCACGCACTTCCTGCAGACGCGGAAGACGCGGCCCGCGGCGGGCCAGCCGACCTCGACGAACGGTCGCGGCTCCCCGGCCTTCAGATGCGAGCATTCCCATCGTCCCTGTGCGCTGTCCTCGACAAGGTGGTAGGGTAGGTCCCCCAGTTTCGACTGGAGGAACACCATAGGCGGAGCCGGGTCGCGGCCCGTGCACCAGAGCTCGTCGGGCGCCGCGAAGAAGTGGAACCCCTTGCGAGCCCAGTCGAGGTAGCCGAGCAGGAGGCGGCCGGGGTCCTCGAAGTGCTGGACCGCGACCTCGGCCTCGGGCGTCGCGCGGCCGAACGGGGCGAAGGAGACCGCGCCTCCGGGGAGCGGAAGGGAAAGGAGTCCCGGAAGTTCGGAGTCGAGCTGGAACTTGAGGAGCCCGGCGTAGGCGCGGACCATGGGATCGCCCCAGCGGCTCATTCGCTCGAGCTTCTTCTCGTCGTCCTTGAACTCGCGGACCTGCTCGAGCTCCTCCTTGAGTCGGTCGAATCGGTCGGTCGGGCATTCGGCAGTGAGGCGGGGCAGCAGCGGGGTCACCGACTCCCTTAGCTTACGCGCCCTCTCCAAGAGGTCGCGTTCGCGAACGCTCGAGGCGTGTCGGATCCGCATGGTCCTGCTGTGTCCGAGCGGTCGGTCTTACTTATCGCCGATGGGCCCTGCGCGACACAGGTCCGTGAAGCGTCGGAAAATCTCGGTCCCGTGCTCGGTGTGCTCGACCTCGGGGTGGAACTGGACCGCCCAGATCGGTCGCGACGGGTGGGCCATCGCCTCGATCGGACACCCCGGAGAGTGAGCGAGGGTCACCCAGTCCTTCGGGGGGAGCACGATGTGGTCGTTGTGGCTCGCCCAGACGTGAAAGCGAGGGGGGAGTCCGCGGAACATCGGGTGGTCCGGTCGGTCCACGGTGAGCTCGACGCGGCCGAACTCGGGGGCTCCGCGTCCGACCTGGCCTCCAAAATGGCGACCCAGGAACTGGTGACCGACGCAGATCCCGAACACGGGGATGGTCGCCGTATCGATCCACTCCGCGACCCGACCGAGCGGGGTGTCGGTGCCCTCGAGGCTCAGCGCGCCCCCGGAGAGGACGACCCCGTCCGCCCGCATGGCCGGTAGCGGCGTGGTGTTCGGGACGATCTCGCTCTCGACGCCCAGGTCGCGAAGGACCCGCCACTCCCGGTGGGTCCACTGCCCGCCGTTATCGACGACGGCGATCCTCATCGGGTTCCTCCCTCCTTCCCGCTCTCGGGCGGAGCGCTCGCGGTCGCGGGCTCATGATCCTCCTTGAGCTCGTCGACGGTCCTCTGGAGATCCTTGAGCTGGTCCCGCATCTTGAGCATCTCGACCTCGAACGGCGTGAAATCCGTGGCGGAGAGCCAGCGTTGTGCGATGTAGAGCCCGATGAAGATCGCTCCGACGAGAGCGAGGACGGTCGTGAAGGCGAGGACGAAGACGAAGGCGATGGGGTTTCCAACGACCGAGGTGATCGGGAGCGTGAAGAGCTGGGTTATCTCGGCGATCTCCACGACCAGCAGGATGAGTACGATCGCGGTCCAGAGGATGAGGAACGGCCGACGGACCTTCATGGCGGTGGCCCTCCGCTGCCCTGGTAGGCGAGCGCGACGGCGAGCGGTAGGGTGTGACTGCCCGTCGTGGTCGAGATGGGGCCGGTCGGGACCGCCATGCCACCGGTGAGAGGCGTCAGCGTCAGTGTGACTTGCTCGAAGTTGTAGTAGCATGCAAGGATCCCATAGTACCAGACGCCCGGGCCGGACGACGGTATGTAGTAGACCGAGACGTTCACGGCCACGCTCTCTTGGGCGGTCGAAACGGAGAGGGAGGTTTCGTTGGTCGCGTTCTCCCAGCTCGTCCATCGGATCATGTTGCCCGGGGTGTTGGGCGCGTAGTCCTGGTTGAGCCCGATCCGGATCTCGGCGTAGCGGACCACGCCGACCGCGCGAACGTCGAAGTAGGTCGTGAAAGAGTTCGGGGGGTGGTCGACCACGAGGTCCGCCTGGGCGAGCAAGCCTCCCGCCCCTCCGCCGGGCGAGACGAGGACGGGGGTGAGCAGGATCAGGAGCGCAAGGATGACCGCCACGCCGACGAGGGGGATCGGAAAGCGGGTCGATGGCACAGGAGCCGGGGGCTCAAGGCCCATCAGCGTTCTCCCTGCTTCCAGCCGCGGTAGAGGCGGTGAGGGACCGCGAACTGGTCGAGGATCTTGCCCGCGAGGTAGTCGGTCGCCTGGCGGACCTCCGTGAACCCAAGGTAGTAGGGAGGTGACGCGTCCAGGACCACCACGCCGAGCTCACTGAGCCGGGCCAGGTGGCCGAGCTGCAAGGTGGGCAGCGGGGTCTCTCTCGGTACGATGACGAGCTTGCGACGCTCTTTGAGATGGACGTGGGCGGCGCGGACGACCAGCGTGTCCCCCAGGCCGAGAGCGATCTTGGCGGTCGTGTTGGACGAGCACGGAACGACGACCATCCCTCGCGTCGCCACCGAGCCGCTCGCGATCGGTGCTGCGAGATCATCCTCCGCGTAGATCGTCCCCGCCCAGCGTGCGAGGTCGTTAAGCGTCAATCCCGCCTCCTCCCGAAGCACGGCAACCCCTCCCCGCGTCACCGCGACGTGGGCCGGAACCTTGGCCTCGTGAAGGGCGCGTAGAGCCGCGATCGCAATCGGAGCGCCGCTCGCCCCAGTGATGCCGACGACCAGGGGAGGTTCCTCGGACATGCTCCTTCCGGCAGCCGACTTCGACCTTATAGGCATGCTCTGTTGGCTCGCGACGGTATCTTCAAAGGGGAGAAGGGATGGCGGGCGCGGCAGCGATCGTCGGAGCCGGACACACCCGGTTCGGTACTCTGGACTCTGGACCGAAGGAGCTGATGCGCTCGGCCGTTGACCAAGCGCTGAGGAGTGTCGACCGGGGCGCCGACAGCGCTTCGATCTCCGAGGGGTTTCTGGCCACGCTGGGGTTCGGAGGTTGGCAGATCGGGAACTCCTCCGCCCTCCTGGCGGAGGCGGCGGGGCGCCCGGACCTTCCCGTGACCCGGGTAGAGAACGCGTGTGCCTCCGGGGGCTTTGCGATCCGGGCGGCCGCACGGACGGCAGCGCAGAGCTCAGGCGGTCTCACCCTGGTGGTCGGCCTCGAGAAGATGACGGACATTCCGAACGCGCGACGGCGCTACTGGCTGGGGGTCTCGGGGGATACCGAGTGGGAACGGTCGGCCGGCCTGACGTTCGCCGGCGTCTACGGTCTCCTCGCCTCACGATACGCATTGGACCACCCTCGAACGCGGGAGGCGATGACCGCGGTCGCGGTCAAGAACCACGCCAACGGGGCGCTCAATCCGAACGCCCACTTCCAGAAGGTCGTCCGCGCGGAGGATGTCGACCACGCGGCGACGGTGGCCGAGCCTCTGCGTCTGTTCGACTGCTGCCCGGTCTCCGATGGAGCGGCGGCGTTGCTCATCGCCCCGGCCTCCGAGGCGAAACGGTGGACCGACACGCCGGTGATGCTGAGCGCCCTCGGGGCAGCCTCCGACTCTCTGGCCGTGCAGGAGCGTCCGCAGCTGACCGAGTTCGGGGCGACGCGCAAGGCGGCCGCCGAAGCGTTCTCCGACGCGGACTTCGACCGACGATCGGTCGGCCTCCTCGAGGTCCACGATTGCTTCACCATCGCGGAGCTGCTGGCGTTGGAGGACCTCGGGTTCGCGGGAGCCGAGGGGGCGTTCGCTCTCACTGTGAGCGGCGCCACGGCGCGCACGGGGTCCCTTCCCGTGAACCCCGATGGCGGCCTGAAGGCGAAGGGCCACCCGATCGGCGCGACGGGGGTCAGCCAGGGCTACGAGGTCTTCCTGCAGCTCAGAGCCCAAGCCGGGCGTCGTCAGGTTCCCGGGGTGGAGCGCGCTCTCGCCCACAACGTAGGCGGCGCGGGCGCGACCGCGACGGTCACGCTGTTCGCGAGGGGGTGAGCAATTGGTCGCGGTCACTCGCGTGGGGAGCGCACGTTCCCGATGGGCGTGCGACGGTAGGCCTTCCCTCGGGCCGGACGAAGACGCCTTCACACTCGCCGCGGCAGCCACCGAGGCGGCCCTGGAAGGAGCGGACCCGCGTCCCGATCCCCTGTCGATCGACCTGGTCGGACCCCTCCCGGCGCTCGCCGATTGGGCGTTCCCTCTTCTCATCGGCGTCTCGACTCCCCCCTTCCGCAGCACGTCGGTCGGCGCGGCGATCTCCCGCCACCATGCCCTCGCCCACGGTGCCGGCGCCCTGGTAGTCGAGGTGCAGGGGACCGAAAAGGAGGGGCCGGTCGAGGGTCCGTCCGCCCTCGCCTTTGTCCTTGAAGATGCGGCGGGGTGGGACCTTGCCCCGTCGACCCGCAGGCTGCCTGACGCCTCTCCCGCAACCCTCGACCAGCTCGAGGCCCTCCGCGATGCGGGGGGTTCTCCGGTTGGGGTGATCGGCGCAGCGTCGGGTCCCCGATATGAGGTGAAAAGGACCCAGCAAATCCCATGGCTAGCCTGTAACGCGTCCGGGGACGCCGCGGCGACCCTGCCCATCGACCGACGCGCCCTCGCCCTCCTATCCAACATGCCCCTCGAGCCGGGTATCGGAGGGGGCGTACATCCCTCGCCCCCGCTACTTGGAAAGCATTCCTTCCCGGTGGCGGTTCCTGGCCGAACGATGCGCGGGCTGCGGGGCGCGAAGCTTCCCTGCCCGTGGCGGCTGCCCTGAGTGCGGACGCCGCGACACCCTTTCCTTAGAGCCGCTACCGTTGGACGGGGGCCAGATCGTGGCATTGACCACTATCGGAAGGGGAGGACAACCTACCGAGTTCGACCCACTGGTTGAGGCCACCGGCTCCTACCCGGTGGCTATCGTGGAACTGGCTCCCGGCTGTCGGGCGACCCTCCAGGTCTCGGATGCCCCCCGGGCGCGCTGAAGATCGGTGACCGGGTCTCGACCCGCCTGAGGCGCCTCTACCCGATGGAAGGGGAGTGGCGGTACGGCCGCAAGGCGGTTCCCTTCGCGGGAGCGCCGGTTCGGTCGCCGGGCATCTAGGCGAACCCTGAGCGGTCGGGGTTCGAGGTGGACCCCTTCTTGGAGTAGGGCTCAGAAGCGATCCCCATTTGGGTAGCGAGCGACTGGAAGGTCTGAACGAGTTGCGCGACCGCTCGCGCGAGCTCCTTCTGCTCGTTCCTTAGTTCGGTCAGTTCCTGCCGGAGCGCGTGTATCTCGGCTTCCCAGCGGGCCGGTTCGGAGCGCTCGGCCATGGCTCTACCTTAGTCGGCCCAGAGCGGACGGGTACATAGCGGGGTCGAATTCCGAGGCCACGGGCTCGTCCGCTATCGGGTCGAGCCAGGGCCGAAGGGGGATTCGGACCGACCCTTCTCTTCGAAGGCCACCCAGTCCTTCTCGGTCGGCGAGTAGTCAACCCGCTCCAGCTCGACGATGAACTCTTTGAGGAGGTCGGACGGGCCTGGGCGCACGGTGAATCGGTAAACGTAGATGCCGAAGCCCATGAAATCGGTGATCCGGCGCAACACCTCCACTAGGTCCTCACGGGGGACAGTGACCCGAATCGAGGTCTCGCCCAGAGTCTGGGAGAATTCGTCCACGTCGAAGGGCCGCTCGAGCGCGATGAGCGTTGGCCGGGGAGGGGGAGATGCGTCTGGTGCGGGCCTTGCGGCTGGAGGGGTAGCTGGGGTTGGGCTCTGCGGGGGAGCCGGGGTCGAGATGGACACCGGGCTGCGCGATGCGATCCCCGGGTCCTTCGGGGGATAGTGATCCAACACGGGGGAAGGCTCCCTACCAACGAACCGTGGCTTAGAGGGGGAGCGAGAGGTAGTGGGGCGGCCCCGTGACGGAGTCGCTCGTTTCCGCGCGGACTTCGCACCGCGACGCTTGCTCGCCATCGGCCCAGAGAGCAGGCCGGGAAGCGCTTAGTATTAGCGGCGACTTGGCTTGCCTCGGCCCCGGGGCTCGTAACAAGCCCTGCTGTAGCGAGGCGAGCCATGACAATGACCGTCACGGCTACCTCGATTTGTAGCACCTTGGACGACAACGAGATTATGTAGGCATGGGTTGGTGGTTCACCTAGGCCGAAGGTCGACCGACGGCCGAAACAAGAGAGGTAAACGAGAATGCCGGCACGTGTGATGAAGGAGTTCCAGGCCCCGCGCGGTCTCCCGCGGAAGACGGCCTCCGTCTGCCCCGAGTGCATCAAGGTCATCCCGGCGGTCGTCCGCGAAAAGGACGGCCGGGTCATCATGGAGAAGACGTGCCGCACCCACGGTTACTTCTGGGACATCATCAGCAACGACGTCGACTTCTACCTCCGGATGGAGGTCTACGCTCACGATGGGGTCGGCTACGAGAACCCCTACTATGACAAGTTCAAGGGTTGCCCGACGACCTGCGGCATGTGCAGCCACCACAAGTCCCACACGGGACTCGCCCTGATGGACCTTACGAACCGCTGCAACCTGAAGTGCCCGGTCTGCTTCGCGAACGCCAACGCGGCAGGGTACGTCTACGAGCCGACCCGCGAGCAGATCCACTTCATGCTGAAGACGCTGCGGGAGCAGAAGCCCGTCGGCGCGGTCGCGGTCCAGTTCTCCGGTGGGGAGCCGACGCTCAGCCCGCTCTTCCTGGACGCGGTCAGCATGGCCCGCGATGCGGGCTTCAAGCAGATCCAGGTCGCGACCAACGGTATCCGCTTCGCAAACGAGCCCGGGTTCGCCCAGGCGTCGCGGGAGGCGGGACTGCACACCCTCTACCTTCAGTTCGACGGTCTGGACGACGAGATCTACCGCAAGGTGCGGGGGGTCCCGCTCCTGAAGGTCAAGCAGAGGGCGATACAGGCGGCCCGCGAGGCCCACACGAGCCCTGCCGAGCTAGCCCAGGGTAAGCCCGACAAGCCGATCAGCGTGGTGCTCGTCCCGACCTTGGTGGGCGGGTTCAACGAGAAGGAGATCTGGCCGACCGTGAAGTTCGCGATCGACAACCTGGACGTCGTCCGGGGCGTGAACTTCCAGCCCGTGGCGCTCACGGCCCGTATCCCGGACAAGGACCGCTTCCAGATGCGCTTCACGCAGTCGGACCTCGTGCGCATCCTGTGCACGGACGGCCCGTTCGAGAAGTCGGACTTCTTCCCCGTTCCGTCGGTGGCCCCGATCTCGGAGCTCGTCTCGATCATCCACGGTGAGGAAAAGATGACGCTCACGACGCACCCGGGCTGCGGCTGCGCCACGTTCGCGTTCATCTCCCAGGACGGGCAGAAGATCACGCCGCTGCCTCGGTTCATGGACGTGGACGGCTTCTTCGAGAGCGTCGAGAGCATGATCGACAAGTACCGCGATGCCCGCTTTGCGCGCGTACGCACGGCGGTCGCCGGGGCGCGCCTGCTCCACGATGTGGCGAAGTTCTTCGACTTCGACAAGGCCCCCGAGGGGTTGGACGAGAAGAACTGCGTGAAGGTCATCGCCTCGATCTTCACGGAAGGCAACAAGGAGGCCGTCGCGAAGTTCACGTGGCGCACGCTCTACATCGGGAACATGCACTTCCAGGACGCCTACGACTACGATATCCAGCGCCTGATGCGCTGCGATATCCACTACTCGGTCCCGGATGGGCGGGTCATCCCGTTCTGCTCGTACAACTCGGGCCCGATCTACCGGACGGAGGTCGAGCAGAAGTTCTCGATCCCGATCCCCGACTGGCAGAAGGCCAAGGCCCAGGCGGGAATCCAGCTGAAGACGATCGAGACGATGGGCGTCAACGGCGAGGTCATCGTCGACCCCGAGTACTACAAGATCCGGGCCCTGAAGCAGGCCCCGGGGATGTCAACGGTCTAAGCCTTCGGTCCGCGTCGCGCTCGGTGGCCAACCCCTTCCTTCTCTTCCTTTTCGGTCGGTCGCTTCTCGGTAAGGACCATCCCCGCCCAGGTCATCCTTCGGGCGGGAGACGCATCGGCCGGGACGGAGCGGATCCTCTGGTCGATCTCCTCCCACGCCGGCGCGGGCTCTTCGAGCTCGGGCTCGGGGTCGGCGACCTCGTTGGGGTGGGCCGCCATCCAGCGGAACGCGGCCTCCACGTGCTTACAGGTCCCAAGCCCACTACGGGAGAAGTCCGCGCACGTGCACATCGCCGCGTCCCGGCTCGGATAGGTCGGTAGCAGGACCCGGTAATGCGTAGCGTGGATCGGGTTCCTGACCTCGAGCCGGACGAACCAGCCCGGCAGGCGGCGCACGTCCAGCGGCTCCTCCAGGGCTCGGGCACGCCGCTCGGCGATTTCCTCGCCCCGTCCTGACTTCTCGCCCGTCCGAGGCGGGGAGGGAGGACGACGTTCTCGGTTTCTGGTCATCGAATAGGACCGTAAGCTGCCCATGGACAGCCCAACCGTTATTTGGGGAATCCGGGCTCCGCCCCGCGATGAGCGAACCGCCCTCCGCCACGGGTGGGCCCCCACGGCGCCGCGGCCTCACCCGCACTCAGCGCATCGGCCTCGGCCTTCTGCTCAGCTTCGTCGGTCTGTTCCTCCTGGCCATCCTCCTCCCTACGGACCCGAGCCAGTTCGCGCGGGTGCTCCCCGTCGCAGCGGTCGGCCTGATCGCCCTGTGGCTGGGAGGAGTCCTGATGGGTCGTGCCCGGGTCCCATGAGGTCAGCGTGAGCGCCGGCCCCTGGGCGATGGTCTCATTCGACATCGACGGCACCCTCACGGTGGGCCACGGCTGGTCGATCATCGCCGACCGGTTCGGTCGTCGGCCCGAGTACGACCGGACCACGGCTCTTATCGCCCGCGGAGAGCTCGGGGAGGACGCCCACCTCTCGAACCTGCTCGCGCTGGCCGCGGGCCACACCGTCCACGAGGTCGAGGCCATCCTCGAGGTCACTCCGAGAGTCAGGAACATCGCCGAGACGGTGAAGGAGCTTGGACGGCGGGGAATCCGCGCGGCCCTCCTGACCCACAACCCCCCCTACGTTTGCGATTGGTATGCCCGTCGCTTCGGCTTCCAGGCGTACGAAGGCTGCGACGCCCCGAACCCGGTGAACGGGGTCATCGGTCCGCCCGGCCACGTCCACGCGGACAAGTTGGGGTCGCTACGCCGGCTGCTGAGAAGGACTGGGGTCGCGGCTCGAGCGGTCGTGCACGTCGGCGATAGCCGCCCGGACCTCGAGGTGTTCCATGAGGTGGGTGGGGGAGTCGCGTTCAACTCTCACATCCCCGAGGTCCGAGCCGGGTCCGACGCCACCATCGACTCGGACGACCTTAGCGACCTCCTCCTCGTTCTCGACCGGCTCACGCCTCGTTCGAGCGGCCGTCAGGACAAATATTAGTATTCATATAATCCTCAGTTCTTCTAGTGCTCGCGAGCCATGGAGTACGTCGCCCTGAGGTCGAGCCACCCGACATGGCTGACCATGCAGCTCCCTTCCGATGCGGTAGAGCTGCTCAAGTTCCGTTCTCCGTCGCCTCGCGCATTGGCGGACGGGACGGGGTCGATCACGTTCCTCGCCCGCGGAACGGGCATCGCGCGGGCGGTCGCCACCCACCTCTCCCGGGAAGCCCTCGCGGTCGAGTCGGTCCGCGAGCGCTTGCTCGCCAGCGCTCGGCCCGGTGAACGACACCTCTTCTCCCTCCCGACGGCTCTCCTCGCTCACCTCGGGATCGGCGTCTCGGTTCGCGGCCCCCGGGCTGGGAAGGGGACCGACGATCAGATCCTATGGTTCCTTCCCGCGGAAGAGTACTACGACTTCCGCAAGTCCGAAGCAGAGCGAACGGTCTGGCACGGCCCCTCTCTCGGGGGCTCGGCCCACGTGTACGTGGCCAAGGCGATCCTGCCGCCCCCGAGGGCGCTCGGTAGCCTCGCCGTCACGGAGGAGCAGATAGAGCAAGTCGAATGGGCTACTGCGGCCGAGGCGTTCCATCCTCCGGGACGCGGTCGCAGGGCGATAGAATCGCACTGATCGGCCCGGGCGGTCTCTCCGCGCGTCGGGGATGTTTCGTTACCAAGAGGCACCCGACATGCCGGCCACCAAGGTGCAGAGACCGAAAGGGGCCCATCCGGACGAGGCCGTGCTAGCCTCTCGCCGCGCAGGATTCCGACGTATAGCGGCACGGGCCGGCCTTGGGAACCTTTTTAATCCGGGGCTGGGATAGATATGGTCGTGACTCCAGCGCACAAACGTGAGCCGAAGGCATCGACAATCGTCTCTAAGACCCCGGTGGCAGTAGGTTTCGACGGGACCTCCCCGCTCCCGCCGACGTATGGGGACGCCCTTACCGGAACCGTGGTCTGCGCGCTGCCGGTCGACCATGACTCACTGGCCAAGGCGATCCGGCGATCGATCGGCCACGAAGGGATGCGCTCGGAGGACGCGCGGACGATCGCGGCCCATGTCCTCAACTTCTTCGGGTTCAACGAACGGATCATCGATAACGTGCTAGAGCCGGATGATCGCGACACGTTCTACATGCTGGAGGACAGCGGGATTCTCGAGACCGAGCGGGACGAGACGACGCTCTACGACGGCCGGGAGTGGCGTATCCATTACTGGATGATCCGCCGGGAACGGATCATCGAGCTGGCCCGGGAAGAGGCTCAGGCGATGGCCGACGCCGGCGAGAAGGACGTCATCTACTCGGCCCACGTCAACCGCTCCCTCCCGATGCAGCTCCCCCACGGGGAGACGGGAACGGGTCTAGCAGCCCACGCGGTCTACCACGAGCTGGGGGACGAGATCTGGCTCGACCACAAGCAGGAGAAGAGCGCGAGCGAAGAGGAAGAGGCCGCGGCTCCTCCGGTCGACCGCTCCCCGAGCCGACCCATCGGCAAGTAGACCGGACCGACGGCGACCGGGCGTCGCGGACTGAACGAACGGCGAGGCGACGTGCGGCGGTTCGTCATTCTGGTCCACAAGGTCCCGATCGACGGGGGCTTCACGCTCAACGACCTCGCCGGCGGCGCGGGTCGGATGGACGAGGTTGCGCGAGCCGTCTCCACCGCGTTCACCGTCTCGAACGACCTGCGCCGAGACACCGAGGTCACGCTCCTCCTCGCCGGCCCCCGGGCGGGATCGGTCGGCGGATCGCGGTGGTGGGAGCGCGGCTCCGTTATCTTAACCCAGACGAGCGGTCCACGGCCGCGCTCCTCAAGAACGCCCTCACTCGATCGGTCGACCATCTCCGCGAGTTCGAGTCCTCCCCCGGGATCGTCATTGGCGGAGCCGACCCCCGCGCCGAGCTCGCCCGGTGGCTGAAGGAGCCCGGGGCGATATGGCTCACCGAAGGGGGGGTGCCGCTGCGGTCGTTCGAGTGGGAACCTCCCGATTTCCTGGGCATCTTGAGCGACCCGTTCGACCCCACGCCGGAGGAGCGGGCGGCGCTGGTCGCCGCCGGGCTCCCCCAACTATCGGTCGGCCCACGTTCCCTGCGCACGAGCCAGGTCATCGACGTCGTTCACGCCGAGCTGGACCTGCGAGAGGGACCACGCTCGGAGCGCCCTGGATAACTAGCCTGCGCCGATCGGCTTCGGCCGCTCCCGGATCCCGGAAACGGGAGCGAGCCGGATCCCACCGACGATGCCGGTCAGGCGCACGGTCTCCCGCGGTTCGCCGAGGAGGCGGGTCCCGAAGAGGAGTTCTTCGGGCTGGTTCAGGTGGAGGCGCGCGCTGTTCATCACGCGGTCGAAGTCGTTCACGGTCAGGTTGGACCCACCCTCGATGTGGACGAGGGCACGGGTCTTCTTCTCGAGCTCGAAATCGAGCAGGCTCTCCCGCAACGCGTTCGGCACGAGTCGGTCCGGCTCGGTGACGTGACTCTCCCCCAAGATGACCGTCGAGAGCCCCGAGGAAGCGAGATGGTTCTTCACGGTCGCGAGGTCGACGTTGAGCTGAGAGGGGTTATCGACCATGTCGACCAGGCCGCTCACGAGCCCGTGGAGGTAGGCGTTACGGACCTGGAGAGCCTGGTGGAGAGGAAGTGCGCCGAACCGCCGGAGCTTCTCGTTCGCCAGGACCAGCAATAGGCCCCCCAGCTCTTCGAGCTCGTCGAGGGTCTCCTGGACCACCTCCCGGCGTCGGGGGTTGGATTCGACCTCGACATCGAAGGGAAGGAACGCGACCGGGATCGGAAAGATGTCGGTACGACGTAGCTCACGCGAGAGGAAGGGAAGGAGCGCGCTACCGGTACCGCCTCCGATCGCCGCTAGCAGGAAGACCACCTCGTACGGGCGGAGCTCCCGGATGAGCTCCTCGCGGCTCTCCTCGGCCGCGCTGACGACGGCCGCGCGGTCCCCGCCGGAGCCTCGCCCTCGAAGCGTGCGGTGTCCGATGAGGATCCGCTGCTCGGTCGGCATCCGCTGTAGGTGCATCGCGTCGGTATTGATGGCGACGGAACGGACGCCGGGGATACGGTGGCCGAGAAGGTCGCCGACCGCCTCGGACCCGGCACCCCCTAGGCCCACGACCGCGAAGGAGGTAGGCCGGCCGAAGGAGGCCCAGCCCATCGGATCGTCCTCCGTGCTCATCAAGACCTCGACGTTAGGGGGGTGCGCTGCTGTCCCCGGTCGCCACGGCTGCGTGCGGCGGCCGCGGAAGGCCACGGGTCGCGGGTAGCGAGCTCTCTACGCGCTGGCGGATGTACCTCCCGCACAGCCCAACGAACAGCATCGTCGACGGAGACCGAGCTCCCCTCCCTGACGATCTCTTCGAGCTGGAGATTGTCTTGCCTCGACAGCTCGACCACGACCTTACGGACGTTCGGCGGTGGAAGGTGGACCTCGATGTAGCGCTCGAGGGCTTCTCGTATCGTGTCGGAAATCGTCGCGGTCTCCTGCTCGTTTTGAATCCGCTTGAGCTTCTCGAGCAGGTCCTGCGGAATTCGAACTGTGACCCGCTCAGACGTTTCCGTCATATCCGTCAGACAAGAGACACCGCTTTGTCTGACGAATGACATATTATCACCTTACTATTTCAACGTATGCGGGAACGGGTACTGTTGTGGAGTCCAACAATTAGTTCCCCCTGTCCGACAGGGAACCGACCGGAACCCGTGGAGTGGAAAGAGGGGGTCCAGGGGGAGGCCGACTATCGGTCGGGTCCCGCCTGCGCCCCGCATGACCAAGCTGACCGACCGTCGGATCGACTACCTCATCCGACAGGCACAGGGGTTGGCGACTCCCCGCGAGACTCTCGGTCAGATGGCCGCCCGATGGGGTGTGACCCGTCGGTGGCTCCGTAAGCTCATTCAGCGTTGGCGGCAGTCGGGGATTGTGCCGCGGCTGAATCCTCGTCGGCGCCCTCCTCGGCCACCCCTCACCGAGCTCGAGAAGGCCGTCATCACCCAGGAGTGGCTCCGATCCCCTCGGAGCCCCACGAAGCTCTACAAGGCGCTCGTCAAGCGTGGTATTCGCATCCCGAAGATGCAGATCTACCGCTTCGCGAAGGGGCAACGGTGGGTCACGCCGAACCCCCGCAAACAACGCCGTCGGCACTACGTCCGCTACGAGAGGGACCACTCGGGTTCGCTCCTCCACGGAGACTTCCACCGAACCTCAGAGCAACACCCGCACGTCATCCTCTGGGAGGACGACGCGAGTCGGAGGATACTCTCGGGAGGCGAGTTCGCGGAGGCGACGGCCGGACACGCGATCGCCACATTGACGGAGGCGCTGGCCCGAGCCGCCGAGTGGGGCGTAGAGGTCCGTGAGGTCAACACCGATCGAGGGAGCCAGTTCTACATCGCCGACAAGGAAGCCCGGGAGTCAGTGGACGGGCAGTTCCAGCGGTTCCTGGCGGAGCGGGGGATTCGTCACGTGGTCAGCCGAGTGAATCATCCGCAGACCAACGGGAAGCTCGAGCGGTTGTGGTTGGAGTATGATCGACATCGGTGGCGATACCGAACACTGAAGGAGTTCATCGAGTGGTACAACGACCAGATCCACGAGAGCCTGTGGGCAGAGCTCTACGAGACTCCGCAGGAGGCCTGGCAGCGGAAGGTAGCGCCGGCAACGCAGCTGGGGCAGTTCTTTCAGCGAGTGGAGGCTGGAGGGACCGAGGCATGACTCCCCCCTCGAACCCCCCTCCTTCAAGTAGAGGAACTAAAAACCGGACTCTACAGGGAACGGGTACTGTTCTGGAGTCCAACCATTATTTCCCGACAACAGAAGAGGACAGCCCTCCTGGGCGAAGTAGGTTCGAAGCCGCCTGGGCCGGTTAGTAGAATCGGAACCGCAGGCGCCTACTCTTCGAGACGGAGTCGTGACAGGTCGTGACGAGAGGCTTTGTTGCATGACTTACAGGTCAGGAACGGCCTGGGATCAGCGTCCTGGTTCGGGTTCGCACGTTGCCACTCCTTCGTGTCGAACTGGCGATCCCGCTTGCAATGTGGGCACCAGCCGAAGACGCTAGGCGCAACCTGAACCATTGCCCGTGCGAATACGGAGGTTGCTGATTATCGCTCCGGCTCCGACGGGAAATGTCCTAGATCGGGCAAGGGGCTCGAGGAGAGGAGTTAGTGGCCGCTGCCCGATGCTAAACACCACTTCTGACTAGCGTTCACTACACGACCGGAGAAAGCTCCGCGGGAATGGGCAGATGCTAGCGAGCGGGTCCTATCGTCCTGGGGACCACGGAGCTTGCAGTGGGCTGTGTCCCCAGCGCTAGCACGCCGTCCGCCCGGTCAGATGGCTTGACGACGGAGAACGGTCAGGCGCCTCGTAGGGAGCCTGGTTGACCGGGGACCGAGGCTAGATCTCCGACTCCCGCCGCCGGCGACAGCCCTGCGTGTCCGAAAGCCGAACGTCGCCATGGCCGCCGGAGCGGCGGCGTATGCATAATAACGGGCCTCGCGATAGGCCAAGGCAAGGGGAGGCCCCACCGTCGACGATGAGCGTGAAGACCCGCAGCATTCGCCAAACCGTATTCATCCGCGCTCCGCCCGAGGACGTCTACGCCGCGCTCATGACGACGCGAGGGCACGCAGCGTTCACTGGCGCGAAAGCACGTATCAGCCCGCGCGTCGGTGGTCGAATCGAGGCGTGGGATGGATACATTCATGGAACCAACATCGAACTTGTCCCGGACCGCAGGATCGTTCAGAGCTGGCGGGCGTCGGAGGAGGATTGGCCCGAGGGTCATGACTCGAAGGTGACGTTCGTTCTTGCGCCCTACCGCGGCGGGACGCGTCTTCGGTTCACTCACAGTGACGTTCCGAGCCAGCATGCAGGCCATCTTTCGGAAGGCTGGAAGGAGAGCTACTGGGTTCCTCTGAAGGCGTACGTAGAGCGGGTCCCCGGCCCAGCGGCCAAGAACCGGAAGAAAGTCGCGCCCAAGCGGAAACGGTAGGGGTTTGACGCTCGCCCTCCCTCAGAGCCGGAATTGATTTGGGGCAAAGCACGGGGGTGTGCCGCCCCGCATCGACCGGCATAGGCTTCATCATGCCCAAGCTCATCACGGGCGGTTGAACGTGTGTCCATGACACCTACCGGTCGTCACCCCAAGCGTTCCGTCCCTGCACGAGCGACCCCTCTCGCCCCTTTGGCTCCGCCGAGCATCGCCGTTCCCCGCTTCTCCATCGATTACATGGACCGCACGGCCGACCCGACGAAGGACTTCTACCGATTCGCGACGGGGCAGTGGATCGATTCCCACCCGTACCGGCGGATAAGACACGGTGGAGCGCGTTCGACGAGCTCGCGGAGAGGAACTTTCAGCTGCTCCGCGGAGTGCTAGAGGAGGCGGCCCGCCCCGCTGGGGGGTCGGCCAGTAAACCACGGCGTCAGGTCGGGGACTTCTTCGCCACGGCTATGGATTCCTCTCTTCGTGCGAAACTCGGCTACCGCCCGATCGTAGCCGACCTCAGGAAGATTGACCTAGTTCGGTCCACGGGCTCCCTCCTCTCCGTCCTGGCGCGCTTCCACCGGGACGGGATGGCCGCTCTCTTTTCGACAGTGATCGCCCCGGATGAGAAGAACAGCTCGGTCTACGCTCTCTACCTGGTCCAGGGAGGACTTTCCCTCCCCGACCGGGATTACTACCTCCTCGCGCGGTTCGCCAAAGTGCGAAAGGCCTACCGCGCGCACGTAACGAAAGCCCTTCGGCTCATCGGTGACCGCGCGGCGAACGCAGAGAGATCCGCGCGCGCGGTCCTGAAGATCGAGACGGCGCTCGCGAAGGCCAGCCGTAGCCGTGTCGACCTCCGCGACCCATACAAGAACTACAATCGATCCACCGTCACGGAGATCGCTCAGCGACAACCCCGGGTCCGTTGGAACGACTACCTCCGACTGCGGGGAGTGCGCCGGCCCCCGTACCTCGTTGTCGGCCAGCCGGAGTTCTTCGACGCGGTGAACACGCTACTCCATTCGATACCCCTCTCAGAATGGAAGGCCTACCTCCGCTGGCATCTCGTCCACGACAGCGCACACCACCTCGACCCTGCCCTCGAGGACGAAGACTTCGACTTCTTCCATCGCCAGCTCTTGGGCCAAGAGAAGCCGGAGCCCGACTGGAAGCGAGCGGCCATGCTCGTGGACCGATCGCTCGGGGAGGCGTTGGGGCGTCTCTACGTCGATCACTACTTCCCCCCCGAGGCTCGCGACCGGATGTTGGAGTTGGTCAACGACGTCCGCGACGTCTTCTCGGCTCGCCTCAGGGCCGTGCCGTGGATGACGGAAGAGACCCGGGCGCGCGCCCTCGCAAAGTTCGATCGGTTCACGACGAAGATCGGTTACCCGCGGCGGTTTCGAGACTACTCGCGGGTACGCGTCTCCCGAGGAGACCCGCTCGGCAATGTGCGGCACGCGCGCGCGTTCGAGATCCAGCGCAACGTCGTGCGGGTCGGTGGCGCCGTCGACCGGGAGGAATGGCAGATGACCCCGCCGACCGTCAACGCCTACTTCGAGCCCACCATGAACGAGATCGTTTTTCCCGCGGGGATCCTTCAGCCGCCCTTCTTCGACCCGACGATGGACGACGCGGTGAACTTCGGTGGCATCGCCGTCGTCATCGGCCATGAGATCACTCACGGCTACGACGACCAAGGGCGGAAGTACAATTCGGACGGGAACCTAAGCGACTGGTGGACGCCCGCCGACGCGATGGAGTTCCAGGCGCGAGCCCAGCGGATCGTCGAGCAGTACTCCCGGTTCGAGCCGCTCGCCGGGCTACCGATCAACGGCGCGCTCACGATGGGCGAGAACATCGCCGACCTTGGGGGGGTCAGCCTCGCCTTCGAGGCCCTTCAGCGACGCATCGCCGCCGGCCGCACCCATGATGAACGGATCGACGGCTTCACACCCGAGCAGCGATTCTTCCTATCTTTCGGGCAGATCTGGCGAGGGAATGTGCGGGACGAGGAACAGCGTCGTCGGATCACGGTCGACCCTCACTCCCCCGGTCGATTCCGCGTGAACGGTACGCTCGCGAACGTGCCGGAATTCTGGAAGGCGTTCGAGATCCCGGCGGGGGCTCCCATGCGCCAAGATGAGGCCCATCGGGTCAGCATCTGGTGAGGACGAGCTGTCACAGAGCGGCGCGGTTCCTCACATTCACCTTCGCAGCCCACGGGAAGGGCGAGGCCTTCCGTCTCGCCAGGAAGTCTCCCCGGCTCCCTCGGCCGCCTACCCGCTCCTGAAATCGGTAACGCTTAAGACGGCGGCTCGTGGTGGTGTTTTCGATGTTCAGTCGGAAGGAGCGCGCCTACCTTGAGTCGGTAGTCTCCGCCCGGCGGCAGGGCATCGACCCTGGGAAACTGCTCCGGGCCCGGTTCCCCAACCCATCGTACCGCCGCAAGCTCCTGTGGAGCATCCGCACCAAGATGGGCCGGGCCATTGCGGATTGGGAGCTTCTCACGTCCGCGATCGGTTCCGACCCGAGGATCCTCTCATCGTGGCATCAGCTCGGCGAGGTCGACGTTCCCTTCTACGTCGACCCGCTGCTCGCTGCCCTCCAAGGGTTCTCACGAGTCTTCGACCCGCTGCGCGCTCGTGGCAAGGCCGCCGAAGACCTTCCTCTCGAGGAGTCCGTCGAACGGAGGAGCTGAGCCCATGTCCATGAGGCGAGTGCGCTGCTCGAAGTGCGGCGGAGAGTTCGATTATCAGTACATTCCCGGCGCGTCCTTCACGGCGGTCCGGCTATGGGACCGCCGGTACATGGCGTGCCCGCTCTGCCATCGCTGGTCGGTCTTCCGTCTCAAGGATCCGACGCCCTGACATCGGGTCCTGTGCGCCAGGGTGAACGGCGGCCCCCGTTCTTTAGGGAACCACCGTCGTGCTATAGTACTCGGCGTCCGTAGTCCCTGCGAGCCCTATGAAACTGAAACCGATGAGCGTAGCGATCGTGGTCTCCGACCGCAAGAAAGCCGTCCAGTGGTACCAGAAGAAGCTCGGGCTAGAGGTCATCGACCGGGAGGATCACTGGGTGACCGTGGGCTCCAAGCGACGCGGGATCCGCCTACACTTGTGCCAGACAACCGAGTACGACCCGAAGGGCCAGCTCGAGCCCGGCAACAGCGGGATCATGTTCCAGGTCGACGGCGACATCGAGAAGGCGTACCGGACCCTGAAGCGACGCGGGGTCAAGTTCTCGCACCCACCTAAGAAGATGGAGTGGGGTTGGTTCTGTGGCTTCCTTGATCCGGATGGGAACGAGTTCTGGCTGATCCCTGCGGACTGAGCCGATTCGGGGGGATCCCGGCTCCGCCCGCGCCGGGGTTCTTCCTCCGGCCCTGGGTCAGCTCGCGCTACTCTCCGAACCGTCGCTGGCGCTGCTGGAAGGCGCGGATTGCGCGCAGGAAGTCCAGGTACGTGAGCCCAGGCCACAGCACGTCCGAGAAGTAGAGCTCGCTGTAGGCCGACTGCCATAGAAGGAAGTTCGAGATCCGTTCCTCCCCGCTCGTCCGGAAGACGAGGTCCGGGTCCGGCAGGTCGGCCGTGTACAAGTGGGATGAGACCAGGCCCGCATCGATCCGCTCCGGGTCGAGACGCCCCTCGCGGACCTCCCGGGCGAGCGCACGGATCGCCCGGACGATCTCGTCGCGGCCGCCGTAGGCAATCGCGATGTTGTAGAAATAGCGGTCGTAGTTGCGGGTCGCCGCCTCGGCCGCGTCGATGGCGTCGCGGACCCGCTGGGGTAGCATCTCGCGACGACCGAACGCGCGCACCCGGATGTGGTGACGATGGACCCGTGGGTCGGTCACCACCTCCCGGAAGCTCCGTTCGAACAGGTCCATCAGGGCCGAGACCTCCTCCGCCGGGCGACCCAGGTTCTCGGTAGAGAGCGCGAACACGGTGAGCACCTTGATGTCGATCTCGAGGCACCAGTTCAGCAGGTCCTCGAGCTTGTCCTTCCCTTTCTCATGCCCTTTGGCGACCAAGAGCGCCTGAGCCGCGGCGAAGCGCCGGTTTCCATCCATGATGATGGCGAGGTGCCTCGGAACCGGCTGCGAGCGGATGAGCTCAAGGAGTCGCCGCTCGGTCGCCTCGCGGACGGCCGTCCCGACGATCCCCCCGATGGTTGGCCGCGGCTCGCCCTTCTCTGGTTGCGTCACCGGTCGCACCGGACTCGACGCGAGCACAAAACGCTCCCGACCGGCCCAGCCGGGGAAAGGGGGAGGCGCCCTGGTCGGGAGTTCCGGACCCCGGGGGTCGTCCCCGAGCACCTTCGAACCCGAGTCCCAAGCTCGACAGACTTAGATCCTAGACCACTAGACTACCAGGGCAGCCGACCGGCCTACTCCCGTCGGGCTATGAAACTATCCCACCCACGCCGGCCCTGAGCTCGCTCGCGCCAACGCGGGAGCGGACATGTGCGCGTGGAGGATTCGGCTTATGTAGCCCGACCCCGGCTGAGTTCGAACAGGGGAAGTCGGTCGCTCGATGTGGCTCTCGTGGGTCGTGGCGATCGCCCTCATCGTCGTGGCGATCGTCGTGCTCAGCCACCTGGGCGTGAACCTGATTTCGATGATGTCGACCGGCTTCCACGATGTCGAGCACTTCCTCGGCAGGTCGCTCTGAGCCGCGAGCACCCTAGCCGCGCGCGAGCACCCGATAGGTAGCACCGCGGAAGGTGTCCGCACGGATGTCGGGAACGAAGCGGCGCTCGGTGAGTTCCTTTTCGGTATCCGCCTCGTGACCCACCGCCGGGACGAGCGCGGTCAACAGACCCAGTCGACGTCCTGCCTCCATGTCGAGCCAGCGGTCTCCCACGATGGCACTGCGGCCCCAATCGAGGCCGAGTTCCTGTTGCGCTCGGACGAACAATTCCGTGCCCGGTTTGCGGCAGGCGCACTCTTGTTCGGGAAGGTGGGGGCAGTAGTAGAAAGCGTCGACCCGAGCGCCCTCGCTAGCGAGCCGTTCGTTCAGCCGGTCGTGGACGCGGTCCACATCCTGCGTTGAGTAGAATCCCCGTGCGATCCCCGATTGGTTCGTCACGCACACGACCCGGTAGCCGTGCGCTCTCGCAAGCCGTAGCGCCTCGCTGACCCCTCCCAGGATCTCGATCCGCTCGGGGTCGCCGAGGTAGTGAAGGTCGGGGATGAGCGTCCCATCGCGGTCCACGAAGAGGGCGGGCGAACTCATGAGGCGCGCCACGGAGCGGTGAACCGGAGCCCCGTTAAGCGTCTTGGGTCCTGGGGGGGCGAGCGTCCCGTGGCGAAGGCGGTCTCCGAGACCTATGCGGCGGTCGACCGCGAGTTCGACCGTTCGATGGACGCGCTACGGGCGGACCCGGCGCCCACGACGGTGCTCTTCTCGGGGGGCGTGGATTCGTCCCTCGTCGCCGATGCGCTCCGAGGGCACCCCGACCTCGAGCTCCTCACGATCGGGACTCCCTCGAGCACCGACATCGAGAGCGGGCGGTCGGCCGCCCGGCTCCTCGACCTCCCCTGGCGAGGAGCCGTGGTGGGCCGCGATGACGTAGAGGCGGCCCTCGAATCGTGCGGCGATGTACTCGAGGGAACGCAAGGGACGCTGAGGGCGGTCGCGGTAAGCTTCGCCGTTGCGGTCGGCCAGACACGACCCTCGCACCTGGTCACGGCCCAGGGGGTCGACGAACTCTTCCTTGGCTATGCCCACTTTCGCGGGCTCAGGGGAGCAGCCCTCGAGACACGCTACCGTGCGGACCTCGCTCTCCTGCTCGAGCGCGAGTGGCCGCGGGCCTTGCGGATAGCCGGGAGACAGGACCGAACGCTCATCGCTCCCTTCCTCGAACCCAAGCTCATGCGCGCGTTGGAGACCGTCCCGCTCCGAGACCGAGCCCTCGGCTCAGAGGCAAAGTCGTGGTTCCGGGAGTGGGCCGAAGAGCGCGGTCTCCCTTCCGCGCTCGCCCACCGCCCGAAGAAGGCCTTCCAGTACGGGAGCGGGATCGAGCGCTTGCTGCGCACCCTGTGAAGGGCGGCTTCCTCCGGCTCACACCCCGGGGAGGAATGCCTCACCCACGCGGACACGGGAGCCCTCTTGACCCTCCCGATGGCTAGGCGGATTCCGCCGGGCTCGGCGACGTGCGCCTCACGTGCAACCTACTGGCGGATGGGATAGCGCTCTCCGGTAGGGCGGTGCCGTGCGGGGGGAGGCATTAAGGAGGTTCGGGGGCGTTTCGCGGCGAGGCGCCCCCGGTGCTCGGGTTCGAAGACGCCCTCTTGGGCGTCATTATCACCATAGTCCTCGCGGCCGTTGCCGCGCGTCTTCGCGCGCTCACCGTCCCCGCCGCCATCGTAGCGGCCGCCTTTGGCAGCGTCATCGTTGTTGTCGGCGGGTTTGCCTATCTGGGGCTCCTCGCCCTCTTCCTTTTCGCGAGCGGCCTCGTGACGCGATACCGTTTCGCAGACAAGGCCAGTCGCTCCGTGCAGGAGGGGGAGGCGGGAGAACGGGGGATCTCGAACGTGCTCTCGCACATCTTCCTCCCGACGGTCCTGGTCGTCGTCGCGACCGTCCTCCCCTCTCAGATGCCCACGGAGACCACGGCGTTCCTCTACGCGGCGGCGATCGCCTTCGGGGCGGCCGACACCTTTGCGAGTGAGCTTGGGATCCTCGCCGGGTCCGCGGTCGCGATCCTGACGCTCAAGCCCGTGACCCCGGGGACGAATGGGGGCGTTTCGACGCGAGGGGAGCTCTTCGCTCTCCTCGGGGCGCTCACGACCGCCCTCGTGGGCGCGGGTCTCTTCTGGGGCTTCTCTAACCCGCTCGTCTCCGTCCCGCTCTTCATCGGAGGAGTGACCGCGGCCGGGTTCATCGGCTGCCAGATCGACTCCGTCCTGGGTGAGACCCTCGAGAATCGCGGGTACCTGACGAAGGGCTCTACGAACCTGATCGGAATGGCCTCCTCGATCGGGATCGGCCTCGTCATCCTCTGGTTCGCCGGGGTGGCGCTCTAATGACCGGAGGAAGCGCTCCGCGCGGCAGCGTCACCTTGCTCTCCGGTGGAATGGACTCGGCGACCTGTCTCGCATTGGCCGTGAAGGAAGATCCCCCCGTCCACGCGTTGACGGTCCTCTATGGCCAGCGCCACGAGCGCGAGGTCGAGAGCGCCCGGCGCCTGGCCCGCCGCTTCCACGTTCGCCGCCACGTCGTCCTCGAGCTCCCGATCGGTCCCCTTCTGCGATCGACCCTGACCGATCGCGCCGCCCCGCTTCCCACCCGTTCGGCCCGCGGCCGGCCGCGAATCCCTCCCACCTACGTCCCAGCTCGGAACACATTCTTGCTCGCCCTCGCGCTCGGCTACGCCGAGAGCCACGACCTTGGGGGCATCTACCTCGGCGTCAATGCGGTGGACTACTCCGGCTACCCGGACTGCCGTCCCGAGTTCCTCCGGGCGTTTCGAAAGGTGGCCCGCCTCGCGACGCGCGTGGGGGTGGAGGAGGGACACCCGATCCGGATCCATGCTCCCCTCGAGCGCCGTTCGAAGGCCGACATCGTCCGCCTCGGCACACGGCTGGGCGTCCCGTGGGAGCTCACGTGGAGCTGTTACGCCGGGGGAGCTATGCCGTGCAGGAAGTGCGACGCATGCCGCCTGCGCGCGAAGGGATTCGCTGAGGCCGGTGTTCCCGACCCGGCGCTCACGCCGCAGGCGTCACGGTCGAGGCGCAGAAGGCGCAGCGTTTCGCCTTGACGTTGATCGGGGAGCAGCACTCCGGGCACTCTCGGGTCGTCGGCGGGGCTTTCGCTTTTCGGGCCTCTTGCCGTTCGACCTGCTTCGCCATCGGGTAGACGATGGCGAAGAAGACCACGACCAGGACCACGATGAAGTTGATCAGTGCGGAGGCGAAGGCACCGAAGGCGAACGTGCTGTTGAGCACTTGGATGTTGCCCACCTGGTTGAGATTTCCGGGCAGCACGAGTCCGATGAGCGGGTCGACGAGGTTCGACACGAGGCCACTCACCACGGCCGTGATCGCAATACCGATGACGATGCCTACGGCCATCTCGGCGAAGCTTCCCCGAGTCGCGAACTTCTTGAGGTCCTCCCAGACGCCCATCGGCTCTCGCTATCCCGAGGCGTGAAGCTCCCCCGGCGATATTTCAATCCTCGGTCGGACTGGCGCCCGGTCGCACTACATCCGCTCGAGCCGTGCGATCCCCAGGAGGTCCAGCGCGTTCCCCAAGGTTTGGTGCACGGCGGTGACCAGCGCGAGGCGGCTGGCGCGCTCCTCCAATGAGGTGAGCACCGGGACCGAGTGGTAGAAGCGGTTGAACGCGTCGGCGAGGTCGTGGGCGTACCCCGCGATCGCGTGGACGTGAGCGGTCCGCGCGACTCCTTGGACGGTGCGAGGGAACCGCGCTAGCACCTGCACTACGGCCCTTTCGTCGTCGGTGCCCAATCGGACCGGGTCGAAATCGGTGAACGGTTCGTCCCCGCCCGCCTTGCGCAGGATGCTCGCGGCCCGCGCGTACGAGTATTGAATGAACGGTCCGGATCGGCCCTCGAAGCTCAGGGCTTCCTCCCACCGGAACGCGACCGGCTTCTCCGGTGCTACCCGGACGACGTGAAAGCGGACCGCGCCCGTGCCGATCGCTTCCGCGATGGTCTCGACCTCGCTGTCGGGGATATCGGGCCAGTGGGAGCGGACCTCGACCTGGGCGCGGCGGACCGCATCGTCCAGGAGGTCGTCCAGCCAGACCGCGGAACCGCCGCGCGTCGACATGCGCCCACCGGAAACGGCCGTGATGTCCTGGTAGATGATGAACGTCGGTCGCTTCGCCTCGCCGATCTCGATGAGGAACGCCTCCAGGGTCTTCGCGTGCAGCCGGTGGTCCTGACCCAAGACGTCGATCACTCGCCCGAACTCCCGTAGTTTACGGAGGTGGTAGGCGACGTCGCGCGTGATGTACAGGCTCGTCCCGTTCGCCCGCCGGTAGACGACCCGCGACGACTCCTTCGGTAACCCGTAGGGGGAAACGTCGATCGCCCGCGCGCCGTTCTCCTCGACCACCGAGTGCGGAGCGCGATCGAGCCGGCCCAGGACCTCATCGACCGCGCCGTCGTGGAGAAGGGAGGACTCCCAGACGAAGGTGTCGAACCGGACCCCGATCCGCGCGAGGGTCTCGAGCATCCCCGCGAGGATCTTCTCGGCGAGCTCACGGTGTAAGGGAGGGGCCGCTCCCTCCTCGATGCGGCGCACGAGGTCGGCGACCTCGGCCTGGGCCTCGGGGTGGTCTTTGAGGTAGGCGCTGACGAACGGGTACGGGCGTCCGTACGTCGCGTCGAGCTTTCCCGGGCGCGCGTCGGGGGTAGCGGCCGCCGCGCTGATCTCGAGCGGCCAATCGGTCGTTGGCTTGGACCAGATCCAGGTGATCATCGCGGCCTGGCGCCCCAGGTCGTCCACATAGTACTGCGTCGTGACCTTCGAGCCGGCCGCCCGGAGGACCCGAGCCAGGGTGTCACCGATGATCCCGTTACGGACCCGTCCCACATGGAGCGGGCCGGTCGGGTTCGCGCTCGTGTGCTCGACGCAGGCGTCGGGGGCGCCGCCCTCGAAGTGGCCGTATCGGTCGCCTCGGGCGAAGACGCGCTCAAGGGTTTCCTGGGTGAGGCGCGCGGGCGACACCCGGAAGTTGACGAACGCCCCGACCGCGGTGACGGACACGACCGAGGGGCTCGGTACCCACGAATCAGCCAGGCGCCGGGCGAGCTCGTCAGGGGTCAGTTTCATCGAAACCGCCAGGCGGTGGACGGGGAGTGCCACGTCCCCCTGGGGGCCCCCGTCCCGGTCGAGCATCTGTTCCAGGGTCGGTCGGTCGACCTTCAGGCCGACCGACGCGGCGTCCGAGAGAAGGCCATTGAGGAGTTCATCGAGGATGGGGGCCCAAGGGTCGGGCGAGCCCGCGTCAGCCGCCGGGCTCATGGTCGCCATCGATCTCCGAAGGGAAGCGCTTTACGAGTCGTTCCATCTTAACGATTTTGCGATGGCCGATCTGATCCTCATTCGCTACGGGGAGCTTGCGCTCAAGTCCGCTCCCGTCCGGCGGGAGTTCGAACGCCAGCTCCGGCGTAACATCCTCGACCTGTTCGTGGCCGAGGGCCTCCTCGGGCGATTGCGGGCCGACCACGGGCATCTCTACGCGGAGGTCCAAGACGCTTCCGTGGCGATCCAGGTCCTCTGCCGGGTCTTTGGGGTCACTTCGGTCAGCCGGGTCGAGGAGGTCCCTACGGACCGGGCCGTGCTGCGGGAGCGCCTGCTCGGGCTCGCGGACCCGCTGCTGAGACCGTCCAGCTCGTTCGCGGTCCGTGCCCGCCGTACCGGCACCCACCCCTTCACGAGCCAGGAACTCGCGCGGGACCTGGGGTCCGACGTGTTGGAGCGGTTCGCGGACCGATCGCTTCGGGTCGACCTGGAGCACCCCGACGTGGAGCTCTTCGTGGAGGTGCGCGGTCCCCGAACGTACCTCTACCGTGACCGAGCCAGCGGGCCCGGGGGTCTCCCGCTCGGAGTAGCGGGCCGCGTCGCCGCGTTGGTCGATGGGTCCCGGGGCGCGCTGGGAGCGTATCTGATGATGAAGCGAGGCTGTCGGTGTGCGATAGTGGTCGCACCCGCGGACCACGGGCTCGTCGACGACGTCCTCGCGCGCTTCGACCCTAAAATGAAGGTGGTCACTCCTACCGACGGAGAGGCCTCGACGACCGAGGTGCTCGCGCGGCTCGTGGAGGAGTGGCACGCCGACGGGGTGGTGCTCCCCATCCCCGTCGAGGATTTCGGAACGGAGCGGGAACGCTGGGGAGACCGGGTCCTTTTCTCTCCCACGGTAGGATGGACGGATGACGAGGTCGACGAGCGATGGAAGAAGGTAGTCGGGCTCGTCGCGTGACCGACGAGGGCGCACCGCCAGAAGAGTCGCCGGCAGCCCTTCCACCCGCCGTGGGATCCCCACCATCCGCGGGCCGGCGAAAGGGGCTCGAGTCGCCGGAGGAGGCCTTGGAGGAACGCCGTCGCCGCTGGCACGCGGAACGCGCCCGACGCGAGCGAGCGGTCGACGAAGAGAGCAAGGCGCAAGCGTCGGCGGCCCCCTAACAAGCCTTATCTCACCGCTCCGGTCGACCTAGAGCGAGACTCGCGACGATGGGCGCTTTTGTGGTATCCGGGAGCTTCTATGCCCGGCGTGGGGATTGGCAGCCGTTCCGTAAGCAGCACGAGGCTGACTCCCCCGAGCAGGCTCGCGAGTGGGCCCTCAGCGAGATTGGGGGCTGCCACCACGTGAAGCGCGCTCTGATCAAGATCGACTCGGTGACGCCCGCGGAAACGTCGTCATGAGCGCCCGCGGCGGGCGACCGACCGAAGAGCAGGTCCAAGAGGACCTGATGAGGCTCGAGGCCTACCGTAACCAGCTCAACGCCCTTCTGCAGCAACACCAGATGCTTTCGAACTCCCGCGCCGACCACGACCGAGCCCGCGAGACCCTCGAAGCGCTCGAGCGGATCGAGCCTTCCCGCGAGGTCGTCATCCCGCTCGGCGCCGACACCTTTGTTCGGGGTCATGCGAGCCCCGATTCCCCGGTGATGGTGGGGCTCGGTTCGGGGATCATTGCCGAGCTCGATCGCTCGCGAGTGGTCGAGCTCTTGCACGAACGCACCTCCCGCATCGACCATGCGACGCGCGACCTCGAGGGACAGATCCGCAGCATCGAGGAGCGGGTCGAAGTGCTCTCCCAAAAGCTGGACGCGGTGGCCCGAGACACCGATTCCGCGCCCGAGGCGGGGCCGGACGATGTGGGCCGCGATTAAGGCGAAGCTACGCCGCTCGGAACGGGCAGACGCCGGCGGAGCCAACTTCGGGAACCGCCGCCGCCGCCCCGCCGACGGCCTCCCCCAATCCTCCTCCTGGACGCGCCGCTGCCGATGCCCGCTCCACCGCGCCGCTCCCCGCCACTCATTCGAGCGAGGGGAGCTCTTCGGAGGTCTTCACCGAGGGGTTTCTGGGACGACGCATCCGCGAGACGACGCTGGATGAGGTCATGGACGACCTCGAGATCGTACTGCTGCAGTCCGACGTAGCTCTCCCCGTGGTGGAACGGATCGAAAAGGACCTTCGCAAGGAGCTAAGCGGGAAGAAGATTCGTTGGAGCGTCGACGCCGAGGACGCGATCCGTCAGAGCCTCGAGCACTCGGTACGCGCGATCCTCACGCGGCCGGGGATCGACCTACCGGCACGGATCCGCGCATCGCCAACGCAGCCGTTCGTGATCCTCTTCCTGGGAGTCAATGGCAGCGGCAAGACGACCACGATCGCCAAGATCGCGGGCTGGCTCAAGGAGCGGGGCATCGCGAGCGTCATCGCCGCGGGCGATACCTTCCGAGCCGGTGCGATCGAACAGCTCCTCGTCCACGGTGAGCGCTTGGGCATTCGGGTCATCCGCCAACAGGAGGGGAGCGACCCGGCAGCGGTCGCCTTCGACGCCACGGCCCACGCGAAGGCGAGGGGCATTCCCGTCGTCCTGGTCGATACGGCCGGTCGGCAACATACGAACGAGAACCTGATCGCCGAAGCTCAGAAGATCCGTCGCGTGGTCTCGCCCCAGCTGACGCTGTTCGTGGGGGACGCCTTGAGCGGCAACGATGCGGTCGAGCAGGCACGGCTGTTCGATAAGACGTTGGGGATCGACGGGCTCGTTCTCACCAAGGTCGACGCCGACGTGAAGGGAGGGGCCGCGCTGAGCACCGTCTTTGTTACCCAGAAACCGATCCTCTTCGTTGGGACCGGACAGGGGTACGGCGACCTAGTCTCCTTTGACCCGGAATGGATGGTCCGCCGGCTCTTCGCGGAGGGTTCGGCCGCGTGACGGCGCGCATCGACGTCGTCCTCGTCCGCCCCAAAGAGGACGGTAATGTAGGCGCCGCCGCCCGGGTCGCGCGGAACTTCGGAGCGGAGCGGCTCGTGCTCGTCGCCCCGCGCGCCCGCGTCGGGCCCGAGGCCCGCCGCCGCTCGATGGGAGGGCTCGCCATCCTGCGCCAGGCGCCGAGGTTCTCGAGCCTCGACCGCGCGGTAGAGTCCGACGACCTCGTCGTCGGGACGACCGACCTCTCCACGGGTCGCTCCACGGCCTACCTACGTCGCGCGGTAAGCCCCGAGCGGCTCGGGGAGGTCCTCGAACCGATCGTCGGCAACGTCGCGATCGTCTTCGGGCCGGAGGACAACGGCCTCTCCCGGACCGAACTCGCCCGCTGTGACCTTCTGGTCCATATCCCCGCCCGCCGAGAGTTCCCGACGCTCAACCTCTCCCACGCGGTCGGGGTCGTCCTCTACGCGGTCCACCGAGGCCGCCGGCCCGTGTCTCCCGATAGCACTCCGGCCCCCGACGTGCTGGAATTGAACGGACGGGAGAAGGAGCTCTTCCTCGAGCGGCTGGGGGCTCTTCTGAAGCAAACCGGCTACCCCGCGCACAAGCGACGCGGTTTAATCCTCCTCTTTCGTCGGGTGTTGGGACGCGCGACCCCTACCGAAGCCGAGTTTCGGATGATGCTCGGCCTCCTGCGCAGCGTCGATCGTTCGTTGGCGAACCGGAAAGCATGACGGAGAACGGAGACTGGCTTCGGGCCCGAGGCATAGGTCGGGAGCGCTTTGCGGGCTACGTGTCGGACTACCTAACGACCCTGGGCTATGTGGTGGAGCGCTCCGAACTCACGGACCCTTCCGAGACCCGCCTCAACGCCCGGCTCGGGCGCATGAACCCGTCGGTGCCTCCCTCCGCGAGGGAGCTCGGCTTTCGCCTCTACCCCACGAGCGGAGGTTCCGCGCTGGTCTGGCAGGCCCCGACGTCGATCGATGACGGGGACCAGGTACGGATGGACCGCCTCGTGCGAGAGATCCGTACACACCTCGAGCGGGCGATCGCTACCGAGAGCCACGCGACCGCGAAGATCCTCAAGCCGACGGCCTCCCACCTACCGTGGGAGGCGAAGGTGTCAACCCCGGCTCCGCCCTGAAGGGACGCGGCGCTTCAGCCGGAGGAATCCTTCTTTTCCTCGGTCGCCGTGCCCTTGTACCCTTTCTTGACCCCGGCGCCGAAGCCCTTGGCCCCTTCGACAAGACCGCGGCCGACCTTGCCGGCCACCGCTCCCGTCTTCTGTGCGACGTGGACCGTCTCACCCTCGGCGCGTCTCCCGAAGGAGAGCTCCTTGCCGCACGCCGCGCAGTTCTTCGCCCCGCCAACGACCTCTGCCCCACATGCTGGACATTTCATGATGACCCTCTTAGCACGCGAAGAATTCGGGGTATATCTTTGTTCCAAGGCACGACCCGAGGCGCAGGGTTCCGCTCTGCGCCTGCCCACCTATGGGGTTGTTCCGCTGCGATGGTCCTTTGCCGATGCATGGTCCGAGGGGGGGG
Source organism: uncultured Thermoplasmata archaeon (assembly GCA_963797975.1). Classification (GTDB taxonomy): domain Archaea; phylum Thermoplasmatota; class Thermoplasmata; order Lutacidiplasmatales; family UBA184; genus Lutacidiplasma. The sequence continues at coordinate 64,864 of CAWCRH010000003.1, forward strand.
TGACACCGAAAGATCTGCCGATTCCGCTCCCATCCGACCATAGAGGTTATAGGTGGTTTTAAATACAACCGCATTTCTACTGCAGCCGAACACCCAGAGTTATCTCGGGGGAGAAAGAGAACATGTTGACGGGACAGACTCCGATTTTGGTGCTGAAGGAAGGGACCAAGCGCGAGAAGGGCCGCGGGGCTCTCTCCAACAATATCGCGGCCGCGAAAGCGATCGCCGACTCGGTGCGGTCCACGTTGGGACCGCGCGGGCTCGACAAGATGCTCGTCGATTCGATGGGCGACGTGGTCGTTACGAACGACGGGGTCACCATCCTCAAAGAAATGGACGTCGAGCACCCCGCCGCGAAGATGCTGGTCGAGGTCGCGAAGACCCAGGACCAGGAAGCGGGCGACGGAACGACCACAGCCGTGGTCCTGACCGGCGAGCTCCTGAAGCGCGCCGAGGTCCTCATCGAGCAGAACATCCACCCGACGATCATCTGCCAGGGCTATCGCCTCGCCTCGGCCAAGGCTCTCGAGATTCTCGACAGCGTCGCGCAGCCGATCAAGATCGAGGACCATGCGATGCTCAAGGAGATCGCCGACACCGCGATGGCCTCCAAGGCGGTCTCGTTCAACCGGGAGATCCTGGGGGAGATCGCCGTCAAGGCGGTCACGAGCGTCGCCGAAAAGAAGGACAAGGGCTACTACGTCGACCTCGACAACATCCAGCTCATCAAGAAGCAGGGTGGCCAGATGAGCGAGACGCAGCTCATCGAGGGCGTCATCGTGGACAAGGAGAAGGTCCACTCCGGGATGCCGACCCGCGTCAGCAACCCGAAGATCGCCCTCCTGGACGCGGCCCTCGAGATCAAGAAGACCGAGATCGACGCCAAGATCGAGATCAACGACCCGAGCCAGCTCAACGCCTTCCTCCAGGAGGAGGAGAACATGTTGCGCCGGATGGTCGAGCAGGTCAAGAAGTCCGGAGCGAACGTCGTCTTCTGTCAGAAGGGGATCGACGACCTCGCCCAGCACTTCCTCGCGAAGGAAGGGATCTACGGCGTGCGCCGGGTCAAGAAGTCGGACATGGAGAAGCTCGCGAAGGCGACCGGCGCGAACATCGTGAGCAAGGTCAGCGAGCTCACGGCCGACGACGTCGGGGCGCCGGCCAGGTCGAAGAGCGCAAGATCGGCGAGGATTCGCTCACCTTCGTCACGGGCTGCAAGAAGGCGAAGGCAGTATCGGTCCTCATGCGCGGCGGGACCGAGCACGTGCTCGACGAGGTGGAGCGCTCCTTGGACGACGCGCTCAACGTGGTCGCGGTCGCCGTCGAGGACGGCAAGTACGTCTACGGAGGCGGAGCGACTGCCGCCGAGCTCGCCCTCCAGCTGCGTGACTATGCGGCGAAGATCGGCGGGCGCGAGCAGATGGCCTTCGAGAGCTTTGCCGAATCGCTCGAGACGATCCCGCGCACCCTGGCCGAGAACGCGGGCCTCGACCCGATCGACATCCTGATCGAGCTCCGCAAGTCGCACAAGGCCGGCAAGAAGACCGCGGGCGTGAACGTCTACGCTGGCAAGGTCGATGACATGAGCCAGCTCCGCGTCCTTGAGCCGATCCGCGTGGGACGCCAGGCGATCGAGAGCGCGACGGAAGCTGCGGTCATGATCCTACGGATCGACGACGTCATCGCGTCCAAGTCGAGCCCCCCTCCCTCCGGTGGCCCGGGTGGCCCCGGCGGCGGAGGCATGGGCGGAATGGGTGGCATGGGCGGGATGGGCGGCGGCGACTTCGGCGAGGACTGAGCACTCCGCTCTTTCGGCCGCGACCGAACCCTTTCCCGGCGCCTCCGGGTTCGCCTGGAGGCGCGGGGTATCTATTCGCCCTCCATGACCTGTCGGTAGAGCCGCACATGGGCCTCGGCCACCTTGGGCCAGGCGTATTCGCGCTCGATCACAGCCCGGGACTTCGCGCCCAACTCGCGCCGTAGCGGCGCGTCCGTGTCCAACCGGACCGCCCAGTCGTGCAGGAACGAGACGAAACTCTCCTCATCGGTCGCCTCGCTCGTGATGGTCCCGGGGATGCCTCGGATCGCCAAACCCCCGAGGACGGGCCGGGAGAACGCCATCGCTTGGAGTACCGCTCCGGGTAGGACCTCGCTCGAGCTCGGATGGAAGACGAAGCTCGCGTTCTCGAATTCGGAGAGGAGCACGTCCTCGGGAACGACGCCGAGGAGCTCACAGCCGCTTTTCGCCAGGCTCACCGCATAATCGGGGTGGCGGGTCGCCCCCACGAGGCGAAGGCGGATGTCCGTCCCCTCGATCGCGCGCGCCGCCAGATGCCAACGTTTCCTCCGCTCGAGCGTCCCGACGCCCAGGGTCCGGTGAGGGATCCCGTCCGTGTGCGCCCGGAACTTCGCGGCGTCGACACCGATCGGGATGCGGACGACCGGCCCTCGCCGAGCACCGACCCGGTCGATCGCGCGACCGAGGTCCTCGGTCAGGGCGATCGTCGCCTGAGCGAACCGGACGGCGAATTTCTCCCGTTCGAAGAGAGCGAGTTGGAGGGCGTTGCTCGGCTCGAGCCAGCGGGGTGTATGGCTCGTGAAGACATACGGGATCCCGGCCAACCCCAGGACGAGCGCGGCACGGCTCGTGCTGACGTGCACGATGTCGGCCGACCGGCGACGAAGCAGCCAGGGCAACCTCCGCTCGAACGACCACCCTGTCGTGTAATGGTCCGGACGGAAGCCGTTCAGGATCGTGACGTCCTCCCCCGACTGGCGAAGCGCGTCCGCGAGTTCGGCGATCGTTCGCTCGATCCCGCCGTACCCGGGTGGGGGGATCGGCCGTCGGCCCGTTCCCACCAAGAGCACTCTCATGATGGTTCGGGCGACGGAGAGTCCTCAGACCATAAGCCCGTGCCCCGCGGAAGGGTGGGGCTCCGGCGTCGCCGTGCCGAGCTACTACCCCTTGTCCGGGAAAAGTTCCGGATGGGCGTGGAAGGCCGTGCGCCAGACCGCGGACCGCCGAGAGAGGTAGAGCTTCTCATCCGTCGTCAAGGGAAGCCGCGGCGGTGGCCCGCCCGTCCAGCCGAGCTCCGCGAAATCTCCTCGTACCATCGAGTCGATGGTGAGTTCCCGCACGTAGAGGTAGTTGTTCATCGCGTCGACCTTCCGACGCGGGATGGGGCTCAAAGCCGCGGCCGCGCTGGCTCCCGTAAACCAAAGCCGCCCTCCCACCCGGACCCCGAGCGGCTTGGTCCGATTGAAGTCCATGAGGTCCGCCACGCGGTAGTTCCCCCCGATGATCTGATCCCGCTGGGTCAGGAACATCCGGTGGAGGCGACGGAGCCTCGAGCCGTGCGCATAGCGCATCTGGCGCTCGAAGCTAGTCAACACGCGGGATTGGGAATGGGGCTCCCCGGTCGGGTAGGCCAATAGCCCGTAGCGCTCCGCGACGGGAGCGTACAGGTCGACATCCTCGCCCCCGACCAAGTCCCTCCATCCTCCCACGTTCTCAACGGTATTGCGGCGTAGGGCGCAGATCTCCGAGAAGAGCATTCGCTCCGTGGCGAGGTGGAAGTAGCGTTCCAGGAGGTCGGCGTAGGTCCTACCGTAGACGATGCTCGTGTCGAACGGCACGATGTAGTTCCCGGAGCTTACCTCAAAGGCCCGCCGCCTTCCGTAGCCGCGGTTCCTTCGGTCGTGGCGGATTAGGATGTGGTGGGGGGCCGAGGATTCCCAGTGGGCGAGGATCGAACGGACCTCAGGAGCGCTCGGTCCATCGGCGACCACGACCTCGAAAGGGCCGCCCGAGCCCTGAGCGATCCGTTCGACGCTGGAGAGCGACTCGGTCAGGGTCGACCGCGTGTCGAGGTTTGTGGCACAGAACGATGCCAGCACGTCGGTCATGGATCACTGCCCGAGCGGACCGTTTCGCCAACCGAACCGACCGTCATCGGTGGATCCCGCGGGCCCGTCGGTCGCCTCCGCCGGGGGAGGTCGCGCGCCGGTCGTCGCCCGGTACATGCGGAGCATTCCAAACTTTGTGAGTGGGGCCCGCGCTCGGTTCGGGTTGCAAACGATCCCTCGAAAGCCCTGGGAGGCGAGCTCGCTCAATAGGAAGGGCAGTCCGTCTCCCTCCCGACCGTTGTCCTCTATCTGGAGGCGCTCGAACCGGCGGATCGCACTCTGCTGAACGATCTCGTCCTCAGCCCCCTTGATGTCGGCCTTCAGGAGGAACGGCTCACGAGGCAGGGTCTGGAGAATCGTGGCAAGGCTGACCGATTCCACCGACTCCCCTCCTGCGGCGCCGCTCAGGTACCCTTCGCTTCCTCCCCTACGACCGAAACGGAACGAGACCCTGCCGTCGATGCCGACGGCCTTTTGGATGGGGTGGACGTGGGAACCGCAGGCATTGAGCGTCAGGTTCTTCTGGAGCCGTGCGAAGTTGGCAGGATCCGGCTCGTAGGCGTAGACCTCCGCTCCCAACTTCGCGAAGTACAGTGCCGAGTCGCCTACGAAAGCGCCCGCATCGACCACGACCCGTCCGCGCATGTCGACCGGCTCGTAGTGGGACTGCTCGATGAACGTCTCCGTGAAGATGGTCGGCTCGAGCGAGTCGAGCGTGAAGGTCAACCCTTGGGGTGTCGTGATAGCGTCGTGGGCCTGGTCCACAGCCCATTGCTGGTCGTGTGAAGGGGGAGGGACGAGCTCGGCGCCACAGTAGGCGAGCCACAATAGGATCGGGACGGTCGGCCAGCGGACTTCCCCTTCCGAAGGACCCACGTGCAAGTCCAGGCCGGACTTGAAGTGGAGCGTAACGGCCCGGCCCGACCGCGCGGCGATGATCGACCCGGGGTTCGCTAGAGCACGGCTGCTATCCAGGAATCGGGGGAGCTGAAGCAGGTAATCCAAGCTCGCCAAGGGGATTCGTTACCGCGGAAGGCGCGGGGCTCATTAGGTACGACGAACGGGGATTGGCCTGACCCGCTTTGGGTCCGTAGGTAACCGATGGGCTCTGGGGACGAAATCCATACGAAAGCCACCCTCCGCGAGCACCGCTTAGCCCGGTCGGCGACCCGAAGCCCGTGGGAGCGCCACGAACCCTGAGGAGCGGGTGCGGCGGGCTCACTCGGAGCGGAGATATGCCCCTCTGTCCCTCCCCCTCCGAAGGAGCGTGCTGTGTCGATCGACGATGTCTCTGAATCCCCAATCCTCTCGCTCATTGCGCGTATCTTCGAGATGCGTCGGCGCGGTGAATCCGTCATCGGCCTACATGTAGGCGAGCCGGACTTCCCGACACCCGAGGGAATATGCCAGGCCGCGTTGCGCTCGATGCAGGAGGGCCACACCCACTATGTCGCGGCCCAGGGGCTCCCTGAGCTGAGGGAGTCGATCGCGAGCAGCCTCGCTTCGCGCCATCGTATCCCGGCGGAGGCGGACGACGTGGTGGTTCTTCCCGCCAAGTTCGCGGTGTACGCGACGTTCCTCGCGACGCTCGAGCGGGGTTCGGAGGTCCTTCTGCCCAACCCAACCTATCTCTTCGAGCAACCGATCCAACTGGTCGGCGGGCGCCCCGTCTATGTTCCGTTGAGGGACGATTTCTCTCTCGACATGGAAGCACTAGAGAGGGCGATTACACCTCGGACCCTCGCCCTCGTCCTCGTCACCCCGTCGAATCCCACGGGGCGGATGCTGAGCCGAGAGGAGGTTCACGCAGCGGTCGACTTCACCCATGACCGAGGACTCGTGCTCATCAGCGACGAGACGTACGAGTCGCTGATCTACGAGGGCGTCCACGTGGCGCCGGGCAGTCTCGCGCCGAGGGGTTCACCAATCGTAACGATAGGGAGCTTCTCGAAGGCGTACTCGATGACGGGTTGGCGGGCGGGATACGCGATCGCACCCCCTCCGATCCGGGCCCGGCTCGTCAAGGTGGTCGAGCACACCCTCACCTGCGTGCCGCCGTTCATCCAAGAAGCGTGTATCTGGGCGCTCCAGAACGCGGGGGGAGACGAGGAACGGTTCCGGGAGGAATTTCGGCGTCGTCGGGACCATCTGCTGGGCCGACTCGCGGAGGTGCCCGGGCTCACATGCGCTCGTCCGGCCGGCGCCTTCTACGTGTTTCCACGCTACGACGTCCCCATCGACTCTGTACCCTTCTGTGAGCGGCTGCTGGCCGAGGAGCGCCTCGCCGTGGTCCCCGGACGCGCGTTCGGGCCCGATGGCGAGCGGCATGTCCGGATCTCCTACTCAAGCCCGGTGCCGATGCTGGACGAGGGCGTCGATCGCCTGACTCGTTTCATACGCCGCTCCCGCGCCCACTGACCGTGGGAAAGCCGGGGTATTGTAGCTCCGGGGCATCCAGGAACCATGACCTTCGCTACGGTGCATGATCTGACCGCGTTGCTCGAGACGAACATGCCGGTCTGGCCTACATCGCCCCCTCCCGTGTTCATGCCGGTGGGAACCGTGGCGCGCGACGGCTACCTCATTGAGCACGTCGATTGCCTCACGCACACGGGGACCCACATGGACGCTCCCTCCCACTTTCTCGAGGGCACTATGTCCGTCGACCGCATCGCGCCGACCTCTCTGGTGGGCTCGGCATGCGTATTGGACCTTCGCAAGGAACTAGACGGGACGACGATCCCCTCCGAAGCGCTGGGGCGCCACTGGCCGAACGCCCTCCATCCGGAGATCGTCCTCCTTGAGACGGGGTGGAGCACCATTCGTTCCCACCGCCGTGACTACCTCTACGACTTTCCGGGGATCGACCCAGCCGGCGCGCGGTGGCTAGCCGATCACCATCTGAAGGGCGTGGGCACCGATACGCTGAGCATCGACCCCTTCTCGAACACTGCGTTCGAAGCGCACAAGGTGCTGTTGGGGCGCGAGATGTGGATCCTCGAGGCGTTGGACCATTTGGACGAGCTAAAGGAGGGAGTGGAGTACACGCTCGTCGCGGCTCCGCTGAAGATCGCGAACGGGAGCGGGGCGATGGCTCGCGTCTTCGCTATTGAGACGGAGGGGGGAGCTCTTCCGTGACGCTCCAATCCGGCCTAAAAGGGGCACGGACCTTGGTCACGGCGTCGAGCCAGGGGATCGGGTTCGCCGCCGCCCGAGCGTTCCTAGCGGAGGGCGCTCGCGTGGTGGTCAACTCGTCGAACGCACAACGGTTGGCCCACGCCGAGCTCGCTTTGAAGGGCCTCGGTGAGGTGCACGGCATCGTCGCGGACCTGCGCGAGCAGTCGGCGCTCGACCACCTCGTAGAGACGTCACTCTCCGTCCTGGGTGGGATCGACACCCTCGTCTACGTAACAGGCTCTCCGAAACCGGGAGTATTCCTCGAGCAGGACTACGCAGCCTGGCACTCCGCGGCCGAGCTCCTGGTCGTGAGCCCGGCCTACCTCGCGCGCAGGGTCGCCGACGCGATGATCGCCGGGCGCACCCGTGGCCGAATGGTCTTCCTAGCTTCGATCGCGATCCGTGAGCCGATCCCGACGATCGCCACATCGAGCGTCTGCCGGATCGCGATCGCGGGCCTCGTACGTACCCTCGCGCGCGAGGTCGGTCCGGCCGGGATACGGGTCAACGGCATCCTTCCCGGGTACATCCGCACGGGCCGCGTGGACGAGGTCTTCGAGGACGCGGCACGGCGCAAGAACATTCCCACGACTCAGGTCCTTGCCGAGCTCGAACACGACATTCCTCTCGGAAGGATCGGGACCCCGGAGGAGCTCGCGCAGGCGGTGGTGTTCTTGGGGAGCGAGATGTCGAGCTACGTCACCGGCGCACTCTTGCCGGTGGACGGCGGTCTGCTGCGCTCGGTGGGCTGAGCTCCCGTTGCCGCCTCAGCGGTCCGGTGCGGTGACCTCGGAAGCGAAATCCTCGCGGCCCGGCACGAAGACATCCATCACGACGCTCACCCCGCTCGCGTCGGTCAGTAGCTCGTGGGGAACGTTCGAGGGGATGAGGTAGGAGGAACCCGGCCGCATCGTCCAGGTCTCAGCACCCACTTCGAATCGACCGCCCCCTTGGAGGAAGGTCCCCGATTGCACGTGCGGGTGAGCGTGCTTCGGGAATCGGGTGTTGGGGGCGATCTCGTACAGCACGAACGTCATCTCCTTCCCGTGGGCAAGGATGCGGCGCCTAACTCCGGGCAAGACCTCGTGCCACGCGTCCGGCCGGTCGTTCCACAGCGGCATGGATAGGGGATGGCCGACCGGTATATGTCGGCCGCCGCGAAGGGAGGTCCGTCAGCCGGTGGGCGGCGGGCGCCCTGGTCCGGTGGCGGTCGACGCTACGCCTGCCCTTCGGCCCGCCGGAGCTTCTCGCCGAGCTTACGGAGGGCGCGACCCCGGTGCGAGAGCTCGTTCTTCACGTTGGGTGACAGTTGCGCGAAGGTCTGGGTCCAGCCCGAAGGGACAAAGATCGGGTCGTAGCCGAACCCCGCGCTTCCGCGGGGGCGCGATGCGATCGACCCGCGGACCTCGCCTACGAACATCCAGGTCCGGGACCCTGACCGCAAGCCGGCGACCGTGCGGAACGAGGCGCGGCGGTTGCGCTTCCTGAGGAGTTCGAGGATGGGTCCGAATCCCCAGGTGTGCAGGAAGTGCGCGCTGTAGACCCCGGGGAATCCGTTCAGGGAGTCGATGAAGAGTCCCGAATCTTCGACGAGGACCGGACCGGGGACGTCGCGAACGGCCGCGAGCTTGGAGCGCACGACCTCCTCGAGCGTCTCGGCCTGAGGCTCCGGGAGCGTTCGGCTCCGCCACTTGACGCGGACCCCGTACGGCCGGAGCAGCTCGCGGACCTCGGCCAGTTTTCCACGGTTCGTGCTGACGAAGGTGAGGGTCGTCGCCACCGATCACCAGGAGTACTGGTCGTAAGCGATGATCTCTCCCGGGCTCTTGCGGCCATCGTCGCCCGGCCCAGGAGCGGGGTGCCCATTCGATTCCTGGGGAAAGCCGACGGGTATCACGGCGATCGGGTGAACTCCCTCGGGGACGCCGAGGATGTTACGGACCTTCGCTTCGTTGAAGTCGATCATCCAGTTCGTTCCAAGGCCCTCGGCCGTGGCCGCGAGCTGGAGCGAGTGGATTGCGACCGCCACGTCGAGCGGGTAGGCGGAGATGTAGCCCCCGATCGTGATCGGGATGTCCTCCTCGACCGCGAACGCGACAATGACCGCGGGGGCCTCCGCGACCATCCGGCCGCGTGAGCAAGCCTGGGCGAGGAGGCGCTTACGCTCATCGTCTTGGACGACCACGAAGCGCCATGGCTGGAGGTTCCGCTGAGAAGGGGCGAGTCGGGCCGCTGAGAGGACCGCCTTCAGCTTCTCCGGGGGGAGCGGCCGGGACTGGAATTGCGCGCAGCTACGGAAGGAGCGTATCGCCTCTTCGACGTCCATGACGACCCACTTCGAAAGGACTCGGCGTTGGGGACCAGGGGATTACCCCTCGAGGGCAAGGCGATGCATTCTGTTCGTTGGAGCATCAAGGCGTCTTAAATCCTTTCCTTTGGGACGGGAGATGCCCTCGACGGCCCCCGGCCCCCCATCACGGTACCAGTGGAGACACCGTCGCATGGTGGGCTGGCCAAACTCCCGACGGGAACCGCAGTGCGGAGGGTGGAGAGGATTCCCCACCGTTCCGCTGGACCCATTTCGAAGCTCCGTGAATCTCATCTTCACCCTCGGCGGTAAGCTCTCTATGGGTCAGGAGGGGCAGCGCTGGCAGCCCCAGGGCTACGCGACGCACGCACCGTTCGTGCCGGAACTCGGCCGGCCCCTGCTCGACCTGCTCAACCCTCAGCCCGGGGAGCGGGTGCTCGACATCGGGTGTGGGACGGGCGTGCTCACTTCCGACCTCGTCACCCGGGGGGCGTTGGTGGTCGGTATCGACGCCTCCCCGGAGATGGTGGCGGCGGCCCTGAGCCGGGGCCTGGACGCACGAGTCGTGGATGCCTACCGGCTTTCCTTCTCGCACGAGTTCGACGCCGCGTTCTCGAACGCGGCTCTTCACTGGATGTCACGGGACCCCGACGCGGTGCTTCGCGGAGTGCATCGTGCACTGGTCCCGGAAGGGCGGTTCGTGGGAGAAATGGGCGGACCGGGAAACATCGCATCGATCCGCACCGCATTACACGACGTGCTCCGGGAGCGCGGGGTCGACCCAGCCGCCGTCGATCCGTGGTTTTTCCCGACGGCCGAGGATTATGGCCGCCGTCTTGGCGAGGCAGGATTCCGGATCGAATGCCTCGAGACGTTCCCTCGCCCGACGCCCCTTCCCACCGGAATGGAGGGCTGGCTCGAAACGTTCGGAGGAGCTTTCCTCCAGGCCCTTACGGACAGGGAGCGACGGTCGGCCCGCGAGGAGATCATCCGTCGGCTGCGCCCGGAGCTCTGCGACAACACCGGTCTTTGGACAGCGCCGTACGTTCGCCTAAGATTCGTCGTTCGCGCTCGCGGTTGAATCGTCGTGCGGCAACACGCCCAGGGCGGACCGGAGCTCAGAGAGCGGCGGCGCGCAGTTCAGTGCCCGACCTCGACTACAGGCATGTCGGCCTGGAGGGATGGCCGGACGGCGGCTCCGCTCGCCCGGGCCGCTCGCGCGCACTTGTCTATCGCCGAGCTCCGTGAGTGAGGGCGCCGGTCGCGCTCGCCCTATTCCGGGGCGTGGCGCGAAGTAACCAGCCTCGGGTGGTGGTCAGGGGGACAAAACCCAGCCGCTCCAAAATAGGGAGACTGGATTCTCGGGCGTCTACCGTCAGGAAACGGTAACCGTGCCCTCGGGCGAGAGCAGCACGGACAGCCACGAGGCCGCGATAGAGCCCCCGACGCCGGTACCGGGGCACAGTGCCGCCTCCCCATAGACTGGCAAACGACCGACCCAACGGCATCTCGAGACGTCCCGTCGCCACCGGGTTTCCATCGACGTACGCGACGAACAGCCCGAGCTCGGGGTCAGCGAGGTGATCGCGGAACCGGGAGGCGAGAGGTTGGGCGTCCCGTCCGAATGCCGCATCATTAGCGAGCTGCGCGTCGTGGAGCCGGGCCTCATCGGTAACGCGCAGGATTTCAGCCCCTTGCGGGGCGGCCCCACCGAAGGCGTTCGTGCGAAGGTCGCAGACAACGAGCGTCTCGGGCGCGTCGGGAATGAACCCCGCCGCCTCGAGGAGCGCGGGGAGCTCCTTCGGCTGGTCATGGCCGAACGTCTTCCACTCGGCATCGGTCCCTGCGCGACGAAAGAACTCGGCCTGCTCGGCGATGATGGAGCGTGCGTTCGCCTCCGTCAGATCTGAGAAGAGGATCGTGTTCTCCTCTCCGACGACTCGAACGATGGAAGCGATGTGCTCGACGCGGGTGCCGGGATACGGAACCGGGTTCCGTCGCATCTCGGCGTCGTAGAGGGCGAGGACCTCGTCGGGATGGAGCATACTGCGTCCGAACCGCGCTGTGCAGATGAAGAGGTGGGGGTTTCGATCACCCTGTGAGGCAGTGGCGATGCTGTCCCCTCAATGGTCATAGCCCGGCATCCGACTCGGAACACCCTCGGATCGACCGCCCATATCACGCGATGGTGGGACGGTTCCGCTCGGTCAGGCTCTCTAACTTCTCGCGCCCTTTCAGTCGCATTTCCGGGGGCGTAGCGGATTGAGCTTCTCCGCGCTTCGCGGGAAGGGGTGGTTGATTGTTGACATGAGCTCGCCCAGCCCCGACTTCGACCCGTAATGGTCATACTCTAGCTTGACCACATTCTACTCTGGTTGTGAGCGGGAAGCCGAAAGGCCGATTCCGTATGGGCCAACGGGAAGAGAGGGGTTGACAGAGCGACACGTTACATCCGCCAGCATCGTCGGGCAATCCGGGCGAATCGGTTGGGGAGTAGACTCCGTCTTACTGGACCCCACGGTCTTCACGTCGCGTAGGGCCTTCGACTGGGCGAAACGGTGGATCGGCGCGGCGAGTCGACCGACCCACGTGTTCGTCCCTTCAGCGTTCGTCGCCTTCCTCCGAGGTCGACGACCATCGCGTGCACGACCTCCCTCCTGGGAGTCCTGGAGTCACCGTCGACCCGGCCCATCGATCGAAATGGTGGCAGACTTCCTCGAGGCTTGGCTGGATACGAAGTTGCTGACACCTTTCCAGGTTCCGCGAGGCGCGGACCGGGCCAAGGCCTTCAAGGATTTCCGCGGACGGTTGCCGCACGGTCTCCACGGCCGGGCTCAGGAAGAGGTAACGGCACGGGTTCTCTTCGAGGAGTTCAACTACTTGCGCGCTCGATGCATCGTTCTGACCGATTACTGGTGGCCCTTTGATGCGCTGGTCGATGCGGGGTCTATTGCGATGTGGGTGCCTCAACGAGACCTGCCAACGCAGGTTGTGGCGGCCCTGCGAAAGTGGGGCGTCAAGGGATTTGTGAGGTACGCGGCAATCGGGGTTGGACGCGCGGGCCAGGAGACCGCCATCCCACCCGTGCAGACCTTCTTCCCATCAGTATCGGGCGGCATCTTTCTGGGCATGTACACATCACGAGCGCTGTAGCCCGTTAGACCGAGATTCCTCCCGGATGTTGGACTGGCCCGTCCGCAGAGAAGCCTGCTCTTCCCCGACCCGAAATGTAACGCCCCTTGCGAGAACGACTCAAAGACCCGCTAGCGCAACAGTTCCCCTCGGACAATATAGTTAAATATGGCGGACAGGGGTGATGAACTCCCGCCGACGATTGTCTGACAAACAGGCTTCGGCTCGGCGAGCACAGGGAAAGACCGCGTCGGGGAAAGGGTTCAATGTACCTCAAACGGCTCAAACTCAGGAACTTCAAGTCGTTCGCGGGCGCGGTAGAGATCCCGTTTGAGCCTGGGTTCACTGGTGTCGCGGGTCCGAACGGGATGGGTAAGTCGAACATCTCCGACGCGATCCTGTTCGTTCTCGGCCCTACCAGCTCGAAGGCCCTGCGCGCGGAGCGCCTTACTCACCTCTTCTTCAACGGCGGCTCTTCCAAGAAGCCGGCAACGGAATGCGAGGTCTCCCTCGTCTTCGACAACAAGGACAAGATGCTGCCGGTCGACTCGGCCGAGGTCGAGGTCACGCGGTACGTCAAGCTGGCACCGAGCGATCCCGACGGCTACTACTCCTACTTCTACATCAACGGAAAGCGAACGACCCAAGCCGAGATCGACTCAGCGCTCGCTCACGGCCGCCTCTCCGGAGATGGCTACAACCTCGTCCAGCAGGGGGACGTCAACAAGGTCGTTGCTATGGGCCCGGTGCCCCGACGCGAGCTCGTGGAGCGCCTCGCGGGGATCTCTCAGTTCGACGAGGAGCTCCAGCGTGCGGAGAGTAAGCGCGCGGATCTCGACACGAACCTCGACCGGATCAAGACGATCCTGGGAGAGGTCAAGAGCCACCTTTCCGGATTAGAGTCACAGCGACTCCAAGCGATTCGTTACAAGGAACTCCAGGAGTCCAAGCGCCGGAACGAGGCGCGCTTGGCCCGGGCCGACCACATGATGGCCGCCCAGGAGGTCGAGACATGCCGTCAGCAGCTCGAAGCCTCTCGGGCCGAGATTGCGCACTTGACGGAGGAGCACTCCGCTCTGACGCAGGCCCGGGACGCGCTCCTCGAGAAGATTGCCAGCCTGGACGCGGAGATCGCGAAGGCCGGTGGTGAAGAGGCGCGCAAGTTCCGAGCCGAGCTCGATGCTAAGACCCTCGCCCACGCCCGGCTCGTGACGAACCTAGAGCACCAGCAAGAGGCCCTCACCACGATCCAGGCCACCCTGACGGAACTGACGGCGCACATTTCCGCCGACGAAAAGGAGCTCGAGCACAACCAGGCGGATGAGAGCGAGCACGCGAAGGCCCTCACCCAGGTCTCTTCCAAGGCCGAGGAGGCCGCGAAGGGACTCGCGGCGATCACGGGCGACGCCGAGCACTCCCAGAAGAAGCTCGCCGGCGTACGAAAGCGGCAGCTCGAGCTCGAGCGAGTCCAGGCCGAGAAGAGGACCGCGTGGCAACAGGCCGTAGAGAAGCGAGAGGCTACCCGCGCCGCCGTGGAAGCGGCCGAGCGGGCTCAAGCGTTGGCCGAGGACGACCAACGGCACCGGATCGTCGAGGTCAAGGACCTCGAGCTCCGCTTGAAGGAATCCGGCCCCGGCGGCCCGGGTGGCAAGGGCGGCTCGACCTCCGACCTTCAGAAGGAGCTCTTCCAGCTCAAGTCGAAGGAAAAGGCGCTCACCTCCGAGGCGCAGCGCATCGGCCTCGAGCTCCAAGAACTCAACCGCCAGTACATGGCGCTGGACGCCCGCCTCAAGGTCCGAGCGGAAGCCTCGGGTCGACCGGGAACCCAATCCGCGGTCGATTTCATTCTCGCCCAGCGTAACCTCGGCAAGCTCTCCGGGATCCGGGGCACGGTCGAGGAGCTCTCTCACTACGATGCGAAGAACCGGGTCGCGCTCGAGGTCGCCGGTGGGGCGCGCTTCCAGGGGATCGTTGTTGACAGCGACGCGACCGCGGAAGAGTGCATCCGCCTCCTTCGCACCGAGAACCGTGGCCGCGCCACCTTCCTTCCGCTCAACAAGATGCTGTCCGGGCGCCCCAAGGGAAAATCCCTGATCGCGGCTCAGGCGGCGGGAGCCGTCGGGTTCGCGGTCGACCTCGTGAAGTTCGATGAGGAGCTGCGTCCGGCGTTCTGGTACGTCTTCGGCGAGACCGTCGTCTTCGACGACCTCGGGCACGCTCGCACCCAGATGGGAGGTGTCCGCCTGGTCACGATGGCCGGGGACCTGATCGAGGCCGCCGGTGCGATCACCGGTGGCTCCTTCGACAAGTCCCGGGGCACGAAGGCGGCCGAGAGCGTCGTCGAGCTCAAACGCATCGGCGAAGAGCTCAAGGAAAAGAGCGAGGCGGAGTCCGCTGCGCGCACCGAGCTCGGGAAGATCACCGAACGCATCCGTGAGATCAGCAACGAGCTCGCGAAGCGATCGATCGAAGCGAGCGCCCACGATTCCACGCGCCAAGTGCTGGAGAAGGAACTCGCCCAGGCCCGGCTACGTCTGAAGGAGGTCTCCGACAGGATCGCGGCCGCAGTGGCCGCCCACACTGGCGCGGAGAAATCCCTCGGTCAGGCGGAAGAGGCCGTCACGGGTCTTTCCTCGGAGCTCGAGGAGCTCACCGCCGAGATCACGACCAGCCGGGAAGAGTTCTTGAGCCACCTTCCGAGCCAGGCTTCCCAACGAATCCGGGAGCTCCAAGCCAATGTCCAGTCCGCGAACGACGAGCGCGTGCGCATCAACGGGGAGCTCGAAGGGATCCGGGCCTCGATGAACGCGCTCGCGGCGCGCCTCGAGGAGCAACGGCAACGGCTCAAGGCCGTCCAGGGCGAGCTGGCCGCCAAGAAGAGCGAGATCGCTCAAACCCAGAAGGCCGTCACTCACGCGAAGGCTGCGGTCGAGGCGCTCAAGCGGGTCGAGACCCAACAGGGTTCGACGGCGCTGGATCTCCAGGAGCAGAAGCGCGCCTTCGACGCGGAACGCCTCACTCTCGCCGAGAAGGTGGCGACCGCTGCCACCAAGCTGGAGACCCGCACGACGCTTCTCGGCCAAGAAGAGAGCCGCCTCGCGGTCGCCGAACAGAAGCTCAACGAGATCGCCGAGGCCCTCAAGGAGTTCCCCGCGACCGAGGCGGATGAGAAGCCGGTGCCGCTGGATGAGCTCAAGCGGGCCATCGCCTCCCTCGCCGCCCAGCTCGAGGAGATGGGCTCGGTCAACCTGCGGGCCCTCGAGGAGTTCGACCAAGAGAAGGCCCGCGTCGAGGAGTTCGACGCGGAGGTCGTGCACCTCACGGCCGAGAAGAGCGAGCTGGTCACATTGGTCGGCTCGATCGAGCAGCGCAAACGCGAGAAGCTTACCGAGGTCGTCGGCCAGGTGAACGGCTTCTTCCACGAGCTCTACGGGGAGCTTTCCGGCGGAGGGGAGGGGGAGATCGTGCTCGAGAACCCGAAGGACCCCCTTGCCGGCGGCCTCTTGATCCGCGCCCAGCCGATCGGCAAGGTCATCAAGCGCCTCGAGCAGCTTTCCGGTGGCGAGAAGTCGCTCGCGAGCCTCGCGTTCATCTTCTCGCTCCAGCGCTACGACCCCAGCCCGCTCTACGTCTTCGACGAGGTCGACATGAGCTTGGACGGGCTCAACGCGGAGTACGTCGGGCGACTGCTGCGCCGCAACGCCGAGCGCGCGCAGTTCATCGTCATCTCGCTCCGCAAGGTGACGCTCAAGTTCGCTCACCGCATCTTCGGTGTCACGATGCGCGGCGATGGCTGCTCGCACGTGGTCGGCCTCAAGCTCGACGAGATTCGGGATGTCGAGGAGCGCGAGCAGAACCGCGAGCTCGGTCTCCCGCAGGTGGTCGCGCAATGACGATCTCCCTTGGCGAGGCCCAGGAGCTCGCCCGAGAGCCCGCCCTCCCCTCCCCTTCCGTCGAGGTCGTCGCCCCGCCCCCGGTATCGCGGGAAGCCGCGGAGAACGTCCTACGCTACCTCGTCTTCCACCATTCCCTCATTGGCGAGGGAGAGGGTCAATCGGCGCTCTTGGAGCGCTACATGAGTCTGGTAGAGAACCTCGAAGAGGGCCTGCACGTCGTGGTCGAAGACCCCTTCCAGAAGGCCACCGCGATGCTCTTCGAGCTCGTCATGAAGGAGGCGTTCGACCCGTGGGAGATCGACCTGGTACAGTTCACCCGGGTCTACCTCGAGCGCTTCCGGTCCGAGGACGGGGTCGACTTCGGCGTCGCCGGCCGGCTCCTCTTCATGGCCTGGAACATCCTCTACCTCCAATCGGAGGAGATCCTGCACCACCGCGACCTCCCCCCCGAGGGGATGGATCCGGCAGATGACGGGGCCCTGATCGATCCTTCTCAGGAGACCTACCTCGACCTCATGGTGACCCCGGAGGCGGTGGACGTCACGTCCACGATCCTGGATGGCGCGACACCGTCCCCGCTTCTCGAGATGGTGCGCCACCCCGAGACGAGACCGGTCTCGCTGCTCGAGCTCGTCCGCGCCCTGGATGAGGCGGAGGAAGACGCTCGCAGGGCCGCCCGCGTCCAAGAGCTGCGCGACCGGCTCCGGGAGGAGCAGCGAGCCCCGCCGGAACTCCTCGTCCATGGCGACATCCCCGACCGCGACGTGGAGGACGCCTGGAAGGGGGTCAGCCAGCATGCGGTCGGAGAGGCGTTCCCGTTCCTCGAGCTTTGGAAGGCAGCCCAGGGCCGAGGCCGGCTCGTCTCGACCCTCCTCGCCGCGCTCTACCTGGCCCGGGAGGGTGCTGTCGCCTTCCAGCAGGAGAAATTGATGGAGACCCCGGTGCTTCTGGTCCGTCAGGTCGAGACGCGAACGCCCCACATGGAGGTGGCCTCGTAGCCATGGCGTCCAAGCTGGACTCGGTGGTGCTGCACGTGGAGTCGGTCCTCTTCGCGAGCGGCCGACCGATGAGCGTAAAGGAACTCACGGAGGCCCTCGACCTTTCCGACTACCGCGTCGTGCAGCGCGCGCTGAGGACCCTGGAGCAGACCTACGGGAACCGGGCAGACGGCGCTCGAGGTCCGGCGCGTGGGCGATCGCTACGCCCTCCAGCTCCAAGAGGAGTTCGTCAGCAGCGTGCAGGCGGTCACCCCGGTCGAGATGTCCTCCCGGACGTTGAAGACGCTCACGTTGATCGCCTACCACCAGCCTCTCCTCCAGAGCAACCTGGTCCGGATGGTCGGGGACTCCGCCTACGAAGAGGTCCAGCGTCTCCGAGGGATGAACCTCATCCACACGGAGCCGAAGGGGTCGACGCTCGACTCGAGTACGACCCGCCGTTTCGCCGAGGTACTTCGGGATCGCCTCCACGAAGCCCGAAGAGATCCGTCGATTCCTCGAGGCGAAGCTCGGGATCGCCCCCCCGGCGCCGCCCTCCACCGGGCCGGAGTCCGATGCCGAGGAGCCCGCCGAGAGCGGGCCCGCCCCCGAGGTGGCCGCGCCGGCACTGTCCGTGGAAGCACCCGCGCCCCCCGCGGCGTGAGAGCGGCGCCTTTACGCATCCTAATACGGCGGCCGGCCGTCGCCGCGTCAAATGAGCTCTGCGCCCACGGACCTCGACCCCGCCTGCGTCTTCTGCCAGATCGTCACCAAGAAGGCGCCCTCCCACCTCGTCTACGAGGACGAGGAGGCGATCGCGTTCCTCGACCTCTTTCCGTTCACGCGCGGCCACCTCCTCGTCGTCCCGAAGCGACATGTGCCTCGGCTCACCGACCTTCCTGTCTCGGAGCACGCCGCCTATCTCGGCGCTCTCGCGAAAGTGTGCCGGCGCGTGGAGCGGTTGAGCCCCGATTACAACATCGCGCTCAACCAGGGGGCCCGAGCCGGCCAGGTCGTCTTCCACCTGCACTTCCACATCATCCCTCGCTACGGGGAGGGGAACCCGTTCCACTCTCGACCGCGGGAGCGGCTCAGCGATGCCGCAGCCCGCGAGCTCCGCGCGACGCTGAGCGCCCCGTAAATGCCCGCGGCTCTCGTCCGTCAGCCCGCCGTCCAGGGCCAGTTCTATGCCGGCGACGCGGCGGCGCTCCGGCGCGAGGTCGACGCCTGCTTTACCGACCCGAGGGGGCCCGGCTCCCTCCCAAAGGAGCCCCGCCACGGACCCCGGTCGATCGTCGCGGCGATCGTCCCCCACGCGGGGTTCCCCTACTCCGGGCCGATCGCGGCTCATGCCTACGCTGCGATCGCTCGCCAACCCGCTCCCTCATCGGTCGTGATCCTCGGGGTCGACCACCACGGTGTGGGGGGCCTCGCGTCCCTCTCGGCGCGCCCCTGGCGAACGCCGCTCGGGGACGTCCCGATCGACCGAGAGCTCCTCCGAGCGCTCGACCGCCCTCCGCTCGCGGTCGACGAGGCCGCGCACGTCCTCGAGCACTCTATCGAGGTCCAGCTCCCCTTCCTCCAACGCGTCCTCCCCGGCGTAGCGTTCGTCCCGATCCAGGTCCATTACGCGAGCTTCGAGGCCCTGAGCCGGGTCGCCGACGTGGTCCGGGAGGCGATCGAAGGACGTGACACCCTACTCCTCGCCTCGACCGACTTCACGCACTATGAACCCGCCGCCGTCGCCGAGGCGCTCGACCGAAAGGCGCTCGCGCCGATCCTTCGAATGGACGCGCGGGGCCTGTATGACGTCGTGGCGCGCGAGGGGCTGTCGATGTGCGGGATCGCACCGACCACGGTCCTGCTCGCCGCCCTTCGGGACAGAAACCTTTCCGTGCGTCTCTTGCGCTGGGGCCACTCGGGCGAGGCCGCGCCCATGGACGAGGTCGTGGGCTACGCCGCGCTCACGGTAGAACGTCCCGCCTCCCGTTAAATAAGGTGCCCGGCTCCTACGCCCTGGTCCCGTTTCGATGATCCTTTCGGACGCGAAGATCCGCGAAGAGATGCGCCGGGGCCGGATCGTGATCCGTCCGTATCGGCCCGACTGCCTGGGAACGAACTCCTACGATGTCCACCTCGGCCCATACCTCGCCGTCTATCGGAACGGAGCGCTGGACGCTCGCCGGCCAAACCCGGTCCGCGAGTTCCGCATCCCGCGCGAGGGCTTCGTGCTCATCCCCAATCAGCTCTATCTCGCGGTCACGCAGGAGTACACGGAGACCCACGGGTTCGTCCCCTTCCTCGAAGGGAAGTCGAGCCTCGGCCGGCTCGGCATCGACATCCACGCCACCGCGGGCAAGGGCGACGAGGGGTTCTGTAACTACTGGACGCTCGAGATGAGCGTGAAGCTCCCCGTCCGCATCTACGCGGGCATGCCCGTGGGCCAGCTGATCTATTTCGAGATCTCAGGAAAGGTCGGCCGCAGCTATTCGGCGAAAGCCTCCGCGAAGTACCGCCGGGTGAGCCCCCACCCGGCGCCGTCGAGGATGTACCTCAATTTCCCGTTGCGGCGTCCGCGCCGACGCCCCGCGCGTCAGCGCGTCGGCGCCGGCGCGAGGTAGAACGCGGGCCGCCCTGGCCGCGCTCGCTCGCGGCGTTTCATCGGGTCGATGGCCACGGCCTCGGACTCCGGGTGAACGCTCACCTCACGAAAACCGAAGCGGCGGGTGAGATAGCCCTCGGCCGCGCGCAGCGTGCCGACCTCGTCCAGCACCGGAGCGAGAGGGGCGCCCTCGCTCCTCAGAAGAGGAAGGACCTTCTGAACGTAGCCCGCGATCTCACCCCGATGCGACGCAAGCTCGGGGTGACCCTAGTACCCGTTGCATGACGCTCGCCACGGACGGTGCTTCTCCCTCGTCGAGCCCCTCGCGCACCCACACCTCCACCTCGCGCTTCCAGGGCGCCGCGACGTAGAAGAGAACGGTCTCGGGCACCGGCTCACCATGCTCCTGGATCGGTCGAAGGACGTTGCGCAGGTCCTCCTCGACCTGTGCGAGGAAGCGCTCGGCCGCCTCGGACCCTTCCGAGCGCGGGAACTCCTCCGGGGTCGGCCAGGCCTGGCGTGCGACGAGCGTGTCGAAGCGGCCCTCCCCCAGTTCTTCGGCCAGGTGCGGTGTGATCGGTGCGAGAAGGCGGATCCACGCCCGGCCGACCCGGTCGGTCGCCTGCCCGGCGACTCCGCCTCGCGCATAGTAGCGGCGCAGAAGGGTCGGGATGCGAACGTAGACGAGCTCGGCGGCCTCGCGGAGGCGGACGGCGTGGTAGGCGTCCCCGCTCGCCCGAACGATCGCGTGCATCTCACTGAGGAGCCACGCGTCCAGTTCGGGTTCGCCCGCGGAATCTCCCCGGGTCTCACGCACCATCCGTTCGATGTCGGCAAGTCGTTGGGTCGCCGCATCGGCCAGCGTCGGGTCCCATTCGACGTCGAACTCCGGGAGCACGGCCGAGACGTACTGCAGCCGTAGCGCGTCCGCGCCCCACCGCTCGAGCGCGTCCAGGATCGGCGGGATCGGTCCTCCCTTCGCGCTCACGTCCTTCTTCGAGACCTTCTCCCCGCTCTCGGTGGTGATCCAGCCGTGCGCGAGGAGAGCTCGAGGCCCGAGCTCGGGAGGGAGCAGGCGGGCGTGGGTCATGACGAACGGGGGGAAGTGCACCCGGCGGTGCTCCTTGCCCCCGATGTTCAGGTCGAGCGGGTACCAGTACAGGAACTCGGCCCGGATCGTCTCGAGGAGCGCGCGGTCTACCAGGGGTTCTCCGGGGCCTTCCCCCAGGAAGACGTAGTCGAAGAACGCGGTGGTCAGGTGCTCGGGGGGGATCGCGTGGCGCGAGACCATCCGGCGGACGATGTAGTAGGCGGGGTAGAACGTCGAGTCGGCGATCGGCTCGATGATCCATTCCGGGTCGAATGGGAACGGGGTCCCGAGCCAGCGGCCGCGTCGTGTGCACGGTCGGTCGTCGATCCAGTCGATGATGGCAGGGAAATCGCGGGCGTAGCCCTCGGGAAGGATCGTCATGCGAGCCACCTGCTCGCGTGCGAGGTCCTTCCACTCGGGGTCGCTGTAGCGCAGAAACCACTGGTGAGGGATCCGACGGATGACGACCGGGTGCCCGTTACGGCAGATCACTGGCTCGGAGAACTCCTGGAGCTCGACACCGATGTTCTCTCGGCGAAGGCGCTCCTCGACCTTGGTCCGGGCCTCGGCGACGGGGACGCCGAGCAGGTCGGGGACGGTCATCGTACCGCGAGCATATTCCAGTCGGTAGAGCCGCTCCGTCGCCTCGTGGAGGGGCTCGGTATCCGCGAGGCTCTTCGCACCGGTCGCGCGGTTCGCTCGCTCGGCCGGGGTCCCCCGGCCTTCCCCTAGGGGGCGGTCGGAGACGGAGAGCTCGCCGGCCGGCGGGACCGCGAGGATGATCAGGGGTGGTCGGAGGAGGTCGCGGACCTTGGGGCTCAAGTGGGCGATCGCGAGCGCATCGGCCGGGGCGTGCGCCGGCACGGACATCACTACGCCGGTGGCCACATGAGGGTCGACGAGCGGGCTTGCGAGGACCGGGACCCGGCTCCCTACCAGCGGTACCGTCGCATTCTTCCCCTGGAGCTCCCCGGGGAGCACCGGATGGCCCACGCGTCCTCCGTGCTGCTCGACCAGGTGCTCGGCGGCCGCGCGGCTGACGAGGTAGGTGCGGTTCTCGTGGTGCCACACCACGAGCGGTTCATGCTCCGGGATCCAGACGTTCGTCACGCCATAGATCGTCTCGGGCCTCAGCGTCGCCGCGAGCAGGAGGCGGCCGTCGTCCAGGCGGAAGGGAAGGGTCATGTAGCGCACGATCTCCGCGCTCCCGCCGCGGGAGAGGTCGGTCTCAGACGGGTCGACCGCGACGGGGCCGCACGTCGGGCAGACCGGAGCAAAGTGGGTCTTCTGGACGAGGGCGCCGCGGTGCTTGAGCTGATGGAACTGCCAGCGGATGAACGCCCGGTAGTCCTCGTCGGTCGTGACGAGGAAGGCGCTCTCGTCGATGAGCAGACCCATTCGACGGAAGACGGCGAGGTAGTTCTTGCCCAGGAAGCGCGCCGCGAAGTCGGGGTCCTCGAGCTGGGGCCATACGGAGGGGTCGACGCCGTTCAGTTCCAACTCGCGGACGGTGTTCGGCTGGCGTTCGCGTACCTTCTGAGCGAACGTCACCGCCGGCAGGCCCGAGGCGTGAATGCCCGTCGGGAAGAAGACCTCGGCGCCGCGCATGCGATGGTAGCGATGGAGCGCGTCCGCGTACACGAGTCCGCGGAAGTGCCCGACGTGGAGGAACCCGCTCGGCCCTGGGTAGGCCACGATCGCGTAGAACTTCTCGTGGTCGGCGTGCCGGACGGCCCGCGAAAGCTCCGCGGTGCTCCACGCCTCCTGCCAGCGAGACTCTTTAGCGGCGTCCATCGGAAGGGCTCGGAATCGGGCGCTGTATTTGAGGGTCCCCCGGACGCACGGGGGCGCGCTCCGCCGCCAGGTCGAAGCCCTCAAGAGCGCCGAGGGGGGATAGACGGTGGACGCCCGTGAGCGAATCTCCTCAGCCCAACGCCGCTAGATCCGTGGCCGCGCCCCCGTTCTCGGTCACGATGACGGTGCGTAACGAGGCGGCCACCATCCTGACAGCGCTGGATTCGATCCTCTCCCAGCTATCGCC
The DNA here is from genome assembly GCA_963797975.1 of uncultured Thermoplasmata archaeon. Lineage (GTDB taxonomy): Archaea > Thermoplasmatota > Thermoplasmata > Lutacidiplasmatales > UBA184 > Lutacidiplasma. The sequence continues at coordinate 87,993 of CAWCRH010000003.1, forward strand.
CGACGTGGAGCTCGTCATTGTGGACGCCCAATCCGACGACGGTACCTGGGCGCTCATCGAGGAACGCGCGCGACAAGACCCCCGCCTACACCCTCACCGAGCCCAGTGCAACCGGGGGGAGGGACGCAACCTCGCGGTCGGCCAGGCGCGTTCCGACATCCTGGTGACACATGTGGACGGGGACGTGCGCTACGCCCCAGGGGTCTTCTCTTCGGCCGCCCACGAGCTCCGGGGACAGTCGACGGTGCCCATGCTCTGGGCGCTCGGAAAGTCCGACCCGAACCCCAGCTCAACGAAGTTCATGGTCTGGCGACGGGAAGCCCTCGCCTCGCTCGGGGGTTATCCCACCACCCAGCGGAACGAAGACATCGGGCTCATCCTCCGGGCGTTCCGACAGGGGGTAACCGTCCGCCGCTTCGTCGTTCCTCGAGTGGGCGATAGCCTCGACGCCTACGAGCAGGGGACCGCGCCGAACTACGCGCCGTGGCTGCGCTTTCGCCATTACTTCACGGGCGTGGACCGGCTCATCAAAGCGGGGTTTACCTACCCCGAGTACCTTCGATTGCTGTACGTGACTCGGGTCAACCTCTCTCGTTTCATGGCCGCGGCCGCGCTGGGCGCGGGGCGTTATTTGGTAGGCGCTCATCCTTCTGCGAATGGAGGCGCCGGTCGTACGACCGATACGCCGAACGGAGGGGCCTAACTCATCCATGCGCATCATCGAGGTCTTCCACTCCATCCAGGGGGAAGGTCCCCTTACGGGGGTCCGGACCACCTTCATCCGCACCGCTCGATGTAACCTGCGGTGCGCGTGGTGCGACACCACCTACTCCTTCGGGCCGGGCCGGGAGCGGTCGATCGCCTCCCTCGTCAAGGAGGTCGATCGGAACCGAACCCGGTTCGTCTGCCTGACCGGCGGCGAGCCGCTCCTGCAATCCGACTCCGTCCGCTTGGTCCGAGAGCTCAGCGGGCGGGGACGCGAAGTGGTCATCGAGACCGGCGGCTCCCTCGACGTCGCGCCATACCTCGGCATCCCTCACGTGGTTCTCAGCGTCGACGTGAAGTGCCCTTCCTCACGAATGGAGTCGCACAACCGCTGGGGGAACCTCCCTCGTCTGCGCGCAGCGGACGTCGTGAAGTTCGTCATCCAGGACCGAGTGGACTACCTCTACGCGCGCAGAGTCCTCCGCGAAAAGCGGACCCGGGCGCAGGTCGTCTTCCAGCCGGCGTGGGGGAGCCCGGGGGCGGCGCTCGCCGACTGGGTGCTCGCCGACCGGCTTGACGCTCGCGTCATGCTGCAAGAGCACAAGGTCCTCTGGGGTGACGTCCCAGGCCGGTAGACGCCCTCCGCCGCTGACGATACGCTAATGAGTCCCGGCCCCTCCGGCGGCGGGACACTATGAGCCCGGAACCGTTGTCGTCCCCCGAGCGCGTCGCCGGGCTCACTCCCGAGTTCGGAAAGGCCCGCTCGATGATCTTCCCCCGAATCGTCCTCGCCGGGCACAACGTGCTGCCGGAGCTCGCAGAGACCTGCCACGAATTTGGGTTTGCCTCGCGCGGGGCGGTGATCACCGGCCCCACCACGAAGACCCTCGCGGGGGACCGATGCGCGGAGATCCTGCAGACCGCGGGGTTCACGATATCCGTGACGGTCGCGCACGAGGCGACCGAGGCCGAGGTCGAACGGGTCGGGGTCGAGGTCACCCAGGCGAACGCCGGATTCCTGGTCGCCGTCGGGGGTGGCTCCAAGATCGATATCGCCAAGGTCGTCGCGAAGCGCCACCACCTCCCCTTCATCAGCGTCCCGACCTCCGCCGCGCACGACGGGATCTCCTCCCCGCGGGCGTCGCTGCACGGCCGCACGACGTCGACCAGCATCGAGGGTGCGATGCCGGTCGGGATCCTCGCGGACACCTCCTTGATCGTCCAGGCTCCCTTTCGGCTCCTCGCCTCGGGGTGCGCGGACGTCATCAGCAACGTGACCGCGGTCCTCGATTGGAAGCTCGCGGTCCGCCTGCGGAACGAGGAGTACTCGAGCACGGCCGCGATGTTTGCCGAGTACGCGGCTCAGGAGATCATGGACCACGCGGGCCTCATCAAGCCCGGCCTGGAGGAATCGGCGTGGATCGCGATCCGCCCGATGCTCATCGCGGGCATCGCGATGAGCGTCGCCGGTTCCTCCCGACCGTGCTCGGGGAGCGAGCACCTCTTCAGCCACGCGCTCGATACGGTCGCGAAGCACCCCGCGTTGCACGGGGAGCAATGCGGCGTCGGCGCGATCATGATGATGCACTTACACGGGGGTGACTGGCGTCGCGTCAAGCACGCGCTAGCGACGATCGGAGCTCCGACGACCGCGCCCGAGCTCGGCGTCACGACCGAGGAGGTCATTCGCGCCCTCGTGAAGGCCCACTCCATACGGCCGGAGCGCTACACCATCCTGGGGGGGAGCGGGCTCACCTGGGACGCCGCTGAGCGCCTCGCCAAGGTCACGGGGGTCGTCGACTGAGATGGCGGAGATCACGCTGCTCGCGAGCGCGGAAGCGAACGTCGGTTTCGAGTTCGTCTACCAGGGGGGCGCACCGGTCTGCCGGACGTGCCCCTACCGTCAGGCGTGCCTCACGCTCGACCCCGGCCGCCGCTACACGGTAACGCGCGTGAGGCCGGTCCAACACCCCTGCGCGCTCCAGGAGAGCTCGGCGAACGTCGTGGAAGTTAGGCCCGTTCCGCGCGTGCTGCTCGTCGAGGCACGGAGCGCGACCATCGGAGCGAGTGTGGAGGTCGGACGATACCCCTGTCATCGCCTCGACTGCCCACATTGGTCCGACTGTGCCGGCCCCAGCCTGCCGGCGAAACAACGATACCAGATCGAACGCGTACGGCCCGAGCCAGCGGACTGCCGCATCGGCAGAACGCTCAAACAGGTCGAGGCCGTCTAGGACGGCCGTGCGGGGCTGTGGGGTAGCTACGGACAGGAGACCGCTTTCTCGGTCCGCTCTACTGGTCCATCCTTCGAGCTTTGGGAGCTCGGGACCCCGATTCAAATTCGGGCAGCCCCATACGGGCCTCGGCGCAGGGATGAGACCCAACCCCGGGTGAGGTCGATCATGGAGTCTACGGAGACTGAGCCCGACCAAGGGCCCCCGCCCGCGCCGGCGCTCCATTCCTCCGCTCTGGCCTGCGAGGTATGCGGACGTGTCACTCCTCACCGGATCCTGCACCTCCAACGCGAAACCGGCCGAAGCGGAGCGCGCCCTCCCCGTTCCGTCCACGGGGTGGCCCGCTGCCGTGTCTGCGACACTGTTCACCCCTTTTCGACCCGGCCCCGGGGCCGGTCGGTGGAAGTGCTCGAGGTCCTCTCCGAGGGAGCGCGATCGACCCGGCGACGGATCGTCGTTCCGTTCGGTCGAAAGATCCAGGTGGGCTCCGGTGTCCCGGACTCCGACATCCCGGTGATGGTGCGGGCCATCGACCGGAGGGACGGACGCCGCGTCGCGGAGGCCCGGGCCGAGGAGGTCGGCACGCTCTGGGTCGAACGAGAGAAACCTCCCCTCCTCCGCGTCTCCATCATCGAGGGACGACGCACGACCACCACCACGATCCCCGTGAAGGGCGATCCCGTCTTCGAGGTCGGGCAGAGCTTCCATCTGAACGGCGTCGAGCTCACGATCGGAATGCTTCGTGGGCGAGGGCTGAGCTGGCGGCGGCCGGGCGATCGCCTCCGCGTGTCGGAGATCCAGCGGCTCTACGCCCGACGGGCGTTCACGCCCCCGGCGGGGAGGAGGGACTGGAGGAGCGTACGGGAGAGCCCGGTCTCGCGCGCGAGCTCGACCTCGCGCTCGGCCCTCTCCCGCTCGTCCCCGGGGGTCAGGAGAAAGCGCACGGTCCCACGGGCTCGCACGGCGGACTGAGGGGCGACCAGCCAGGTTTCCTCCTCGTCGAACCGGATTGTTCCCAGCGCAAGCTCGAGCGGTAGGTCCTTCAGATAGTACTTGGTCCCGTGGATGACCCACGCCCCTCGCGCGACGAATTCACCGGAGGCTGGCGTCTTCGAGACCTGGTCGGCCGTGACCCAGAAGGCGTCCGCCGAGGCGAGCCCGGCGCGCCAGGCCTTCGAATAGGCCACCGCCCATCGTCCCGCCTCTTCGATGGTTCCCTCGGGAAACGCCTCGATCGCGCGCTCGGGGGCCTTGATGATGACGCTCGCCGCCCCGTGGATGTCGGCGTGGAGGTAGAGGTCTCGGTCGCGGAGGTGGCGACGGACGACGCCGTCGTTCGACGCGGCATCGCGTCCCGCGACCACGATGAGGCCGTCGGAAGAGACAAACCACCGGAACTTCGTGTACCATCGGACCGCGCGCGGGCGCCGGCTCTCTGCCGAACCCGCGCGGGGGGCTTCCGTCACGCTCGGCGACGGTCGCTCGAGGCGGGCCTCGGTCTCCGCCAGCGCGGCCCGGGCTCCCGCCGCCTTTGACTGAAGCCGTTTCGCCTCGTCGAAGAGCGCTTGGGCGGAGGCGCGGGTGGGCCGATGGACGATCAACGGCACCTTCGTTCCCTCGAGATCGACCTCGATCTGCTCGGGGGCTTCCGTGCTCTCGCGCGCCTCGGCGATCCTCCGCTCTGCCTCCGCAAAGTGCAAGAGGACCGCCTGACCCCCTTCGATGAGCGCCTGGGCCGCCGTCTCCAGGGCCTCCACGGCCTTTCGTTGGCGCTCGCGCTGGCGTTCCAGCAGCGCGCGCTCGGGGTCGGGAGGGGGAGCGTTCGCGGCCTCGGCCTCGGAGCTCAACGTGGAAAAATAGCGGAGGGCCGCGTCCGAGAATCGAGGGAGTTCCCGCTCGCTAACCGACGGGTCCGCGCTCCACCGCTTGGACGGATATGGGGTCGCGTCGACGGCCACGCTCTCCCTCTCATACAGGAATCCTTTCGGAGGGTCGCCCACGCCGTTCAGGAGACCGGCGATCGCCCGGTGGATGGTCGCGGCCGCACCGGGGGCGAACGGACCGGGCCCCCCGGCGAGCCCGGCCCGACTGAGGATCTCCTCGGCGACCGGACCTCCGAGAGCGAGCCGGGCTGCGAGCGTGCTCGTGAGGTCGGTATGCGACCTACGGAGCTCGGCATCCAGGTCCTCCACCGAGAGGCCCCAGGGGTCGGTGCGCTCGGGGGGGCGTTGGTACTCCGCGCCGACCCGGACGAGCCGATGGGCCCAGGCCCGAGGTCGAGAGACCGCCACGATCTTCCCGTCGCGCGCGACCACCAGGTTACCGGCTCCGAAGAACTCGAGCGCCAGGACGAGGCTCTCTGCGTCCGGGCGGCGGAAGGTGATCTCGAGATAGCGCTCGCTTCGGGGCTCGTTCGCACCCGTGAGCGTAGCCCCACCGAGAAGGCGGCGGAGCTCTTTCGCGATCGGAGAGAGCCCCTCCTCATGCGTCGGACGCTCATCGACGAGCGCCGCGAAGCGACCGGGAACGAGGCAGAGCTCGCAACGGCCTCGTCCGGGCGCCCGGAAGACGATCGTCCAGCCTCCCCCGGAGAGGTCGAACGCCTTGTCGACGTGGGCCATGTCGAGCGCACGAAGCTCTCGGACAAGCGCGAGCGTGTCGAGGGCGGTGAACCGGTCCTTAGGCGATGGGCCCTCGGACAACCGACTCCCCTCCCGCTCGTCTCGGACGGACGGGACCCATTAAGCGTTCTTGCCGGTCTCCCCGGCCCACGATGGACCCTACGAGCGGCGTAGAGCCCGCCGTCTGGAAGGAACGAGCGCGCCGATGGGCCGAAGGGACGCTGCGGCCGCTCGCGGCGGAGATCGACCGGAGCGACCGGATCCCCTCCTCGCTCTTTGCTGCGATGAGCCGGGAGGGGTTCACCGGCCTCGGGACCCCGGAGCGGTGGGGGGGCTCGGGAGGCGGGAGCCGCGCCATCGCCGGCGTGCTCGAAGAGCTCGCCCGGGTCAGCGCCACCATCGCGACCGACGTGTCCGTCCATCTTTGGGTCTGTGCGGCTCCGATCCGTCGTTGGGGGACCGACGCGCAGAGGGAGCGATGGCTCCCTCGCCTCGCCAACGCGCAGGTGCTGGGCGCCTTTGCGCTCACCGAACCCGGAGCCGGTTCCGACGCGGCCCAGCTCCGCACCCGCTATGAGCGAACGTCGAGCGGTTTTCGGCTACAAGGGTCGAAGATGTTCATCACCAACGGCGAGACCGCGGGAGTCATCCTGGCGTTCGCGACGCGCGAACCGGGCTCGGGAACCCACGGGATCTCGGCGTTCCTCGTTCCTCGTGAAACGCCGGGGCTTTCCGTCGCCCAGCACCTCGATAAGCTCGGGCTACGCGGAAGTGAGACCAACGAGATCGTGTTCGATGGGGCAACTGTCGGGGCGGATGCCCTGTTGGGAGAGGAAGGGAGCGGGCTCTCGATCGCGCTCTCCGCCCTGACGGGTGGACGGGTCGGGATCGCGGCGTGCGCCCTCGGGGTCGCGCAGGCCGCTTTCGAACTGCTGGAGGAAAAGGTCCGCTCCGACCCCAGTGACGGGGCGTTGAGTCGGCTCGCCCGTGCTCACGCCGAGCTCTCCGGCGCACGGGCGTTGGTCGATGAAGCCGCCCGTCTTCAGGACGCCGGGGCTCCCTACGTGACGGAGGCATCGACCGCGAAACTGGTCGCTTCCCAGGTCGCGGTGTCGATCGCCGGCCAAGCGGTCGATGCGATCGGCGCGCCCGCGACCGTGACGGGCCATCCGGCGGAGCGTCTGTTCCGTGACGCGCGGGTCTTCCCGATCGTGGAAGGGACGACCGAGATCCAGGAACGCATCCTCGGGCGCGCCCTCGTGGCCCCCCGCGAACAGCCTAAGGAGTGACGGATGCCCCGGACGCCTCCACCCCGCCGTCGGGACGTAGCGTCCGAGCCCTCCGCCATGGCGGCGGTCGAACGGCTCGACCTCGAGAGCGCCGGCATTGATCCCGAGGTGCGAGCCATCCTAGAGAAGGACGGGATCCGCTCGCTCTACCCTCCGCAAAAGGCCGCGCTGGGGCCGACCCTGGCCGGGCACAACGTCCTGCTCGCCTGCCCGACGGCGAGCGGAAAGTCGCTCGTGGCCTATCTGGCCCTCCTCCGCGCGTTCCGGGCGGGGCGCCGGGGACTGTACATGGTCCCGCTGCGCGCCCTCGCCCGCGAGAAGGCGGAAGAGCTGCGGGCGTTCGAATCGCTCGGCCTCCGTGTCGGGGTCTCCATCGGAGACTTCGACCTGCGGGCGGACCAGCTCGACCGCATCGACGTGCTGGTCGCGACCAGCGAGAAGGCCGACGCCCTGCTGCGGCGCGGGAGCCCGTGGCTCGATCGTCTCGGCGTGGTCGTAGCCGACGAGATCCACTTGATGAGGGACCCGGATCGCGGACCGACCCTCGAGATCACCCTCACGCGACTACGGCGCGCCTACCCTGAACTACAGGTCGTGGCGCTCAGCGCGACCGTAGGGAACGCGGAGGAGGTCGCCCAATGGCTGAACGCCGACCCGATCCAAAGCGATTTTCGGCCCGTGCCCCTCAAGGCCGGTGTCTACACGGACGGCCGCATCCTGTTCACGGACCTCTCCACCCGCGAGATCCCCGGACCGGGCGACCCCCTCTCCCGCCTCGTGCGGACTGCGATCGAGGCCGGGGGCCAAGCGCTCGTCTTCGTCAATACGCGCCGCGCGAGCGAACAGGTCGCCGAGGGCCTCATCCCGACGGTGCGCCGCCTTCTGAATGACACGGAGCGGGAGGCGGCGCGGGAGACCGCCGAACTATTGCACACGGTCGCCGAGGAGGAGACCGCCGGGATCCGGCGGCTCGCCGGGCTGATCCCGTACGGGGTCGCCTTCCACAACGCTTCGCTCACCAACTCAGAGCGGGAGGTGGTAGAGCACGCGTTCCGCGACGGATTGTTGAAGGCCCTGGTCGCGACGCCCACGCTCGCGGCCGGGATCAACCTGCCCGCACGCCGGGTCATCGTGCGCGACACGTACCGCTACGACGATCGGCTCGGGATGCAGGCCCCCATCCCCGCGCTCGAGATCCAGCAGATGTGCGGGCGCGCGGGGCGACCTCGCTTCGACCGGGAGGGCGAGGCGATCCTGATCGCGAAGGATGCCGCCCAGGCGGAGCGGTTCTTGGACGTGTACCTCTCGAGCCCTCCGGAGGAGATCGAGAGCCGCCTCGCAGCGGAACCGGCGCTGCGCATGCACTTGCTCGCTCTGATCGCGAGCGGAGCCGTTGGGACCGAGGAAGAGCTCGAATCGTTCCTCGCCGCCACGTTCTACGGCCGCACCCTTCCGATGAGCGACCTCGCCGATAGGACGCGCAGCGTACGAACCTTCCTCGAGGAGAACGGCTTCCTCGGCACCGGGACGCCGCTTCGAGCGACCCCGTTCGGCCAGTTGACGAGCGAACTCTACCTCGACCCGTTGAGCGCGCTCGTCCTGCGCCAGGTGGTCGAGCGGGCGCCGATCAATGCAGGGCCGTTCGCCCTCCTGGCGGGGATCGCCTCGACGCCCGACCTCCCCCCCTTCTTCCTCAAGCGAGGGGACGAGGCCGAGCTGCTCGTACGGCTGGACCGAGAATCGGAGGAACTGCTGATCAAGCCGGAAGAGCCCCCCTGGACCTCCCCTTGGAGACGTTCCTCGCGACCCTCAAGACCGCGAGCGTGCTCGAGGCGTGGATCTCCGAGCGGCCGATCCTCGAGATCACCGATGCGTTCGGCATCGGGGCCGGCGACCTGCGCGCCAAGGTGGAGGACGCCGAGTGGCTCCTCTTCGGGGCGAGCCGGATCGCGAGCCAGATCAGCCGCCGGCTCGTCCGGGCGATGGACGACCTCTCTCTCAGGGTCCGCTACGGGGTGAGCGAGGAGCTGCTCGACCTCGTCCGGCTGCGAGGGATCGGTCGAGTACGCGCCCGGGCCCTCTACGGCGCTGGCTTCCCCGACCGCGAGTCGTTGAGGAACGCTCCGTCGGACCAGCTCGAGCTCGCCCTGCGCTCCCCCCGGTTAGTGGAGTCGGTGCTGGCCCAGGTACGCTCCCCGGCTCGCCCTTCCTCGGTCAGCGTGAGTGAAGCGAAGCCATCGCGGGCCCCGTCCTCGCCCCGCCGGAAGCCGTCACGGACGCTCGAGGAGTTCCCGCCGCTCGAGGAATCGTGACCCATTCCGCGACGGGAAGCAAAAGGTGGACCCGCGACTGGGTGCCCCCCGTCCCTCCCGTCCGGACCTCTCGGCGTAGGTAGCCGGCCTGCTCGAGCCGAACGATCCGTCGCCATAAGGTCGTGGGCGGTAGGGAGCCGACCCCGCTCTCCCGGGCCAGGGTCCTCTCCCACGTTCGAATGCCCGCGAGCGTAGGGGGACCCGGTCGGCTCGCCCGAGCGATGGCCCCGACCAGGTGTTGCTCGATCAACAGACGGTGCTCCGCATCGAGCGGGTGATACACCGAGCCCGGACGGGCGGCGGACCAGCCGATGAGCTCCCGGCGTAGGAGGTCCAACGCGCGGGCCGCGCCACGCCCCTCGTCGTGGGCGAGCTGGGCTATGTGGTCCGCCATCTCGAGCGGAGGCTCGCGTCCGAGCGCTCTGGCCATCCGCTCTCTCACGATCGTGCGCAGCTCGGAGAACCCGTAGGAGGCGAGAACGACGCGGGGGATCGCGAGACCGCTCCCACGCCGGACGCGGTCCACCGCGGTCGGTCGTCCGGCGAGAACGACCGAAAGGGGTGGTGTCCCTTCGTCCCCTTCGGGCAAAAAGCGGAGCGGACACGCAAGACCGCGGACGATTCCCGCGAGCGGTGGGGCCCCGGGGTCGATGTCATCGATGACGACCATAGCCGGCTTTCCCTCGCGCTTGAGGCGTCGCAGGCACCCCGCGAGGATCTCCATCGCGGGGAAGCCCCGGGGCTCGAACCCGGGGTCGAAATGGCGGAGAAGCGCTCCGGCGACCGCCGCCGTCCCACGCGCAGAGCGGACGCGCACGGTGAGGATCCGCCAGTCGCTTCCCGGGATGCCTCGGCAGGTCCGTTCCATCCAGTCGCGCGCGACCCGTCGAGCGACGGCGGAGGTTCCGGCGCCCTCCGGACCTTCGACCGTCACGAGGCGAGAACGTCCGGCTCCGGGGTCGGCCTCGAGAGCGCGCTCCGCTTGGGCGATGGCGCCCCCTCGGGTCGGGAGGGTCGGCGGTAGCCAGTCGATCGACAGGACCTCGGGGTGAGCCAGCGCGAGCATCGTAGAACACAATGCTGATGAATATAAGAAATCATATGTAACGCAGTATCACTGTTCATCGGGGGGCGTTCGTCGGTCGGCCCTGCCCCCGTCGGCGGGCTATCCTCATATGCGCGACCGAGTCTCTTGGACCGGTAGGCAACCATGACCCGTCGCGTGACGTTGATCCCGGGGGACGGAATCGGGCCCGAAGTGACGGCCGCAGCCCGTCGGGTCGTAGAGGCGACCGGCGTGCCGATCGACTGGGAGGTCGTGGACGCCGGCAGCGCGGCGATCGCCGCCTCGGGAACCCCCCTCCCCGACTCGGTCCTCGAGTCGATCCGGCGTAACCGGGTCGCGCTCAAGGGTCCCATCACGACCCCGATCGGGAGCGGGTTCCGTAGCGTGAACGTCGCGCTCCGCCAGCAGCTCGACCTTTTCGCCTCCGTGCGTCCGGCGCGCTCGATCGCGGGGGAAGGCACCCGATTCCCCGAGACGGACCTCATCGTCGTCCGCGAGGCGACCGAGGGGCTCTACTCGGGCGTCGAGCACTGGGTGGACCGCGACCATACGGCGGCGGAGACGGTCAACGTGATCACGCGCCGCGCCTCGGACCGGATCGTCCGGTTCGCCTTCGAGCTCGCGCGACGCGAGCATCGCCGCAAGGTCACCGGTGTGCACAAGGCGAACATCATGAAGACGACCGGGGCGCTGTTCCAGACCGCCTTCCAGGAGATCGCGCGACAATACCCCGACATCCCTTCCGAAGAGCGCCTCATCGACAACATGTGCATGCAGCTCGTCAAGAAGCCGGAGGAGTACGACGTCATCGTCACGACGAACCTCTTCGGCGACATCCTCTCCGACCTGTGCGCGGGCCTCGCGGGCGGCCTCGGCGTGGCTCCCGGGGCCATCTACGGAGATGAGATCGCGGTCTTCGAGCCGGTGCATGGTTCCGCGCCGAAATATGCGGGGCTCGACAGGGCCGATCCGGTCGCCGAGATCCTCTCCGCCGAGCTGATGCTCCGCTACCTCGGCGAGCGTGACGCCGCGGATCGGATCTTCCGCGCGGTCTGGGAGACGATCGCGGAGAAGCGCGTGGTCACCTACGACCTCGCCCTGCCCGGCTACACGAACCACCCGGTACCGGCTTCGACCTGTTCGGCGATGGCGAAGGAGGTCGCGCGGAAGGTCCCTCTCGTTGACCTTACGCGTCCGCTCTCCCGTCCAGCTCCACCCGGGGCGACGATCGACCCGCACCTGGTCGCGGAGACCGCGCCTACTCCCCCAGCACCTTGACCACGACGCGCTTCGGCCTTTGGCCGTCGAACTCCGCGTAAAAGACCTGCTCCCACGGTCCGAGGTCCCCCTTCGTCACCGGCAGGACGACCTGGTGCCCCAGGAGGAGGTTCTTGAGATGGGCGTCGCCATTCGACTCCCCGGTCCGGTGGTGGGCGTAGTCGCCGGGGGAGCTAGGCGGTCTGCCCAGCGCTCGATGTCCCCGATGAGGCCGGGTTCGTTGTCGTTCACGTAGACCGCGGCCGTGATGTGCATCGCCGAGACGAGCACGAGGCCCTCGTGCACCCCGCTCGCCCTAACGATCGCGCGGACGCGTTCCGTGAGGTTGACGAATTCGCGCGGCTTCGCCGTGCGCATCGTGAGGTACTCGGTCGCGCTCTTCATCGACACCTCCTCTCCCTCGCGCCGATTGACGAGGGAACCCTCTCCATCACTCGAGCAGGTCCTCGAGCTCGCTCGCCACCAGCGTCAGTAACTGGTCGAGAGCGCGGTTCTTGAACTCGCTGATCTGACCGCCGTTCGTCTCGAGCCGGGCGAGGAACTCTTCCCCATCGCGAACGAACGAGAGCGAGAGGACGTGGCGGCGGGCGGACGAGAGGGTCGTAGACGGAGGAGGGAGCGGTGCGGCCGGCCGTTGAGACGGGCCGGAAGCCGCCACCGCGGGAACTTTGGCCTTGGGTCGAGGCGCCGTCGAAGCGCTCTTCTTGGCGACCGTCTTCTTCGTGGGAACACGTCGGGCTACGGCCTTCGCGGGGCCGCGGCCTGCGGGCTTTGGCTTCGCCCGCTTCGCCGATTTTCCCTTCTTCGACGAGGCCATTCCCTCCCCTTCGATTTCGCCCCCACCAAGCTCCCCTATTTAGTTGCAGCGGCTCTCAGAAGCGAGCCCGGAGGCCGAAATCCGCCCGCCTGAGCCGCACCCTCCTTCCGAAAGGAAGGTCTATCCTCTCGTCGTTCTTCGCGGCAATCGGCGGGCCGGCCCGGACGCGATGAAGGGAAGGGACACGTGAGGCGCGAGACGCTCTTCTGGCTCGGCGCGGCGGGGGCGCTGGTCGTCTTCCTCTCCTTAGAGCCCTACCTCTCCTTCTCGCTCTTCGGCTCGGATTCGGGCGAATACTACCGCCTGACCAGCGCCCTCGTGACGACCGGCCACCTCCCGACGGGGGCCGCCTACCTTGGGTGGGGGACCGCGTACCCGGACTTCCCGGGGATCTTCTTGCTCGCCGGCGCAGGGGCGGAGGGGTTCGGCCTCAGCACCTTCGACGCCCTGACGATCATCATCCCGGTCGTCGCCGCGCTCTCGTTCTTTCCGCTCTTCCTTCTCTTCCGCCGGCTCTTCCCCCACGAGGAGGTCGCGCTCCTCGGGGCCGCCTTCGCCGCCGTGATGATGCCCCGGGTCTTCTCGATCGCCCACCCCGCGCCGCTCGCGCTGGGGGATTTCCTGTGCGTAGCCGCGCTCTGGATGTTCGTCGAGGGGCGCCGCGACCAACGATGGTACCTCCCGCTCGGCCTCACGGCGGCCGCGCTCATCGTGACCCACCACCTGTCTACGTTCTTCTTCGTACTCAGCGCGCTCGGCGGGCTGTTGCTGCTGGAGCTGTGGAGGCCCGGGCTTTGGAGCCGCCGATTCCCCACCCGCGAGCTCGTCATAATCGCCGGGGTTTCCACCGCCACTCTCGTCTACTGGTTCTACGGCACTCAGTCGTTCGTCGCCACCGTGCTCGAGCCCGGACTGGGGGGGAGTGCTCTGGCCGGATTCCTTCCGCTCGAAGCGGGCGTCCTCCTCGCGGTCGTGTTGGTCGGGCTGATCGTCAAGCTTCGCCGAGGCGCCTTCCGCCCTCGCCGCGCGTGGGTTAGGTTACCGACCGACCGTAGCCTCATCCGTGACTTCGCCATCCTCTTCGCGCTCATCTTCGGAGGTATCGCGGTAGTGGTGTTCGTTCCGCTTCCCGGAACGAGCCAGTTGACCACGCCCGCCGCGATACTGTGGTTCACACCGGTGTTCCTGGTCGGCATCCTGACCGCAGGGAGCCGGCGGACGCCCACCGTGGCCCGCCTCGGACCGTTCAGTCTCACGTGGACCGCGGCTCTTGGGGTGGGCGCGGCGGTGACGTTGTTGGTGACCTACCTTGCGGGCTCCTCCTCGATTGTGGAGGCGATCCCCGCCTCGCGGTACGTCGAGTACATCCTCATCCCGGTCGGGCTCATGGGCGCTATCGGCGCCGCCCGTCTCGTGGCACGCGCGGGCGACCGTGGGGGCCGACGGGCGTTCATCGCCGCCTCGACGGCGGTCATCGTGCTCGTCGCGGCGAACGCCGCGATCGTCTACCCGCCTCAAACGGACTTCGGTGGGTTCCAGGAGGGTTACACGGTCGCGGACTCCGGGATGTGGATGTGGGCGGGTACGGCAGGGTCAGGGATCCCCTTTAACCAAACGGTCGCGACCGACCACCGGCTGAGCTCGGCCTTCTTCGGGTTCGACGGGAACCGAGCCACGTGGGACAGTACGCCCGCCCTCTTCACGGGGTCCAACTGGACGCAGGCCGAGGCGGAGCTCCGTAGCTCCGCCGCACCGCACGCCGACTACCCGATCTCCTACGTGGTCATCGACTCGGTCATGTACGCGGGGGTTGCCCTGAACCCCGCGGGCGCTGCCCTCCCCTTGAGCTCCGCCGCGATCGAGTGGTTCTCCGGGCTCCCGTTCGTCCCCGTGTATGAGAACGGCCCGAACGTCATCTACCTCGTCGACTCGTCGACCCTCTCCGACGGGTAGGGCGAAACGGTCCCGTCCGGGTCCCAGCGCAGAAGCGGGCACGTGCCATGGGCGGCGAGGAAGCGCAGCGACCGGTCGGCCCACTCGAGCTTGCGCCTTTTCCGCTCGCGGGACGCCGGGTCGGTGAGGTCGATCGTTCGGAAGTCGAATCCCCAGAGCAGGATTCGTGTGGCCCCGGTCTCGCCGGCGAGGTAGGCGGCTCGATCCCCATCCGTGAACCCACCGACGTCGAACAGAATGTCGGTCGGAGGGCCCGCCCAGGAGCCGGCGAGCTCGCCGGAGAACTGGCCCACCCACTCCTCGAGCTGGGGGATGTTGTCCCCGTGGGCGTGCACGACCGTGAAGCTTCCCTTGCGGTTCGCAGTCACTTCGGAAGGGATCGGCCCGTCCAGGTCGGTCACGATCACGTCCGGGACGAGACCCGCCTCGAGACAGATGGCCGACGCGCCGTCGGCGGCCACGAGCGTCGGGGGGCGAGAGGAGGGAGGGAGCCTCCATATCGGAGGGGGGCCGACCCGCGGGGCCCGTCCGACCACGATGGCATCGCTCCCGGCGAGCCGACGTCCGATACGACCGAGGGGGTCGACCCTGGCGGCGGGGGGCAATAGCTCGCTCAGCCGACGGGCGGCGGCCTCCTCTCGAGCGAAGTCGAAGCCGAACGCTCGTCGGATCATCTCGTACTGAGGGGCCCAGAGCGTGTACTCCACGGCGAAGTCTATCGGAAATCGAACAATTCCTTATAAGTGGGCCTTGGCTCTCCGCCCCCGTGATGTCCGATAGCATGCGCCCGCTCGCAAGGGAGATCCTGTCGCACCTGCCGCCGGAGGCGCAGAGCCCCGCCGCCTCGCATGCCCCCGACGAAGACCGCGAGCTCGAGGAGCTTCTCGCTTCGTTGCACACGAACATCAAGATCGTCGGCTGCGGTGGCGGTGGCTCGAACACCATCAACCGTCTGAGCGAGGACGGTCTCGCCGACGCCGAAACGATCGCGTGCAACACGGACGCGCAGCACCTCCTCACGGTTCACGCGAACCGCAAGGTCCTCCTCGGCCGGCGCCTCACCCGAGGACTGGGCGCGGGCGCGATCCCCGACATCGGCGAGCGGGCGGCTATGGAGGCCCACGACGACCTGAAGGCGCTCCTCAAGGACAGTGACATGATCTTCATCACGCTCGGTCTCGGGGGAGGGACCGGAACCGGCGCCGCGCCGGTCGTCGCGCAAGCGGCCCGGGAGGCGGGAGGCGACCCGCTGACGATCGCCGTCTGCACGCTCCCGTTCACCTCGGAAGGGTTGGTCCGCGCGGAGAACGCGGTCCAGGGGCTCGAGAAGCTACGCGCGACCGTCGACACCGTCATCACGATCCCGAACGACCGCCTCCTCGAGCTCGTGCCCAGACTTCCCGTGCAAGCCGCCTTCAAGGTCGCCGACTCGGTCCTCGCCCGCGCCATCCGCGGCATCACCGAGGTCATCACCCGTCCGGGGCTCGTCAACCTCGACTTCAATGACCTACGCACGATCATGAAGGGGGGCGGAGTGGCCCTCATCGGCTATGGCGAGTCCGAAAGCGACAACCGCGCCGAGGACGCGGTCAACGAGGCGATCCAATCGCCGCTGCTCCGGGTCGACATCACGGGTGCGAGCGGAGCGCTCGTCAATGTCACGGGGGGCCCGGATATGACGGTCGCCGAGGCGGCGAAGGCCGCCGAGGTCGTTCAGAAGGTCGTTTCCCCGAGCGCCCGGATCATTTGGGGCGCTACGATCGACCCTACCATGCAGCACACGATCCGCGTGATGCTGGTAGTCACCGGCGTTAAATCCCCCCAGATTTTCGGGGCGCTCTCCCAAGGGTTGATCTCCGCGGAGATCGACCGGGTCCGATAACCAGGAAGCGATATGCCGATCATCGACCGCGCCCAGAAGATCCAGGATGAGTTCGACGGCCGGCTCAAGCACGTTGGCCACGGGCGCTTCGGCCGGATCCTTCGCATGGCGCGTAAGCCGACCCACGATGAGTACGTCCGGGTGCTCCAGATCACGTTCATCGGTGCGTTCATCATCGGGATCACCGGATTCGCGATGTACATCTTCTTCTCGCAGGTCGCCCCCTGGCTCTGGGCGAACTACCTCGGCGGACTGTAGCGAGCGCTCCGAAGGCGAAGGATCCGAATGGCACACGTCCCACCGTCCGAGGAGGAGGGGATCGGCCTTATTGGGCCGCCGACCCCGGCCGCACCCACGCCCTCGGTGACCGCCCCGGTGAAGAGAGCCCCGATCGCGCCGACGCCCTCCGCTCCGAGCGCTCCGTCTCGGCCCCCGCCCGCAAGCCAACTCACGCTCCGGGCGGCCGACGACACGGTGCGGCCCGTCACGGCTGGGACGATCACGACGCTGAGCGCGGTCCTTTCGAGCGCGAAGGGCGAGGGCGGCGCATGCGAGTTGACGATCGAGGTCGGCTACACGTCCACCTATCCGGGGGAGGGGGCCGAGTGGCCCGTGCGGTGGGTCCCTCCGGGTAAGCGCACTGCGGTCGAGCTCTTTGCGCGGCGGCAGACAGCCGAGGTCGCGATCCCTCCGGGGGGCGCGGTAGCACTTTCCTTTGAGATCACCGCCCCCGTCGGCGTCCGCTATGGGGACCGAGTCGAGGTCCGTCTCGCGGCGAAGGGGGAGGAAGGGGGAGCGCCGGCCCGGCTCATGCTCGCCTGCGTGGCTCGCCAGTCGCTCCTCGCGATCAAGACCTCTCGCGGTTACGAGCGCGAGGTCGCCGACACGCTCTTGGCGCGGACGGACGAGAAGCCGGACGTCGTCTTCGCGATGCTCGTGCCCTCGTCACTACGCGGGTACGTCTTCGCCGAGGGGATGAGCTTCGAAGGCGTCCATGAGATGCTCAAGGGGATCCGCAAGGCCCGCGGGCTCGTGGCCGGTGAGACCACCTTGAAGGAGGTCGAACCCCTGCTCGTCCCGAAGATCACGGTCGAAGGGTTCGTCGAGGGCGCAATCGTCGAGCTCATCAGCGGGCCGTTCAAGGGTGAGAAGGCCCGCGTCAAGAAGATCGACCAAGCGAAGGAGGAGATCACGGTCGAGCTCATCGAGGCCGTCGTGCCGATCCCCGTGACGGTGCGCGGCGATCACGTGCGTATGTTGGAGAAGGGAGGGAGCCACAGTGGCGGATGAGGTGAGTGTCCTCGTGGAGGGCGGCAAAGCATCGGCCGGGCCGCCGCTAGGCCCGGCGCTGGGGCCGCTCGGCGTGAACGTGGGCCTGGTCGTCGCCCAGATCAATCAGGAGACCAAGCAATTCGCCGGGATGCGGGTGCCCGTCATCGTCAAGGTCAATCCCCAGACGCGGGCGTTCACCCTCGTGGTCGGACGGCCGCCCGTGGCCGCGCTCCTTTTGAAGGAGGCGGGCAAGGAGAAGGGCTCCGGTAAGCCCAAGACCGAGACCGCCGGTAACGTGACCATGGATTCCGTGCGGAAGATTGCGGAGGCCAAGGGGGACGACCTTTTCGGCCGTTCCGCGGACCAGAGGATGAACCAAGTGATCGGAACGTGCGTTTCGCTCGGGCTGACCGTGGACGGAGAGGACCCGCGCGAGGTCCTTCACCGCCGGACCGCGCCGGTGAACGGAGGCGGCGCATGATGGGCGGTCCCGGCGGACCCCCGCCGGACCTCTCGAACGCCGAGATCGTCGACTATGAGACGATGGAGGGAGACGGACGCCTCCGCCTCAAGCTCAAGGATGGCTCGGTGATCGAAGTGCGGCTCGAGATCATGAACATCCTAAGGGCGGGCAACGACCCGACGACCGGGCTGCCGAGCTACATCGTCCAGTCGGCACCGCTGACGCGCCTCGTCGAGTGCCCCAAGGAGCTTCGTAAGCCTCCGCTTCGCCCCGGAGCTCCGAGCAAGGACTCGAAGTCGCTCCCCGGGTTCGGCTAGGGTTTCCGCGCCCCTTCGGCGGCGGTAGGGGCCCCTCAGCTCGCGGAGGGGCCCCGAATCGGTTCCTCTACTGGACCGGGACCTTGACCTCGGTCGGGTTGGGCTCCGGGTGCTCCTTCGGCAGTTCGAGCGTCAGCACACCGTTGACGACGGTGGCGGTCGCCTTGGACGCGAGGACGGGCTCGGGCAGCTCGAGCGCCCGGTAGAACCCCGCATACGTCCGCTCACGGTGGACATACTCGGGCTCCTTCGTCTCGCTCTGCGAGGCGAAATCGCCACGGACCTCGACCTCGTTTCCCCGGACCGTGATCGCGAGATTCTCCTTCGGGATCCCAGGGACCTCCAGGTGCAGGCGGTAGGTGGAGTCGGTCTCCTCGATGTCGGTCCGAGCCGTGCGCAGGTAGCCCGACCCCGAGCCGAGGGCCGGCGACGGGACCCCAGAGGCCCCAAACACTTGCCGGCGAACCGCCTCGAAAGCGCGGTCGATCTCGTTCCATGGGTAGACATTCTCTTCGGTCGTGATTTCGTTCGTCATGCTCCCTCTTGGTATTCCAACAATGGTTTGTTTGCACTTATATATTAATATTGCTTATATCTGTTCCCGGCCTGGGGTACAGGAATGGGTTCCCCCGCACCCCGACCCAGGGGTTTCGGGGGAACTGATTCCCGTACTCCAGATACAGCTGGTTCCAGCCTGCGATCGGCGGGTCCCTGCTCCAGTGACGGGTGTGCCACCGTTCCGATTTCTGCCCTAGGACCCGGCAAGACCTTTAGGGGACGCCGCTCATCCAGCGGTTCGTGGTCGACCTTCAGGAGACGCCTGCCACCCCGCCCGAAGATTACGGGGGCGACCTTCGCATCGGCTGGCAGATCACCGGTGCCATCCTCGTCGCCGTCGGGTGGGGTGGCGGTGTCGTCGCGAACTTGGTCGCGCACATTATGGCGCCCTCGTCGGGCCTGACCCTCCTCTGGGTACATGTTTACCCGACGATGGGGGCGTACTCGCTCGCGATCCTGGGGATGGGACTCTTTGCTGGCTTGTTCGGCGTGGTGCTCTGGATCCTCGGCCGATCGAGCCCGCGCGGGCCGTTCGTGCTCCCCGGGTACGACTACTCTACCGAGAATCGCCCTTAGCGTGCCCCTGGGCGGTTTCCCCGGCTCGGGGCGCGGGTCGCCATGCAATCGGTACACACGCGCTGTCCCGCCGGAAGGCAGCTCGAGCAGAACGGTCGTCCGCACGCGAAGCAGTGGCCGCTCGCGGGTCTCCCGCATCGACTACAGGCTACGACCATCATGGACGAGCTCCTACGTGGCTCGCGGCAGAATGCCGCTCGCCTTCACTCCTTCGATGAAGCCCCGAACGAAGTTCGCACGGGTGACAAAGCGGGCCGCCTCTCGGGCGCGACGGCTCGCGGACGGGAAGCTTACGGACCAGCCCGCGCCTCGCAGCATGTCGACGTCGTTGTCTCCATCGCCGAGCACGAGGCATTCGGCGAGGTCGCGGTCCACCATCCCGAGCGCGCGTTCAACGGCCGCGAGCTTGCCGGCGCCCGGCCCCATGAGATGGATCGCGAAGCCGGTGCTCTCCGCCCGAACCGGAAGACCGACGAGCGCGCGTTGGATCCGCCGAAGGGAAACGCTCGTGTCCAGGGCGACCTCGCTCTCTCGCCAGCGGTCCGTGAACAGCCGACGTACGGGGAGCCCCGAGCGGCGCAGGTGCCGGAACGCCCGGAGAGCCAGCGTCGGGTCGGCGAGCCGGAAGACCCGGTCGCCCATATGGCCGGGGTAGTAGAGGATCCCGCCGTTCTCCGCCACGATGGGGTCGCGAAGGCCGAGTGACCGGTGAAGGCCGAGGGCGATGGGCAAGACGTTCCCGGTGGCGAGAATGATAGGGATCCGCCGCCGAGTGAGCGCGTGGATCAGCTCGACCGCCTTGGGGTCGAGCCGCCGTTCCGCATCGGTGAGGGTACCATCCACGTCCGTGACGATGGCGCGGAGCCGGGGCTTCCCGCTCGCCTCCGGTGCGGAGGCGCGCGGCCGCGGGCTCATCCGGTCGGCTCCGTTGCAGGATCCCCAGGGACGGCCCGGGCGAGGGCGGAACGAAGCTCTCGAGCCACCGCTTCTCCGTCGAAACGCCCTCGAGCCTTCTTCATGACGTCCCCCATCAAAGCGGAGAAGGCAGCGCTGCCGCGCGCGCGGACGAGCTCCGCGTTCTCGCGCAGGATCTCGCGAACGATCGCCTTGAGCTCCTCCGCGCTCATCCCGGCGAGCCCCGACCGCTCGACCGCGACCTCGATATTCGCTGCCCCGTTCAGGAGCTCACGGAGCACCGCGGGGATCCCTTCCTTCGCGAAAGCTCCCGTCTGGTTCGCGGCGAGGAGGCGGTCCAAGGTCGGCACGTCGGGTTCGGCCCCGTTCGGTACCTCCTCGAGCGCGAGCGGGAGGTCCTGCGTTAGGAGGCGGGCCACGAGGGTCGCCGGGTAGCCACGACGAGTGAGCGTTTCGAACCGGGGCGCCTCGCCGGCATTCACGATCTGCCGGACCAGGTCGGTAGGCAGCCCGAACTCCCGTTCGAGCCGTGCTCGGAGCGCCACGGGGAGCTCCGGGAGCTTGCTCTCGATCTGGCGGAGCTCCTCCGGCGAGACGATGATCGGCGGAACGTCGGTCTCGGGGTACATTCGATGGCGGCCCGATATCGGCCGCGAATAGCGGCTCCGCCCGTCCGGGAGCGGGTCGCGCGTTTCGCCGGGGATCCCTTCGAGCGCGGCGCCCGCGCGCTCCGCAACCGCGAGGAGCGCCGCCACGGCCCGGGAACGCGCTGGGTCGGCGACGAGGACGAAGGCATCGTGAGGTCCCAGCGAGAGCGCCTCGCGAACCTGGGTGACATCTTCGGCCGAGAGGCCGTAGCCCGGGAGCTCGTCCGAATGTAGCAGTCCCTTCAGGCCGACGGCGCGCGCGTAGTCTGCGAGCTCTCGGCCGAGTCGCTCGTCACTTCCTTCGGGCGATTTGAGCAGGCCGGCAAAGCCGTGCAACGAGAGGCCGAGAACCACGGGGGGCGAGTTCCCCTTAGCGGCGAGGGGGCCACTCCTCACATGACGGAGTCGGTCAGAGAGGTCGACCGGGAGCCGGGTCACCGCTCTCGCGTGTCGGGCCTGCAGGGCGTCGCGCACCGCGAGGAGGACCTGCTGCCGCCGGGCCTCTCCTTCCACGTAGGCCTCGATCAGACGGAGCTCCTGCACTCCTTTGATCTCGATCCGACGACCCCCTTCGATGGAGACGTTGACGTCCTCGCGAATCGAGCCGATGCCCCGCCGGACCCGGCCGGTGGCTCGCAGCAGGGCGCCGAGCTCTTCCGCGACCTCCCGTGCTTCTCCTCCGCTCTCGATGACCGGCGCGGTAGCGATCTCGAGGAGCGGGATGCCCAGGCGATCGAGGCGGTAGGTGATCTCACCGGGGGATTCGGCGACCTTGCGCGCTGCGTCCTCTTCGAGGCAGATCGACTCGATGGGGTAGCGTCGTCCGCGGATCTCCAGCGCCCCTCCGACGGCAACCAGCGAGGTCCGCTGGAACCCGGATGTGTTCGACCCATCCACGACGATCTTGCGCATCACTTCGATCTCATCCACGACGCGAGCACCCAGGAGCCGGGCCACCAGAAGTGCGGTCTCGAGCGCCGCCGGGTCGAGCGGGCGCGGCGGCTCTTCGTCCATCTCGACCAGGCACGACCCAGATACGACCTCGTAGCGGTAAAGTAGCGCTCGGGCGGCCTGGAAGCTCGCGGCCCGGTCGACCGCGAGCTCCTCCCCTCCGGCGGCCTCGAGCCGGCGTGCGAACGTAGCGAGCGTTTCCTCGGAGAGCTCGCACGGGCAGCGACAGAACAGTTTGCCGGTGGAGAGCTGCTGATGCACCTCGAGCCCAGCCTTCACGCGCCGTTCCTCATCGGTCGCCGCTCACCGGACTCTCCGGCGACGTTCGTCGTCAGTCGCCGTTCGACCTCCTCTTTCGACGAGGCGCTTGCGAGGGCCCAGAGGAGCTTCACATAGGCGGTCTCAGGGATCATGTCGCCGAGGTAGGTCACACCCGAGCGCACGAGCGTGCGTCCGGTCGCATAGACGAACGGCTCGACCGCCCCCTCGAGACACTGGGTCGTCATCGCGACGGTGATGCCGGCGGCGGTGGCCCGTCGAATCCAGTCAAGGTGGGCCACGTTAAGATGCCCGAGCCCGGTACCGGCCAGAACGATGCCGCGCAGCCCCCGTGCGAACATCTCGGCGCGCTCCGGTGATAAGCCAGGGTAGAACCAGAGCAGACCGCCGCGGTCATCGAAGCCCCCCGTGAGCGCCACCGGTCCGGGGACCGACGGGCGAACCGGAGCGTCCCAGCGGACGTCGTCTCCCACGACATATCCGAGCGGGCCAACGTTGCGGCTACGGAAGGCGTCGCGCCGGGTCGAGTGCATCTTGCGTACCCGCGTTCCCCGGTGAATCGCGAAGCGGTCGTCCGAAACGCCGGCGTGCATCACGACCACGACCTCTCCGACCCCCGGCGTGCGCGCGACCTTGGCGGCTGCGCGAAGGTTCGACCGACCATCGGAGCTCGGTCGGTCGGGCGATCGTTGGGCACCCACGAGCACCACCGGCCCGGGAAGGGCCGGGAAGAGGAACGAGAGCGCCGCGGCCGTGAAGCCGAGAGTGTCCGTTCCGTGGGCGATCACGACCCCTCGCGAGCCTTCGTCGAACGCCGTGCGGACGGCCTGCGCCAACAGGACCCAGTCCGCGGGGACGATGTTCTCGCTCAGGCGGTCGAAGACCGGGACGACACGCACGCGACCGTCGGCCTCGATCTCGGGGAAGAGCGACAGGAGCTCTCGCTCGTTCTGGACGGGGCTCACCCCGCCGGTCTCGTAGTCGACCCGCGAGGCGATCGTGCCGCCCGTGGTGAGGAGGGCGATGTCCGCACCTACTTTGCTGGCCTCCGTCGGGGGCCTAGCGGCCGAGGTGTCTCGCGGTTCATGGGCGCGCCGTGGCGGGCCTCCTAAGCGGTAACGGGTCGCGGGGGCGATCGCAACCCCGACATTGTATCCGCTCGCGAGCTTGATCTGAAGGATGCGCTCACCGGAGAAGTCATGATGCGGAACGATCGTCCCTGCCCATACGCGGCCCTCCGCGTCGTTGACCTCGATCGCCTGACCCATCGGTAGGGACCGGAGCTTCTCCCACGCGTCCTTTGAGGAATCCGGGGCCATGGCGCTCCGAACGAGCGACTTACGCAGTTCCGTCGGCTATAAACGCTCCCGCGGGGGACCGGCGGATGCGCACGCCGGGCCCGGGATGCTTTCCGGAGCGGCGAAGCGTCGGCTAGAATTGCGGTCATCAGTCGGCTCTTTTATAGACGACCTTGCTCGGAGGCGGGGGACAGAAGTCAGCAACACCGGGTGCCCGTGTGGGGTAGCTACGGGTTCGGGCCCATTCCCGACCCGCTACACTGGATTATCCTAGAGGCCTGCGGAGCCTCAGACCTGGGTTCGAATCCCAGCACGGGCGTCCCTCATTTCGGGGCGAAGGATTCTTTATTAGACTGTGCGCCGTGGACCGGGCGTGACCCGGCGGTCTAGGCGTCTCGATCACCGGAGCCTGCTGGACGACACCAGGGTCCGGACGTGGTACGACGAGAACCGTCTGCGGTCAAGCCGTACTGCCGATGTCAATCTGCGCCAACTGGGGCTATGCCTGCACCAGATTGGACTCACCCCTACGACGCTCCTTGAGGAGGCAAGGGCCAACCCGCCACACCTCCGTGAACGTCTCATCGCCTATGCGACTGCGCTCCAGCGGAAGGGCCGGCTCAACTCGTACATCGCGAAGACCTTCGTGGGCGTCTCGAGCTTTCTCCGCCACCACGAGATTGAATTCCGCGGCTTTCCGCGTGTAACGGTGGTAAGAGGGGCATCGGTGGAGAATGAGCGGGTGCCGACCCAGGGAGAGCTCGGGCGACTTCTCAGGGCCCTTCCACTCCGAGGCCAAGTCAGCGCGCTACTGATGGCCCATTCGGGACTGCGTCCGGGAGCGTTCTCGGTCTACCGGGCCGGGGACACAGCCCTCCGCCTTCGCGACCTCCCCGAACTGGAGATCGGCGAGCTCCGGATGCAGAAGGTTCCCTTCTTAGTCCGTGTGCCAGGTTCCCTGAGCAAGAACCGGAAAGGATACGTGACATTCGGCACACAGGAGCTGGCCGACGCGCTGATTGCCTACCTGAAGGAGCGCCGTTCCCGACCTCGGTACCGTCGGGGAAGGTCGGTCCGGCCCGAGGAACTCTCCCCCGACTCCCCCGTTGTAGCTGTCCGTGACACTGAGACCGAAACCGGCTTCGTTACGGTCAAAGCAGTGACCGCGGAGGTGCGCAGTGCCATGGCGAAGGTCGTTCCTGCCGATACGACGTGGCGTCCGTACGTCCTACGAAGCTATGCCTCGACTCAACTCCTCCTAGCAGAGTCGAAGGGCAAGATCACGAGGGATTTTCGAGAGGCAATCCTCGGGCATGACCTAGGAGTCAGCGGCCGGTACAATCTCTCAAAGAAGTTGCAGCCGTCAATGGTCGAGGAGATGCGCGCAGCCTACGCACGATGCGAGCAGTTCCTAGCGACTGCCTCCACCGGAGGAAACCGGTCGAACGCGGAGACATTCCGGGTGCTCTTGTCACCGTGGTACACCGATGAGCAGATCGAGAAGATTGACCTGGACGACAACGCCGCCGTGATCGAAGCCCTGAGGAAGGGAGCGACAAGGGGCGCCGCGCCAAAACAGCAGGTCATTCCGGAGGCGGATCTTCCACACTACCTCGGCGAGGGGTGGGTGGCGAGGATGCCCATCAACGGCTCGAAGTTCGTCGTCGAGCGGACGGTGTGAATCACTCCCGCGTCGCAAGGCCGGCGGCGCGGGGTCCCGTCCGGGATCGGGGCGATTTCAGGCTTGGGAGGTCATTGTTAACAGGAGGTGCTGTAACCCGTCGCGGCTTTGCCGGTCATCTGTGGACGGCCGTCCGGCCGACAACCCGCGACAACGTTACAGAACCCCGAGCGGTTGACCGCCTGCGTCGACCGGATCCCGTTGAAGCGACGGGTCAACGATCGCGCTCCGCGACCGGTGCGCGACCGCCACTCCCCGAGGGTAAGCGGTCAACCTGTCGACCGAGTTCGCGGTAGCGAACATGGTCGATGGTATCCGGACTGCGAGTGCGGCTCGCGCCGTGTGGCTCTGGTTCGGACGACCGAGTACAGGGTGCCGAAGGCACCCCTCTCGGAGAGAGGGTTCCCCACCGGGGAACCGCTGGGGAAGGGGGCGGCGTGAAGATGCCGTGCGGATGCGCCTAGTGCCGGATCTGCACGGCTGAGTCCCCGCCACAATCCCCGGTACAATCCCCGGCACAGTTCCCGGCACAGTTCCCGGCACAGTTCCCGGCACAGTTCCCGGCACAATCCCCGGCACAATCCCCGGCACAGTCCCCGGCACAGTCCCCGGCTGAACCCCCGCTCGGCCGGGATCCCCACCCGGCGGGGCTATCCGGGCGGGGAGCCACCGCGGGGGGCCACCGTGCGGTGGTACCACCGGGCGCGCGTGGTGGACATGTGCACACAGCGAACACAGCGCGTGCACACTGTAGCGACCTGCCGAAGGCCCCGCCAACCGCTCGGGTGCTGTAACCCACCGCGGCTTTGTCGGTCATCTGCAGACGGTAGTTCGCTTTGATTACAATGTAATCACACTGACCGGCCGACAAGCCGCGAGAACGTTACAGAGCCAGGCAAGCGAGACCCGCATGCGGGTCTTTCCCCAGGCATCACGAAGTTTGGACGTGGAAAGGGTAACCCAAAATTGGCCGAACCGATTGCCGACATCTCAGCCCGCTCTTCCCCACCGGTTTGGTAAGAGAGGCCGGACTCCTTCTGAGGTGGCAACTTGCCACCTGAGTCGCTCTTCTTCACGCCGCCTCGTTGCCCTTTGTGACGTGTACCCCGTACTTCTTCTCACCTGAGGGAGGGGTTGGGGGAGGGATTCCTTCGTTCATGTGGACACCTCTTCCTGGACCTTCTGCGCGAACTCTCGCGGCGTGAGATACCCGAGCGACGAGTGGGGTCGCTCTGTGTTGTAATCGTCAATCGCCTCGGCCAGCCGCTGCCGCGTCGTGTAGAAGCTCTCCGGCTCCCGCAGCCACAGGTAGTCCTGCTTCAGGTGCCCATGGAACGACTCCTGAAGTCCGTTGTCCTCGGGCCGCTTCTTTCGGGTCCATCGCAGATCGAGTCCAAGGAGCTTCGTCCCCTCTCGGAAGCGCTTCGCGATGAACTGAGCTCCCTGGTCGGTGACCAGGACGGTGCCCGGAGCCTGGAGCAGCCTCGGGAACCGCGTCGCCACCGCTCCCTCGACCACCGAGAGTGCCTCCGCGGCGCCACACGTCGGGAAGAACTCCCAGTGGACCACTTCGCGCGTGCAGGCGTCGAGGATCGCCATCAGCGGGCACGGACCGAAGTCGGTGGTGTCCACCTCGGTGAGGTCGGTGTACCACCGTTCGTTCGGCCGCTCGGCGCTGAGGCGTCCGGTGGGAGGAAGACGAGGCCGAGGGAAGTGGGCGGGGCGCAGCAGTCCCTCGGCCGCCATCAGCCGGTGGACCCGCTTCCGATTGACCCGGAGCCCTTCCCGGCGAAGGACGGCCCACACCCGTCGCACACCGAAGGTTGGGCGGGCAAGGGCCACCCGACGGACCGCGGAGCGAATCTGCGGCTCATCGGATCGGGTTCGTCGATGAGGCGTCTCTCGGGGCTCGAGGTAGAGTGCCCGTCGGGAGAGGCCGACGAACTCGGCGGCGTGGCGCTTCGAGAGCTCGAGGGTGAGCATCGTCCTCACGATCTCCCTCCGTCGTTTTTTCCCTCGGAGCTACCCGTGAGCTCCTCCTTGAACACCTGCAGCGCGATCGCCTGCTCGGCGATCAGGCGCTTGAGCCGAGCGATCTCCTGACGTTGTCGTTGGCTGTCGGAGCCTTGCCGGCTCTCGAGACCTGCTTTCATCGAGACAAGGGCCCGTTCCTTCCACTCGTAGAACTGGGCGGAGTGGATCCCATGGGTCCGACAGACCGCCTCGACGTTCGCGTTCGGGCGCAGACCCTCCAGCACGATGCGGAGCTTCTCCTCGCCACTCCAGTGCTTCCGGGTAGTCATTCGGCCTCCGAGGCGGCGGGCAGGCCGCAGGGGTTCTCGTCGCTTTCGGGTAGGGTCAGCTCGCCCCTATTCCCCAACCAAGGTGAGTGTGCACTTCTACAGGGGTACGCGCCATTTGGCCTTCCGTTTCTCGGCCGCTATCGGAGGACCCGTTAAGGGCGCGTCCGGTCTCGGCCCCGTTATGGACGAAGGGGAGCGCGAGCAGCTCAGAGTTGAACTGACCGAAGTGCTCGGCAGACACGGGATTCCGCCCGAGGACGCCATCAAGGTGCTGAACGCCTCTATTTGGTGGCGTGATCGAGCGCTAGAACCGCCGCGCGAGGGAACGGAGGAAGTAGAGGAGGTGGTGTTCCCGTCGAGCTACTATCGGTGTCTCCGATGCACGGAGGTGTTGTGGGGGCGGAACCAGTTCAGGTCGCACTACCGAAGGGCCCACCCCGAGATCCGTCCCGCGAGATTCGATTGCAGGAGAGTCGAGATGAAGGTGGCACCACCCGCTCCCTAAACGGTATTGGAGGTCTGGCGCGTCGCGCGCCTAACACCCAACCCAAACCGCCGCACCGCTTCCAGGGCTTGTTCACGCGTCGGCCCTTCCTGCCGCGTCCTCCACATCCGGGGCACGGAGAACGTCGCGCTCTCTCCCAGCGGCGCGTTGCAGGTGAGGCGCTCGGTCCGCGAAGCCTTCGCTTAGTTCGTGGAACGTAACCTTCGATGTGGGTTCGTTCGTCGCCCATCCCGCACGCCCGGCCGACCTAAACACCTCGTGCGGAAAAAGGTCAGCGGGTGCTTGGAGTCCCTCATAGGAGACATTTCCCGTCTCCCGGCCGAAAAACCGCCCGATATGTGGGTTCCGCCGTCGCTGCTGACTGAGGGAGAGTTCTCCCGATCTCGAAAGCTCACATTGTTCTGCGATAGTCAACTGCTCTCGCCGCACCCAGATATTCGCGCTTCAATGCGCAGGAAGACACTTCGCGGTCGAGGGCCCCAAGACCGCTCGCTGCACACGTTTGCCAGCGGTCACCCGAGGGTGCCGCAGGGCGCCTTCCGCAGTCGGCGATCTTGGAGCGTCAGCACGGAAGGGTTCTCGATTCTTCAGCATTGCGAAGATGATCTTCAACAGTGCGTGGGCCCCGGCCACCGAGCCCTTGCCCTTCCCGCGACGGCGGCTCACCCGTCGAGCGACCTTCGCCACTGTCCCACGAGGTACGCGGTGCCGGTGAGCCCAGGCGGCCTCCACCAGGAGCCAGCGGACCAGCGTCACGCTGTCCCGCTTCAAGTGCCCGTGGTACTCCGATTCACCCGATTGATGGGTCGTGGGCGCCAGCCCCACGTATGAACTCACCTTGTCGACGCTCGAGAACCGCTCGATCGGGCAGAGAAACGCCGCGAGCGCCACCGAGATGATCTCCCCGACGCCGGGGATGGTGCTGAGCAGTTGGGCATCCTCGGAGGAGGCCCAGGCCCGATGGATCTTCTGGTCGAGCTGCCCACAGGTGGTCTCGAGCGAGGTGAGGGTATCCAGTCCGCGGTCGACCTCCTCGAGATGGAGGTCTCGGAGAACCTCACGCTTCCGGCGGAGATTCAGGATCCCATCCTCATATTCGACCCCTCGACGGAGTAGGAAGCTGTAGATGTGATTCTTGACCGAGGTGGCTTTGCGTCGATAGAACACGCGTTCGCGGACGAGGTTCCGAAGGGCTCGAATCTCGGGTGGCGGTGCATACGACTCGGGAACGGCGTTCAGTCGGAGGAGAGTGGCCAGAGCCTCCGAATCGAGTTTGTCGGTCTTGAGGCTCGCTTCGGCGATGAGGCGGGTCTTGTAGGGATTGGAGAGGGTGACCGAGGCGCCTGTCGCCTCCGCTGCGTCGAAGAAATGCTCCCAGAGAGTGCACGCCTCGAGAACGACGTGCTTGCGTCCGGGAAGCCGCTCGAGGTAGTTGATCAGCTCAGCGTCGGTGGCTCCGAACTCCGCCTGACTCACTTGCAAGCCGCCGGCGTCGAACGCGGTCGCGTAGACACTCTTTCGGTGGACGTCAAGCCCGACATAGACCGATTCACTCACATTCTCCATGAGGCGCCTCGAGGTGGAGGACACGAGGCGCCTGCGATGGGCTTTCCGCCGGACCATCGGCGGAACCCATCATGTCCACATTGATGACGGCAGCCCGAGCGCGTTTTGCGCCTAGTTTGGCGTGCAGAGGGCCATCTGCATCGCGGGATGGCCCGAGCGCTGACAAGCGGAGAATCTGCGTTCCGCAATTCGTCATGTCTGTGGGGGTGGCCTCGAAATCCGCCTGCGCCAAAGATACGCAGCGACCACAGCCGCCGCAATCACTGCCGCACCCAATCCGACCCCGAGGTAGAGCCAAGGGATTCCGCTGGGTGGATTGGCCGTGAAGTAGACGGGCATGGCCACCGAAAAACCGTTCACGCGAATCGTTCCAGTGCTATCGTTCGTCGCGTATCCCGCGATACCGGGGATTGAGAACGCGTACGAACCATTCGCCAGGGAAGGGAACGTGATGGTCGCGGATGTGGAGGTCTTGATGCTACCGCTCATGTTGACGGACCAGTTCGTTCCCGGTGGCAACCCGATCTCTTGGAAGGTTGCGGCATAGGTGAACGGTTCGAAGCGAACGAGCGTGGTGGTGTTCCCCCTGACGTCGACGTTTCCGAGGTACGTCGTGGTATAGCCCAGGACCGGAGTCACCGAATAGGAGTACGTTCCGTTTGGCTTGGAAAAGACGATGGGCGAAGGGGCCGCAGCGGACTCTTGAACTCCGCTCAGCGTTACTGACCACGGGGAACCGGGAAGCTAGTCCCGTTTCCGAGAAATCCACTGAATATGCCGGTGGAGGATACTGCAGGATGCTGAGATTTCCTGATCCGAGATTCGCCGCGTAGGCGCTTCCGGTGGCCGAATCGTATGCAATGGCAATCGGCGACAACCCCGCGCTAAGCGTCCCAATCACTTGCCTTGCGCTTGCGTTTACGACCGTCACGTCACTGCCATCGTAATTGGAGACGAGGATCTGGTCCTCGTTCGGAACGTATGCTATCCCGAATGGAGCCCCACCGACCGCTACGGTAGCGATGACGGATTGGGAAGAGGCAGAGATGACACTCACGTTTCCCGAGTCTCTTCCAGAAACGAATACCTCGTTTGCCTCGCCGTCGTAAGCCAGTTCCACTGGAGATGAACCAAAAGGCAGGTTGATCGTCCCTAGGACCGTAAGGTTAGACATAGAGACAATCGAGACGCTGTCATTGTTGAGATTCGTTACGAAGAGTTCCTGGTCCGTTTCATCGATAGCGATGGCCGACGGTGTCAGTCCAACTCTTGCCGTTCGCACCACACTGAGACTCTCCCCCGAGATGGCATCTACCTCGTTGGCTCCCCAACAGGCAACGTATACAGTGTTTGTCGAGTTGTCGTAAGTTACTCCGATGGGTGTCGACCCCACGGCAATTGTCGCGACGGAATTCAGGCTTTCCACCGAGAGGACGGAGACCGTGCTATCGGCCGAGTTCGTGACGAAGACATCCCGGGTCCGCGTGTCGTAGGCGACTCCCTGGGGTTGGAGACCCACGGGAACCGAATTGACCACCGTTCGGTTCTGAGCTGATAGCTCGTATAGGTGATCCGCACCAACCGCGAATACGAAACCGTCCGGACCATCGTATGCCACAGCCATGGGCGAAGCGGCGAGACTTACATTCTCCAACACGCGCAATGAGGCGGCATCAACGACTGTCAGGGACTGCGAATCAAGGTTGGTGACGTAGACCGCGCCGTTCGCGGGGTCGTAAACTGTCTCGTGTGGATAGGCCCCCATCGGGATCGTCGTTACGATGGCGAAGGTAGTTGTGCTTATTCCGACGAGGGTGTTCGAAGAGGGGTCCGTCACGAAGACCAGACGGTCGCTGGAGTCGTAAGTGATTCCCCAGACAGATTGCGTTGCCGAGCTGCCAACGGTAAAACTGGCAATCTGTGATCCGTTATAACCATCGAGGACGAGCACGCTCGGAAGCCCAGAGTCTGGAATCCACGTGAGATCAACTGTGTCCGCAGCGACATCGCAGGCGATTCGGAACGGCCCTAAGTCATCTCTCGCGCTGGGCACCCATGTCCATGCGCTCGTGTGGTTGGATGGGAAGAAACTGGTGACATACCCGAACGGCTCAACTCCATACAGACCAGACACGACGAGCTGATTGGTGTCCGGGTTGTAGGCGATTGCTCCAGGAAAGGGAAGGTACGAGAAGGATGAGGTGACTTCGTGGGTGGATTGGTTGATAACGTCGATTCCGCCGGACTCGAAGTTGGTTACATAAACATCGCCGTCTACTGGGTCGTACGCGATACCTGAGGGGTCGTCTCCGACGGCAATCCGCGCATCGATGGTCAGGTTTGCTGCCGATATGACGACGACTTGGTCCGCCCATGTAGAAACATAAGCCTCCTGGGTTACGTTATCGAACGCAATCGCTAGGGGCGCGCCGCTCGCTCCGAGGTTGATAGTTGCGAGGATCTGATTAGTAGTCGATGAGACCACATCAACGTAGTACGGATCGAGGCCAACGAAAATCTCCGACGCTCCATCGTCTACGGCTAAGGCATCCGGGCTCGTACCTGCCGGACCGATGGAGATGTTCCCTTCGACAACGGGAACGGTTGGTGGTAATGCCTCTGGGGCGGCATTCACTTGTGATGCGGCTACGAGGGCGGGTTCATCGAGGTGGGTTGATACACACAAGACCGCAACAAAGGCGGTCGCCAGCAGCACACTGAGAACCAGCGAGGCCCATTGAACCGATTCTCCGGAGCTCGTCATTCTTCCTCTCTGTGACCATGGCCTTCCCATTACCTAACTACTGGACTCGTTCGCAAAGTTCGACGCTGAACCCTGCACGCACGGTCTGCGCTAATTCAGATATAACCTCTGGTCGGTCCTGCCGTCACCAGGAACTCCGCCCATCCTGAGGATGGGCCGAGGTATGTTGTGCTCATGAAACCTACTGTTCTGTACAGCTTGGAGGGGGTTTGGAATTGAGGTGTCACTGAGGGTTCGAGATTAAGTGCTATCGAATTCCCATTGACTTTGAGTGTCGAGAAGGTTGCCGCAGCAAAGACAGGCACTCCCTGACCGACATATCCAGTTGGGGACTCGCCACCCCACTCGACCGTGTGGGTATCGGGGGACCATGTTTCGGATCCTTGCAAGGTCTTGTTCGTATTCAGGTTCTCGAATGAATAGGAGCTAACCCCTCCGGAAGTGCTCACGGTCACGAGTAGACGGTTCCCAAGATGAACGGTTAGATTCGTCGACTCGTTCCATTGCGCACAGTTATGTGTGGTGTACTGGCAACCGGTGCCCAGGGCCTCGAAGACGGGGTTTACGATTGTAAAACGACTATTGTTGACGATGTAAACGCCGGCCTGCCAAAAGGGGGTTTGCGTACTCGTGCCGTCCCCTCCTATACCAACCCAAAAGGCGAGTGAGCCGGCGGATGTAACCGAAGCTGGAAGCTTGATGATGGCAGAAACGCTCGTGAACGAGCTCCCAGTGACCACGTACGCCGCCCAAGCGCTGCCAGCACCGTACGCACCGTTGGCAACTGGGCAAAGACCGAGCGTTCCCCCTGCCGACCCGACAGTGAGGATCGTATTTTGGGTGGTGAGATTCTCGACCGACACGCCGGAAGTTGTCCACTGACCGAAGCTGTAGTTCGTCTCTCCGGCCACGTTGGTGGCGTACCCGGTCGCGCTTATCGGATAACTGTACCCGCGCGCTAGAGTCACTGTTTGACCGTTGGCGAAGTTCCAGCCGGCGACTTGAACGCGAGCCGCGCTGGACCCGGGCGTGAGATCAGCCCCCACCAAAATACTGACCTGGGTTGCAGGCCCAACATTGAGCGTTAGGGTCGACCTGTATTGACCATTGGAGGATGGCACTTGCACGGTCAAGGTGGCGTTGAAGGATTGCGCATTCGAAAGCGACGACAAGCCGGTTGCGGTCCAGTCACCGAAACCGTAACCTGATTTCGGACTTTCCTGCAGAGTGAAAGTGCACGACGGTGCCGTGTCGCATAGGTCATAGGCACTACTTTGGCGGAATTTGGTCGGTTCTGACGTGATTTTCGATACTCGCTGACGCACCCTTACATCCTCTATTGGACTCGCCTACACCACCGACGCGTTTCTCCTGAAAGCGAACATTAAAACCGGCCCTCCGCGCCCGGGGGAGCGTGGGTTCCCATCGCCCCCGACCGAGGGCCGCTTCGCTCTCTCGGTTGCAAGCCCACATTCAACGGATCGGGATCGGTGGACCCTTCCGTGACACGCCCCGAGAACGGAGCCGCCGTGCGCTCGCCCTCCACTACACGCTGGGCCTGCTCCTCCCCGGCGAGCGCAAGAGCATGCAGCCCTCGATCGCCCGCGTTCCGGACGCCCGCTACGAGGCGATCCAGAACTTCATCACCAACTCCCCCTGGGATTGGCGAGAGACCCAAGCTCGCCTGCTGGACCTCATGACCGACGAGCTCGGCTCCCCCCGGGGTATCCTGATCCTCGATGATGTGCCCCTGGTCAAGAAGGGGCGCAAGAGCCCCGGCGTTTCTCGCCAATATTGTGGCGTCACCGGGACGGTCGACAATTGCCAGGCGGTGGTAGACCTGTTCTACCTTCGCCCAGGGGGCGGCGCGAACCGGGAGTCCGTTGGGTTCTGCTTCGCCCTGGACCTCTACCTCCCCAAGGCTTGGACCGAGAATCCCGAGCGATGTCGGGAGGCGGGGATTCCCCTTCCCGTAACCTTTCGAGAGAAGTGGCGCATCGGCCTGGAGCAGCTCGACCGAGCGCGAGCCCAGGGAGTCCCTCACCGCATGGTCCTGGCGGACTGCGGTTATGGAGATGCCCAGGAGTTCCGCGCCGAACTGCGTCGACGAGGGGAGGCGTACATGATGGAGGTCACGGCCAGCGAGGTACGCGTGGTCTCCCCGACCGTGCCGGTGTACCACGCCGGGGATTACCTCCCGGGACGACGAGGCCACCGTCGACTGGGCCGCCCCCACATCCCGGATGGAGTGGCCACCCTCAGCGCGAAGTCGCTGGCCGGCGAGGCGCGGGACTGGGTTACGATCCGATGGGGCGAAGGTACGAAGGGCCCCTTGGAGGGGCGGTTCACGAGACGGAAGGTCCGGGTGTGTCGGCTGGACCGGGTTCCCACGGAAGAGATTGTGTGGCTCCTGATGGAGGACCACCCGGAGGGGCTCCGATCGTGGATCTGTTGGGGATTGAACAAGGCGAGCCTGGAGGAGCAGGCCGCCATCGCCCACGGTCGATGGGCGATCGAGCGGTTCCACGAGGAGGCGAAGATGGAACTCGGGATGGACCACTTCGAGGGAAGGAAGTGGTCGGGGCTAAACCACCACCTGACGATGGTGTTGATCGCCCACACGTTTCTGGTGCTGGAGCAACAGCGCGCCGAGCGGATGGGTCTGATGGAGGGCGAAGCCCTCCCTACGCTGGCCGAGATGCGCCGTCGGACGGTGTTCGAGGTGGCGTGGGCGCTGGCGTCTCGAACCGCCCTGGAGAGAACCAAACGGGAGCGGCTGAGGTGGGCCTGGGCGATCGCCACCTATTGGGCGGGCGCCGGATAGCGACGGTCAGGGCCCGATGGAGGGCCGGGTCATGCTCGGTTGACGGGAACCCCATCGCTCAGGGCAACCGGGGCGACCGTTCGCATGTGCGAACGGATGTACGGCATCGTACGCGGAGAAGGGGTGATAGGGCCAGAGGGAGACTTGGATGAACGCGATGAACTCATTCCGCCAAAGTAGTGTAGGTGAGTATCTGGTTTGAGCAAGTTGCGAGGTGTACCCCGCCAGCGCCCAGGACTGTTATCGCTCCGCTTATGCACACCAACGTGACAAAATTACCTGGGATTATGTTAGGCGGTGGTGCGGGGCACTCGGCAGCGTCGCTACCGAAGCCGGAAGAATCGGAGGTGTCGTTGACGAAGGTGTTGTTCGACCAGGTATTGCCAGCGAATGTGTTGTTCACCAGGGTGTCATTGACGAAGGTGTTGTTGACGAACGTGTTGTTGGTGAATGTGCCGTTTGAAAAGGTATCGTTGGAGAGGTTGCTGTAAGAGAAAGTGTTGTTAAAGAAGACGTTGTTCGAGAACGTGTCGTTGAACATTGTGACGTAAGCAAGGGTGTCATTCAGAAAGGTGTTGTTGTAAAATGTAGCGTTGGGATATGCGTTGTAAGAGAACGTGCTGTTGGAGAACGTAGTGTTGGAGATCAACTCCCCAGGGGTTTCGTTGGAAGCAGGCGGACCCCCGATACAGTCAGGATGCACGCCAGCCGCCGACGCCAGAGCGAAACCGGCCGTCTCGCCACTCGCCGAATTTGGGACATGGCCGATGACCGCGGCAGATGGAACGAGCATCGTGATCGAGATGAGCAAGATCACTCCGGTTCGCAGCGAGACCCGACTTCGCCCGTCTTGCATGGTCGCATTTTTATGTTGTCGTTGGGTCTATCTGAACGTTCTGTAAAGATTCGTAAACGCAACATTCAACGTCTAGGAAATGACTATAATATTCTCCGTTCCACAGCCCCGGTTCCAGAGCGTGTCTGAACTGCAACCGTTCCCGACAACGAAGGCGCAGGGTCAGGCCTGCGCATTCGTCCTCGTTCTGTTTGTGCGCTACCTGAGGCTTGCATATGTCCAGGCTCAGATCGCAAATCAGCCGATGAATCAAGGGGCCCCCGGGTCGACCGATCAATTCCCGCTCATGCGGATTCTGCTTCGTCGAGCCCAATGACCGACGGGGAGTCACCCTGGCACTTCGATGCTTGCATCGACTCCGCGAGCTCGGCCCCCGCCGCAACCAGTTACCCGCGTTGTACGACGCCGAAGGAGGATTCGCGGTCGGGAGCTCCAGAGTCGCGCGCCTCACTCAAACCTCCACGGTCACCCGAGGATGCACCAGGGAAGTTGCCGTGGTCGACGACGGCCCTGGAGCCTGAGAACAGAACCGTTATGGTCAGGGGCGAGGGCGGGCGTGGCCCTGGTCGCCTGGGATTCCCCCCTCACGGCTCCCGTTTCCGCGCTCTAATCGGACCCGATTCCCACGGATGTGGGCTCGGGCAACGTTGAAGTAGCGGGTACAGCCTCCGCGCTTACCGTGGCGAGGGACGATCCGTCATCTGGCTTGCATGCCGACGAGACGGTTTTGGAGTACGCAGTCCGGAGCCGGCTCGGACGGACTGAGATTAAGGAACTGCTCGAACGGCTCGGCGAGCCGACCTCTGGTGGCCGCGACGAGACGGCCGAGCGCCTCCTTGGAACTCCCGGGCTAAAGTTGAAGGATGTCCTCGACCGCCTCGAGCTCGACGACCTCAAGGTGGTTCAGCGTCGGTTCGATGTCCCCGCCCCGAAGCCTTCCGGGTTCGGCATCTTTACCAACGAGAAGAAGGACCTGGTTGAGGCGATATCGAAGGCGGCGGCCAGGGATCGTTATCCCGCGCCGAAGGGGGCATCCCACGCGGCCGCCTCAATTCCCGGTCCGCTCGCGATAGCCGCCACTTCACCGCCGCTAGTTCGAGAGTCGCGGGCTAGGTGTGGTGTAGCAGGACATCTGACCGGCTGAATTGTCAGGACATATGACCGGCCCCGGGAAGGGGTCAACTTGGTCAGAGAAGATGTTCGCCTCCGTCTGCAAGTCGTCAAACAACACTTGGAGCAGGGAATCCGGTCCTCGAACGTCTGCAAGGTCTTTGGAATCTCCGAGAGTACTCTGCGTCGCTGGTGCCGAAACTACCGAGAGGAAGGGGTAGAGGGGCTCCGCAACGAGTCGCGGCGTCCTCACCGAAGCCCCAACCGAATCCACGGAAACCTCGCCAACCGCATCCTCCAGGTGAGGCGACAGCACCCGGCCTGGGGCGCGCTACGAATCCACGCCGTGCTGAGGAGGAAGGGCACTTCGGTGAGTGCCAGCACAGTCCACCGTCTCCTGAAGAAGCACGGCTTCCTGGTCCGCATCGTCAAGAAACCCAAGCCGTTCAAGCGGTTCCAGCGGCGCCACGTGGACTCGCTCTGGCAGATGGATGTCTACGAGTTCCGCATCGGTGGGGTGGAAGGGAAAGTGTATGTCCACACCATACTGGACGATCGCTCTCGCTTCCTCGTCATGGCTCGGGCCTACCGGCGGGAACGTACCCGAGAAGCCACGAACAACCTCTGGTGGGCCATCAAGGGCGGGAGGAAGCCCAAGGCGGTCTACGTGGACAATGGGAGTTGCTTCATCTCGAGGGAGTTCCGCCGGTTCTGCGAGGAACGGAAGATCCAGGTGATCTACGGAAGGCCGTACAACCCCAGGGGCCGAGGGAAGCTGGAACGGTTCCACGGAACCCTGACCCAGGAGCTCGTGGGTCGCGTTCACTTCCGTTCTCTCGGGCACTTCCGCCGACAGCTCTACTGGTGGCGGGGTCAGTGACAATCGTCGTCGGATCCATGGAGGGATTGGATGGCAGACCCCCGCCGAGGCATACAACGACCGGAAGCTGATGAGCCGGAAGAGGTTGAGGCCGGTCACATCTCTTGACAAGTTAGGCGGTCAAATCTCCTGACACACTACAGCTAGGGAGCCGCCCGCCGGAGTGATGCCACGACCGCCTCCCGGTGCGAAGAGCCCTACACCATCCGGTTCGCCCCCGTCGTTCGGTGACGTCGAAGGGTTCGTGGAGGCGTACCGCTTCCGTTCCAGGTGGCCCACCGAGGCTCACTACGAGGCGGAGCT
Organism: uncultured Thermoplasmata archaeon; assembly: GCA_963797975.1. GTDB lineage: Archaea > Thermoplasmatota > Thermoplasmata > Lutacidiplasmatales > UBA184 > Lutacidiplasma. The sequence goes on from CAWCRH010000003.1 coordinate 126,218, forward strand.
TTATGGGGCACTCACCGCACGCTACGGCGAGGAGTACGTCCAACGACAGGAACGCAGGACGAGCGGAATCCCGGACATCACGGTCAAGGCGTCGGTGGAGCCATCTGGTAGCATCCCGACCTACATCGAAATGAAGGTCCCACTCAACCCCGGGCAGGTGCGTGGGATCGAAGAACAGGTCCGGCGGTACGTCGAGGGAGGCATCACCAACCTGATCGTCGTCCTCATCGGGTATGAGTTGCAATCAGTAGCACCACTCGATGACCTCGTTCCTCGGTTGCAGTCACTCGGGGCAAGGGTCGCTCGGAAGTCCCGATAGGCGCTCGCGCCGTCCCCAGCGCCGGCGGTTACGAGACGGTTCGGGCCGGACCGGGCGGGAAGAGCTGGCCCCTTCCCGACCATCGGCTGGGAGACAACGGATGAGTCAAGGATGCAAGAGTATTCGTTAGCCAAGCCTAACGCATCCCAGCACGGGCGTTCCCCCTCCTGGGAGCACGAGGGCGCGATGGATCGGGGTTACCTCACGGTGCCGATACCACCGTGCCGCCGACGTCCGATCGCAGGGTTCGCGAACGACAACCGCCGAGCTCATTTTCTTCCGAAGGCTCTAAAGAATCGATGCCGGAACTGACCGGGGCCGTGAACGACCGAGAGCCCGGAGACCCTGCGGCGCGGGGGCCCGCCGGATTCGGTTTAGTCGGCTTGACCTCGGGCTCTTGTCCCCGCGTCCGTTGTCCCTAACCGGGGGCCGTTCGATGACAACGCACAACGTGGACCGGATGCTCAACCCTCAGAGCGTCGCGGTCATCGGAGCCAGCGACAAGGAAGGGACGGTCGGGTTCACGCTGGCGCACAACTTGGTCAAGGGAGGATTCCAGGGCCGCGCGTACCTCGTTGCGCTTCGGGCCCGGCAGATCCTGGGTCAGCGTACCTATCCGTCCGTCCGCGACGTCCCCGAACCGCTGGACCTCGCCTTGGTCGCCACCCCAGCGCAGTCGGTTCCGGAAGTGATCCAGGAGTGCGGTGAGGCGGGGGTCAAGGGAGCCGTAATTCTGTCCGGCGGTTTCAAGGAGACCGGGGCCGCGGGTAAGGCACTGGAGGACCGCGTCCTGGAGGTCGCGAGGAATTACGACCTGCGACTCGTCGGCCCGAACTGCCTCGGCGTGGTGCGGCCAGGGCTGAACCTCAACGGCACGTTCCTGAACACGATGCCGAAGGCGGGTAACATCGCCTTCATCTCGCAGAGCGGCGCGCTCGGCTCCGCTGTCCTCGACGTCGCGGTCCACGAGAACATCGGCTTCAGTGCCTTCGTGTCGGTAGGTTCGATGATCGACGTCGACTTCGGCGACCTGGTGGACTACTTCGGGAGCGACCCCCAGACGCGGAGCATCCTGATGTACATCGAAGGGATCACGAACGCCCGCAACTTCATGAGCGCCGCGCGGCACTTCGCGCGGACCAAGCCCATCATCGTCGTCAAGGCGGGACGCTACCGCGAAAGCGCTCGCGCGGTCGCCTCGCACACGGGCTCGCTCTCGGGAGAGGACCAGATCTATGAGGCAGCGTTCAAGCGGGCCGGCATCGTTCGGGTCGACGAGGTCGCCGACCTGTTCAACGCGGCAACGGTCTTGAGCGCCCAGCCCCCGCTACCGAAAGGACCTCGCCTCGCCATTATCACCAACGCCGGCGGCCCCGGGATCATGGCGACGGACTCGCTCATCGGACACGGAGGAACGCTCGCCGAACTCAGTCCCCGAACGCTCGAGGCGTTGAACGCCGCGATGCCCGCGTTCTGGAGCCATGGTAATCCCATCGATGTGCTCGGCGACGGCGGGGCGGACCGGTATCGAACGGCGCTCGCCGCCTGCCTTCAGGACGACCAGGTCGACGGGATCCTCGTCCTTCACACGCAACAAGCGGTCTCTCAGCCCATCGACATCGCGAAGATGGTCGTGGAGGTCGTGGACGGGAAGGAGTACCCCACCAAGACGATCCTTACTTCGTTCCTCGGCCGGACTGGCGTCGACGCGGCGGACCGTCTCCTAGCGGCGAACCACATCCCAATGTACCCGACCCCGGAGCAGGCCACGAAAACGTTCACGACGATGAACCAGTATCGGCGAAATCTCGAACTTCTCTACGAGACCCCGCACGAACTACCGATCTACCCGGTGCCGCCCAAGCGACCGATCAGCGCACTTCTACGCAAAGTGGCGAAATCCGGACGCACCATACTGACGGAGGAGGAGGCGAAGCGGCTCCTCAAGTATTATGACTTCCCGACCGTCCCGACCGTCATCGCCTACAGCGTAGAGGAGGCCGTCGCCTCCGCCCAAGAGATCGGATACCCGGTCGTGATGAAGATCCTCTCCCCCGACATCACTCACAAATCGGACGCGGGCGGAGTCGCCCTGAACCTCGGTTCGGAGGCGGAGGTCCGCAAGGAGTTCGACGGGCTGATCGCGAGGGCTCATGCGTTCCAGCCGGACGCGGAGATCACCGGCGTCACCGTCCAGCCGATGGTCCGGACGAAGTCCTACGAGCTCATCATCGGGGGAAAGACCGACCCCATCTTCGGACCGGTCGATCCTGTTCGGAATGGGTGGGGTGGGTGTAGAACTGCTCAAGGACACGGCTCTCGGTCTTCCGCCGCTCTCCACCACGCTCATCCACCGGATGCTGGAGGAGACGAAGGTCTACCAGCTCTTGAAAGGGCACCGCAACCAGCCGGCGGTGAACCTCGAGTTGCTCGACCGCACGCTCCTTCGGGTCTCCCAGCTCCTGGTCGATTTCCCGCAGATCAAGGAGATCGACATGAATCCCACTTTGATCTCCGCGAGCGAGGTCAGCATCCTCGACGCGCGGATCGTGGTGGACCCAGAGATCGCGCTCTCGGAGATCGAACCCCGCGCCCGGCTCGTGATCAGCCCGTACCCGCAAAAGTACGAGACACGCTGGACCCTACGTGACGGCGAAGAGGTCCTGCTCCGACCCATCCGGCCCGAGGACGAACCGATGTGGCTCGAGATGTTCCGAGGGTTCTCCGAGGACTCGATCCGGTACCGGTTCTTCACGGTGATCAAGGACACGCCGCACGAGATGCGGGTACGCTACTGTAACATCGACTATGACCGTGAGATCGCCATCGTCGCCGAGGTCACCCGAGAGGGCCGCAAACAGATCCTCGGGGTCGGCCGGCTCCCTCTCGAGGCCGGCGGCAAGAAGGGCGAACTCGCCTTCATCATCACGGACACGTGGCAGGGGCTCGGGCTAGGCACGAAAGTGGTCGACCACGTCCTCGAGGTGGCCCACGACATGGGGGTGGAGGAGGTCTACGCGTTCATGCTCCCCGACAACTTCCGCGCGCAGGCCTTGCTGAGGAAGATGGGCTTCGAGCTCCACGAGCTCGAGGATGGCACGGTCCGCGCGACCCTCCGGTTCCACGAAGCCCCGCCCGCCGAGGTTCCCGGCCTCCCGAAGCCGCCGCCTAAGCTCGAGACGCTCGAGCGAGCCGCAAAGACCGTGTCGACCCCTGTTACGGAGACGGCTCCGCCTACCGCGACCGGTGCCGCTTCTGGATCCCCCAAGTGACCCCGGGCCGATCCGACCGGGAGGACTCGGTCTTCCCTAGCGGGCGCGACCTAAGGAGGCACTTTTCCGGGCGCGGGAGCTTGGGGGAGGGTCCCAACGGAGCGGGGTCCGCTCCGTGGGTGCGAAGCAGGTCTGCCTCCCGCTCGCCTTGCGAGAGGGGCGTGCTCACGGGGTGAGCGAGGCCACGCCGGGTCGAGCGGGGAGGGTGGAGTATGGTCCGAACGTCGGACGCGGCTCCTCTTGGATGGACAAGGTCACCACCACACGGTCCGGATGGTTCTCGATCGCGTGGGGGAACCCGCACCCTCGGAACACTTCGAGCATCGGGGCGTTCTTTCGAAGGACCATGGCTCGGAAGGTCCGGATCCCCGCATCGCGCGCGACGCGAGCGAGGTGCGTCAGCAGGATCGTTGCCACGCCTCTCCCTTGGAAGGCGTCCGTGACGAGGAAGGCGATCTCGGCGGAGGGGGAGCGCGAGCCGTCGCGAACATACTCGCCGTGACCGGCCAGGTCGCAGCGATTGCCGACCTCACAGTACAGAAGCAGCGAAAGAGCGAGGGAGGGGTCGGCCGTTCGTACCACCTCGGTCAAGGCCATGTCCTCGCTCACCGGAGAGAAGAACCGCGTCTCGATCGATTCCTTGGAGGTCCGGCGCAGAAAGTCGATGACCATGTCCCGGTCCCCGGGCCGCGCCTGGCGCACCACGACCGGGGTCCCGTCCCGCAGGCGGTCCGTGCTATCGGGGACCGCGACGGGTGCCTTCACGTGGGGGGAGAGCTCGCCCATGAGTCAAACCCTGCTCGGTATCGTAGCCCCGAGCGCCATTTGAACCCGGCGTCGGCTCGACTTGAGCGGCCGTAAGCCACCGGGGTGCGTGAACCGGAGGGAACCGGAGATCGGCCAGCGTACGTCGCGTGCGGAGAGGCGACCCGCCGAAACCCTAAGCAAGGGGCGCGTGGGCGCGAACGTCATAGTCACTCGCGTGGATGGAGGACCGATGCGCACGAGCCAAGTCGCTCGAGAATTTGACGCGATATCTCCGGCCTACGACTCGACCCGGGACCCGCTGGACGCCGTGACCCTCACCGCCCTTGCCTCGGCGCTCCGCGAGGCGGGGGTGCGCCGCCTGCTCGAGGTCGGTGTCGGAACCGGCCGAGTGGCCTCCCCCCTCATCGAACAACGGTTTGACGTCACGGGGATCGACGCTTCGCGCGGGATGCTCGGTCGGGCCCGGTCGAAAGGCCTCACCCGGCTCGTGCGCGGCAGCGCCTACCAGCTCCCGTTCCGCGACGACACCTTTGATGCGACCTTGTTCGTCCATGTCCTGCACGTGCTAGAAGAGCCCGAACTCGCGCTCCGAGAGGCGGGTCGCGTCGGACGCAATGGGCCGTTTGCCCTGGTGCACCCGGCCGACGCTCATCCGGGCGAACGGACAGCGGCCGACTCGGCGCGACGGATGCTGCTAGAAGAGCTGCAGAACCACGGGGTCTCCATCCCGGACCGGGGCAGTCCTATGCGACGCGAGCGCGAGATCCTGGCCCGCCACCCTCCCAACCAGCTGACCGTGCTCTCCGAGAGGGACGTGACCGAGTCGCTCGCCCGACGCCTCGACCGGTTCGCATCCCGCGCCCACCGCTGGTCGCTTAAGATTCCTCCCGAAGTGCTCGAGCGTTCCCTGGCCTCCGTGCGGGAACGGGTGGGCAACCAACAGGTGACGTACCACCGGACCGAGGCCCTCGCCGTGTGGTCGGAAGAGGCGAAGACCGCCCCTTCCCCGTGAGCCCTATGGACGCCCGAACCGTCACCGCTTAACCGTGCAACGTTCCTTAGGCCTGAGAGGGTCGGCTTCGTGAGAGAGCGTCTCGTCGTTGTGCTCGCGCTCTTCGTCGGTGTAGTGATGGTCGGCTCGGCGGTCGGGCTCGTCGCTGCTTTCCCGGCCTCCGCAGGGGTCCGCTCCCTCAGTGGGGTTGCTGGTTCGGGCGCGCCCACGCTGCCCCCCGCGTTCTTCTCGACGGGAGAGAACGCTTCGGTGGTCCTGGGGAAATCGAACTTCACGGTGTCACCCGCGCTCACCAACGCCTCGACCCTGTGCGACTCGAACACGGCCACGTTCGACGCCGCGGGGGATCTGTGGGTCGCGGACTACTGCGACAATCGTGTCCTCGAGTTCCTGCCGCCCTTCTCCAACGCGATGGGGGCGCGTCTCGTCCTAGGCCAGGCGAACTTCACCGGAAATGCCGCCGGCACGAGCGCCGGGAGCATGGCCCAACCGAGCGCCCTCGCCTTCGACGGCTAGCGGAGACTTGTGGGTCGCCGACACCTTCAACAACCGGGTCCTCGAGTTCCAGCCGCCGTTCACCTCCGGCATGGCTGCCCACGTTGTGATTGGCCAGGCGACCTTCGACACGAAGGGCGGGGGGAGCGCGAGCGGCCAACTGGACGGTCCGGACGCCGTGGCGTTCGTCGCCTCGGGGGATCTCTGGGTCTCCGAGTTCCTGAACAACCGCCTGACCGAGTACGCACCCCCGTTCGAGGACGGCATGCCCTCTTTGGTCGTGCTCGGACAACCCAGCTTCGGTCCTTCCGCCCCGGGAATCGGGGCGAACCACCTTCGCGGACCGTTCGGCATCGCCTTCAACGCGACCGGGGCACTATGGGTTGGTGACACCAACAACAACCGCCTGCTCACCTATCTCCCTCCGTTCTCTTCCGGCGAGAGCGCGAATCTCGTCCTCGGGCAACCGAACTTCACGAGGAACGCACCGGGGCTGGGTCCATCGTCCTTCTACGGACCGAACTATCTCTCCTTCGACTCGCTTGGAAACCTCTGGGTCGGCGACACGAACAACAATCGCGTGTTGGAGTTCCGGGCGCCCGTGACACCATCGAGCCGGGCCGCCCTCGTCCTCGGGCAGCCGAACGCAACCGCGCGTCTCGCCCACACTTCGCCGAATGGAATGAGCAACCCAGAGGAGGCGATCGTCGCGCCCGACGGGTCCGTCTATGTCGTCGAGTTCTCCAACAGCCGCATCCTTCGCTTCGCTCCGCCGCTCGCGAACGGGAGCGCGGCGGACCTCGTGATCGGGCAGGTCGGCTTCACGACCTCCACCACCGCACCGACCGCCGCCACCCTCGGACGAGCGGTGGTGAGTGCGTTCGATGCCGCTGGCGACCTCTGGGTGGTCGACACCTACGACAACCGGGTGCTCGAGTTCCCGTCCCCGGTCGTGACGAACGAGGCGGCGACATTGGTGCTCGGGCAACCGACCCTCAACGACAGCTTGAACGGGCAATCGGGTTCGAACCTCTTCCTCCCCGAGGGGATTTCCTTCGCGCCGGACGGCGCCCTCTGGGTGTCCGACACGTTCAATAATCGACTGCTTGAGTTCGTGCCGCCGTTCACGACCGGAATGTCGGCGAGCGTCGTCCTGGGACAGCCGAACTTCACATCTTCCCAACCGGGCACCACCGACCGGTCGCTGGCGCTTCCCTCAGGCATCACCTTCGACGCGCAGGGGGACCTGTGGGTCGCTGACGCCCTCAACAGCCGGGTCCTCGAGTTCCGGCCGCCGTTCTCGACCGACGAAGTGGCCACGACGGTCATCGGTCAGGCGGACTTTACGAGCTTCCTTCCCGGGACGTCTCCCACGTCCCTCTTTTTCCCTTCCGGGGTAGCGTTCGACGCGAACGGCACGCTCTATGTTTCCGACACGGAGAACGACCGCGTCGTTTCGTTCCCCTCCCCGCTCACGATGGGGGAGGCCGCGACCGGTGTCGTCGGACAGACGAATCTCTACTCCGGAGGGTCCGGGAGCGGCCCTGGCGCCCTCGATGGACCCGGTGGGATCGCGGTCGATCCCCGTGGCCAGCTCTGGGTGGCGGACACGGGGAACAACCGGGTCGTCCGCTACCCGCTTCCGATCACCGACGGGAGCCCCGCGAATCTGGCGCTCGGCCAAGGAAGTCTGACGACCCACGAACCGGGAACGACTTCAGACGCGCTGCGGGGCCCAGCGGGGGTCACTGTCGACGCGGTCTATGGGGGAGTCTGGGTCGCCGATTACGGCAATAGCCGTCTCCTCTTCTTCCCGGGCAACGCGCTCGCCGTAGCGACCGGCACGGTAACGTTCGAGCAGGGGAAGGGCGCGGTCAACCAGCGGCCCGAGACCGGGGTCCAACTGAACTTCACGAGCGTCAGCGGGATCTCCTCGGCCGTGGTCGTGACCCAGCGGCTCGCCGGCGCGCCACGCATCGTCACGCCGACCGGGTTCGCGAACACTTCCTACTTTGACGTCACCGTCACGCCGGCCGCGGGGGCCTTCGGCGTGGTGCAGACCTGCCTCACCGTCCCGGGCGTCCAGGTCCTCTCCGCGATTCTCTACTGGACGGGCTCTTCATGGGTGCTCGCAGGGTCGGTGAGCGCGAACAAGGACACCGCCTGCGCGATGGTACCGCTGTCCGCGCTCGGGGGGACTCCAATCGCCCTTTCCATCCCCGGGCCCTCCGTTCTGCCTGCGTTCCCGACGCTGTACTTGTTCGGCTACGCGACGATCGGCTTCATCATAGTCGCCGTCGGCCTGATCCTGTTCAACCTTCGCCGGCAGCGTCGTCTCGCCGCCCGCCCCCCGTCGGGGGGTTCACCGGGCCCTCCGCTCTCCTCCTCCGGAGGGCCCAAAGAGCCGTCGAAGCGCGGCCCCTCTTAGGCGGTGAACGAGTCCAAGAACTTCCACCAGGCGCCGACCGTCGCCGTGGTGGCCCGCACCGCCTTCCGCATCCCTTCGGGGCGATCCTTGAGCTCTCGCGCGAGGAGCGCTCGCTCGGCGCGAGAGTGGGCTAGGTCCGCCTCGGTGTGCACGCGGAAGAACTCGAGGCCGCGGGCCGCCGTTACGCCGTAATAGGCCCGCAGACCGCGCGCTTTCTCGGCGGCGACCTCCGGGAAGATCGACTCGTACGCATAGAGCGCCGACAGCGCTTCCGGGGCCGTCCCGTCCAGCGTCCACCGCTCGTAGTTTTGGAGGAGCGCGCGCGTCTCAGGACGGAGGTTGGCTCGCGTAACGGCAGTCCGGGAGGTCCCGATGGCCTCGGCGAAGCGGAGCCACAGTTCCGGATGCGTGGGGTCGCGACCCTCCTCGTCCACCAGGTTCTCGAGCAGCGTCCGCCGCCCCGCGGGATTCTCGATCCGTCCATAGGCTCCGGCGACGTAGCGCGGAAAGTTCCGCTCGAACTGGTAGTACTGCCCCGCGTACGCCTGCAAGGTCGACCGTTCGACCTCGCCCATCGACCAGGCGGCGTAGAACGGATGCTTCAGCAGATGGCGCTCCCGGATGATCGCTTCGAGGTTCCTCACGACGGCACCACGCGGACCACCGCGTTCGGGATTATGTACTTGCCGCGCCGGGACGCGTAAACCGGTTGCACGTCCGGCAAACCCGATCCCTGACTACGCTACCCCGAGAAGCGATGCCTGAGCACGTAGGGGAGCACACCGCCCGCCCGGTGGTACTCGAGCTCGATCGGAGAGTGGAGCTCCGTGGTAACCTCGAAGCGACGTTCTTTCCCATCGTCGCCCACGGCGCGGACCTGGATCGGGCCGCCCACGCGGAGCTCGTCGCCGTCCGCGAGCGTGAGCGTGAACCGTTCAGGTCCCGTGAGGCCGAGCTCGCCTGCTCCTTCCCCCGGGCGGAAGACGAGCGGCAAGACGCCCATGGCGATGAGGTTGGAGCGGTGGATCCGTTCGAAGCTCTGGGCGATAACCGCCCCGACGCCGAGGAGGCGCGGCCCTTTCGCGGCCCAATCCCGCGAGCTGCCCTGGCCATAGCTACGTCCGGCGAGCACGATCATCGGCGTGCCTTGGGTGCGGTATCGCTCGGCGGCGTCGAAGATCGTGGTCGTCTCGCCCGACGGGAAGTGGACGGTGAACCCGCCCTCCTTCGGCTGGACGAGCCGGTTCTTGAGCCGCACGTTGGCGAACGTGCCTCGGACCATCACCCCGTGGTGGCCGCGGCGGGCGCCGTAGGTGTTGAACTCCGACACGGGCACTCCGTGGGAGCTGAGGAAAGCGCCGGCGGGCGAGTCCGCCGCGATCTCACCGGCGGGGGAGATGTGGTCGGTGCTCACCTGATCCCCGAACACGGCGAGAGCTCGCGCGTCGGTCACCAACCCTCCGTCCTTCGGGAGGAGGGGCGGACCCAAGTGGAGGTAGGGGGGTTCCTCGAGATAGGTCGAACTGGGGTTCCAGGGGTAGACCGCCTCGCTCGGGACGGCTAACGCCTCCCAATGTGCGTCGCCGGCTTCGATCTGGCGGTACTTCTCCCAGAACATCTCTGGGTCCAGGTCCGCCTCGACCTCGCGGCGGATCTCCTCCCCGCTCGGCCAAAGGTCGTGCAAGTACACGGGCGACCCGTCCATCTTCGTGCCGAGCGCATCGCGGGTCAGGTCGACATCCATCCGGCCCGCGAGCGCATAGGCGACCACGAGCATGGGGGATGCCAGGTAGTTCGCACGGACCTGGTTGTGGATCCGCGCCTCGAAGTTACGGTTCCCGCTCAGGACGGCGGCTACGAAGGTGTCGCGTCGTTCGATCTCCTCGGCGATCGGGGGTGGAAGCGGGCCCGAGTTCCCGATGCACGTCGTGCAGCCATAGCCGACGAGCGCGAAGCCGAGCGTGGCGAGCGGCTCGAGGAGGCCCGCCCGCTGGAGGTAGGCGGTGACGACCTTCGAGCCCGGAGCGAGCGAGGTCTTCACGTGGGGCGGGACGCGCAGGCCCAACTGGACGGCCTTCTTCGCGATCAGGCCCGCGCCGATCATCACCGAAGGGTTCGACGTGTTCGTGCAGCTCGTGATCGCCGCGATCACGATGTCCCCGTCACGGACCGGGTGCGCGGCCCCGTTCGGAGGGGCTGGCTTGAGCGTGCGGTAGGCCTCCAGCGCACGTTGGAAGGACGCGGGCGCTTCGCCGAGCGGAACGGATTCTTGCGGGTTCTTCGGGCCCGAGATCGTGGGAACGATCGTGCCCAGGTCGACCGTGAGCGTTTCGTCGAAGTCGAGCTCGTTCATCGGTCGGCTGCCCCAGAGGCCCTGGAGTCGGGCATAGGCCTCGACCCGGGCGATGAGTTGGGCGTCCCGTCCGGTGCCTCGAAGATAAGCGATCGTCATCTCGTCGATAGGAAAGAGCGCGGCGGTCGCCCCGTACTCCGGGCACATGTTCGAGAGCGTCGCGCGGTCCGGCACGGAGAGTTGGGGGACGCCGGGGCCACAGAACTCGACGAACTTGTCGACGACGCCCTTCTCCCGAAGGAGCCGAGTGACCGTGAGAACGAGGTCGGTGGCCGTCACTCCCTCCCGTAGCTGCCCCGTGAGCTCGACCCCGACGACGATCGGTTCCGTCAAGAAGTACGGCTCCCCGAGCATCACCGCCTCCGCCTCGATCCCTCCGACACCCCAGCCCAGGACCGAGAGACCGTTGACCATCGTCGTGTGGGAGTCAGTACCCACGAGCGTGTCGGGGAAAGCGATCAAGTCCTCCCCCAGAGATTGGGTTTGCACGACGCTCGCCAGGTGTTCGAGGTTCACCTGGTGGCAGATGCCGTTCCCCGGTGGGACGATGCGGACCTGGCGATAGGCGGAGCGGGCCCACCGAAGGAACTGGTAGCGCTCGCTGTTCCGCTCGTATTCGCGGTCCAGGTTGATCCCGAGCGAGCGGGGGGAACCGAAGCTGTCGACCTGGACCGAGTGGTCGACGATCAAGTCGACCGGGACAACAGGGTTGACCGCGCTCGGAGGCGTCCCGGTGCGGGCCACCGCTCCGCGGATCATCGTCAGGTCGACGACGACGGGAACGCCGGTGAAATCCTGGAGCAACACGCGCGACGGATAGAAGGGGACCTCGGTTCCGGGCGGGAGCGGCCGCCCTTCCGCGAGGGCCGTCACGACCCCCGGGTCGGTCCGGGCCGGGTCGAACCGGCGAAGAAGATTCTCGAGCAGAATGCGCAAGGTCCGGGGACGGGCGTGGAGTCGACGTGCGTCCACGTTCGCCATGCGGTCGAGGCGATAGACGATGGCGTCCTCTCGGCCGAGCGCGACTTTCTCGGCGACGCCCAACGGGTCGGCGAAGGAACTCATCGGTCCCGCCAGTCGTCGGGCCTTTTTGGGGTCTGCGGGGGCCGGACGGACCCGGCGCCCCTCACGGGTCGACCAGCGCGAGCGGTCGGACCCAGTGCAGGCTCACGCGGGTTCCATTCCTCGGCCAGGCTTCTCTCCGCTCCGACAGCACTTCGACCCGCTCTCCCGAGTCGGTCCGGGCGAAGGCCGCCCACTCGTGCCCGGTGAACCCACTCGCGAGCAGCGTCGCATCGATGTCGCCCTTCCCGGGGTCACCGATTTGGGTCTCGCGCGGGAGGAAGGCGACCGGCCCGTCCGGGACATGGAGGACGTTGTAGCCGAGGAACCGCGCGACACGGACCGAGCGAGGGTCGCGTAGGATCGACTCGGGCGTCCCGACCAGCCGTATTCGGCCGCCGATCAAGATGGCGACCCGGTCCCCGAGGAACAGTCCTTCCTCCCGGTCGTGCGTAACGTGGACCGCTCCGATACCGAGGTCCGATAGGATCCGGCGGAAGTCGCCGCGCAGTTCGCCCCGGATCTCGGGGTCGATCGCGGCGAACGGTTCGTCCAGCAGGATCAGTCGAGGTCGGGCCGCGATCGCTCGCGCGAGAGCGACCCGCTGCCGCTCTCCTCCGCTCAGGGCCTGGGCCGAGCGCTCCTCGAAGCCGGCGAGCCGGACGGCCTCGAGGGCGTTCCTCGCCTCCGTGCGGGCCTCATGGTCGCTCCTTCCCTGGACCAGCGGACCGTACGCTACGTTCTCAAGGACCGTTCGGCGTTGGAAGAGCGCGGGTTCCTGCATGAGGAGCCCGATCTGCCGGCGATGCGGGGGAAGGCCGGTGATGTCCCGGCCCTCCAAGAGGACCCGCCCTCGGATGGGCCGCTCCAGTCCGGCGATGGTGCGTAGCAGCGTCGTCTTGCCGCTCCCGTTGGGGCCCATCAGCGCGAGGAGCTCGCGGGGCTCCACCAGAAGGTCGAGGTCCTCCAGCACCGGCTCGCGCTCTAAGTGGACCGTAAGGCCGCGGACCTCCAAGACGGGGAGACTACCGCTCACGGGCCCTCCCGACGAGCGCGATCACGAGGAAAACGCCGAGACTCACGAGGAGGAGGAGGGCTGCGGCTCCGTCGCTCGCGTTGCCGAGCAGGGGGTTTCGAGTGGTGCTGAGCTCGTAGGTCGCGACGCTCAGCGTAGTGTACTGGGGGGTCACGAGGAAGTAGGTCGCGGTGAACTCTCCGAACCCCAGCGCGAACGCGAAGAGGCTTGCGACGACCAACCCGCTCCGCGCGAGCGGCATGTCCGCATCCCAGAAGGCCTGCCACCCCGAGGCTCCGAGCGTGCGCGCCGACTCGTTCGTCGCGCGGGGCAGGGCGAAGAGCGGGATCTCCAAGCTCTGCATGACAAAGGGGAGCGCCAGCGTCGCTTGGCTGACCGCGATCAGGATCCAGACCATGGACTCGCCCCCCAGGAGCGGGCGCCAGAACTGGGCGAGCGAGAAGGCGAGCAGGACGGGCGAGATCAGAAGCGGAAGGAAGAGGTAGGCCGCGAGGGGACGGCCCAGGAGAGGGCCGGGCCCGTAGCGCCATCCCCGCGAGGAGCGCGAGGACGAGCGCGATGGCGCATGCGAGGATTGCGAACCCGAAGGTATTGCCCACGACCTGGGAGACCGGGATCCCGAGCGCGTTGGCCGTGGTCGGACTGAAGAGATCGGTCCACGGTGCTCCGAACGAGCCCCCCCTGAAGGGGACGAACGACCGATACAACACCGCTCCTAGGACGAGGGCGATCCCTGCCCATACCGCGATGCTCACTCCCGCCAGCACATAGGCGATGGGTCCTCCCTCGCGGGTACGGGGCCGCGCTCGGCGCGCGGGCCATCCGAAGCCGGCGAGCCGCCTCGATACGAGGATGTAGGCGATCGTCGGCACGACGAGCACGAGGACCATCGCGAGGGCGAGGAGGCTAGCCGCCGTGCTGTTGAGCGCGATCGTATCGAGCGCGTAGACCTGCGCCTCGAGCGTGTAGCAATGCGAAGGCGGGGCGGACCCGCAGAGCACGATGGGCGCGGCGAAGGCGAGAGCGGAGAAGATGAAGGTGAGCAACGTTCCCGCCGCCGCGCCGAGAAGGGATGGGCCTGCCCACACGTCTCGGTAGGCCCGGGCGGGGCTTCCTCCGAGCGTAGCGGTGGTCTCCTCGAGGGAGTCCGAGGCGCTCTCGCACCCGAGCGCGGTGAAGAGCATGACGATGGGAGCGTTGAAGACCAGGTTGACGAGGATGATTCCGGGAACCCCATGGCCGAACCATCCGAGCGCCGGCCACGCGGTGGACGCGACGCCTCCCGTGCCGAAGAGGTCGATGACGGCCAGGACGACGACCAGGCTCGGCAAGAGGAACGGCACGAGGACGAGCGCCCGAACGATCGACCGGCCCGGCCACGAGTAGCGCGCGAGGTAGATCCCCGCGGGGTAGCCGAGCGCGAACGCGCCGAGGGCGCTGAGCCCGCCCTGGACCAACGAGTTCCTCAGCGTCCCGAAGTTGGCGGACTGAGCGACCACCGAGTAGAACCCGGCGAAACCGCCGCCCCCTTCCAGCCCGGTCGAGAAGAGGATGGCGACGGGCAATAGCGCGAAGACAAGGACGAAGAGGAGGACCGGCAGCAGGTAGGCGAAGCTCCCCCCGCGGTCGACGGCGCCTACGTTCCCCCGAGGTTCTCCCATGTCGTCTGCCAGGCGGTGAGGTTCGTCGCGATCTCGCTCGGGGTCTCCCCGGCCGTGAACTCGTTGAGCGCGGTGATCGACGAAGGGGGGATCAACGGGCCGTAGATCGGGGGGAGCGGCACCGTCTGGTTCGCCGGGTACTCCCATTCGTTGAGCGGGATCTCGGACTGGACGCTCCCGTTGAGGAAGTAATCGATGAATTGCTGGTCCAGGGTCAGGTGGTGTGTCCCGGTGACGATTCCAATCCCGTAGATCGTCTCCCAGCTGTAGAGCGCCTGGTCCCAGGCGCTCACCGTGGTGTTGAAGAAGTTGCCTTCCCCGTAGTAGACCGCCGACGCGGGGTCGGTGGTGTAGCTCACGACGAGCGGGCTAGAGCCCAGGTCGACGAAATCCGTGTTGAAGGCGGTGCTCCAACTCCCCGCGTCGGTTGCGTAGGGGAGCACCGCCTGCCAGAAGTCGGTCCAGTTTTCGTGCAGGATGTGCTCGTAGAACTCGACCGTCCAGGCCAGGAACTCCTCCCCCGTGATGTCGGAGAGGGGGTCCTCGTAGGCGAAGGCGCGCGCCCAGCTCTGGTTGGTCGTAAGGTTCACGAGGGAGGACGCGGCGATCGCGCCGTCGGTCGAGTTGAAGAACGCGTTCGTGAAGTCGATCCCGAGAAAGCCGTACTCGGTACGGGGTCACGTAGTGGCCGGGCGAGAGGTCGTCAACGACGGAGGTGTTGACCGAGGCGAGCTGCGGGGAGAGGTACGGGACCAGAAGGCCGAGGTTCTCGGCCTGGGGCGCGGTGAGCTCGTCCAACCCGATCACGAGGTCGGCGGACGGGGAACTCGCTTGTTCTTCGAGGGTCTGGACCAGCGTCCCGCTGGGACATTCGACCTCGACCGGGACGTTGTGGGCGGAGGAGAAGTTCGCGAGGATCCCGCTGAGCGGCTCGCCTCCGCAGCTGACCGACCCCAGTAGGCCGGGGTAGGTGTAGATCACGAGCGGAGCCGGCCCCGTGTGGGCCTGGTAGTACTGGTAGGCCCCGATCCCCGCGACCGTGACGACGAGCACGATCGCGACCGCGACGACGACGCGTCCCCAACGCCCCGGTCGCCTCAGGGGGCGCGCGGCGGAGGGCAACTCAGCTGTCGATGCGTTCATCCCCTCCGCGCACCGGCGGAAGGCTCGCTTACGTCCTGCATCGCGTTCCCTTCGCGGGCATTATCCCGTGCAGGTTCGTGGGGTCGACGGGCGGAACCCGTCCTCTCAGCCGGTGCACAGCTCCCCCTGCAAGCCCCACACAGAGCCATCGCGGTTAAGATTTGCTCCGAAACGAACTCCAGCGCCCGCAGGCCCGTTGGCGTCTCCGGCCTCTTTTCTTGAGGGCCGGACACGGACGGCCAACACGATGGACTCCGCGGGGACGCACCGTCTTATACGCGACCCCACCTAGTCTTCACCACCATGAGCGAAAAGGGCCTTGAGAATCTCCGCTTCGGCACCGAGCTCATCAAGCGCGGCTTCGCGCGGATGCAGCAGGGCGGGGTGATCATGGACGTGACGACCGCCGACCAGGCCGCGCTCGCGGAGGAGGCCGGCGCGGTCGCCGTCATGGCGCTCGAGCGGGTCCCTGCGGACATTCGCGCGGCCGGGGGCGTCGCTCGCATGGCCGACCCCCTTAAAGTCCGTGAGATCCAGGCGCGCGTGTCCATCCCCGTAATGGCGAAGTGCCGGATCGGGCATACGGCCGAGGCCCGCATCCTCGAATCCCTCGCCGTTGACATGATCGACGAGTCGGAGGTCCTGACCCCGGCCGACCCATTCTACCACGTCGACAAGCGGGCGTTCACCGTACCGTTCGTCTGCGGGTGTCGCAACCTAGGCGAAGCGCTCCGGCGCATCGACGAGGGTGCGGCGATGATCCGAACGAAGGGCGAGGCGGGTACGGGCAACGTCGTGGAGGCCGTCCGGCATATCCGGCAGGTCACGGGTGAGATCGCGCTCGTTCGCACGATGCCCCGCCCCGCCCTCGCCCGATGGGCGAAGAAAGAGCGCGTCGCCCTGAAGACCGTCCAGGAGGTCCGCCGCCTCGGACGCCTACCGGTCGTGAACTTCGCCGCCGGAGGGATCGCGACCCCCGCGGACGCAGCGCTGTGCCGCCTTCTGGGAGTCGACGGGGTCTTTGTCGGCAGCGGGATCTTCAAGTCGGCTGAGCCCGCGAAGGTCGCCCGCGCCATCGTGGAGGCCTCCCTTCATTATGACCGGCCCGAGGTCCTCGCGCGCGTGAGCGAAGGGCTCGGGGAACCGATGCGCGGGATCGACCTCGCTACCACCAACCGCGCGGAACTCCTCCAGTCGCGTGAGTCCCTCCCTCCGGACGCGCGACGACCGGGCCTGACCGAGGCATAGAGCGCCAGTGCCGTTCACCGATGCGTCCGGCTCAACGCCGACGCGCGCGGCGTCGGAGTCGATATGCGGATCGTCCAGGTGACCCCGTTCTTCGCCCCCCACTTCGGGGGGGTCGAGTCCCACGTCTACGAGCTCTCTCGAGAGTTACACCACCGTGGCCATGAGGTCACGATCGTCACGTCTCGCTACGACCCCTCGTTGCCCCAGCAAGAGACGATGGACGGCCTGCTCGTTCTGCGGGGCCGCACGCGCGGAGTCGTGCTGAACACCCCGCTCGACCCGGCTGTCGGCGAGCTACTCCGCGGGCGGCCGGCGGATGTCGTTCATATCCACTACCCACCCCCCGTCACACCGTACTTCGCGGCCCGGGCCCTTCGGCAGAACGGGCCGCCGATCCTGCTCACCTACCATTGCGACCTTTATCTCCCCGGGCTCGGCGGGCGGCTTCTCACCGCGATCTATGAACGCATCTTCCTCTCGGGCCTCCTCAACCGAGTCGACCGCATCGTCGTGCACACGCGTAGCTACGGCAATACCTCGGCGATGCTTCGGGGCCGCGCCGTCGAGGTGATCCCGTCGCTCGTGGACGTCGAGCGATTCCGCCATCCGACCGAGGTCGAGGCCCTGCGGGCTTCCCTCGGTCTCACCGGCCATCGCGTGCTCACCTTCACGGGCCGTCTGGTCTCCTCCAAAGGGATCGATACGACGATCCGCGCCCTGGCGCTCCTCCCGCCGGACGTCACCCTGCTCGTCATTGGCTCCGGCCCTCGTCTCGCTGACCTCCAAGCCCTCGCACGACGGCTCGGGGTCACTTCCCGCGTGCAGTTTCTGGTCGACGTCGGCTACGAGGACCTCCCGCGGTATTTGGCTCTCAGCGACGTGTTCGTCTTCCCCTCCCAGAACCGGCTCGAAGGATTCGGATTGGCGGCGGCCGAGGCGATGGCCTCCGGGCTTCCCGTGGTCGTTGCCGATATGCCGGGCGTCCGCGAGGTCATCGAACCCGGGCGCGAGGGCCTGCTCGCGGACCCGGTCATCCCGGAGGATTTCGCCCGCCCCGTCCTCGAGCTTCTCAACGACCCCGCAATGCGAAAGCGGATGGGCGAGGCGGGGCGCAAGCGGGCCGAGGAGCACTTCGCGCTCCAGAAGGTCACCGGCGAACTCGAGCGGGTCTACCGTGAGCTTAGCGTGGCACCGCGTTGATTCGGTCCCGGAGCCGCCCGGCCGCGGCGGCGGCCGCCTGCGGCCAGTCACGCCCACGGGATGCGTAGAGGATGCTGCGCGACGCGGCCACCAGAAGCCCCCGACCGTCCCGGCCGATACCGGCGCGCACGCTCGCTTCGAGCGCGCCCCCTTGCGCCCCGATCCCGGGAAGGAGCATGAGACCCGAAGGGCCGAGAAGCCGCCGGGCGCGGGCGACGGCGCCCGGGTACGTCGCTCCGATGACGACCCCCGTGTTCCCGCTCGTTCGCTGCAGCCGGCGGGCCCACCGGACGACCTCGACCCAGGATGGGTGGCGAGAGCGCGCGGGGTCCTGAAGGTCGCGTGAGCCCGGGTTCGAAGAGTGAGCGACGAGGAAGGTCCCGTGGACTCGGTCCGACGCGAACGGTTCG
This sequence comes from uncultured Thermoplasmata archaeon, assembly GCA_963797975.1. GTDB lineage: Archaea > Thermoplasmatota > Thermoplasmata > Lutacidiplasmatales > UBA184 > Lutacidiplasma. The sequence goes on from CAWCRH010000003.1 coordinate 144,625, forward strand.
AGGCTGTCCTTCCCCATCCACGGGCTCAAGGTGACCGAATCGAACCCGAACCGGCCGTAGGCCGCGTCGTGGTAGAGGCGCATCGTGTTCGGGATGTCGTTCGCCTTTAGGTCCAGGATCGTGATCCGACGACCCCCGATCGTCCGCACCGTCTCGTAGAGGACATCCATTCCGTCCGGACCGTAATTGAGGAAGGCGGCGAGCTGCATCTTGAAGGCGCCGGTCGCCGGGAGGGTCGCTTCGACAATCCCGTCGAGGAACTTGCGTAATCCCCGTCGTTCGGAGGAGGCTTCGAGTGAGCGGGGCATCAACCCGGGATCGGGGTCAAGGCCAACACAGAGCAACGAGCCCACCCGTGCGAGCGACCGGTCGGTCCGCTCGAGGAAGGCGGCAGGCATCATGGGGGCCAGAGTCGAGCGCACATAGGATTGGCGGAAGCTCGGGGGTCAGCGTTCACCGTCTCGTGCGGGCTTTTATCGCGTGTCGTGTCTCCCCGGTAGAGGGAGGAGCATGGTCGCTGGCGAACCACCGAGCGAGCCGGCGACGGTGCGCCTGAAGGACCTTCGCCCTTCGCAGAGCCCGGTGGAGATCCTCGCGCGGGTCGTCCAGGTCCAGCGGCGTGAGTTCTCGCGCCCGGCCGACAATCGACACCGTAGTTACCTCTCCGGCCTCTTGAGCGACGGTACGGCGACCGTTCGGTTCGTCTGGTGGGAGCCACCGGCGGAGGAAATCGAGCGAGGGCTGGTGCTGCGCGCGACCAACGTTCAGGTCCAGGAGTACCAGGAGCGTCCGGAACTCGTTTTCAACTTCCGCACGCGGGTCGGCCCGGCCAGCGAGGCGGAGCTTCCTGCCGTGGACAGCGAGGAGGTGCCGTTCCGCACGATCGAGCAGGTCCACGAGCGCGAGGAGGGATTCCGTCTCGAGGCGCGGGTCGCTCGCGTCGCCGAACGGAAGGTCATGGTCGGAAGCGACCAGCGTCTCGTCTACGAGGGACTCCTCGTCGACGCGACCGGCATGATCGGCTTCACTTCCTGGAGCGACTTTGGGCTCCGAGAGGGAGAGGCGATCCGCATCGCGGGAGCGTACGTTCGACCGTTTCGACGGCGACCCCAGATGGTCCTGGACGAACACTCCATCGTCAGCCGGTGTGACGGCGCGGGGCTCCCGGCGGCGGAGAGCGTGCTGAGACCGGTCCCGCAAACGGTGGCGAGCCTGGAAAGCCAAGGTGGCAGCGAGCTCGCGGCCGTGGAAGGGATAGTGGTCGGAGTCCTGCCGCCCAGCGGGCTCGTCTATCGCTGTCCGACCTGCCGCCGGGCGGTGAGCGGCGGGTTGTGCGCGACGCACGGCGCCGTCCGTGGGGTCGCCGACCTTCGTTCCCGGCTCGTCCTGGATGACGGCACGGGAGCGGTCACCGTCAACGTCGGTCGCGAGGATACGGAGAAGCTGTGGGGGGTAACCCTGGACGCGGCCCTCGAGCGGTTACGCCGTTCACCGGATCCCTCTCTTCTCGAATCGAGCCTCGTAGAGGAGGTCGTCGGCCGCAGGGTGCGCGTGCTCGGTCGGATCTTCCCGGACGATTTCGGCCTCAACCTCTACCCCGAGTCCGTGGAGAGCGTCGAGGTCGACCTGGCTGAGGCGGCCCGGCGGCTTTCGAGCCGACTGGGGGGAGGCTAGCGTGGCGCTCCGCGAGCCGGCGTGGAGGGTCTTTGCCTCCGAGCTCCTCTCATCGCTGCAAGAGGAGCGCGGCACCGGTGAGCGAGCGGCAACGTACCTCCTTTCTCCGTATGGGTCCCGCATGAACCGGGTGCTTCTGGCCGGCACCCTCAGCTCGCCGGAGACGATCGGTCGGGACCCGTCGCAGCCATTCTGGCGGGCTCGACTGGTCGACCCCACGGACACCATCGCGGTGACCGCGGGTGCCTTCCAACCTCGGGCGATGGCCCAGATCCAATCGGTCGCCGGGCCCCGGACCGCGCTCGTGGTCGGGAAGGTACACCTCTACCGCGGTACGGACGGGAGCGGATACATCTCCATCCGCGCCGAATCGGTGCGAACGATCGATGACCACGAAATGCGCGCCACGTTCGCGGACGCCCTCTCACAGACGCTGGACCGCCTCGCCCTCTGTCATCGGCTGACGACCGACCCGATACCCTCGGACGAGCAACTTGAGAAGGAAGGGATTCCCCAGGTATGGATCCACGCCGGTCGGGAGTCGCTGCAACGCTACCCCACGATCGACCGAGAGGCGTACCGACACCGGCTGCGTGCGGTCCTCGAGGTCGTCTCGGGGGCCAGGCCCCCGCTCCCACCGCCCCCGCCGGCCTCCTCCGGCGTCAGGGTCACCCGAGAGAAACCTCCGCCTGTGTCCCCAATGCCGACCGACCGGGACCGGACGGGCGAGTCCGAGTTCCTGGACGTTCTCGATGAGCTCTCCGAAGCCTCCAGCGATGGGTACGCCGACCTGAAGGAGCTCGCGCAGCGGCTGGTCGAGCACGGGATAGCGCCGGAGCGGTCGGAGGAGATCCTCGACCACCTGCAAGAGGACGGAGTCGTAGAGGAACCGATCGTCGGCAAGCTACGTCGCGCCTGATCGAACGCGAAGTTCAGGGCTCGTCCCGGTCGGCCTAGGGGGCAGCCGAATGGTCGGAGTCGGTCACTGCCTTGCTCATGAAGAGGTTCGTCGGCCGGTAGCCGACCCGTTCGTAGAGTCGGATCGCCGTCCGGTTGTGCCCGAAGACGTGGAGCCCGATGCGGGAGACGCCTAGCTGCCGCGCGACCGGTTCGAGGGCGCGCATCGCCGCTTCTCCATAGCCGTGCCCGCGATGCTCTTCTAAGATCAAGAGGTCGTAGATGAACAGGTGCGGCGGCCCTTCGTTCCTCCGCATGGCGTACCAGAGCCGGCCAACCAGGGTCCCCCCGGGGTCCGCGACGATCGCACGAAGGTACTGGTCGGGCGTGTCCACTCCCTGGGGGAGGAGCGCGGCCACCTCCGTACGGGCCCGCTCGGGGGCCTCCGCCGCGGTCCACTGCCCGTCGCGGACGTGGTCGCGGGCGTACTCCTCCACGAGCGCCCTTAGGTACTCCTCAAGGGCGGGGGCTTCGAGCGGTAGCAGGCGGACCCGCGCCCGGGGTGGGGAGGAAGGGCCCGGATCGGCCTTCGGTCGTGCCGAATCGGTCACTCCGAGGGCAGGCTCCCAGGCGGCTATAGATTTATACAGGTCCACGGGTGGCCCGCGGGGGAATGATGACCACCTGTCTCTCCGATCTCGTGACGAGACTTGCGACGAACTGACCCCCAGGCTACCTCGTTCACTATGGCAACGCACCCATCGTACTGGCCGTTCGTAGGGATGGTCGTCGTCATCCTGGTCGCGGCCGGGGGAGCCGCGGGGGCCGTGGCGTACTTCAACCCGGTCCACCACCCTTCGCCCGGCCTCACGGTGCAGTACGGCGACAACGTGACGGTCAACTACATCGGGTCGTTCCTGAGCGGGGGCGACATCGGGAAGGTCTTCGACACGTCAAGCTATTCGACCGCGATCAACAACCTCACCTATCCGAAGTCGCTCGAGTTCGCGTATCGAGGCAGCTCGGGTGCCTACACGCAGCTCGCCGCCCACATCGGGAATAACGTTCCTTCGGGCGGCTATGTAGTCGGGAACCGCACCTTCGGGGGTGTCATCACGGGATTCTGGTCCGGGATGATCGGGATGACGGGGAACGTCAGTCGCACGATCGCTATCCCCGTCAACCAGGCCTATGGCCCGGCGAACCCCGGGTGCTTCCTGTCACAGTCGCTCGTCTTCACGGTTCCCGTGTACGTCTCCATGCCGACCTCGGCGTTCGCGCAGGCTTACCCGCAAGTACCGGCGGTTACGGGAACGACCTTCGCGGACCCTCTCTACTCGTGGAACGACTACATCCTCGGCGTCAACGGCAGTTGGGTCACCTTCCAGAACATCCCCACCCAGGGGCAGAAGACGACCCCGTACGGGCTTCCCTACTACGTTTCGACCATCACGAGTCAGTCCCTGACCATCACCAGCCTGCTGTCCGCCGCGAGCGCCGGGAAGGTCCTCGGAACCATGCCGACGAACCAGACCTTCTGCGGCGCGAGCCAATTCATCGTCTCGAGCATCAACTGGGCGTCGCAGACGTTCACATGGAATTTCAATCCTGAGGTCGAGGGGCAGAACCTCCAGTTCGTTCTGACGGTCACCAACATCTTCCCGGACTGAACGGGCCTCTGTCCGGGGGACCGCGGTAGGCCTACTGAGCCGGGGAAGCATCGCGTGCGGGACGCGAGGCTACCTCGGTCATCCTCGACCGTCGGAGGATGTGGACGCTAGCCAGGATCAACCATAGGATCGGAGCGGCAACGATCAGCCGCTCCATGCCTCCGTAGCCGAAGCCGGATCCGGCGACGGCCCACTGCGCTAGCAGTCCCATCGTCGGGAAGTTGAAGACGATCGTCGCCGCGAGAGCAAAGACGCCGGAGCCGAGCGTGTAGGGGGCCCAGCCACGACCCCAGCGCTGGTCCGCGGCCAGCGCGAGGCCCATCAGAAGGACGGCGATGCCAGCCCCGCCGAACGCCACGAGCGCGAAGACGGAGTGGACGCTCAGGATAGTGTCCTCAGGGACGATGCCGACTCCCGCTCCTCCGAATCCGGCCACGGCGAAGACCACGAGGGATGACCGCGCCCACTTCGACGATGGGAAGGCGTTCGTGAGCCGGAAGACGCCCGCGACCAGCAGGGCTCCGAGGACCATGATGGCGAAATTGAACAGGGGCCAGAGCGGAGAGGTGGGCCACGGGATCTGATTCCCATTGAAGACGTAGTACCAAGGGTTCCCGGCGAAGCCTCCGCTCCCCAGGTTGCTGATAGGGTCCGTCAGCGGGTTATAGCACCCGAGTTGATTGGCGCACCCGTACGCCAGCTCGACGATGACCATCGCGACGACGAACTCGACCGCCCCCGCGAGCCATAGGGCGGCGCCTACGCGCGAGTCGTCCTCGAATCGTGGGGTCGTCGCGTCCCCGCCCATCCCCGGGCATCGCAGTGTCGCCTACCCATGAGCCTAGCGCACCGGCCCACCGCGCGGTCTCGGGGCCATCGCATGGCCCCGGCGGATGCGAAGACGGGCCTACAGACTGACTTTCCCGCGCTTGAGTAGTTCCTCAAGCCGCGCATCCGCGCGGGCCTCCGCGCGGTCGCCGGGGGCCCGGTCCGACCGTCGTGGAGCGAAAGTGCGCATCGCGGCCCGAGCCTCCTCGCGACGCGCCCGCGAGGCGGCGAGGATCTTTCGTGCTTCGGTGTCGAGCCCGTCCAGTTCTCGGCCGGCGACGTCCAGCTTCTGCATGAGCTCCCTGCGGGCGAGCGCCTTCTCCCGGATCTGAGCGACGATGGTGCCCGCGCGGAGAAGCTCCGCCCGGATCTCCTCCATCTTCTTGTCCCGGCCGGCTCGCGTCGCGGTCCACTCCTGGTTCAGCCGGTCGATCTCGGCGCGGCCGGCCAGGACGGCTGCCTCGGCCTCCTTGCGGCGCTGCTCGTGCTCCTTGAGCACGGACTCGTGCGCCTCCAGGTCGTGGAGCAGACGTGTACGTTCGCGAAGCCGGTCGATGAGCGCGTTCTCCTCCGCGAGCGGGAGCGCGCTCGTCTGCTGGCGGGCCACGAGCTCCTTGATTTCCTTGCGCACCCGGTCCGGTCGAATTCGCTCGCTGGGGGACATCTCGGCGCGGACCTCGCGGGCCCGCGCAACGAGCTCGTCGAGATGATGGCGGGCTCGGTCGCGGTCGTTGCGAAGCGTCGAAAGGCGCCGTCCGAGCTCCTGATGCTCCGCGTGCAATCGCTCCGCGACCGCTTGGGGCTCTTGGCGGACATCGAAGAGCTTCTTCTGCTCCGAGCTGAGCTCGCGCACCTTCTCCACCAGGGCGAGCCGCCGACCGCGCAGCACGTCGATCTTGCCGTCGATCTCCCGCAGGCGCTCGCGGCCGTCCCGCTCTTCCTGGTCGGCCTCCTCGGAGAGGAACGAGCGTGTCGGCACGGCCGGGGAAGGTCAGCCGGCTCACAAAAGGGCTTGCCCCAGCAGAGGAGGCCCCTATCGCCGTCTCGGCGGGCGGCGACGACGGGAGGACGCCCGCCCCGCTATTCCCCGAGCGAGGGGTGTGCGCGGAGCAAGAATCCGCGCCGCGAGGAGTGCAGCGGGGACGGCCGCGTCGATGTTGACCACGGCGATCGGAGCGCACGACTGGAGGAGGGCGTTGAGGGCGGCCTTCCCACCCCCTCCCCTCCCATAGCCGATCGATACCGGGATGCCGACCACGGGCGCCTTGACCAGGCCGGCGACCACCGTGGGGAGGGCCCCCTCCCGGCCGGCGAAAACGAGGTAGATCCCTGGGTGCTGCCGCTCCAGCCGGCGTACGGCCCGGACGAGGCGGTGAAGACCTGCCACTCCGACATCGTAGGCCGCAAGGCAACGGATCCCGAGCGATTCAAGGATCGCCCGGCTTTCCTCCGCGATCGGCACATCACCCGTTCCTGCCGCGAGGAGGGCGGCGGGAGCTTGGGCGTGGATCGCCGCCATCGTTCCGGCGAGTCGGACCACACGGCCGTCGGCGAGAAACGCCAGCGGAAGTCCTGCGCGTGCCTCGACCTGCAACCGGCGTTTCTGGACCGCGGTGGGCCGGGACACGAGGGCTCCCCGGCCTCTGAGCGCGAGCGCGCGCAGGATCTCGATGAGATGATCCGGGCTCTTGCCTTCCGCGAGGACGATCTCCGGGAGTCCCGTGCGCGTGCTTCGTCCCAGATCGAGCCGCGCGAAGGTGCCTACCAGCAGCTCGGCCGAAGGACCCGGCCTCTGGGTCACCCGCGGGGAAGGAGTCACGCCTTCGGCGACCCGCCTTGAAACTTAACCTTCCCCCCGCGATGTCCGGGAACTCAGGTCCCGCGACCCATCTCAGACGGGCGGCTCGGCTCCGGCGGTTGGGCGACCGGCTTTGAAACCGTATGCGTGTCCTGGAAAGCGAGCCGTTGGTGTGAAACCCATTCCGGCAGACCCGGTGGCAGGCGTCGGGCATGAGGTGTTCGAGAACGAGATCGCCCCGCCGTTCGTCAAACGGTCTCCCCCGCGCTCTGCCGCGTGATCGGCCGGTGAAACCTCCCGCGGCGAACTTGGCACAATTCGGCCTGCCGCAGGCGGAGCGATGAAAGGGATTAGAGCCCCCCCTCGCAGCGCGACCTATATCACGGTCAGTGAGGCCTGCTCCGCGAGGTTACGCTCGATGACCGCGAGCGTCCCTAGGACCGACGATTCGTCCTGATGGAGATCCCTCGCGAGTTCGGCGAGGGTGATCCGCCGTGGCACCTCGAAGTACCCCTTCGCGAGGGCCTGGCGGAACAGGTCGCGCTGTTTGGCAGTGAGGGTCAGGCGAGGCCAATGCAGCGACTCCGCCCCGACCGAAACGAAGCTGATGGTCCTTCCAGAGGCAACCATGGCGTCAACGAACCCCTTGACCTGTGTTCTGCGGGCCACCGTCTCACAGGTAAAGGTGCCGGCGCGCATAGTCCTGGGATATCGAAAGAGCAAGCCGAATTGGACGGCCAAGCTGAGATGGAACGGGGCGTGACACACAACACGGTACGTCGAAAGTCCTGGCAGTAACCCCACCTTGTCGACCTCGACGACATCAGAGAATTCACCAATCTCCTTCGTCCAATCAGTGTCATCCGGATCTCCCTCGGTAGCGGAGATCTGCCATTCACTCACGACATACTTGGCGCTCAGACTCAACGTGTTCAAGGCGTCGATGCGCAGGGCCGGATGTCTGTGGCTGAACGGGTTGAGCCAGCAGTCTGCGGGCAGGTCGAAAGTAACCCGGACGACCTCGAAGGGGTCATCTGGAACGGGGTATGGCGGCAATTTGGTAGCCATTCTGCCGGACGGAGTCACGGCCCCGTCCCGAGCGGCGAACGGTATGGTTGAGTGGCGTTTCATAACGTGAAGCCCTTGTCTCGTTTCCACGTCGTAATCGTTCCCGCAGGGGCTCCTACGCTGCTCGTGAGGTCCAAGTCGCAATAATCGTTTCGCATTCCGGTCCCGTCACGTTGTAGCCTGGCTTGCTGCTTTGACACACAGACAGAGCAAAGGTTCCAGCGTCATCGCGGCATGCCGGCACGCGACCGCTCGCGAAGCCGCGGACCGTTCCAGGACCGGATTGCCCTAAGGGCGCCCGTTGGGCCGACGTCGGTTTGCTCGCTAGCCCCGGATTTGCGCTCACTGGAATCCAGCGATCTCCGGTATCGCTGCTGCGACTCCCGGCATTCGTGAAAGCGGT
>CAWCRH010000004.1:0-247263 GCA_963797975.1 uncultured Thermoplasmata archaeon
TACAACCTGTGGGTGGGCGGTCAATTGCAGACGGCGTGCACGACCAGTGCGACGTGCACCGTGCCCGGTCTCCCTGCCGGAACGGTCTCCTACGAGGTCCAGGCGTCGGGCTACTACACCTACTACAACAACGCTACGGTGGCCGGAGGGGGAGTAACTTCCGTGAACCCGACGTTGACGTCGGTGCCGAGCACGAGCCCCGCGTGGAGCTATCTGAGCACGCTCGCCTACATCCTGATCGCGGTGCTGGCGGTGCTGGTGGTCGTCTTCATCGTAACGACCGTGATGGCGCGGGGTGGGAAGCCCCCGATGACGCAACCGCCCGAGAGCTGGAAGGGATCGGACACAACGACGACCCCCTCCCCGCCGCCAAAGTAGGGAGATAGCGTCCCTCGGACCAACCCTTTCCCCTCTTCTTTTGGGGGCCCGAAAGGGCCTACGCTACGGCGTGCGAGCGCGCCCTAGAGCAGGTCGAGCTTCCCGGTGACCGAGTCCAACGTCGCGGCGGGCGCAGGGCCGAGGCCGAGGCAGGTGCGAGTTCCGGGAGGGACCTCGGTGAGCCCGGCGTCCTCGACCCAGGTCGTTGGGATCCGCCGGGCACGGGCCTCGCGCTCGAGAACGGCCATCTCATCCAGCGTGGGCGAGAGGAGCACGATCTTCTTTTTCCCGCCTCGGGACCAAGCCGCGAACTCTGCGGGCGCTCGCGCCTCGGCGTACAGCGCAAGGTCGACCGCGGCGTGGGCGACTTGGGCGGCGATCTTCCCGGTCGTGAGTCGGAGCTCGCCGCGCAGGACGATGACCATCTTCACGTCCTCCCCCCGGCTCTCCGGGTGTCGTCTAGCGGGCGTACTCGGCCTCCCGGCGGGTCCGTAGGCTTTCCTCGGCAGAACGGATACGGGCGAGCTGCTCGTTGAGCCTCAAGAGCTCGGGTGCGTCCGATGCGGTTCGCCGGATCGCGTGAACGAGGCGCCGTTCCTCACGAGCCAGGCGGTCGAGCTCCCTCAGGAGCTCCCAGGCTCCCTCCTCCCCTGTATCGGCGGCTTGTGTGGGTCCGGCGGGGGGTACCCGGGAGAAGGCCCCCCTGGCATAGGCTACCATGACGCCGACCACGGTCAGCGCCGCAAGGATCACCTCAAGGACCGGGTTCGACCAGTACGCCTGGAACCCGCCCGGGGACGCGACCAGGAGGAGATAGCCGACGAACACGGCGAAGGCGACGCTCATCACGAACGAGAGGGTGGCGACCTCGACCGCTCTGAGCCCGGCGTCGGGTCCACGGATCCGCCACTCGGGAAAGACGGCCTTCGTTACAGCGTACCCCGGTAGAAAGAAGATGAGGAGGATCCCTGCCACCGCTTCCACGTCGGTCAGGGCGGTCATCCGTGCGCCAAAGAGGGAGCGCGCCGGCGGGCTTGAAGCTTCGCGCGCTTCTGCGGCGGATTACGAGCTCGGCGGCGGAGCACCCGGGCCGCTGCTCGGTCCGCCTCCCTGGGCCGCCATCTGGCGTTCGAACTGACGGCGGAAGCGACGGTTGCTGGCGAGGCCGTGGGCGGTCTTGCGGGTCGTGTCGTAGTAGCGTAGCAGCGCCCGCACTTCCTGCGTGCGGTGCCCGCTACCGCGCGCGATCCGCTGGATGCGCGGTCCCTTGAGGAGGTTCGCGTCGGCGAGCTCCTCGGGGCTGAGCGAATCCAGGATGGCGCGGAACCGCTTCATCTGGACCTGCGTCTGGTCGATCTGCTTCTCGTCGAGCTTGGCCTGGCCCAGGCCGGGCAGGAAGCTCAGGAGCTTGGAGAACGACCCGATCTCTCCGAGCGAGTCGATCTGCGTCCGAAGGTCCTTCAACGTGAACCGGCCGGTCATCAGGCTCTCGGCTGCCTTCTGCGCCTCCTCCTTGTTCCTGAGCTCCTCGAACCGCTCCAGGAGCGTCTGGAGGTCGCCCATCCCGAGCAGGCGAGAGACAAAGCGCAGTCGGGACGAACCGCTCGAGCTCGTCCAAATGCTCTCCGGTGCCGATGAACAGGATCGGCGCCTTGCTCGTCGCGACGGCGGAGAGGGCGCCGCCTCCCTTCGCCGAGCCGTCCATCTTGGTGAGGATCACCCCCGTGAGGCCGACCGCCTCGTGGAAGGCGGCCGCGCTCGGCCCGGCGCTCTGGCCCATCGCGGCGTCCAGCACCAGGATCGTCTCGTCGGGCTCGAGCACGGCTCGGACCTGCTTGAGCTCGTCAATGAGCGTGGGATCGAGACCGGTACGTCCGGCGGTATCGACGATGACCGCGACGTGCGGCGAGAGCTTCTGGAGAGCTTCGCGGACGATCACCTCCGCACGCGTTTCGCCTCGGTGGGCATAGAACTCGCAACCGACCTTCGCAGCGAGCTGCTCGAGCTGGTCGACGGCCGCGGGCCGATGGACGTCGGCCGCTACGAGGCCGACGCGCACACCTCGCTTCTGGAAGTAGCGGGCCAGCTTGCCGGCGGTGGTCGTCTTTCCCTGCCCGAACAGCCCGGTCAAGAGGACCCGCCTCGGACGGATATCGAACTCCCGGTCGGGACCGAGGATCCCTCGGATCTCATCGTAGATGATGCGAATGAGGAAGTCGCGGAGGCCGGCGCCGGCGGGAGGCTTCTCCTCCTTGGCCCGGCGGCGAACCCGCTGCGTGAGCTCCAGCGTGAGCTGTACGTTCACGTCCGCCTGCAGCAGCGCCCGCTGGATGTCGCGAACGACCTCGCTCAGCAGGGCGTCATCGACCGTCGAGCCCCGGGCGATCTTTTGGAGGACGCTGCGGAGGGATTTTCCCAGAGAATCAAGCACCATCTCCCCACGCTCCGACTGCCGTCGGTTCCACGAGCGGGGGCCTCCCATTACCTTTGGGGCGACCCCGCCGCGGGTTCGAGGGCCTCCGACTAGCGCGGGGCGCGTAAGGGTCATAAGAGGCTATGCGCCCACCAGACTGCCGATGACCGCGGAACCATCCCCCGTCGCCCCTCCCGCCGCGAAGCCTATCCCCCCGAAGCTCAACCCGGTGCGCGTTCCGATCGTGGAAGAGCCGATCCCGACGCGCACGGCGAGCTTCCAGGAGGTCCTGCATGCCTACTCGAAGGAGGAGGCGGTGCTCGAGGCGAAGCGGTGCATCCAGTGCCGTCGCCCGTGGTGCGTCGAGGCCTGTCCGATCACCCAGGACTGCCGAGAATACATCCGACTCATCGCGAACGAGGACTGGGACGGCGCAGCCCGGGTCACGCTCCGCGACAACCCGCTCGCGACGTGCCTGTGCAAGGTCTGCTATCACTACTGTGAGGATTCCTGCGTGATCACGAAGAAGGGCGTACCGATCGCGATCCGTCACCTGAAGCGTGCCGCGCTCGACTACGGTGACTCCGACCTCGTCTACGTCGCGTCCAAACCGAGGGACCAGCGCGTCGCGGTGGTGGGCGGAGGGCCTGCCGGGATGATGATGGCCTGGGAGCTCGGCATCCGCGGCTATTCCGTAACCGTTTTCGAGCAGGAGGCTCGCGTGGGGGGGCTGATGCAGACCATTCCGGCATACCGTATGACGGACGCCGAAGTCCAGGCGGACCGGGGCCGCTATCGAGACCTCGACGTCACGTGGGTCGACGGAACGAAGGTAGGCCGGGATATCCCGGTGACCCAGCTTCTCAAGGACGGCTACCAGGCGGTCTTCCTATCGATCGGTACCTCGCTGCACCGGACGCTGGGCGTGCCCGGTGAGGATCTTCCCGGGGTCCTCCCGGCGCTCGAGTTCCTGAAGCGGCTCAACCGAGGGGAGGAGGTCACGGTGGGCAAGAAGATCGTCGTAGTGGGCGGGGGGGACGTAGCGATGGACTCGATCCGCAGCTCGCTTCGGCTGAGCCACGGTGGCTCGGTCACTCTCGTCTATCGGCGTACCAAGGCCGAGATGCCGGCGGACCCGGAGGAGCTCCGCGGCGCGGAGAAGGAAGGGATCCACTTCGAGTTCCTGAAAGCGCCCCTGCGTGTGGTCGGTCGCGACCATGTCGAAGGGCTCGTCGTCCAGCGCATGGAGCTCGGCGCCGCCGACGCCGGCGGGCGCCGTGCGCCCGTGCCGGTCCCGGGGTCGGAGGAGACGATCCCGTGCGACACGCTGATCGTCGCCGTCGGGCAGAAGGCCGACCTCGAGGGATTCGGCAGCGAGCTCGGGCTCAAAGTGACCTCGCAGGGGTGGCCGGAAGGATCGCGCCCGGCGTTCGCGACGGAGATCCCCGGGATATTCGCCGCGGGCGGTCGCTCCGTCGTGTATGCCATGGGCACTGCGAGCCAGGCGGCCGAGGCCATCGACGCTTACCTCTGCCAGAAGCGAGGAGCGGTCCCGGCCGCCCGCCCGGATCCCTTCGGTGGAGCGGAGAGCTTCCACGTTCCCCCGGGCTACACCGCACCCATCCGCGACTGAGCTTCGGGGGCCCAACCGGCCTCCCAAAGCCTTAACGCGCGAAGCTCGGTGCGTGCCCCGTGCCGGAGGAGAACCCCGACACGGACAACTCACCCGTCGGCGCGGACCTCTCCGCGCCGGAGAGTACGCTGCTCGCCGCTCTGCGAGCGCGCTCCGAGCCGTGCCCAGAGGAGTCCCTCCCCGAGGCGACGGGGCTCGCGGAGGAAACCGTGCGTGGCAGCTTGCAACGGTTGCGCTCGAAACGTCTCGCCGTCGTCCTGGAGGAGAACCTCGCGCGTGTGCGGCTGACGCCTCGGGGTGAGGCCGCCCTGAAGGACGGTCTGCCCGAGCGCCGACTCTTGGACGCGCTTCGCGCGGGCGCGAGCGACGCGCCGACCCTCAGCGCAGCGGAGCGTTCCGCGGCGATCGGGATCCTCCGGCGACGAGGCTTTCTCGCTCCCGGCGCTCCGTTTCGTCTCTCCCCTGAAGGTCCCCCGGTCACCGGAGGCACCATCCCCGAAGAGGCGGCGCTCCGGGCGCTCGCGCGAGGGGAGGAACCGCCCGACACGACGCTGGTGCCGTCGCTCGAACGCCGCGGGCTCGTGCGGACGGAGCGGATGACGCTACGGCGTTGGCAGGCGTCCGAGGAGGGTAGGGCCTTCCCTCTGGACACCACGTCGAATGAGAAGGTCGGCGCCGTGACACGGGAGTGGCTCGCCTCGGGGAACTGGCGGGACGCCGCGTTCCGGCCGTACGACGTCCGCGCCGACGTTCCGTACGTCGGAGGGGCGCGTCCGCATCCCTACGCCGCCTGGCTCGAGGAATTCGCCGAGATCTTGGTCGGCCTGGGGTTCGAGGAGGCGGAAGGCCCGCTCGTCGAGACCGAGTTCTGGAACGGGGACGCCCTCTTCATGCCTCAGGACCACCCCGCCCGGTCCATCCACGACGTGCTGCATCTCGAGGGGGTCCACGGCCGGGCCCCGGCGACCGACCTGCTCGGGCGCGTCGCCGCGGTACACGAAGGCCGCCCCATCCCGCCAGCGAAGGAGCCGCTGTCGGCGGGCTGGACCGTGCACTACGACCGGGCGCTCGCGGGCCAGCCGGTGCTTCGCTCGCAGACCACGGCCGTCAGCGCGCGCTACCTCGCGCGTGGACCGAAGCCCCCCTTCCGTATGTTCTCGATCGGGAGGAACTTCCGCTTCGAGGCGTTGGACGCTCGCCATCACATCGAGTTCGGTCAATGCGAGGGTGTGGTCGGTCAGGAGGGGATCTCGCTAAGGCACCTGGTCGGCATCTTCACGGAGCTCTCGGAGGCGATCGGGATCCGAGAGCTCAAGTTCCGCCCGAGCTACTTTCCCTTCACCGAACCGTCGGTCGAGGGGTACGTCCGTCACCCGCGCCTCGGTTGGATGGAGGTCTTCCCGGGCGGGCTCCTCCGCCCCGAGGTCCTTAGGCCGCTCGGGGTCTCCGTGCCGGTCGCCGCGTGGGGGATCGGGATCACGCGGCTCGCGATGACCGCGCTCGGCATCAACGACATCCGCGACCTGTTCATGGACGACCTCGGCATGCTGCGGGGAGGCAGCGACTGAGCGGGCGATGCCGCAGAGCGTTCTCTCCCTCGCCCGCGTCAACGCGCTTCTCGCGACCCCGCTCGCCTCCGAACGGCTGGAGGAGCTCCTCTTCGATTCGAAGGCGGAGGTCGAGGCCCGCGAAGGGGACCAGCTGACGATCAATGTGACCCCCGACCGATTGGACATGCTCTCCGAGGGCGGACTCGCGCTCCACCTCCAGGGAACCCTCGGCGAGGCGAAGGGGATCCCTCCGATTCATCTCGCTCGCGACGAGCCGAACCCGCCCGAGGTCCATGTCGACCCCCACGTCGCGCCGCTGCGAGCCTACATCGCCGGCCTCCTCGTGCGGCCGCCTACGGGAGGAACGGACACCGGGACGCTCGAGGAGGCCATCCGTTTCCAGGAGATCGTCCACGCGACGGTCGGAAGGGACCGGCGACGTGCGAGCCTGGGCATCTACGCGGTGAACCGTCTTGCCTTCCCGGTCCGTTACTCCCTGGAACCGACCTCGGCCGTCCGATTCGAGCCGCTGGGCGGAGGCGGCGAGGTCTCGGCGACGAGCTTCTTGGCCGAGCACCCGATGGCCGCCCGCTTTGGGTCGCTCGGCTGCGCCGGCGAGAGCATGCTCGTCCTGCGCGACGCTCGAGGGGAGGTCCTCAGCCTTCCTCCGGTGCTGAACGGCAACGGAGCCGGAGCCGCCCGTGCTGGGGACGGTCCTCTGCTCCTCGAGTCGACGGGAACGCTCGAACGTCCGGTGCGGGAAGCGCTCGGACTGCTCTCGGTCGTCTTCGCCGCCCAGGGCTACCAGTTCTCGCCCGTGACGGTCGTACGGGGGAGCGAACGCGTGGAGGGTCGTTCGATCTTCGCGCCCCGTCGGGTGTCGCTCCCCTCGAACCTGCTCGCGGACCTCCTCGGAGCGGGGCTTTCGGCGTCCGAGGTCGAACACTGGGCGGCTCGGGCTCGGCTCTCCGCGCACGGGACACCCGGCGGCTGGGAGGTCGAGGCCCCTGCGTGGCGCCCGGACATACTGGGGCCGGTCGACGTGGCCGAGGAGATCCTGCTCGCACGGGGACTCAGGAGCATCGAGCCGCTCGTCCCTCAGAGCGAGACGAGGGGCCGTCGCCTTCCGATGACCGTCTTCCGCCACCGGATAGCTGAAGTTCTGCTCGGAGCCGGTTTCACGCCGCTCTTCACCCCGGTCCTGGTCAGCGACGCCGCGGTGGGGCGCGTGGGCCGGGTCGCGGAGAGCGTGAAGCTCGTCAACCCCCCGAGCGCCGAGTACGGCTTCCTTCGCTCCACGCTCCAGGTCTCGCTCGTCGAGTCGCTACGGCGCAACACCCGCCACGGCTATCCTCAGAGCCTCTCGGAGGTCGGCCCGGTGGTCCAGCCGGACGCGAGCGAGGAGACCGGAGCACGGACGAGCTACCACGCGGGCTTCGTCGTCGCACGCGACCGCACCGGGTTCGCGGACGCCGCGGCGCGGGTCGATTATCTCCTACGGACCGTGGATGTGCTCGGGGTCCGTGAGAGCGCGACCCTCCCCGGGACGATCGCCGGTCGGGCGGCCCGCTTGAAGGTCGCGGGTGAGACGGTCGCCGAGATGGGGGAGCTCCACCCCAGCGTGCTCGCGGCGGTCAAGGTCCCGGTCGCGGTCGCGTGGGGCGAGGTCGACCTCTCGGCGCTTTGGCCTCTCCTGGGCTCGCCGAAAACCGTCTAATAGCCTGAGTCGGTCGAAGGACCATGGTGCGACGGCGACGCGCCTCCCCCCGCTCGGCTCTCCCGCGACGGCAACGCTGGGAGACGGAGGCCCGGGCCGCGCTCGGCGACCGTGCTCCCGAAACGCTCGAGGGGATCCTCCCCGACCCGACACCGTTCGACGACCATGCCTTCCTCGAGCGAGTGGGGTTCCCGGGACAGCGCCCGTACACCCGCGGGATCCAGCCGACGATGTACCGCGGCCGGGTCTGGACGTTACGCCAGTACTCGGGGTTCGGGAGCGCCCGGGAGACGAACCAGCGCTTCCGCTACCTTCTCCAGGGGGGCCAGACGGGTCTCTCCGTTGCCTTCGACCTCCCGACGCAGATCGGCTACGACCCCGACCATCCTCGATCCCGAGGCGAGGTCGGGCGATGCGGCGTCTCCATCCCCGCCCTCTACGCGATGCGCACGCTCTTCGACGGCATCCCGCTCGACCGCGCGACCGTCTCGATGACGATCAACGCGACCGCTCCGATCTTGCTCGCCTTCTTGATCGCGGTCGCCGAGGAGAATGGGGTGCCACGGGCCCGGCTCGGCGGGACCGTGCAGAACGACATCCTGAAGGAGTACATCGCGCGCGGCACGTACATTTACCCCCCGGCGGGCTCGATGCGACTGACCGTCGACCTGATCGAGTTTGCGACCCGAGAGATGCCCCAGTGGAACTACATCAGCGTCTCCGGATACCACATGCGTGAGGCCGGCGCTACCGCGGCGCAGGAGGTCGCCTTCACGATCGCGAATGCCCTCGCCTACGTCGAGGCGGTCCACGACCGCGGTCTCGACCTGGACGAATTCCTCCCTCGGCTCTCCTTCTTCTTCTCGAGCGACCGCGACTTCCTCGAGGAGATCGCGAAGTTCCGCGCCGCGCGCCGGCTCTGGGCGTCGGTGATCGAGCGGCGGTTCGGGTCTCTCAAGGCGCGGTCGATGGCGATGCGCTTCCACACGCAGACGGCGGGTTCGAGCCTGACGGCGCAGCAACCCGAGCTCAACGTCGTGCGCACGACGCTCGAGGCTCTCGCGGCGGTCCTCGGTGGCACGCAGTCGCTGCACACGAACGCGCTGGACGAGGCGATCGGACTTCCGAGCGCCTCCTCGGCCCGGCTCGCCCTACGGACCCAGCAGATCATCGCGGAAGAGTCCGGGGTCCCGAACACCGTCGACCCGCTCGCCGGGGCCTACGCGATCGAGTGGGCGACCGACCGCATCGTAGAGGAAGCGGAGGAGTACCTCGCTCGCATCGATGGCATGGGAGGGAGCCTCGCCGCCGTGGAGAAGGGGTTCTTCCAGAGCGAGATCGCGCGGGAGGCCTACCGGACCGCACGCGCGCTCGAGAGCCGGGAGGAGATCGTAGTGGGGGTCAACGCGCACACCGAGTCGAACCGTGGATTCTCCGTCTTCCCGGGCGAAGGGCGCGGGGGGGTCCACGGCCAGCGGATCTCCCCAGCCGAGGAGCGTCGCCAGGTCGCGGAGGTCCAACGCCATCGGGCGAGTCGTGATGGTCCGGCGGTCCGCGCCGCGCTTGAAGAGCTGAGCTCGGCGACCACGCGAGGCGAGAACGTCCTTCCCTGGGTCCTGTCGGCGGTCCGAGCGGGAGCCACGCTCGGAGAGGTCGCGGACCTATGGCGTTCGATCTTCGGTGAGCAAGCCCCGGCACGGGTCTTCTAGGCGGGTCGAAGATGGACGTGGACCACCTGGGCATCGCGGTGCGCAACCTCGCCGAGGCCGAGCGCCGTTGGAGCCCGCTGCTCGGCGCACCCGAAGGGGACCCCGAGGATGTGCCCGCTCAGAAGGTGCGGGTGCTCTTCCTCTCGGCCGGCGGCTCGCACGTCGAGCTACTCGAGCCCCTGTCACCGGACTCTACCCTCGCTCGCTACCTCGAGGCGCGGGGGGAGGGGTTCCATCACGTCGCCTTTCGCGTCCCGTCGGTCGACCGAGCCCTCGCGGACCTGAAGGTGAGCGGGCGCCGGGTCGTCGACGAGCAGGGCCGGCCCGGAGCCCGGGGGCGCCGTGTCGGCTTCGCGCACCCGTCGGCATTCGGCGGTGTACTGGTGGAGTTCGTGGAGGCTCCATGAGCGCGATCCGCTCGGCAGAGCTATCCGGGATATTCGATAGCCGAGGCCGTCCTACGGTCGAAGCGACCGTGGAGCTCGAGGGGGGCGCGTGCGGGCGTGCGGGGGCCCCGAGCGGGGCCAGCACCGGGACCCACGAGGTCCACGCATTCCCGCCCGGGGGCGTACCCGAGGCCCTTTCCACCTTCTCCCGATGGGTCGCTCCGCAGCTGATCGGGCAGGACGCGTCGGACCAACGTGCCGTCGACGCACTGCTCGCGCGCGTCGACGGAACCTCCTCCTTCGAGAGGATCGGAGGGAATACTGCGACCGCGCTCTCGGTCGCGACGGCCACCGCGCGGGCCAACGAGCTCGGGTGCCCGCTCTTCGAGCTTCTGCGCCGTCCCGGGGTCGATGGGGTCCGCTTCCCTGCCGTCGTCGGGAACTGCCTCAACGGCGGACGGCACGCGATCGGCGGACCGGATATTCAGGAGTTCATCGCGTTCGCCGAGGGGAGAACGATCGACGAGTCGATCCGTGCGGCCCTCGCCGTCCACGGACGGCTCGGCCTCGAGCTCAGGCGCCGCTTTCCGAAGCAGGCGCTGGGCCGAGGGGACGAGGGAGGGTGGGTCGCCCCCCTGTCGAACGTCGAGGCGATCGAGATGCTCGCCGCGGCGTGCGAGGCGACCCGGGATGAGCTGGGGATCGCCGTCCATCCCGGGCTTGACCTTGCGGCCAGCGAATTCTTCGAGAAGGGACGCTATCACTATCACGACCAGACCCTGGACCCGGTCGGCCAGCTGACGTTCGTCAGCGACCTGGTCGAACGCTACGGTCTGCGTTACGTCGAAGACCCGTTCGACGAGGAAGCGTTCGAGGAGTTCGCCGAGCTCACGCGTTCCGTCGGAGGTTCCTCGCTGATCGTGGGGGACGACATCTACGTCACCCAGGAGGAGCGCGTGCGCCGTGGCCTCGAGCACCGGGCGAGCAACGCGGTCCTGATCAAGGTCAACCAGGTCGGGACCCTCACCTCCACGTTCGCGACGGTCGACTACGCCCGGTCGAAGGGCGCGCAGCTCATCGCATCGCACCGCTCGGGGGAGACCACGGATAGCTGGCTTGCCCACGTCGCCTTGGGGATCGGCGCGCGGGGGATCAAGACGGGGATTCTCGGCGGAGAGCGCATGGCAAAGCTAAATGAACTCCTGCGGGTCGCTCGCGCGAGCGGAGCGTAGGCCGATGGAACCGGAAGGGGCGCCGATCGACGAGGACGTCCAGGCGACGGACGGGCAGGATACCGCGCCCGGCGAGCTCCTCGTCCCGGAGGAGACGTACCTCACCTCGGGGGTCCACATCGGCACCCAGCAGAAGTCGGCGAGCATGCGCCGCTTCATCCACAAGGTCCGCTTCGATGGCCTCCACGTTCTCGATATCCGCGAGACCGACCGACGGATCCGGATCGCGGCGAAGTTCCTGGGGCGGTTCCCGGCCGACAAAACGCTCGTCGTTTCTCAGCGCCAGTACGGGCAGAAGCCCGTTCGCATCTTTGCCCAGACGACCGGCGCCATCTCCTTCGCCGAGCGGTTCGTCCCGGGCTGCCTCACGAACCCGAACCTGGCCGAGTACTTCGAGCCGAAGGTGCTGCTCGTCACCGACCCGGCGACCGACCAGCAAGCGCTCAGCGAGGCGGTCTCCATCGGCATACCGGTGGTCGGCCTGTGCGACGTTAACAACGACACGCGCAACGTCGACCTTGTGATCCCGGCGAACAACAAGGGTCGGGTCGCCCTGGCGACCGTCTACTGGTTGCTCACGCGGGAGGTCCTGCGCGAGAGGGCGGGCGGAGCCGAGGTCCCGTACACCCTGTCGATCGAGGACTTCCAGGCCGCGCTCTGAAGAGGGTAAATCCCCTTCGGTCGCCCCCGCGCCGGCGACACCTTTTATCGACCTAGCCGCTCCACGGTGCATGGGCCGGGAGGGGTCCGACCTCCTGGGCCTTCTGACGGGCTCGGGAGTTCCGGAACGGGGTGCTCGCCTCTACCTTGCCGCCTGCCAAGGCGGACCCCTCACCGCGAGCGAGTTCGCCCGAGTGACGGCGCTCCATCGCGTAGAAGCGTACCGCTTCATTCAGCTGCTCGTGGCCCAGGGCCTCCTCAAGGAGGTCGGCGGCCGGCCCCGGCGTTTCGTCGCGCTCGAGCCCGAACGGCTCGTCGACCGGTGGATCCACGAGACCTCCGACCGTCTCGCCCTCTTGGAGCGGGACCGCGAGGCCATCGCTCAGAGCTGGAAAGAGAGCGGTGACAGCCTCGGGACGGCGGACGGTCCCAAGTTCACCGTCCTCGAAGGTCAGAGCGCGACCAACCGCCTGCTGGTCAAGCGGATCGGTACCGCGGAGCGGCAGGTCCTGATGACGCTGAGCGCCGGCGGCCTCGCGAGGCTCATGGACGGCGGCGTCGACCGCGCGCTCCGCGACGCGAGCGAACGCGGGGTCAAGGTCCGCATCCTGACCGACATCCATCGAGCCCACCTGGCCGAGATCAAACATTTCCTGTCCTTCGCCGAGGTGCGCCACGCCACGACGTTATTGACCCACCGCTCTATCGTGATCGACCGAGCCGGGGCGCTCCTCTTCATCCTGGACGAAGGACTCGCCCCCGCCGAGGGACGTGACCGGCAGGTCGCGCTGTGGTCGACGCGGCCTTCGGTCGTCGAGCTCAGCCGCGAGTACCATCACCGCCTGTGGACCCCCGGGATGAAGGCGGAGAACCGCTTGGTCGCCATCGAAAGCCCGGACATGACCGTCCTGCCGGTCGTCACCGGACGGGAGCGAGACCCGTTCCGACAGGTGCGGGACATCACCATCCTCGGGATGAGAGCGACCGGGACCCGGGAGCTTCGGCTGAGCGTCCCCCAGCTCATCGAAGGGATCGCCGACCAGCTCGGACTCCAGATCGCCGAAACCCTCGAGGCGGCCTCACCGGCGGAGCTGGGAAAGGCGCTCGCCGCCCACTACCGAGAGCACGCCCCCGGCCAGCTCGACGTCGTTAAGGAAAAGCCCCTCACCCTGCGGGTCCGTAGCTGCTTCGCGTGCACCGATGGGTCGACCGAGATCGGCCGGGTGATGTGCCCCGGGTCCTCGCGAGCGTTTTCGAAGGCTTGCTCGGAGGTCGCTGGGAGGTCTCCAAGCCCGACCCGACCCGCCACGCCACCAGGGGCTGCTTGTTCACGGTGAGCGCTGCCTGAGAGCGGGCGACGAAGCCCGCCGCCCACGGGACGAAGCCGCAATGCTGGACACTCGAGCTACGAACCAGGACGAACCGTAGCCTAGTTCCAGTCCGGACGCCTCAAACTGGTCGAACGTTCGAGCATGGTGGCCGAGCCGTTTTCTGAATTGGGCGGTTGCTCCTTGTGTGGAGCGAATCGCTGCGGCCCGGGTCCGTCCGGGACGACCGGGTGACCTGGAAGGGGTCGTTGAGGTCTACAACCATTACGTGGTGAGCTCAGCGGCAACGTTTGAGGTCACTCTGGTGAGCGCGCCCGAGCGGAGAGAGTGGTTCGACGCGCATACGGCCGGCGGCCGCCACCGCCTCGTCGTCGCGGTCGACTCGAAGGAGCGGGTACTGGGATGGGCGGCGACCAGCCCGTTCCGCCCTCGCGCCGCGTACGCTACGACCGTGGAATCGTCCGTGTACTGCCGTCCCGAGTGTCGAGGAGTTGGGCTCGGTCCCGCGCTGTACCGCCACCTGTTCGAGTCGATCGCGAACGAGGACATCGAGAGGATCGTTGCTGGCGTAACCCTGCCTAACCCTGCATCGATCGCCCTGCACGAGCGGTTCGGCTTCCGCCCGGTGGGCACGTTCTCCTCTGTCGGTCGCAAGTTCGGCCGCTACTGGGACACGTTGTGGTTCGAGCGGCCCCGGCTCCTGCCGAGCCCAGAGGGGCTCGCCGAACGCATGCTCACGGGAACCCTCCCTCCTCCTCCAGACCACCACGACACGGCGCCCGGAGCCCTCCGGCGGCTCCGGAGCCACCTCCGTGACCTTCTCCCCCCTCCTGAGCGGCCGCGCGCGCGGGCTTGCCCCCACGATGGTGGTTCTCCGCTGCCGAGGCTGGCCGCTACGTGTTCACTCGCGTCGAGAACCGACAGACCCCGTACCACGGTGTAGGAATTGTTCCTACAGGTGATACAGCGGCCGGCCGAAATTATATATACTGCGGGCCGAATTGTTTAGCCCTCGAACTATGAAGCAAAGTTCTAGCTCTAACAGCCTGCGCGCTCGCGCCAACGTGCCGCGCGGACCCGCTCGACCGGAAGACCGCGTCGCGAACGCTCCGTTGGTCCCGTCCCCAGGAAGCTCTTCGCCCGCATCCGATGTCTGTCCGAACTGCGGTTCGGCCCATCTGATCCGTGACGAGATCCGCGGAGAGATCGTCTGCGCGGATTGCGGCCTCGTGGTCGACCAGAGCGCGCTCGTCAGCGACCGTGGACAGCGCGGAAGCAAGGAAGACACCGGTCGCGAGGCGCGCGGATGGGGACCCGTGATCTCCCCGCTGATGCCCGATAAGGGCCTCTTCAGCGAGATTGGCGTGCCCACGCGCGATTTCCAGGGCAACAGCCTCTCGCGCAACACCTCGCTCAAGTTCTACCACCTGCGTAAGCTCAACCATCGCCTTCGTGCGGCCCGAACGCATCAACGCAACCTGGTCGTAGCTCTTGGGGAGCTCAACCGGCTCGCGGGCGTCCTCGGACTCTCCCGTGAGGTGAAGGAATCGGCGACCTACATCTACCGCCGTGCCCTCGAGCACAAGGCCACGCGAGGCAAGAAGATCGTCGCGCTCGTCGCGGCGAGCGTGTACGCGGCGTGCCGGCAGTGCCACGTGCCGCGCACGATGAAGGAGATCATCACTCACTCGAAGGCGACGAAGATCGAGGTGGGGCGCGCCTATACCCTGCTCGCGCGCGAGCTCAAGCTCGGCCTCAAGCCGGTCGAACCGCGTGACTACCTGGTCCGGTTCACGCAGGACCTGAACCTGTCCAAGGAGGTACGCGCCAAGGTCCTCGATCTCCTGGAGCAGGTGGAGCAGGTCTACTCCACGAGCGGCGTGCTCCCGAACGGTATCCTCGCGACGATAATCTACATCGCATCGAACCTGATGGGCGAGCCGCGCAGCCAGGACCGCATCGCGGCCGTGGCGAACGTGACACCGGTGACGATCCGTAACCACTACAAAGAGCTCCTCGACCTTCTGGGGCTGCCGAAGAACCTCGCGAACCCTCAGGCCCGGTTGAACCCGGCGGGCGAGCCCGCGGCGCCGAAGGTCGAAGCGGACATCTCGGCGGTAGGACACTAAGACCGGGTCGCCCGCGCGGACCCTCCTCCTCGTTCCCAGAAAGGAGATGTAGCCGCGCCGGGCTTTGGAGCTACCGTGCGCGCCGTTCCGACGCTGAGCTACTCGTCGTCGCGCACCTACCTGGAGTGCCCGCTGCGGTGGAAGTTTCTCTACGTGGACCGCCTGAGCGAGGCCCCCCGTGGGTACTTTACGTTCGGCCGCACGATCCACGCGGTCCTCGAGAGATTGATGGGTCCGCTCGTCGTTCCGGCGAACCGCCGAGCGACCTCGGCGGACAACCAACGGACGCTCGACCATTACGGCCCCGGGGAAAGGGAAGGTGATTCCCTTCTGATGAGCCGGGAGGCCCTGATCGCGACGTACGACGCGCTCTGGTCGAGCGAGGGGTACACGAGCCCAGAGGAAGAGGCCCGCTACCGCGCGCTCGGCGCCGATATGCTCCTCGGCTACTACGGTCAGCTGGAGGCCTCGCCTCCTCAGCCGGTCGCGGTCGAGCAGCACCTGGAGACGGCCTGGGACGGGATCCCGATCCACGGCTACATCGATCGACTGGACCGGACGCCGACCGGCGGGCTCGAGATCCTGGATTACAAAACGTCGCGCGAGCTCTCTCGCGAGGATGCCCGGGACTCCGACCAGCTCTCGATCTACCAGGTCCTGGTCGAACGGAACTACCCCGACCCCGTCGACGGGCTCACCTTCTATCACCTGAGGTCGCTGACGCCGATCCGCTCCGCCCCGCGGCCCAAACCGACGCTCGAAACGCTCTACGACCGGCTGGGACAGGTGACCGACGGGATCCGCTCCGAGGCGTTCGACCCCACCCCCGGCCGCCAGTGCGGGCGGTGCGAGTTCCAGTCCCTCTGCCCGGAGTTCCGCAGCGTGCCGACCGACGAACGCCAGCAGCTGCGCGAGCTCGTCGATCGCTTCGCGAGGTTACGGGAGGAGGAGAACCGACTATCGGGCGAGCTCGAGCGGACCGCCGCCGACCTCCACGCCGCCGCCGAACGGGCCGGGGTGCATCGCGTTCCCGGTTCTCAACGCGTCGCGATCCGTCGACGGGAGGAGTCCTGGGTCTATCCACCCGAACGAATCGGCCCGATGCTGGTCAAAGGTAGAGCGACCGATCTACCCCGTCCCGAGCGGCCCGAGGAGGTACGACGGTTCCTCCGCGACCCTTCGGTCGACCCCGCGCTGAGGCGGCGCGTCGCGGATGCAGGGACCCGGCGCGTGCGTTGGTACTGGGAGCTCGAGGACCAGGACGGCGGCGGCTGAGGCCTCGCGCCCACCCTCTTCCGCAAGGGATATTTGCCCTTCTCGGTAGGCGGCCGTATGGGGATAGCGCTCTCCTCGCCCTCACGCCTGTCCGCGCTCCAGGGACGAACCCCGACGGTCGCTACGCTCTGTTCGCACTCGTCCCTCCAGATCTTCCACGGAGCACGCAAAGAGGGCCTCCCGACCCTCGGTCTGTGCGTGGGCCCCCCCGCACGGTTCTACGACGCTTTCCCTCTTGCCCGTCCGGACCGTTTCCTCTCGGTCGACCGGGTCGAGGAGCTGCCCCGCATCCAACAGACGATCAAGGCCGCCGGCGGGGTCCTCATCCCGCACGGCTCCTTCGTGGAGTACCTCGGGCCCGAGAAGTTCGAGGGCATGGACGTGCCGGTCTTCGGGAACCGCGCCGTCATCGCATGGGAATCCGACCGGCGCAAGGAGCGGGAGTGGCTCGAAGGGGCCAAGGTCCTGATGCCGCGGCGCTACGAGGACACGAGTGAGGTCGATGGGCCGGTGATCGTGAAGTACTACGGGGCGAAGGGCGGCAAGGGGTTCTTCCTCGCGAAGAACGCCGCAGCCCTCAAAGAGTTCCGCCCCACCGGCCCCTACGTCATCCAGGAGTACGTCCTCGGCACGCGCTACTACATCCATTTTTTCTATTCGCCTCTCTCCGACCGCGGGTACCGGGTCGGTCACGGTTCCCTCGAGCTCCTGGGCATGGACCGCCGGGACGAGGCGAACATCGACGAGCTCTACAAGCTCGGCGCCCAGGAGGAGCTCCTCCGCGCCGGCATCCGCCCGACGTTCGTCGTGACGGGGAACGTCCCCGTGATCCTGCGCGAATCGCTGCTGCCCCAGGTGTTCGATGCGGCGGCGCGCATCGTGGAACGGTCGATCGAGCTCTTTGGGGGAATGGTCGGTCCGTTCTGCGTCGAGGGGATCATGACCGAGGACCTTCAGTTCAAGGTCTTTGAGATCTCGACCCGGATCGTCGCGGGAACGAACCTCTTCATCTCCGGGAGCCCGTACTCGGACTTCGTGGAACCGGGCCTCTCCACCGGGCGGCGCATCGCCCAGGAGATCGTGCGCGCCAAAGCCGAGGACCGCCTCGCGGAGGTCCTGAGCTGAGCCCGCGGGACGCCTCGGGTGCTCGCCGCGCCCCCGACACCGAGGAGCGTCCCGCTCTACAGCGCCGTCCATGAGCGTCGCGATCCATTCTTCCCATCTCTCCAAGCGCTACGCCGGGGCCCGGTCGGGGGCGCTGGCGCTGAGCGACGTCTCTCTCGACATCCCGGCCGGGATCACGTACGGTCTCATCGGACGTAACGGCGCGGGCAAGACGACGTTCATCCGCATCGCCGCGACCCAGCTCACCCCGACCTCCGGCGAGCTGAGCGTCTTCGGCCACGACGTGCTTCGGGATCCGGGGCCGATCCGTACCCAGATCGCCTGCATTCCCCAGGAGTCGCGGCCGCTCTATTTCCTGACGGTGCAGGAAGTGGTTTACCTCTACCTCAAGATGCGGGGCATGGACGCCGCGACCTCCCGCCAACGGACGCGGGACGTCCTCGATGAGCTGGAGCTGGGGGAGTATCGCCGCAGTCTCGTCTCCCACCTTTCGGGCGGGCTCCGCCGCCGCGCCCTCGTGGCCATGGTCCTCGCTTCGGATGCCGAGCTCCTCTTCCTGGACGAGCCGACGACCGGTCTCGACCCCCTCGCGCGTCGGCAGGTCTGGGGCGCGGTGCGCCATGCCATCCGCGACCGACGGACCGTGTTGCTTACGACGCACTACCTGGACGAGGCCGAGGCCCTCTCGGCCCGGCTCGCGCTGATCGACCGAGGGCGGGTCCTCATCGCCGGGACGCCTGACGAACTCCGCTCCCGGGTCCGCTATCCCTACCGGGTCTCGATCGAGGGTCCGGTCGACGCGGAGCGTCTCGAGCCCTATGGAAGGGTCGTGACGATCGAGGGGGGTCACCTGGTCTTCGCCCGGGAGGCGGAAGCCCGCGAGCTCGCGCGCTGGGGGCTCGAGCACGGGTACCGGCTCTCGCTCGGCCCGGTCACGCTCGAGGACCTCTTCCTCGAGCTCGTGGGCCGTCCGCTCGCGACCGACTCCGAGGGCGACGAAGCGACCGCGGAGGAAGCATGAGCGAGCGCCATCGCCTGCGGTCGGTCCTGGCCCTGGTCCAGATCAACGGCCTCGTGCCGATCCGCACCCAGCCGTTCTACCTGATCACGATCGTGGCCTCCCCGCTCGCCTTCCTCTTCTTCCTCGGGGTCGCGTCGGGGGGGGCGTACATTCCGTACGGTATCACGGGCGGGATGATCCTGACGATGCTCACCGTCGGAACCGGCTTACAGTCGGACCTGACGCACTACCGTAACGACCTCAAGTTCCAGGACGTCGTCGTCGCCTCCCCGGTGGAGGCGCCGACCTACATCGCGGGCATGGCGCTCAGCGAGCTCGTCTACTCGGCCCCGGGGCTCGCGCTCTTCGTCGCCTTGTGGATCGGGGCCGGTTACGCGAGCCTGCCGGCGGCCGCGGTCCTGTTGGGGGTGCTCCTCCTGGTCTGGGCGTTCGCGACGGCGCTTTCCTTCACGCTCGCCACGTACTTCAAGGACGTGCGGGAGACGTGGATGTACAGCCCCCTCATCTCCCTCGGGCTGAGCGTCGTCCCTCCGGTCTACTACCCCATCACGGCCTTGCCGGGGTGGGCGCAGCACCTCGCCTACCTCTCCCCGACCACCTACGCCGCGCAGCTCGTCCAAGGAGCGAGCGGCCTCCTTTCCCTCTCGCCCGAGAGCGCGCTGATCGACTGGGGCGTCCTCATTGGTTTCACGATCGCGCTCTTCGTCATCGCCGCCTTCAAGGCCCGCTGGCGGGACGCCTGACGGTCGTCCGGCGGTCCGTGGAGGGGTCTCGCGCGTCGCGTCGCGCGAGCCCTTATGTAGCTCGGGACTGTCGAGCGGCCGGCATGCTGTTATTCGCGGATCAGCGGGCCTTCTCCAGCGAGGAAGATCGCTACGCGCGCTGTGTCTTCTGCGGTAAGGAATTGATCCTTCTGCCCGAGGACCGGCGCGGAAGCTCCTGCTTCGATTGCCTTCCCCTGCTCGGTCCCGAACCGGCTCCGTGCCCCGAGTGCGGCTACTCGATCCCCGGTGAGCGCCGGGCGATCGGCTGCCCCGCGTGCGGCTGGTATCCTCCGACCGACTGACCGCGAGCGGTTGCTCCCTCGGCCGAGTGTGACTGGGAACCCGACTTTCCGCTGAGCCCAGCTCTCGTGCCAATGGACCTACACTTCGATGAGGGGAGGCATCGCGAGTCGATGGTGTGCAGCCAAGAGCCCGCGAAGGCAGTCGGAAGACCGCAACCCTCCCCGCGACCTTAGTCCAGTCCCGACCGAAATACTCTGCTCCTCGGCGGCAGCGGCCCCACGGCCCCGGAAGACGCGACTGGGCCCGCTACCGCCAGTTCCTCCGCAATGGACGCCGACGGACCCTCGAGCGACTCGGTGAGTTGGTCGATCAGCTCCCGCCCCCATACTCCATCCGACGACCTCACACCCCGGGTCGCCCTCCCACTCCCCCGCGGGACGTGGTTCGCTTCCTCCTGCTCCGTGCTCTCGAAGGGTGGTCGTTCGATACCACCTACGCCACCCTGACCGCCCTCCCCGAGCTGGCCCGTCTCCTCGGTTTCCGAACCACTATCCCGGCGGCCTCCACCGCCGCGCAACTCGTCCCCCAAATCTCCGCCGACTATCTCGAGCGGTTCCTTCAGCTCCTCGCCTTCGAACTGGTCGCTCACCGAACCGCTCACCTCGCCGGAGATGCCACCGGGCTGGGTCTCTATCGCTTCGAGCGGTGGATGGACCTGAAGAGCGCTCACTCGACCCTTCGCCATCGATTCCTCAAACTGCACGCCCTGGTGGTCACCCGTGCTCGGTGGCCGTTCTTTGTGGCGGCGCGACTCACGGAGGCCAATGTGAACGAGTGCCCGGCATTCCCGGCGCTGTTCGGACAAATTGCCCCCTCTCTTCGAGTCGGGAACGTCACCCTGGACAAGGGCTACCTCTCCCGGGAGATCGCTCAACGAATCGCCGATCGAGGGGGTCGGCCGGTGATCGCCCTGAAGGATTGCAACATCGCGAACGCGATGGGTCATCCTGCGTGGCACCACATGGTACGCGAGGGCCGCATGGAGGCCCGTCGATATCGTGGACGATATCGGCGCCGAGCCGTCATCGAGGGCACCTTCGGGGCGTTCAAGTTTCGATTCGGAGCTACCCTGCGAAGTCGGACCCCCCACGCGCAGATGGTGGAGACCCTCTGCCGGGTGCTCGTGTGGGACATTCTGGCCGAGGTCTACGATGGTCGCTGAGATGGGTTCTCAGGCACACTCCCCTCGGCCGCTAAGCTTATCGCTCACGACCCGTCCGAATCCTCGGGGCGTGCCGAGGTGGCTCAGTCCGGTACGGCGCGAGTCTGGAAAGCTCGTGGCGCAATACGCCTCGGGAGTTCAAACGCCGGGCGCGGTCGACCCGCCCCGGGGGAAAATCTCCCCCTCGGCGCCTCTTCCCTCCCGACGCGGTAGCGAGGCGATGCGCATGCCGGTGCGGGACCGTCAGACGACCCCGACGCTCCTGCAGATCGACGCTATCCTCACCCGCCTCAAGGGAGCGGCCGCGCTCTCCGAGGTCTGCCGCTTCCTGCGGCACGAGTTCCGCCACTACCGCTGGGTCGGGATCTACCGTCTGGAGGGGACGACCCTCATCCTCGAGGGTTGGAACGGTGAGGCGGCCACGGAGCACACGCGAATCCCTCTCGCCCAAGGGATATGCGGACGGGCCGCCCGAGAGGGGCGGACGGTGATCATCGACGATGTCCGCACCGCGCCGGAATACCTTTCCTGCTTTCTCGAGACGCGGTCGGAGATCGTCGTACCGATCCGTTCCCCCAGCGAGATCCTGGGCGAGATCGACATCGACGGCACCGAGGTCCAAGCATATGACGAGAGCGACCGTCGGTTCCTCGAGCAGGTGGCGGAGAAACTTACCGCGCCCCTCGCGCTCGTCGCATCGTCGAGCCCCGCGTCGCCCAGCGGCCCATGACCGTGAGGGCGGCCCCGCGCGCCTGCGCCGCGTCGAACGCCGGGAACGTTCCCTGCCCGATCGGCTGACGAGACCGAAGGAGGTCCTCCTCGATCCGGGCAAGGGCTCGGGTCAGCTCGTCGATGATGGGAAGGTCGGCGGCCTGACTCGTGCGGGAGAGCGGGTTGAGGTCGATCGAGACGACCCGCTTACCCAGCGCCTTTAGGGCCTCCGCCCGGTCCCCGTCCTCGAGAGGGATGACGCAAAGGTCGGCCCGAGCGATCCCGTTCGGGTCGACGTGGGCCCGATCCGAAGGCAAGCGCGGGATCTTCGTAGTGGCTCCCAGGCCGAGGAGCTGTCGAACTCCGGCCGCACGCAGCGTCTTCCCGACCCGAGCGAGGCGCGCCGGGCTACGGTGGAACAGGTTGACCTCCACCGAGAGGCCGGGACGCGCCCTCTCGAGCCGCGCGACGAGGGGAGCGGCGAGGGCCGCGACGTTGCCGTTTACGCTGAGCACGGGCCGTCGGGCGACCCGTAGCCATCGCGCCGCCATCCGTTCGGCTCTTCGCGCGCTGGGCAGCGTTCGCTCGCCCAGAAGATAATCGAACGCCTCCCCGCGACCATGGGCGATCAATCCCTCGGCGACGATGGTCCCTCGGCTCAGCTCGCGAGCGAGATGCGCCCGCACCACGAGGCTCGCGTAGCGAGGGTGCGTTCGCGAGAGGCGGACCACGCTCGCCGCTCCTATTCGTCGAAGCCCGGTCCGAGGAGTTCGCTCGCGATGATGAGGCGGCGAATCTCGCTCGTCCCCGCACCGATCTCGAGCAGTTTCGCGTCCCGCGCGAGCCGCTCGAGCGGGAGGTCCCGAATGTAGCCGTACCCTCCGAAGACCTGGATCGCCTCGAGCGCGGCCCGGGTCGAGGCCTCCGAGGCGAACGTGAGCGCGGCGGCGCTCGCGCGCAGACGGCGTGTGTCCCGAGTAACCGAATCCAGCGCTGAATAGACGAGGAATCGGGACGCCTGGAGGTCCGTCCACATGTTCGCGAGCTTTACCGCGACGAGCTGGAAGTGCCCGATCTTCTGGCCGAACTGCTCCCGTTCTCGAGCGTACGCGGTCGCCTGCTCGAGGCATTCCTCCATGATGCCGAGCGGGATGCCGGCGAGGACCGCACGTTCCACGTTGAGGCCTCCCATCATGACCTCGACACCCCGGTTCTCCCGGCCGAGCAGGTTCTCCGTCGGGATGCGGACGTCCTGGAAGCCGAGCTCGCCGGTCGGCGACCCACGCATCCCCATCTTGTCGAGACTGCGGGCGACTTGGAAGCCCGGGGCGGAACGCTCTACGAGGAAGGCGCTGATCCCGTGCGCGCCCTTCTCGGGCTCGGTCTTGGCATACACGATCAGAAGGTCCGCCACCGGGCCGTTCGTGATGAACTGCTTCGAGCCGTTGAGGACGTAATGTTCGCGGTCGCGCAGCGCTCGGGTCCTCAGGCCCATCGCGTCCGAGCCCGCGTCCGGCTCGGTCAGCGCCAGCGCGCCAATCTTCTCCCCCTTGAGGAGGGCCGGCAAGAACCGGCGACGCTGGGCCTCCGTGCCGTTCCGCGCGAGGTTGTCGCAGACCAGGTTGGAATGCGCCCCGACGCTGAGCGCCAGTGCCGGGCTGACCCGGGCGATCTCCTCCAGGACGAGCGCTTGGACCCGGTAGGAGAGTCCGAGACCCCCGTACTCCTCCGGGATGGTAACCCCTAGGAACCCCTCCTCACCGAGGTGGCGGACGACCTCCCGGGGAAAGTAGTCCTCCCGGTCCATCTTCTCCGCGATCGGGGAGACCTCGCGGCGCACGAACCGGCGCGCCGCCTCCTTGAGCTGGAGTTCCTCGTCGCTCAGGTTAAGGTCCATGGTCTCCCCAGACCGACCCCGAAATAACAGTAAGGGAGCCCTCAGCGGGGCGTTCCGTTCCGCACCCGGACCAGTCCGAGGTGGACCTTCCACGCAGGGCTCGGTATTGGATAGTCGACCCGGTAGTGGGCCCCCCGGCTCTCGGTCCGGGTGAGCGCCGCCCGCGCGACGAGGTAGGCCGTCAGGGCGATCTGGGCGACTCGGCCCGGGAGCACGTCGCCTTCCGGCTCGGAGGCATGTCCCAACTCGTAGAATCGCTGGATCGCCCCCTCGAGGCCCGGTCGGTCGCGGATGATGCCGACCTGCTTCCAGAGTCGACGGCGGATCTCCTCGATGATCTCGACCCGGTCCGGAGCCCCATGGCCCCGGGGCCAACGGACCCGGACGATCCGACGCGGCGCCGTCGGTCCGCCGACCCGCGGTGCGGCGAGGCGGCGCGCGAGGCGTTCGCCGAAGACGAGCCCCTCCAAGAGGGAATTGCTCGCCAAGCGGTTCGCCCCGTGAACCCCCGTCGAGGCTACTTCGCCGCACGCGTAGAGCCCAAGGAGCGAGGCTCGTCCTTCGAGATCGGTCCGTACGCCGCCGATCGTGTAGTGGGCCATCGGGGCGACCGGGATCATCTGGCGGGAGGGATCGATCCCGTGATCCTCGAGGAACCGACAGATGGAGGGGAATCGCGCCAGGAGGCGCTCGCGGGGGATCGCGGTCGCGTCCAGCGAGACCGAGCTCTTTCCGGTACGCTCGAGCTCCCAGACGATGGCGCGGGCGACGATGTCGCGGGGCGCGAGCTCGGCATCCGGGTGATATCGGGGCATGAACCGTTCCCCTTCCGCGTTACGGAGCAGCGCTCCCTCGCCGCGGAGGGCCTCCGTCAACAGAAAGCGCGGGGCCCCCGGGCGCCAGAATACGGTGGGGTGGAACTGGACGAACTCCATGTCGGTGAGCAGCGCGCCGGCCCGGAAGGCGATCGCGAGCCCATCCCCCGTCGTGATCGATGGGTTGGAGCTGTAGAGGTACAGACCGCCTGCACCGCCGGTCGCCAGGACGACCGGGCGCGGGTCGAGCCGCTCTCCGTCCTCACTCTTCGCAGGAGAGACCGTCGCCTCCAGTCCTCGTGCCCCCCTCGGGGTGAGGGAGCGCAACACCGTCCGTTCGCGCACGTCGATCCCGGCCTCGAGCACTCGGGCGCGCAACGTCTCCTCGATCGAGAGCCCGGTTGCGTCCCCTCCCGAATGGAGGATCCGAGCGCGAGAGTGGGCGGCCTCCCGCCCCAGGGCGACCAAGCCGTCCACCGTGTCGAACGGTACCCCGTAACGGACGAGGTCCCCGATACGGGCCGGCGCATCCCTCGCGAGAAGGCGAGCGGCTCGAAGGTCGACGAGCCCCGCGCCGGCCGCGATCGTGTCCTCGAGGTGGAGCTCAAAGGAATCGTCCGGCCCCACGGCCGCCGCGATGCCACCCTGGGCGTAGCGTGTGTTCGATTCTTCCAGGCGGGCCTTCGTGATGATCGTCGGGTGGAGACCCTTCTCGGCCAGGCGTAGGGCGACGTAAAGGCCCGCGATCCCGCTCCCGACGATAAGGGGTCCCGCCGATCGTCGCGCCACGGTACGGGGACCCGCTCCGACCTATATCGCCTGTCCGTCTCCGCGGGGTCCGGACGGGGACGGGTTCGGGTCGACCGCGGCGGGACGGGAGAACCGGTAGATGAGCGCCGAGCTGACGCGGACGAACCCGGTGCCGTGATAGAGCGCTCGAGCGGCCTCGTTGCTCTCCGTGACCCACAGCCGCACCTTCGGGTACCCGAGGGCCCATAGGGCGCGGAATCCCCAACGGACGAGGAACCGGGCGAGACCGGCACGGCGATGCCGCGGGTCGACCATGATGTCGAGGTAGACGGCGAGCTGGGGAGACTGCTCGCTCGTAAGCAGCGCAGCGAGCAGCTCCCCGCTCTCCCCGAGCACCAGGGCGGTCGACGCCTCGCCGAGAAAGCGGCCGAGACGTCCGTCGATCAGCTCGTCCATCATGCGACGGTACTCCGCTCGTTCCGTGCCGATCAGGTTCGCGTCGACGGTCCCTTGGAAGGCTCGAAAGTCGAGTTCCGTGAGGGCCTCCCGAGGGATCGCGCGTATCGGGAGGAGGCGGATTCCCTCCGGACGCGGCTCTACCGGCTCCGCATCCGCGGGAACAATCGTCCGTTCCATTGCCTCCCGGACCAGAAGGCTCACCCCGGGGGTTCCCCGGAGCCTCTCTCCGAGTGTGTGCTCCTCCTCCGGGGCAAGGCCAGTGAAACCGACATCGAAGCTGAGGACCGTGGACGGGAGGTCGTCCTGCATCGCGTGGACCAGCCGCTCGGCCCGACCGAGCGCATCCTCACCCGGCTCGACGTGCGCGTGGCCGAAGGCACGGTTGCCGCGCGCCGAATAGAATCCAAGCCCTCGCGCCGGGAGCGACGGGTAGAACCAGCCCGGCATGCGGCCGGCCTCTAGCTCTTGCGCCGCCTCCTCGACCCACCCGGCGGCGGGGGACTCGCCTCGTCGAAGTAGTTCCTGACGCACGGAGTACGTGAGCTCCTCGAGTTCGTCGCGGCGGGCGCCGCGGGCAGGGAGAGGCTCCGGCATGAACCCCCTAGCGGCCGCCGGCACAATCCTTTTCGAGCAGGCGCGCGACGTCCGGCGCTACGGAGACCTTGAGCGCTCCGTTCTGAAGCGTGTCCGTGGCGTAGATCGCATCGGTAACCGCCTTGATCCGCTCGAAGGCGTCGCGGAGGAAGAGCCCGTGCGTGCACGCGGCGGTGACCGCCCCGGCCCCGTTCTCGCGCAGCAGCTTGGCGGCCTCCACGACCGTGCCTCCGGTGGAGATGACGTCGTCGAAGATCGTCACTTGCTTACCGCGGACGTCGATGGGGACGCTCTCGGGGAACCTGAGCTCGACGCGCTCGCTATCGATCCGTCGCTTGTCCAGGGCGAACCAGGGCTTGCCCAGGATATCGGCGAGCCGACGCACGCGGTCGGCCCCGCCCTTGTCCGGAGAGACGAGGACATCGACCGGCCGCTGACGTACCTGCCGGGCGAACGCCGGTATCGCGCTCGCCTCGAAGGCGGGCTTGTGGAAATGCTCGAGCGTTAGCGGAGAGTGGAGGTCGACCATCACGACCGCGTCCGCGCCGAGCTCAACGTGATGGGCGAGCGCGCGAGCGCTGATCGGCTCCCCGGGGAAGAACCGGCGGTCCTGTCGCGCGTAGCCGAAGTACGGGACGACGACGAAGCATCGCCGCGCCCCTCCCTCCCGGATCGCGTCCTGAAGGAGGAGGAGCTCGAGCAGGTCTTGGTCGGTCCGCGTGGACTGGACGACGACGACGTCCTCGTCCTTGAAATTGCCCCCGACCCTGAGGTAGAGCTCGCCGTCGGGGAACCGCTTCAGGAAGGGCACGCTGAACGGAGCGTTTCCGAGCTCGCGGGAGATGCGCTCCGCAAGGTCGGTGGAGGCTGTGCCTCCGATGACATGCATCGCGTCCCTCGGCCGGGCCGACCGACGCTCGGGCTAATAAGCTTCGTTGGGAGCTCGCGCGCCCGGTCGTGGAGCGGGCCGGGCCGGAGTCGATTCGCGCTCTACAGTGTATCGTCGTCCCCGTCGGAGCGCTTCCGATCCCGCGGGGAATCGACCGGGCGTCGGACGGAGGGTGACGGTCGGCCGCTGCTCTTCTGCCCGGGACGGCGCGAGGAGGTGCGAGCGGGTCCTTCCTCCGCTTCGTCCTCCCCGCGGGCTCGACGATGGAACCATCGTCGTCGGGGAGTCTCCTCCTTCTCTTCCTCCTCCTCCGCTTCCTCTTCGCTCTCCCGCCGGGCCTCCACGGCCGCGCGCCGCCGGTCCGGAGGGCGGAACGATTTCCACGCGTAGTGGAGCGCGAACGCCGCGAGGATCACCGCGACGATGGTGAGCGCCATGAGCTCCCAGGACTGAGCCGGAACTTCGCCGGCGTTGCCCGTGAGAAGGAGCCGAAGGCCACCGAACCAGGGAACGAGTCCCCGGGCGACCCCGTCCGTCCACGCCGGCGTCACGAGCTGACTGAGCTTGAATTCGGGGTTCTGGTCCACTTCGCCGACGCACGCGGAGCCCGAACAACCGGGGTTCTCGAAGTTGTCGTCCCCCAGCGTAACGTACCCCGAGTGTGTCCCCGTCGTGCTTGGGCCCAGCGCGATGGGAACATCGGCCCCCTGCCATCCGATGCCGTACAGGGTGAGCGTCCCCTGCATCATGCCGTACGGGCCGCACCCGCTCGCGGTGCTCGAGACCGTGTAGAAATGGTCCGGCATGGCGTTCCCGCAGGGTAGACCGGCGAGCGAGGATGCGTTGTAGGTACCGTTGAGCGGGTTGTACTCGAGGTAGATGAGAGCCCGATGAATGACCGGGGTCCCTCCGGCCCCGTTCGGCTGGTAGAGAATGACGTCCCCATACTCCCCGTACGTACGGTAGCCCGTGGAGATCGCACTCACATACGTCACGATGCCCGAGAGCGACGTCTTCTGGCTCAGGATGAGATCGCCGGCATTGATCACGCCCAGCACGTCGTTCGGTCCGTGCTGCATACTGTTCGACTCCACCACGTAGATCGGCGGCCAGGTCTGCGTGTACGCGAGCAAACCCCCCAGGACGAGCAGCACGACGATCAGGGCGACCATCGGTGCGAACAGGAACGAGTCCCGAAATCTCCAGTACACGGACCGAGGACGGTTAGCCCGCTGGCGGGCCGCGTCCAAGGAGAGTTGGTCCCCCTCGGCGTTTTCGCGGGCCGTCCCTCCCGACCTCCACCGTCGGATCGGCCTGGAACGGACCGGCGGTGGGCTCCGAGGCGTTCGAGGGGGTCGATGCGAGCGTCGCTTGGGCAGCGGCTCGTCCGTCTCTTCGTTCTCCTCCTCGTCGTCGTCGGACGGCTCGTCATCGTCCGGGTCAGCCCGCCGGTGCACGAAACCCTCTCCGCGCGTGACCACCCTTAACCCTTCGTTTCGACCGGAAGGGAAGGGGACTCAACGGACCGACCTCTGTGGACCCGGCGTTTCCCCAGGCGGGAAGACCTGCGAGCGCACGGAGGGCGCTGGGTCTCAAGAAGGCGCAGGCTCAGTCCCGGTCGCCGGGCGGTAGGAGGTCGGGGATCCCGTCTTCGATCGGGTAGGTCTCGCCGCATCCCGTGCAGGTCAGCATGCCCTTAACGACCTCCCCCCCCGTCGTCTCCTCCGAGCGAAGCCGCAGTTCTGCACGGCAAACCGGACACCGGAGGATCTCGAGGAGGTCCGGTTTCATCGGGCCCCCGTGCCTTCCACGATCCCATATCCGATCAGTCGCCACGCGTTCAGGCGGCGGGAGATCGCGACTCGGCTGTCGGGGAAGACCGTGACCGCGCGCCCCAAGGCCAACTCGACCTCGTCCCCGCGAGCACTCGTCACCTTTCCGGGCGCCATCGTGGTCCCGACGGTTACGGCCAAGGTCTCGTTGGTCCGGATCTTATCCACCTTCATCTCGCGCTCGGAGCCTACGACGCGGTCGAGGAGCGTCGCGCGCAACCGGATCCTCAGGCTCACCGGGGGTAGGGTGCCGGCGGTGCCGACGAGGCGGCCAGTGAGCCCATCGCCTTTCGTGAGCGATGGGTCGAGAGTCGTACCGATCGCTGCCAGTCCGCCGGGCCGCAGCTCCTCCCAGTCCTGTCCGCCCGAGACGAGCTTCGTCACCTTGGTGTGGAGGGACTCGACCTGGGCCCCGGGGGTCCCCGAGAGCCCGGGGCGGATCTCGATGTCGTCGCCCACCTTGAGGTGCCCCTGGAGCAGGGAGCCTCCGAGCACTCCGCCGCGAAGGTCCTTTGGACGAGTACCGGGTCGGTTCACGTCGAAGGAGCGGGCCACGTACATCAGCGGCGGTTTCGTCGGGTCGCGGGACGGCGTAGGGATCGTCTCCTCGATCGCGCCGATGAGAGCATCGATGTTCACGCCGTGGTTCGCGCTGATCGGTACGACCGGCGCCCCGGCGAGGGGCGTTCCCTGAAGGAAGTCGCGGATCTGTCGATAGTTCTCGAGCGACTTCTCAGCGGAAAGCAGGTCGATCTTGTTTTGCACGACCACGACGTGACGCACTCCAATGATGTCGAGGGCGTAGAGATGTTCCCGGGTCTGAGGCTGCGGAACGGGTTCGTTGGCCGCCACGAGGAGGAGGGCACCATCCATCAAGGCGGCCCCACTGAGCATGGTCGCCATCAGAGTCTCGTGACCCGGGGCGTCCACGAACGAGACGGCGCGTAGGAACTGGGCCTCGCCCTTGCAATTGGGGCAGACCGGCTGGACGGAGTAGCCGAGCGGGGGCGGACAGTTCGGACACCGATAGAACGCGGCGTCGGCGTATCCGAGCTTGATCGAAATGCCGCGCTTGAGCTCTTCCGAATGCCGGTCGGTCCACTCCCCGGTGAGCGCCTGAGTGAGCGTGGTCTTCCCGTGGTCGACGTGACCTACGAGACCGATGTTGACCTCGGGTTGCCGGGGTACCTTCATGCCGCGCCCGCGCCCAACAATTCCGCGAGCGGTTTCGAGCCCTTCTGCTCGACGACCAGATTGATCTGGACGGTCTCCTCGCTTACGGTGTTGCCGCGGAACGTCCGGCGCTTTCGCATCCCGTGCCGGGGCGCCGAGAACCCGAATCCATTACCGACATACAGGCGTTGCTGACGTGCTCCCGGAAGGTCTCCCCGAAGCGGGAACCCGCTGCGATCGGTGCCTCCGCTGAGGCGGAAGGTGTAGCCGGGGGCTCCGATCAACTCGCCTCCGACCGTCTCCCCGATCCGCTTTCCAAGGAATCCTGCGGACTGCGGGTCGGCGACCGTCCGGGCAAAGGACTTGGTCGCATCGGAGATGACCAGCTTGTATTCGACCATCGATAACGCCGTTGAGCGCGCGCGCCAGTTGGACCTTCTTTAAATAGCTTACGAAGCGCGCGGCTGCGTCCCATAATTCACAGCGATCCTACCTGAGCTCGGGAGCGGCCGAGCAAGTCCAGGTTCCGTGCCAGAACCCGCCACCCGGCCTCCCGTCGCTGCATCACGGCGCTGCGGGCTCGAAGAAAGGATCCCTGGTGCCGCTTGATGGCCGAGAACGCTCCCTCGACATTGGCGCGGAATCGATAGCTCTCATGGAAGACCTGTGGGTGGTGACGGTAGCGGAGCACCATCCGTCGCCACGCGGGATGCCCGTGCGACCGCGCCGTCCAGCAGAACTTCGGGGGGAAGTAGGGCTCCCCTCCTCGCTCGGCCACATACGTCACGTTGCGTCGCCCGGCATACGCTGCATCCCCGAGGACTACTCCCAGAGGTGCGTCAATCCGATCGAGGAGCGCGGGGAGCATGGTTGAATCGGCGGCGTGAGGGGGCGTCAGTGCCCACGCATAGATGAGACCGCGAGCCTCGCCCCGACACTCCGCCGCCACATGCAGCTTGCGGAACTGATGCACTGAGAGCGTTCTCAAGTGGCGGAAGGACCGCCACTCCCCGCGGCGGTGTTCGCCGAGCCCCGTCGAATCCGTGCCGATAGTTCTTCCGCGATCGGGAGGGCCTTTTTTTTGAACGCGGTCACCACGCGCTGGTTCAGCTCGCGGAGCCACTCCTCCGAGAACCGTCGCTCCGCTCGCCAGAGCGTCATGCGCGAGGGGGCTTCGGCCAACCCCATCTGACGACGAAGGTCGGAGGCGACCCAGAGGGTTCCCTCCGCCTGACGGTAGTCCCACCCCATAGCGTGCATGAGCCCAAGCGCCTTGGCCATCGGCTCCCATGGGAACCGCTCCGGTCGCCCTCGACGGTGCGGGCTGGGGCGACCGACCCGGGGCTGATGGCTCCACCCCCGAGGTTTGGGCATCTCGGGAAGGATCTCCTCGAGGAGCCGAACGACAATCTCCAACTCGTGGCGACGGACCACTTCGTAGGCGCGGTAGGCGGCACGCCGGTCTTCGGGCATCTCGAGGAGAAAATCCGGTCATTTAGACCCCTCCCCGCTCCAGTGGAAGAGGATCCCGCCTCTCGGAGAATCAGCCCTCCCAACGAATTATGGGACACAGCCGAAGCGCGCGGCTTTGTGTCGATAGTGAATCGGTGTGTCGAATGCCGGAAAAGCGTGTCGGGATGCCGCTCGAACCGCAGGAGCGGAGAACCCCCAGACCGAAGACCCAAATCCGGATCCTAGGGTACCCGTGCCGCTCCGCGCGACAAGGTAGCCTGCTGCTCTAGTTGGCCCGCAATGGGCAGAGTCCTTTCGGAGCGGTTGCCGCAGGCGTTGTGTCGTAGAGTTCGGAGAGTAATCCGGCGGCGTGCAGGAGCGTGACCGGCAACGTGAAAGAGAGGTTGAGCGAACAGACCGTGTCGGTGACCTCGTGCGTGAGCACGACCCCGGTCTGAGCGTCGACGGTCGCATTGAACTCGACGGAATGGACCGACGCATTCACGGGAGGCGGGATAGGACATTCCGAGTAGTTCACAATCCAGGTCGGGCCGACGAGAAGCGGGCTGGCCACGGCCCATGTCCGGTTGACCTCTGGATAGGTCGCCAAGAAGCTGGTTCCCCCCTTCGCATTGGCCGCGGCGACCGCGGTCGACGAATCGACGACGCCCGAAAGTGGTTGCAAGGCCGCTGGCACCAGTGCGCAGCTTCCTCCTGTGGCGGTGAAGAGAGGTTGTGCTGAACCGTTCGTCACGACCACCGTGAGGAGCGCTAGAGCACTGTTGGAATAAAGAAAGAACCAGGAGGATGCACCTCCGGTTGAGGTGCCAGCCGGAGTCGCGGGGACTCGGATTATCTGGGGAGCTGATGGGTTCCAGGTCACGGTACAATGAACCGCACCGATGACCTCCTCAATTTGGGTGGCGGTGAACTCGGTCGCCTGAACCGTCGCGAACGCCACCGCGGCTAGACCGCTCCAGCCCCCTCCATGGTATCCGCCTGCCGCGGAATTGGCCGCCTGTTGCGCATCGCTGAACGTCGGTGTGCTCGTCGTCCCGTTGGGACGCGGAAAGACTCCGGCGATGAAGATCACGCCCACGATGAAAATGGCGACCACTACAATCGCCCCGATGACTTTCCACGGGCTCCTTCGCGGAGGGGCCCGTACCTCCGTGCCGGAAGAGACCCGGTCGAGGAACGGCGGAAGCGGTGGCGTGGACTCCGTAGAGGACGACATTCCTAGCACCAATGGAAGCCCTCTCCCCGAGGACCTACCACGAAAGCCGCCCACAAGATTATGAGGGCTCCGAGTCGGCGCCAGGTTCGGCTTGAACCCCTTTCCCGGCCGGAACCCGGGCTTATAGTGACGCTCTCTTCTGCGAAGGCGCTGCGTGAGCAGGGCGGCGAGCAACCATGGTCGCACCGACGGACCTCGCCGCGGCCGTTCTCATCGTTGGGCTCTCCCTAGGCGGAGCGTACGACCTCGCGACCCGGGAGGTCCCGGATAACCTGTGGTGGGTCCTCGGGGTCGTCGGCGCGGCGATAGGAGCGCTCACGATCGCGAGCGAAGGCGCGCTCCTCTCGGTCGTCCTCTGGATCGTGGTCGCGGCATACGCCCTACAACATTTCTTCCCCTGGACCGACCGGCTCTCGGGCCGAGCCCCGCTCGTGGAAACGGCAATCGAAATCGCTCTCGCCGCGACCACTATCGTGATCGTCGGCGTCTCGATCGCTCTCTTCGGGATCGGGCCCGCGCAGGTCCCGTACGTCGTGGTCGCGACGCTGGTCGTGACCTTGGTTGGCCGAGGGCTCTACGAGACCCGAATCCTCGTCGGCGGGGCCGACGTGAAGGCCCTCATCGCGATGGGAGTTGTGCTTCCGATCTTCCCGACGTCGCTTCTCGACATCGGCTCGACGTCGACCGCGTTCCTTCAGGTGGTTCCCTTCGCTTTCAATGCGCTCGTCGACGCCGCTCTGCTGACCCTCGTGGTCCCATTGGCGCTCGCGGTTCGCAACCTTCACTCCCGGGAGTTCCATTGGGGCGGGGGGTTCACAACGTACTCGCTCGCGGTCGACCAGCTCGCCCACCGTTTCGTATGGCTCGACGACCCGGCCCTCCCCGACGACGGGGGCGAGCGCGAGGAGGAGACGACCGAGGAGGATGTCACGCGGCGGCAAGCCGAGGCCGATGCCCTGCGCGCCCGTGGGATTGCACGAGTACGGGTGACCCCTCAACTTCCCTTCGTTTTCTTCCTAGCGCTGGGGGCGATCGTGGCCGTCGTGGCCGGAAATCTGCTCTGGGACCTTGTCGCAGCACTCTGAGTGGGCCGCGAAGCGCGGGAACAACCTTTTGGGGGCTCCTTAGCTCCGCTCCTCTCGACCATCGATGCCGCGTGCAGGGAAGGCCACCCCGATCCGAGTGCTGGTGGCGAAACCCGGATTGGACGGACACGACCGCGGTGCCAAGGTCGTCGCCCGGGCGCTGCGCGACGCCGGAATGGAAGTGATCTATGCGGGGCTCCGCCAGACCCCGGAAGCGGTCGTCCAGGCCGCCATGGAGGAGGACGTCGACCTGATCGGTCTGTCGATCCTCTCGGGCGCCCACATGGCGCTCATTCCCCGCATCCTCACCTTGCTGAAGAAGGAGAAGATCCACCGGATCCCCGTATTCGTCGGCGGGATCATCCCGGACGAGGACGCGCGTCGTCTTCGCCGGCTGGGCGTGGGAGCGATCTTCGGCCCCGGTGCGTCGCTCGAAGAGATCGTGCAAGCCGCCCGTCGCCTAACGGGCCGCGCCTCATGAGCCGGCCGCCCGTCTTGCCCCCCGAGGTGCGGGCCGCCGTTCGTGGCGATCGACGTGCGCTGGCCCGATTGATCACCCAGGTCGAGAACGACGATCCCAAGGGGCGTGCGGCCTTGCGCGCGCTCTATCCGCGTACCGGGCACGCCTGGGTCATCGGAATCGCCGGCCCACTGGGGGTCGGAAAGTCGTCCGTGATCAATGCACTGATCGCCCACCTGCGATCTCGCGGTCGTACGGTCGCGGTCGTGGCGGTCGACCCGTCCAGCCCGTTCTCGGGCGGGTCGGTCCTCGGGGACCGTATTCGGCTCGACCGGTCGCCGGACGACGCGGGAGTGTTCATCCGTTCCATGGCGAGTCGGGGACACTCTGGCGGGGTTGCACGGACGACCCGCGAGGTCACCCGGCTCCTGGACGCGGCCGGCTTTTCCCTCGTCCTCGTCGAGACGGTGGGGAGCGGTCAGGTTGACGTCGAGATCCGGGATGTCGCGACGACGAGCGTGGTCGTCCTCGTACCCCACCTGGGAGATGATGTCCAGACGCTCAAGGCGGGCCTTTTCGAGATCGCCGACGTCTTCTGCGTCAACAAGTCGGACCTCCCCGGCGCGGATCGCGCCCGTCACGACCTCGCGGAGGTAGCCGCGCTCGGAAGCACCGACCCGAACTGGAAGCCCCCCATCGTTACGACCTCGACCATGGAGCCGGCCTCGGGCATCTCGGAGCTCTGGGAGGCGATCGAAGCGCACGAACGCTACCTCGACTCGAGCGGAGAGAGGATCCGGGGGGAGAGGCGGCGACTGACCCAGGAGATCCTCGCGCTCGCCCGCGACCGGATCGAGGATGACCTCGCCCACGACCCGGCCCTGGCGATGCTGGTGGAACCCGTACTCCAGCGCAAGGTTGACCCCGAGACGGCCGCCCGACGTATGTGGACCGCGCGGCGAGCCGGGCGCTAGGGATGGCCTACCTCCTCGTCACGCTCGTTATCCTTGTCGCCGCGATCGCCTTCGTCCTGTACTACTTCTTCGGTTCGTTCGCGTTTGGCGCGGGGTTCGAGCCGACCTCGCGCGAGACGGTCCGTTCGATGCTGGCACTCGCCCAGGTAGGCCCGTCCGACATCCTCGTCGACCTCGGTGCCGGCACCGGGGCCATCGTCTTTCGGGCCGCCCGTGAGCGCGGATCACGAGCCGTGGCCGTCGAGCGTGACCCCCTACGCTATGCCATGCTGCGGGCGCGGCGTCGATGGTCGCGGGAAGCTGACCGGGTGACGGTGCGCCGCGAGGATCTCTTCACGACGCCGCTGGGCTCGGCGACGGTCGTCGCCCTCTTTCTCTGGCCCGGGGCCATCGGGCGTCTTCGGCCCCGCCTCGAAAGAGAGCTCTCCCCTGGCACGCGGGTGGTGAGCCATTACCACCGCATCGAGGGATGGAAGATAGTGAGGGAAGACGAGAAACGACGCGTCTTCCTTTATCGAGTGCCGGAGTCGTACGCCGCCCGCGCTACAACGGGTGATACATGAACCAGAACGCCCCCATCACCGCGAACACCGCGAGGATGATCACCCCCCCCACGATCCACCCGAGGTGTGGGTTGCTCTCGTCCGAAGCGGGGGCTTGCTGAGGCACGTGCGGAACGAGAGAGGCGCGGTTTAAGTCCATTGGCTTCGTACGCCCGAGGCGGGCTCCGGGAAGTCGGAGACTAAGGGATCCCAGAGCCGAGGTAGCCGTAGATCCCCAGAACGGAGATGACGACGGCGAGTCCAATCCCGACCGCGAAGACACCGATCAGGAAGCTCCTCGGGATCTCGGGGGAGGGCCGGGTGTCTGTCATCGCCTGCGAGGAGGCCGGCCGCCTTCAAGAACCGTCGGTTCGTTCCGGACCGTTCTGCCGACCCCAGGGCCGGCTCACGCGCTCTTCGCCGGCGCGGTCTCCGGGGTCGAGGGTGCGGCCTCCGCGGCCTTGCCCGGCGCGGGTGGGGCTTCGGCCGGGGGTTCGGCCCCCGCGGCGGCGGGTGTCACGT
This sequence comes from uncultured Thermoplasmata archaeon, assembly GCA_963797975.1. Taxonomy (GTDB): domain Archaea; phylum Thermoplasmatota; class Thermoplasmata; order Lutacidiplasmatales; family UBA184; genus Lutacidiplasma. Next base: position 36,178 of record CAWCRH010000004.1, read on the forward strand.
ACTCCTCTATGAATCGAATGGAAGGGGGGTGGAGGATCGTGCGGATGCGGTCGACGACCCGTGGCTTTTCGGAGAACCAGGCCGGGTCGAACTTCGTACGGTCGGGGACCTTGATCGTCACCACGTGCTCTCGGATCTCCACGTGGAATTCCTCCGGGTGGCCGTACTCGATCTCGAGGATGGCGTGCACCTTCTCCGCCGGCTCGTCGACCCGGGAGAGGACCTTGAACGTTCCGCGCACCTTGCGACCGGCGTGCGGTGGGTTGAAGTCGACGCGAACTCGAGCCTGGGTCAGCGTCACGACCCGTCCCTGGCGCCCCCGGATGGTGAGGACCGTCCCGATCTCGAGGTGCGCGTCCTCCCGGCGCATCTCGGGGAGCCGTTCGACCTCGTGCATCGAGAAGAGCTCGATCAGCTTCGGGTCGCGTTCTCCGAAGGCCTCCTGGGCCGAGAACTCTTTCGTGAACTCCACACCGATGGCCGCCCCGACCAGGCCCTGCTCGATCCCTGAGGGGAAGAACTCCCCCCCGACCAGGTGGGCTCGAGGCCCGAACTTTCGTCCCGCGGGGATCTCGCCTAGGGCCTTGTGAGCGACCTCTTCCCGAGTCGTCCCGACAAGCTCGCTTTGTCCGCCGCTTTCCGCCCAGAGCTCGAACTCGAGCCGGATGAGCTCGCCGTCCTGGACCGGTCCGGGCGGCGCCGGGGCCGAATGAGGGGTCATTGCGGCGCCGAGCGCGGGTGCGGTTTAAGGTTTTCCCGACGCGTCGGACGGGGGCGGGCCTCTCGGGAGGTTTCGCCGCCCGCTGATGCCGTAACGCAGGAGTCCGCGGAAGGCACCGATGACGGTCGCCCAGCGGCGCAGGATCTCGAAGGCGCGAAAACGCATCCCCGGGTAGTTTGCCTCCCAGAGCAGCCCCTGCAGGGTGAGACCTAACGCGAGGAGGCCGAGCCCCCCGAGGCCGGCCCCCAGCAGAACAAGCCCGAGGAACGCGGTGGGTGGCCAGAAGGCGAGGATGGCACCGACCACCGCGGCCACCGGGAGAAGGACGTATGGGAGAAGGCCGCCGGTGCTCGCCTCATAGGTCGAGCCGGAGCGTCTCCACACGACGTACCCTCCCGTCGCGTAGCGGCTCTGCTTACGCAACACTGCGCTCGTCGTGAGGTCGGTAAAGTCGTGGTAGACCCACGCCGAGGGAACGTAGACCCCCCGCCACCCCGCGCGTGTCGCGCGGACAGCGATCTCCTGGTCCTCGCTGGACGCCCTCGGGAACAGGCTCGTGTCCAGGAGGCCAACCCGGTCGAAGACGGTCATTCGCCAGGCCGAGTTCCCCATCGGGAGCGAGGTCGGCCGCTCTCGCGCCGTTCGGTCATAGAAACGGCGAAGGTAGGCGTCGTAGTACCGAACGCCGATCCCGCGGGAGGTGTCGGGGAGCGCCGGCGTTGGCCCTCCCGTGAAGCCCACGTCGGGGGAATCGAACGGCGTGAGGAGGTTGGCGAGCCAGCCCGAGGGAGCGACCTCGTCGGCGTCCAAGAAGGCGACGTACTCTGTTCGGACATCGGCGAGGGCGCGGTTACGGCTCTGCGCGATCGTCCCGGGGGCATCCAGCCACGCGAACCGTGGGTCATCGCGGGCGAACATCTCGGCGATCGGCCGGCCGAGACCGGCCGGCCGCCCCCGTCGTCGATGAGCACCGTCGTGGGAGCCCGGACCTGGGAACGCAGGCTCGTGAGGGTCCGGGCCAGGCGAGCGTCGTTGAGAACCGTTACGATGACCGTGACCCCACCCAGCTGACGGGGCTCCGCAGCCATCCTTCCCCCGCCTACGGAGGAGAGCCCCGGGCGCGGGCCAGCTCCTCGATCGTGCGGTCGATGGCCTGGGCACTGTTGAGCTTGGGCTTCCAGCCCAGTGCCATGATCCTATCGATCGCCAGGAGCTGTTGCGGGACGTCGCCCGCCCAACCTTGGGAGCCTCCGGTGTAGTGGATCGTGGCGCGCCCGCCATTCGCCCTGACGACCTTCTCGGCGATCTCACGCACGCTGATCCGATCGCTCGTGCCTAGGTTGAACACGTTGACCGGCTCGGTCGCGCGGTCCGACGCGAGGAGCATCGCGTCGACGCAGTCCTCGGTCCGCAGGTAGCTCTTCGCCTGGCGCCCATCCCCTAACACTTCGAGGCGCTCCGGCGTCTTCGCGAGCTTTTGAAAGAAGTCGTAGGTAACACCGTGCGTCATGAACGGTCCGACGATGTTCGCGAAGCGGAAGATGTAGGTGCGAAGGCCGTAGCAGTAGGCGTAGGCGCTCAGCAGACCCTCGGAGGCCAGCTTCGAAGCCCCATAGAGGGATTGGGGGAAGAGAGGACCGTAATCCTCCGGAGTGGGGAAGCGGGTGGGATAGCCATAGACGACGCTGGAGGAGGAGAAGTGCGCCTTCGGGACCCGGTGCGTCCGGGCGGCCTCGAGAACGCGGAAGGTCGCGATCGTCCCATGTTCGAGGTCGAGGCGGGGGTCCTGGGTCCCGCGACGGATGTCCGGGTTGGCCGCAAGGTGCCAGACCGCCTGGGCTCCCTCAAACGAATCGGTCCATGCTCCGGGCTCACGGAGGTCGGCGGTGGTCAGGGAGAAGTTCGGGTTGCTCGCGACCGACGTGAGGTGCTCGCGTCGCCCGGAGGATAGGTTGTCGATGACGCGAACCTCAAGCCCACGCCCCAGGAGTGCCTCGACCAAGAGGGTGCCGATGGCTCCCGCGCCCCCCGTCACCACGACGGGTTCGGCCCGGGCCTTCGCGTTCATAGAGTGGGCTCGAACGGGTGGCTCCGTATATAAGGCACGAGAGGTACTTCGGCGGCGCGAACGCGCGGGGGCACGTCGATGGTCGAAACGATCGAGGGGCCAACGGTACGCCTCGAACCGATCGACCGCGCCCATGCGGAGCTGATCCATCGCTGGTACGAGGACCCGGAGCTGGTCGCACCCTACGACCGGTACGAAGCGGAGGGCTTCATGGAGTTCGAGGAATCGCTACGCGCGGCCGAGGGTGACCTACGGTCGCTCGCCCCCCGGTTCGTCGTGGTGCGCCGAAGCGACGGCCGACCGGTCGGCTGCGTCGGCCACTACCTTGCGCACCCCGTACTGGAGTACGTCGATGTCTGGTACGTCCTAGGGGAAGCGTCCGCCCGCGGGCACGGTTTCGGCTCGGAGGCTGTGACGCTGCTCGTCACGCACATCTTCGCGACGTCGACCGTGGCCCGGGTCGGAGCGACCTGCGACGTGGAGAACGTCGCGTCGACCCGGCTCCTCGAGAAGATCGGGATGCGCCGCGAGGGGACGATGCGCTCGGCGCTCTTCCACCACGCACGGTGGCACGACATCTACCTCTACGGGGTCACGCGTGCGGAGTGGGCCCAACGGACGGTTCCGCGACCAGAGTGAACACCACCCGGTCGTCGGTCGCGGGCGCTGATACCGAGGGGTGGATCTCCACCGGGCCGACCTCGGCGGTCGAGCGGACGTGGGTCCCCCCACACGGACATCGGTCGATCCCCTCGATCTCGACCACTCGGATCGGGTCGATATGAGGGGGAAGAGGCACCAGACCCGAGCGCGCCGCCGGCTCCCGTTCCCACTCGGCCCGGCTCACGTGGCGGATGCGGACCTCCTTCGGGTGGCGTAGGAGCTCTTCCATGTCGACCCTGAGCTCGTCGAGCGCCCCCAGGGGCAGAGGTCCATCGAGGTCGAGCGAGGCGTGGTCCTCCTTGAGCGCCGCGCGGCGGGTTCGACGGCCCGTCCGCGAGAAGATCCGTGCGCTGAGATAGTGCTGACCCGTGTGCAGTCGCATGTGGCGGTGTCGCCGTTCCCAGTCGATGGTTCCGTCCACCTCACCTCCGACCCGTAGGGAAGCGAGCGCGGGCGGGGGCCCTCGAAGGCGGTGGAGGACCGCCGCACCGCTCTTCACGACGTCGACGACCTCGACCGCCATCGATCCAGCAGGATCCGTGCCCCGCACGAAACCACGGTCGGATGGCTGGCCTCCACCGGTGGGGTAGAAGAAGGTCCGTTCCATTACGAGGGCGCCCGGCGGGAGAGCGACGACGCGGGCGCGGAAGGTGCGGACGTAGGCCGCGTCGATGTCGGCGAGGTAGGCGAGGTCGGTCACAAAGGCCCTAAAGCTCCCGAGGGAAAAACCCGTCCTGCCTACCCTGACCTAGGGAACTCTTTTTAGGAGGGGAATGAGTCGCGCGCCGAGGCATTCGATGTTCAAGGCGAGGATTCGCACCGAGGTCCTTCGCGAGCTGGTCGAGGTGGTCTCGACCCTCGTCTCCGAGGTGAAGCTCTCGGTCTCCAAGGACGGGATCGAGGTCAAGGCGGTCGACCCGTCGCACGTGGCGATGCTGGTCCTGAAGCTCGAGGGGAACGTCTTTGAAGAGTTCACAGGCGAACCCACGCAGATCGGCGTGGACATGGAGAAGCTCAAGGACGTCCTCCGGCTTTCGAGGCCCGGGGAGGTCATCGACCTCCAGTACGATGGAGGCAAGAGCCGCTTGGTCGTCAAGGTCGGCAAAGTGACCCGTCACATGGCGATCATCGACCCGGCCGGGATGGCCGAGCCGAAGGTCCCGAACGTGAACCCCCCGACCCTGGCCGTGGTACGGATGGACGAGATCCGCCAAGGGATCCGCGGCAGCGAGAGCGTCTCCGACCATGTTACGATCCAGGTGGACCCCGAACAGTTCGCGATGTTCTCCGAGGGAGAGACCGACCGTGTCGACCTCGCCCTCGCCAAAGGCGGGGCGGGGCTTTCCCGCCTCGAGGCGAAGGAGTCGGTCAAGAGCATGTATCCGCTCGACTTCTTTTCCGCGATGATGAAGTCGATCACGAGCGCCGACGAGGTGACCCTGCATGTCGGCAACGAGTACCCGCTCAAGATCGAGTTCTCGGTCGCGGCGGGGAAGGGCTCCGGGCGATTCCTCTTAGCCCCGCGCGTGGAAGAGGACTGAGCGCCCGAGCTGTTCTCGGACCCTCGGAAGCGTTCCTCCCCCCCTCGCACAGGTTAAGCTCTGGACCGAATCGTCGGGACCATGACCCCCGACGCTCCGAGCTCAGTCGTGATCCTCTCCGCGGTCCGAACCCCCATCGGTCGCTACCTCGGATCGTTGCGCGAATTCTCCGCCCCCGAGCTGGGCGCTATCGCGGCCCGGGCGGCGATCCAGCGCGCCGGGCTCGAGCCCGCCGACGTGGAGGACGTCCTCTTCGGCCACGGCATCCAAGCCGGAACCGGCCAGAACCCCGCGCGTCAGGTCCTTCGCGCGGCTCGCGTGCCCGATACCTCGGGCGCGACGACCGTGAACATGGTCTGCGGCTCCGGGATGAAGGCCATCCACTTCGGGGTCGCGGAGGTCCGTTCCGGTCAAGCGAAGATCGTCCTGGTCGGCGGCATGGAGTCGATGTCCCGAGCGCCGTACCTCGTTCCCGGCGAAGTGCGCTGGGGAACCCATTTCGGGGACCTCTCCCTGGAGGACTCAATGCAGCGCGACTCGCTGCGCGATGCCTACGGCGAACACGAGCTCATGGGTCTTACGGGCGAACGAGTGGCGGCGCACTTCCATTTCACACGGGAGGAGGTGGACGCCTACGCCCTACGGAGCAACCAGCGCGCCGCCGCCGCTGAGAAGGCCGGACTCTTCCAAGACGAGCTCGTGCGGGTCCCGCCCGGGGGATCGCCGGGATCGACGGGCCTCGACCGCGACGAGTGCGTGCGCGCCGGGACGACGCTCGAGGGGCTCGCGAAGCTCAAGCCCGTGTTCCACGCGGGCGGGCTGATGACCGCGGGCAACTCCTCCAAGCTCTCGGACGGAGCCGCGGCCCTCGTCCTGATGGACGGGTCGGAGGCCGAACGACGTGGGCTGCGTCCGTTCGCCCGCATTCACTCTACGGCCGTGAGCGGGACCGATCCCGCCGACGTCATGGAAGCGCCGATCCCGACGGTTCGTAAACACCTCGCCCAGGTCGGCCTCAAGCCCGCCGACTTTGACCTGGTGGAGCACAACGAGGCCTACGCCTCCGCCTCGTTGGCCGTCCAACGGACCTTCGGCTTTGCGGACGACCGTTTCAACGTCAACGGCGGAGCAGTCGCTCTTGGCCACCCGATCGGGGCGAGCGGCTCGCGGATCGTGGTCACCCTACTACACGAACTCCGACGCCGCCATGGACGCCTCGGGCTTGCGACCCTCTGCATGGGCGGAGGGAACGGGCTGAGCACGATCGTCGAGGGCCCCGCATAGTTACCCCCTCGCCCGAGGCGGGAGCGCCACGTCGTGTGGGCTAGCGGGCACGCCGGGGCGGCAAGAAAGCGAGCCCCGTGAGGCGTTCGATGCGGCCGATCGCGCGCAGGGCTCGCGTCCGTTCCCCGCGCTGGAGACGTGCCTGGGAGCGGCGTGCCGTGCGGCGCGACCACCCCTCGAGCCTCTGGAAGGCGCGGTCGGCTCCGAGGTCGTCCTCGATCGCGCTCCTCATTGAATCGGCGAGAGCCTCGAGTTCTCTTGCGGGCACGTTGCCCACCCCAGGCTCGATGAGGTCACGCACCGTCGTCCGCACCTCTTCGAAGGTCCGGCGAGCCTGCCCCACGGCACGAGGCTGCCAGTCGATGGAGGTCGACCGTGGCGCGCCCATGAGGTACCATCGGACCGCCGACGCCCCGAACTCATCCAGCGCGGCCGCTAGGTCGACCAGGTTACCAACCGACTTGCTCATCTTCGTGCCGTTCCGCAGAACGAATCCTGTGTGCAGGAACCCTCGCGCGAAGGGACGTCCGAGCAAGGTGAGCGCGATCTCATTCTGCGCGAAATGGTGCGGGAAGATGAGATCCTTTCCTCCTCCTTGGAGGTCCACCGGAATACCGAGGTGGCGAGCCGCCATCGCGTAGCACTCTAGGTGCCAGCCGGGGACCCCCGGGCCCCAGGGGCTCTGGAAAGAGAGGCGCGGGGGATCCTGGCGCCGCCAGACCAGGAAGTCCCTCGGGTCGAGGCGGGGGCCGTCGGCGTCGGGCGGCTCGCGCACCACGTGACGGTCCAGCTCTCGCGCGACGGAGAAGTTCGCGTGACCGCGGCGCTTCAGCGGGTGGAAGAACCATCCGTTATCCAGGGGTTGCACCCGGCCCGTGCGATCCAGTCGGCTCGCGTAACGGACCATGGACGCGACGAAATCGCTCGCCCGAGGAGCGTAGGTAGGAGGAAGGACGTTCAGCCGGCCGAGGTCCTTGAAGAACCGAATCTCCTCGCGACGGGCGAGGGCGAGGGGCGCCATCCGGAGTTCTCGAGCCCGCTGGTCGATCTTGTCCTCCACATCGGTGATGTTCATCAGGTGACGGACCGGCACGTGGCCGTCGGCCAGGTAGCGGCGGACCATGTCGAAGTAGAGGTAGGTGCGTCCGTGGCCGACGTGAGCGGGCGCGTAGACCGTCGGTCCGCAGACGTACATCGTGAGCGGCCGACCCCGGGCGCGTAAGGGGATTGACCGCCCGCTCAGCGTGTCGCGGTAGCGAAAGGTCATCCCCCTCCTTTCGGGTGCGCCCACTTAGCGCTTTGGCTCTCCGGGGGCCTCCTCACGGCCGAGCTAGCTTGAAATGGGCCGGTGGCCGTCCGTCAACACCGAAGCGCTGAGCCATGGAGACGCTCTACCTCCTAGCCGAGATCGAGGTCGGCCACCTGGACGAAGTGCTACGTCGGGTGCGCGAGGTCCCGCACGTGGCCGAGGTCGAGGCCGTGACGGGTCCCTTCGACCTCATCATCAAGCTCGAGGCGGCCCACATTAACGAGGCGTTGGACGTCGTCATGCAGCGGATACGGCGTATCCCCGGCATCAAGAGCACGGAGACGCTGATCACGGTCAGCGTACCGTGATGGGCCCGGGCACATCCTAAAGAGCCGTGCGGCCCTCCTCGTGGCATGACCGACGTAGGCGACTTGGCACCCGATTTCGAGGCCCAGCTGCAGGACGGTAGCTCGTTCCGCTTCTCCTCGACCCGGGGCCATCCGGCCGTGCTCTACTTCTATCCCGAGGCCGACACGCCCGGGTGCACTATCGAGGCGAAGGGCTTCCGCGACCACTATGCGGCGTTCGCGAAAAAGGGGGTCACGATCGTCGGCGTCAGCGTCGACCCGTGCGCCGACCAGCTCGCCTTTGCTAAGAAGTACGGGCTCCCGTTCGCCCTGGTCGCGGACGTCGACCACAAGGTCTCCACGGCCTATGGGGTCCTCGGACCTCGGGGAACCTCCCGTCGGGTCACGTTCCTGATCGGAGCGGACGGGCGTGTGGTCGAGGTCATCGACACCTCCTCGGCAGCCCAGCACGTCGAGCGGGCACGCGCCCGCTTCCTGGCTCCCTAGCCCGCGTCACAGGCCCTTCGGGACCGGCGGCGCGGGGGCGGAGCGGCCCGGCGGCGGCCCAGCGGCGGCGCCGCTAGAGATAGGTCGCTTCCGCCCCGGAAGTCGCCAGACCCGCTCGCCGAGCACCTGGAGCACGGAGGGGACAAGGTAGGTCCGCACGACCATCGCGTCCAGGATCACGGCGACCGCAACCGAGAAGCCGATCGCGACCAAGAGCGAGAAGTCGCCCACGAGGAGTGTGGCGAACGCCCCGGCGAGGATCACCGCTGCGGCGGTGATGATCCCTCCCGTCCGGGCGAGCCCCTCCGCGACGGCGTCCGGGGACGAGCGCCCCCGCAGCCGCTCCTCACGGATGCGGGAGAGCAAGAAGATGTTGTAGTCGATCCCGAGCCCTAAGATCAGAATGAACATCAGCGTGGGTACGAAGAAGAAGATCGGGATCCCGAGCAGACGACCGAGGACCAGGTAGGTGAGCCCCCACGACCACGCGATCGAAAGGCCGATGGTAGCGACGGCGAGCAGCGGGATGATCCAGGAGCGCAGGACGACGAAGAGGACGACGAGCAGCGCGATCGCGACCGCGATGAAGAGCCGCTCGGTCGCGAGCGCAGCCTGGGTGGCCAGGTCGCTGGTCACCGGTGCTCCGCCGACGTAGGCGAGCTGAACGACCGCCGGGTGACGGCTCGCGTACGCCCCGAAGGTAGATTCCACGGCATTCAGCGTGGAGATCGCAGACTGGGAGAGCCCGCTCTGGTTCATCTGGACGGTGATGATGACCGTCCGTTGGTCGGTCCCGACGAGCGATGCGGCGAGCGCTTCGAGGTGGACCTGCGTCGCCACGGGCTGCGAGGACAGGTTCTGCCAGGTGGCGAGGGGGGCTCCGAACGGACCGACCAGGGACTGGACGAGCGCGACCCCGCTCGTGTTCTCGGCGCTATAGGTCAGCTGGGCGAGGGAGGCGAACTCGCTCGGGTCGGTATGGTTTCCCTGGATGATGGGGGAGGCGAAGGTGACGAGCGTGGTGGTCGGGAAGGCGAAGCCGGCGCCGAACTGCTGAGCCAGTTCGTTCAGCCCTTGGACCGCGGGCTGGCTGGACGGGAGCTGACCGTAGAAGTCGTAGGAGATCGGCACTCCGAAGGCCACCCACACCAGCGGGGCGCTGACGACCAAGACCACGGCGATGATCGCGAGCGGGCGGCGGCGCGTGAACGAGGCGACGTGATAGAAGTAGGTCCCCTTTCGTTCCGCGCGTTCGCGCTGCTGCGTCGCCTGACGGCGGAACCGCCCGCCCGTGTACGGCCAGAAGATCCGCGGGCCGAGCACCGTGACGAGCGCCGGGACCATGGTGAGGGAGACGAGGATCGTCATCAGGACCGCGAGCGAGAGGACCATGCCCCACTGGGAGAGCAGGGCGATCCCGCTGAAGGTCAGCGCGAGCGTCGCGATGACCGCCGTCATGCCGCTGGTCGCCACGCTCTGGCCGGCCCACGTGACGCTCGTCACGACGGCCTCGCGGTGGTCGGCGCCCGCGACGAGCTCCTCGCGGTAGCGAGAGATGAGAAAGATCGAGTAATCGGTCCCGACCCCGAGGACGAAGACCTCCTCGAGGGTGAGGCTCGTGGTGTCCACGTGGGTCACGAGGGCGCCGAGGAGCACGGTCCCGCCGAGCCCGAGGACCAGGGCGACCGCGAGGCCCGCGAAGGCGACCAGCGGGGTAGTCGGGCTCCGGAAGTAGAGCGCGGTGATCGCGATGAGGACGATCACGGTGATGGGCAGGACGAGTTCGATCGCGGCGTTAACGACCGTCTGCTGCGCTTGGTCCAGCGGGGCGGAACCCGTCTGCACGAACGATATCGACCGGGTCGGGTCCGAGGCGCGGACGATCGACGGCACGAGCGCGTTCATCCGATTGATGTCGGAGTAGACGGGGCTGCCTCCGCTCGAGTTGGTGTAGCCGTCGCCGACCGAGAACGTGACGACGACGATTTGGGCGGTAGCGCCGGGAGAGAGGTACGATGCGAGGAGGGAGAGGGGGACGGGCAGCGGCTCCTTCCACAAGGTGGTCGCGGCGACCGTCGTGTTGGCCCAGGCGAGCGCGGCGGGCGGGGTGGGGACGGAATCAGGGAAATCGTTCCACGTGGCGAGGAGCCACTGCGTGGGGAGCCCGGTGCTTCCCGACAGAACCTCCATGGAAGCGAAGCGCACGCTGGCCCAGGATGTGTAGTTCTGGGTCTCGAGGTAGCCGAGCGCGGCCTCGGCGACCGCCTGGTGCTCCGGGTCGGGAGGGAAGATCGTGGGAAAGAGCGCTGGGACGTTGAGGTAGACGGCCTCGTTGGCGCAGGTGTACACAACACTGGGGCGACCGGCGCAGTCGAGTGAGGTGTTGAAGGCCGCGGTCGATGGCCCATACCCGTTATAGAAGGCGCTCAGGACCAGTTGCGCATAGGGCGAGCTATTGTACAGATTCTGAGTGAATCGGTAGGCGGGGTAGTTCGCCGACGCGTTCGCCCCCAGGGTCCTCCACGCAACCACGAACCGGTTCGGCGGTCCCCAGATGAGGGCGGCGGACTCGTTGATCGCCTCGGGAAGCGGCGTCGGCCCGTGGAGCGCCTTCTGCAGCGCCGACGCTCCGATCTGCAGGTCTCCCGCGAGGTACTCGGCATAGTCGGTGTAGACCGACTCGATCGACTCGATCGCACTCAGGCTACGGTCGTGCTGAAGCGCCGTCGTGACGTTCTCGACGACCGACTGCGCGTGGGCGTCCGTCATGTTGGGGGCCGTGAAGAGGAGGTCGCTCGCCGCTCCTCCCGTCTCGTTGGGGAACAACCGTTCGAACTCCGCCTGGGCGAGCGAGCTCGGGGAGGACGCGGGGAGGGTCGTAGTCGAGTTCGTCGTCACGCTCCCGAGGTACTGCAGGAACGGCGCGGAGACCAGCAATAGGACGACCCAGAAGATGATGAAGTGCCAAGGGTGGGTCACTACGAAGCGGCCGAGGCGGGAGAACAGCCGAGGTCCTCCACGGAAGGGGGCCTCTGCGCCCACGGGCGCGCGGACGATTCCTCTCACTTAAGGTCAGCGTCGGCGGCGGGCGACGGGTCGGGCGGCATCGGGCGGTTCGTCGCGTCCTTTCGCCAGGCCGGCGGGAAGCGCTCGGGCGCCACGAAGACGCGGTCGGCGTCCACGACCCACCCCTCCTTCACGTCGCCGAACTTCTCAAAGTCGTAGAGGGCCCGGCCCGTCGCCACCAGCTCGCCCTGCCGGTCGACGAGCGCGAGCCGGGCTCCCCGGGCGAACGGACGGGAGCTCGAGACGATCCCCCCGCGTGCGAGGTCGGCCCCGTGCGCCACCGCGCTCACAGCGGCGTCCTTCAGCACGAGCGTCGGGAATTCCGCCCAGACCTCACGTATCGGATGCAGGAGCGCCACGAGCGCCTCGGGTCGGCCGGCGTCGGCCGCCGCTTTGGCATCGGCGATCTCCGCGAGGCGCACGGACTGGGCTTCGGGGAACGGTCCCGTTCCGATCCGCCTTAGCTCGGCGAGGTGGGCCCCGATCCCTAGCGCCTCCCCCACGTCGACCGCGAGGGTACGAATGTACGTCCCGGAATCGGCGACAACGTCGAGGAGGAGCGATGTCCCGTCGCTCTCGACCAGAGTGAGCCGGTGGATCCGCCGGACCCGACGCTCCCGGCGGACCGCCGAGCGCACGGGCGGTGTCTGGTAGACGGCTCCCTGGAACTCATGGAGTACCCGAGCGATCGCCCGCGGCTCCGCCTTCCCGTGGAGAAGGACGACGCCGACGTAGCGCTTGGGGAATTCCAGGATCAACGGAAGGAGCTTGAGCGCCGGGCCGACCCCGATCCAGAGCAGTCCCGAGACATTCGGGTCGAGCGTGCCGGCGTGGCCCGCGCGTTCGACGCCGAGCAGGTCGCGGACCCAGGCGGTCACCTGATGGGACGTCGGGCCTCGGGGCTTATCGACCAGGAGGAATGCGCCCGCGGCGATCCGAGCGCGGACGGCGTCGAGCGGAGGTGCGGGCTCTCCGCTCTTCGTCATCAAGGCCCACCGTCCGTAGGAGCCCGAAGGAAGCGCACGACCCGGTCGCGGACCTCCTCGATGGTGAGGTCCGAGGAATCGACCGTGAGGTCGCCGCTCTCCTGGTCGAGGTCGACCCCGTACTCGGCCCGGTATCGCGCGCGCTCGCTCGCGGCGCGTTCGCGGACGCGCCGGGTCGCCTCCTCGAGCGTTTGCCCGTCCCGGCGGGCCACCCGCTCGATTCGAACGGGTTCGCGGGCGGTGATCAGGATCGCGCGGACGCGAACCCCTGAGCGCTGCAAGAGGGGTCCCTGGATCCGCCCGTCCAAGAGCATCCCGGGGCGTGCGCGGGCCCTCATCTGCTCGTCGATCGCCCGGTCGATCTCGGGATGGGCCTCGGCGAAGTGGTTGAACGCCTCGACATCGAGCCCCCGCCGGGCCGCCTCCCCACGGAAGAGGGTCCCGGCCGAGAGGTACTCGAGCCCGAGGACCTCGGCGACGCCGCGGCCTGCGGTCGTCTTGCCCCCGCCCGGGGGACCTCCCACGCAGACGACGGCGTCCAGCACGCCGGCCTCCCGCTCACGCCGCGGAGGCGTTCGCGAGCTCGGGGTGGCGTTCGGCGTACCGGAGGAGCCAGTAGTGCTTGAGGAAGCGTCGGAAGACGAACGAGAGCGGGACCGTGTACAGGCTGAAGATGAAGAACCAGATCGGGAACGGTCCGAAGCCGGCGGAGAGTTGGACCGAGGCGCCCCCCAGGTTCACGTAGCTCGAGGGGGCGTTCGCGATGACCTCGCCGACCCAGGAGTAGATCACGATCAGCAGGAACCAGGTAATCGCCATCCCCTTGAACTGGGCGATCGAGACCTCGCTCGACATCCGGGCGATCTTCTGCTGGAACGGCTTGAGCTCGTCGATGCGGTCCTTTTTCCCGGAGCGGAAGGCGGCCATCTGCACCTTGCGGAAGGCGCTCGACCACTTCTGCACCTTGGCCGCCTTGATCCAGTCGGTCGTGTAATTGTAGGCGATCGCGGTGATCGCCATCTCGATCGCGCCGGCGACCGCCATCGTCACGAGCAGGTAGCTGCTGTTGAACCCGATCGCGTAGTAAAGCCACCCGGTCCCCCCCGAGCCGATCCCACCGCCGAGCGGACTGTTGTAGTTCCCGAGCCAGGCGGCGACCGCGTTGCGGGTGCCCACGTCGATGAGCATCCAGAGCCCGAGGAGCCCCAGGAAGACGAGGATGAACGTGGAGAACTTGAACCCGCTTCGGCGCGGAGGCGCCGGCCGGGCCGGGATCGGTCCGGCCGGGGAGGGCGCGATCTCCGCGGCGGCCTCCGATGGGAGCGGAGCATCCGAGCTCGCGCTCACGACTCGCCTCCGATGAAGCGTCGGAGCAGCGGGTTCATCTCCATCAGCTGTTCGCGGCCCATGGCTTCGTACAGGTTAATGATGATGCCCACCAGCAGCAGCACGCCGGTGCCGCTCGCGTTGCCGACCGTTCCGATGAGGTCGGCTCCGGCGGCGAGCGCCCCCACCGCGGCTCCACTGATGACGGTGATGACCGGAATGTAGCGCTCGAGTACCCGCCGAAGCACCCTCGGCTCACGACGGAAGCCGGGGATCTGCATGCCGGAGGCCTCGATCTGACGTGCGACGGCCTCGGGACCCATGTTCGTCGTCTGGATCCAGAACTTGGCGAAGAGGATCGAGCCGCCGACCAACACACAGAAGTAGACCGTGACGTGAACGAGTCCCTGCCACCAGGCGTGGCCGACGAGGTAGGTCCCGTAGGACTGGAAGTTGATGAGCGGAAGTAACCATGAAGCGAGCCCGTTGGGCGTTTGGAGGTACCATGCCCCGCCCGTGAGCGGGGTCGTCTGAGTGACCCCTAAAATGCTCGCTGCGGTCGAGCTCGCCGGGTAGGATCCGATCCACCATTGGTGCCCAATGAGAGGGAAGTGGGCGAGCGCCGGGTTCGTCCACAGTAAGATGGTCACGACCGAAACATTCGCGAGCAGCGCGCTCATCAGAATCACAGGGATGTTGCTCGCGTAGATCAGGCGCAACGGGTAGCGGCCCCGCGCGCCCCGGGCCTCGGCGTGCGAGAGCGGAAGCTCGATCCGAGTTGATTCGGTCCACGCGACGATGAAGAAGATGGCGGCAGTGCCGACCAGAGCGATGATCGGGTTGGGGGGTTGCAAGAGGATCTGGGTCCACCCTCCGCTCGCGAGGTCGCTCGCGTTGTAGTTGGTGAGCAGGTAGATCAGCTTCGGGATCGCTCCGCTCGGAAGGTTGGCCCCGGCGCCGGTACCTCCTTGCGGTAACCAGTTGAGCGTCCCCTGGACGATCTGCTGGCTGACGCCGGCGGCGATGAAGAGCGATATTCCGCTCCCGATCCCCCACTTGCTCACGACCTCGTCCATCAGGAAGACGAGGTAGCAGCCGAAGACGAGTTGGGCCACGATGATCGTGTTGGCGAGCAGGACTCCGTTCCCGGGGGAGAAGCCGTTGAGGCTCGAGATGAGGCTGGCTCCCGGCATCAGGTAGCCGAAGACCTGAGGGATCGACTCGACGAAGATCATCACGAGGACCAGGATCTTCTGGGAGCCCTGGTACATCCCCTTGTCTTCGTCGTCGGTCAGGTCGAGGTTGATGATCTTCGCCCCGACGAACAGTTGCATGATGATCGAAGCCGTAACGATGGGGCCGATGCCGAGGTGCATCAGCGTCCCCTGCGCCCCCGCGAGGATCGCGCGGTAGCTCGCGAACAGGTCGATGATCGTCGCTTGGTCGACGCCGAAAAGGTAGATGTTGGTGAGCAGGAAGTACATCAGGACGACGAGGATCGTCCAGAACATCTTCGTGCGAAAGTGCACGTGGCCCTTCGGCTGGGCAATGGCCGGAAGCCGGCTCGATAGCGGCTTGAGCCCGTACAGGCGGGACTTGGGCCCGGTGTAGGAGAGACCGAGGAAGAGCAGGCCCATGATGGCGGCCATTCCGGCCGCCATGAACGCGAGGCCGAGGAGCGTCGGTTGGTCCCAATACCAAAAGAGCGCGACTATGGCGGCGGCGATGAGCCCGAGAGGGATCGCCCAGCGAACATCGCGTGGGATCTCCTCCTCCGCCATCGGGAACGCTCGATGCCTCGGTTCGGATTATATAGTCTACGGGGGGGCGGCAGTCCCCGGGGGTTCGGCCAGCACAGTGACCTTCTCCTTCGCGTGCTTGGTCGCGTGGGGCACGAAGACCTTCCAGGGGTGCTCGGTCGCCCCCGAGCCGAGCAGCCGGTCCACTCCGACCTTCGTGAGGTCGGCGACGTACGTCTCGCCCTCCCGCGTAACGGCCCCGGCCGCCTCGAGGATCGGCACGAACCCCTCCAGCTGGCCGACCTTCAAGGTACTCGGGTCCTCCACGATCTCGGGCGGGCGCTTGAAGCCGTGCCGGCCGAAATGATCCGGAGCGTAGATGAGCATCGACTTGAACTTGTACTTGTGCAGCCCCGCGTTCCCTCGACCGCCCTGCTTACCGGCTCCCCGACCGGCTTTGATCCCGCGGCCGTGCGTTCGAAGTCCTCGGAACTTGCGCGTGCGACTCGGCATCGAAGCTTCCTCCGTTAGACCATCCGTCGTGCGAGGTCGTTGATCGCGGCTCCCCGGTAGCCGAGCGCGCCGCCGAGCGTGAACGGCTTCTTCGTGGAGCGCCACCCTCCCTTCGGAGCCTTGAGACGGAAGAGCGGGCGGACCTCGGCGACGCGGCTGAGCCCGACCTCCATCGTTCTCTTCGCGAGTCCGGCTAGATCCCGTTCGGGCGCACCGTCGCCCGCGGACGAACCCGTAAGGGCTCGGCCCTGGGCGTCGCGGGCCCGTTCCTTCAGGAGGAGAGTAACGGTATCCTGGTCGACCTCTCCCCACGTGACGTAGCCCTGTACTTTCGTGAGCATCCCGCGGATCTCGGGGTCCTCCGGAACGACGGTCGCGTGGTTGGGGCGGGTCAGGTGAAGGAACTGCATCGTCTCCACGATGTCGCCCCGCGCGTGGAGGCCACCGCGGACGCGTACGACCATCCACGTCATCGTCTAGCGCCCTCCGGGTCGAGGCGGTCCGGATCGCGGACCCGATGGGCCCGGGCCTCCGCCCGACCCCGGGGGCCCCCGCGGCGGTCCGCGGCCGCGGGGTCCGCCGCCTCCCCGTTGGCCACCCCGGCCTCCCCGACGCCCGCCGGGGCCGCCTCGCGTCGGACGAGCGCCTTCCTCCTTCGGCGGCAGGATCGAGGTACCTGTGGCCCCCCGAACGATCTTCAGCCGCTGCGTATCCTCGTCGGGCACCTTGAGTCGCGAGAGGTCCGCAAGGGCCTGGTAGGCGGCCTGAGCGTAGTTGACGGTCGTCTTCGTGTGACCGTCCGTGTAGCCCCACGCGTCGGTGATCCCCGCGAACCGAAGGATGGGCTTCGCCACATCACCGACCGCGAGGCCGACCCCCCGGGGCGCCGGTTTGAGCGTGACGACCACCGAGCCGGACCGCGCCTTGACGAGGAACGGAAGAGTGTGCGAGCGCCCGCAGCCGCACTCCCAGCTCCCGCACCCGCGTAGGATCTCGACGATCCCGAGCTTGGCGCGGTCGATCGCGCGACGGATGGTCGGTCCGACCTCGCGCCCTTTGGAGCGCCCCAGGCCGACGTAGCCGTCCCCGTTGCCAACGACGACCGTGACCGCGAACTTGAAACGGCGTCCGGAGTCGGTCATCCGCTGCACCATGTTGACGTCGAGCACCTCGTCGTGGAGCCCGGGAAGCAGCTTGTCGACGATCTGTGGCTCCCGCAGCGGAAGGCCCGTGGCAAGGGCCTCGCGCATCGTCGGGATCTCACCGGAGGCGACCCGACGCCCGAGCTCGGTGCGGGGGATCCACGGTGGCGGTGCCGCGACGTTGCCCGGCCCAGAGGAGCCCGAGCGCGGCGGGTAGGGAGGGCCGCTCACGATGCGGCCTCGGCCCGAGCGACGATCGTCGGGAGCTTCAACTTGTACGATTCGAGAGGCGCAGGGAGCGGATGCGGAAGATGCGTCCCGTTCAGCCGGTCCGCGGTCGGGAAGGTCGTCTCCCCGTGCGGGATGTCCACGCCCGCGTCCAGGAGCCCCTTCAGCGCGGCCAGGATGCGGCCACCCTGGGTCGGTCGGCGAAGTCCGAGGTCGAGGATCGCGTTCTCGATTCCCGCGGCCTTCGCGCGGAGCCCGGCGAGATAGCCGGTGAGGTACGCCGCCGGGGTGGAGGTGCGGCTCCCCGGCGGGAACTCGAGCTGCCCGAGCTCGAAGCTGGTTGCCTGCGCGACCACGCGGTCCCCGGTAGGAGCGTAATTGACCATCGCGACCTCGACCCGGCGGCCGGAGAACCGGACGACGGCCCGGGGAACGCCGCCCTTGAGCAGCTTCAGTCGGACGCGGTAATCCGTCCGACCCTCACGGCGCCGGCGGAACGGGACGCGGTAGCGGGGACCCGTGCTCATGGGCTCGCTCCCCCGGCAAGGTGTCCGGCGAGCTTGAGATTGAGAACGAGGTGAGCCCGGCTGCGGAACATGCCACCCTTCGCCTGCCGGTAGAATCGCTGGTAGACCCCACGGGGGATCTTCTTCTCATCGCGCAACCCGCGCAACAACTCTCTCTGGGCCCGGATACGACGCATCCAGCGCTGCTTACCGGGCACCCGAGCCTGCGGCGTCCCCTTGCGCGAGCCGGGGCCTTGATGGCGTCCCTTCGCGACCTCGGCGGCGTGCCGACGCGCGCGCACTCGGCTCGTTCCGCGGATGGCCTTGCGCTGGACCGCCCCGGACTTGATCAAGGTCCGGATATCGCTGCGGGTGACCGCGTCGACGATATCGTCCTGCCGGGCCGGGTCGATCCACACGCGGTTCTCTCCGCACTTTAGGATGAGCGAGGCGAGCCGGCGCTGGTTGGAGAGGTCGGGCATTCGTTCACTGCTCCGTTTCGGGGGTTGCGATGGGGTTCAGCACGCGAACGCCGAGGCGACGCGCGGTCTCTTCGAGGACAAGGCGACGCCGGGTCCCGATCCCTCGGGCGAGGATGGCGGCCTCCTTGAGCGGGTCGAGTCGTTCGAGCGCTTTGGTCGTCTCGACCAGGACCGGACGGAAGCCGCTCGGAACGAGTCCGCGCGCCCGGGCCGGGGTGCGGTAGCCGATGCTCACGACCACCGATCGGTAGCCGTAGTGGCGGCGTTGCTTCGATTGAAGGCCTCGCGGGCGCCGCCAGCTCTCGTCCCGGCCGATCCGATAGTATCGGTGCGCGGCCTGGCGAACGAACAGGGGACGGTGACGGTCGAGCGAACGGCGTAGGGAGAGCGCCCGGGCGGTCTGGGGGTCCAGGGTGGCTCGGCGCGGGACGCGCGGAGCCTTCTCGGCCTCCACCACCGGCTTCTCCTCCTTCTTGGCGATGGGAGCCGGCGCCTTCGTCCGGCGGGTCCGCGCCAAGGAGCGGGAACGTGCGGGGGGGGCCGGCGCGGGCGCGTCCTGCGGAGTCTCTTCTGCGCTCGGCGTCGCCGGCTTCTCGGCCATCAGCTCGCCTCTTTCACGTGCGCCCGTTCGATGAGGTAGATACCGTCCTGGAACACGCGCGGGTCGTAGTCGCGGATGTGGGTCGTCCGTTCGACGTTCGCCGCGCTCTGACCGACCTGCTCGATGTCGTTACCGGAGAGGATGACGATGTCCCCTTCGACGGCCGCGCTCGTGCCGGAACGCAGCATGGCGACGCGGGGCTCCTTCTCACCCAGGAAGTTCTCGATCACGAGCGTCTCGCCCTTTGCCTGCACCTTCATCGGAAAGTGGGCAGCGACGACCTTCATCCGGGCTTCGACGCCCTGGGTCAGGCCCCCCGCTAGGTTCCGCACGTGCGCTTCCCACGTGTGGAGGAGCGCGCGGGACTGCTTGCGATGCGGGGGGATCTTGAGCGTGAGCCGGATCGACCCCTTCTCGCTCGTGACCTCGAGCGCGTCATGCGGGAACGGGCGCTGGGACTTTCCGAGGGGTCCCTCCGCCTCGATGCGCCCCGGACGCACGGAGAAGCGGACCTTCTCGGGGATGGAAATGGTCACGTCGGTCTCGTCAGTAGACATAGGCAAGCAACCTCCCGCCGATCTTCTGGGCACGGGCCTCCGCATGGGAGAGGACCCCGCGATGGGTGCTCAGCACGAGCAGCCCGAAATCTTGGGCCGGCAGGTAGCGGGACTCGTAGCGTTCGAGGTCGCGGTAGGCGACCGCGAGCCGGGGCTTGATGACCCCGCAGGAGTTGATCCGCCGGGAGAGGGTCACGTCGTAGCGCCCACCCTTTCCGGTTTCGGCGAAGGCGAACTCGCCGATGTACTGGTGCTCCCGGAAGATCCGAAGCACCTCTCCGATCAGGTGAGAGACGGGGGCGATCGCGACACTGGCCTTGCCGCCGCGGTCGGCGTGTCGGAGCGTGACCAGGGCATCGTTCAGGAGATCGTTCTGCATGGTTCCCCCTACTGGTACTTGCGGAAGCCCAGGTCCACGGCGACCTCACGGAAGCACTGGCGACAGACGTGCAGGCCGTAGCGGCGGACGATCCCCCGCTTGCGGTCGCAGCGCAGGCAGCCTTCCTTGCGGCCGAACCTCTTCTTGGGTTTCATCGACTCTTCCTCACTCCACGAAATTGACCCGGAAGCGGTCCGTAAGGAACCGACGGGTCTCCTCCTGGCTCGCGCGAAGATGGCGGGAGATGTGCGCACTCTGGACCCGGCGGTCGCGCACGCGCCAACCGGCACGCCCGACCTCCACCGAGATGTCCATACCGTGGATCCCGATCTGCGGGTCGTACTTCATCCCGGTAAAGTCGGTGTAGTCCGCGATCCCGAAGGAGAAATTGCCGTTGCGGTCGATCGAGTCCGGGTCGAGCTGCCGGTCGCGCGCATCGAAGGCACGGTCGAGGAATTCGACCGCGGCCGCGCCGCGCAGCGTCGTCTTCACGCCGATCTCCTGACCCTGCCGGATCCCGAAGTCGCGGTTCGTCGAGCGAGCCCGGGTCGCCACCGGCTTCTGGTGCGTGATCATCTCGAGGACCTTCTGGGCCTTCGTGCGGGCCTCGCCCGATTCCCCGACGCCCGAGTTGACGACGACCTTGATCACCTTGAGCCGCCGCATCGGGTTCTCGGTGGGGGCGGTCGACGAGGGTAGAGGGGAGGACGCGCTCATCGCTGAAGCTCCTCCTCGAGGGTGATCTGCGGGCTCGTATCGCCGATCACGAAGACGTGGTCCTTGATGGTGGAGAACCCCTCCTTGAAATGGACCAGGTTCGCCTGCGAGGAGTTACGGACCTCGACGCGCTCGACGTGGCCGACTTGGCCCACATGGCTCCCTCCGCTCACGTAGGCAAGATGGCCCGGGCTCAACGGGAGGTGACGCAGGACCTTCTGGCTCGGAACCTCGATCTTTACGGAGTCCCCGACGCGGTAAGGGGAATCGGCGGGCACGATCAGGTTGCGCCCGTCGTGCAGGGTCACCTGGATCCGACCGCCGCGTACGGCGTGCTTGAACCGGATGCGGCCGAGCTTGACCCCGGCCTCATTCGCCGGGACCGGGATGAGCGCGAGCTTGCCGCGCGCGTTCTTCACGACCCGATAGTGGGCGTCGAGCGGCGGGGCCAGGCTGAGCGAGTCCATGAGGCCGAGTCCCCGTGCGAGGTCGTGAACGACCTGCCCGTCCACGCGGACGGCTCCGGTGCGGGCGAGGATCCGGGCTTCCCGTTCGTTGTGGGCGACGCCCTTGAGGTCGCGCAGCACGAGCACGAGGGGGATCGCTTGCTCTTGCGGGTGGGGACCGGGCGCGGGCCGCCGGATCCACTTGGTCCCCTTACGGGGGATCGTCCAGGTCCGAGGGGCGGCGCGTCGCTTCAAACGGAACGTCATGCGGATGCCTCCTTCTCCGGCGCAGGGGTCTTCTCGTCGTCGTCCTCATCGTCATCTTCGTCCTCCTCATCATCCAGGTCGTCCAGGGTCTCGTCGGGCTTCTCGGCCTCCTCCGCCGCAGCCGCCGGCGCGGGCGGAGTTCCCGAGACCTCGGCGGCCGGGGTCTCCTCGGCAGCCTCTCCACGCTCCTCGGGAGTCAGCTCGGCCTCCGTCACTCGGAGGGTCCGCCGTCGATACGGGTCGGCGAGGTTGAGCCGGACGATGACGAGGTGGCCGGTTCGGATCGGGAGGGCGGTCTGCTTGCTCTCTCCGGTTTTGGAGGTGACGTTGTCGAGCGTGACGGAGAACGTACGGCGGTTGACCTTCGCGACCCGCTCCTCGCGGCCGACGTAGCTCCCTCCCAGGATTCGCACGGTGTCGCCCTTGCGGACCGGGACGGCGCGGCGGTGGAAACGGCCCTTGAGCTCACGCGAGAGCGGGACGGTCATTCGCCGGCGTCGCTCCTGGTTGCTCGCGGTGTAGAGGGCCTTTCGCTGCCGGCGGGCCGAACGAGGAGAACGCTGCATCCCGACCTCCTACACGATGATCGACGAGGCGGCGGCGATCCGCGGCCAACGCTCGGCGGCTTCCTTCGCGACGGGGCCCTTGATCTGCGAGCCCTTGATCTCTCCTTCCTCGGTCGTGATCACCGCAGCGTTGTCCTCGAACTCGAGGCGCGTCCCGTCCGGGCGGTGGATCGGGGCTCGCATGCGGACGATGACCGCGTGCAGGACCTGTCGGCGCATCTCGGGGGTCCCCTTCTTGACCGAGACGATGATGAGGTCGGCGACTCCCGCGCGCGGGTAACGGCGGTGGGTGCCATGCCAGTTGCGCACGGCGATGATCTCCACGATCTTCGCGCCCGTGTTGTCGACGCAATCGAGCCGTGCGCCCTTGGGCAGTCCGCGGCTGCGGCGGCCAGAGACCCCCTTCACGGCGGGCTCGCCTCCGCAGGAGGTGTCGGGGGGGTGACGCGCTCGGGCTCGTCGCCGGTGGTCGGTCGTGCCGCCTCGCCCAAGTCCTCGATCACGCAGAAGCTGACGAGCTTAGAGAGCGGTCGGGTCTCCGCGATACGGACGCGGTGGCCGACGGGCACTCCCAGACAGGGAGGAGCGTGCGCGAGGTAGCGGCGTCGCCGCTTCTCGTAGCGCTCGTACTTCGGGACGAAGGTGAGGATCGTGCGTTCGACCACGGCGGTCGACTGCATCGCGTTCGACACCAGCGTGCCTTCGATGACCTGCCCGCGGAGCGAGAGTCGCCCATGGAAGGGGCAGTGGCGGTCGTCGCACGCCGTGCGCGGGGCCCGGACGTCCAGACCGATGTCCCGGGCCCGCCGGGTGCGCGTGGTGGTAGAAGGGGTCATCGGAGTCTCCGAGGGCCGGCCTGGAGCAAACGCTTGGTGCGGTCCTGAGGACGCATGCGAAGAACCTCGCCATTTAAGGGTAACTCGCGCTCGCCGACCACGATCGTCCCCCGGAGCCCCTGCTTCGCTACGCGGATCCGGCGACCGGAAGGGGAGAGCCGGACCTCGAACGTCCCGAGGCTCTCATCGACGATCGTCCCTTCGAGGGGGAGCGTGCCGAGCCCGGGAGCTTCGCGGATCTCTACCGTGGCCCCGACGAGCTCGCCGGCGAGCGTTTCCCTCACCTCGCGGGAGGGCTCCGCCGAAGGTTCCCGGTCCATGAGCGCTGCCTCCCCTCCGCCCCTACGCCCGGCGGCGGGACGCGGGGGAGGACGAGGCGCGCGAGCGCTCTCCCAGTACGGTGAGCGCGCGGGCGACGTTAGTACGAAGGGCCCGGATGCGGCCGGGGCTGGGAGGCGCTCCGCCCATGGCGGCCACTCCGCGTTCCCGCAGAAGGTCCCCCTCCGCGTCAGCGATCTTGCGGTGCAGCTCATCGTCGGTGAGCGCCCGCAGGTCCTTCATGCGGAGCAGGCTCATGGAGCACCCGCCGGCTCCTCGGGGATGGCCGGAAGCGGCTCGGCGATCTCTTCGACGGACGGGAGCTGAATCGGTGCACTGGTCCGGCGCTCGGTTACCCCTTTGACCTTGATCTCGTCCGGGAGTTTGGCCGAGGGTTGCATGATCCAGACGTTGACCCCGATGACGCCGGGTTTGAGGCGGGCTTGGTAGAATCCCTTGGCGATGAACAGGTGGACGCCTTCTCCACAGTACCTTGATCGTGCCCGCCTTGAACCGCTCCGTGCGGTGGCGCTCGCCCGTGAGCTTTCCCGAAAGGATGACCTGGCAGCCTCGGGCTCCGGACTCCATGATCCGACGGACCGTGGAGTGTCCGGCGCGACGGAAGTGCCAGCCGCGCTCGAGGGTCGAAGCGAGCTTCTCGGCCATGAGCTGGGCGTTGAGGGAGGGCTGGCGTTCCTCCTGGACCTCGATCTGGGGATTGTCGAGCTGGAAACGGTTGCGGATGTCGTCCGTCAGGCGCTTGATGAGCTCGCCGCGGCGACCGATAAGGATTCCCGGCCGCTCGCAGATGAGGGTCACACGGGTGCCCATCGGCGTGCGCTGGATGTCGACGCCTCCGAAGCCGGCGCGGGCGCTCTCCTGGACCAGGTAATCCTTCAGAAGGACCCGCCGCGTCGCTTCCTGGATGACCTTGCGCTCGGCGCTCACGCCTCCTCCTTCCGTTCCGCGAGAATGATCTCCACGTGGGTCGTCTGTTCGTTCCAGTTCGTGGAGCGTCCTTGGGCCCGAGGCATCCTCCCCTTCACGACACGGCCCCGGCTCGAGGCGGCGACCCGGACGTAGAGCCGCTCGGTGTCAAGCCCTTCGTACTCGGCGTTCGACTCCGCGTTCGCCAGGATCTTGAGGAGGTGCTGAGCGACCTTCTTCGGATAGCGCCCCGGGCCCGTGCCGCGCTTATGCGCCGTTTCCTGGTTGTAGCGTCGGAAGGGGATGGCCTTGCGGAGGTTCTCGGCGTCCTCGAGGATCGTCCGCACGCGCTCGAGCGGCAATCCGCGGATGGCGTTGAGCACCTCGTAGGTCTTCTTCGGGGACATGTGAAGCTCGACCCCGCGCGCGCGCGCCACGCTGATCCCCGATTCGGTCCGATAGGTGTATCCCTTCATGGTGGAACCGTCGGCCTCACTTGAGCGGCATGAACTTGGACGAGCGCGTAGCGCCGACACCCGGACCCGAGTGCTTCTCGAATCGGCGGGTCAGCGAGAATTCGCCGAGATAGTGGCCGATCATCTCGGGCTTGAGCTCGACCTCCTTGAACTCGCGGCCGTTGTGGATCGCCACGCGACGGCCCACGTACTCGGGAAGCACGAGTGCATCGCGGCAATGCGTGCGCACGATCTTCTCCGGGGCCGTCTCGCGCATCCGCTCGATGAACCGCTGGACCTCGACCGTGAAGCCGCGGCGGACCGAGCGGCGCGCTCGGGAGGGTAGGACCTGCCCGAGCTCGGCCAAGCTCATCTCCTTCAGGCGAGGCAGCGACTGACCCCGGTAGGCGAACTCCCGCCGGCGTCGGGCTTCGATCTTCTTGCCCTTCCTCGCTTTCGCCATCTACTGCCGTCTTCCTCCCCGTGCCTTCCGCCGGCGGCTTTGGGAACGTGAGAATCGACCGACCTTAGCCCCGGGCCATGTGCCGCTCGAGACCGTGCTCGGGCGGCCGACGTGCTGATGGGCTCCGCCGCCGAACGGGTGGTTGACGGGGTTCATCGCAACCCCGCGGACCTTGAAGTAGGCTCGCGCGAGCGAGCGCGTCGCCCAGTACTTCTTCCCGGCCTTGATGATCGGTCGCTCGAGGCGCCCTCCGCCAGCGACAGCCCCGACCTGAGCGCGGCATGTGGCGAGGAACGTCTTGAAGGCGCCCGAGGGAAGTTGAAGCGTCACCTCCTTGCCCGTGTGGGCGGTGACGAGCGCGCTGGTCCCGGCGGCGCGGACCAGCCGCCCCCCATCGAACGGTTTGACCTCGACGTTCGACACGACCGTCCCGTCGGGGATCACCTCCAGCGCGAGGATCGCGCCGCGGTCAACGCGGCCCCGGTGGAAGGCGACGGTGTCGCCGGTGGCGATCCCGGCCATGGCCAGCGTGCGCACCATGAGCCCGTCCGGTCCGCGGATCTCGGCGACCGGCGCGGATCGCCCGGGCGCTTGGACGATGGACACCACTGTTCCGTCCCCCACCAGCGACGCCGGCGGGTGGTAGATTGCTCCGTGGTGGCGATGGCTCGGTGAGCGGTAGCGGAAGCTCCCGGCGCCGCGGCGGCGGGAGATAATGCGCTTTCCCATTAGAACACCCCGGCCCGGGTCCCGACGTCCTCCGCCGAGTACTCCTTGGCCAGGCGGACCGTGGCGATCTTGCCCGCCCGAACGATCTTGACGTTGACCTTGGCGACCTTACAGTCGTAGATCTGCTCGATTGCTCGCTTGACCTCCGCGCGCGTCGCGCGGTGGT
This sequence comes from uncultured Thermoplasmata archaeon, assembly GCA_963797975.1. Taxonomy (GTDB): domain Archaea; phylum Thermoplasmatota; class Thermoplasmata; order Lutacidiplasmatales; family UBA184; genus Lutacidiplasma. The sequence continues at coordinate 61,973 of CAWCRH010000004.1, forward strand.
CGACCATGAACTCGAGCTTGTTCATGCGCTCCATCTCGTCCATCGACTTCTCCGTCACGTACGCGTGCAGAAGGATTCGGTGCTTGAGTGCGGTCACGGGGCCTCCTCACCGAGACGGGCGCGAAGCGATTCGACCGCGGAGCGAGAGAAGAGGGTGAGCCGGCCCGGTTCTCCACCGGGGGCGAGGTCCTCGGTTGCAAGGCGTTGCGCCGTGACCACGTCGACGCCGGGGAGGTTTCGGAACCCCCGCGCGCGTCCCGGGGCGCTCGTCACGACGAGAAGGCTGCGGGGGGTGCGACGCATGCGGCCCCGGCGCTTGCCGCGCCCGGCGCGCATGTGCGTCTTCGCTTGCGCGCGCTCGACGTCGGGCCACAGGTCCAAGGTCTCGAGAAGTTCCCGTGCTTTGTCCGTCGACTGGATCGTTTCCACGGGGTCCTCGAGCACGATGGGAAGGTGGACTTCCTCCGGGAATTCGTGACCGCGGGCGCGAGCGAGAGGGACGACTCGGGTCGCAGCGAGGGCGCTCGCGAACGCGCGGCGCCGTTCCTTCGTGTTGATCGATTTCTTCCAGATGCGCTCCACCTTGGGCGGATGGGCCGGGCGGCCCCCCACAGTGTTCGGGGCTTGCGCTCCCCGCATGGAGTCCATGAGGCGGGGCGTTCGCGCGACCCCCTTCCCCTTACCGGACCACTGGACCGAATGGCGCGCCCCGGCGGTGGGTGCGGTGCCGTAGGGCTGGCGCCGGTGCGATTGCGCCGCGTCTACCGCTTTGCGGATGAGGTCGCGCCGGACGGGCGCGGAAAAAGCGAGGGGGAGAGCGAACGACGTCTGCGGCTTGCCGGCGAGGGAAAGGATCTGGGTCCGGTGATGAGGAGAATGGGGCTCGCTCGGCGCCGGGGAGGCGCCCGCTGCGCTCGGAGCCATCACCCACCTTGCTTCGAACGAGTGCTGTAGTATCGCAATTCGACCTTTTCGACGGTCACAACCCGACTGCGGATCGGGGAACGGAAGCGGAGCAATCGCTTCGCCGGGCCTGGGAGCGAGCCGTGGAGGATGATGCAGGCGCTTCGGACGTCTCCATAATGCAGGAAGCCGCCGGCGGGAGTGATCGGGTCCGCGCGCGGGTCGGGGACCACCTTGAGCACGCGCATGTTCAGCTGCGTGCGGCGGTGGTATCCGGTCTGTCCGGCTTGAGGAATACGATAGGTCACGAAGCTCGGGTTGTGGGGTCCGAGCGTTCCGATCATCCGGCGGTGCTTCGAGTTCTTGCGCGGCTGGAGCTTGACCCCCCAGCGCTGAATGTGCCCTTGGAAGCCGAACCCCTTCGTCACTCCAAGCACGTCGAGGAACTCCCCTTCTTTGGTGAGTTCGGCCGCGCTCAACTCCTTACCGAGCAGGTCGAGGGCGTGCTGGCGTCGCTCGGAGAACTTCTCCCCCCCGACACGGACCTCGAACAACCGGGGCGTCTTGGACGGAACGCCCGAGATCAGATTGGGTTGGGTGTAGACGATCAGGCGGACCTCGGTCCCCTCGGTGCTTCCGAACGTGTCCAAGGCCGTTTTCGGACTCGCAGGGTGTGGCGGGATACGACGGGTGAGGTCCGGCGCGGGGCTGGCTCCCCAGACCTCACTGACCACGCGCATCCCGTACGGCTGGCGGGTGTAGATCCGGGCCCCGGCCACGCGGAGCGGGGGAACCTCGACCACGGTCACGGGGACCGCCAACTCCTGGTTGGCGGTGGTCGAGCGCTTACGGTAATCGACGATGAAGGCGTGGCTCATCCCGACCTTGTACCCTGCGAACCCCTCCACGACGGGGGTCTTAGCTCCCGTCGGCCAGGAGCGGATCCGGGGAACCGGGCGCGACGCCCGAACGCGGGGCGAAAAGGCGAGGGAACCTCGCCGGGGACGATGCCGTCGCGCCATGAGACGATAGGGGGTCCTCCTTTGGTGGGGCCGGGGGAAAAGGGTAGGCTATTTAATGTTAAGGACGAAAACGCCGTTCCACCGATAGAAAAACGCGGTTTCTTCGCCGAGGAATGACCAACAGGCCTTTTCCCACGACCTTGCGGGGCCCGAGCAGGTGTCCGGCGCGTCGTTTCATGCTGAGGAGCATGCCTCGGGATGGCCGGACGCCCCACCCGGGCCGGTCGCCAGGAACAATCCAGATAGAGGTCGTGGGGCTACGTTCGGCCGGTGAGAAGTCTGTCTTCCGAGTCCCCGCCCTGGAAGGCCATCGACATCCTCTCGGCGGAGCGCCGGCTCAAGGGAGAGGTGATCCGGACCCCGCTCGTGCGCGCACCGCCCCGTCTCGAGACTCCCAGCACGATGGTCTACCTCAAGCTCGAGAACTTTCAGCGCGCCGGTTCGTTCAAGATCCGGGGCGCGATGAACAAGATCGCGACCCTCACCCCCGAACAACGCCACCGCGGCGTGATCACCGCGAGTGCAGGCAACCACGCCCAAGGGGTGGCGTGGGCGGCACGGCGGTTCGGCGATCCGGCGACGATCGTCATGGCGGAGCGGGCCTCCCCTCTCAAGGTCCGGGCGACCCAGGCGCTGGGCGCGAGGGTCATCCTCCACGGGACGGACTACGACGACGCGTACGAGCGGGCCGTCGCCATCGGTCAAAAGGAAGGGCTCGCGTTCATCCACCCGTACGACGATCCTGAGATCATCGCCGGGCAGGCGACCGTCGGACGCGAGATCCTCGAGGACCTTCCCGACGTCCGTCGCGTGATCGCCGGTGTGGGAGGCGGGGGCCTGCTCGCCGGAATCGCGTCCGCCCTCCGCCAGGCTGGCTCGCAGGCCGAGGTCGTCGGCGTCCAGCCGTCCGGGTCCTCCACGCTCGCCCCGTCGTTGGCCGCCGGTCACCTCGTCCTCGGCCCGAAGCCGGCGACGTTCGCCGACGGGATCGCGACGCGTCACCTCGGTGAGCTTCCCTTTCGGATACTGAAACAGGCCCAAGCCCGTGGGGTCGTCGTGGACGACCGCACGCTCGCTCGGGCCGTCTTCCTCCTTCTGGAGCAGGCGAAGCTCGTGGCGGAGGCGGCGGGCGCCGCCGGGCTCGCGGCGGTCCTCACGAACCCCGAGCTCCTGGATGACGGTCCGGTCGTCCTCGTCGTCAGTGGAGGGAACCTCGACCCGTTCGTCCTTGGCCGGGTCTTGTTCATCGGGCTTGCGGCAGATGGACGGATCCTTCGCCTACGCGTGTCGGTCAAAGATGTGCCCGGACGGCTGGCCGAATTCCTCCAGGTTGCGGCCGAAGCGCGCGCGAACGTCCGGCAGATCGCCCATGCCCGGGAATCGACGCTCCAACCGCCGGGCGAAGTGAGGATCGAGATCGAGCTCGAGGTCCGCGACGCGGGCCACGGTCGCGAGGTCCTCCAACTCTACCGCGACCGAGGCTGGATCGTGGAAGAGATTCCCCTCGGGGAGGACGAGGTTACCCCGCGGGCATCGTGACCGTATATAGGAGTCCGATGCTCTTCCCTAGGAGGAGCGCATGGACAAGGGCAAGTCGATCGACGAGCTCGATCGCCAGCAGCCTCTCCACCTGTGGTCCGTCGCCGCGGCAAACGAACGCATCGGGGAGCTCGGCGAGCTATTGTCCGAGGTGCGCGCGTGGGTCGAGCGCTTGCGGGTGGTCCATCAGGAGCTCCTGAGGCTCACCGCGCTCTGGGGCAGCGAGATCGACGCTCGGGACATCCCCGACCGGCGGCACAAGGACCGCCTCGACCAAGAGGCGGGCGCGTTGCGACAGCGGATCGAGGAGACCGTGACCGAACTCCAGGGAGAGGGCATCGAGATCAAGGACCTTGAGCGAGGGTTGGTCGACTTCTACGCGCGCCTGGACGGCGAGCTTGTCTACCTCTGTTGGAAGGCCGAAGAGGAGCGCGTCGCCTTCTACCACCCGCTCGACTCCGGCTTCCGCGGTCGCCGCCCGATTCCACCGGGGACGTGAAGGAAGGCCATGGAGCTCGGCGCGCCGGCCGCGCTACGATCGCGCGGGCGGGCCGGACCGGTCGCCGACCTGGATGATCTCGATCCACGCGATCGCGAAGGCGAACGCGCCCAGGACACCTGAGACCAACCCCAGCAGCAGGAGCAACGGGAACACGGTCCCGACGGGGATCACGATCAGCGCGAAGGGGACCGCGGCTCCCGCCGCGCCGCCCACGATCCCGATGGCAGGCCGGTCCGAGCGGCGCAAGATCACCGCCGCGACCGCGCTCAGGATCCCGGCGATGGCGGCGATCGCCGCGCCGGCGCCCACATACGCCTGGAAGTACTCTAGGTCTAGATAGGGGCTCAAAGAGAGCACGGACTCATTGGATACCGTGCCGGGGTTCAGGGTGAGGACGAGGCCCTGGCTTCCCGCGTCGAAGACCGGCGAGACGAACGTTTCTACCAGAAGCGGGGCGTACCCGGGATATGTTACGTTCAGTTGCACGCCTCCCGTTGGGACGCCGGTGAAATTGAAGACGCCACCGGGGCCGATAGGGAAAGTCCCCGTCCCGGCCTCATCGGTCAGCGTGATCGAACCACTGACCCACCTCGCTCCGTTGGAGAGATGCGCTACTCCGTTCACCGTGTACTGGGCCGGTTGCGAGCCGTTCCAACCGTAGTAGGCTCCTCCCGCGGCGATCCCCATCGTGACGATGGCGGTAGCGACCAGAACCGGGACGATCAGCGACCGCCAGACGAAACGCGGCTTCGTCAGCGGGGGTTGCGACGGATATAGACCGGGATAGACTTCCCAGGTGAATCGGGGAGGGATCGGTCTGGTGGGAGCGAGCGGGACCGTGGCGCCGCAATGACGGCAATGTACCCAGCGAAGGCTCGGGTCCGGCGGGGGCAGCGGGCCGAGCGGCAAGCCGCAGCTCGGGCACAGGAGGTCCCGCGACGCCGTCGCCATCCGAAGCTACCGACCCCGGTCCGGGTCATATCTTTACGTTGCGCGCTCGCAAAGCCCCATGTCCGGGTCGTGGCGGTGGACGACGGCCGCTTTCGTCGACAGGACCGGTACGCGCCGCTCGCGGCCGTGGTCCTCTCGCTGCCCAATTACGTCGAAGCGATCCGGGTGGGGAAGGTCGAGGTCGACGGGCGGGATGCGACCGAGCGTATCGCCGCCTTGGTCGAGTCGACTGGGCATCTCGCGGACCTGCGCGCCGTCCTGCTAGACGGAGTCGTAGTCGGAGGGTTCAACGTCGTGGACATCGACCGGCTTCACCGACGCCTACTGTGGCCGGTCGTGACGGTCACGAGACGCCCGCCCGACCGGGGACGAATCCGCGCGGCTCTCTTGAAATGGTTCCCTCGGGACCACCAAGAACGCGCGCGACGGATCAGGGCCCACCCCCTCTTTCGGGTTCCCACCGAAGGGCAGCCGATCTACGCGAGCGTGGTCGGTGCGACGCGCCGCGACGCGATCGCGTTGGTGCGCCGGGCGACCCTGAGAGGCTTCTGGCCGGAACCGCTGCGGCTCGCCCATCTGGTCGCCTCCGCGCGCGCTGAGGAGGTTGACTGAGAACCACTCTGGTCACGGCTGGTGATACCCCTGAGCCAAGACGTTCCAAACCACGACTCGCGTCAGGATCTCGATTCTCTGTGCGTGGGGTCGCCGTGATCGGATCCTCGCTCCGAACCGATCCTTGAACGCCCCGAACGTCCCTTCGATCACCGCCCGTCGACGATATCGGCATCGAAACTCCCGTCGGTGTTGGCGTTGATCCAGTACCATCGCCTTCCACGCGGGGGCTCCCTTGGGATGTCCCCGACCGACATTCTTGCGGAGGTCGATCACCGGTCGACCACCTCGGTCGGCAATCGCCTGGGCGTTGTGCCGAGAGAGGTAACCCTTGTCGAGCACGAGCGAGCCGAGCGTGAGTTGGGAAGGGAGCTGAGCGAGAAGGGTGGGCAGTTCGGTGACGTCGTTGGTGCGAGCATCCGTGACGTGGGCGGCGAGGAAGAACGGGAACTGGGCTCGGGTGGCGATGAGCGCATGGAGTTTGACGAAGATATGGCGCAGCTCGGGAGAGAGGCGAGCGGCCACCCACTGTTCGTAGCTTCGGGTAGTGAGGCCGGTCCCATCCCCGGCGAGATTCTCTGCGGGTCCGCAGAGTTTCGCGGCCAGGTGCCGAATGAGTTGTTCGAGGTAGGCAGCGGGGATACGTGGAACGAGGGCGGCGACGGTCGGAGCCGCCGGGATCCGATGGAATCCCATCCGACGGGCGAGCTGGGGCAGGGCAGTCAGCGTGGCGTGGGTCTCGTCATACGACCATCCTTCGAGGGCACGGAGGAGGAGGAAGCGCACGACGTCCCGGGGGTGGGTGGGGGGTCGGCCGGGAGTTCCTGGGAGTCGGACCCAATACGGCGGGGGAAGGCGACGAACGAGGGCTGCGAGTCGGCGGAGGACATCCGCCCACCCGTTGCGCAGGAAGTGACGGTAGCGAGCCCAATCGATGCGCCGACGACGCGGGTGGGCCGATGGGTATTTCGTTCGGTCGATGCCTGGGCTCTCCTGGGCCGAAAGGCCCCCTCCGTGGCGGTTGGCGTACACAACCACTCTGTCGCGGAGGCCCCCTCTTCATCGAGTAGCTCCAGAGGAATCGCCAAGGCCGCCCAGGGGGTTCTCAGTCAACCTCCGCGCTGAGAGAACCGTTAAGACGGAGGGGCCCGCTTAGCCCGGCGGGCCTGTAGCTTAGCTTGGACCAAGCACTGGCCTTCTAAGCCAGCCGACTCGGGTTCAAAGGCCCGGGGGTGGAGCCCCCGGGCGGGAACTCCCGACAGGCCCACCCGGTTAGAGGGCCGCCGGTCCTCGCGGCCGGTCCTCGGCGACTTCGTGATAGAGGTGAACAAAGCGCGAGGCCATGACGTCGATCGAGGCGGTCGTGTCCACGGTCCGTTGAGCCGTCTGCGCGAGCCGTCGCCGCTCATCGGTCCGCTCGATCAAGTGCGTGATCGCCTGTGCGAGCGCCCCCGGAACGAGCGGGGGTACCCGGAGCCCCGTCACGCCATCCTCGATGATCTCGGCCGCTCCGCCGCTACTCGGCCCGATGACCGCCGCACCGCACGCCATCGCCTCCAGGAGGACGACGCTCGCGGTGTCGCTGGTCGAAGGCAGGACGAAGAGGTCGCTCTGTGCGAGCAACGCGGGTTTCTCCTCCTCGACGACCGGGCCCACGTAGCGCACGCGCTGCGCGAGAAGAGGATCCTTATGGAGACGTTGTCGCACCGCCTCCTCCTCGGGCCCGGTCCCGCCGACGATCGCCACGAGGTCGGTCGTCCGCAGAGCCTCACCGACCGCGTCCAGGAAGCGGTGGACCCCCTTGTCGGTCGTGAGGCGACCGAGGTAGGTGACCAAGGGTGCCTCGGCGAGACCACAACGAACGCGCCAGTCGGGGACCCGGACCCCGGGTCGAAAACGGTGGACGTCGATCCCGTTCGGGATGACCTCGATGGGATGGCGGAACGGCTTGGTCGCGTGCTCGAGAAGGGCCTGCCGTGCGATCGTCGTCGGCGCGGTCGTCCGGTCGCACCGCCAGTAGAGGCCGAGGCTGTAGAATCCCGCGATGCGGAAGAACGTCTTCACCCCGAGCTGGGGCGGGACGCTCTCCACCATCGCTTGCAGATGCGTGTGGAAGGTCCCGACCAACGGTCGACGGAACCGTCGGCTGAGGAAGAAGCCGGCCGTGCCGACGAGGCCGGGCGTGTGCAGGTGGAGCACGTCCGCCTCGCGCCCGGCCCTCTCGGCACGCAACGCGGCGAAGAGGCTGCCCGCGTAGGGGGAGCGGTACTGCGGGTAGAGTGGGACCGCGTGCGAGCGGACCCGGACGATCGTGACCCCGTCCTCCTCCTGCCGTTCGGTCGGGCCGCTCTGCGAGAGCGGGGCGTAGACACTGACGTGGTGTCCGTCCTTCACCAGCGTCCGAGCGAGGCCATCCACGACCACCGCGGTGCCGTCCCGGGTCGGGAGGTAGGAGTCGGTGAAGAAGGCGATGTTCATAGGCCCCTCCTCCGGGGCGACGTTAGAGGACGACTTGAAAGGCTCGCTCGAGGAGACTCTGGTCCTTCGGCGAGAGGACCCGCGGGTGGACCGCGGCCACCACGGCGCTGCCGCTCTCGCGGGCCTGCGCGAGGACCCAGTTGACGAAGCGGATCGCGGTCTCGCCTCCGTCTTGGAGCGAGATCGTCTCGATCCCATCCAGGTAGACGAGGGCCCCTCCCGTCGTCTGCATCAGCCCGTTCATCTGACCGGCGAGCGACTCCAGCGTGAGTCCCGGGCCGCCGGCCCCCACCACAAAGGCCCGGATCTTCCCGGAGGGGACCTCGGTGAACGGCGGCGGGTCCGGTGAGACGATCACGATGATGGGGAAGCGGCCGGCGGCCTCGGTCGCCAGTTCGACCGCCCGCCGAGGGTGCTCTTCGCGTACCAGGACCTGGGCTCCTGCGACGAGACGCGGGCTCGCCGCACCGCCACCCCATGGGCGGGGTGGGCCGAGGCGAGGGAGGACGGGGGTCCACGGCGACGCTCGAGGGACGGCGAGCAGGCGCTGGCGGCGGAGCCCGACCTCTTCGGGGAGGTGCGCGAGCCGGCTCTGGACGATGAAGCGGAGCTCTCCGACCGTGGGGCCGCGGGACGCCTGCCCGAGGAGGTCCTTGAGGACGGACCGAGCGCCCTCGGCATACCCCGCGAGGTACGTCTCCGCGTACTCCTCATCGGGGTTCGCCCCCCCCTCATCGTCCCGCTCGGGGGAGGATGGGTCGCTCACGCTGTAACTCGTCCGCCCGCGCGGGCGTTCTCGCCCGTGCGCGCGGCGTCCCGCGCGTGCGGCGTGCGGGGGGGCGCGTCCGCCTCCTCGCGCGGGGCGAACTTGTACCCGTAGTGGATGACCCCGGCCTTTCCTTCCTCGCGTAGCTTACGGAACGTGGCCCGTACCTTGAGGCCGATGTCGACCTGCCCGGGGTCGATGTCGACGACCTGTCCGGTCAGGGTCGGACCCTCGACCGTCCGCACCAGGGCGAGCACGTAGGGGACCTCCATCTCGAACCCCTCGGCCGGTTCGTGGACGACCGTGAAGGAAAAGACCTCCCCGTCCCCGGAGAGCTGGAGCGGAACCATCCGGCCGATCGACTCGCGGTGGTTCGTGCAGCTAGGGCAGACCGAACGGGGGGGGAAGTACACGGTCGAGCATACGGTGCATTTCGACCCGCCCAGATTGTAGCGTCGGGGCGTCTCGCGCCAGAATCGTGCGATGGACATGGCTTCTCCCTAGTTCACCCTCTCTAGGAGGTGGACGACGCTGGTCGCCCCCGTGCCGCCGACGTCATGCGCAAGGCCGAGCGTGGCGCCGTCGACCTGGCGCTCGCCGGCTTGAGCGCGGAGTTGCCGTACGATCTCTACGACCTGGGCCAGTCCGACCGCACCGAACGGCTGGCCCTGCGCCTTGAGCCCGCCCGAGGTGTTCACCACGGGGCCGGATCCCCCTTTCGCGAACCGCCCGCTCGCGAAGGCCGGGCCTCCCTGTCCTTTCGGGACGAATCCGAGGTCCTCGAGCGCGATCAACGCCCCGATCGAGTATGCGTCGTGGATCTCGGCGACCTGCACGTCGGCCGGCGCCCGCCGGGCCCGGTGGAACGCCCGCTCGGCCGCGGTAGCGGTAGCGTCCAGCGTCGTCACATCGCGACGGTGCTGGACGGCCATCGTGTCGGTCCCTACGTCGCTCGCGAGGATCTTGATCGGGGTGTCCGTGTGCTTCCGAGCGGTCTCGAGCGGTCCTAAGACGACCGTGGCCGCGCCATCCGAGAGCGGTGCGCAGTCAAAGACGCCGAGGGGCTCCGCGACCGGTCCCGCCTCGAGCACCTGTTCGAGCGTGATGCGGTTACGATAGTGCGCGTTCGGGTTGTGGCTCGCCATCTCGTGGTCGTGCACGCTCACCCGGGCGAACTCTTCCCGCTTCGTCCCATGGTCGTGCATATGGCGTTTCGCGATCAAGGCCCAGAGCGACGGGAGCGTCGCGCCGAAGACGACCTCCCACTCGTGGTCGGCCGTCGCGCTCACGATCTGGTTCGCGCGATCGTCCGGGACGTCGGTCATCTTCTCCGCCCCACCGACAACCACGTAGTCGTAGAGCCCGCTGGCCACGGCGAGGTACGCCTCGTGGAGCGCGAGCGCCCCGGAGGCGCCTCCCCCCTCCACACGGACCGCGGGGAGGTGGCGCCCGACCAGACCGGCGTAGTCGAGGATGAGCGGGGCGATGTGCTCCTGGTCCATGAGCGACCCTGCGGCCATGTTCCCAAGGTAGAGCGCATCGACCTGCCGGCTCGATAGTTTCGCGTCGACGAGCGCCTGGAGTCCCGCCTCGATCCCGATCTCCCGGAACGAGCGGTCCCACAGCTCTCCGAACTTCGTCATCCCGATGCCGAGGACAGCGACGTCCCGCATGGTCAGTTCTCCCCCATGTGGATCTTGCCCCGGTACTTGGCATAGACCGCGTAGGGGAGCTCCTTGCCGTGGTCCAGGAACTCCTGGACCGGCCGGCCCGCGGAGCGGTCGAAGCGGGCGAGCTCGTCCGTCGTCTCGAGGTCGAACGCGTCCGAGCCGGCTCCCGAACCGTAGCCGACCACCAGGATCCGCTCGCCGGGCACCGCGTGGTCCAGCACGTTCGCGAGGCCGATGAGCGCGGCCCCGGAGTAGGTGTTGCCGATGTAGGGCGTCACGAGGCCGTAGCGCATTTGCGCATCCGTAAAGCCGAGCTGCTTTCCGACACGCTGGGGGAACTTGCCGTTCGGTTGGTGGAAAACGACGTGGCGGTAATCCTTGGCCGTCGTTGCCGAGGCCTCCATCATCCCTCGGGCGCATTCCGTCACGTGGCGGAAGTAGGCGGGCTCGCCCGTGAACCGCCCCCCGTGGCTCGGGTAGCGCTGGCCCTCTCGTCGCCAGAAATCGGGGGTGTCGGTCGTATAGGAGAGGGTCCCGCTCACGCGGGCGATGACGCGTTCGCGTCCGATGACGAACGCGGCGCCGCCGGCGCTCGCCGAGTACTCGAGCGCGTCCCCGGGCGCTCCTTGGCTCGTGTCCGAGCCGATGGCGACCCCGTAGCGGATCATACCCGCCCCGACCAGGCCGAGGCAGACCTGGATCGCGGCCGTGCCGGCTTTGCAGGCGAACTCGAAGTCGGCCGCCGTCAGGTTGGGCGTGGCTCCGACCGCTTGGGCGACCACGGTGGCGGTCGGCTTGACCGCGTACGGGTGCGACTCGGACCCGACATAGAGCGCGCCGATCTGCTGGGGGTCGATCGCGCCGCGGGCGAGAGCGACCCGGAGCGCCTCTGTCGATATCGTGATCGTGTCCTCGTCCGGCGAGGGGACGCTCTTGCGGTGGACGTTGAGCCCCGCCCCCATGGCAACGCCATCGATCCCCCAGACCTTGCCGATCTCCTCCGGCGTGATGCGGTATCTTGGCACATAGGCTCCGTAGCTCACGATCCCTGCTTCCATGGAGTTCCCGTTCCTCCTAGCTCTCCTCCAGACGTTCGCGCGCCGTCGCCGGCGGCATCGAACTGGTGAGGAGAGGGATGTTCTCGACCTCGCTCAGCCGGATCGCGAGGGGGTCGATACGGCCGGGGCTGAGGAAGACGACGGCCGCCGGCTTGAGCGGGTGGGCCCGGATGGCGACCATCGGGCTTCGGCCGTAGCGGACGTTCGTGAAGAGGAGCGCCCGTTGGGTCGTCCAGCCGTAGAACTCGACGAAGCGGGAGGCATCGATCGAGAGAATCGCACGCAGGGCGTCCAGGAGCGTGTACCCGTGGATGTCGCGGTCGATGCCGACCGACCCCACCGGTCGCGCGTGGATCCGCTCGGCGAGCTCGGTCAACGGCATCGCGACCGGGAACTCGCGCATCCCGAGGATCCCCTCCGAGTGAGGCCGGCTCGCGACACGCTGACCGACCCGACCGCCGTGAGCGTGGTCGACGGCGAGGAGGCCCTGGACGTAGCGGCGGAGGAAGGCGGCCCCGGGGCTGGCCCGCCGCTCCGACTCGTAGTCGCTGATGACGCTCGGTACGGTCGCGAGCGCGTGGGCGAGGTCCTGCTGGGAGATCCCGAAATCCTCGCGCCACTTGCGCATCGTGCGCCCGGGGTGCGGGGAGAGAACGACCTCGCCCGCGATCTTCTCTTCGATGTCGGCCTCCACGCGCGGGCGAGGAAAGTCGCGGTATAAATCGATAGCCATGGTGTCGTGGGCTACCATCGACATCTGACGAACCCAGAGGAGTGGACCGGGCGAGAGTTTCCGGGGCCACCGCTCTGGAAGCCCCCTTTGAACTCGCGACCTCTACCTTGCCAAGGTAGCGATCTTCCGCTGATCTACCGGCCCACGCCGAACGGTGCGACGGTCGGCCGAGTTTAAGACCTTCGCCGCGGGCCTGGCTCACTTGCGGCTGAACAGGCTGAGGGCCGCCGGGAAGTAGAAGATCCGGATGAGGAACGTGTCGATGACGAGCGAAATGGCGAAGGCGATCCCCAGCTGCTCGAGGAAGCTGATCGGTTGCAGCCCGAGGGAGCCGAGCGAGACGGCGAGGATGAGACCGAGGGAGGTGACCACGACTCCCGAGTGAGCGATCCCGCGGGGAATCGCGAGGTCCTTCGATGCCGAGCGCCGTTCCTCCGCCACCCGACTAAAGATGAAGACCGTGTAATCGTTGCCGAGCGAGAGCAGGATCACGATCAGGATCAAGGGAATGAGGTAGATCAGCCCCTGATGGAGCAGATATTCGCTGATCCAGTAGAGGAGCACCACCGTGACCGAGATGCTCACGAAGACGCCGCTGATCGAGATGAGGGGATAGGTGACCGAGCGGAAGGCGAAGCCGAGGATGACCGCGATCAGGATCACGAGCGCGATCTCGACGATCGGGTAGATGACGTCGTTCTGGTTCTTCTGGTCGAGGAGCGAGCCGGTGACCCCGCCGACCAGCCAAGAGCCGTTCTGCCGAAGGTCCTGGATCGTGCTCATGGCGCTGAGCGAGAACGGGTCGCTCGTCAGGTACACGAGGTAGTACGCTCGGGTCCCCCCATCGAAGACGAAGAGGGTCGCCGCGCTCTGGAGGGCGTCGACGCTTCGATTGCCCACTACGAAGGGGCCGTTCGCGCCACTGACACCGGAAGTGTTCAGCAACTCGCCCGCGGTCTGCCGTAAGACGACGGAGTTCGCGGGGTTGATCGACCCGTTCGGGTCTAGGAACGATGTACCGGGGGGAGCCGCGACGAGGACGTAGGTGGGGTAGAGCAGATTCGAGCCGAACGCGTTCGAGATTTGCTCTTGGGCCGCGACGCTCGGTAAGCTCGATGGGAGACCTTGGGCGACGTTGTAGCTCGTGGGAGCGGTGAACGTGAAGATGAGCGCCGGGACCGCGACCAAGATGACGATCACTAGCACGAGCCCCCGTCGGCGGATCGCGAGGGCGGCTCCCCGGTAGAAGGGGGAGCGGACGATCGGGGTGGGGGACCCCTTCAGATAGCGCGCGATGAAGATCTTCGGCCCGATGTAGCTCGTGATCACGGGCAGGAAGAGCGCTTCGGCGATCCCGATGAGCATCACCGACATGAAGAGGACGAGTCCCCAGCTCCCGAGGCCGGGGATGAAGGAGAGGATCCCGAGACCCACGGCGACGATGAGGGCGCTGGTCAGGATCGCGAAGCCGGCCGTCTCGGTGGCCCGCTCGATCGCCGCGGGTGGGTCGAGTCCGTTACGGAGCTCCTCCCGGTAGCGGTACAGAAGGAAGACCAGGTAGTCCGTCACGATCCCGAGCGTGACCGCTTCCAAGGTATATGTGACGAGGTAGTCGACCGATCCGAAGACGAGACCGGTCGTGAAGATCGCGGCGTAGCCGATGATGAAGCCCAGGACGACGAAGAGGACGGTCAACACGGGGGCCCAGAGCGAGCGGAGCGTGATCAGTACGGCGATCGCGAGGAAAACGAACGTCAGTGCGAAGAGAAAGTCCGCGGAAGCGGTGAGGGCCGCGGTATCGTAGGTGATCGCGCCGGCGCCCGTGACGCCGGTCTGCCGGCCCGAAGTTCCGCGTGGTGAGGTCGCGGATCTCGGGCGTCGCCGCCTGGGCGGGATAGAAGTTGTGGGGGCCGCGGTAGGTGTCCGGGACGTTGAAGACGACGTCGATGATCTGTGTGGAGTTGTCCGGGCTCACGAACTGGGCCCGGATCGCAGCCGGGACGAAGCCGTACCCGTTCGCGATGACGTAGTTCCAGCCGGGGTCGCCCGGGGCCGCGAACGCGGCGACCACCTCGGGCAACACCGGAACCGGCATATGGCCGAAGAACGTGAGCCACCCGGCCGTCTCGACATTGATGAGCGGCGCCGTAGAGTAGTCGGTGACACTCGAGAGGAGGACGATCACGATCGTCGCGCTCTCGTTGAAGAAGCTCGTGTTGAAGAACGGCAGCGCGTTCGCGCGGACCGCACCGTCGACCATCGAGTAGGGGGTCGCGGAGCTCGAGTAGTTATTGAACAGCGACGTCTTGAACGCGGCGTCGTAGCCGGGTCGGCCGCCGCTCTGATTGTACGTTGCGTTGATCGAGGCGCGGGAGAACCCGTAGCGTTCCCACTGATTGGTAAAGTTGCTCGGGTAGCCGTAGATCGCGTGGGCGAGAGCCGTCATGTTCGCGCGGGTATCGCGGATGAGCGAAGCGTTAGGTCCGTAGGTCGTGTCGATGAGGCGGGCTCCGGCCGAACAAACGGAGCTCGTTTCGTTGTAGTTGGTGATGGACTGTTGCCCGACCTCGACCGTGAAGTTAGAGGTGTGAGAGCAGAACTCCGAGCCCGAGACGCTGTTCGGTGTTACGACGAAGAGGGTCGAGTCTTCCGGGTGGCTGGAGGCGAGCAGGCTCTGGACCTGGGCGGACTGGCTGTTCGGAACCGCGCTAGCCGTGCTCGAGTAGTTGATGTAGTTTGGAGCGAGCGCAGCGAGCGGGAGCATCGCGATGAACGCAACGATCCCCGCGATGAGCACGCCCCGCCGGTGGCGGAAGAGCCAGCGGGCAAGGCGACGGCTGGCCCCACCGGATCCTCCTTCCATGAGTTGCGCGGGGACGGTGACGGGGTTATTAGAAATTTCGAGGTTCTCCCTCGCACCCCTTTGAAGCTCCGGGGATAGGCGCCGCCGGCCGTGATGGCCCGAGGGGGAGCCCGGGGCGACGCGGACTCAGTCGAGACGTCGCTGAGCCCCTTCGCGCGAGGGCGGGGGCGCGTAGGCGACCGGCGGGAGGTCCATCTCCTGGCGGAAGGCGTTGACGCTCTCGGGAGCGAACCCCGCGAAGTGGTTGTTGAAGAACACGAAGATGCGCTTGACTTCGTCCATTCGGCGTCGCACCCGTTCGGCCCATGTGCCGGTCGCCTCGGAGCGGTCCACGCGCACGGCCCCGTGGAGGCTGCTGGGGACCGTCGTGTGGTCTCCGATGAATCGGACGTAGAGGAAATCGGTCGTGACCTCGGGAGGCACATCGACGAACGTCAAGTACGACCACGCGAGCGCGATGGCGCGGTCTCGGAGCGCTCGGGTGAGCTTCGGCAGCACCTCGTGGGAGAACCAGCCCGCGTGGCGGAGCTCGACCGCGTAGCGCGCGTCGCTCGGCAGCGCCGCCACGAGCTCCTCGAGGAACGCGGTCCCGCCGGCCGGTCGGAAGGAGGGCGGGAACTGGAGGAGGAGCGGACCGAGCTTTTCTTCGAGCGGGCGAAGCTCCTTCACGAAACGTTCCAATCGTTCGGGATCGACCGCGACCTTGCGGTCGAGGAGGTCGGAAGTCATCTTCGCGGCGAAGAGGAAGCCAATCGGCGTGGTCCGTCTCCATCGGTCGGAGAGGAACGCCCGAGGAAGGGAATAGAAGGTAGAGTCGACCTCGACCGTGGGATAGAGGCGGGCATACAGTCCGAGCCGCTCGCCGTCGGAGAGGCTGCGGGGGTAGACGCGATCCCACCAGGCCTCCGACGTCCATGACGAGCAACCGATGCGAAGCTCCGCGGTCATGGGTGGGTTCCGTTCACCCGCGCCTCGCGGGCCGAGGATGGTCGCGATGTGGGGCCCGCGCAAGCCGGGCGTTCCTCGGGGGCCGGGAGGGCCGCGGAGCTCCTTCGGGGTCTCCATACCTTTATGGCGGTCAGGTCCCATCGACGGTCGATGGTGGCTGATTCTTCCGGTGAGCCGATCGAGCTCTTGCTCAGCAGCACCCGCGACCTGCTTCGGCCGGAGGAGATTGTCCGCGACGCCACCCGCGACATCATCAAGGACGAGATCCGACGGCACATCGAGAAAACGCTCCGCGAAGACCCGAAGCTCGCCCAGGACATTCGCGACGCGGTCCGCCAGCTGCTCGAAGCGCGCGCCCTCGAGTACGCGGCGCTCATCCGGGTCGGGACCCTCACGGCGCACCTCGGATTGTCGACGCTCCCCGAGAACGTCCGTCGCCAGCTGACCCAGAACCTCGCCCAGCTGGTCAGCCGCGAGCTCGGGGACATCGTCGAGAAATCGCTGTAAGCCCGTTCCCTTCCCATCGCCCTACGACGCGATGAGCTCGACCCAGATCCCGTCCGGGCCTTCGTCAGTACTCCAAGACGGGCTTCCCCCGCCACATGAACCGCTCCACGCGGCGCGCCCCGGCCTTCTTGAGGAGGCGCGCGGCCTCACCCATCTTCCGTGTCCGGAAGCCGATGTGGTCGAGTCCTTCCCCCGATTGGAACGGTGTGGCATACGGGTTGCCTTTAGGGTAGTAGTTGAGCTCGAGGTGTTGATGGGAGGTGGGGTCGTGCAACAGCACCCAGACGCCGCCGTGATCCATCGTGCCGCGCCGGACCTCCTTCAAGCCGAGGCCCCGCGTGAAAAAACGGACCGCTCGGGGCAGTTGGGTGACTCGGATCCCTACGTAGTCGAGGTAGATCGCTCCCATGAGCGTGGAACGGTCCGCCGCTACTTAGCGGCGACCGCAGCGCTTCGAGCGGCCGAAGTCCGAACGGGAATCCGTTGGAGAAGTTCTTGGATGCCGCGGGACAAGAGCCTCGCGTCCGTGCGGTCGTTGTAGAAGTAGAAGGAAGCCCGCACGTTGCCCACGAGGCCCCGTCGTTCGTAGAAGGAGTGGACGCAGTGCATCCCCGAGCGGACGAGGACGTTCCAGCCCTGGTCGAGGAAAAGGGCTGCGTCGTGCGGGTCGATCCCTTCCAACGCGAACGCGAAAATGCTCGAGCGGTCCTTCGGGTCCGGCGGACCGAGCAGGCGCACGCGGGGTTCGTCCGCGAGCTCCTGCGAGACCGCGCGGTTCGCCGCGAGCTGGGTCGCCCCGACCGCGTCCCACCCGACCCGTTCGAGGTAGTCTAGGCCGGCCACGGCGCCGATGATCCCGGCATAGTTCTGGAGCCCGGCTTCGAATCGGTGCGGCGGCTCCCGCAGCTGGTGGTCCGTCAGCGTCGTCCATTCGACGGTCTCGCCGCCGACGCTGAGCGGTCGGAACGGGGCTAGCGCATCGGGCCGGCCCAGGAGCACGCCGGTTCCCGTGGGTCCGAGCATCTTGTGGGCCGAGACCGCGTAGAAGTCGACCGAAGAGCGGTCGAACTCGATCGCCCGGTGGGGAGCGGCCTGGCACCCGTCGAAGAGGACCTGGGCCCCGCGGTCGTGGGAGCGCTCCACCACTTCCGCGAGCGGGAGCGTCCGCCCGTCGAGGTTCGATGTGTGGAACAGGCTGACCAGCCGGACCTTGCGCGCGAGCCGTTCTTCGAGGAGCTCCCCGTCGAACGTTCCGTCGGCGGAGAGCGGCAGGATGTCGAGACGGATCCCCCGTTCGCGCACGAGACGCTGCCAGACGACGAGGTTCGAGTTGTGCTCCTGGTCGGAGACGAGAACGCGATCTCCCTTCTTCCACGCGGTGCCTTGGGCGACCTGGTTGATCGCCTCCGTCGCGTTGCGGACGAAGACGACGCCTCGGCTGTCCGCCGCCCCAAAGAACCGGGCGAACCGCTCGCGCGCTCCTTCGAAGCGCAGGCTCACCTTCTGCGCGTAGCGGTGGAGGCTTCGCCCGCCGCAGCCCGGATAATCGGAATAGTACTCCTCCATCGCCCGCAGTACATCCTTGGGCACCAGCGACATGCACGCCGAGTCGAGATAGGAAGGCGCGCGCTGGCCCCGCCGAGGCCGGAGCGCCGGAAAATCCCTTCGGAATCGGGCTACGTTCATGGTCCGCTCTGCTGAAGGCCGACCGCGGCCACGGCGAGGGCGGTGGCTCCGACCACGAGGGACTCTTCCGGAGGCGCGAACGTCGCGCTGTGAAGGGCGGCCACTTCTCCTGGGACCCCGGCCCCCAACCGAAGGAACGTCCCGGGAACCCGCTCGAGATACCGTGCGAAGTCCTCGGCGCCCATGACCGGGTTCTCGAGCTCGAGGACCTTCTCGCGGCCCAGCTCCGCACGCAGACTGTCGCGGACGATGGCCGTCGCCTCAGGAGGGTTCCAGAGCGCCGGGTAGCCAGCCTGGTATTCGATATGTACGCGGGCCCCCAAACTCGAGGCGATCGCCCGGACGCGGCGCTTCAACGCCGATTCCATCTGCACCCGAGTGGCGGGGCGAAACGTGCGCACGGTGCCTTCGAGCCTCACCTCGTCGGGAAGGATGTTGTGGCGGGTTCCTCCGTGGATCATCCCGATGCTGACGACGACCGGGTCGACCGGATTACGCACCCGGCTCACTAAGGCCTGCAGCCCGGTCACGATCTCGCTCGCGACGAGGATCGCATCGGGTCCTTGGTGGGGGGAGGCGGCGTGGCCCCCACGTCCGCGCACGACGATGCGCAATGTGTCCGCGGCGGCCATGCAGGCACCGACCTTGTAGCCGACCGACCCGGCGGGGATCGCCGGCTCGACGTGTTGGCCCACGATGAAGTCCACCAAAGGACGTTCGAAGCACCCGCGGCGCAGGAACGGGAGGGCCCCGCCGCGGTCCCCTTCCTCCTCCGCCGGCTGGAAGAGGAGCTTCACCGGCCCGCTCAGGGCCTTCTCGCGACCGGCGAGGAGCGCGCCCGCGCCCAAGAGGGCCGCCATGTGTACATCGTGGCCGCACGCGTGCATCCGGCCCGGAACGGTCGACGCGAAGGGAAGGCCGGTCTCCTCCGTGACGGGAAGGGCGTCCATATCCGCCCGCAGCGCGACCACCGGCCCGCCGTCCTTCGGACCGACCTGGGCCAGGACGCCGTAGAAACCGTCGTACGTCCGGAAAGGAATCCCGAGTTCGCGCAGGGCGTTCGTGATCGTCGTTCGCGTCGTCGATTCGTGGTTGGAGAGTTCGGGCGTTTGATGGAGCGTCCGACGCCAGGCGCGCATCTCGGGAAGGAGCTTGCCGGCCGCGCTCGACCAGCGGCCCCGAACGCCGGTCATGACGGCGTCTATCGGCGAGGCCGATATAACAACGGCCGCCGGCTCACCCGGGACGTGACGGGAGGGCGCGGCGGACGGGCGCGAGGACGCTACGCACCGCGCTCGCCGCGGTCGTCCCTCCGAGCGCTTCCTCGAGCGCCGTGGCCACCACGACGCCGTCGGCTCCCGTTCGCATCGCCCGGCGCGCGCTCGGCCCATCGTGGATCCCAAAACCGATCACGACGGGAAGTCGGGGGACCGCCGAGTGAGCGGCGCGGACGATCGCACCCAGGCCTCTCGCCATTCCCCCGGTGGTTCCGGTCGTCCCATAGCGTGCCACCAAGTAGAGGAACCCCGAGCTCGCCTTCGCGAGGGAGCGGGCGCGCGCGGCGTCGGCGCCAGGGGCGGCCAGCATGATGAGGTCGACGTCGGCCTTCTCCGCGCTTCGTTTCCAGGGGGCGGCCTCCTCGAGCGACAGGTCCGGCACGATGAGGCCCCCCGCTCCGGCGCGACGGAGGTCGAGGATACCCCGGTCGAGTCCGTGCCGCCAGACGGGGTTCGCGTACGTCATGACGGCGGTCGGCAGGATCGGACTCGTCTCGCCCACGGCGACCAGGAGGTCACGCCACGTGGTCCCGTGGCGCAGGGCGCGGTCGGCGACCGCCTGAAGGACCGGGCCGTCCGCGATCGGGTCCGAGAAGGGAAACCCGAGCTCGAGCGCGTCCGCCCCCGCCTGGCGGGCTGCGACGGCGAGCCGGCGGAAGGCTGGGCGGCGCGCGCGGTCCACCATGAAGTAGGCGACCAGCTTTGGACGCGGCGCCGGGCGCTGCCCGAGCCCTTCACCGAATCGCACGGCTGACCACCTCGAGGTCCTTGTCGCCGCGACCGGAGAGCGTGACGACGACCCGTTCCGATCGCTTGCGCCGGCGAGCCTCCCGGACCGCCGCGTAGAGAGCGTGCGCCGGCTCGAGCGCGGGGAGGATCCCTTCATCGCGGGCCAACCAGCCGAAGGCGCGTAGCGCCTCTTCGTCATGGACCGCGACGTAGCGTGCGCGCCCCGTCTCTTTGAGGAAGGCGTGCTCGGGACCAACCCCGGCGTAATCGAGCCCCGCCGAGATGCTCTGGGTGTTCGCGATCTCGCCGTCCTCATCCTGGAGGACGTAGGAGTAGGAGCCGTGCAGGATCCCGGGTCGCCCTCGCACGAGCGACGCGGCGCCGTTCGGGTCTCCCCGGGGGCCGGCGGCCTCCACCCCCAAGAGCTCGACCTGGGTTCGGCGCATCGGGTGGAAGGTTCCGATCGCGTTCGAGCCTCCGCCCACGCACGCCACCGCGAGGTCGGGGTCCTGTCCCCATAGGCGTCGAGCGTCCCGGAGGATCTCCCGGCCGATCACGCTCTGGAAATCCGCGACGATCGTGGGGAATGGGTGCGGGCCGACCGCGCTCCCGAGCAGGTAGTGCGTGGTCCGCACGTTCGCGATCCAGTCGCGGAGCGCGGCGTTGATGGCGTCCTTGAGCGTCGCTTGGCCGGTTGTGACGGAGATCACCTCGGCGCCGAGAAGCCGCATCCGAAGCACGTTCGGTCGCTGACGCTCCATGTCGACCGCGCCCATGTAGACCTGCGTCCGCAGCCCGAGGGCCGCTCCGATCATCGCGGTCGCCACGCCATGCTGCCCCGCTCCCGTCTCTGCGATGAGGCGGGGCTTGCCCATCCAGCGCGCGAGGAGCCCTTGGCCGAGGGCGTTGTTGAACTTGTGCGCACCTCCATGAACCAGGTCCTCGCGCTTGAGCCATATCTCCGCTCCGCCGCCACGCGCGGTGAGGCGTCGCGCGAAGTAGAGCGGTGTCGGGCGTCCGGCGAGCGTGCGGGAGAGCCGCGATAGCTCCGCACGGAACCCTCGGTCACGACGGGATTCGACCCACGCCTTCTCGAGCTCACGGAGCGCCGGGACGAGCGTTTCGGGCACGTAGGCCCCACCAAAATCGCCGAAGCGCCTAGGCATGGTTCTTCGCCTCCCAGGCGGCGACCGCGTCCAGGAATCGTTGCATCTTCTCCGGGCTCTTCTGGCCGGGGCTCTCCTCGATCCCGCTCGAGACGTCCACCCCCCACGGGTGGACGGCGGTCAACGCGTCCGCGACGTTCTCCGGCCGAAGCCCACCTCCGAGGATCACCTTGCGGCCGGGCGAGGCGTCCACCACCCGGGCGCACGCCGGCCAACTCGGGAGCGTTCCGGTGCCACCCGGGAGCGCTCCACCGGCGGAGTCGAGATGGATGCGGCGGAACTGGTCGTCCACGGGAAGGGTCGGGGGTTCGACCTCCTCTCCCCCGCTCGCGATCGGGACCGAGGGGACCAGTCGGTGCCGCTCGACCCACTCGAGCTCATCCGGGATGGTCCCGTGGACCTGGATCCAATCGACGCCGACTTCGTTGAAGATCCGACGGACCCTTTCTGCGGACGGGTCGACGGTGACCGCCCACACCTCCGCGTGGCTCGGGACCTTTTCGGCCAGCTCCGCGGCGCGCTCGAACGTGAGATTTCGAGGAGAGGCCGGGACGTCGATCACCAGACCGACCGCTCCCTCATGCGGGGCGAGTTCGATCGATGCCTCGTCGGTGATCCCACAGAACTTCACGAACGTCCTCACCTTGCTCCCCCCTGCCCTGCCCTACGGAGGGCGGCGAGGAACGCAGCGGGTTCCCGGCTCCGAGCGAAGGCACTGCCCACCAGGATCCCCTGCGCGCCCCAGCGGCGGAATCGGCGTGCTTCCTCCGGCCCTTCCACCCCGCTCAGTCCAAGGACCGGGTGCTTCCCTACTAATGCCGCGAAGGTCGGTTGTGCGACGTCCGGCCGCAAGGCGAGGGTGTCGAGATCCCGCACGTTGACCCCGTAGAGGTCCGCCGAAAGCGTCGCGGCGACTTTGAGCTCTTCCACCGCGTGGAGCTCGAGCACCACCTCTAGGCCGGCGGTGCGCGCGAGCTCGGCGAGTTCGCGTAAGGAGTGGCGCACCCGGCCTTCGCTCTCGAGGCGCGCGATGAGGAGGATGGCGCTCGCGCCCGAACGACGCGCGGCGTCGACCTGGACCGGGTCGATCACGAAATCCTTGAAGAGGATCGGAAGGCGCGTCCGTTCCGCTAGCGCATGAACCTCCTTCGGAGACCCCGCGAACGCGGGGCGCGTCGCGAGGCACGATAGCGCGTCAACGCCGCAGGACGCGACGAGACGAACAAATTCGTCCAAGGGCCGCTCCGGAAGCTCCGGGGGAGATGCACCGGGAGAGCGGTGTTTGCGCTCCACCACCATCGCCCAAGATCCCGGGGCTCCCTCGACCGCCGCCTTCAGCGAGGGCGGGGGCCGCGAGGGTTCCGGGGGGAGGTCGTCACGGTAATTGGGAAGGGCGACGTCCCGCCGTACCGCGTCCAGGATCTCGTCCAGGAACGCCGTCACGTTTCCTTCCCCCACCGCCGGGCCCCAGCAAGGTCCCTGAGCCGTCCGAGAACGGCTTCGGCTTCACCGGAGTCGAGCGCTCGCGTCGCTCGGTTGACCCCTTCCGAAAGCGTGGGGACGGTGCCTCGGACCCACAGCGCGGCGGCGCTCGTCAGGAGTACGCCCCCC
Organism: uncultured Thermoplasmata archaeon; assembly: GCA_963797975.1. Taxonomy (GTDB): domain Archaea; phylum Thermoplasmatota; class Thermoplasmata; order Lutacidiplasmatales; family UBA184; genus Lutacidiplasma. Next base: position 84,994 of record CAWCRH010000004.1, read on the forward strand.
CGACGGCTCCCGCCCCCCCCGGCGAGGATACGTTCGGTCTCTTGGGCCGCTAGGGCGGCGGGAAGGGGTCCCCATGGGCCACGCCGATCGTCCGCATCGAGGAGCGGCGTTGGATCGATACGGCGTGTGGTCCGACGACCGGGCGAAAAGTAGGTGAGGTGCGAAAGGTGAGTCGGCGAAAGCTCGTCGGTGCCATCGCTCCCTGAGACCGTGGCCCCCCGCACGACGCCGAGGAGAGGGAGCACCTGGGCGAGCATGCCCGGCGATCGCCGGGGTCGGACATCCGACCAGCTGGTAGCGGACCGCCGCCGGGTTCGTGAGGGGACCGATCCAGTTGAAGACCGTCGGGACCCCGAGGGCTCGACGGACGGGGATCACGGCGCGGGTCGCGGGATGGTAGAGCGGAGCGTGCAGGAAGGTGATCCGCTCGCGCTCGAAAGAGGCGGTCGCGTACTCCCGCGACGATAGGAAGGGAAGCCCGAGCGCTTCGAGAAGGTCGCTCGAGCCCGCCCAGCCTCCCTCGGCCCCGCGCGCGCTGCGGTTCCCGTGCTTCGCAACCGGAACTCCCGCGGCGCGAACCACGAAGGCACCCACCGTACCGACATTAAACGACGGCCGGGTCGCTCCCCCCGACCCGCAGAGGTCGACCGCGCCGGCCGCCCGCGGGCCGGGAAATGGCGTAGCTCGCGCGCGGAGGGCTCGAGCGAAGGCGGCGATCTCCCCTACGCTTTCACCCTTGGCGCGAAGGGCGACCAAGAGCGCGGCGCGCTCGACGTCGGAACGAGCCGGATCGATGAGAAGGCCGACCAGGCGGTCGACCTCGCGGCCGGATAGCTCCTCGCGACGGAGCAGTGCCTCGAGGAGGTTGCGGCTCATCGGTGCGCCTCCGCTAGGAAGTTGGCGAGGATCCGTGGGCCCTTTTGGGTGAGGAACGACTCTGGATGGAACTGGACCCCTAAGATTGGTTGGTGGCGATGGCGTACGGCCATGACCTCGCCTCGTCGCGTGCGGGCGGTGACCGCGAGCGAGGTGGGAATGGACGCGGGGTCGATGACGAGGGAGTGGTAGCGCGCAGCGTTGAAGGGGGACGGCACGCCCTGGAAGAGGGGGTCCTCCTCGTGACGTACGGCGGCGGTCTGCCCGTGGACCGGGGTCCCACGGACGACACGAGCGCCACAGTACTCCCCGATCAGCTGGTGCCCGAGGCATACGCCGAGCGTGGAACGTTCCCGGCTGAACTCGGTCAGGACGCGTCGCGCGAGCCCCGTCACGCGGAGGTCACTGGGATGGCCCGGACCGGGCGAGAATACGAACGCGTCCGCGTCTTCACGTCGGAGGGCTGAGAACGGGACCGTGTAGCGCAGGCAGACGACCCGGGCTCCCGCCACGCTCAGCGACTGCGCGAGGTTGTAGACGAACGAATCCTCGTGGTCGATCAGGACGACCTTCACGCGGGTCCCTCCACGAGGGACGACTCGACCTGAGCGAGCTTTGTTCGCATCTCGCGGAACTCTCGCGCCGGTTCCGACCCCCAGACGATCCCGGCTCCGGCCTCGGTGTACAACCGCTCCCGCGCGACGAACGCGGAGCGGATCGCGAGCGCCCATGCCGCCCTTCCGTCCCCGGTGACGAGGCCGACCGCGCCCCCGTACGGCCCGCGCCACGTCTCTTCCTCGGCTCGGAGCAGCTCGGTCGCTCGGATCTTCGGCGCTCCGCTGACCGTTCCCGCGGGGAAGGTCGCGGCCAGGACCGACCACGGCCCTACACCGCGCTGGAGCGTTCCCGCGACCCGGCTCACCAGATGCTCGAGCCGGGCGAACGGCTCTCGGCGTTCCCGCCAGAGGATCCGCACCGAGCCGCCGACGGAGACCCTCCCCAGGTCGTTGCGAGCGAGGTCGACGAGCATCCGGTGCTCCGCGAGCTCCTTCGCGTCCAGGTGGAGCGGTCGACGGCGCTCTCCCGCCCGACCTCGAGGTCGGGTGCCCGCGATCGGGCTGACGAAGGCGCGACCCCGCTCGACCTCGAGGACCGACTCAGGAGTGGCGCCGACGATCTCCCGATCGTCGAAACGAAGATAGTAGAAGTACGCGTAACGCTCGCGCGCTCTGAGGTGGGTCGCTCGGTCGAGAAGGTCCTTGGGCCGGGCGAACGTGCGCCGGCTGGCGACGACGACCTGGAACGCTTCCCCTTCTCCGATCGCACGGCGCAGTCGAACGACCGCCCGTCGGAACTGGGACGGGCCGAGAGTTTCCTCTAGCGCCCGGGGAGCGCGATGGGGGGGGCCCTCTCCGCGAACGGAGGCATCGACGGTCCGGGGGACCCGACGGCGCCGTAGCCCGCCGACGACCGCCATCTCGCCGAGAGGGAAGGGAGCGCCTCGGGGGTAGCGTGCGAGTAGAGGCTCCCAGGCGGAGACCGCATCGAACCCCACGTACCCCACGATCGCGCGCGTCGGATCTCCTCGAAGGAGCCGGGCCGTTCGATGGTCGAGGCTCGCCGCGTCGCTTTCGTGGGTCACCTCGAATCGGTCGATGGGGTCGGTGAAGGAGACCGCCCAGCGACCCGGAGTGCCGGGGGCATCGCCTCGTTCAAAGTAGCCCGCGACGGGGGCCCCCTCGCTTTCGCGGAGGAACTCGGTCCACGGGTCGGTCAACGCGAGGCCTCCTCGACCAGTGCGCGGTGAAGGGAGCGGACCGCCGTCCGTCCCTCGTCGACCGGTACCGCGAAGGAGAGGGAGCGGGGGGATGCGCTGAGCCCTTCGCCGCGGGCGAGCGTGGCGGGGGGGATCCGCCCGAGGTCTTTGAGGATCCCTTCACCAATGGCCGTGACCAGAGCGACCGAGAACGGCCCTTCGACCACGGCCGGTCCGGGCCGGAAGAGGGTTGACAGGACCTCGCGCGCCCGGCGCGCCCGTGCGCGTTCGACTACGAGGACGAGAAGCGAGGACGACGTGAAGAGCGTCACGATGTTGATCCCGTGGACGGCGAGCCGCTCCGTCGCCTCGGCGACCACGCCCGGGCGCTGGCGACCGCCCGGAACGCGGACCCGCACGATGGCGACCGGGCTGAGGAGCGTGATCGCGCGCGGGCCTCCGGACCTAGGCCCGATGGTCGTGGCCACCCGAGGGTCCTGGAGCGATCGAACGACGATCTCGATCCCGGCCTGGAGCGCGGGCTCGACCGTCAACGGATGGAGAACGCGAGCGCCAAACTGGGCGAGTTCTTCCGCCTCTTGGTAGCTCAACCGGTCGATTGGGCGGGCCGCCGGGACGATGCGCGGGTCGGCCGTCAACACGGAGACCTCGCGCTTCACGAGCTCGACCCGCCGCGCTCCGATGAGCGCGGCGATCGCGGTCGCTGAGTAATCCGAGCCGCCCCGGCCCAGGGTCGCGACGCGTCCCTCGAGGCTGCGGCCGAAGTATCCGGTAACGATCGGGACCCCCTTTCGTGCCAGAACCTCCTCGATACCGGCCACGACGCCCGGTCGCGAGCGGTCGAAGAGGATACTCGCATTTCCGTAGGCGTTGTCGGTGATCAGACCGAGCTGGTCGGCCTCTATGGCGACCGCGCGGATCCCTGACTCCTGGAGGCGCTCGCTGAGCCAATGTACGGCGAGTCGCTCGCCTTGGCTCAAGAAGCGGTCCGCGAACGGGAGGTCGACCGAACCGATCTCCTCCATAGTCTCTGTGAGCCTCTCGAGACGCCGCTGCTCGAGGACACCCGCGCGCGGAAGGCGCGGGTGACGGGCGGCGATCCGAGCGAGCGCGGCCCGGTGGCCCCGCCGGTTCCGCGGCGCTTCGAGCATCTCTTTGAGCCGGTCGGTGACCCCGCCGCGGGCCGACACGACCACGACGACCGGGCGACGCCGGGAGCGCAGCGCGCCGATCCGCTCCTGGATCCGGCGCGGCTCGTCGAGCGAAGCTCCACCGAACTTGAGAACGATCGCCTGCCGGCCTCGTCTCATGCGCGTTCCACCTCCGGCGAAGCCAACCAGCCTTCGTCGAGCGCGAGCTCGGCGTTCAACACCGACCCCCCAGCCCCTCCCCGCACGGCGTTGTGGGAGAGACAGAAGAACCGCAGGAACGGAGGCTCCCAGCGGATGCGACCGACGCTGACCGCCATTCCGCGGGCCCGTTCGGGCCGGCGCCACCGGTCAAGGACGGGCTGAGGTCGGTCGGCCTCCCCTCGGAGAACGGTAGCGGGGTGGGGAGCGGTCGGGAGGTCGTGCCCCTCCAGGGGGTCAAAGGAGGCCCAGGCTTCCGTGATCTGCTTGAGGTCCGGTCGCCGCCGCGAAACGAGGGTCACCGCCTCGAGATGGCCATCGCGGACAGGGACCCGGGCGCAGTGGACCGCGAAGGGCACCGAGCTGGGTTGGACGCGGCCCGACCGTAGTGCGCCGAGGATGCGATGAGACTCCTCCACCACCTTGTCCTCCTCGTCCCGGATGAACGGGACGACGTTATCGTGGATCGAGAGTGACGCGACGCCAGGGAACCCGGCGCCCGATAGGGCCTGGTAGGTCGCGACGTGGACCACGGACGGGGCCAGGAGCTTCCAGACGGGCTTGAGGGCGACCACTAACCCCGCGGTCGTGCAGTTGGGGTCTGCGACGAGGAGGCCGCGGCCGCGAGCGCGCTTACCGAGAAGTGAAAGGTGCTCCGCGTTGACCTCGGGCACGAGGAGCGGCACGCCCGGGTCCATGCGGTGGTCGGCAGCGTTCGTGAAGACATGGATCCCGCGGCGGGCCAGCTCGCTCTCGAAGCTTCCGGCGGTCGACGAAGGAAGGGCACTGAATACGACTCGTACCCCGGACCTCGAAAGCTGCGCCGCCGAGCTCGTCCGCAACTTGGCGTCGCGGAGCGATTCGGGTGCCTCGTCGCTGAGCTGCCAGAGTTCGCGGAACGGACGTCCGGTGTTCCGCTCCGAACCGACCAGAACGGGAGATGCAAACCTGGGGTGGTCGGCGAGCAGGCGAGCGAAGTGTTGACCGATGTACCCCCCCGCTCCTACGATTGCACAGGGGATCGTGCCGGACTCTTCGCTCATGGAAGGTAGCCCCCCCGCAGGGCGAGGTCGGCGAGCGCGATAGCCCCGATGCTCTCGAGGACGACGACCGCGCGCGGCACGATGCATGGGTCGTGCCGTCCCGTCACGATCAGCTCGACGTCCTGGTGGGTCGCTAGGTTGACCGTGGTCTGGGGACGGGCGATCGACGACGTCGGTTTCACGGCGGCGCGGTACACGATCGGCATCCCCGAGGCCAGTCCACCCAAGATCCCTCCCGCGTGATTCGTCGCCGTCACGACACGGCCGCGATCCCAGCGGAAGGGGTCGTTATGGACGCTACCCCGCATCCGCGTTCCAGAGAATCCGGCCCCGAATTCGATCGCCTTGACGGCGGGCACCGCGAAGGCCAGATGGGCGATCACGCCTTCGACCGAGTCGAAGAACGGCTCGCCGAGGCCGACCGGCACGCCGCCGATCCGTACCTCTACGATGCCCCCGACGCTGTCGCCCTCGCGCCGTGCCTCAGCAATCGCCGCCTCCATTTCGGCGGCGCGGGTGGGGTCCGGGCAGCCTACCTCGTTCGCCGCTGCTTCGGATCGGAGCTCGGGGATTGGCCGGTCCTCCGGAATGTCCGCCTCTATCGTACCGATGGACCGGGTGAAGCCGACGAGGTCAACGCCGGCGGGAGCGAGCAGCTGCTCGGCGATCGCGCCAGCGATGACGAGACCCACCGTCATCCGACCGGAGAAGATCCCTCCCCCGGATAGGTCGGCGCCCTCTCCGTAGCGGACGCGCGCCGGATAGTCAGCATGACCCGGTCGCGGGCTCTCTCTCAGGCGGTCATACGGTTCTCGACGGACGTCTTCGTTCGCCACGTGCGCGCGGATCCGTCCTCCCGAAGCCCGTCCCGAATCGATCCCCTGGTCGACCTGGAGCCGGTCCTCCTCTTGGCGCTTGGTCGCGAGCCGCCGTCCCACCGGTCGACGCCGATCGAGTTGTCGCTGGATCGCCGCCACGTCGATCGGGCTACTGGCCGGCACGCCGTCGACCTCGACCCCGACCTCGGGGCCGTGGCTCGAGCCGAAGATCCGAACGACGTAGCGCTCGCCGAACTCCATCATGTTCTCGTCTTGCTCCTTTGCATTCGGGCCAGCGTTGACCAGAAGCCGGGAAACGACTTCCTCACCGCGCGCGCGTCTCCGATGCGCGAGGGCGCTCCGGCGGCGAGCGCGGCCACCGCGGAGCTCATGACGAGGCGGTGGTCGGTGAGGTCAGGGATGGAAAGAGGCCGCGCCCGCGCGGCGCCCTCGATCTGGAGAGAGCTCCCCTTTCGGCGTGCTTGAGCGCCCGTGGCGCGTACAAGCCGGAGGGTCTCCAGGAGCCGGTTCGATTCCTTGTGCTCAAGCTGGGGTGCTCCACGTAGGATGCTCCGCTGACCGGGAGTGACCGCCGCCAGCACTCCGACCAGCGGATAGAGGTCCGGCGCGTCGGTCAGGTCGACGTTCGTCCCAATGCGGAGGCGGCCTCCCACACGCAGCGAAGCACCGTGGCGGCGCACATTGGCACCCATTCCCCGCAGGATGTCGAGGATCCGCAGGTCGGCCTGAGGCCATTTCGCGCCGATGCCGGTGACCTCGACCGAACCTCCCGACACGACCGCAGCGGCCCAGAGGTACGCAGCCGAAGAGGCGTCGCCGGGGACCGTGACGTCATTGCCGGCGTGCTCGCCTGGTCCCTGAACGACCCACGTGGTCCCCCGCTCCGTGACGCGAGTTCCTCTCGAGCGCACCCATGCGACCGTCGCATCGATGTAGGGGCGGGAGACGACCGGGCCCTTGCAGCGAAGGCGTGAGGTCCCCGTCAGCGCGGCGCAGACGAGCAACAGCGCAGAGACCGGTTGGGAGGAATCCTTGGCCGCGATCGAGACCGTCCCGGATCGGATTGGGCCCCGGATCGTGAACGGGAGCGAGCGCCCCGATCGTTCGACTCGGACCGACGCGCCGAGCGATACGAGGGGAGTGATCAGGGAGTCCATGGGGCGCTCGGGCAACCGTCCTCGACCGGTGAACCGCACGGGCCGCTCCTGAAGCGCTGCGACCGCGGTCAGGAGGCGAAGGGTGGTCCCTGATTCTCGGCAGTCGATCGTGACCGGCCGCGTCGGGAGATGGGTGGCCCGGCGCACGGTCCAGCGGGCCGAGGTGCAATCAACCTTCGCACCCAAGCGCCGAAGACCTTCCGCCGTCGCTCGAGTGTCATCCGAGTCGAGCGGGCGGTGGACGCGCACCGTGTGCCCGCCGAGGAACGCGCTGACGAGCGCCCGGTGCGTGTAGCTCTTGGAGGGGGGCGCTCGAACCGTTCCGCTCGTGACCCCTGGTTGGATGCGGCGGATCATGCGACGATCTCCCCCGCCTTCCGCTCCGGCTCGAGGCGGACCGTGCGGACCTCGGCGCCGTCGGTCGGAAGAGAATCGAGCACCGGTCGGATCGCGTCCTGGGGCACGAGCACGGCCAAGGTCGGCCCCAAGCCCGAAACCCCGCTCACGATGGCTCCCGCGTCCTCGAGTGATCCTCGGAGATTCCGGTAGCGGTAACCCATAACGTCCTCGACGAGAGCCGTGTTCCGCCGCATCGCCTCAAAGAGGTCGCCGGAGATCGCCGCGTCCACGGCGGCCTGTCCTTCGCTCTCCCGGGCGTGGAAGCGCTCGCGCCAGGCAACGCTCGGCGCGTGCGTACCCTCTGGAATCCAGAGGACGACTGCAAGGCCGCTCGGAAGGGCCGGTCGTTTCAGGACCTGTCGGGTCCGATTGTCGGTGAGCACGCATCCGCCGGCGATCGACGCGAACGCGTCGTCGAACGCCCCTGTCGCGCTGAGGCCGATCTCCTGGGAGACCTCGGCCGACCAGCCTGCAAGCTCGATCGCGTCCGGCTGCCCACCCCCGGCGTGAGCGACGGCCGCGAGCACGGCGCCGCTGACCGCCGAGGAACTCTTGAGACCCCGGGCGGGAGGGATCATCGAGTCGAGCTCGATGGAGAGCGTCGACCTCTCCTTCGGAGGGAACGCTTCGAGCCCCCGACGGGCCGAAGCCTCGACCAGCGGGGTCCGGTGGACCTCCGCGATCTCGATCCGTCGAGAGGGAGCTCCTTCGCGGGGTTCGAGCGTCGCGACGGCACGCGCGGTCAGTCCGACGGCGGCCGCAGCACCGATCCCGGTGGGGAGCGCATTGACGAAGGTGATGGCGCCGAACGCCTGTCCTACGCCGCGCATCCGACCTCCCCGAGAGCCCAGTCCACCAGCGCCGGGTCAGGAGGACTGCCCCACCAGCGCCGGTGAACCTCGATCGCCTGGTAGACCAGGAGTCGGCCCCCGTCCTCGTACGAGGCGCCCCTCGCCTCTGCGGCCTCACGGATTCCCGTCGCTTCGGGAGCGTAAACGAAGTCCAGCAGGACGGAGCCGGGTCGTAGATGCCCCTGCCATCCGAGCTCCAGGACCGGGGACTCGGCCCGCCGGCCGGAGTAGCGTGGATGATCAAAGAGGCGGCCCGGTCCGCTTGGGTCTCGACGCTCGCGTCGAACGATCGCGCGAGTTGCTCGGCGGCCTCGGGCCGACGCGCCTGTATACGGGCGGGAACTCCGAGGTGGCGGGCGGCCGTGAGGGCCGCTCGGGCCGCTCCGCCGCTTCCGAGGACGAGCAGGTCCGCTCCGCTCCACCGGCCCGCCGAGCGCAGCTCGCGCGCCCGCCGGAGGACGGCGTTCACGTCGAAATTGTCGGCGCTCCACTGCCCGTTCTCGAAGGTGAGCGTGTTCGCGCATCCGGTCGTCAGCGCGTCAGCGCTTGCCCGCGATGCCGCCCGCAGAGCCGTCTCCTTCCAAGGGTGGGTCACGTTGAACCCCGAAAACCCGTCCAGATGGAGGGGACCCAGCACCTCACGAAACTCTTCCGCGCTTTCGATGTCGAGGGCGACGAACAGACCCGCCAAGTCCGATCTTCGATACCAGGTCGTGTGCATCCGGGGAGACGCGGAGTGGGCGACCGGGTGACCCAGGAGGGCGAAGAGGCGGCCGCCGGACCCCGCTCGCAGGATGGGAAGCAGCGCATCGACCGGGATCTGCGACGGTTCAACGGGAGCGGCCGGACCCGCAAGCGAGCCGAGGCTAGGAGGGGCCGCGAAGACACCGGCAAGGCCCAAGATCCCGGCACGGGCCCGTAGGATCGAGCCGGACGGACCTATCGTGTGAAGGATCGTGGGACCGGCCGCTACCGAGGGGGTCACCAGAGATCGTACCTCGCGATAGAATCGGGCGAGCGATGCGGGGACGATGACCTTGACGATCGCCCTCGACCCGGGCACCGGCTCGAGCGCCCGCACAACCGCGTCGGTGGGAGCCCCCTCAGGAAGATGCCGTGAAACGAGCAGGGTCGGAGGACCCGGGCGCTCCCTCCATTCGGCGAGGAGCGCCGCGTCGGTCACTCGCTCTAGGTCAACATAAGCGAACGGAAGGGCGGCCAGCTGACGAATCCGGCGCGTCCGTTCGGGGCCGGCGTTCGCACCGCCTCCCCCCTCCTCCTGGGAGCGATACGTGGCGAGGAGGGGCAGAGGGGACGGGAATAGGGACGCGATACGGTCCTGTTCGGAAACGGAGAGTCGGTCGACCCGCACCTCCGCGACATCGGCACCCGACCCCGCAAGGGTCTCCAGCGAGTCGCGTAGTTCGCCGAGCGACCTCGCCGGGAGGGTTACGATGACGATTGGTGACGCGACGCTCATCGCTCTTCGATCGTCTCCTTTACCGCCATTCCCAGGTGGCGAGCAGGGGGAAGGCTGACCGCGAGCACGGTAGCTCCCGCTCGGAGCTCCGTGGTCGCGATGCGTCCTTCCGTCGTCGTCAGGCGGACGGTCTCGGCCTCCTGGAGGAAGGCGGTGAAGCTCCGGGCGCCGCGCTCGACCTCGACGAGCGCGAGCGGGCGCCGCTCGATCTTGATCCGACCCACGCGCACGGAACGGACAGGCCCGTCGGGGTGGGCTACGAGGATCGAGTCGCCCGCGACGAGCTCGCTGAGGTAGCGCGTGTCCCCGTTCGCCAACAGCGTGTACATGTGGGCCGCCCCCGCGTTCACCCGGAACGGGCGGGGACGAGTGTACCGGGACCCGACCGCTTCGCTCGCTACGTGAAGGAGGAGCGCGGCAGCGCTTCCAACCAGCATCCCCTCCTCGGGCGCGAGGAGCGACGTCGTATCGACGATGACTCGGTCGCCCATGCCGGCGGTCGCGACGCGGCGCACCGCGAGCCACTCCCAGGCGAGGGACGCATCGACCCGGTCGAGGAGGGACTCGAGCTCGTCCAGCTGTTCTAGGCTCGACACCTCTACGACCACCGAATCGGCCCCGTGCTCGAGCGCTCCCAAGAAGCCGGGAACCTCCGCGGGCCGATCGGTGATCACCCAAAGGGTCCCCGCCACGGTGCGCGCGGCGACGAGGTTCTCGAGCGGGATCACGCGCTCGTGGAGCCAGCGCACAGCGACGGGTTGGCCGGCACGCAAACGCGCGATCGCCGGCTCGGCCTCACCGGGGTGGTCGACGACGATGATCGGGATGGCGGCCTCGCCCGCGGCGGGGATCAGACGATCGGGCTCTCGCAGAACCATCTCGCTCGGGCTACCGGCGCTGAGCGCATCGGTTCCCGGAGCGAGAGCGATCCGTCGGAACCCCCGTCGTTCCGCTCGGGCGATGAGCGCTCGGACCTCCGCTGAGGAAGGGGCGGTCGGAGCGATGACGATGCGGGGGTTCGACATGGCCGCCTACGGTGAGGTCGCTCCGTGAAGGATCTCCGCGATAGGGCGGGCGAGGGCGGACACGGGGCGGCGTTGGAAGAGGTTCCGGCCGATACAGATCCCTGCCGCCTTCGCCTCGACGGTTTCATGGACCAGGCGGAGGAACTCCTCGTCCCGGTCGAGCCGGGCGCCACCGCCCAGCAACAGAGGGACCGGGGTCGTCCGCACCAGCCGGCGGTACTCCTCTAGCGAGCCCGGATAGCTGGTCTTTACGATGTCCGCGCCGGTGTCCGCGGCGGCTCGGCAGGCGTGGCGGATCTCGTCCGCGGTCCCTCCGCCGGGTTTCTTCACGTAGGTCATGCACATGAGCGGCAATCCGGTCGTCCGGCACTGGTCCGACGCGATGCCTAGGGAGCGGAGCATCTCGGGCTCCTCCGCGACGCCGAAATTGACCTGAATCGAAAGGAGGTCTGCGCCAAGGGCGACCGCCTCCTCCGCGGTCCCGACGAGTACCTTGAGGTTCGAGTTCGGCGCGAGGCTCGTCGATGCGGAGACGTGGATACCGAGCAGCGTGGTGGGCCTAAGCACCGGGACGAGCGGGCCGACCGCCCCCTTGGTCACGACCACCATATCGACGCCGGCGTCCTGCAGCTCTCGGACGAGCGACGGCATGTCCTCTAGCCCATCGATCGGTCCCATCGACACCGAATGGTCGAGGGGGACCGAGAAGAGCCTACGCGTCTCGTTCGGGAAGATCCTCTTCAGCCGAATCGACTTTCCGTACATTGTTTCCTTCTCTCCTTTCCATGTTGGGAGGGAAACGTCCGGAGGCCGACCCACTGTCGGCAGACGAAAAATGGGTCGCGCCGTCCGGGCGCTTCCCCATCACCAGAGCCAGGTCGTGGTCGCCCCCACGGATGCCGAGACCGATACTGCGGCGGGCCCCGTGGCGACCATCGTTCAACCGACGGCCGACCGGTATTTAGGTTCTTCCCGGATTTCGGCCTTAAGAATCTACCGAAGCCCACGTGAGGCTAGACCGCCCGAGGAGAGGCGGTCCGCGCCAAAGACCGTCGAGGGCCATCCGGAGGAGGACGGGGTTCAGGTCCGCGTGGCTCGGCGGTGGGGCCTTACGCCTTGGTCGGGGGCGGGTGACCGGTGGATATCACAAACTCGTTGCCATCCGGATCCGCGACGACCGCACGAACGATCGTCCCGGTCGGAGCGGGGGCATCTACCGGCTCCATCACGATCGTGCCCCCGCGACGGCGGATCTCCTCGACCGCCGCTCGAGGGTCGTGGTGGGCGAAGATGATCCCACTCACAGTGCCCGGTTCGCGGCCTCCCTCGCCGGGACGCTGGACGTGCATCGCGAGGATGGTCGGGTTCCCTGGGAATGTGAACACCGCTCGACCGGTCTGCTCGGCAAAGCTGGCCTCGTTCAGTCCCAGCACCTCGCGATAGAATTTGCGGGCCGCCTGTATGTCACGCACGTGGATCGTCACCGCACTGAGCCCCTCGATTGGTTGGACCATGCCCACGATATCCCCACGTGAGACTTGAGGGTTGTTGTGTGTTTAAGGTCGGGCGGCTGATCGTAGCGACCTCGCAAAGCGACCACACGGTTCAGAGAAGGACCGGATTCGCCCTATGCGGGGGTTCGATACCATGCAGGGCACGACCTCGATTATGGGGGGCTACCGCGTCCACTACGACCTGGTGCGAACCCATCTTGCGCTCGGTACGACGCCCGGCGTAGCGGCAGGTATGCCGGAGATCGCGGGCTTCAAGTGGGCGGAGATTCTACGAATGGCGACGAAGCCCGTCTAGGCCGCTGTCTCTCCGTGGCCCTCTATAGGGTGTTAGGCTAATCTCCACTTCAGTTTGTTTCGAAGCTGGGGCGAATTGACGTGTACCCCGTACTTCTTCTCACTTGAGGGAGGGGTTTGGGGAGGGATTTCTTCGTTCATGCTGCTGCCTCCTTCTGGACTTTCTGCGCGAACTCTCGCGGAGTGAGATAGCCGAGCTGACGTGTACCCCGTACTTTCGTACACCTGAGGGTAGGGTGTGGGGAGGGTTTCGCTGCTGGTCGTTCATGCTTCTTGTTCCTCCCAGTTTCGTTGTGCGAACTCTCGCGGCGTGAGATACCCGAGGGACGAGTGCGGTCGTTCCTCATTGTAATGACGGATCGAGTCAGCCAAGTGCCTCCGGGTCGCCAGGAAGCTCTCCGGCTCCCGAGTCCAGAGGTAGTCCTGCTTCAGGTGCCCGTGGAACGACTCCTGGAGCCCGTTGTCCTCCGGCCGTCGCTTGCGCGTCCATCGAAGGTCCAGACCCAAGAGCTTCGTCCCCTCGCGGAATCGCTTCGCGATGAACTGGCTTCCCTGATCGGTCACGAGCACCGTGCCCGGTGCTTGCAAGGACCGTGGGAATCGACGAGCGATCGCGCCCTCCACCACGGTCAGCGCCTCTGCGGCCCCGCAGGTCGGGAAGAAGTCCCAATGGATCGCCTCACGCGTGCACGCATCGAGGATCGCCATCAGCGGGCAGATCCCATGGTCGGTCGTGTCGACATCCGTGAGATCCGTGTACCAGCGCTCGTTGGGACGATCGGCGATCAGTCGGCCCGTCACCGGAAGCCGGGGCCGAGGGAAGTGGGCCGGACGCAGGAGTCCCTCGACTCGCATGAGCCGATGCACCCGCTTGCGGTTGACGGAGAACCCCTCGCGGCGGAGCATCGCCCAGACTCGCCGATGGCCGTAGGTCACGTGACGGAGAGCGACACGTCGGATGGCCGAGCGCACACGATCCTCGTCGAGTCGAGGTCGACGATCGGCCGATGTGCGGAGCTCGTAGTAGAGGCTCGGTCGGTGGTAGCCCACCCATCGAGCGGCTCGAGCCGTCGGGATCTGGTGAGCCTGGAGCGTCATGGCGAGCTGCCTCCGTCGTTTTTTCCCTCCGAGCTGCCCATGAGCTCCTCCTTGAACACCTGGAGCGCCACCGCCTGGTCGGCGATGAGTCTCTTCAGCCGAGCGATCTCCTGACGCTGATGCTGCGTAACGGAGCCTTGCTGACTGGCGAGATTGGCCTTCATCCCGTCGAGCGCCTGTTGCTTCCACTTGTAGAACGTCGCGGAGTAGAGGCCGTGAGCCCGACAGATCGCCTCGACGTTGGAATTCGGCTGCAATCCCTCGAGGACGACCCGAAGCTTCTCCTCCCCGGACCAGTTCTTTCGGGTGGTCATGCTGGGACCCCCACCGATAGGCAGGCAGGGTCGGCGTTTGTCGGTTCCGGCTCCCCCCGAACCCCCCTCAACCCCAACCCGGATGAGTGTACGATTCTACAGGGGTACGGACCAGAGCGACGAGTGTGGTCGCTCGGTGTTGTAGTCCTCGATCGACTCCGCGATCCGCCCGCGGGTGACGAGGAAGCTCTCCGGCTCCCTCAACCACAGGTAGTCCTGCTTCAGGTGCCCATGGAACGACTCCTGGAGCCCGTTGTCCTCGGGGCGCTTCTTCCGGGTCCAGCGCAGGTCGAGGCCGAGGAGCCGCGTTCCCTCGCGGAACCGTTTCGCGATGAACTGCGCCCCTTGATCCGTCACGAGCACCGTCCCCGACGCTTGCAGGTGCCGTGGGAACCGCTTCGCCACGGCGCCCTCGACCACCGAGAGTGCCTCCGCCGCACCGCACGTCGGGAAGAACTCCCAGTGGACCACCTCACGCGTGCAGGCGTCGAGGATCGCCATCAACGGGCACGGACCGAAGTCCGTCGTGTCCACCTCGGTGAGATCTGTGTACCAGCGCTCGTTCGGCCGCTCGGCGCTGAGGCGCCCGGTCGGAGGAAGACGGGGCCGGGGGAAGTGGGCCGGGCGTAGCAGTCCCTCGGCCGCCATCACTCGGTGGACGCGCTTCCGATTGACCGTCAGCCCCTCGCGTCGGAGCATCGCCCATACCCGACGGACCCCGAAGCTCGGACGAGCCAGGGCGACCCGGCGGACTGCCGCTCGGATCCCCGGTTCGTCCGAACGCGATCGTTGGAGGGGCGAGGCCCGGGGCTCGAGGTAGAGCGACCGTCGGGAGAGACCGACGAGTTGCGCTGTCCGGCTCTTGGAGAGCTCGAGGGTGAGCATCGTCCTCACGATCTCCCTCCGTCGTTTTTTCCCTCGGAGCTGCCTGTGAGCTCCTCCTTGAACACCTGGAGAGCGATGGCCTGCTCGGCGATCAGCCGCTTGAGCCGGGCGATCTCCTGGCGTTGGCGCTGGCCATCGGACCCTTGCCGGCTCTCGAGACCGGCCTTCATCGAGGCGAGCGCGCGTTGCTTCCACTCGTAGAACTGGGCGGAGTGGATCCCGTGGGAGCGACAGACGGCCTCGACATTAGCGTTGGGCCGAAGGCCCTCGAGCACGATACGAAGCTTCTCCTCGCCGCTCCATTGCTTTCGGGTCGTCATCCGGCCTCCGGGGCGGCAGGCAGGTCGCCGGGGCATTCGTCGCTTTCGGGTCGGCTCAGCTCGTCCCCGAACCCCAACCAGGGTGAGTGTGAAGTTCTACAGGGGTACGCGCCAGAATCCGTACGCGACCATGGGTTATCGGCCTTGTCGCAAGCGGTTTGATTGCGCTCATCGGGGTCGTCCTTTGGCTCGTCTCCCCACCGCAGTGTAGTCAGTGGAGCGGTACGTTCATCATCCCCTGCCTCAGCCCAGAGGAGGGGCTCGCCCTTGGGATTTTTGTGCTCGCCGGGCTGGTCGCGTTTTATAGCCTAGTCTCAGGCCTTCGGCGCAAGCCGACTCGCGCCGCCGCCGAATTGTGACGCCCGTCCCCGGCGTTTCTCGGCCGCCGATTATGTGCCAGAACCCTCTCATGGCACCTATTTTATAGTAGTCCATACATCCTAATACGGGTAACTGAGGGAGGGCGCTCGCACCGCCTCGGTCACGGACACATGACGAAAATCATAGGAATCGACCTAGGAACCAGCAACTCGGCCGCGGCGGTCCTCGAAGCAGGGCGCCCGGGGATCATTCCAAGCGCCGAAGGGACAACGGTGGGAGGAGGCAAGGCCTTCCCATCCTACGTCGCCTTCACCAAGGACGGTCAGCTCGTGGTCGGCGAGCCGGCACGTCGCCAGGCCATCTCCAACCCAGAAGGAACCGTCACCGCGTTCAAGCGCAAGATGGGGACGGACTACAAGTATCGGATCCAGGGGAAGGAGTACACCCCGCAGCAACTCTCCGCCTTCCTGCTCCAGAAGATCAAGCGCGATGCCGAGGCGTTCCTCGGCGACAAGGTCGAGAAGGCTGTGATCACGGTCCCCGCCTACTTCAACGACAACCAGCGCCAAGCGACCAAGGACGCGGGAAAGATCGCGGGCCTGGACGTCGTCCGCATCATCAACGAGCCGACCGCCGCGAGCCTCGCCTATGGACTCGACAAGGCCGGCAAGAACCAGAAGATCCTGGTCTTCGACCTCGGTGGCGGGACGCTCGATGTGACGATCATGGACTTCGGCGACGGTGTCTTCGAGGTCCTTTCAACGAGCGGCGACACCCAGCTCGGCGGGACCGACATGGACAGCGCGATCACCGAGTGGGTCGTCGGCGAGTTCCGCAAGGAAAGCGGCATCGACATCCATCCGGATAGGATGGCCATGCAGCGGGTCCGCGACGCGGCCGAGAAGGCGAAGATCGAGCTCTCGTCCACCCTCGAGACCCAGATCAACCTCCCGTTCCTGACCGCCACGCACGAGGGCCCAAAGCATCTCGCCCTCACTCTGACCCGGGCGAAGCTCGAGGAGCTCCTGCGCGGGCTGATCGAGCGCTGCCACGCTCCCGTGGAACAGGCGATCAAGGACGCTCAACTTTCGAAGGACAAGATCGACCGGATCGTCCTCGTCGGGGGCCCAACGCGAATGCCGATCGTGCAGCGCTTTCTCGAGACGGAGGTCGGCCGACCGATCGAGCGCGGCGTCGATCCGATGGAATGCGTGGCGATGGGTGCCGCGATCCAGGGCGGCGTGCTCAGCCGGCGAAGTGAAGGATGTCCTCCTGTTGGATGTCACGCCTCTCTCCCTCGGGCTCAAGACGCTGGGCGGAGTATTCACCCACCTGATCGAGCGCAACACGACGATCCCGACGCGCAAGAGCCAGACCTTCACGACGCCATCGGACAACCAGTCGACCGTCGAGATCGAGGTCTACCAGGGCGAGCGTCCGATGGCCGAGGACAATGTCAAACTGGGGAGCTTCCTCCTCACGGGGATCCCCCCCGCTCCGCGAGGCGTCCCCCAGATCGAGGTCTCCTTCGATATCGACGCCAACGGGATCTTGAACGTCTCGGCGAAGGACAAGGCGAGCGGGCGGTCCCAAGGCATCACGATCTCCGCGTCGAACAAGCTCTCCAAGGACGAAATCGACAAGATGGTGAGGCAGGCGGAACAGTTCGCGACCCAGGACCGAGAGCGAGCGGAGTCGGTCGAAACGCGCAACCGGGCCGAGTCCCTCGCCTACGAGGCCGAGCGCTTGCTCCAGGACCAGAAGGAGAAGATCCCGGGGTCGATGGCGAGCGACGTCCAGGGCAAGATCGCTCAGCTTCGCGAAGCCCTCCAGTCCCAGAGCACGCCGGTGGGCCGACTACGCGAATTGACCGACGATCTCACCAAGGCGATGCACACGGTCGCCCAACATCTCTACTCGGCGGGGGCTCCGCCTCCCTCTTCGGGAGGAGGGAACGAGGGAGTTCCCAACACCGAAGCGCCTCCGCCCTCCGATGAACCGGACTCCTCGTCCAGCCAGGGCGGCGCGGTGGACGCCGACTTCAAAGTCGTCGACCCGAAGAGCGGCGAGGGAAAAAGTTCCCCGTAATCGGAGCCCCGCCCTCTCCGGGGCGAGGGTCTTACCCGGGCCGGTTCACTACGATGAGCGCAAACCCGTCGTGCTTCTTTTCGCCGACCGTCTGGATCACGGTCCCGGAGACCTTGGGGTCCGCCGCCAGTTGGGCTAGGAAGCGACGGACGCCCAGGACCGCCGGGTCCGGGTTAGCCGGGTCTACCACCGCCCCCTCCCGAACCACGTTGTCGACGATGATCACGGTTCCGACGCGGGAGAGCTTCTCGGCTCCGTCGAGGTACTCAGCGATAGAGGGCTTGTCCGCATCGATGAAGATGAGGTCGAACGGGCCTGCGTGGGAAGCGGCGAGGCGGGCCAGCGTCTCAAGCGCTGGCCCCGGCACAACGTCGACGATGGAGGTCAACCCGGCGCGAGCGATGTTGGCCCGCGCAACCTCCACATGCCGGGGATTGAGCTCGAGCGTCGTCAGGTGGCCGCCCGGCGCGATCGCCCGGGCGAGCCAGATCGAGCTGTACCCGCCGAGCGTACCGATCTCAAGGACCCGTTGTGCCTTCAGCGCCCGGGCGAGAAGGTGAAGGAACTTCCCCTGAAGAGGGGTGACCTGGATCTGGGGGAGTCCGGCATCCGCGCTCGAGCGCAGCGCCGCTTCGAGGACGTCGTCGTGCTCGATCACGAGGCTTGAGAGGTATTCGTCGACCCGGGTCCAGAGCTCCTGGGACATGACCTCCGGCACGGAGATGAGCCGCTATTACTCCGAGCCCGAAGCGGATGGGGTACGCGCCATCTTCCTTTGGAGAAGTACGCCGGAATGAACCGCGGCCTGGACGACGGCGTGGCGGCGGCGAGGGCGACACCTCCACGGTCCGATTCCGACGTGCCAAGGTTATCTGGCCAACCGTCACTCAGCGGCCTCGCAGGCCGGGAGGAAGGTACCGGGAATGTCGATACGAGTCGTTCCGGGTGAGATCAGCACTAAAGGCGCGACGACTCGGACGGTGATCCCGACCACCGCGCAACCCCGCTGGCCGCCGCTAGAGCGAGTGGCCGAAAGGATTGCGACCGCCCGACGACCGTTCCCACCCCATCGGCACGAGGGGGTTGAGGTGTTCACCTACATCGTGGAGGGCTCTGCCTCCCACCACTTCGGCTCCGCCCCCCCGACCACGTTGGTCGCCGGCTCGACCGCGCTGATCACGGCTCCTACCGCTATCTCCCACGCGATCAACCCTGGGGTGGGTCAAACCGTCCGCTGGTTTGCGGCGGTCGCGACCCTGCCGGCCGGCAAGGCCCCGCTCCCGCGACTGCAGAGCGGCCGGGTCGAGGAGACTGGAGTTCAGCCAGAGGGGACGATCCTTCACCGCTTAGTAGGCCCCGGCGCCCCGCTCACCTCGTCGATGGGGCTCGAGTGCGTCGCGATCGAGTTTCGCTCGACGGGAACGTCGTTCCAGAAGGTCGGCCACGACCGTGTCGCGGTCTGTTACGCCCTCGGGGGTCGAGGATCCATCGACAACCAACCTTTCGAGGGAGGCGAGGCCGCGCTCGTGGAGGACGCGGCGGCCGTGGCGATTGACGGCCAACGCGGCCTTCGCGTCGTGCTGTTGAGCGCGCGGCGCGGAAGCGCAGCGTAGGCTCGCACTCGGGGCCTCCCACCGCCAAGTCTCGGGCGAACTCGGCATCATGTGCTCCTTCGGATGGGGAAGCGCGAAGCGCTCCCCCCAACGCAGCGGGGGGTGTCCGTGGGGCGTCCAGGGCCAACTTCCTTTTGCGTCAGTGGGGACTACGCGCCGAAGTGTGACTCGTAGCAAGGCCCCATCCCGACGGGTGGTCGGAATCGACCTCGCCGGGTCCCCCCAGCGGTCGACGGGATACTCCGTAATGAGCGGGCTTCGTACGATCTCGGCGTGTGTGCTGAGCGACGACCGGTCCATCCACCAAGCCGTGATCGCGGACGACCCGGACCTCATCGTGATCGATGCTCCGCTCTCCCTTCCCCACGGTCGGGCAACCATCGAGGACCGATCCGGGCCGCACTTGCGAGCGTGCGATCGAGATTTGCTCAGAATGGGAATCCGCTTCTTCCCTCTCACGTTGGGGCCGATGCGCATGCTCACTTCGAGAGGAATGACGTTGCGGTCGGACCTGGTTCGTGAGGGGTTCCGAGTGATGGAGGGGTATCCCGGTGGATCGCAGGACCGCCTGGGCCTCCCGCGCAAGCAGGCGGGGGTTGCGGTTCTTCAGCGGGCTCTCGTTCGCCGCGGACTGGGCGGCGCTCTTCTGGCCCGACCTCTCACGCACGACGAGCTGGACGCTGTCACGATCGCGTGGACCGGGTATCTCTACTTGGGCGGCCGGGGACTCGTGATAGGAGACCCCAAGGAAGGACTCATGCTGCTGCCCAAAACGAGATGGCGCCGCGCTGGCCCATCCCCGCAGATTCCTGCGAAGCGGGCGCCGCGCCGTAGCGTCCGGCCATCGTCGACAAGAGCGATATCCGCCCGGGTCCCTGGGTAACTCCTGAACTCGGAGAGATGAATGGGGCTCACGACCTACAATGTCCGGACGACCGATGGCCGAACGTTGTGCGTTTGCGAAGGCGGCGCGAAGGTCGGCCCCGTAGTTTTCTACCTCCACGGGACCCCCCTTTGCGGGCGTCTCTACGAGCCCCACGAGGAAGATGCCAAGCGGAGAGGCCTCCGTTTGATCGGCTACGACCGACCGGGGTACGGTGGGTCGACCCCGCGGCCCGGCCGAGCGATCGGGGATGCCGCCGCCGATGTGGCCGCGATCGCAGACCACCTCGGGGTCGAGCGGTTCGGCGTTTGGGGAATCTCCGGAGGTGGCCCCCACGCTCTCGCGTGTGCCGCGTTGATCCCCCGCCGGGCCATCGCGGTCGTTGCGCTCGCATCACCGGCACCGTACCCCGCGGAGGGCCTCAACTGGCTGGCCGCCACCGGAGCATCGAACGTCGCAGAGTTCCAGGCCTCCATGAAAGGGCCCGAAGCTACGGAATCGTTCCTGGCCCCCCTTAGGGAGGCCTACTTCGGACCTGACCCGAGCGCGAGCGACGCGGCGCTCGAGAGCCTTCTCACTCCGGTAGACCGGGCCGCCTACACGGGACCTCTTCGGAAGTTCCTGTACGAGGCGGGGCGTTACGGCCTCGCACCGGGGGTGGCAGGTTGGCGGGACGACGACCTCGCGTTCGTCCGTCCTTGGGGCTTCGATGTCGCCCACATTCGGGTTCCCATCACGATCTGGCAAGGACGGCACGACCTCTTCGTGCCGTACGCCCACGGAAAGTGGCTTGCCGACCATATACAGCATGCCGTGCAGAACCTCTCAGACGAGGATGGGCATCTGACCCTCTACCAGCGTCGGATCCCTCAGGTCCATTCCTGGTTGGCCAGCTACATCCGCCGCTGACTGTGTCCGAGGTGGGACTAGGCGACGCGGGCCTCTACACCCGCAGAGAAGCGGCGGCGGTGGTGCCGGCGATCGTTCTCCTCGGTCGAGGGTCCTGAACCACAGACTCAGCAGCCCCAGGCCCCGAGCGAGGCTGGGAGGCCGACGGGCAAGGGATCCGGCCTACCTTGGGGCGAAACGAGCGGTGAAATGCGGTAGGCGCTCGGGTCGATAGACCATCCGAAGTCCTCGGACCTCCACCCGACGGGCGTAGACACGCTGGACCACGTCCGCTACGTAGGCGAGATGGCTCGCCGAATAGACCCGCCTCGGAATCGCGAGACGGACCAACTCGAGCCCGCGCGACGCATCTCCAGAGCTGGTGCCGAACATCAAGGCCCCGACCTCCACCGCTCGGACGCCTCCTTCCCGGTAGAGCTCAACGACCAGGGCTTGCCCGGCGAGGTCGCCGTCCCCTAGGTGCGGCAGGAACCGTCGCACGTCCAGATAGACCCCGTGGCCCCCCACCGGGTGGAAGAACGGCACCCCCGCCTCTTCCAGGAGTGCGGCGAGGTAACGGACCTGACCGACCCGACACTCGAGGTAATCGAGCTCGGTCGCCTCGAGGAGGCCCACGGAAATCGCCTCGAGGTCCCGACGGGCGAGCCCTCCGTAGGTGGGAAATCCCTCGTACAAGATCAGGGCTTCTTTCAGCCGATCGGCGAGCCGGTCATCGCGGGTCGCAACGAACCCTCCGATGTTCACGAGGCCGTCCTTCTTCGCGCTCATGGTCGCGCCCGCCGCGAGGTCGAAGAAGGCGCGGCCGATCTCGGGGATCGTTCGTCCGTTCATGCCGGGCTCGCGCTCGCGCACCAAGAAGGCATTCTCGGCCCAACGGCACATGTCCAGATACACTGGAACCGCGTGGGCGCTCGCTACGCGAGCCACCTCGCGAAGGTTCGCGAGGGAGACGGGCTGGCCTCCCCCGGTGTTGTTCGTGATGGTCACCATCACGAGGGGCACGGTCCCCGGGCGAGCTTCGGAGAGGAGCTTCTCGAGTGCGACCACGTCGACGTTCCCCTTGAACGGATAGTTGCTCTCGGGGTCGTACGCCTCACGAATAGCGAGATTCACGGGCGTCCCGCCCTGATGGAGGACGTGCGCTTGGGTCGTGTCGAAGTGCATGTTGTTGGGGACGACGGACCCGGGTCGACACAGGCTCGAAAAGAGGAGGTTCTCGGCGGCACGCCCCTGGTGGGTGGGAATGACGTGAGGGAAACCGGTCAAAGAGCGGACGGTCTTTTCGAAGTGGGCGAAGTTGCGGCTCCCGGCGTACGTCTCATCGCCGAGCATGAGGGCGGCCCACTGGCGGTCGCTCATCGCGCCGGTTCCGGAGTCGGTCAGCAGGTCTATCCGGACCTCGTCGGAAGTGAGGTTGAACAGGTTGTAGTGGCCGCGCTCCAGAGCCCGCTCCCGATCCTCCCGGGACGGGTTCGGGATCCGCTCGACCACCTTGATCTTGTACGGTTCGAACGGAGGTCGATGAAGCAATGGATCGGTCACTTCCACTACGACGGGAGGTGGGCTATTTATCTCGGGCCTACGACCGTGATAGACTGGCCGGCGCCGTCACACATCGCAGTAAGGTCACACCGCCACAAAACCGTCGACCCCTCCAGCTCGATTACGGCCATCCTTCCATGCCAACGGTTGAAGGGCGGGAGTCCGAGTCACGTGTTAAACTATAGCTTTTTGGCTAGTTCTATTTATCCATCTGTAAAAATACATATGTCGCAATGACCGAGTATGAGTGGGAGGTCGGACGCATCCCGCGGGGGCCCGATGCGGGTTTGTTCGGGGCACGCCGACCGCGCAAGGAGCCGATCGCCGAATACGTCGCGCTCGAGTTCCCGCGAGAGAGCGTCACCTGGGTGGTAACGATCGAGCCCAGAGGCCAGGCACAGCGACCGGCGAGCGGACCATCCGAGACAGGGGAGCCACCCAAGCGGCGGTCGGGCCAAGGGTGAATCTCCCCATCGGTGGTCGTCGCTGGGGGGGTGGCCAGCGCCGTCGTCGACCCTCTCTCGTGGCACTGTCCCCTGAGCGTCGCGCATGGTGACGGAACCACGCGACCGTCAGGCGGACTCCCTCGGCGTAGGGTGTGGAAGGGATCGACCCAAATCGGCTACGGTACCTGCTCCCGTCCAGGATGAAGCGTTCTTGCCTCAGGTACATCATCTCGCGGAACTCCCGCGCCACGGGGCTTCCGATCCCTGCGAGAGAGACGATCCACGGGCTGACCTGATGGGGCTTGGAACCCCTCCCGGCAGCGTCCGCAATGAGCTGGAGGAACGCCCGCGGGGTCGTGACGGTGGGCCCTGGGACATGATAGGTCTGGCCACCAGAGTTCGGGTCCAACCCGGCCTGCACCATCGCACCCCCCCCGTCCGGGATGAAGAGGAACTCGAAGGGCACATCGAGGTCGCCGTACCAGGACATCGACCGGCCTCTGATGGCATTTCGAAAGAGGTCCGCGTATAGCCGGTTGACCACGTAGGGTCCGTAGAAGTCAGGCATTCGGACGATCGTGTAATCAAGCCCTCGCGATGACCGCATCTCCTCCAGGTGTCGTTCCATCTGGAGGCGGAGCTCTCCCTTGCGGCTGCACGGGTTCATCGGATGACTTTCCGACACGAAGGGGGTTTGCGCGTGCCCGAACACGTAGACGTTTCCGGGGAACACGATCCGGGCTCCCGTTGCAAGGGCAGCCGAAATGCTGTGGTCCAGCATGGGACGGACCTTGGCCGACCATTCTGGATATGGCACGTTGACGCAGTGGAAGATCGTGCGGACCCCTTGGACCGCCCGCAGCACATCCTCGGCGACCAACGCGTCGCCGACAATGACCTCAATGCCTTTCGCATCAGGCCAACCCTGACGAAACCTCTCCGGATCACGGACGAGCACCCGGACGGGCTCTCCGCGCGCAACTAGCGTAGCGGCGGTCGCGTGGCCGATGCCGCCCGTCGCGCCGAGTACCAAGTTCATGCTCAACGCCCACCAAAGCGAGGTAGGTCATAATGCCGGACGGCTGGCGACGACCCGCGCCTCGATAGAAAGAGCCCTGTCGAGCCAACCTTACCCTCAACCTGGGCGGCGAATCGCTCGGGGCTTCGATCCTATTGCAAGGGGACCTTCCGCCGCGTCGGCGGCAAAGGGATTACCCATGAGGGGTGTCTCGCCCGCCGGGGAGACTCACGGGGCGGATTGCGATCTGGGCTCGTCCGGGAAGTCCCACGGACGCGATCGAATGGGACCCGTGGCGGAAACGTTGGGCCGTATCCTGCCGGGCGCCGCGCTCGGCTGGGGCCGCCAACGAGGCGATTCGGGGCCTCGTCGCTCGTTGGCTTGATGTACCCGAGCATGCGGTCCGATGGGTCATCGCCGGACGCTCCCGATCAAAGGTCATCGAGGTCGATGGACTGGATGACCTTGCGGCTGCTCAGCGACTGAAGCGGGCGGCGATCCAGGCCAACCGGTAGGGAATCCATCCACTGGGTCGGAAATGCAGCTCCCCGCGGAAGTACGAACCACAACAGGGTAATGGCGCGCGAACTGGGATAGCCCGGGCTCACGGGCCCGAGATGGGTCATGGACATGACGACCGCCGCCGTCGGGGTCTCGCTCTTCCTCCTGTCGGCGTTGTTGACGGTCCTATCGGTCCGCGGCCTCCTCCAGTACTATCGGTCGCGCGTGGTCTCGCAGTTGATGTGGGGGAGTGGTCTCGCTTTCGCGGCTGCGGCCATGGCCATCGAGACCGCGGTCTATGTCGGGATCGTCTCGGAGCCCCTCCTCCAAGCGTACGTATTCCTGTCGGCCGCCATCGTTGGGGTGCTTTCACTGGGCGCGACCCGGATCCTCCGGAGTCCAAGGCTTGAGAGGGTCTACACGGATTACGTTCTCGGGACGTGCGTCCTCGTGGGCGTTGCGTGCTCCCTCAGCCCGCTCTCCTCGTCCATGGTGACCGGCGGGGTCATCATGGGTAACCCGCCGCTGCTCCTCATCGTGTTGTCGTCGCTCGTGACCGTGCCGGCGACGGTCGTACTGTTGGTCGCCACCGCCGTCTCTCTCCGCCGCTCCTGGCGCTGGCAGACCCTACTCATGGCCGCCGGCGCGGTAATCCTTGGGGCGGGCGGAGCGCTCTACATCGCCTCCTTCCCGATCGCGCTCTACTACGCGGAGTTCCTCGGTATCTTCCTCCTCTTCCTAGGGCTCGTGAGCCTTCCTTCGGCCGAACGGGCGTCCGCTACGGCCCCGACGACCGCGTGAGGGAAACCGAGGGACTTCGGCCCCGACGAGGGTTCTCGAGGCGCGAGACCTTTCCCGCCTAGCTCCGGGCTGAGCCGCCCACGAGCGGACGGAGCTTGACGGTAGGTTCATGGCTGGGACCCGAGCCCCTCCGCGAGGACCCAGCTCGATTGGAGAATGGTGTTGTGCAGCGCGTTTGCGAAGAGAACCTGGGTCACCCGATGCCCTCCGTTGGAGCCGACACGGTTGAGACTGCAACCTTTGAGGCTCGGCCGTATGCCGATGTGGAGACGCGCCTGTGAGGGGGTTGACGGCGGCAGCCATCGGGTCGCTCATCGGGGTCGTCGCGTCCATCGTCCTCTATAGCTACTATCCGCTTCCCTCCACTGACCTCGCTTGGCAGGACCCGGCGCTCTGGGTATCGGTCCTCCTCCTCGTCGTCGGGCTGGTGTGTTTCGTGATCCTTCTGATCAGCGGGCTCATCACCCTGCTCAACTGGCACGCCGACGCGGAGAGGGCACACAAGAAGGGCCGCTGAGCGGACGGACCGAGGGTGGAGGTCGCACTCGGACGACAATCTTGCTCCGCCCCGACGCCCTGGCCGTCCCGGGACACCTCACGGCCCGGGGCCGCTGACGCGCCAACGAGGCCAAGCGGCCCTAACGTCCCCGGCGCGCCCGGTGGGGCTGACCTCGAGAGCGACTCTTCTTGAAGAGTAGCCCAAGGCGGCGCGCAAGCCGGCGGTGGTCGGCTTCGTCGACCCATTCTACCTTCAGGTACTCGATGAGCTCGGGGTCGGTCATGCCGATGCGTTTCCCTTCTTTCACGGTGAACGCATACGCCTCGACCTCGGTGGGGGTGTCGACGTACTTCCGCTTACGGTCGAAGAGAGGACGCCCGGCACGGAACTGCTTGACGTGACACAGCTCGTGGACGACGTCCAGATACAGGGTACGCAGGTCGCTGGTCCTGAGGTGGTGGCTGCTGACGATCAAGTGTCCATCTTGGTCGCTCGTCCCCATGTAGCCGAACGGGGGGGAGAAGAACTCGACCTTCAGGTTCCCGAGAATCCTTCGGGCGCTCCGCCCGAACAGCTCCTGGATCGGTGGGGTGGTCTCAAACCCTCGGAAGAACCGTTCGAATGGATAGAGCCGGATCGGGGCACGGCGCCGGATACGCACGCCGAGAGCAGGCTCGATCTTCGCGTTCCGCTTCTCCGCCATGTGTGACCCCAGTGCACCGGGGTATTATTCCCTCTGTCGTGAGCTCGGTCTGGTTGCCGCGGCCGTGGCGCCTAAGCCAAAGTACTCTCAATGAGCATTGAGCCCCTTCCGCCGGACCCCACTTCTAAGGATTATGCTCTCGATACCGTCGTAACCCGAGCAAGCCGACTGCGAGCAGGAGCAGCGCCGCACCCGTGTACTGCAACGGTGTCAGCGCGACGCCCAGGAGGAGATAGCTCGCCACGCCCGCTACGATCGGTTCCATGGAGGTGGCCGCGCCGGCTTCGGTCGCCGGGAGGTAGCGAAGCCCCGACAGGTAGAGGCCGTAGGCCAGCAGGGTGCCGAACACCACGATGAAGCCGACCAGGCCGAGAAGCTCGAGCCATAGCGCGGTTGAGTTAGGAAGAGAGTACGACGCTAGCGAGACGGCGCCGAACGGCAGTGTGACGAGCCCTCCGACGGCAAACCCCCAAGTCGTTACCGGCCACGGCCCACGTTGGGCGACCAATTGTCGCCCTGCGAGGGAGTAGTAGGCGCTCGCGACCGCCGCCAGGATGCCGAACGTGAGACCCGCCGGTGTCACAAGGAACCCGAAGGACCCCCGAGCGGGGTTGACGACCAGAAGGACGGTGCCGAGGGCGACGAGGAACATCATGAGCGTCCAAAAGCCGGACCAGACGATCTGCCCGGCGAAGCACTTCGTAGGTGGCGACCATCGGAAGAAAGAGGAACTGAAGCAGAGTCGCTGTGGGGGCGTTGGAGAACGCGATCGCCTCCAGGTAAGTGAGCTGGGAGCCGGCAATCCCGAAAACGGAGAGCGCGAGGAAGGACGGGGTGAAGGCGGGGCGCCCTCCGCGGCCGAGAACCACGAGGAGAATCACGGCGGCCGAAAGCATCCGGATGCTGACGAGACCGACGACCGGGAACGAAAATGCCTGGAACAGCGCTTGCGCGGCGGTCCCGCTGAGGCCCCAGAAGCTCGCCCCGAGCATCGTCAGTACGAGGGCAAGATGGGTTGTGCGCACGGCCCCCCAAAGCCGTCCGTTGGAAATGAACCTCGTCGGCCCCCGGGGGGTTCGAAAACGGTAGGCGGGAGGCGCCCAGGGGTTCTGAGGACATGATGCCTTCCGCTTGATGCCGCGGAAGCACCAAGCACGGCGCCCCCTGTGCCGGCGCCTGGGTTAGCGGGACGGGATTGCGAACATCGGATGGACCCCCCGCAACCTTCAACCCTCGACAATCGTCGCGATGACCAGACTCCGGTATGCGGTTCCTGACGTACGACGAGCTGACTCCCTCGATGGAGATGGACCGGACCCTCATCCATCTCGCCTCATTCGGAGGAGCGTTTCCCCGGCGATCGATCGACCTTTGGCGCCGGCGGACGAAGAGCTTCGCCGAGTATGTGGGGGTGTTCGCGGAAGAGCGCGGACGCCTGCTCGGACAGACGTTCGTCTTCCGCATCCCGTACACCTTCCCCGGCGGTACCGAGCTTGTGAGCGGCATCGCCGCGGTCGGGACGCGGCCGGACCGCGGGCGCAAAGGGATCGCACGTGCGATCCTCACGGAGATTCATCGCCGTGAGCGGGAGGCCGGAATACGGTTCTCCACTCTGTGGACCAACCGGTCGTGGGGGGCCCACGTACTCTATGGCACCCTCGGATACCGCGACGTCTACGCCCCCCGCTGGGTCGTTCACGCTCCCGGTGGTGCCGCTTCCCCCAGGGCAAGGGGTGTCCGCCCCGCTCGACGGGAGGACCTTGCGGACATCGAGCGGCTCCATGCCCGCTACAGCCACGGTCGCCTTGGCTTTCTCCGGGAACCGAACGGCTATCTCGCGGTTGCGGCGGCGGCTCGGGAGATCGACCCCGCGAAGGAGATCGTCCTACTGCGGACAGCGGGGCGGCTCCAAGGCTACGCACACGTCGACTCCAACCCCTACCGGACCACATGCGGAGAGCTGGTGGGGATCTCCCTGGCGGCACGTCGGACCCTGGTCTCCGAGGTTCAACGACGGTCGAGGCGAACGCCGCTCGCGTTCCAGCAAACCCCGGTCACCGACTCCCCCGAGCTGTTCCGCCACCACGGCTATTCTGCCGTGCAGACCGGCTGGTATGTCCTCATGGCCAGCGCCCTCGGTCGAACGTGGAGCCAGCGCGCCGCCGTCGGACAGTTCGCGACGAACGACCGTCGCTTCCTCTGCATGTCGGGAGATCGCTTCTGAGCCGACCGGATGGCGCAGGCCTCCGCTCGGCCCTCCCTTCCCTCACCCTTGAACCGACGTGAAGGAATCGCTGAAAGTTCGGGTAGGATTGGTTCGCCCGAGCGCAATGTTTAACTGACCGAGGCTTCCTTGGAGATGCTCCATGGGGACTTACGCGTTTACCGTACCCATAGTGCCAGGGAAGGTGGAGGAGTGGAAGGCGTTCACGAAGGAACTCTCCGGCGGAAAGAAGAGCGATTATCAGGCATCGCGGAAGCGTGCCGGAATCGTTCGAGAAACCGTGTTCCTCCAGAAGACACCGATGGGCGATTTCGTCGTGGTTGTGCTCGAGGCCCAAGGAGACGCCGCGGTGGCGATGGCAAAGGTCTTCGCCAGCAGTGATCCGTTCGACCGTTGGTTTGCGGAGCGAGTCAAGCATCTTCACGGGATTTCGGCTGCGGAGCTGGCTGGGATGCCCCCCAACACGATGCACTACGACTGGCGCGCGTGAGCTGGAGCCTGATCCGCTCTCATGCGTTATCGCTTAACCCCACCACTCTGCTCTGAATCTCTCTCGACCGGCATTCGGGTCCAATGCCCGCGCCATCAGTGCCTGAGCCAGCTCGAGCAATGGCTCCGGCGCGACCCTCTTTCGCTCCAGCCTTTGCATCAGCGTCTCGAGGATCCTCCCGGATTGTTCTCGGAAGGCGATCCCCCACCGCATCGGCGGATACCGTGCCCTTAGCCTCTCGGGGATCCGCTCCCGCACCGCAGAGTGCAACCTCCGGCTGACCACCAGCGTCAGCAGCGAGGCCCAGATGAGCGCCTCCGCCACCGATCGATTCGTCGTGTTCACCCGATCGAGCGCATACTGGCTCTTCAGTTCCTTGAACACCAACTCCACCTCCCAGCGACAACCGTAGAGCTCCGCCACCTCCTCGGCGCTCAGCACCTCGGGCTCGATGTTCGTGAGATAGGTGTGATACTTCCGACTCTCCTCGTTCCACACCGCCACGAGGCGGGCCGTGAGGGCATCGCCCCGTCGGTGGCCGCCATACTTCCTTCGATCGAAGGCGAGCTCCACCTCGGCGTCGAGCACCTCGCGTTTCAGCCGGGGATGAATCTCCTTCCACCTCTTGCCCTCGAGGTCCAGGGCCGCTCCTCGGTGGACCCGAAGCGAGCGCACGAGCGTCGGGTTGACATCGCTCCGGAGCCGGGTGAGGTAGAACCCTCCATTCTCCCCGATACGCGCGAACCCCTGATGCTTGTAGAAGCCCAGGTCGAGGAGAAGGACCGAGCCGTGGACCCACGGGCCGGGCTTGAGCGTGTCGCACTCGCTGGTGCTCTCGGCGGTGAGCTCGAGACGCTTGGGACCGTTCGCCCGCACGCTGAGTAGGGTTGCGATCTTCGCCCCGGCAGTGGGATGGCGGTGGCGCACCGGTGGGTAGTGGACGGCGAGCGCGGCCGAGAGACGCACGATGGTGGAGTCCTGGATCAGCACATCCTCGAAGGCGGAGAGCTTGGGGGAGAGGCGGTTTCCGGGAGCGCTCTTCAGTTGGGAGAGGCCGTGGGCCACGCAGGAGCGGAGGAACTCGACGAGCTCCGGAGTGAAGCGGTCGTAGAAGCTCGCGTAGCTGTGGAGGGGTTTGGCCGCTCGCTCATTGTAGACATGGCGGAGCTGGTCGAGGGAGCGCTGGAGGTAAACCCCGGCCTCCAGAGTGACGGCCCAGAAGAAGGCGACGGGGTCGACCTTGCGATAGCGTCGGATGAACCCGCTCTCCTCGGCCAATCGCACGAGGATGACGGAGGGAAAGAGTTCGAGCAAGGTGTCTTGGAGGAGTGTCGGCGGAAGGGGCTGTCGTTTCGCACGTGAGGCTCGAGTTGAGGCGCGCACCGGAATCGTTCAGGGGTTCGGCTATGAACACAGTGGCTTCTATTGGAAGCGGATCGGGTAGGGCATGCCTCGACGGGATCCCAAGCTCGAGAAGATGATCGAGGAGGTGGCGGAGCAGGACTGCGAGACCCCGGAGGATGTCGCCATGGGCCTCTGTTACGCGATCCAAGAACACGTACGGTTCCCGGTGGCCGGCAAAGTAATCGGTGAGGAGGTGACGGTTGTCGGAGTGGAGGAGGGGGACGGCGTGGAAGTGATGGCAATCTGCGAACGGAAAGGGAGAAAGTACCGAGTACACCTGCCTAGACGTGCGCCTCACTGCGCGGCCCGGTGGGGTCGAATGGGTCGACGCCTACGCCCAGTTCCGGCGACCCGGAGGGTAGGGAACGCGGCGGGAGTCACCCGCAGCCGGCTTATCCGATAACGCATGGATCCGCTCTACCTCCGCCATCCCCAGAGCACCGCTCGGTTGTAGAGCCCGCGCGCCGGGGAGCGGAGTGTGACGGGAGCCGCGCTGACCCTTCCCGATGGCTCGCTCGACCACGGGGAAAGCGGACCCTTGGGGCTTCGGAAGCGAACGTTCGAGATTCTGGTAGTCCTAGGAATCCTTCTCGCCCTCCTCATGGGGGCGCTCGACAACTTCGTTGCGCTTACCGCGCTCCCGACCATTCTGAACGATTTCGGCCAGCCAACCGGCGGCACCTTCGTCATCAGCGCCTACGTCATCGCCTCCACGGCGAGTATCCCGGTCTTTGCCAAGTTCTCGGACCTCTGGAGCCGGCGCAACGTCTTCCTCGCCGGCCTCGCGGTGTTCATGGTCGGCTCGGCACTTTCGGGCGTGAGCCAGAACCTCTCCGAGTTGATCGTGTTCCGCGCGGTCCAAGGGTTCGGGAGTGGTGGCTTCTTCCCGGTCGGAATTGCCATCGTGGCCGTCTCCTTCCCTCCCGCGACCCGAGCGAGGATCATCGGTGCGCTATCCGGGGTCTTTGGTATCGCGGTCGTCGCCGGACCGCTTCTCGGCAGCGCCATCGTGGACTACACGACCTGGCGCTGGGTGTTCTACGTGAACATTCCCATTGGTATCGTAGGATTCATCGTCATTTCCCTCGTCCTAGGGCCGCTACGGCCCGAGCGGGTCCGGCGATTCGACCTCGTTGGGGCCGCGCTCCTGGCGACGTGGGTCGGATCGCTCATGTACCCCCTCTACCAGATCGCCGACGCCGGGTGGGCATGGACCGATCCCCTCGCGCTCGGCCTGCTCTCCACCGCCGCGGTCTTGGTCATCGTCTTCATCATCTGGGAGTACCGCAACGAGAACCCTCTGGTCCCGGTCCGTCTCTTCACGCATCGGGTGATCGCCGCCGGGGGCGGCGCGACCTTCTTCATCGGGATGGTGTTCTTCCCTGTAGCGACGTTCCTCTCGTTGGTCGTAGGCGTGGTTCTGACTCCGCCGTCGGCCAGCCCTGCGGATACGGTCCGAGACATCCTTTACTTTCTCGTCGTCCCACTCGTGATTGGCGCTGCGCTCGGCGGGCAATTGCTGACCCGGCTATCCTACCGGGTCGTTGCGGTCCTGGGTCTGGTCATCGGTTGCGTCGGGATGGCGGGATTGACCTTCCTCTCGGTCACTACCCCTCTCTGGACGTTCTATCTCAGAGTAATCCCGGTGGGAGGCATGATCCTCGCGTTGATGCCGCTCGGGTTTGGGATCGGTCTGACCTTCCCGGTCTTCCTCCTGGCCGCGCAGAACCAAGTGGAGAAGGCCGATGTCGGCGAAGCCGGTGGACTGATCCAGTTTCTCCAGTCTCTCGGCGGGGCGATCGGCCTGTCCGTCCTCGCTTCGTTTCAACAGACTCAGCTCGCCGCGCTTGACCCCTCCCCGAGCCCGGCGTGCTCGTTGACGAACCCGCCCCCGGAGTGTGCCAGTTACCTTGCTTCGCTCCAGAGCTCGATCATCACCTCCTACGACCAGACCTTCACGATCATGCTTGGGCTGCTCATCGTCGCCTTCGTCTTCGTGCTCTTCTTGAAGGGTCGCCTTCCAAGGGGGCCCGAAGCGGAGGTGACGCTCGCGCGAGGGATGAGCGAGCCGATCGGCGGGGCGTTGGCCGTGAGCGGCGGGGACTCACCTAGCGGCCGCATCGAGACCAGCCCTCAGCCGGCGACTTTACCACCGGAGAATCGCCAATGGATTCCGACCGAGCGAGCCCGCGCCTCTCATGGTTGGTCCAGTCGTCATTGAGCGGACCGGCCCGGGCGACGGGGCTCTTCGGCGTGAGTTGAACTTCGGCATCCGCTCGAACCGCACATAGGGGAAACACCGTTCTCGTGGCTTACCGCGAAGGAACTCTCGTATAGCCTGCGATCATTACTGCGTGACCATGCTGCCCTCCGTGCCTCCGCCGCAGATCCCGCTCGACGCTGGCGAACGATTCACCGGAGAGTGGACCGTGCCTTGGGAAAGCGTGGGAGTCGCGTCATTCACTCGATTTGTTCTCACGGACAAGCGTCTCGTGGTTCAATGCATCTTCACTAAGGCCGGATGGCTAGCAGGGAAGAAAGAACGGGCCATGGTCAACCTCGGGAACTGGCAGGAGCTGTTGAATTCGAACCTGGAGGACCTCGCGGAAGCGGCCTTCGGCAGTCAGAGGGCGGGCATGACCTCCATTCGGCCTCTGGTGATCGGCGGGAAGCCTATGGTCATCGTCAACGAGCACAATCAAAGCGTCGTGGACGCGATGTTGCCCCAGATTTCCCACCAGCGAACGGCGCGGATCCAGGCACTGGAAGATGAGCGATCGACGGACCCGCCGGCACCCTAGCGCGAGGCCATCACCGTCGTTACGATCCCGCGCCGATACTGCGGCACTCTTAACGGGAACGCCGCGACCGGCGGTAGCTATTGCCACTTTGCGAGCGACTTTACTCAGACCGCGGCCGTCTCCGAAAGGGCCGGCCCGAAGGCTTCGTGCTCCGTGCGAGCGATGATATCGTCCTGCAACGCGCGCGTCAGGTCACAGAAGTAGTCGCTATAGCCGGCGACGCGCACGATCAGATCACGGTACTTCTCGGGATCCGCTTGCGCGGCGCGCAGGGTGGCCGCGGTGACCACATTGAACTGAATGTGATGACCGCCCAAGCGGAAATAGGAGCGGACCAGGTTCGCCACCTTGCCGAGTCCCTCCTCCCCCTGCAGGAGCTGGGGCGTGAACTTTTGATTGAGCAGGGTCCCTCCGGTGCGGGCATGGTCCATCTTGGCCGCGGATTTCACCACGGCGGTGGGTCCGTTGCGATCCGCGCCTTGAACGGGCGAAATCCCATCGGAGAGGGGTTCCCAGGCACGCCGTCCGTCCGCCGTGGCCCCGGGTCACCGAACCAAAGTAAACGTGGCACGTGGTCGAAAGATAATTGACCCGGTACCATCCCCCCTTCGTGTTCCTCCGTCCGTCCACTTCGTCGAACAAGGCGTTGAACACGTCCACGAGGAGGGCATCCGCATAGTCGTCGTCATTCCCGAACTTCGGCGTCTTGTTCCACAGGCGCAACCGAAGCTTCTCCTGGCCGCTGAAGTCGCCGGCCAACGCCTGCAGCAGCTCATCCATGGTCAAGGTCTTCCGGTCGAACACGTGGTACTTGATCGCAGCAAGAGCGTCGGTGCACGTCGCAGGGCCCACTCCCATGATGTAATTGGTGTTGTAGCGCGGTCCGCCGTTATTGTAGTCCTTGCCCTTCACGATGCAATCGTCGATGAGCAGGGAGAGGAACGGGGCCGGCATGTAGTCCGCATACAGCCGCTCGATGACATTGTTCCCCCAGATCTTGACACCGACAAAGTGGTCAAGCTGACTTCGGAACGCGGCGAACAATTGCTCGAAGGAAGAGAAGGCGCGCGCGTCCCCGGTCTCGATCCCGATCCTCTTCCCGGTGCGCGGATCCACTCCGTCGTTCAGGGTGATCTCAAGCACTTTCGGAAGATTGAGGTAGCCGGTAAGGATGTAGGCCTCCCTTCCAAACGCGCCGGTCTCGACGCACCCTGAGGTTCCGCCACACCGCGCGTCTTCCACCGACTTTCCCTGACGCAGTAGTTCTTCCACTACCATGTCGGCGTTGAAGACGGATGGCTGTCCCCAGCCCTGACGTACGATCTCCAGGCCGCGCCGCAAGAACGCATCCGGGCTCTTTCGGCTCAGCTGGAGATTCGATGAGGGTTGCAGAATGTGCATTTCGTCAATGACGTCCAGGATCAGATAGGTAACCTCGTTCACACCGTCCGATCCGTCGCGCTTCAATCCGCCATTGTTGATGTTGGCAAAATCGGTGTACGTGCCGCTCTCGGCCGCCGTCACGCCGACCTTCGGGGGAGCGGGCTGATTGTTGAACTTGACCCACAGGCATTCGAGGAGTTCCTTGGCTTTCTCTCGGGTCAATGTGCCCTCTTCCACGCCCTTTCGGTAGAACGGGTCTAGATGCTGATCGAAGCGTCCCGGGCAAAAGGAATCCCAGGTGTTCAACTCCGTCACCACGGCGAGATGGGTGAACCAATAGGCCTGCAATGCCTCCCAAAAGTCCCGTGGGGCGTGAGCGGGTACGTGGCGGCACACCTCCGCGATCTTGTGTAGCTCCGCCTGTCGCCTCGGCTCGGTCTCCGTCTGGGCGAGTTCGCTCACGCTTTCCGCGTAGCGTTCCGCCAACCGGATCACGGCGTCAGCGGCGATCGCCATGGCCCGCAGTTCGTCTCTTTTCGCGGACGCTTCGGGATCGTTGAAACCGTCCAAACGGGACAAGGCGGACGCAATATCGGCCTTCAGGTCAAGCAGGCCCTTGCGGTAGATGACATCGCCCAAGACGGTGTGTCCGGGGGCGCGTTGTTCCATGAACTCGGTGAAGATGCCCGCCTCGTACGCGTTCTTCCACTCTGGGGTCATCTCCGCAAAAATCAGATCGCGCACGGAGCGACCCTGCCAATAGGGAATCACGTCATCCTTCTGGACCTGTCGGGCGTGGTCATCCACGAGGTAGGAGATCTTCTCGCGCGAACTCAAGACCTCAAAGTCGTCGAGGGTGTGGCAGCACAGTTCTGGGAAGGTGGGAGCCGCTTTGGGCGAAGGACCGCGCTCGCCCACGATGAGTTCATCCTTTCCAACATAGATCGTTTCGTTCTCGAGCAGGTATTGAAGAGCGCGAGCGCGGCGGATCGGGACGGAGGCGGTCTTATCCTGGCGGTAGAACTCGGTGATGAGCGCCGCACGCTCGATGGAGAGTCGGGGTCGTGTTTCGAGCGTCGCCTGTCGCAGTCGGCTCACACGTTCGTTCATATCAACCGCCAATACGCACCGTGAACCCGTCTCGCCTCAGGCGCGCGGCCAGAAGGTCCATTTGCACGGCCGTGGGCGGGGCCACTCCCTCCATCCCATAGGGGAGGTGCAGTCTGCGGTACTTATCACTTCCAAATCGGTGGTAGGGAAGGAGGTCGATCTCCCGGAGACGCGCGGTCGTCAGAAACTTCGATACGTCATCGATGTTCTCGCTATCGTCGTTCACTCCGGGAATGACGGGAATGCGGACGATCACCGCGCTCCCGCGATCGGCGAGCATTCTCAGGTTCCGCAGAATCAGGTCGTTGTTCACGCCGGTGAAATGCTGGTGCCGTTCGCGGTCCATTAGTTTCAGATCGTAGAAGAACAGGTCGACGTACTCGCTGACTCGGAGTAGGACGCCCGACTCTGCCAATCCACAGGTGTCGAGAACGGTCCGAATCCGCCGGGCGCGGCAGGCGGCCAGCAGCGAACCCGCAAAGGCGGCCTGCATCAAGGGTTCTCCGCCGGAGACGGTGATCCCACCACCGGACTCATCAAAGAAGGGTCGATCTTTCGAGACCTCGGTCACCACATCCTCTACGGTCATCCAACGACCGGCGAGTTGACGTGCGCCGGTCGAGCAGGCATCCACACATTCTCCGCAATGCTGGCACAGATCGGCATCGTGAATCAGTTGGTCCTGGTCCAAATGAAGCGCGCTGTGGGGGCACGCGCGAACGCAGTCACCGGAGCGAAGGCAGCGTTCCTCAAAGTAGATCACCTCCGGTTCGGGCGATCGACTCTCCGGATTGTGACACCACGCGCAGCGCAAGGGACAACCCTTGAGAAAAACGGTCGTTCGAATTCCCGGTCCGTCGTGGAGCGCGAAGCGTTGGATGTTGAACACTAGACCGCGGGGTGTCTGGGCGGGTCCCAGACTCAGAGGGCTCGGTGAAGCGGTTGGGTGCAAACCATCCATGGTAAAGGATCACTACCCGGTAATGACAGTGCAACCGGATAAGCCTGTCCTGCGCAATCTGGTCCTCGCCCTCGGATGGCTCCCGAACTGGGCGTTCGGGCCGGAGCCGACCCCTGATGCCTTATCTTATCGGTCGCCCTCTCGCGATCCGCCTTCCGAGAAGGAATGGCCCGCGATTCAAGATGACCCCCCAGTCCCGACCTTCGGTTGAGGTCCCGCATCGGGTGCGGAGGATGTGGGAGGAAACCTACGAGCGAACCTCGTACCGTGACTTGCCCTGGTTCTCTCCACGCCCGTATTACTGGGTGGTCCGAGCCGTGCGGGAACGATGGCTGCGACCCGGGGCTCGAGTTCTGGACGTCGGGTGTGGGGCGGGTACCAACTCGATCTTCCTCGCACGTCGCGGTTTTCGGGTGTCGGGCGTCGACCTCGCCCCCGCTGCGATCGCGGTTGCCAAGAAGCGGGCGACCCGAGCCGGGCTCACGGTCGATTTCCAGGTGGCAGACGCCTTGCGCCTCCCGTTCCCGACGGCGTCGTTCGGGGGAGCGGTCGACGTCGGGTGCTTCCACACGTTCGACTTGCACCTGCGACCCGCCTTCTCTCGAGAAATGGCCCGCATCCTCCGCTCAAGGGCCGGCTGACGTCCTCTCGTGGATCGCCCGGGAGCACGCCGCTTCGCTCGGACCACCGCATCGGCCGGGGCTGGATGAGGTCACCCACGCTCTGGAGCCCCAGTTCCACTTCCTCCGTTGTGAATACAACGGGGGGACGTCAACGAGTCCAGCTCATTTCACCGCGCTGCTCGAACGACGGTCCACAGCGCGACCTCCCCCGAGATAGACCCCCCAGCAGCTCACCCCGCGGTCGGGGGTTGATATCCCTCTCTCTCCGCTCAGTTGGAGCCAGATCGACTGCCCGCACGCCACCATCTGAACCTCCTCCCCGGCCTCAAGGGCCGGGCCCTACCCCACCGGACGGCGTTCTCGCCTCCTTCCTCCAAGAGTAATCTGAACAACCAGGCAAGGCCGTAGGCGACCTTCGTCAATCGGCGCGGGCCCGCGGCGCGGGTCGCCTGGAATCCGGTGGCCTCAAGAGGGTGCAGGCGAAGTCGACGGGGCTGAGAGCGGGCGGCCCGAGCGGGTCGCGAGAGGAATGAGGGTAGATTACCTTAAATACCTACTTAAATACTATATGTGTCCCAACATGACACGAATTCGAATCGAGAACGTAGTGGCCTCCACCTCGCTAGGTAGCGAACTCGACCTCCGTTCGATCGCCCTGACTCTCAACGGTGCGGAGTACAACCCCGACCAGTTCCCTGGGCTTATCTATCGACTTGAGCAGCCCAAGACCGCGATCCTCCTCTTCGCCTCCGGGCAAGGCCGTTTGTACGGGCGGGAAGAGCTGGAAACAAGTGGACGAGACGGTCCGAAGGGTCACGGAGATGATTCGTCGAGGAGGTCAGAAGGTCCTCACGCACCCGAAGATTCAGGTTCAGAACATCGTCGCGACCTCCAACTTGGAGAGCGAGATCAACCTGAATTCGATCGCGATCACCCTAGGTCTCGACCGGGTGGAGTACGAGCCCGAGCAGTTTCCCGGGCTTGTCTGCCGTCTCGATAAGCCCCGCGTAGTGGTCCTCCTCTTCGGTAGCGGCAAGCTGGTCTGCACCGGCGCGCGCCGACCGTCCGACGTCTTGTTGGCCGTTCAGACGATCACCACGGAGCTCCAGGGCGCGGGTCTCTTGCGCAGGGAGCGTCACGCGTCCGAGCCGGCGCCGCAGCCTTCCCCTCGGCGTTCCCGGTCGCCGGCCCCGGTTCCCGGGTCGCCCTCGTCTAATCCCGCACCACCCCTCGCTCGCCCGCCGATTACGATAAGCGAACCTGCGGTGGTCACTTCGGAGTGAGAACGTGAAGAAGATCAAGCCGAGGTACCCTAGGAGGGGCCTGATGCTGGCCACGCCGTTCGAACCATTGTCCGACGCGGAGTTCCTAGAACTCACCGCGAGCGGGTTGGCAATTCCGTGCCAGCAGGGCGCTACCTTCTTCGTCGCGAAGTGGAGGGATGGCCCCGGACTGGATCCGGAGAAGTTCTTGGCTTCCCTGCAGGCACAGGGATCCACGTTGATGGCCCGGAGATTCAACGGAGATGTCAACATCCGCGTAGTTCGAAGCCCGCAGCCGGCCGCCGGTGGCCGCCAGTCATCCTCTTCCTCGCGAACGGCGTCG
Organism: uncultured Thermoplasmata archaeon; assembly: GCA_963797975.1. Lineage (GTDB taxonomy): Archaea > Thermoplasmatota > Thermoplasmata > Lutacidiplasmatales > UBA184 > Lutacidiplasma. The sequence goes on from CAWCRH010000004.1 coordinate 124,140, forward strand.
GCATGAATCTCCGTCTCAGCCTACCAGCGGCCCTCACGGACACTCTGACCCCGTTCTACCCGAGCGGGGGTCGACGCGGACAAAGGACCGTATGACGACCCAATGCGAAACCCCCGGGTGCATGCACCAGAAGCGGCTGCACGGAGCCGACGGTAGCTGCCGGGCGTGCGCATGCACCAGTTACACGCGGAGCGGGCCTGGCCACCAAACGAAGGCCGCGAGGAAGCAAGCAGCTCAGGTTCTCCGAAGCTGGTAGGCTGCGATCGTACGGGCTCCCGGTAACGCGCGAGGGCGCGGGGGTCCTCAAACGGGTCGGGCCAGCTCCTTCCGTCCACCTAGGTTGCCACGAACGCTTCCGAGCGTGGCCCGGGCCTTCCGCGGGAGCTGATCCCCTTCAGTAGCCCCGGAACTGCTCAAAGACGAGGTCACCCGGCGGAACTCCGACCTTCGATTGCAGCCCGGTCACGGTCTCCGCTACCATTTCGGGAAGTCCGGCCACGTAGTACCGCGGATGGTCCATTTGGAACGCCGAGCGCGCGACCCATTCTATGTCGATTCGACCCACGCGTCCCGTCCATGTCTCCTTTGATTCCTGCGGACGTGTCACTGTATAATGAATAGAGATTCGCCCTGATATCCTCGAGAGGCGGTCGAGCTCACCCCGGAAAACCAACTCCTCAGGCACCCGAGCGGAGTAAAGGAGCGTCGTCGGCTGGGTAATCCCAGTGTCCACCGCGTATCGTATCATTCCCCGAAAGGGCGTGATCCCAATGCCGCCGGCGAGGAAGACGGCGGGTCGTGACGGTTCCAGAAGGAAGTGACCCAGTGGTCCGTAGACGCGAGCCGATGCCCCGGGTTGCAGGCGAGAAAGGGCCTGCTTGAAAGGAGTGTCCGTGATCTTGCACGTCACCGCTATGATTCCCGCTTCTGAGGGACTCGATGAGAGTGAGAAGGTACGGACCGCCCCCCACGGATCGCTTACGCCCGGCAGCGCCAGGCGAATCGCCTGGTTGGAGCGGTAACGGAACCCGGTCCCGTTCGTGGAGAACCGGAAGGTCATCACTGTCGGGGATTCGCGAAGGCTCTCGAGGAGGGGTAGGACGTACTCGCGGGGGCCTGGAAGGGGACCGACTCCTCCTTGCACCGCGCTCACGGGAACGGGGAGCCCGCTTGAGCACTTAGTGACCGACTATAGCTCGGATCGCTCACGGCCGGACTCCCGACACTCCCCCCCGAGCATTCTGCCTCTTGTGACGCAGAAGGCAGTACGCTCAATCGTCTTTGGGCGGGCAAGCCCGAGAGCTGCCCGTCTTTGGCTCTGGGGAGGGAGCAGATCGATTGACGCCGCTCACGCGGAACTCGTCTCATGGCCAAGCGGCCGAGCTCGTCGCGAGTAACCGCTCAAGCTCCTTTCGGGTAGTGGGCGCCAACTTACCTTCGCAATCGGGGGGTGGAGAAGTACCGCAGAGGCGCCCCGCGCGTCCTAGAGGCACCAGTTCGCCGGTCCCTCGCACGGACGCGCGCGCAACCAGAGAGGATTGGTGCAACAGCCGGCGCGCTCGGGTCGCGCGCGCGTTCGAGAAACGCTCTTCCGCCCCGTCCGTAAATGGTGCGGATCGTGGACGAACTCGCCGGTCAGTAGAAATGCCTGGAGACCGCGATGAGATACACGAGAAGGACGATAACGATAACAAGACCCAGCCAGGCGCTGTCAACAAACTCTACTACCGCGTAGAAGAGGAGCACGAGGATGGCGAGGACCAGCGCCCACAGCGATTGGTTCCAGAGGCCGACCGCCGTTCCGAGGATGATCAGCCCGATGATCAGTACGATTATGGCCGCGACGACGCCCGTCGTGCCGAACACGCTGGTCACCGTCAGCCATCCGATAGACACTCCGGCGACAGAGAGGAGAAGAAGCAAGCCGGTGATAATCACGACGAATCCGAAGATTCCGATCAGGACGGCGAGGATCGCGACGCCCAGAGGCAATCCTCCGGTCGAGCTGTTCCCGGACATAGACCGAATCAGGACAGGGGCGTACTTACATAATCCGCTCCTCAAGAGGAACTAAGCGGGAGGTTCGAAATCGGGCCTCGCGGCCCGACGGAACTTGGCGGGATTCGGTCGTGGTTGACCCCGCTGAAGGGGAGAAGACAAATCTATTGGCCCAGAGATCCATGACTGGTCGATGGGATCGCCGTTCACCCTCGAGACCGTCACGATGACGGATGAGCACGGTGTGTGCTCCTGGTGCAACGTTCCCATCAAGAGGGGCGACACCGCGGTTCGTGTGGCGAAATACCCGGCGGACCTGCCCGAGAATCTTCGAGGGCTCTACTTCCATGATATGCAACATCTCCGACAATGGGCCCAGCAGGCGGCTCTGAACGCGATGCGGCTCATCGCGACCAACGACCCGACTTACCTCGTCCATCCCGCCGAGATCGCTGCGAGGCGGGACGCATATTCCGCGCTTGCGCAGATGACGTTCCCGCAGCGGTAGACGTCGCCCCAACGGGTCGATCACGCCGGCCGCTCGACGATGTGCATCGGGAGCGTAGTTGACTCGATTACCATCCCTCTCGTCCGCAAGCGGTTCCGTTTGCCCGGTCACGACCGCCTCGGGAGCGCTGGTCTGAAGGGTGGGTCGCGAGAGGTGCACTCCGCGCGACACGGTGATCCGGCCACCTTAAGATCAATTCAGGAGCAGGCTAACTACTCCCACATCGTGAGACTCTCGGTCAGAGCAAGGAAGTAGCATGTCGATCAAAGAGAGCGGAAAGCGCCTGGAGAAGAAGGTGGTTGGGAGCTCGAGGACGGTCAGCCGCGACGTGAAGCGGGAAATGGGTCGCGCGGGCCGCGGCCTCGCCAAGGGCGCAAGGACTGTCGGACGTGACGTCGAGAGTGGCGGGAAGAAAGTCGGCAAGGCCACCCGGGATGGCATGACGAAGGTCGGCGACCGGCTGAGGCCGAGCCGGCGCCGTAAATCCCGCAAGCCGTAGACTCGATCTCAACCGAGCGGCTCGGTCAACCAACTCAGCTCGCTTTGAGGGTGGTCTCAGCCCACCGAGTTACGTTCCAGCGTAGGGGAGACCCATGGCTCGATGGGTTCCCATGATCGTCACCATCGTGGTGGTGGTCGTCCTCGTTGGTGCCGTGCTCACCTCTGCCTAAAGGCGCTAGGAGTCTCCCAGAGACGGGCTTTTTTGCATGAGCGGGAGCGAACGAAGCATCGCGGGCTGGCGCGTCGGATCGGGCGGAGAGAATCCCCCTGCCCCTAGAAGGAGGCGCATTGGAGGGCGTGACTGTGGGTGGGGCCCGGCCCTTGAGGCCGGGGAAGAGGTTTAGATGGTGGCGTGCGGGCGCAAGCCCGAGGGTCGTTGACCCGTTCCGCCTACTTCGACTTCGGGCTCGGAAGGGCGATCGCCAGACAGCTGCCCGTGGGATGCTGGGAAGAGAGAGTTACTCCACGGTGAGCACAGGGCTATCTGCCGCGGGGTCGAACCCTTGTCGGTTGGATAATGACGCATTCCGAAGGGCTCTCGGGCCGGTCTCCCGAGAGTAAGCGAGTTCTGGTCACGGGAGCGACGGGACAGCAGGGAGGAGCCTTGGCGCATCTCCTTCTTCGTCGCGGCCACCATGTGAAGGCCCTGTCTCGAAAGCCGGAAGGCGCGGCCGCTGCCGAACTAAAGCGCGCCGGGGCCGATGTGGTCGCCGGTGATCTCGGAGACCGCGCCTCGGTCGAACGAGCGGCGAAGGGCGTTGACGTGGCGTACATCGTGGCGACACCCTATGAACAGGGCATAGCCGCGGAGACTCGATTCGGTACGAACGGGGTCGACGCCGCTCACAATGCCGGGGTCCCGTACATCGTCTACTCCTCAGTGAGCGACGCCGATCGGAAGACCGGTATCCCCCACTTTGAGAGCAAAGCCACCGTGGAGGCGCATCTCAAGCAGCTGGGTGGCGATTGGTCCATCATCGCGCCCGTGTTCTTCATGGAGAACATGTTCGCACCGTGGATCGCCGCCGGTTTCGCGAAGGGGGTCCTCGCCACGGGAGTCGCTGCAGACCGGAAGCTACAGGTCATCTCGCTAGCGGAGATCGCGGAGTTCACGACCCTCGCCGTAGAACAACGGAGCGCCTTCCGAGGAAAGAGAATCAACATCGCCTCCGACGATCCGACACTGCCCGAAATGGCCCGAGTGATCTCCGAGGCCGCCAAAGCAAAACTGGCGTACTACCCGGTTCCGCTCGACGAGGTGCGAAAACAGAGCGAGGACTTCGCGAAGATGTACGACTGGTTCAATCGGGTCGGCTACAGCGCCGACATTCCGCGACTGAAGAAGGACTACCCCCAGGTCCATTGGACTTCGTTCCACGAATGGGCCAAGACGCAGAACTGGTCGCGGGTCCTACCTCCGCCCCCCAAGGCGTGACGGGCCCGTTCAGTGGGGTCAAGGCTACGTATCGTGCGGGAGGCCCGCTGGGCGCCCGGACGGCCGCGGGGCCTCTTCCTTCCCCGCGGGGCGGCTTGAAGAGGCAAGGGAGGGTGGCGAGAGGAAGGTGCTAGGTGTGGCAGTCGACATCGATGAAGGTGGGGCCAATACGGTCAGAATTGAGGGGGCGAGCTGTTCCTATGTGCTCTCGGTCGTCGCTCGTGCCGGTCTGGAAGTGAGTGTCTATGCCAACTCGCGGGCGGACCTGAGCGAGCTGAAGGAGGCTCTGGCGACCGCCCTGGCGCAAAAACGTCCGATCGTTCTGCTGAGAGCCGAGGCCTCCACGGGCGGAGTGAACCGTTGGCAAGCGCTCGAGCCGGACGTGTTCGTACCGCGTCTCCCCAGCGGATGAATGGACAAGCGGGGGGGATGACCCCCCGCATGCTCAGGCGATAGGGCGCGGACTGGACGCGGCTAGGCCGGTTTAGTCCTTACCGGGCCCGCCGAGTTATGGGAGTTTAGGCGAAGACGCGAACCTTACCGCCACTACTTTGGCGGAATGAGTTCATCGCGTTCATCCAAGTCTCCCTCTGGCCCTATCACCCCTTCTCCGCGTACGATGCCGTACATCCGTTCGCACATGCGAACGGTCGCCCCGGTTGCCCTGAGCGATGGGGTTCCCGTCAACCGAGCATGACCCGGCCCTCCATCGGGCCCTGACCGTCGCTATCCGGCGCCCGCCCAATAGGTGGCGATCGCCCAGGCCCACCTCAGCCGCTCCCGTTTGGTTCTCTCCAGGGCGGTTCGAGACGCCAGCGCCCACGCCACCTCGAACACCGTCCGACGGCGCATCTCGGCCAGCGTAGGGAGGGCTTCGCCCTCCATCAGACCCATCCGCTCGGCGCGCTGTTGCTCCAGCACCAGAAACGTGTGGGCGATCAACACCATCGTCAGGTGGTGGTTTAGCCCCGACCACTTCCTTCCCTCGAAGTGGTCCATCCCGAGTTCCATCTTCGCCTCCTCGTGGAACCGCTCGATCGCCCATCGACCGTGGGCGATGGCGGCCTGCTCCTCCAGGCTCGCCTTGTTCAATCCCCAACAGATCCACGATCGGAGCCCCTCCGGGTGGTCCTCCATCAGGAGCCACACAATCTCTTCCGTGGGAACCCGGTCCAGCCGACACACCCGGACCTTCCGTCTCGTGAACCGCCCCTCCAAGGGGCCCTTCGTACCTTCGCCCCATCGGATCGTAACCCAGTCCCGCGCCTCGCCGGCCAGCGACTTCGCGCTGAGGGTGGCCACTCCATCCGGGATGTGGGGGCGGCCCAGTCGACGGTGGCCTCGTCGTCCCGGGAGGTAATCCCCGGCGTGGTACACCGGCACGGTCGGGGAGACCACGCGTACCTCGCTGGCCGTGACCTCCATCATGTACGCCTCCCCTCGTCGACGCAGTTCGGCGCGGAACTCCTGGGCATCTCCATAACCGCAGTCCGCCAGGACCATGCGGTGAGGGACTCCCTGGGCTCGCGCTCGGTCGAGCTGCTCCAGGCCGATGCGCCACTTCTCTCGAAAGGTTACGGGAAGGGGAATCCCCGCCTCCCGACATCGCTCGGGATTCTCGGTCCAAGCCTTGGGGAGGTAGAGGTCCAGGGCGAAGCAGAACCCAACGGACTCCCGGTTCGCGCCGCCCCCTGGGCGAAGGTAGAACAGGTCTACCACCGCCTGGCAATTGTCGACCGTCCCGGTGACGCCACAATATTGGCGAGAAACGCCGGGGCTCTTGCGCCCCTTCTTGACCAGGGGCACATCATCGAGGATCAGGATACCCCGGGGGGAGCCGAGCTCGTCGGTCATGAGGTCCAGCAGGCGAGCTTGGGTCTCTCGCCAATCCCAGGGGGAGTTGGTGATGAAGTTCTGGATCGCCTCGTAGCGGGCGTCCGGAACGCGGGCGATCGAGGGCTGCATGCTCTTGCGCTCGCCGGGGAGGAGCAGGCCCAGCGTGTAGTGGAGGGCGAGCGCACGGCGGCTCCGTTCTCGGGGCGTGTCACGGAAGGGTCCACCGATCCCGATCCGTTGAATGTGGGCTTGCAACCGAGAGAGCGAAGCGGCCCTCGGTCGGGGGCGATGGGAACCCACGCTCCCCCGGGCGCGGAGGGCCGGTTTTAATGTTCGCTTTCAGGAGAAACGCGTCGGTGGTGTAGGCGAGTCCAATAGAGGATGTAAGGGTGCGTCAGCGAGTATCGAAAATCACGTCAGAACCGACCAAATTCCGCCAAAGTAGTGCCGCTCAGAACCTGGATTGGGAGGGGAGTGAGGGGCCGGCACTCCACCCGCGCAAAGATCGGGCCCATCTTGGCCACGGCCTGCAGAAACTCGGGGGGAAGTTTGTCCATTCCAGGCATCGTGAGGACCGGTTGCCCGCGGACCTCTCCCGTCAGAGCGTCGAACACAGCGCTGTGCTGCGGGCACTTGAGCACCCCGCTCTTGAAGGTGCCCAGGTCCAATGGGGCGTTCATGTGGCCGCAGCGGTTGACGAAGGCTCGGTACTCGCCACCTTGGTTGACGACGAGGACGTCCTCCTCCCCCGCTCGCCCGTGGGCAATTTCGCCGATCTTCAGAGAACGCGCCTCAGGGATTTCGTGCCACGCGTGCATGGGTCCTCTCTCAGAAGGCTGATTTTCGATATTACTTAAGCTTTGAATAATAAACTACAGGAACCTTATTGAATGGGCCGATGTCTCCTCCCTGGGATGCCGCGGGCCACCCGGGCTCACAACCCTGCGCACTGTGACTTCGAAGGGACGTTTCGGCTCTTGGGCCAGAAGCATGCCCTGCCGATCCTTCGGGTCCTGCTGGAGCGCAGTCCGCGTGGGTTCAACGAGCTGCGTGCCAGTGTCGGCGTGAACACGGCCACGCTCACGAACCGACTCCGTGCCATGCAGAGCCTCGGGCTCCTAGAGCGGGACGTGATCCGCGTCGTTCCCCGTCGCGTGGAGTACGGATTGACACCGATGGGCCGAGACCTCCTCAAGATATTCCAGCCGATCACGGAGTGGCGGGAGAAGTACCTCTCGTTAGGGGCCCCTTGCCCTCGAGGGGCGGAGATGAAGGGGGTGGGTGAGGGAGAGTTCATTCGCGGGAACGGACGCGAGTCCGCTCGGCCGCAAGCTGTCGGCTCAAGCGATATTGAACCCACGCAGGACCTGGGCGAGCGTCTCATTCGAGCGAGGACATGCACCCGACCGGTCCAAAGCCAATATCATGCTCTCTCCGGCCGACCTCGAAGGGCTATCCCGGAGAGTTGCCGCCCGAGCTCTGAAGACAGGAGGTGGCGTCGGTGGTCGGCGACGAGCGCTTGCTCGAATGGCGTGAGATCGGTTAGGAAACGAAGCCGTCGGCTAGCCTCCGCCGCATCCCGATTCCAGTTCCGACGACGCGAGCGCCCGATGAGACGCTCCAACTCGGGCCATTCCCGTCGACCTTCGGAAAGGGTCGACAGGATGCGCTCGGGGTTGAAGGCCTCATGGTCGTTCCAAAGTTTCGCCACGGCCAGAAGGCGGACCAGACCGGAATCGAACCCCTTTCGTGCGTATCTCATCGCGTCGTACAGGTCCCGTTCGGTCGCCCGTTGCTGAATCGCTCGGAGTTTCTCCGCCGCAGCTTCTTCGACCCACAATGAAGGGATTTCCGGAGGTGAGAACGGTAGGGCCGAGTAGTACATCTGGGCGATCGGGGCCCAAATCCGTGGCGGAAGGAACGCTGTCTCCCGATAGCTGATCTCCAGACGAAACTGCCCTTCATCCCATTCGTGCGAGTAGTGGACCTGACACGCCCAGTTTCGGCTCGCGGTCCGGTACGGGTCCACGAGTCGAAATGTCACGCCGTGGTGAGCGGATTCGAACGCTCGGGCGAGCTCCGCCTCTGGATTTGCCGGAAGACCGTTATCGGTGAAGTCAAGGTCCTCGCTGAGACGCCCAACGTCCCCGGTGACCATCAGACGGATGTACGTGCCGCCCTTGAAGACAAGGCGATTGAGGGCGCCCCCACTGGAGAGCGCTTCGAGGGCATAGAGGAGCACGATCTCCTGCTGGGCAAGATGCAGGTCGACTCCGATGACGTTCGCGAAACGGTTGGCTACGGTCCGAGGAATCATTGAGGGTTCCCCTCGGCGAACAGGATCGAGTCCGGTACGTTCCGGATAACGTGCCATCGAGCGTCTCGAGGTCCTTGCCGTCCAAACGTGCGAGGCGGGCCTAACGGCACCCAAGGGTCATCATCGTGGGGCCGGTTTCCGCTCCACCAGGAGCGGGGCGTGGGAGTGGAAAGTCGGACCTGCTCGGCGAGGAATCCGACACGCTGAGATGCGCTCCGATTCCCAAGCTTCCGGAGGTAGCGGCTCAGCCGAGTCCAGCGGAGGCGAGGCTTCGCGCGAGCCAGAATCTGGACCGCACCGCCCATTCCCCCCGCCAGCTCCGGACGGGAGATGCAGTCGATCACGGTCCGCTCAGGATCGCTAACGTTGAGGAGCTCGGTGCGCCGCGTTATCTGGTCGATTCCGAAGAACCGGCGCGGGTGGACGCGCACGATCCGGAACCGACCCGCATGAACCAGATGAACCGAAGTTCGCGTTGGGGTGACGACATAGTAGATGCGTCCCAGCTGGAGAGCGAATCCCCAGAGCTCCGCTGCCGTGGCATAGCCGAAGTAGTAGGGGCGGACGATTCGGCTCCCTACCCGAAACGGGTCGGTATCGGGTAAGGCATCGGGACCAAAGGTAACCGGATTGAGAAGGTACTTTGCCCTCCCAACCCGCTGCAACCAGCCCTTCCGAACGAGACCATGGGCTAGCTTGCGCGCGAAGGCCCTTCCAACGCCTCCATAGCTCTGGATCGTATCGAGCGATACTTCGTCCTGTTTCCTTTCCTCAAGGGTAAGTACGATTCTAGCCTCTGTCGCGGAAAGCGAACGTACCGGCACGGTCTGACCCAATGCTTACGATACCATATAGTTACCGATTCAGTAACTATGGCGTATATGGAACATTTCATTCCATCGGTCGATCGTTCCGGCGCGCCCGAGAGTCACTCTATGTGAGCTAGCCCAAGGTCAATCCGTCGCAATCGGAGTTCGCGCGGAGGGTGCGCACAAAGAGTACCGAACTCACTCCCAGGCGGGGAGGCGAGTCGGTGTCGTAGGGCCGGACCGCGACTCACTCACTGAATCCCGGCGGGGTTCCAGCCGACTCGCCCTTCATCGCGCAATCCATCCAGTCGCGCCATTTCGTTGGAGGAGAGCGTGAAGTCGAAAATCGCGCCGTTCTCGATGATCCGGTCTCGCCGGGTCGACTTTGGCAGCTCGATTAGACCGTGTTCGAGCCCCCAGCGAAGAAGAACCTGAGCTGGGGTCCTGCCGTGAGCGCCTGCGGTTTCCAAGAGGATGGGGTCATCCAGGCGCCGCCCTCGGGTGAGGGGAGACCACGCCTCGACGTGGATATTGTGGTCCTTGCAGTACGCCAGGAACTCAGGGTCGTACACGAAGGGGTGGAACTCCACTTGGTCCACCGCAGGGACGACCTTACCGTGGGCCAAGAGCTCCTGAAGGTGCCGAACGGTGTAGTTGGAGACCCCGATCGCGCGGCAAACCCCCTCCCGTTGGAGTTCCTCGAAGGCGCGCCAGGACTCGAGCCGGGCGCTGGGAGGATCCGCCCGGGGCCAATGGATGAGGTAGAGGTCGATGTACGACAGTCCCAGTCGCTCGAGGCTCGCCCGGGCCGCCTTCTTTGCGCTGTCGAACCCGTGGTCGGTGTACCAAAGCTTCGTGGTGACGAACATCTCGCTTCGGTCGAGTCCACTTTCGCGGACCGCGCGACCGACGTCAGCTTCATTGCCGTACATTGCCGCCGTGTCGATGTGGCGATACCCTGCCTCCAGCGCCCACTGGACGGCTTGGAAGGTGACCTGGCCCGGTGGGGTCTGAAAGACGCCCAACCCGAGAACCGGGATGTCTGTGCCTTGATTCAGTCGAATCCGATAACCGATGGGCGCTTGAGCGCTCATAGGGTTTCGCAGAGCGCCCAAGAAGATTAGGGCGCGCAATCAGCGGCGTCCGTCGACTCGAAAGGAATCTGGTAGACGGTCTCGTGGCGGGAGAGAGCAGAAGAGCTCGCCGACCATCGAAGTGAGAGTGTGCTGACTGAATATTGAAAGCACAAGAATCTGTTACCCTGGGGTCTCGTCAGGCAACGGAGCTCGCGGATGGCCCGGTGAAGAATCTCCGCTGGGCAGGAGGCTCCCGAGCGACGGTTGGAGCTGACAGAGAACGCTCCAGTCCGAGGCAGTCAGGCGGATGTCTCTACCCTCGTCCAGGAATGGGGTCCGGGACCGGAATTTAATCAAGCCGATCCGTGCGGCGAGTGTTCGGTTCTCCCAAGCAGCCACTCCTTCTGAACCGATCGAATCGAGTGGGCGCGTGCCTCTCTTTGGGTGAGCCTCGGGACCCCGAGCCACCGTCGGGAGCGTGCGCGCCAGGACGATTCGCGTCTCCACCCAGACCCCGAAAGCCTTCCACCGCTCTTCCACTTGAGTGATGACTCCCGACCCGACCCAAGCAGCCCCCCGCTCCCGAGCCTGGAGGAAGAGAACCGGCTGACCGGGAGTCTTCCCGATCGTGCGAGCATCATCCCACAGACGGACGGCTCCGGGTCGCAGCATCGATCGTAGGTCTTCGTCAGGGAAGCCGACGAACACCCAGCCCTCCAGCTGATTCGCCATCATCTCGGTCCCCCTCGGCGAGTTACTCGGATTTGAACTAATGGGTAGTAACCCTTCGTGGACATCGTCGGTCCTCAGGGCTCTGAATCAGAATAGACCCTCGGCTCGTTCCTCTTGGAGGAGGGTTCGCTCAACGAGCACTGTGGATACCTAATGGGCCGAGGGTTGCTTCGAGCCCGCCCGGAAATCCTGCCCCGGCTCAGAGCCAATCGTAGTCAACGCTGCGGCGGATGATTCGAGTCACGCGGATCTCGGGGGTGCTAGAGTCAAAGACAACTCGATGGTTCCCCACTCTCAGTCGATAGAGGTCCGGTCCATTCTTCACGCCGCGAAGCCTCTTGATATCCCCTCGACCGTCAGCTGCAAACCGGAGGAGCGCCTCCCTAACCCGCTCACGGGTCCGCTTGTCGAGCGCCCGGAAATCTTCCTCCGCCCGACTCGAAAGCAGGACCTCCCGTTTCACGGAAGATCCTGAAGCTTCTTCCAAGCTGTCTCTCGTTCGAGGATGGAGTACTGCTCCTCCATGAAGTCAACGTAGCGAGCAGCACGTAGGAGTCTTCGAATGACGGAATCGTACGTCTCTCCCTTGTGACCGAGGGACTTGAGCTGGTCACGAGTCGTGGAATCGAGCTGGATGGTAGTCGCCATAGGTCTTCCTAGCGCCGGACTATGGTTCCCCACAGTAGTTATGTGTTACTATAGTGGCCGATGCACCGGCGTGTAGCTCTGACCAGCTGCTACCGAATGTCGTCGCGGCGGCTCGAAGATCTTCGAGTGCGCAGGTCGCTCGGCCTCTCGACCACGCAGGGCCTTGGTAGGAGTGCACCTCGAAGTACGCCATCGTCGCCTGCTGTCCCTGCGGTTCCTTCGTGCCTTGTACGGTTTCTCCGGACGGAGCGACTCCAACCGACCTCCCCGTATTGCTATCACTGGACCCGCAAACCCTACCTCTCGAGGGGCCTTTCGATCCGGTATCGGCCCACCGAAGATCCATGCCTGAGATGACCCGGTTCGAGAAGTCCTTTGTCAATCGGAGGGGAGAACGTCCGTTCCGGCGCCTCCTCGACCGCATCGACCGGGCAGGTGGACTCCCCGTTCCACCCAGCTCCAGGATCCTCGAGCTCGGCACCGGCAACGGGAATCTCTCGGCTCCCCTGTTTCAGCGGTACCACCCGGCACAGATTCTTGCGACCGATTACGATCCGGAGCAAGTCGCGCTGGCCCGCCAGAATCTCACCCGGAAGTTCGGGAGCCTTCCTTCCGCCTTTACGATCGAGGCCGCGGACGCCTCCCGGCTCCAGTACGCGGATCGAACCTTCGACCTGGTGACCGCCCATCTCATGCTCCACCATGTGGGACGTGTGAGCGAAGAGCAACGCGCGATCGGAGAGATCACGCGCGTGCTCCGGCCCGGCGGACTACTCCTGTATGTTGAGATGATCCGAAAGAAGCTGGTTCGCGAGGAACTGGCCCGAATCGGGTATCGGGTGCTCTTCTACTACCGAAGCTTTCGTTTCTTCGGGAGTTCGGACAACGTCGTCGCGGAAGCACCATCGGCGGTGCCCCACCCGTAGGTCCCCGGTGAAGCGACGGATGGGTCCGCCGTCTGTTCAAGACGCAATGAGCCGACCCTAGCGTCGACTAACCGGCAATCCTTTCAGGTTCCACGGGGTCCCTTTTGCGATTCCGTTCCCGCGGTCATCTGCGTCACCCATGAATCTAGAGGTGAACGCCTGTAGTTTCCCTCGCCCATCGAGGGTCGATGTGCGGAGGGAAGGCTTCCCTGAACGGTGGATTCAGCCAGAGCTGCCGTTCCCCTCCGGGAAGTTCTAGCTGAGCGGGACTCCTACCGAGGAGACGAGACGGCCCACGGGGTACCGGCCGACGCGGTTCGCCTTTCCCCAGTCGGACCGCCGGTAGAAGAAATCGAGCCGTGCCCCGGATCCTGGCGGAAGCGGTCGTCGGTTCGAAGCCGCTGCTCAAACTCCTCTTTCAGCGGAGGATCCTTCGCGAGCGTCTCCGGAGCAAGTTGCTCGATTACGTAGCCCTCCCCGGTCTCCTTCTGCTCGAAGATCGAGTCAAAGAACCCCCATCGAACGGCGGAGTCCGGTGCCTCCGGCTCGAGCCAGTGGACGATGACCTTCGAGAGGCGTTGGTCCAGCGTCACGACTACGGAGCCGGAGGGGAAGGTCGCCGCTTCCGACTTCAGGACGCATTGACAGAAACGCCCCTTGGCCCGCTCTACGTTTCCCCCGCGCAGGATCGGATGTCGGCCCTCGAAGGGAGCCTGGGACCACTCCATGTCGGAGAGATAGTAGATGCCAACGACGCCCGTCCATGACCCGGTCGTCCGCCGGACCGAGGCGCCCTGTGCTTCGAGCACCTCAATGGTCGACCTCCACCCCGGTGGGATGATGTACCCCACCGGGACCATGGCGGACACCGCGATGCGGGTTCCGGTTTCCTTCGGGACGGGCGTCGTCCGGGCGACGGAGGTGTATCGAATCGCAGTCCCTCCAGAAATCTCGCTCCGGTTTCTCACGTAATCGTAGCCGCGGAACTGAATAGGTTCGGTCCGTCCGTTGCTCTCGATCACAAGTGGAAACCCAGCCCGAGGGGTTGACCCCCGGGCCAGCTCCGCTGCGGATCGATCCGCCTCCTGGTTCAGGCGACTAAGAATGTCCGCCTCCCGGTGAAGGATTCCGAGCAGGCTCCGCATGAGCGTGTAGTCCGCTCGTACCCGCGTTCGATAGTCTTTCAGCATGTGAAGTTCGACCAGGAGTGCTGGCCGACTCTCCAGGATTACGCGACCCGTCGAGAAGCGCGGCGGATTATCGTGCAACCCAAGCCCGCGTGACGGGTCGCTTGCGTCCTTGAGGAATACGGTATCGGGAAAGGCCGGGTGGCCCGCAGCTTCCAGGCTCTCCACGAGGGTGGGGACCACCGCTCGGTTGATCCATTCCGCGGTCGGAGGGTAGACGTCCGGAGTAGTATCGAGCGCGAAGGTGACGTCGTACTGGAAGTCGGCCCCGTCCGTCACGTGGTTGTCCACGAAGAAGTCCGGGAGCCACCGGTGGAACAGACGTAGGAACGCCCGGGTTTCCGGTGCGTCCGCCTTCATGTAGTCACGATTGAGATTCAGGTTGGACCCGTTGGCCCGCCAACCCATCACCTCGGGTCCGTTCTGGTTGATCCGATGGTAGGGGGAGAGTCGCTCGTGACCGTCGATGTTGTAGACCGGGATGAAGAGCCAGACGACCCGGTCTAGGACCGACCGAAGCGACGGCTCCGCCAAGAGGTCTCGGAGCAAGGCGAGGCACGCGTCCTTCCCGTCCATCTCGCCCGCGTGAATCGCGTTTTGCACCAGGAGAACCACTCTGCCAGCACGACGGGCGACCTCGGGATTGAAGAGCCCGTCCTTGGCGACAATAACGACCTTCAGCTCGTGCCCTTCGCTGGTCGTTCCGAAGCTCTCGATCCGGACCGTATCGGGATACCTTCGCTCGAGACGACCGAGGTAGTCCAGTGTCTCGGCGTACGTTGGCGTACGTCGGTACTGCCTCACTTCGGCGGGCGTCCGCCAATCCTCGGAACTACGGTCGGGCACCCTTGGAGTATCCCCGGAAGTCATGGTTCGGTCCGTTCGCGCCGCCGGCGAGGACGGTGCGCGAGCGTCCAGAGAAACGGGTCATATCAAGTGTGAGGACCCCCAACGACGCGGGGGCCGATGGGATCCGCTCAAGCAGGATTGAGCGCACAACATCCGACGATGGCGTACGAGATTGGGTCACCGTTCCGAGCCAAGAAACTGCTTATACCCCTGCCCACGATACTCTCACCGTGGCGTTCACGGCACGAATCTGGAGGGACGAGGATGGCTTCTTCGTCGCGCAGTGCGAGGAGCTTCCGGGGTGCCTAACTCAGGGGAAGACTCTCTACGAGGCTAAGGCGAACTTTGCTGAAGCGCTCGCGCTCTACATCGTCGATCCTCACGGCTCTGAATCGGAATAGGCCGCCGGCTCGTTCGTCTTGGAGGGTGCGCTCGACGAGCGATGATCCGCCGGAGCCGCTATGCGGAGGCTAGTGCCTGGACGGATCAACCCCGAGCCGCCCAAGATCGAAACGATCCGCGTTCATCACCTTGTTCCATGCCACCACGAAGTCGGCCGCGAACTTCGATTGCGCGTCGGTGGAGCCATAGACTTCGGCGAGGGCACGAAGCTCGGAGTTCGAACCGAAGATGAGGTCGACCCGGCTGCCGGTCCACTTCAGTTTGCCGTTCTTGCGGTCGTATCCCTCGAACACGTTCTCGTCCGAGGTCGCTTTCCACTCCGTGCGCATGTCCAACAGGTTCACGAAGAAGTCATTGGTCAGCGTCTCAGGCCGCTTCGTGAAGACGCCATGGTGCGACTGTCCGAAGTTCGCGTTGAGGACCCGCATGCCGCCGATCAGAATCGTCATCTCGGGTGCGGTCAGGGTCAGCAGTTGCGCCTTGTCGATGAGAAGCTCCTCGGCCGACACGGCGAATCGGGTCTTGAGATAGTTGCGGAAGCCATCCGCAACCGGTTCAAGATAGCCGAAGGACTCCACATCGGTCTGCTCTTGGGACGCGTCCGTGCGACCGGGGGCGAAGGGGACGGTCACGTCTTGCCCGGCCTTCTTCGCCGCCTGCTCGACGCCCGCGCAACCCCCAAGGACGATCAGGTCGGCCAGCGACACCCGCTTTCTATCGGACCGCGCGGTGTTGAACGCCTTCTGGATCCTCTCCAGGGTTGTCAGCACTTTGGCTAGTCGGGCCGGCTGGTTGACTTCCCAGTCCTTCTGCGGCGCAAGGCGGACGCGC
The DNA here is from genome assembly GCA_963797975.1 of uncultured Thermoplasmata archaeon. Taxonomy (GTDB): domain Archaea; phylum Thermoplasmatota; class Thermoplasmata; order Lutacidiplasmatales; family UBA184; genus Lutacidiplasma. The sequence continues at coordinate 140,195 of CAWCRH010000004.1, forward strand.
GCCCCGTTCGCCCCACCACGCTTGTCGGAACCGCGGAAGGTGGCTGCGGAGGCCCATGCGGTGGAGACCAGTTGGGAGATGGACAGGCCGGAGGCCAGGATCTTGGCCTTCAGGGCTTTGATGTCCTTCGCGTCGATCAGCTTGTGACTGACGGCGGGGACCGGGTCTTGCCAGATCAGCTCCTCCGCCGGGACCTCGGGTCCCAGATAGCGTGTGCGCGGACCCATGTCGCGGTGCGTGAGCTTGAACCACGCCCGGGCGAAGGCGTCCGCAAACTCATCCGGGTGCTCGTAGTAGCGCCGCGAGATCTTCTCGTAGACCGGATCAACCCGGAGCGAGAGGTCGGTCACCAGCATCGTTGGGACGTGACGCTGGGACGGGTCGTAGGCGTCCGGGATCGTCGCGGGGTTCCCCTTCGCCTTGAACTGAGACGCGCCGGCCGGACTCTTCGTTAGCTCCCACTCGTAGCCGAAGAGATTCTCGAAGAAGCTGTTGCTCCACCTCGTCGGCGTGGTGCTCCAGGTGACTTCCGGACCACCCCCGATCGTATCTTTGCCTTTGCCGGTGCCGAACCGGCTCTTCCAGCCGAGGCCCATCTGTTCGATGGGGGCGGCTTCCGGTTCAGGGCCGACCAGCTTCGGGTCGCCCGCGCCGTGGGTCTTGCCGAAGGTGTGCCCGCCGGCGATGAGTGCGACGGTCTCCTCGTCGTTCATGGCCATGCGCTTGAAGGTCTCCCGAATGTCCCTGGCGGCGGCGAGAGGGTCCGGGGTGCGGTTCGGCCCCTCTGGATTCACATAGATGAGGCCCATTTCCACGGCGGCGAGAGGATTCTCCAGATCCCGGTCGCCGGTGTAGCGCTTTTCGCTCAGCCACTTCTCCTCCTTTCCCCAGTAGACGGATTCGTCCGGCTCCCAAACATCCGGGCGGCCGCCGCCAAAGCCGAAAGTCTTGAGGCCCATCGACTCGAGCGAGACGTTACCGGCGAGAACGATGAGGTCCGCCCAGGAGATCTTCCGGCCGTACTTCTGCTTGATCGGCCAAAGCAGCCGGCGCGCCTTATCGAGGTTCACATTGTCCGGCCAGGAGTTGAGCGGTGCGAAGCGCTGTTGGCCGGTGCCCGCGCCGCCGCGGCCATCCCCGACCCGGTAGGTGCCGGCCGCGTGCCACGCCATGCGGATGAAGAGTCCCCCGTAGTTACCGAAGTCCGCGGGCCACCAGTCCTGGCTGTCCGTCAGCAGCGCACGGAGGTCGGTCTTCAGCGATTTGAAGTCGAGACCCTTGAATTCATGGGCATAACGGAAGGCCCCGCCCATTGGATCGGACAGGGACGAGTTCTGGCGGAGAATCCTGAGGTTCAGCTGCTTCGGCCACCAAGAGCTGTTCGACCGCATCTCGAGGTTGGTCGTCCCGTGCACGACCGGGCACTTGCCCGCGTTCGGTTCATTCTCCACGCCCATGTTCGCCCCCGACCTCTACGAGTGTATCGTCTCCATCTCAAAGGGTTTCCGAGTCCGCTCCTAAATCCCCATCCTGGGTGTAGTCCCTACTCCCTTGCTGATGCACGAGGCCGCGCACTGTTCGATTCCGGCCCGGCGAGTCTGCTCACGGCGCATTGAACGCACACCTGATGTTGCCATCGAGATGCCGCAACCACTGGGAGCGACAGCGCAGACAGAACCGTTAGATCTGAGCCAGGCCTGTGCGAGACGTGGAACTTGGGTTCAGGCCGGAGTTGGCCGTCGGGTACACGAGCCGGTCCCAAATTGCCCGGGTTCTCACACAGGATTGGGTTGGACGTGAAGTTCCCTGCCTTTCCTGCTCCGCTCTGCCACTCACACCGACCGTGCAGAACACTAAAGCTCGAGATTTCGTCTGCAAACGCTGCTCCGAGCCATACGAGCTCAAGAGCACCTCACGCCGGTTTGGCCATATCGTTCCTGACGGGGAGTACCATACTCTGCGCTCAACCGTACACTCTGACCTTGCCCCGAACCTACTGCTGCTGGAATACGATGCACTGCGCCTTAGCGCGAGGAACCTCCTTGCGGTCCACAGGTCGTTAATCTCCGACTCGTCGATCGTGCCTCGGAAGCCGTTGGGACCAACGGCCAGACGGGCGGGCTGGCAAGGGTGCGGGATCAATCTCGAATTGATCCCGGCTACTGCGAGGGTCCCCGTTGTCGAGGCGGCCCGCCCGTTACCCTGGTCGACCGTCCGTCAGGCCTGGTCTCGATTCGCGTATGTGATCCAGCTTCGTCCCGAGACGAGGGGATGGCTCCGAGACGTACTCTCCGTTGTGCAGAGGTTACCGGTGGACGGGTTCACCTTGAACGACGTTTACCGGTTCGAGCGTGAACTAGCTCGTCTTCACCCTGAGAACCAGAACATCCAACCGAAGATTCGGCAGCAGCTTCAGCTACTGGTTGCCAAAGGGGAGATCCGTCGGGCTTCCCCGGGGCGCTACGCGCGACTCCAGTCTTCGACGTAGCTGTGGGTGCGAGCGGCGACCGTCACGATCCCAGACCGTTGTCAGCTCTTAGAGAACTCCGCGAGACGCCACCGAGTTGGGATGTATGGTCAATAGTGCTTGAGCTGAATTACAGGACGTGGAGGCGACCCCTTGAGACCATGGAGGTTTCCTGAGTGTGGTGCGCGCCTCGTAAGGCCCGTGGCTGGGCAGATGCCGCTCCTTTTCGGGCCTGGTGGCTAGCTGTGCAGACTGAACGACGGGCCCCCTCTTCTCTCCGAAAGATGACGACAAGCATAACCAGTCTCTTCCTGTACGGGTGCTAGAGCGACGACTATGGCCGGCACGACATCCACAGTTCTGCCGGGTGTCCAGTACTACCACAAAGTGGACCATCACAGAGACACCCCTGGAAAGTCCAAGTGGACCGTGACCTGTACGGCCGAGGAGGAAGTGTTTCGACTTGGCTATGCCCAAGGGTGGGTTGCCAAGGACGGGTGGGGTCTCCACTTGGTCAGCGGTAACCCCGACTATCTCGGACTGGCCGCCGATCGGGAGCGCCAGCTGTTCTTCGCGAAGTTCGTGCGCGGGTATAATGGAGTCCCATGGCACGGTTACCCTGCGGACTACCTGCGGACCAACGCCGACACGCCGCCCCGACCAGTCATGAAGGACTGGATAGGTGTAGTGTGTCAGGAGATTTGACCGCCTAACTTGTCAAGAGATGTGACCGGCCTCAACCTCTCCCGAACCTCTTCCGGCTCATCAGCTTCCGGTCGTTGTATGCCTCGGCGGGGGTCTGCCATCCAATCCCTCCATGGATCCGACGACGATTGTACTGACCCCGCCACCAGTAGAGCTGTCGGCGGAAGTGCCCGAGAGAACGGAAGTGAACGCGACCCACGAGCTCCTGGGTCAGGGTTCCGTGGAACCGTTCCAGCTTCCCTCGGCCCCTGGGGTTGTACGGCCTTCCGTAGATCACCTGGATCTTCCGTTCCTCGCAGAACCGGCGGAACTCCCTCGAGATGAAGCAACTCCCATTGTCCACGTAGACCGCCTTGGGCTTCCTCCCGCCCTTGATGGCCCACCAGAGGTTGTTCGTGGCTTCTCGGGTACGTTCCCGCCGGTAGGCCCGAGCCATGACGAGGAAGCGAGAGCGATCGTCCAGTATGGTGTGGACATACACTTTCCCTTCCACCCCACCGATGCGGAACTCGTAGACATCCATCTGCCAGAGCGAGTCCACGTGGCGCCGCTGGAACCGCTTGAACGGCTTGGGTTTCTTGACGATGCGGACCAGGAAGCCGTGCTTCTTCAGGAGACGGTGGACTGTGCTGGCGCTCACCGAAGTGCCCTTCCTCCTCAGCACGGCGTGGATTCGTAGCGCGCCCCAGGCCGGGTGCTGTCGCCTCACCTGGAGGATGCGGTTGGCGAGGTTTCCGTGGATTCGGTTGGGGCTTCGGTGAGGACGCCGCGACTCGTTGCGGAGCCCCTCTACCCCTTCCTCTCGGTAGTTTCGGCACCAGCGACGGAGAGTACTCTCGGAGATTCCAAAGACCTTGCAGACGTTCGAGGACCGGATTCCCTGCTCCAAGTGTTGTTTGACGACTTGCAGACGGAGGCGAACATCTTCTCTGACCAAGTTGACCCCTTCCCGGGGCCGGTCATATGTCCTGACAATTCAGCCGGTCAGATGTCCTGCTACACCACAGCTAGGCATGAGCCTCCACACGTCGAGACGTCAAAGGTTCCGGATAGGTTGATGTTTGTTGCCTTGGCAGGGACGATGAACGGGACTGCATACCTCGGTTGGCCCCCCTGCTCCAACGATTGATTATGCACGTCGATGAGTTGCCGGGACGTGGGGACACCGAATCCGCCCGTTGCCCAGAGAACTGTTAGTGAGGAGAGGGCGACCACGGCCACGACCGCAACTGTGAGCACGACCCTCCTGCGTCGCCTTGTGAGGTTCCCGTCGCGATTCTGAGACGACCGCGCCGGCGCGGAAGCACCTGCTCCGGGGGATGGCGCAGCCCGAGGAACAGGTCGTTCACCTCCTGAATCTGTAGAAACGGACCCAAGGTTCGACTGATCCTGAGTCATTGGTTGCGCCAATCAAAGAGTACACCGTATTCAACCATACCGCCTTCGAGCGGCCTCGCGAGTGTCTAGATGCTATCGAGCGGAAGTTGTGATAGCTCTGCAGACCCACGGAGCGACCCTCTATCCAGGGTCGATCACTGGACCGCTACACCTCGCGTGCTTCGAGCCTTGGATACGATGCTCAATGGCCACTAGACGTGCTTTGGCGGCCCTCCTCGGAAGTGTCCGTTCAAGGCTCCTTGAGCGTAGTGTTGCGCCTCAGCCCAAAGCCATGCTATTCGTCGGGTTCTAGTTAATCGGTTCGAATCCGAGCGAGTCTATTGGTAGATGGGTTCGACCTCAACTGAGCCCACGAGGGCAAAGGAGTAGAACCGCAAGGATGTCCACTCGCGCCGCCCGACGGGAGACTCGAAGGCGCGATCGCGTACTCCACGCTGAGCGAACCGGGCCCAATTCCTGCCTCTTGGGAACTCCCGGCGGGGATTATGCTATCTTTTGTGTAATACTATGGGTCGCTAAGAGGTGGTCCGTCTCACTCGGGAGGAGTGGAGCTCGCTGGTTCAATCGCTGTCTTCGCTCCAGACCTCGGCAGCGCTGAAGCCGGTGGTCGCCTGGACGAGGCCGTGACCCATCCTCCGACCACAACGACGATTGTTCCGCCGACGAGCAGGACCAGAACCCAGCTAGGGGCGAGAATCGCCACGGCCAGGGTAAGAATCATGGCGATGCCTGCCATGATTAGCGGCCCCAACCCTGGTGCGCGAAGTGTGGGAGGCGTGGTCGGGGTCGAGGCGGAGGCGAGGACCGCTTCCATCGAGTCGGCGACTGGGGGAGCATCCGGGTGCGACGCCGACGGCCCGGGTTCGAACAACGATTGGCGCAGGACATCAGGCGGTTCGAGCATGAGTAGGAGCACCCCGACGAATCCGACCAAAGCAAAAAGAAAGAACGCCTGAGGGTTGACCGATTGCAGCGGGAAGCCGTACACACCTCGGCCCGTCACGACCCTGATCCATGCGATTAGTTGGGATGCAATCTCATTCCCGTACGCGGTGAGCACGCTCTCCGGAGTGTAAGGCCGACCTGACGCTGCGATGTTCTGCACAGCGCCTACAAGAATGAGGGCATCGACGAGCGCGGCTTGGAAGGTGAACATCAGCTCGGGTAGAGAGGCTTCGGAAAGCACCAGGACCCCGATCGCGAGAAATGGTAGCGCTAGCCAGATTCCGAGCAGCGCTTCGCTGAGGGGAAGGAGAGAAGCGGTGAACGAGGGCGCGGCCAGTCCTAGGAGGCCAAGAAGACTTACAAGAGTGATGGCCGCCAGGATCCACCCGGCGATCCGGGAGCCTACGCGAGGCAACAAGAACACGGCGTTTGAGGCGAGGAGAACGCCGAAGACGACCTGGGCCGTCGGGACGGCCGCGTAGAGCGCTCCGGAGATTAGGTAGAGGATTAGCCCGAAAAGCGGAAGGATGAGAAGGGCCCGGACCCAGCGGGCGATCATCGTCCCATCCCCCACGTATGGATTTGCTGATAGAGCGCAAGCAGCCGGCTTCCCGCGCCTTGACGGTCATAAGGATGGACCGGGACGCCGAACCGTTCGAGCCCCGACCTGAGTCCTGCGAGCCGGCGCCTCTCGGAGGCCTCGGCTAGCTCCAGGAATGCCTGGCGGCTCGCCTCCGGAAAAGGAGGATACATCCCCGCGAGGTCAGGAGGGAAGAAGTAGAGACGGTGGCCGGCATCACGGAACGTGGAGAGTCCCGCGAGCGCGGGACCCAGATCCTCCGGTATGGGTGCGAAGGCGAAGACATGCGTCGGCTGGGAGAGATGGCTGGGTAGGTTCCGCAAAACAGTGGCGAACTCCGGCGTCGTTCCACCAACCGACGCCACGCTCAGGGCCTCCCGAATCCGCATGGTGTGCAGGGGGCCGCGTCCAGGGGGGATGTAGGCCGACCCGTCTCCCCCCAAGAGCAGGAGGCCGATTCGGTCGCCTCCCCGCGGGACGTATTGGGCAAGTAGCATTCCGGCTTCGCAGGCGTAATCGAGAGCCGTCGCCGCCAACTGCCCTGCGCCCATCTCGCGTCCCTCGGAGATGACAACGAGGAAATCCTGTCGGCTTTCCTGCTCGAACTCTCGGACATAGAGCCGTCCGGGCTGGGATCGGCGCCATGCAATCGAGCGATAATCGTCGCTGGGATTGTAGGGTCGGAGCGATCGAAACTCGGTACCGTATCCGCGCCGGGCCACAGGGGCTAGGCCTGTCGGCCGCGTCGCAAGGCGGAACGGCGAGCGGCGTAGCGCCACCTCCGGCGTGGAAGGACTCACATGAACCTCGGACTCAGTCTTCAGTCTCACCTGTTTGAATGCGAGTCCAAGGGCATCGTGCGCTACGATATCGATTGGGCCCACGACGTAGACTCCGCGGGCTCGGGCGCGGAAAACATAACTCAGTGTAATGGTCGTTCCGTCAGACCACCACGTCGTGAGACGGGGAGAGCCGCGAACGACCTCCATGAGTTCTGGGAGAGAGTCGTATATCTCGGCATAGAACGGGATGGAGGGGGAATGGCGGATGCGCACTCGCACGACACCCAGCCCACCGGCAGGGAGGCGTGCGGTGAGGTCCGAACGCTCTGCCTTGAACGACCCTGCCGTGATAGTTCGCGCGGTGCGGCCAAAGAGCAAGAGGTCGGTGGCGACAAAAGTGACCGCGAAGGCCGCGATTGCAATCGGGACGAGGTTCAGAGTAAAGATGGCCACGAGAAGTCCCCCGAGCGAGGCGGACATGAGGCCCCATCCGCGAGGCGTCAGCATCGCGAACGGTCTCCGTCAGCACGGAGCGGGAAGTTGGCGAAGGAGGCTATCCAGCAGCACGCTGATCACTCGTTGGGTCGGGTCACCCGCTCCGGACACATCTCCCGTGATCTGCTGCGCGAGTATGTCCGGTCTCAAGAGCAATCGATGGTTTAGGACTGGGAACGCGAGGGCCTTGACGTCGTCTGGAAGCACGTACGTCCGGCCGTTCATGAGGGCCGAGGCCCGAACTGCGCGTAGGAACAGTACGGCGGAGCGTGGTGAGGCGCCGAGGAGTACCCGAGAGTCGGTGCGCGTAGCACGGACCAGCTGAGAGAGATAGCGGAGAACGTCGATGTCGACGTGCACCTCGCCGACCCTTCGGCTAATCAGGTCGAGTTCCTGAGGACCCAAGATTGCTGGAGTCGACTCGGGCGCCTCGATTGCGCGTTGCCCCTGGAGCATTTCTAGCTCCTTAGCCTCGCTCTGATAGCCGAGCAATAGCCGGAACATGAATCGGTCGAGTTCGGCCTCGGGCAGGGGATATGTCCCCTCCTGCTCGACCGGGTTCTGGGTGGCGATTACGATGAACGGGCGAGGCAAGGGGTGCGAGACGCCATCGATGGTCACTTGACGCTCCTGCATGGCTTCCAACAGGGCTGACTGCACCTTGGGCGGAGCGCGGTTAATCTCGTCAGCCAGAATCACGTTCGCGAAGACAGGCCCAGGCCGGTAGGTGAGTTCCTGGGTCTGCGGGTCCAGTGTGATGTTGCCTATGATGTCAGAGGGGAGCATATCTGGAGTGAACTGGATTCTCCGGAAGGAGAGGTCGAGATGCTCAGCAAAGTTGCGGACAAGGAAGGTCTTCGCCAGCCCCGGGACTCCTTCCAAGAGGACATGCCCTTCACAGAGGAGACCGATTAGGAGGTCCCGAACCGATTCCTCGACCCCGATAACCTTTCTCCCGATGGCTACCTGCAACTCCCTCAAGGCCCGCTGCACCCTAACCGGGACGTCCGACCACTCGAGGCCAGCCACGACAACCCCCGCGCGCCCCGGGACCGACGCTGCGAATGGATTGGTCGTGGAAACATTGGGGTTGCTGCTCATGAACCGCTCCCGGATAGTTGGGTTAATCCCGTTTCGAGCTCTCGGGCTTTGGGGAGTACCCGACCGACCAGTCCCTCGAACTCAGTGAATTGGCGGCGTCGGCGAGATTGGCTGGACCATCCCGTAGGGCGGACTACTGTCTTCGACAAGGCGAGGAGCCGATCCATGTCCCGACGGAGACCACGCCAGCCCTCTATGTTGACCAGCCCATGCTCCCCTGCCTTTCGCTCGGTTCTGGGAAGCTGTGCCAATGTGGTCTGGTGTTGGCGGACGAGGAAATCATCGAGGGACGCGCGGAGCGAGATAACCTGAGAGTAGAAATCTCCTCGAACGAGCTCCTGGAAGGTCAAGGAGACCTTGTCGTCCGAGAGCACGGGCAGAGTGCGCCGTGGGACAAACTCTGGCGGTTCGTACGATCTCGCCGCCGCGAGCCAGGCCACCAGCAGCATGATGAGAGCGAGCACGGGGAGCGAGAATTGCCACGCGGAGAGAAGGTTAGTGAGGGCCGCGCCGACGCCTACCACTGAACCGCCCTCTTAGGGTCTCGGTGCTGAGGGCGGAGGCGGCGGCGGAATGGGGGTGCCGTCAGGATAGGCGGTCGATGCGTAGAGACGAAACATGGGCGGCGAAGCGTAGATACTCGTGAGGGTAGAGAGGAAATCCATGGACTTCGGGACGCCCTCTCCGAATCGCACCGGCTCGTAAAACCGGTATGCTCGTTCGAACAGGTCGAACTGGCTGGCAAGGGGTGTCCCTGGCCCCATTGCCCACTGAAGGAACTCGATGTTGGTGAGCTCGCGCGGGAACTTCAAGCCATACGCTCGGGTGACGTCCTGGATCGCCGTCGTGTATCCGTATCGGATGGCGAGGGCGTTCTCCCCACGCGCTATGTACCGCTTTACCTCCGTCAGCACAGGCACCTCCATGGGCGACATCCGCTCGACCACGATAGGGCCCTCCGGAGCCTTGCCAAACAAACGCTTCCAGACTGACGTCATGCTGGTCCAGACCGGGATGCCAGGCCATCGTTCCCGGATATAATAGTGTCAGCGAGGCTCCCGAGGACGGGAGTCACTTCACATCGGCAAGTGGCCGGTGGATGGCTTCAATCTGCCAGTCAGGAGGAACCTGATCGGGCCCGACCCCGGTCCATTCGATGAACTGGAGCTCGGGCGTCGGGTCACACGTCTGTGACCGTACACGCCCTGACAAGGAGGGTTCACGGCGACCCGCATACGTCGCCCCGAGCGGACCGGACTCCCCAGCTTTGACCGACCGAGGCTTAGGCGGGCCACGGAAACCTCCCGCTAGGGGGAAAGGGTCGGGAGGACTCCAATAGGGCCCGCCCGAAGCGAAGGGGACCCCTTCTGTCTGCTCAAACGGGGTTGAACTCACCGTAGAGTTGCATCGGGCATCCCAACAGAGCTCCGTCAACATGCTCAACGCTGATCCGAGGTTCCGACGAGATCGGCTTGGCAGTCGAGAGGGATTCGGGACCTTCACCGCGCGGACCGGAGGTAGCGACATTTTCCTTTCTTTCCTGCCAATAGCGGTTGACGCTTCAACCGTGTACCTCCTGGCTGGTCTTGATCGACTATCTCTGGCTGTGAGGGGAGAGGGACGGGCTGGGTTTCCCGTTGTTGTCTCCCTCGCGCGCGCGCGCGAGGGAGGGGCAACTGCACCTTCCCGGACCTTACCTTGGAAGGTCGGGGTCTCCCCGAGCACGAACGGAAGGTAGCGCATGGTACGGCCCGAACGTTCCTACCGGTGAGCACGTACCTCGGGAACCAAGGTCACAGAGAGCTTTTCCCCTCGATTGCGCAGTTCTCGACTATGCCGGGAATGAACCGTCTGACCGAAAATCACTTGCGCGAGCTGATGAACCGACTTGGCCCCGGCGCCAGCTGGAGCGCGTTGGCGCGTCGGACTGGCTGGTCCGCGACGAATCTCCAGCGATTTGGAGAGGCCCGTGGAATCTATCTGGCGCGTGGGCTGAGCTCGCCAGGACCGCAGTCGCCTAGGGCGGGTTCCGACCGGCTCGGACCGCTAGGTTCTGGATCCATCACAGAGTCGAGCGGTACCGTCTTCGACCCCAGGGTCGGGCGAGAGACCGACCCGAAGGAGATCCTGCGCAGAATTGAGCTGCGCGGCCGCTTGGAACAGCTCAAGGTGGAACTGAGCGAGGCCGAGCCGGACGGGGCCGCCCAGTGGCTGATCGAGTTCCACCAAACCACCGAGCTCGTGGGCTATATGGACCGCAACTTCCCCCAGCTCGAGCTACCGACACTAGCGGAGTTGCAGGAGCGAGCCGTCGAGCTCCTGCAGAAGATCGATCCAGCCATCGAGCTCTTCTGCTCCTACGATGCAGCGGGTGCCTCGCTGAAGGAGGTCGAGACCCAGGTCGCCCAGCTGAAGACCCAGGTCGGTGACCTCCAGAGCCGAAAGTCGCTAGCGCAGGAGCTGGAGGTCGTACGCCAGGCGCATGCATCGACCCGTATCGAGCTTCAAGAGCGTTCCGAGGAAGGCGAACGACTCTCGTCGCGGCTGGCCACCTCCGAGCGGGAGGTGTCCTCCCACCGACTGCGCATCGCGGAACTCGAGGAAGCTGGAACGCGTTACCAGCGGCTCCTTGAAGAGCGATTGGCCCAGATCGCCGAACTCCAACACCAGCTGGGTCTCGCGAAGGGCGACCCTCACGCCGAGTTAACGGAGTTGGAGAGGATTAAACGCAAGCTCGACCAGATGGACGCATCGGACCGGGAGAGGCACGAATCGTATGCCCGGGAGCTGGAGACCCTCCGGCGCAAGGACGGTGAGCGGGAGCAAGCCTTCCTCCGACTCGTGGACATACAAAGACACCGCGGCGGGAGACCGTTCTTCCTCGACGATTTTCGGGATGAGGTAGCCCTAAAGTTCATTCTGGGTCCGTACCCCGACGTTGCTAACGCCCTCGGATCAGGCCCGTCTACGTAGTGACGTGTACCCCGTACCTCTTCTCACCTGAGGGAGGGGTTGGGGGAGGGTTTCCTTCGTTCATGTGGACACCTCTTCCTGGACCTTCTGCGCGAACTCTCGCGGCGTGAGATACCCGAGCGACGAGTGGGGTCGCTCTGTGTTGTAATCGTCGATCGCCTCGGCGAGCCGCTGCCGCGTCGTGTAGAAGCTCTCCGGTTCCCGCAGCCACAGGTAGTCCTGCTTCAGGTGCCCATGGAACGACTCCTGAAGTCCGTTGTCCTCGGGCCGCTTCTTCCGGGTCCATCGTAGATCGAGTCCGAGGAGCCTCGTCCCCTCTCGGAAGCGCTTCGCGATGAACTGAGCTCCCTGATCGGTGACCAGGACGGTGCCCGGAGCCTGGAGCAGCTTCGGGAACCGCTTCGCCACCGCTCCCTCGACCACCGAGAGTGCCTCCGCGGCGCCACACGTCGGGAAGAACTCCCAGTGGACCACTTCGCGCGTGCAGGCGTCGAGGATCGCCATCAGCGGGCACGGACCGAAGTCGGTGGTGTCCACCTCGGTGAGGTCGGTGTACCACCGTTCGTTCGGCCGCTCGGCGCTGAGGCGTCCGGTGGGAGGAAGACGAGGCCGAGGGAAGTGGGCGGGGCGCAGCAGTCCCTCGGCCGCCATCAGCCGGTGGATCCGCTTCCGATTGACCCGGAGCCCTTCCCGGCGAAGGACGGCCCACACCCGTCGCACGCCGAAGGTTGGGCGGGCAAGGGCCGCCCGACGGATCGCGGAGCGGATCTGCGGCTCATCGGATCGGGTTCGTCGATGGGACGCCTCTCGGGGCTCGAGGTAGAGTGCCCGTCGGGAGAGGCCGACGAACTCGGCGGCGTGGCGCTTCGAGAGTTCGAGGGCGAGCATCGTCCTCACGATCTCCCTCCGTCGTTTTTTCCCTCGGAGCTACCCGTGAGCTCCTCCTTGAACACCTGCAGCGCGATTGCCTGCTCGGCGATTAGGCGCTTGAGCCGAGCGATCTCCTGACGTTGTCGTTGGCTGTCGGAGCCTTGCCGACTCTCGAGACCTGCTTTCATCGAGACAAGGGCCCGTTCCTTCCACTCGTAGAACTGGGCGGAGTGGATCCCATGGGTCCGACAGACCGCCTCGACGTTCGCGTTCGGGCGCAGGCCCTCCAGCACGATGCGGAGCTTCTCCTCGCCACTCCAGTGCTTCCGGGTAGTCATCCGACCTCCGAGGCGGCGGGCAGGCCGCGGGGGTTCTCGTCGCTTTCGGGTAGGGTCAGCTCGCCCCTATTCCCCAACCAAGGTGATGTGTGCACTTCTACAGGGGTACGCGCCAGTAGCGCCATCTTGGCGAACATCGATCGGGGCCGCAACTGACCAACCCTCTTCTCCCTGGACGCGCTCGATCCAGACGTACACCCCCGGTGTTCCGTAGTCCTTCGACGCCCCGAGGCTCATGAGCTGACAGTCGTCCCTCCGGGGCGCCTCCGTGACCTCGTCCAGACATGCCCGGAGATCCCACGGCTACTGAGTCCGGCTGATCGATACGGTGGAGCCTGCGGGGATCCACCTCTCACGCTGCTGGATATGGACCGTAACGCAGCCCCCCGTGTATTGCAGGAGTCTTCCCATGCCGAAGTTGGAGCCCAATGGCGAACTGGACGAGCCCCCCGCAACCGAACGACAGCGCACGGCCCTCATTCACTGGGGAGTCGACCGCGGACGGGCCGAGGACCCTGGCCTCAGCCGCTGGGAGGCCTCGCGATGGCTCGGAGCTCTCATCTCCGCGAAGCGGCAACCGCGGCCTGCCTCGGGCCCGTCCGAGGTAAGGGCCTCCTCTCCCCCCTCCAACGGGAGTGCTTCCCCTCCAAGCCCTCCCCCGACTCCATCGATCCCTAGCCCCCCTCCCTCGACTTCGTCCGAGCCTGAAGCCATGGAGATGGAACTCACCGTCCCTACGAAGATCCCTTACAGCACCCTCCGTCTTCGGACCCGAGCCAGCCGAAAACCAGGAGAACCCCTGATCGAGCTCGCAGACCGGCTCACCGACGCCCTCCTCGAAGTTGCCCAGCGCGAAGTTGGGCGGATAGAGCAAGTGTTGCGGCCCGGCAGCCCACGACCTCCCGGACCGGGCAACTCGCCCGCGATCGACACGTCGCCCAGAGGAACCGGCTGATGCCATCAGGACCTCCCAACAGCCGTCTCGCCAACCTGGGAACCGAGGGAGCTGAGCCCCCCACGACTTCCAACCCCGCCGTCTTCCAGGCATACGTGGAGCTTTCCCTAGCGGCGGACGGTCAGCAACGGGTCGAGACCCTGGAGCGACTCTACGCTCGGGGGTGGCAGGATGGAGTCCGCGTCCGAGGTGACGGAAAACCAGAGGCTTCCGATGCCGGGGGCAGCAGATGAGAGAGCCGTATCTCGACCGGTGGGTGCGCTCCAAGGAGCTCCGCCGCTGCACGGCGGCCACCTGCCGAAGGTACCGCCGGATCGTCCAACTCGCGCTCGGCTCCCAGCGTCGCCGAGCCCGCCCAACCAACCTACGCTTGTGGCGACAGGATGACTTCGACCATTTGAGAGAAAAGGTCGCGCGGTCACGCTGGGCGTTCAGTATCCTGCTCGACTTCGCACGGTTCTCAGGCAACTCCCGGGTTCGGGAGATACCTCTCCCCAACCAGCAGAAGTCAGGGCGCGTACGATGGCTGGATAGGGAGACGATGGGCAGGATCGTCTACCGGTCGAAACACGACCCTCTGCTGGCGCTGGTGACTATCTTAGGGCTGGGGCAGGGCATGCGCCCGTGGAGCGGCGTCGCCTCCGCGTAGAGGATGTCGACCTTCCCAGGGGCAGAATGCTGGTGCGAGGAAAAGGTCGAGGTAGCCCTAAGCTCTCCTGGGCCCCCCTGCACCCCTCGTTTCCTGAGATCTGGCTCCGCTACCTGCGCTTCCGAGACCGACTCCGCTCAAGGACTCGGGATGGACCTCGGGCCGTACCATCCCCCGCGGAGGCACTGGTCCACATTCAGGCGGGTCGGCTTGGATCTGAGTCGCCATAGGTTGGATGCCTCCTTCTGGGGTCTCCCATCCTATAGCGGACGGCGCTACGAGCGCCTCCGATACGGTGTAGAGACCTACTAGGAACTCTCTGGCTTGGGAATCACGGAGTCCGCGTGCACCGCCTCAGACTCCGTCTTGACCACCGTGGTTGGCGCCACCTGGACGATTCCGCTCGGGCAGGTGCCGACGACCACGAACGGGAGCATCTGGCCGGTGAGGAAGACCCCCGAGGTCACGAAGACGTCCCCGACCACGAACGGCCGATAGTAGACCACCTTCGACATGAATGCCTCGAAGCTAACCCCCCAGTCGAAGTGCACGGTGGATCGGCAGACCGGCGCAATCGTGAGCGACTCGGCGGACGGCGGGTCGACGCGTCCGACGCGAACCCGCTCACCATTCCTTACCCTCGCATTCCGTTGGGCCAATGGCTCGAGTCGGATCGAGCGCTTCCCCTCGTCCTTGGGCAAGCCTCGAGCGACGATGGCGGTCGTCGACCGCAGCCCTCGAACCTCGATGACGTCCCCCACCCCCACACGGAGCCGTGCGCGGGTGGCCGTGTCGAGCCGTGCGATGCCCTTACCGATGTCCACAGGGAAGGCCGTGGTGATCCGCAGCGACGCCACGTCGCGCATCGCAGCGGGGCCGCGTCTGCGGCGATACTAATCGATTCGGCTGGAGTGGAACACGACCACGCAGGGGGACCACCCCCGTAGGCGGCCTGTTGGCCAAGCTCTCAGTACCGGGGACCTGAGCTACGGGAAATCTGGACTCGCTCTGTCCAGGGGAAGGCTTGAGTTCCCGTCGGACGATGCAGACCCTCCATGGCAGCAAACCTCACCTTGAGGATCTCCGCCAAGGACCTCGGGACGCTTACCCTCCCCGGCTTCTGCCCGGGCTGTTTCTGGCTCGGCCTTCACTATGACCTCCCCTTCGGGGGTCCCTTCCCCGGGATCTTCTCCTCGCTGGACTCCTTCTCGAAGAAGGTCGTCCACGCCTACTTCGACCGGTTCAAGGAGGCCCCGCCCTGGCTCGCTCCGCTCGGCCGATTCACCTCCCACATCCCGCCGCCCACCGCACGGACCTTCTTCTGGGACGACCCCGAAACCGGAGTCCGGCTTACCGGGGCCCCCGACGCGATCTTCGTTCGGGAGAACGGGAGGAAGGCAATCATCGACTACAAGACGGCGAAGCACACCGCGGGTCAGGACGCGCTCTTCCCGATGTACGAGGTCCAGCTGAACGGCTACGCGGCGATCGCGGAGAAGGTGGGGCTAGGCCCGGTCGAGTCGCTCGCGCTCGTCTATACCGAGCCGGTCACCGACGGGAGTGCTGACTTCTTCGGGGAGGCGCAGACCCCCCAGGGCTTTCGCATGGGGTTCTACGCCAAGGTCGTGGACGTCACCCTCAACCCCACGATCCTGCCGCCGCTGCTTCGAAAGGCGCGGAGGATCCGCGACGCTCCGAATCCGCCCCAGGGGGCTCCGAGGTGTGGGGACTGCGCGAACTTCGAGGCGCTGACCCTGGCCTCCCGGGCATGGAAGTAGATCGAACCTCTGGGCACCCGGGCCTGACCGTTTGGACGGTGTCGGCAAGCGGGTCTACCGGTTCGCTCCGGCCGTTTTCCATCCTCTGACGTAGGGCATGCGGGGAGTGGGAACCAAAAGGGGGTGTCGGGAGAGCGCATCGCAGAAGAGTTCAGATTCCCGACTTGACATGCCAGCTAGAAACTGGGGAGAGGGACTTGAACCGTCCATGGGTTCGAATAGCGAACCGGGTGGAGGCTCCTGAGAAGGCCGAAACCCCCGGAGGCCGGGATCAGAACGCACCCGACCGGCGTTGACCCATTGGGTTCATCTCGGGTCCGGCCCAATCAGGGAAACGGGTCATGGCAATTCCGTCCCAGACCATCCGGTCGGCACACCTACGGCTTACGGAAGAGCCTCTTGCGCCGAGGTCGCTGGGACTTCGACTTCGAGACGGACTCGGACGGGGACCTGCGCTCTCTCATAGAGGACCCCGACCGGGCAGGTTCGCAAGGTGATGTTGAGGACCGTTTCGACATCTTCCCTAGGGGCGGAAGTTACCACACGGAGGATGCCATCGACCCAGGCGATCGTCGGAGCGCCCCTCGGTCGCTCAGCGTTGAGGTCCACCTTCATGCCATCAAACCTCACTCTCCGCCGCTGCGCGACCAGAGCGAAGATGGTGGTGATGCACCCCGCAAGCGACAGTAAGGAGAGTTCCAGAGCGAACGGGCCGACGTCACCTCCGCCCTCGTCGTGAGGAAGGTCGACGGTCACTGTATGCCCGCTCGAGTCCTCGAGTAGGGTCTGGTACCCACCTTGCCAAGTCCCGAACGCCTTCATCGTCCGTCCCTGTCCGCTCACCGCGAGGAGCCCGTTATCTCTAGCGTCAAAGGGGCTTGACGAATGTGTTGCCGCATCACAGCACGGCTCCGTCCCGCATCCGATTCTGCTGCGTCTTTCCCGGCGCGATCAATCGGTCCGAGGAAGTCAAGCCGGGTTGACTGAGAGTATTAGTGGGCCACCTTGCATACTTGCATCATCCTGCAACTAAGCAACTGCAGGGGAAAACAAACCAAAGGAGTGAGGAAATGTCGGGCGCAACCGCTGGCTCGAGCGAATCGGGCATGCACAAGGACCTCGGGCTGACCGCAGAGATGCCGAGCACGGCTGAACCGGCACAAAGCGGTCTCTCCATGGTGGTATTCTCCGGGGACCTTGACAAGGTTCTTGCCGCCATGATCATCGCGAACGGAGCCGCGGCGATGGACCTCCCCGTGAACATGTTCTTCACGTTCTGGGGGCTCAACGTCCTCCGCCGGGAAGGGCCGGTCCATGTCGAAGGAAAGAAGACGATGACCGAAGGGATGTTCGGGCGGATGATGCCGCGTGGACCCGCCCACCTCCATCTCTCTCAGATGAACATGGCCGGACTGGGCACCCGAATGATCAAGAAGGAAATGGCGAAGAAGCACGTCCTGACCCTCGCGGAGCTGATCAAGTCGGCCCAGGAGCAGGGGGTCCGTTTCATCGCGTGCACGATGTCGATGGACCTGATGGGGATCCACAAGGAAGAGCTCATTCCGGGGATCGTCTACGGCAACGTCGGCTCGTTCATCGACGCGGCCGACCGCAGCCGAATGACGCTCTTCATCTGAGCATCTCAGTCGCCGATGCCCGCGAAATCCCGTGCCCCGACATTCGAGTTCGACCCAGGGGCGTACGAGCTCGAAGCCGATATGATGCGTGTCCTTGCGAATCCGAAGCGGATCATGATCGTCGGTCTGCTCGGCCAGGGACCGGGGACGGTCACCGAGATCGCCGAGCAGTTGCACCTCTCGTTGCAGAACACCTCCCAGCATCTGCGGGTGATGAAGGACCGAGGCATCGTTCGCCCGGCCCGTGACGGTCGGGAGGTACGGTATGCGTTGACCAATCCGGTGCTCTCGGAGTGCTGCCGCCTGGTCCGCCAGGCGCTCGTCTTCGAGGCGCACTACCGCGCGACCCGCATCGGCTCGAGAACCCGGTCGCCACCGCTACCTGCCGAGGCTCTCGCGCCCCGACACCACCGGGCCATTGCCCCGCTGTCCGCCCGCGGTTAGTCACTCTAGGAGGAAGAAAATGAACGTGGATGAGCTGAAGGCCCTCAAGGTCGACAAGGTCGTGGACGCGCGCGGCGTGGCCTGTCCCGGGCCCTTACTGGAGGCCAAGCGATGCGTCCCCTCGGTCCCGATGCACGGGGTGATGGACATCATCTCCTCCGATGAGGGGACGACCGAGGACGTGCCCCTTTGGGCGAAAAAGGTGGGGCACGAGTACCTCGGTACGGTGCCCGATGCCGGCCTCTGGCACGTGTACGTACGACGGGGAAAGTAGTGACCGACCGACCGCCGGCAGGCGCCCGGCCTCGCGTGCTCGTGTTCTCCACGAACGCGATCTCCGACATGGGGATCGACCTCGCGGGAAGTTCCCACATGGACTACTCGCCCGCGGTCCAGGTGATCGCGGTCCCCTGTTCCGGAGGGATCAACCCGGCATGGATTCTTCACGCACTGAGGGCCGGCTTTGACGGAGTCTTCGTCGCGGCGGACGGGAAGGAGTGCACGTTCCTCCCCGACTGCGTCGACCGCACCGGGCACATTGTCGAACGCTCCCAGGCGATGCTACGGGAGGTGGGCCTCGAACCCGCCCGCGTGAAGACGGCCGCGATCTGCTCGGTGTGCTCCGAGCCGTTCGTGAATCACATGAAACAGTTCGGCAAGGCGCTCTCCGATCTTCCGAGGGTCACCGCCGCGGTGGCGTAAATGGCCGCGGCCGCCGCGAAGACCGACTACGACGCCCTCGTAGTGGGCGCCGGCGTCGGCGGCATGGAGTCGGCCCTGACCCTCGGCGACATGGGATTCAAGGTCCTCGTGGTCGAGAAGGAGCCGAGCGTCGGCGGGCGGATGATCCTCCTGAGCAAGGTGTTCCCGACGCTCGATTGCGCGAGCTGCATCTCGACTCCGAAGATGGCGGCCGTGAACAATCACCCCAATGTCCGGACCCTCGTCTACTCCGAGGTGGACGACATAACCCCTCGCGCTGAGCGGGGGTTCCTGGTCCATCTGACCCGCAAATCGACGTTCATTGACGCCGCGAAGTGCACGGGCTGCGCGCTCTGCGAATCGGCGTGCACAGTCGCGGTGCCCGATGAGTTCAACTACGACCTGGCCGCGCGCCGCGCGGCCCACATCGCCTTCCCCCAAGCGGTCCCGAAGAAGGCCGTCATTACACGGCGGGGAACCTCCCCTTGCTCGTTCACCTGTCCGGCGGGCGTGAAGCCCCACGGGTACATTTCGCTTGTTCGCTCCGGTCAGTACCGACCAGGCCTTCCGTCAGCACCTCGAGGACGCGCCCTTAGTGGGTGTACTGAGCCGCGCCTGCTACGCCCCGTGCGAGGAAAAGTGTTCGCGGGCCGACCTCGAGGGGGCGGTCTCGATTCGAGGCATCAAGCGGTTCATGGCCGACCGCTACTACGGATCGCATCCGGAACCGGAGTACGGACCGCCCACTGAACGGACCGGAAAGAAGGTCGCGGTCGTAGGGTCTGGACCGGCGGGACTTTCGGCTGCATTCTTCCTCGCCCGCTCCGGGCACGAGGTGACCATCTTCGAGGCCGACGCGGAACCGGGAGGGATCATGCGGTGGGGAATCCCCGCTTACCGTCTCCCGAAAGATGTTCTCGCTCGGGACCTGAAGAACATCTCCGCGCTCGGGGTTCGGATTGAACCCAACCATCCCGTCACTTCTGTCGTCGCTCTACGGCGGACGGGGTTCGACGCGGTCTTCCTCGCAATCGGCGACCGAGGGGGACGCAAGCTCTCTGTCGGCGGCGAAGAGCTCTCCGGGGTGATCGATGCGATGGAGTTCCTGCATCAAATCAACGATGGTCACCCTGCCGACTTGGCCGGGAAGCACGTCGTGGTCATCGGGGGCGGCAACGTGGCCATCGATTCTGCGCGCAGTGCCCTCCGTCTGGGAGCGCGGTCGGTCAAGTTGTACTGTCTCGAGTCCCGCGCGGAGATGCCGGCGCATCCCTGGGAGGTCCAGGAAGCGGAGGACGAGGGCGTCATCGTGACGAACTCGTGGGGCGTGGGAGAGGTCCTCGGCGCGGATCAAAGGATCACCGCTGTCCAGTTGATCCGGTGCACCGCCGTCTTCGATGCGGAGCATCGGTTCAATCCCGCCTTCGACCGCACCGTCCAGGAGTCGGTATCCGCCGAGGTGGTCATCAAGGCGATCGGCCTCGCTCCGAACACCGCTCCCTTCGCCTCCGAGCTCACTCTCCGTCGCAACGGCACAATCCAGGTCGACCCCGAGACGCTCGAGAGCTCGATACCGGGCGTTTTCGCCGGCGGGGACGCGGTCACGGGCCCCTCGATGATCGTGACGGCAATCGGTCAGGGGAAGCGCGCGGCATTCTACATGCACCGATTCCTCCGAGGCGAAGCCGCTCAGGACGTTCGGTTCGACGATCGACTGCCCATCGCCGACCGCTCGGCCGTCGTAGCCCAGGCGCGGCCTGGGGGCACACGCCGCGAACCCGTCCTCGTCCCACGCAAACCGGTCCCCGAGAGGCTCACGTCCTTTTCCGAATACGAGAGTGGCATGACGGAGCCCGAGGCCCGGGCGAGCGCCAATCGATGCCTCGACTGTGGGGTCTGTTCGGAGTGTCGCCAGTGCGTGGCGGTGTGCCCCGCGAACGCGATCGACCTCGGCATGAGAGAGCAGCACGAGACGGTGACGGTCGGCTCGGTCGCGCTCGCGACCGGTTTCTCCCCGTTCGATGCTCGGCAGAAGCCCGCGCTCGGATTCGGTCGATTCCCGAATGTCATCTCGGGCGTCCAGATGGACCGGCTCCTGGCCCCGACGCGTCCCTTTAACGCGTTCGTGCGACCTTCCGATGGGAAGACGCCCTCCAACGTCGCGTTCGTGCTCTGCGTGGGTTCGCGGGACGAACAAGTGGGCAACCGCCTCTGCTCCCGCGTCTGCTGTATGTACTCGATGAAGCAGGCCCAGCTGCTCATGGGGGCTGTCCCGGTCGCGGACGTTACGATCTACTACATCGACATCCGGGCCTTCGGGAAGGGGTACGAAGAGTTCTTCCAGCAAACGAAGGGGATGGGGGTCTACTTCACGAAGGGGAAGGTCTCCCGGATCGAGGAGACCGACTCGAACGACCTCATCGTGCACTACGAGGACATCGAGGGCGACGGGGGGCCGAAGCAGACCCGCCACGACATGGTGGTGCTCGCCGTCGGCCTCCTGCCCAATCAAGGAGCTTTCCGTCTCTTCCCGAACCGGGAGCTCGCGAAAGATGCCTACTCCTACATTCGAGAGACCGACGAGGAGCTCGAGCCCGGCCGAACCAACCTGCCGGGGGTGTTCGTGATCGGTTCCGCGACCGCGGTACGGGACATCCCGGATACGATTCTCCATTCCGAGGCCGCGGCGGCCCAGGTCGCGACCTACCTCAAGAAGAGGGCGATCGCATGACGGCCCGTCGGCTCGGTGTGATGATCTGCCAGTGCGGGGGGAACATCTCCGACTACGTCGACGTGGAGAAGGTCCGCGAAGCGGTCTCCAAGGAGGGCGATGTCGTCTCGGCCCAAGTTCAGATGTTCGCCTGCTCGGACGCCGCGCAGCAGGCGATGATCGCGGAGGTCCGTGAGAAGAAGCTGGACGGCGTGGTCGTCTGCTCGTGCTCCCCAAAGCTCCACCTCGGCACGTTCCGGGCGATGGCCCAACGGGCCGGCCTCAACCCCTACGAGTACACGCAGGTCAACATTCGCGAGCAGTGTTCGTGGGCCCACACCCACGACCGACCGGGGGCGACCGAGAAAGCGCTCCGACTCGTTCGGGCGGGGATCGCGAAGACCTCGCTTTCGGCCCCGCTCGAGAGGATGCGGGTCGATACGCGGCCACAGGCGCTCGTGATCGGGGCGGGCGTCGCGGGGCTGAGAGCGGCCCTCGCCCTGTCGGACCTCCGCATCTCGGTGCACCTCGTGGAGAAGGCCGGCGGTCAGGTGGCCCGCTGGGGGAACCTGTTCCCGAACAACAAAGTCGGCACGGAACTGGTGCAAGGACTCCTCGAGGAAGTTCAACGACGGGAGAACGTGACCCTCTATCTCTCGTCCGAGCTCGTCGCCAAGGAAGGCCGGATCGGGGACTTCGCGGTCCAGCTTCGAACCGGGACGGGCGACACGATCTCCCTCAAGGTCGGGGCGATTGTCGTGGCGACGGGTTTCGAACCGTACACCCCTAGGACCGGGGAGTTCGGGTTTGGGCTGGACGGCGTCGTCACGCTCGCGGAGTTCAAGGAGATGCTCGCGAGCCACCCGGGCGGTCTTGAGTACCGGGGGCGCCCGGTCCGTACAATCGTTTACGTGTACTGTGTCGGCTCCCGCGAAGAGTTGAAGGAGACCGGACCCCACCTCTACTGTTCGCGATACTGCTGCAGCGCGACCTCGCACATCGCGACCCTCGCGCGGGCGCGGGATCCAGCCCTCCAGCAGTTCCACCTCTTCCGCGACGTGAGAACCTACGGGAAGTACGAGGCCCTCTACGAGGGCGCCCTGCGCTCGGGGTCCGTCTTTCTGCGCTACGGGGACGACGCGCCTCCCACGGTCGAGCACGAGGCTGGCCGTCTCGTGGTGAAGGTGAGGGACCGACTCATGCGCGGAGAAGAGGTCGAGATCCGTGCTGACCTCGTCGTGCTCGTCACCGGGATGGTCCCGCGCGAGAACGACCGGCTCGCGCAGGCGTTGAAGCTTCCCATCGGCCAGGACGGCTTCTTCCACGAGGTCCACGTCAAGCTCCGCCCGGTGGAAACGGTTGTGGACGGCGTGTTCATTGTCGGGGCCGCCCAGGGTCCGAAGAACGTGGCCGAGAGCGTGCAGAGCGCCCTCGCCGCGGTCGCGAAGACCGGCGCCCTCCTGCTCAAGGGGTATGTCGACCTCGAACCCACGGTCGCGAAGGTCGACCCCGCCTTGTGCGTGTGGTGCGATGAGTGCACGAAGGCTTGTCCCTACGCCGCGGTCGAGGCAGTCGAGTACGGCGACAAGCGCGTGGCCCAGATCAACGGAGTCCTCTGCAAGGGCGAGGGCGCCTGCGTTCCCGCGTGCCCGAAGCAGGCGGTCTCCGTCCAAGGCTACACGAACGAGCAGGTAACTGCGATGATCGACGCCCTCGCGAAGGAGGCGGCATGACGGGCAAGACGGATCTCCGCAACCTCGGCGAGGTGCTGCGGGACGAGATGGTCGAGCGCGACCGGGTGACCGCCATCCTCCGCGAGGGACCGAAGACCCTTCCCGAAATCGCCCAGGCGATTGGGGCCCCGACGTACGAGGGTCACCAAGTGGGTCATGGCGATGCGCCGCTACGGTCGCGTCCGGGACCTCCCGAAGCCTCGCGCGGACGACTACTACCGCTACGACCTCGTGGAGGAACGACAATGAAGGTGGACACCGAGTTCCTAACGCAACTCCATCTGGGTCGTGAGTTCGATGCTCGCCTCTGCATGAACTGCGGTACTTGTACCGCGCTCTGTCCGCTTGGCCTCGAGCTGATGCCTCGTCGCCTCTTCCGATATGCGCTCCTCGGGAACCGCGAGGAAATCCTTGGCAACACGGAGGCCATCTTCAGTTGTCTGCTCTGCCGAATGTGTGAGGCGAACTGCCCGGCCGGGGTCCATATCGCCGAGAACGTCCGCTCTCTGCGCACCTACCTGAACCGCGAGGTCTACGGCCTCGCAGAGGCTTGACCGAGGGGTACCCATGTCGGTTCCAATCTCGAGCACGCTCGGCATGCTCGGCGACAACCTGCGCAAGCGTCGGAGCGCCCTCCCGCTCTCGCGTCGCACGGCCACCGCGTGGGCCAAGGGGCTCCACATCCCACGCGGGGGCGAGACCGTGCTCTACACGGGCCAGATGTGGCAGATGGTTCCGGCCATCAACGCGATGAGCCGACAGCTCGGCAAGTACGAGGGGCGAGGCACGCGGCTCTTCCGGCTCGCCCGGTCGGTCAACAAGGTCGTCAATCTCACCCCGCTGCTGGCTCGAACCACTCCGAGCGAGCGAAAGGCCTACGACGAACGGTTGCGGAACATCGTTCAGCTCCTAAGGACGGCGGGGGTCGAGTTCGGCTATCTCTACGAGAAGGACCTCTACCCGGGGACCCTCGCGCATGACGAGGGTCTCGACCAGTCCTTCGTCGCCCACGCACGATACGTCGCGAACACGCTCCGCGAGAGCGGGGCGAAGCGCTTGATCACCGTCGACCCCCACACGACCAACCTGCTCCGCAGCGTCTACCCGAAGGTGGCGGACGGCTTCGACCTGGTGGTTCAGAGCTACCTCGAGGTCCTCGCCGAGCAAACGCTCGCCGCGACGCAACCGCTGCACGAGTCGGTCACGATGCACGATTCGTGTGTGTACGCGCGCTACGAGGGAGTGGTCGAACAACCCCGCGTCCTCCTGGCCCGCGGCGGGGTGGAGCTCGTGGAGCCCGAACTCTCGGGCAAGATGACGTTCTGCTGCGGAGGACCGCTGGAGACGCTTTTCCCCGGAAAGTCCGCCGAGATCGCGCGGCGGAGGGTCGAACAACTTTCCGCCTGCAGCTCGAAGGTCGTCACCGCGTGTCCTCTCTGCCTCGCGAACCTGAACCGGGTCGCTCCGGCAGGGGTGGAAGTCCAGGACATCTCGGACTATCTGGTTCGAGCGTACTGCCCGGCAGCAGCCCCTACGTAGCGACCTTCCCTAGTCTGCAGCGACGCCGGTCGGCGCGGAACCGATGCCAGCGCCAGGCGCTAGGCTAGCGGGAAGGTCGAGGTCATTGAAGTACGCTAGTGCAGGGCCTGAAGACTCCCGCAGCCTTCCAGAGGGGACCGCCAGAGCCGGCGCCGATGCCCGGGGGGACCGCGGGCCATCTACTCACCGGCATGATGATAGGCCTGAAGCACGGAGCCCCCCGAGTTCCAACGGTTTGGGGCGGAATCGGGGCAGCGAACGTGGACCTCGCCCGATGGGTCGCAGTGCGGGAACGGGCCGATCGTGGTCGGTCACCGTGCCGAAGAGCCGCTCAGGCTTGTTCCAACCTTCGGTGTAGGGTTTTCCACACGAGCATTACTAGTCCGAGGGGCGCCGACTTGCCCGTGGGGGCTTTCCGTGTCGTTGATCGCGAA
Organism: uncultured Thermoplasmata archaeon; assembly: GCA_963797975.1. Lineage (GTDB taxonomy): Archaea > Thermoplasmatota > Thermoplasmata > Lutacidiplasmatales > UBA184 > Lutacidiplasma. The sequence goes on from CAWCRH010000004.1 coordinate 165,430, forward strand.
GGTGGACATGCTGTCGTCTGGCTGCTGACCCACGGCAGTCGCGTGCCGAGGAGTGTCGAGTCCGAGCATCGCAAAAAAGTTCCACAGGTTGGTGGGGTCCTTCTGGGCAGGGAGGGCTGCCCTGGTAAGCAAAACCCCTAGCGTGGGAAATGGTCTGAGGCGCTGCGGATGGCCATGCTGGGGTCCACGGGCAGTAAACGGCCCGTTCCTACCGGAGTTTCTGGTCAACGGTTGCCCGTCTGGCAGACTCAGGGATTCGAAGGGGGCGGAGGCGGAGGAGGTGGAGCGGCCGCGACGGGCGGTCGGCGGTGTCGAAGCAGAGCGATCACGACGCCGACGACTACGGCTGCGATTACGACCCCGATGCCCGCGTAGACCCAGATTGGCAGCCCGGAACTCGAGGACGAAGGCGGCGCGGAGGTCGAGGTGAAACTCACCGACACCGTCTTCGCCGACCCGCTCACCGTGATACTTCCCGTCGGCGTTGTGCTGTAGTTCTTTTGGTTCGTCTGCACCGTGTACGGGTAGGTATCGTTCCCCACGCTCACGACGATCTGGGTGCCGGAGCTGCCCGCTATGGTAGCCACCTGGTTGGCCCAGGCGGCCGGGCTGCTGGTGCTGTTCACGTACCACATCGCTCCGGTGGGGAGACCCGCTTCCGTGAACGTCACCGCGTACGTGGTCGTGCTCGACAGCATGACCGGTACCGTCGTCGCCACCCCGGCCACCGAGAACCCTCCCGTCACCGCCTGGTAGCCGGGGGAGGAAACCACATATGAATACGTCCCGTTTTCCAAGCGCAGCAGCGCCGTCGCTCCCGTAGAGTTCGCAAACCAGCTCATCCCCACCAATCCCGACACAGCCGACACCGGCGTCTCTGAGGTCAGCGCCGCCTGGACCATCCACATCGTCCCGCTAGGGACCCCGGATCTGCTGAACGGTCACGCTCGATGTGTACGCGAACGTCACCGTCACCGACCGCGCCGCGCCGTTCACGGTCAACGAACCGCTTTCACCTACGATCGGATACCACTGGCCCACCGCGCTTGCCGTGTACGTGTAGCTCCCGTTAATCAGATCGAACCCCACGGTGTTCGTCGCTTCGTTGATCACAGTGACGCTACTGCTTGCCGTGTTCGGCACGTAAACGCAGCCGTTCGAGGAGTCGAACGCGGCGCCCTGCGGGTAACTCCCGACGTCGATGCCAGGAGCCACCACCGTGTTCGTTGCTCCGTTGATCACGGTGACGTTATCGGTATAGAGGTTCGGTACGTAGATGTAGCCGTTCGAGGAATCGAACGTCGCGCTATAGGGTCCCCCCCCAACAGCGATGCTCGTGACCACCGTGTTCGTAACTCCGTCGATTACCGTGACGTTGGTGGCCAAATCGTTCACCACATAGACGTAGCCGTTCGAGGAATCGAACGCTACCCCTACGGGGCCCACACCAACACCGATACTCGTTACGACTCTGTTCGTGGCCCCGTTAATCACCGTTACGTTACCTAAGTAGTTTGCTACGTAAACGCAGCCGTTGGAAGAGTCGAAGGCGGCGTAAAACGGGCCCGTCCCAACTGGGATGCTCTGGACCTCCACGGTGTTGGTGGCTCCGTTGATGACGGTGACGTTGTTGCTAACGTAGTTATTGACATAAAGCAGCCCGTTCGAAGAGTCGAAGGCGATTCCTTGCGGGTCGGTCCCGACCCCGATGCTACGAACCACCACTTTGTTTGTCGCGCCGTTGATGACGGTGACGTTATTGCTCACTTTGTTCCCTACGTAGATGTAGCCGTTCGAGGAGTCGAACGCCAGCTCGCACGGGCCACTCCCAACCCCGATGCTCTTGACCACCACCTCGTTCGTTGAACCGTTGATCACGCTGACGCTATTGTTACCGTGCATTGTCACGTAGACATCGCCGTTCGAGGAGTCGAACGCCGCCCAGCAAGGATCCGCCACAAGACCGATGTTCGTGGTCTCGTTCGGCACGGTGACTTCGCCCGAGATCGGCAGCGGGAACCCCGTCGGCCCTCCCGTGAAGTTCACATACCAACCCGCCCCGCTCGGAAGCCCCGTCTCCGCGAACGTCGCCGCATACGTCAGCAGCGTCCAGGCCACGTTCACCGACTCCGGCCCTCCGCTCACCACGACCGTCCCGGAGCCCGGGCTCGAGGAGTAGCCGGCCAGCCGCCCGACCATGTAGCTGTACGATCCGTTGGACTCGTTGAAAGTGATCGTGCTCGTCGTCGAGTTCCGCGGCGTTCCCCCCAGCGCCACCGACCACGACGTGCCGGGGAGCAGCCCCGTCTCCGAAAACGTCACGGAGTAGGACGGCAGGAAGCGGATCATCGTCGATACCAGAGCCCCATCCACCACCACCGAGCCGCCCGATGGCGAGGCGGCATAGCCCGATGGTGAGCCCGCCGTGTAGCCGTAGGTTCCGTTCGGTTCCGAGAAGCTGACCGTACCCGTCGTCGAACTCCGAGACACGCCGGCGAGCGTCACCGACCAGGAGGTCCCCGACGGCAGGCCGGACTCCGTGAACGTCACCGGGTAGGCCTCCGGAGGACTCCCGCAGGAGATCACCGATACCGTTCCTTGCGCAAAGTTGGCGACGTATCCGCACCCGTTGACCGGGTCATACGCGATGGCGAGGGGATCGGCCCCCACGACCGCTTCTCCTACCACCGCGTTCGTCGTGTCCGAGATTACGTTCACCGTGCCATCGCCCGAGTTCGCGACGAGGACCTCCCCTGCCCCGCTGTCGTAAGCAATGGCCGTGGGATCGGCCCCCACCGAAACCGTAGCCACCACCGTGTTCGTTGCATCCGAAATCACGCTCACCTCGTCAGAGACATAGGGAGGCGAGTTCGATAGGGAGTTTGCAACGAAGACCTCCCCCTTCCCGCTGTCGTACGCCACGGCCGTGGGATCGCCTCCCGTCGGGACGGTCGCCACCACCGTGTTCGTCGTGTCCGAGATCACGCTCACATTCTCCGCGTCGTCGTCGGCGACGAAGACCTCCCCCTTCCCGCTGTCATACGCCACCGCGTCGGGAGTCTCCCCCACCCCGACCGTCGCCACCACCTCGTTCGTGGCGTCCGAGATCACGCTCACGGTGCTGTCGGCCTCGTTCGCGACGAAGACCTCCCCCTTCTCGCTGTCGTACGCGGCCGCTGCGGGCCCAGTCCCTACCGGGACCGTCGCTACCACATCGTTCGTCGTGTCATTGATGACGCTCACGGTATTCGCGCCGGAGTTTGCGTTCGTAACAAAGACCTCTCCCTTCCCGCTGTCATACGCGACGCCCGTGGGATCGAATCCCACGGGGACCGTCGCCACCAAGTGGTACGTGGTGGTCGAGAACACGCTCACATTGCTCGTGAATCCGTTGGGGACGAAGATCTCCCCTTTTCCGCTGTCGTACCCGACACCTTGGGGACCGAATCCGACGAGGACCGTCGCCGCCACCGTGTTCGTGGCGTCCGAGATCACGCTCACCCGCAGTTCGCCTTCGTTCGCGACGAAGACCTCCCCCTTACCGTTGTCGTACGCTATGCCGTCGGGCACGGCTCCCGACGAGAGCGGGACCGTCGTCACCACTTTGTTCGTGGCGTCCGAGATCACGATTACCGCGTTCGATACTTCGCTCAGGACGAAGACCTCAGCCTTGCCGCTGTCGTAGGCGACGAGTCCGGGATAGAACTCCACCGGGACCGTTGCCACCACCGAGTTCGTGGCGTCCGAGATCACGCTCACGCTGCTCGAAGCGAAGTTCGCGACAAAGAGCTCCCCCATAGCGGGATCGTACGCTATGCCATCCGGATCGCTTCCCACCGGGACAGTCGCCACTACCGAGTTCGTGGCGTCCGAAACCACGCTCACATTGTTCGATGCGTCGTTCGCGACGAAGACCTCCCCCTTCCCGCTGTCATAGGCGACGGCCGTGGGTTCGCCTCCCACCGGGACAGTAGCCACTACCGAGTTCGTGGCGTCCGAGATCACGCTCACATTATCCGAGTCTTCGTCGGCGACGAAGACCTCCCCCTTCCCGCTGTCATACGCTAGGGCTTCGGGATTGCTTTGCACCGCGATCGTCGTCACCACCGTGTTCGTGGCATCCGAAATAACGGTCACATTGTCCGAGAACTGGTTCGCGACGAACACCTCCCCCTTCCCGCTGTCGTACGCGACGGCAGTGGGACCGCCTCCCGTCGGGACCATCGCCACCACGTTGTTCGTCGTGTCCGATATCACGCTCACGTTGCTCGCGCCCAAGTCGGCAACATAGACCTCGCCCTTCCCGCTGTCATATGCGCTGCCGGCAGGGGAGAGGCCGTTGCCCGAGAGGAAGTTACCCGGCACGAGGGTGCCGTTGAACAGCACGAGTGTCGAGCCTACGGTGAATGGGAGTGTACCCGGCATGGGCGGTGATCTGAATGGGGGCGTACCCGGCACGGGAAGGGACGAGTGCCCCGAAACCGCACCGGACCCCGGGACGAGGAGCGCCGAAGTCAACATCAGGAGGCCAAGAAAGGCCGGAATCGTCGTTGACGCGAATCCTCGGAATCGGCGCGCGCGCATGTCGGGTCATAGCACGGCTACACCGTGAAACTATCGCTGGCCCCCGAGGGTAGGGTTCCTCTCGATTGCGGCGGGGAATGCCTGTCCGTCATCCGACTCGGGGGAACCCCGTTCGGGCAGTGGCTAACTGGAGAGAAACCCACTGAGACCGTGTGAAAACTTCGCTACGTCGATTGGAATGCCTCTTCCGGGATTTCTCGCCAAACTCGGAACCGTGGCCACTTTAGGCCGGCCGAGCTCGTCCCTGTCGCCGCTCGACCGAGAGGCGCGCTACCAGCCCTCGCGTGCCGACCAAGCTGAGTAACCTCCTCAGGTCGTACGCAATCATGGTGAACCCTATCTCGCCCCTCACCTTGCGCAGTCCCTTCAACAGCAGATACCCCTGGTTGAACGCGCGTTTGATCGTGCCGAACGGATGCTCGACTACCGACTGGCGAACCGTGAGCATCCGCTCGCCCTCGCTGCTTCGGAGTCGTCCACGCATCGCCTCGAGAAACTCTTCGTTCTCGGTTCTCTGAATTCGACGCCCGAAAGGGCTGTGGGTACACCGCGTCATGAAGTGAGGACAGGTGTGACATCGATTCGTTCGAAAGACCCGGAGAGCGACTCCTTCCGGCCGCTGACGCCACCCCTTGCGGATCACCGGTGACGGGGTCATTCGATGACCGGCGGGGCACACGATCGTGTCCGATATCGAGTCGTAGACGAACCGCTCCTTGTAGAACTCCGGGGACATGCCCGCCCGTTCCCCGGACCCCTTCGCTTTCTCGGGCTCGGGAACATAGGGGGTGACCCCCTGCTCGACACATCGGCGGACCTGCTCGCCATCGTAGTAGCCCCGGTCCGCCACGGCTCGCAGGGCCTTCTTGTCCAGGGCGGCCTGGGCTTGCTGAGACATCGCCGCCAACTGGTGGTGGTCCGACGGATGGTTGTCGAGGTCGTAGGCGACGATCAGCTTGCTCGTCGCCTCGACCGCGATCTGCGTGTTGTAGGCGACCTCCATCCGGTCGTTGTTCCCCTTCATCATGCGGCTGTCGGGGTCGGTCAGGGAGATCTCGGTCGCCCCGGTGGCCTCCAGTTGCGCGAGGAGGCCACGGTAGCGGCGCTGTCGCTCCTTCATCCGCTCAATCTTCTCCTTGAGGTTCGGGACGCTCGCGGGCAGGCCGGGATTCTCGGCCTCTTTCGCATCGTTCTCGTCGAGCTCTCGCAGATAGCGGTCGATGCTCTTCTCCATCGACTTCATTCGGTCGGCGAGCTTCGCTCGGTTGAAGTTGCGGTCCCTCGAGTTCACGGCGCGGAACTTACTCCCGTCGATCGCCACCAGATCCCCTTCCAAGAGGCGAAGCTCCCGGCACAGAGCCACGAGCCGTTGGAAGAGCGGTCGGATGTGATCGACATTGTCTCGACGGAAGTCGGCGATGGTTTTGAAGTCCGGGGTGAGCTTGCGTAGCAGCCACATCACCTCCAGGTTGCGACGGCACTCTCGTTCCAGTCTCCGACTGGAGCGGACCCCGTAGAGGTAACCATACAGGTAGAGCTTCAACAGGGCCGCGGGGTCGTACGGTGGGCGTCCCGTCGTGTTCAGCTCGGCGTGGGTGATCTCGAGCTCGCGTAGATCCAAACGATCGACAAAGGCATCGAGGAACCGCACGGGATTCTCCTCGGTCAGATAGTCGTCCAGGGTCTCCGGCAGGAGGATCCTCTGACGACGATGGATCGCGGGAATGTAGCCACTCATGCTCGCCTCCGTCGGCGAGGTCGATCCTCCGGCCAATCCTCGTCCGTGATCACGAGATAGACGGTCTTCCCCAGGAACGCCCTCGGACAGGTGACCTTCGCTCCCGTTCCGTGAGGAACCACGGGTCGACGGATGAACCCGACGATGTTCTCCACGGTCAGCTTGTTCGTCGCTTCGATATGGACGGTTCGAGCCATATGGCTCTGAAAGAGTAGTACTACCGGATAAACCTACGCACGAGTTTTCACACAGTCTCCACTCCTTGATAGCGGGCCAGAACGGATGCGGGCGGGTCGGGCCGTTCCAGCGGTCGACCTTGAACGCAAGGGTGGTTATACACCATGGGCTCCTTTGTCCGGGCCAGCGTCACTAATGGGACCGAAGCTGCCGAGTCGGATTAGAATCCGCCGCGCGACCTACCGTGACATCACGCGCCTCGATGCCATGCACCGAGCGATGTGGGCGACCATCCACCGGCCCGGCTCCCGAGGGGTCCGCACAAGAGACAACGGGCATCGTTCGTGGCTCTCGAACGGCCTTAGGAGGCGGCGCGTCGTGGTGTTCGTTGCGGAGGGGGAAGACTGGAGTGTGGTCGGGAGCCTCACGCTGGTCCTGCGCGAAACGGAACCTGGACCCGGTGGTGTGGAGCATCTCGCGCCCTTTCTCTCCTCGATGTACGTCGACCCCGCCTGTCGAAGGCGCGGGGTAGCCACTCGACTGATCCGAGAGGCCCTTGCTTGGTGCAAAGAACGCGGGTTTCGTTATGTCACAGGTCTCCCCGTTCACCACGCGCCTGAGGTGCTCCGAAGGCTCGGCTTTCGCGTGTTGCAGCCCGAGATGGGAATCGTGCTCTCTGGGAGAGAGCCCGATTGAGGGGGAGATGCGACCAGCGTGGGCGGGCTCGAGCTAGCGGCTGAGCGCGGTTGTGGGAATCCGAACTCGAGTAGGGAGCTCAGGAAGCCACTGTCCTAACCACTACACCATAGTCGCGCGGCAGGCCCCGGGGGCGGACTGAGCTGAGCTTCGTGCGGGGAGAAGGAACCCTCAGAGGAGGAAACCGACGCATTTGCAGCGCGTTATCGATCCTGCCCTCATTCGACGTTTCCGCCGACCCGATCGTTGGTCTTCGTGGGCGATGAGACGGTCACGAGGAACGCCGCCTCCCTATTTGACCGGAAGGGGTCGTCCCCACGCTCGAACAAGGACGGGGAGCAGTGGTCCCTGGAGGCCGCCGGGCGTCTATCTCTTCGTCTGGAACTGCTTGATGGCGGCGGCGTCCTCGGCGAAGAGCTTCTCGAGGTTTGCCCAGACTGCCTTCTCCAACATGGCGGGGGGGATCGTCTTTGACGTCCATTCCCCGACGACCGTCACCTCAGTTTTGTTCCCTCTCGGGGTGTAGTAGTTGATAAACTTTGAACCGACGAGTGGCCCATCCAAGGGTTCCACGGCGAACCCGACTGGTGGGAAGAACGTGAGCCGGTTCGCGCTCCTGACCCATTTCCCCTCCATCTCTTGCTCCCAGGACAGTTCGACGGTGGTTTCGCTGATCGCCTTTCGCTGGAAGTTGCGGCGGCCCTTGTGGGCCTCACCGTGATCGGTTTCGGACTGGATGTACTTCCAGACGACGTCGACCGGTGCGTCGAACTGACTTCCCTCGTCCTTGATGTGGACCATGGTGACGTCAGGGACTTCGGGTCCAATAAACTATTGCCGAGGCCCTGTTCCTCAATAGACTATAGTCTCTCTCCCGAGGCGAACTTTGAAAACGGACTCCTCGTTGGACCCTAGCCGTTTTCACCCGTGCCAGAACTGTTCGGCATTCGGGTGGTCAATGTTGCCCCTCCGAAGGGGTTGTGAGGCGTCACCACCCGACTCTGAACAGAACGGAAGGCCCGCGACGGAAAGACGGCCAGGAAGACTCCCGTTCGCCGCGCGCAGCATAAGGAAGGACGCCGGTACGGATGTTGACAACGTGAAGCGTATACTGGAATCAATCGGCAAGCCATAGACGCCGAACGAAAATCGACCCTTTGTCGATTGCCGCCTCTCTACCTCGACCGAAGTCACGTGGGCTGTGGAAGCTGCTTCCCGCAGTCTTGGCAGAACCAGTGGTCGGGCGAGTTCTGCACTCCGCAGTACGGGCAAGCTCGGGTAGCAAAGGCGGCTCGAGCCGGAGAAGCCTTCGGAGTCGTCGGGCTCTCTCGCCGCGGCCCTTCGGCGGCTATAGCCCGAGAGCCGTCTGTAGGTCCCGTCCTCTGACCGGCCCTTCCCACGAGCCAGAGTATTGTCCCAATGATGGTCACGGTGAAGCCTGCGATAGCGACGGTATATCCCACGGGATAAGCCGGTGGAGTGGACAACTGGGCAAGGAATCCAGCGATAAGTACGACCACACCGACAACGGCTATCTGACGGCCCGAACGCCGCAGGACTTGTCCTATCATCTGTTATCTCGCCTTTCCAGGATGTCCGATCCGGTCGAAGGCCTAGTTGTACGCGGAGGGTTACCTCATAGGTGACCTCTTCGTTGGCTCTTCGACGTGGAACGAGCCTATATCGTGCAGAATCCCGACCGACCGTGCGAAGGGGCTGATTTATCGGGCCGAACGCCCTGCGTGATTAACGACCCGTTTTGAGCATCATCGAAGAGAGGCCCCTCCTCAAGAACTGACGAAAAGTTCTGATCCTATCGCAGCGGACCCGCGAGTGGTCCATCGGGGTTCGCCAATGCCTGCTGCACAAGCACGATTGAACGCACTATCCAGGGCACCCAGTAGCCACGCGCCTGGCGGGCGTAGCGATGGCCGCGCGAGAGCTGATGGCCTCGGGCCGGGTACGCCTACAGCCTCCCCGAGTGCAGTGAGGTGCAGAACCGGGCGAAGAAGGGGTCGTTTCGAGTCCGATCGAGGCAAAGGAGGGCCGCATGCCGCCCCATGCCCGGGGCGAAGCTCCAGCCGAGCCGGAAGCCTCCGGTAGCGGCCACCACCCGCCCCTTCTTGCCGATCGTCGGCAGCCCGTCCGGCGTGCACGGTCGTGACCCCTCCTTGAAGTCAAGGATCGTATCGACCGCGACCACTCGTCGTACCGCGTCCAGCACACTGCGGGAATGGAACGGGCGCGTCGAGAGGTCGAAGTCCCAACCGCCGGTCACCTTGACCTCATCCGCGAACGGGACCACCGCAATTCCTCGATCGACGAAGATGGTCGCGATGCCCACCTTGCCGTGGGTTCGAACATGCCAGCCGTAGCCACGAACGCCCGTCAGCGGGACCCCGAGCTTCCGGCAGCCGACACCGGTGCAGACAGCGACGGCATCGAATGGGAGAGTCCCCTTGTCCGTGGAGACGGTGCCGTCGAGCTCGACTCGGCGGACCCGCTGACGCAGAACCGTGGTCTTCGTCAGCTCCCTCGTCATCCTCTCGGCGAACCGTTCGGTGTGGAGCCAGCTGACATCTGGGAAGAACAGGCCCCCGGCGGGTCCTTCCTCCTCACGGACCTCGACCGGAATGACCGATCTTTGGGAGAGGGCGAGGGTTCTCTCCTCGGCGAAATGTGCCGGGTCGTCGAAGAGCTCGGTGAGTCCGAGTTCAATGTAGGCAAAGTCGTTCCTCTCCTCGGCCAGCGCTTTGTACTGGGCCACGGAGGATTTGGACAGCTCTCGGAGAGAGTCCTCCGCTCCATCGAGCGGCGTTCGTTCCATTTGGCGGAGGCTCTCGACTAGCCAGCTCGCGTCGACCCGACGGAAGGTGCACGTTCCGATCTTCCAGAACCTCCAGACCCTTCTCAGAAAAGAGAACGTGTTCGTTCGATAGGCCGTCGTTGGCTCGATGATCCCGGCGGCATGGACCGAGCCCGCTCCGAGGGTCCCCTCCTCGAAGAGGGTGACGTCGACCCCCTCCTTCTGGAGATGCCAGGCGGTGAAGAGACCGACGATTCCTCCCCCGACAACGGCCACCCTCATCTGAGCTCTCCCTCCCGTCTCGTCCCTAGAACGGACCCTCCGGGCGAACCCCGAAGCATCTGGGAACTAAGGCGGTGATGCTCCGTGGCATGAATCTCCCATGGTGAGGTGGCCGGCCCGAAACACCGGACAGCGGATGGGAATGCTGAAGAAGGGGAATGTCCAGCTCTCGGGCGGGCGATGTCCCTCCCCCGAGGCTCTCGCCAGGCATCACGGCCCAACCTTGAACGGAACCCCCGAGCTAGGTAGGCGGCAAACCAAGGGTCCTGTTGCCCGAACGGCTATACTAGCGCTGCACCTCACTTCTGTCCAAACCACTTTGAACCCCCACGAGTTCAACACCAGGGTGAACCGATACGGTCCCGGAAGCGGAAGATGAAACCCTCGGAGCGCATCGACCAGCACATCGCCGGCATCGACGACTGGCGGGGCAAGGTCCTCGCCACGATCCGTCGGATCATGCTCGAGGCCGACCCTGCGGTCACCGAGGATTGGAAGTGGATGGGAACGCCCGTCTGGTACTGCGACGGGATGGTCTCGCTCGCCAACCCTCACCGGGGGAAGGTGAAATGGACGTTCGCCAAGGGGGCCCACTTCGCCGACCCGGAACGGCTCTTCAACGCCGGGCTGGAAGGGAACGACTGGCGGTCGATCGACATCTTCGAGAAGGACCGTCCGGACGAGGCGGCGCTCCGGCGTCTCGTGAAGATCGCGATCGCGTACAACCGATCCCAGCTCAAGGGCAATGATGCTTCCGCCACCTCCCCGAAGGCGGCCCGCCGTCCGAGAGTCACGAAGAAGCGCTCCTGAAGCTGCAGGCCGAAATGAGGGGTCCGACCCCTTTCCCGACCAGGGCCCGGAAGGACGACGGCCGAATCGCGGCTAGGTACAACGTCTCGGGGCCCGTCCATCGCGGGAGGCGCACGAGTCCCCGAGCAACGGCCGGCGCCAGGCCTACCGGTACGCCGACCCTGCAAGGCCCGTTTCCGGGGCACTGCTAGGCCCACGTCGGTCCACCAAGCATTTCCTATGGGGGAGGTTGCCCCGCGCATGGCCGACATCATCAGCCGGATGGAGGGAGACTTGGGTGGAGAATGGGAAAAGCACAAGCTGGACATCATGAATGTCCTCGACTACCTTAGGAAAAATGTGAGCGAGGCGGTAGATGTGACCGCGGGGTTTGATGTTGGCGTCGTGAAGCTCACGATCCAGGTCCAGCTCAACCGGTCGTAGGAGCTCAGGATCCTGGCCAGTTCCATCGTGATTCCTGTCGACCGCAACAACTTTCCGGGGGTCCGGTCCGTTGCCCTTCGAGGGCAATGTGGTCGAGCGCGGCCTGATCCTCCTCCTCGAAGCACCTCCCGAATCCCAACCCCTCACTTACGAGCAGCGACAGGAGCTCCTCCGTAAGCTCCGACGGTTGGAGGAACTCGAAGAGGAGAACCGACGCCTTCGCGAGGAACTCCGTCGCCTGAAGACCTCCGCCCCCTTCCTCGCGGCCTCGGGTCGCACCGCCGAGGCCGGCGGGATGCCCTCGAGCAAGACCTTCTACCGCCGTCCCTCCTCGGGGGGCCGGAAGCGCCCCAGCGGCGGGCAACCCGGCCATCAGGGCTTCGGCCGCCATCGGCCCGTCCCGAACGCTCCCTCCGTCCGGGTGGCGCTCGAACGATGCCCGGAGTGCGACACCCGGCTCGCTGACCCCTGCGACTCCTCGCATCGGACCATCACCGACCTTCCGCTCCCCTCGCTGATGGTCTTCGATCTCGAGGTGCTCCGCTATCGCTGCCCAGGCTGCCATCATCGGGTCCACGCCGACCCGCCGTTCCCACCGAACCAGCAGTTCGGTCCCGTCCTCGCCTCGTGGGTCGCCCACCAGCGGATGCTCGGCCTCAGTGTCGAGAAGGTCCGGACGAGCGCCCGGGAGAGCTTCGGTCTCGAGATCAGCGAAGCGTCCGTCCTGGCGCTGGAGGGGTGGGTGGCCGAGCGGCTGGGACCGACCTACGAGCGACTGAGGGCCGAGGTGAAGGAGGCGCCCGCGGTCTGCGCCGACGAGACCTCCTTCCGAATCTCGGGCAAGAACGGGTGGATGTGGGTCTACACCCACCTGGCGGCGACGGTCTACCAGATTGCCCCGACGCGAGGTCGGGCGGCGGTGCTGGAGGTATTGGGTGGATACGAGGGCACGGTCGAGCACGACGCGTGGGACCCGTACGACGCCATCGACACAGCGGACCATGCGTTGGATCCCGTGCACGTGAACCGGTGGTTGGAACGGGCGGAGATCCGTCATCGGATGGAGCCGAGGCCGCTGCTGGAGGAGCGGGCGCCGAAGTACACGAGCGCCGGGCATCCGCCGGAGGAGTTCCTGCGGTTTGTGGACGGGGTGCGGTCAATCTACCGCGAGGCGATCCTGATGGTGAAGGACCGCAAGCGGGTGCCGAACGGGGAGCGGAAGCGGGCGTATCGTCGTGCGGTCCAACGGATGACCGCCCTCCTCCGGGTCGAGTGGAAGGATTCTGACGCGCGGCGGATCGCGAAGGAGTTGCGTCGGCGACTCGGAATGTTGTTCACCTTCGTTCGGAAACCCGGGGTGCCGTGGAATAACAACTCCGCCGAGAATGCGATCCGTCAAGGGGTACTGATCCGCAAGATCAGCGGAGGGCGGCGCACGTGGGTCGGGGCGCAGGTCCTCGAGCGCCTGCTCACGGTCTATCGGACGTGCCGGAAGCAAGGGAGATCGTTCCGATCGTTCGTCCTGAACGCGCTGGCCGAAAGCCCGCTCCCAGGCGTGGGTCCACCGTCAGGCTGCCCACAAACGTGAGCTACTACAACCGGTCAAGCTCGTCCAATCCGCCATAGGGCATGGCCGCAGACTGAGCCGCTAATCGGCCGGGCCCCCTGCCCGAATCCGGAGCCGGCTCAAGCGCGCAGGAGAAGACACGGGCAGGCGAACGGAGAGGCACTCCCCCGGTCGCGACCAAATCTCTTTCTCTGAGAAGCCCCTTCACTCGGGTATCTCAAGAGGTGCTAAGTTGTCAGAGTCGGACCGCGACCATCGTCTTGATCACGTTGTCGTTCTGATGTTTGAAAACCGTTCTTTCGACAGCCTCCTCGGGTACCTGTACAAGCCCGGCGAGGTGCCCTCCTTCGAGGGCGTGCTAGGTGCTCGGCTCTCGAACCCGGTTCCCCAAGACTTTCCCGGGGCGGGCCCTTCTCCTGTGGCTGTCCGACCGGCCACGAACCTGGATACGCCCGATCCCGACCCTGGTGAGGAACACCCCCACACCAATACCCAGCTGTACGGGACGGTTCTTCCTCCGGAGAATCGGTTGAAAGGGGCGAGGGAGATGGCACCTCCCTTCAACGCCCCTCCCAGCACCGTCGAACCCACGATGACCGGGTTCGTGGCGGACTACATCAATAGCTTCCACAAAGAGATGGGAAGGTGGCCGCGGCGGGGAGAATACGAACAGATCATGGCCTGTTACACGCCCGACCAGCTGCCCGTGACCTCTGCCCTCGCTCGTGGTTTCGCTTGCTTCGACCACTGGTTCTGCGAGGTTCCCTCAGAGACCTACTGTAACCGATCGTTCTTCCACGCCGCGAGCTCCTCCGGGTTCGTGCTGAACGGACCACCGGGCAAGTTTGCCACGATGAACACGGCACCCACGATCTTCGAGCGGCTCCATGACCAGGGATTGGAATGGCGGGTCTACATCGACCCGGAGCAGCTTCTTCCGGCGACCGCCCTCATCCATGCGAGGAACCTCGAGAAGTTCTTCGGGGACCACTTCTTCACGACATTCGATTTCTACGACGACGCGCGAAAGGGCAAGCTACCCGCGTACTCGTTCATCGAGCCGAACATGTTGCATCCTCACACCGACATGCACCCGCCCGGCGCGGGTCGTATCCGACAAGAATTGCGCATCCGCCCGCCCCAATCGATCCTTGGAGGGGAGATGCTCCTCGCCCGGGTCTACAACGCGATCCGGACATCATCCGTTGCGGGGGGTTCGAACTACGCGAACACGCTGCTCCTCGTCACCTTCGATGAGCACGGAGGAACGTTCGACCACGTGCCTCCTCCTCGGGTGCCGGCTCCGGGTCCATCGACCGGTCACGAGGAAGAGGGGTTCCTCTTCGACCGGTCCGGTGTCCGGATCCCAACCATTGCGGTCTCCGCCTGGGTCGATGCAAAGACCGTGGTGAACCAAGAGTTCCGGAGCACGTCACTCATTCGGACGCTGCGGGAGCGCTGGTCTCTCGGGGGACCGCTGACGCAACGCGACGCCGTTGCCGCCGATCTCGCTCCTATCCTATCTCGGAGCACCCCGCGCGCACCCGAGGACTGGCCCGAGGTCTCGCCTCGACCGATAGGAATCGTTGCGAAGATCGAAGAGCATGCCGATGAGCCTCTGAGCCGCCTGGAGAAGGATATTGTTGGCGAGGCCCTCGCTCACGAAGCTCGGGTCAATCAGCAGACCTCGGATGTCGATGTGGAGAAGGTCTCCCGCAAGGAGGCACTTGGCCACCTGAAGAGGATCCGGGACAACATGTTCCCTGGAGTCGCGAAGGGCCGGACGTCGTTGTAGGCGAATCCAAGGCACGCCGCAACGACCGGGGATCGGCGAGTTCGTGTCGCTCGCGTTAGAGCGGTGGATTGTTCTGCCAGACCATCAGCAGGTTCCCCTCAGAGTCCTTGAAGAACGCTGAGGCACCATAGGTTTCGAAGGCGATCGGGCCGTCGATCCTGGTCCTCCTGCTCATCCTCTCCGGCCGCTGAAACTTAACGCCCTCACGTTGGAGTCGGGTCACGGTCCTCTTGATGTTCGTGACGAGGAGTGTCGAGTAGGCCAGAGACCGCTTCTCCGGCTTCTGAGGGGCGATCAGCCAAACATCGCTCCCTCCCAGATCTACCCAAGCCCAAAAGTTTCGCATCGATCCTCGACCTCGGAACTTGAGTTTGCCACCCAGCACCTTAGTGTAGAACTTGATGGCACGCTTCATCTTACGGATCGGGACCAGGGTCGCCAGCTTTGCTTTGGACGCCATCGTTGCCACCTGCTGCGGGCTATCGAAATTCGATAGGCCGCGTGGGGGCTGAACGCGGTCTAGGCCATGAAGCTTTACCACGAGGAGGAAGGAAAGCCAGGGGGCTTCTAGGGGATCCGTTCTCTCAAGGGAGCCCTTCCGACGGCGGCTCCGACTCTCGCGCGCGAAAGTATGCTACCGACCCCATGCAAGACCGCCCGCCACTTAGTCGCGGAGGTGGACGGGCGGAGCGTCGTCCTTCGATAGTCGGACTCCGGACGATCAGGGCCGAACCGGCGAGGATCGGTCAAAAATGGGATAGATGTCTGGTACTACACTTTAATACATTCAGTCTATTTCGTCAATTTGTAGGTCCACATGGCCAGTCTTCAGAAGTCTGTCCGTGGTGGGCGGACGTACTACTACATCCAGCACACCTACCGCTGGAACGGCAGAGCGAGCCAGATTCGAAAGTACATCGGCGTGAAGGCGCCCTCGAACCTCGGTCCCGTGCTCGCCGCAGTGGAACGGGAGGCATGGTCCCGGACATGGTTCCCCTTGTTCGACCGGATTCGGAAGGGCTACCGCGAGCGTCTGCTCGGCATTCCTCGAGAGATGGTCGCCAAGGAGGCTCACGAGTTTGTCGTCCAGTTTACCTTTGACACGAACCGTATCGAAGGGTCCACTCTCTCCTTCTCGGAGACGGCGGCCTTGGTTGACCATGGCCTTTCGCCGGCCTCGAAGCCTGCCGCCGACATGATTGAGGCCCGCGCCCACGCTGACCTCGCTGAGCGCGTCCTGAGTCACCCACCCGTCATCGACTTGAAGGAGTTGCTTCGCTGGCATTCTTCGCTCTTTGGTGTCACGAAGCCTGGAATCGCGGGCCGGTTGCGAACCTATGAGGTCGGTATCGGGGGGACCCGATATCAGCCTCCCTCCGGCATAGAGGTCCGACCGATGACGATCGAGCTGATTCGATGGGTGTCTAGGAATCGCCTACACCTGCATCCGGTCGAACTCGCGGCTGAGTTCCATTATCGTTTCGAGGCAATCCATCCGTTCGGGGATGGGAACGGACGCATCGGCCGGCTCGCGATGAACGTAATGCTTGCCAGGGGAGGCTTCCCTTCCCTCAACGTCCCCTATTCAGGCAGGAGAGGTTACTACCGCGCCCTTGAGCGATCCAGCCTTACCCAGGACCGTCGCTCGTTTGTCGGCTGGATGTTTCGGAAGTACCGTGCTTCAAACAAGAGGTTCTTGCCCGGCCGGCCGAAGCTCGCTCGCGGCAACCCCCCCGACTGAGAATCGTCTCGCACGCGCAAGGATTATCGAGCGGACCGAACTCTCGGCTACGAGAGGGAGCCCGGTCACCCATGAAATTCAGAGAGTCCCTCTCTCAACTCGATTCTGAGGGGTTGCTCACAAGAATAGAAAGGCCTGTAAGCACAAAGTACGAGATTCCGGCCCTCCTCAAGAAGTACGAAGGCAAACCGATCCTTTTTGAGAGCGTAATCGGCGGTTCGGTCCCCGTGGCCGGTAACCTGCTGAGCAGCATGGACCTCCTCTGCGAGAGCCTCCGTATACGAAAGGAGGAGTGGATAGCGAAATTGAACTCCGCGATGATGAGTCCGGGACCGATTCGTGAAGGTCCTGGTGAATTCGAGTACTTCGAGCCTGACCTCGACCTCGTCCCGATCCTGATGCATTATCCGAAGGACCAAGGCGTCTACGTCACGTCCGGTGTAGTGTTCGCCCAGCGGGGGAACGTCCGGAACATGTCGTTCCACCGGCTTTCTAGGATTGAAAAGGACCGGTTCGTCGGTAGGCTGGTGGAAAAACGCGACCTGCACACGATGTATCTGGATGCAAGAGAGCACGGCGAAGACCTCGATGTTTCGATCGCGATAGGCAACAGTTCCGGTGTGCTGATCGCTGCGGCAACGAGCGTGGAAAGGGGGCGCTACGAACTGGGCATTGCTGCCGCATTGGAAAACGGAGTGGAAGTCTCCAAGGCGCGGACCAATGACACTCACTATCCTACCGACACCGAGATTGTCCTCGAAGGGAAGATCCTGCACGACGAGGTCACTAAGGAGGGGCCGTTCGTGGACCTGACCAACACGTACGATGTGGTGCGGGTGCAGCCGGTGTTCGTCATTGACAAGATCGCCATGAGGAAGAATGCGGCCTACCACGCCCTGCTCCCGGGGGGTACCGAGCACAGGCTGCTCATGGGCGCGCCGCGGACTCCTACGATCTACAAGGCGCTTCGAGAGGCCGGTATCGATGTCACGAACGTGTACCTTACCGAAGGGGGCAGCGGCTGGCTCGACGCGGTGATTGCGATAAGGAAGAAGCGTGACGAGGATGCGCGCGTCGCGATCGACGCTGCGATTAGCGGCCATAGAAGCCTGAAGAGGATCACGATCGTGGATAGCGACGTGGATGTCACGAATCCCAACGACGTCAGTTATGCGGTGACGATGTACTGGGAAGCCGGCAAGGAGGTCGTGATGAAGGGCGTAAAGGGGTCGAGCCTGGACCCCATGGCCACATCGGACGGGATTGGGAGCAAGCTCGCGATCGATGCGACCAAACCCCTTATTGTGCCCACAGAACGAGAGCTGAAGATGAAGAAGGCCGAGTTGGCGTTTGATGCATAACTCGTGACTCATGGAGGAACTCAGAACCCATCAGCAAATCTCCTGGCTCGACGAGGTCGACGCTCAGGGGGTCATCATCAACCCCAGCCACGAGCTTTACGGCAGGAGCATCGCAGGCAACGCGCTGTACTTCCCTTCCGCCTCGGGTTCCACGGTCGGTTCCGACCGGATCGTAAATCTCGCCGTCAACGGTTTCGCCCCGAAGAAGATCGTGCTGGAGAAGGTCGATCCCATCACGATGTGGGGCGCCATTCTCGGTAAGATCGATATCGAGGTAAGCGGAACGGTCAAGAAACCGGTCGATCGGAGCGCGCTCGAGAAGCTCGGCATTGACGCGGAGATCGTCGATTTCTTGGTGAGGGCCGGCGAACTCCTCGGCACCGACGAGTTCATACCGGTGGAGCACGTCCAAATCGCGGGCGTGTCCTACAAGACGATCACCGAAACGGGCCTGGAGCTGCGAAGATACTTCGCAAGCAAGTACAGGTTCAGGTCAAAGAATGTAACGATCAACCCTGCCGGGATGGACCTGGAGGACTGGCAAGCTCAGGGGATCCCGGAGGAATTTGCACGGAAGCAAAAGGAGGTTATCCAGATCTATCGCAGGATGGGTGCAACCCTGACCGTGACCTGTACGCCCTATCTGATGGGGAGCATGCCCGCCCCGTTCACCGACGCTTTTCTTTCCGAGTCTTCGGTCGTAAGCTTCGCCAACTCCGTTCTCGGTGTACGAACCAACCGGGAGTCGGGATTGAGCACGCTGCTCTACGCGATCGCGGGATACGGTCCCCGCTATGGGCTGCATCTACCCGAAAACAGGAACCCGCGAGTAGAGGTTCATGTCGATTGCGAGCTGAAAGGAATCGTGGATTTCAGCCTCCTCGGGTATCGGCTCGGCGAGCTGGCCAAGGGCAGGATACCTTACATCACGGGAATCAAGTCCAGGCCCACACTGGAGGAGTTCAAGGTCCTGAGCGCCGCAGGCGCGGCCTCCGGGTCCATAGACCTCTACCACATAGCGAACATCACGCCGGAAGCCACAGGCAATCTCATCGCACTCGACAAGATCGAGGAGAGGTTCGAAATCACAAGGGATTCGCTCAACGATGTGAAGAGGAAGCTCAACACGGGAGCGGTCGACGAGGTGAACCTGGTTACGTTCGGATGCCCACATGCATCGTTGGATGAAGTGAAAGAGATCGCATCCCTTCTCGAAGGGCACCGGATCCGTGACGGAGTAACGCTGTGGGTCTGCACGTCCAGAGCGGTCAAGGACCTGTCAAAGAAGCTGGGGTATGTCGACATGGTGGAAGCCGCTGGCGGCAAGGTCGTCGCGGACACGTGCATGGTGGTCGCGCCCATCGAGGACATGGGCTACGAGACCACCGCCACCAACTCCGGAAAGGCAGCAAAGTATCTGCCGAGGTTTTCCCGGCAGAACGTAGTCTTCGACTCCGCGGAAGAGATCATTAGCAAGATCGTTGCGTCATAGCCATCGCCCTGCCGCAATGCGGACCGCAGGCAGAAATCGGCGTGGAACCGGGACCCGGTCACTCTGGGCTAGGAGGGCGGAGATAGAGTAACCGCCCGGCGCGAATGGTGGCGGTCACCCGCGAGAACGCCAGAAGATCTTCCATCGGATCCCCTTCCAGGAGGACGAGGTCCCCCTGTTTCCCCACGGCGATGGATCCCGTTTCATTCCCCACACCGAAACGTTCCGCAGGCGCGGTGGTGAGCATCTTGAGAACACCATGGCTGTCCACTCCGGAGCGGCCCAACGCCCGAAACTCGTCGTCCGTCGCGTAGTCCCTCATGTAGCCCACGTCCGTTCCGAACACAAGCTGGCCGCCGAGGCGATGGTAGCGGCGGACGATCTCATAGATCGGCTCGAGATAGGTCGGACTCGGGCCTACCGTGTCGGCGAACATCTTGAGGGTCGGGATCATCGCCATCCCGCGGTCGATCATCTCGCGGAGGAGGGCCTCGTCGACTCCCTCGGTTGTGTCCGGTGGATGCGCGAGAACGTCGACGCCGGCCCGAATCGCGACGCGCGTGCCATCCAGATTCGAGGGATGGCTGTACACGACCTGGTGGTTTGCGTGGGCAACGGCGGCCGCGGCCCGAGCGATTGGCTCCGGCATCGTTCTGACCTCACCGCGCGCAACGTACGAACCGGTGAAGAGCTTCAGGAGGTCGGCACCGCGGGCGATGTTCCGCCGCGTTATCCGCATCGCGGCGGAGGGAGTCGACGGCTGCGGGACGAAGGGGCGTACCCAGAACCGGAGGTCGTTCCTCACGTAGTAGGGGATTCCTCTCGGAGGAAAGATCCCCGAACCTGAGGTGTAGATCCTCGGTCCGAGTACCTCGTCCGTCTCAATCCTCTGACGCACGCGGAGTGTGAACCGCGGGTCGGAGCCGGTATCAACAACGGTGGTGAACCCTCGACTCGTGAACATGTCCCTGAGGAGGCCATTGAGAAGTGCCGGGGTCCCCCGCGCTGAGGAGCGCCATTTGGTCTCGGTGAAATGGACATGGGCATTCCAGAATCCGGCGGTCACGACGCGGCCCTCAGCCGGGATCACCTGACAGTCCTCCGGCACGGAGGCCGTAGGGCCCACTGCGACAATCCGACCATCCCGAACGACGACGGTGCCTTGCTCGAGCGGTGACTGGTCGGGGGAGAGATAGATCCTAGCGTTGCGGATGGCGAGGGCACTCCGACCAGGAGGTCTCGCCGTTAGAGCGCGCAGAGTGTCGGCACCATCGTCGTGCCCATCGGGCGATGACGCTGGTTGGCCCATGGCTCTTCCGATGGGCCCCTCGCTCAAATCGTTGTCATTCCCGGGGCTGAGCTCTGTCGTTGTGTTGGTTGGCGACACGGGGATGGGTCTGGAACTCGACCCGGTATCAGGGCTGGAGAGGCGAAGCGTCCCGCCGCTGCTACGTCGCCTTCGTGAGACCCAGGTGAGTGAGATCGTGTCGCATCTCTTCGCGTTCAGTCGGAGTCAACGGGAGCAGCGGGGCTCGCACCGGTCCCCCAGCCATTCCCATCAGTTCTCCCCAGAACTTCACCATCTGGACCGGCAAGGCTCCTCCGGTTCGGCCGGCCACTCGCCCCCACCACTTACGAGAGACGGCCTTGATCGGCCGGATCTTCGAATACAACTCACGCGCATCCTCCCAGTGTCCTCGGGTCGCTAGGTCGATGAACCGAACGTAGTGGTTCGAGGACTTGGTGTCGAATCGCCAGTCGCTCGTGTTCGCGAACATCACCTTTTGGTGGATACCGTAGGCCTCTCCGACGAAAAAGATCTCCTCGTCCGGCATGCTGACGACCGCCTTCGCGCCAGCCTCGAGATGCGTGTCGATCGAAAGTTGAAGGTTGAAGCTCGCCTCCTTGATGGCGATTAGCGTGGCGATGTCGGCCATGCGCGCCAGCGCCTTGGCAGAGAGGACGATCCCGAACTGCGGAGAGTTGTAGAAGGCGACCCCGATGTCGACCTGCTCAGCGACTCGGGTGACCCAATCGATGACCTGCTCCTCCGTCTTCGTCACCATGTACGGTGAGGCGAGGATGACAAAGTCGAATCCGAGCGCTTCGGCTCGATGGGCCATGGCGACGACGTCCTTGAGACAGGTGTCCGTGACCTGGAAGGCGGTGAGCGCCCGACCATGGACAAGACGCGGAGCGAGCTCCATCAGACGGTAGCGCTCCTCGCGTGTAAGACTCCAGAACTCTCCCATGTTCCAGGAGAATCCGAGCCCGCGCGTACCGAGCCGTAGGACGTGCTCTACGTTCGCGGCGAGTCCCTTCTCGTCGAGCTCGTCCTCGGCGCTGAAGGGTGTGATCATCGTCGTCCATTGGCCGACCAGCTTCTCCCGGGCCCACGCCTTCGCCTCCGATCGGGTGTAGTGCATCGACCCTCTCCTTCTGATGCCTCTCGCCCGGTCGCCAGGTCAAGCTGGCCTTATCACGACCCCGGGAGCCGCTGTGGTCGCGGGGCGACCCCCCTTCTCGATGAGGAGCTCGAATTCCTGCCCCCGGCGCACCTCGTCCACGACCCTATGGCCCTTCCGGTCGGCCCAGGCCCGTACGTCGATCCGGTTCGGCACGTCATTCACCAGGACACGGGCCAGGCTACCCGAGGGAAGGTCCGAGAATCTTTCCTCAAGTTTGGCGATCGCTCCCTTGCAGGTCAACAACGTCCCGTCGACCGTGAGCGCGACAGTCGGAGCCTTCACGATGGAATCCGAGGGGCGTCCGCTTCGGCAAACACGTCGATTTTCCCGGTCAGCCGTTGCTGCAGCTCGTCCCGTAACGCCGCAACGGCGGAGGCGGCCACATTTCCGGCTTCTCGGTCCCCGCGCGTGCACACCGCTCCCCGGACCCCTACGATGTCGGGGTTGATCCGGACGAGCGTGTGAAGGTTCGCCACCTTAAGGGCTCCCGAAAGCGCGGTGCTCATTCCCGCCTCCTTCGCATCGAGGACGAGCTCCTTCAGCCGACTCTCCCCGACGAAGTCGAACAGGTTTCGGCCGTCCTTGACCAGGGTGTCGATGAGCATTCCGTCGCTCCGACTCTCTTTGCCGAGTTGAACGACCAGCGTGGGGTCGATCCCCTGATAGAGGTGGCTGTCAGCGAACGTCGCGGCGATGAGCTTGGTGTCAAATCCCTCCAACGCACGTCGGCTCTCTCGGAGGATCCGCAACGCGGTCTCGTAGTCGCTCTGAACGAAACCCACCTTCACGGAGGTCGCTCCCAAGGCTCCGGCACCATAGACGGCGAGGGCCACGGTCCCGGCCTGATTCGGCGCCACGCCGAGGGTAACGCTCACATGGAACGGCTTCGGAAAGGCGTTCCGAACCTCTCGGATCACCGGCGGAAAGTTGGACCCGACCATCATTTCGCGCAGATTCTTCACATCCACGATGTCGGCACCGCCGGCGACGGCTTTCTGGGCCTCATCGAGGTTCTGGACGCTGACCATGAGCATCATTGGACGATTCCCCCCTGAACGCCGTACGATCCGAGGGGCTTCCCGAGGTCGAACTCGGACCGAATGGCATCCGACTCGTAGTTCGCCACTTCGGAGGAAATCCCTGTCCCATTCGCCGACTTGGCCGTCCGCATCATCGGCGAGGCTATTTGACCTGGGTCTTTAATCGTACCCATAGGCGGAATTCTTGGAGAAACAGGGCAAAGCCTCTCCGTCAAGGGACCTTGACCTTTGAACCAGGGAACCGTGACGTTATCGAGTGTTAGCGCTCCCGCTCCGAGAATGCCCTTGCATTGTCACCCAAAAAGACATAGAACCCGAGCCACCTAATATTCGCCCTTGAGTCGGTCGCCCACGCTCCGGTTCCGGAACGGGCCGGCCAGTAGGGTCGAGTTGCTAACGACCGCCAGGGTCCCGTCGTCGAGGCGGAGCCAAACGGTCACGAGTCCTAACTGAACGACCGTTCCGCTCATCGAGCCAATCTGAATCTGGTCGTGGAGCCTAAGCACACGATCCTGGAGCAGGATGGCTCCCGCGATGAGATTCGCTATCGTCGTCTGGAGGGCAAGGGCGACGACCAGTCCGATGATGGCAGAGAGCGTGAGGCCGCTGAGGACGGTCAAAGGTCCGAGGGCGATAAACAGCGTGGCCGCAGCCAGGGCAACACCAATCAGCGTGATAGTCAGTCGGATGGTGTGCACGCTGTGCGGCGGCGCGCCTCGGTCGCGGAACCAAACCGCGGCCGCCCGAGCGAGGAAATATCCGCCCAAAACCAGAACCGTGGCGACGACGATGGCTGCGATGGCGGGCAGGTACGCTGTCCAGTCCACGGATGTTCAGGCTTCGATCACGCGGTTGGCAATATTTAGCTGCCTGCCTCGCGATGCCGACCTGACCGCGTCTCGCATCCCATGCGTTAAGAACGTGTTTCCAATGCCCATTCGCAATCGTTCGGAGGGATTGGTCTGACAGATCCCGGCGACAGATGGAAAGCTTTTGAGTTTCTATTCGGCGAATGGAACTGGGTCGGGGGAGGGACGTTTGGGCAGGGGAAGGGCGTCTCGTCCTTCCGCCCCGAAATGAATGGGACCGTGCTGGTCCGAAGGACCCATCTCGACTATACCGCGACGAAGCCGCGGCCGGCGTACGCCCATGACGATCTCTTGTTCGTTTACTATGATCCACTCGACAGCTCTCCCCGCGCCATCTTCTTTGATAATGAAGGTCACGTCATCCGCTACGCAGCACTACTTTGGCGGAATGAGTTCATCGCGTTCATCCAAGTCTCCCTCTGGCCCTATCACCCCTTCTCCGCGTACGATGCCGTACATCCGTTCGCACATGCGAACGGTCGCCCCGGTTGCCCTGAGCGATGGGGTTCCCGTCAACCGAGCATGACCCGGCCCTCCATCGGGCCCTGACCGTCGCTATCCGGCGCCCGCCCAATAGGTGGCGATCGCCCAGGCCCACCTCAGCCGCTCCCGTTTGGTTCTCTCCAGGGCGGTTCGAGACGCCAGCGCCCACGCCACCTCGAACACCGTCCGACGGCGCATCTCGGCCAGCGTAGGGAGGGCTTCGCCCTCCATCAGACCCATCCGCTCGGCGCGCTGTTGCTCCAGCACCAGAAACGTGTGGGCGATCAACACCATCGTCAGGTGGTGGTTTAGCCCCGACCACTTCCTTCCCTCGAAGTGGTCCATCCCGAGTTCCATCTTCGCCTCCTCGTGGAACCGCTCGATCGCCCATCGACCGTGGGCGATGGCGGCCTGCTCCTCCAGGCTCGCCTTGTTCAATCCCCAACAGATCCACGATCGGAGCCCCTCCGGGTGGTCCTCCATCAGGAGCCACACAATCTCTTCCGTGGGAACCCGGTCCAGCCGACACACCCGGACCTTCCGTCTCGTGAACCGCCCCTCCAAGGGGCCCTTCGTACCTTCGCCCCATCGGATCGTAACCCAGTCCCGCGCCTCGCCGGCCAGCGACTTCGCGCTGAGGGTGGCCACTCCATCCGGGATGTGGGGGCGGCCCAGTCGACGGTGGCCTCGTCGTCCCGGGAGGTAATCCCCGGCGTGGTACACCGGCACGGTCGGGGAGACCACGCGTACCTCGCTGGCCGTGACCTCCATCATGTACGCCTCCCCTCGTCGACGCAGTTCGGCGCGGAACTCCTGGGCATCTCCATAACCGCAGTCCGCCAGGACCATGCGGTGAGGGACTCCCTGGGCTCGCGCTCGGTCGAGCTGCTCCAGGCCGATGCGCCACTTCTCTCGAAAGGTTACGGGAAGGGGAATCCCCGCCTCCCGACATCGCTCGGGATTCTCGGTCCAAGCCTTGGGGAGGTAGAGGTCCAGGGCGAAGCAGAACCCAACGGACTCCCGGTTCGCGCCGCCCCCTGGGCGAAGGTAGAACAGGTCTACCACCGCCTGGCAATTGTCGACCGTCCCGGTGACGCCACAATATTGGCGAGAAACGCCGGGGCTCTTGCGCCCCTTCTTGACCAGGGGCACATCATCGAGGATCAGGATACCCCGGGGGGAGCCGAGCTCGTCGGTCATGAGGTCCAGCAGGCGAGCTTGGGTCTCTCGCCAATCCCAGGGGGAGTTGGTGATGAAGTTCTGGATCGCCTCGTAGCGGGCGTCCGGAACGCGGGCGATCGAGGGCTGCATGCTCTTGCGCTCGCCGGGGAGGAGCAGGCCCAGCGTGTAGTGGAGGGCGAGCGCACGGCGGCTCCGTTCTCGGGGCGTGTCACGGAAGGGTCCACCGATCCCGATCCGTTGAATGTGGGCTTGCAACCGAGAGAGCGAAGCGGCCCTCGGTCGGGGGCGATGGGAACCCACGCTCCCCCGGGCGCGGAGGGCCGGTTTTAATGTTCGCTTTCAGGAGAAACGCGTCGGTGGTGTAGGCGAGTCCAATAGAGGATGTAAGGGTGCGTCAGCGAGTATCGAAAATCACGTCAGAACCGACCAAATTCCGCCAAAGTAGTGGCAGTCACCGTGATGCCCAGCCGGACCGAAATCCAGTTCGTGAGTGAAGCGGCACCGGACGGCACCCGAGCCCGTATGACCTACACTCGAACCGGCGTGGACTCCGCTACGGAGAGGTTCGAAATCGCACCTCCTGGAAAGCCCAATGAGTTCACAACCCACGTAGAATTCGCGGCAAAGAGGGTCGGCCCCTAGGGAGGACTCCCCGTCCTGCGATCATTGATCGGACCCTTCCCAGAGAAGAGTGACTTCAGGTAAGTAGTGACAGGCGGAGTCGGTCACCGACCGTGCCGAGCCTAATCGAGACGTTGAGATCGACACTACACTCCCTTCGGTCTGGAAACCCACCCCCTTAGCGAACCCCCCAATCGACCGAGGGTCGGCGCCACCGGCGAGCCAGTCGTACTCCAGGGGGGCTCCTTCCTCAGCGCAACAGGGACAACGATTCAGCTGGGCTCAAGGACCGGATACGCGGGCGTCCACTGGGTTGCCATCACTCTCGCTCGAAGATCGGCGAGTGAGGTTGGTGACGCGTCGCCGGACCGCTGAGCCTCCAAGCCCACCGCTACGGCGAGCTCGACCGCGACCTGACGTATATCACGGACGGGCGGCAGGAGGGATCCGTGAGGGTCGGTCCGAGTCGGGGACAGCTCTGAAAGCGTCCGGGCCGCTGCGAGGATCATCGCGGGGGTGACGCGGCGAGCCTTGCTGGCGACCGCTCCGAGCCCGATCGCGGGGAATACGTAGGCATTGTTACACTGAGCGATGGGTACCGATCGACCACCGTAGCTGACCGCAGGAAACGGTGAGCCCGTCGCCACGAGGGCGCGTCCCTCGGTCCACTCCAGCAGGTCGGCCGGTTTGGCCTCGGTGCGCGCCGTGGGGTTGGACAGCGGCAAGATGACGGGCCGCGTGACGCCATGCCCCATCGACCGGATCAGCGGCTCGTCAAACGCTCCCCCGACGGTCGATAGCCCGATAAGAACGGTCGGGTGCACTGCGTCCACGACCTCGGAGAGGCTGACCCGGCCCGAACCTCCCTTCGTCCACGACGCCGCCTGCTTGTATGGGACTGCGTAGACCATTTGTTCCGGCTTCAGATCAGTGCGCTCGGAGTGCACGAGTCCTCCTCGGTTAACGAGTAGGAACTGGGAACGCGCGGTCGCGTCCGGGACGCCCTCCTCCACCATCGCCGCCCGGAGGGCGTCGGCGACCCCTACCGAGGCCGACCCGGCGCCAAAGAAGACCACTCGTTGGTCCCGCAGACGGGCCCCGCTCGCTCGGAGCGCAGAGAGAACCGTCCCGAGAACGACGGCTCCCGTTCCCTGGATGTCGTCGTTGAACGTCAGAAGTTGATCGCGATAGCGTTCGAGGATCGTGCGCGCATGGCTCGCACCGAAGTCCTCCCACTGGACCAGGGTCCCGGGGAGCTCCTGCTGAACCGCACGAACGAATCGGTCGATGAAGTCGTCGGTACTCGGGCCCGACTACCCGTTCGTGCCTCCACCCCAGATACTCCGGGTCCTTCAGTCGCTCGACGTTGTTCGTCCCGGCATCCAGAATGATCGGGAGCGTTCGGTCCGGCCGTATGCCCCCGATGATCGTGTACAGGGAGAGCTTGCCGATCGGGATCCCCAGGCCACCCACGCCCTGGTCCCCGATTCCGAGGATGCGCTCGCCGTCGGTGACGACGATGACGTCCACCTCATGGTTGGAACGATGGGCTAACAGGGTCGGGATGGAGTCACGAAGCGGATACGGGATGAACAGACCGCGCGGCCGACGGTAGATGTGGCTGAACTCCTGACAACCAAGTGCAACGACCGGAGTGTAGACGACCGGGATCATCTCCTCCATGTGGTCAAGGAGCAATCGGTAGAACAGTACCTCGTTGCGGTCTTGGAGCGCTCGCAGGTAGATGTAGCGCTCGAGGTCATCGGACTTTCGCCGGAATGCCTCGTAGGCCCGGGTAACCTGTTCGTCCAGAGATTCGACGTAGGGAGGAAGGAGGCCGCTGAGGCCGAACGCCTCGCGCTCTTCTTCTGTAAAGGCGGTGCCCTTGTTCAGGAGTGGCGTATCGAGGAGGTCCATCCCCCGCAGCGGGGGAAGCGGCTTATGAACCCCGGAAAGACGTGGAGGACCCATCGCGACTCCGTCCGTAACGAACCACCCGCTCCCCTACGAGCCGACTGAACCAAGAATCCATAGTCAACCCGAGTTGACGAGCGGACCTTCGGCAACGCACGCTGAGCGAGACCCTCTCCCCGGCTCGCTGTCGCTCTCGCACCACGGCATCTTTCCTGCGTCGAGCCGGATTCCGTCTACCGTTGACCAACTCCATCGTTGGCCACCCGCGAGATCGGGAATCAACCCGCAGGGTACTGTGCTCCCTCCGATCATTGCTGGACTCTCCTTCTCACCAGTAACGGTACGATGAACATAGCCAGCCAGAAGTACGACGCAATCCCGGCATCGATGAACGCGACGACAATCGTCACCGCGGCCAAGATCGGAACCGCGAATATGTTCAGCGTAACGTACCGCTCCCACGGCTTCGGAAAGTCGGGGGCGGTGAGATGTCCCCGCCCCCAAGCGTACATCCATAGGGTTCCCAGCGTGATCCCGGCGCCAATCTGGATTATCCCGAAGAAGATCACCCCGACGGGCTCCGATCCAGCGGCGTTCATGACCTCGGTTGCAAAGGGCAGAATCGCGATGAAGAGAAGGAAGGTGATGTTCCAGCGGATCAGGCTGCTGTCGTAGTTGCGGAGATAGCTGAAGACGAGATGGTGGGTTCGCCACCAGAGAGAGATCACGAAGAATGAAATCAGATACGCGTAAAGCGGCGTGAGGAACGCTGATGAAAGCAAGTAGCTCGTGACTGCGGAACCTTGGGTTCCTAAGGGAAGAACCAAGCTGAGGACCAAGAGGGTCATCGCAAAGGCGAAGACTCCGTCGCTGAGGGCAAGAACACGGCTCAGGTCGGTCCCGCGAGAGAACCACGGCGGATGCAGCGCGGAACGGTTCTCGGTCCTCTCCTCATCCTCTCGACGAGATGACCCGAGAGGTGGACTCTGGCTCAATGGACCCGCTCCGGACCGGTAGAGAACCCGTGCCTAAATCCCCGCCGTACGCGACCGGCCTTCGCCCACCGAGGTCTGCGGGCAGTTCAAATCGGTCCGAGCCGCCTAGCCCGACGCTAACCCGAGCCGCCCCGGGGTGCGGATTCGCGTAGGCTCGACAGCGCGCTACCGAAGACCCTCAAGGACCTGTCCTTCCGCTCTGTGGTCGCCGTCCGCTAAAGGTTCGTATCGTTGGACGTCGTCGCTGGCGCTGCAGGGGGCTGGAACTCGAGCATTGGTCTCGTCGAGGGCGGAGCCTGCGACCACGGCCGGGGTCTTCAACCCGTCCCAAGGCGAAGCACCAATCGATCCGCCGTCCGTCGGGCCACGGCGAGGATTGACATCATCGGGTTCGCTCCCGGGGCAGACGGAAGGAGGCTTCCGTCCCCAATCCAGAGACCCTCAATGCCGTGCACCTCCCCGGACGGACTCGCTGCGGACGTTCGCGGATCGAGACCGGCGCGAGCACTCCCCATCGGGTGCGCCGAGAAGAGTGCCGCTGCGTTGTCCCGAATGCCGACCCGTCGGACCTGGGCGAGGAACTGGTCGAGCTCTGCTTCCGACAGCAGTCGTCCTCCGTCACCCGCCTCGGCGTACGGGCTCTGAAGGGAGAGGAGTCTCGTCGCCCCGGCCGCATGGAGGAGCCGCGCGGTCTCGACCAGCCCCCGCAGAAGGTTCTGGCGATCGCGGGGCGTCAGAACGTAGTCGAACCGAGGTCGTCCCTCGGGGTCGATGGTGACCCGGCCCTCGCCCACGTCCCGAACAAGAACGATAGGGGTGGCGACGTACTCGATCCGTTCCATCAGGCGGCGGAAGTCGTCAGCCCCGCTCCAGGGAACGGCGATGGCTGAAAGGCCGGGGTGCGCCGGGGCGACCTCAATCCAGGGACCGTGCGCTCCATCGTCGCTCGCCTGAAAACGATACACGCCGATCGTTTGGTGCGGTCCGACCCAGGTCCGCACCGGGGCCGGGAACTCTCCGGCCAGAGCCGTCGTGGGGTCGAGCCGGAGGCCCACCCCGACGCCCGGGTGGCGGATCCCCGACCGCAGCATGAGGGCGGGTGTTTGTAAGGCGCCGGCCGCCAGGACCACCATCCGCGTGCGGAAGTGAACCTGGCGGGCGACCTCTCCCTCACGGAAGGTAGCGCGGACCCCGGTCACCCGGCCTTCCGCTACCTCTACGGAGTCCGCCTGAGTAGATGCGTACAGTCGCGCGCCGCCGCGGAGGGCGTCGAGGAGGTACGTGACCGGCCCGGATTGGCGGGCGGCATACGGGCAACCGAAGGTGCAGAACCCGCAGCGCGCTTGGCATCCGATGGCGTTGCGGGGAATCACATCCCAGTCGACACCCTGACGCAGCCCCAGGGCGACGCACCCCCGGCGAAGCGAGTCGTTGTTGGCGTTGACGTCGCTCTCGGCCGTGGAGACGTGAAGACGTTCGGCGACCGCTACGAGGTCGCGGTCGAACTCGGGGCCATCGATCCCTTCCATACCTCCCTCCCGGGCCCATTCCGAGCGAGCCTCGGGTCGGGGGGGGAGGCATGTCATCCAGTTGATCGCGGTCCCTCCCCCAACGGTCGCTCCGGCCAGAATGCCTATCGCTCCGTTTCGGGACGTAACTAACCCTCGGCCCACGAAGAGCCGGTCACGTGCGTCGCGTTCGATCCGTGGGTAAGAGCGGTGCGCGTACCAGGGCCCGGCTTCAAGGATCGCGATCCGGTACCCGGCCCTGACCAGACGTTCCGCGATCGCGCCTCCGCCGGCCCCGCTGCCGATAACGCAGACATCGACCTTCTCCTCGATATCCGTGTCGGGGTGAACCGGAGAGAGACCATCGAGGGGATCGGGAAGTCCGACCGGGACGACCGGCGGCTCATAGTGGATTCTCCCCCAAAGAGGGTTCGGCAATCCGCCGACGGGTCCGGAAAAGTACTGGCCGACGATTAGCCGCTTGACAGCGTGGAAGCCCTTACGCTTCAACGGGAGGCGGCTGGTCGCCCAGCCCAAGAGATACCGCTCTCGATCGACCTTGTTTAGGAGTGAGAAGCGCACAGGACGGCCCGTGAGCATGAGGTTCGTGAGGCGCGAGTCGATCGCCGACAAGAGCCTCGAGAATTCCTTACGTTCCTCCGAAGAGAGTCCAGTGACAATCTCCGTTGTCTCTTGATCCAGACCGGTCGCCGTCGCGGCTGGGTAATGAGCTCCTCGTTCATCGCTCGGGCCAGCCGGCAGGAAGCTATCGACCAGAGCGCGGAGCGTGGCCGAGGTCCCCATGCGTACCGGTCCCCTAAGGTTGCGCGGCTATTTCGACCCTGGCAAGCGCCCGTTCAAAACCCGATACGGGCGTTGGCCGGGTGGCCTCCTCGCGTCGCCCGGAGTGTCCTTTCCAGGCCGTTCGAGCACGAGAGGGCCAGCTTCGAAGGAATTGAGATCGGTCCGCGCGCACGGTTCTCAAAGTCTTCGGAAGGGGGGTGACCGGAGGGAATAGTCACGAGATCCCGTGTCGACAAGGTTCGCTCAAATCCCTCGTTCCCACCGAGGATCGGGGTGCGTCTGCTCAACGGAGATCGGACTCACTACCCTCGGTCCATTCGGAAGGTAAATAGGACATGAGTGGGTCGGGAGTGCCCATGGCCTTCCCCAGGACCCAGGCACGAAGGAGTTGGTGGTTCGTGCTCCCGACGGTGGGTGTCACCGTCGCCCTTGTCGGGATCGTTTTGGCCGGGCCTCTGCTGGAGCCAGCCCCTGCGGCCGCCGCGACCGAGGTCGGTTCCTCCGCTGCAGGATCCCCGGCGATCCCGTACGTGGCCTACACGCTCAACTTGCTCAACGGCAGCTTGCTGCCCCAGAACGTACCCGCTCCCGGGTGCAGCCTGCCGAGGCCAGCCCCGTACATTGTGCACTTCCCAGAGGGACCTACGGCGGCCCTGGATCTCCCAGGCCTGAACGAACTCTTCGTCGCCTGCCCTACCGGGAACCTCTTGGTCATCAACGATACGACCGGAGCGCTGATCAGCACCATTTCGGTCGGCCTAGGCCCGGACGCTCTCGTGGCCCGGAGCGTGGGCGGCTTCGACCTGGTCTACGTTGCGAACGCGCTCTCGAACAACGTCAGCGTAGTCTCCAGTGCGACCGACCGGACCGTCGGAACGATCATCCTTCCACTTGGGGCGCAGCCGGCCGGCCTGGTCATTGGTCCGGCCGACACGAACCTCTACGTGACGGACTCCGGCCTGGGTACGGTAAGTGTCATCTCCCTGCAGACCAACAACGTCGTCCAGAGCATCGTTGTGGGGAACGATCCTGTCGGGATCACCCGGGACTCGTTCAACGGTCTCCTCTACGTCGCCAACCGGCTATCGAATACGCTCTGCGTGATCTCCCCTGTGAACGACACGGTGCTCCAGACCGTGCCTGTCGGGCTCAATCCGATCGCTGTCACCGTCTCCGCCGTGACCACAGACGTCTACGTTGCGAACGAGCTTTCAAACAACGTGACCATTGTCTCGGGGGCGACTGGCAGAGTGACCGCAAACATCCCTGTCGGGAGCGGCCCGGTTAGCATCGCGTATTCCCCCTCCGGGCGGGCGATCTACGTCGCCAATAACGGGTCCGATTCCGTGACGTCGATCAACGCGACGAGCGATACGGTCACGACCACCACCGCCGTCGGGACCACGCCACTCGCGATCGCAATCGGCTCCGGGATCGTCTTCTCGCTGAACTCCGCCTCCTTCAACGTGAGCCGCATCCTCCCGCCGTCGAACCGTGTAGTGGGGACGCTTGAAATCGCCGTCTCACCCCGTGGCCTGGCCTACGACCCGGCGAACGGCGACCTCTACGTTCCGCTCGGCGGGAACGACAGCGTTGCCGTGATCAACGCCTCCACGAACCGAGTGGTCGACCTCATCCAAACCGGTCTCGAACCCGCTCTCGCGACGTTCGACCCGCTCAACGGCCGCATCTACGTCGACAACCACATGTCGGACACGATCAGCGTCATCGATGGAAGTTCGGATCATGTCGTGGCCACCATTCCGGTCGGGGAGGGTCCGACGAGCATGGTGGTCGACCCGGTTTCGGGAGAACTCTTTGTCGGGGGCGGTCATATCGGGGTCGTCGAGGTCGTGAACACCGCGACCAACTCGGTCGTCGACCAGATCCCTGTTGGCAACACGCCCTACGGCCTCATTTACGTCCCGGTCGACGGCGGCCGGATCTATGTAACGAACTACCGCTCGAACAATGTGAGCGTGATCGACCCTGCCACGCTCACGGTGACCGCCAACTTCGTCGTGGGGACGGGGCCGACACTGATGGCCTACGACCCGGCGAACCTCCAGTTGTTCGTCTCCTCATTCCTTACAAACCAGCTCTTCCGCGTGAACGTGACCACCAACACGATCGTGGGCACGATCCCCGTCGGAACGACACCGATGGGGATCCTTTCCGGTGGCCCGTCCGGGTTGACCTATGTCGCGTGCTACGGCTCTGACAACCTGACCGTCATCTCGCCCGTATCCGGGGATTCGGTCGGTTCGATCCGAGTTGCAACGGAGCCGATCGGGATCGGCTTCCTTCCGAACGGATTGATGTACGTGACGGATTCCGGAGCCAGTTCGATCTCAATTCTTTCCAACAACAGCCTCGTGGGCCTAGCGCTGCAAGCCCCCACGACGACGGTGACAACCGGAGGCTCCGTTTCACTCACGGCGACACCGAGCTGCCTAGCCGCAGCGTGCCCCACGAGCGTCCGGTACGAGTGGACTCTCGCCTCCGCAGATGGAACGTTGAACGTGACCTCAGGACCGTCCGTTCGGTTCTACGCAGGGAACGAGAGCGAAACGGCACTTGTCTCGGTGACCGCGTCGCTCGGCCCGGTAAACCAGACGCAGTCACTCCAGCTGAGCGTGACACCCCCTGCCGGTCCGGCCACGTTCCTCGGATTGGCGGGAGCCGCTGGGTACGTACTGATCGGGGGGATCGTCATTGCCGTAGCGGCGGTCGTGGGGGCCCTCCTCTATGTTCGAGCCCATCGGCCGCTACCGCCGGGACCGAACCGGAATCCGCCAGCCCGCTGAGACCGCCTCCTGTTACGCAGAAGGCGAACTACCTCATGCGAGGGGCGGCTTCGCGCGAACCCCTTCTGCGCTTTCGAGGATCAATCGGTTGCGCGAGCAGTGTTCAAGAATCCGGTTAAGGCCCGCTAGCGAGATCCGATGACCCCGCGCCTCGAGTTCAGCTAGGATCTTACGCCGCCGCATCGGTCCGGCACTGGCTCGGAGAATGGAGAGAACCGCGTCGACGGACCCTGGGGGAATCCCGGCCATGACGGGAGCCGAACACCATCGCCCCTTTCATAAGTGCCCCCTTACGGCCGCTCCCTGACCCAACGATCGATCCAGCCAGCGACCACCTGCATTCACGGATCGACAGACTCAGCTAGATGGTCAGTGCGTCTACAGTGCCCGGGGGACTCCCGACTTCCGTGGAGTGAATCGTTCGAGCGACGCCGGAGGGGAGCAGGTATCCCACCGCAGAAACTATTAGCCGGAAGCAGAATCACGGCGCGACCTCAGAGGAGGTCGCGAGGGTCGCAATGACCGCAACCGAAGATCTGTTTACTCCGATCCACAAAGCGATACGGTCGATGATCTACGACGTGAGTGGGCGTCTCCAGACGAACGACTTTGGCGACGTCGCCGCATCGAAACCGCTCCTCACGGACCTCGAGCACGAGTTCTCCGCTGCGATGTCCTCGGGGTGCATCCTATGCATGATCCACGAGCACGCCTCGGACGAGGAGAAAGCGGTTTTTCCTTCCCTCTCGAAGTACGATTCCGGGCTCGTTCAAGGCTTCATCGACGACCATCACGACCTCGGGCGGCGGCTGGGGGTCATCACGAAGATGTCGAAGGACCTGCTCACGATGGCGCGCCCCGAGGAGCGCGTGCAGTTCGGGATTGAGCTGAATCAGGAGGCGAATGAGTTCTTCGCGGCCTACCTGGACCACATGAATCGAGAGGAGGAGAAGCTGGTCCCGTTCATGCGAGAGCATTTCACGGACGACCAGATGCGGGCGATGCGCGGCGGGATCATGGGGGGGATGCCCCCCGATCGGCTTGCGTTGATCTTCCGCTGGATGTTCCCGTCGCTCAACGTGAACGAGCTTACGGCAATGCTCCGTGGAGCGAAGGCGGGCGCCCCTCCTCAGCTGATCCAACTCGCCTCACGGATTGCTGCGGAGCGGGTCGACCCGCAGCGCTGGCGGGTGGTAAAGGAACGCGTGGGCATCTAGGTAGGCGGACCGCCTACCCCCGGGGACCTCGGTGCGTGCGGGGTCCGCTAGCCACCGACCGGCTCAGGCCTTTGATGGCCTTCTGCAGCTTCGGGACGAGGTCGGGGGGAGCGTTGCTGATGCCCTGGGACGACTTCGCGTCGGTGGCTGCGAGCGACATCGCCCCATTCGCATCCTTCGCTCCCTTAAACTCGTAGGCGCAGCTCCTTCCCAGGTCCGCGCACTTGAAGCTCGCCATGAAATCCTCACACCTGGTACGCCCGACCGATCCTTAGATTGCGTATCCGCCGAAGCTTCCTCCTTCCTTCCAAACCCTCACGCTCACCTGCCGGGTCAGAGCGAGGCGGGATCCCCGCTCTCGGGCAGGGAGGAGATGGCCCGGCCCCACAAACTTAGGGCTTATGGCTCACACGCCTTCGGGCCTTCCAGAGATGGGTGACGACCCTCATCCTTCGGGCGAGCCGGCTTCGACCCTGGGACGATTGACGCTCCCAGCGATTTCGCGCCACCTGAAGGCCCCGCGAAGATGGCGAGGAGGCCCGGCGTGGCTCGTCATGATCGCCAACGTGGACGCCGCGAGCATCCTAACCGCGCTGGCATCGGGCGCGAGCTTCCAGTACGACCTGATCTGGTTTCTCGTAGTCCTGACGGTCCCCCTCTTCTTCATCCAAGAAGCCGCCGGGCGCGTCGGTGCCGTCAGTGGCAAGGGGCTCGGAGAGCTGGCGCGCGAACGGTTCAGCCCGCGCGTTGCCGCGACCGTGGCGCTCTCGATGGCCGTCGGTGACGTCGCGATCTACATCGCGGAGTACGCCGGTATCGCACTCGGCCTGAGCCTCTTCGGAATCCCCCCGATCATCTCGCTGCCCCTCGCTTTCGTGGCGCACATCGCCCTGGTCGCGCGCGGGCGCTATGCCTGGGTCGAGCGGGTCCTCATCGGGATCTCCGTCGGAGTGGTCGTCTCTCTGCTGGTCGTGGTCTTCCACCAGGGGCTCATGCCCTACTCCCCGTTCGGGGTGTCTGACAGCCCGTCGTTCTTTTTCCTCCTCGCCGCGAACACCGGGGCCGTCGTGATGCCCTTCATGCTGTTCTTCCAGTCCTCGGCGACCGCCGCGAAGCGGACCACGGTCTCGATCTCGCGCGAATCCACGCTCGTGGGCGCCGGCGTCAGCGAGGCCCTCATGATCATGGTCGTCATTATCGGAGCCGGGATCGGCGGCTCGCTCGACATCACGAATGGAGCGGGGTTCTCCACCGATCTCACCTCTGCCCTTGGGCCATATTGGGCCTACGTCCTCGGAATAGGGCTCGTAGCAGCGGCCTTCTTGGCCCTGGTCGTGGTCTCGCTCGGCAGCGCGTGGGGCCTGACCGAGGCGCTCGGCCTCTCTCCCAAGAGCACCATCTGGATCTACGTCGTGGAAAGCATCCCGGCGGTCATCGTGCCGCTCGTGTTCCCCCAGCTCGTCACGCTGGTCCTCGCGTTGATGGTCGCGATGGTCTTCATCCTCATCGTTCCGGGAGTGTTGGTCGGGAGGCTGGTCTCCGATCCGAGTGTGATGGGGGCGGAGGTCTCGACCGGTTTCTGGCGGAACGCGTTCTGGGGGAGTCTCATCCTCGTGGTGGCGGTCGGGGTCCTGGGCGTGGCCATCTATCTGTAACCTGACCCCCGGGAGCGGCCTCGGCGGCCGACGGGAGCCTGCGAGAACCCCCCGTTTCCCTTCCCGGGCTGCGAGATGCGAATCCGTCGCCGTGCCGATGCATGGGAAAGACGATGTGTAGGCAGTTCATCCCCCTCCCATGACGATGCTCGTAAAGCACGCGTCGGTCGCACCGAAGGGGTCGTTCTGCTTCGGGTGTAACCAGCCCTTCGTAGGTGGAGCGCCGGCATTGAGGTTCGAGAGCGACCTGGTTCCGCCGTCCGATCAGGCCCAGCTTGCGAATCTCTTCTTTCATCCGGGGCACCTAGTCCGCTATGCAAGCCGGCGCAACTGGACGTCGCTCGTAGAGTATATTGAACCGCTTGGGGCATCGAACTTCTGAATCCAGGGTAGGCAACCGGAGGAGATCGCTCATCCCGGCAATGCCGACCCCTCCTCGGTCGAGGTATTAGCGCCGGAAAGAGTCGTTTGAGGGGGTGTCTCTATGCGGAGCGACCCGTCTCGACCGCCTCGGGTTCTGGTCGCGGGGGGAACCGGTTTCGTCGGACGGGAGCTGGTACGACGCCTCGTAGCCACGAATGGTCCCGTTCGAGTTACGACCCGACATCGCCCGTCCGTGCGAGGTACCTTGCTCGACGAGGTCCAGCTCGTAACGGCGGATTGGATCACGGGACTCGGTACCGATGGCGTCGCTGACGGAATACAGGTCGCCTATTACCTAGTCCATTCGATGGGAGGGCGGCCTGACTTCGCCGGGGCGGACCGCTTGGCCGCCACCCGCTTCGCGGCGGAGATGGCACGAGGGCGGGTCGAACGCATCGTCTATCTCGGGGGGCTGGGAGATGAGAACGATAGCCTCTCCCCGCACCTAGCCAGCCGCCGTGAAGTGTAGGCTCTTCTGAGGCGGGGTCGCGTTCCGGTGACCACCCTTCGGGCGGCGATCGTTCTCGGCGCCGGCGGCAGTTCCTTCGAGATGTTGGTCCAGCTCGTCGAAAAGTTGCCCGTCATGATCTGTCCCCGTTGGGTGGAGACGCCCTGTCAACCGATCGCGCTGGAGGAGCTCCTCCGATACCTCCAGGGATGCGCGGACTGTCCCGAGGTTCTGGGCGGGACGTTCGACGTCGGCGGCCCAGAGGTACTGAGCTATCGGGCCATGATGGAGAGGGTCGGCGACCGCATGGGCCGCCGGCCTCGCCTCATCGTTGTTCCGGTCCTTACCCCCTCGCTCAGCGCCCACTGGGTGGAGTTCATCACGGAAGTCCCCTCGGATATCGCACGGCCCCTCGTGGAGGGGATGCGGAACCCCGTCACGTGCCGCGAAGACCGAATGGTTCGTCTGATGCCGGGTCCACGGATCGGGTTCGACGAGGGGCTCGACCTCGCGCTGCGTAATCGTCCGCCGGCCGTTCGCCGGTTCGTCCCGTCTCCCCGGTCCTAGGTCCCCGACTCGGTCTCTCGTACACCGAGAGATGCCGGGCCAGCGCTCCCGGGTGGGACGGCTCAGGGTGATTGCTCCCCGCCCCTTTTTCGATAGGGCCTGATGTCGATCAGCCTGTGGACCGCTCAGAGGAACCCCGAGAGCGGCTCCCCTACAAGGGCCACGTCGAATCCGTTTGACGAGGAGATTATCGTTCCGAGACCGCCCATCTTGACCGATGAGCGCTACATCGTCAAACGCCAAGATCGCGGACCTCGCCGGCCCGGGAATCGGGGACTACACCGAGCTCGAGCGCATCCTTCCTTCGGACTATCACTCGCTACTGGACCCTCGGGAGACCCAGAAGGCCATCTACATAGCGAAGGACTACATCGAGCAGAACCTCTGCAAGGAACTCAACCTGATGATGGTTCAGGTCCCGCTGATCGTCGACGCGGAGAGCGGGATCAACGACATGCTCGACCGGGACGGGTCGAGGACGCCCATCGGGTTCCATATCTCGAACGACCGGGACAAGCACCCCGTCAACGCGCAGATCGTCCAGGCCGCGACCAAGTGGAAGAGGATGGCGCTACGGGAGTTCAACTTCGGCCCCGGCGAGGGGCTCTTGACCGACATGCGCGCCGTCCGCAAGGACTACTTCCTTGACCACGACCACAGCGCCTACGTCGACCAGTGGGACTGGGAACGGGCGATCACGGACAAGGAG
Organism: uncultured Thermoplasmata archaeon; assembly: GCA_963797975.1. Taxonomy (GTDB): domain Archaea; phylum Thermoplasmatota; class Thermoplasmata; order Lutacidiplasmatales; family UBA184; genus Lutacidiplasma. The sequence goes on from CAWCRH010000004.1 coordinate 204,612, forward strand.
CGGACCCTCGACTACCTCAAACATACGGTCCGGGCGATCTGGAAGGTGCTGGTCGGCGCCCAACGCCACCTGTACCACATCTTCCCGGCCCTCAAGGACCCGCGGTACCCGGACCTCCCGCAGGAGATCGAGTTCATCCACGCCGAGGATATCTTGGACCTCTATCCCGACCTACCCCGCAAGCTGCGGGAAACGGCCATCCTCCAGAAGCATCCGGCGGTGTTCATCATCGGGATCGGGTGGCCCCTCAAGGATGGCTACCCTCACGAGATGCGGGCGGCGGACTACGACGACTGGTCGACCGAGCTCAAGGCCACGGCAGGGCGAAGCCTCCACGGGCTGAACGGCGACATCCTGGTCTGGAACCCGGTGACCCACCGTCGCCACGAGCTCATGTCGGGTGGGATCCGTGTCAACGCCGAGTCGCTGCGTCGACAACTGACGATGTCGAGACAGCTCGACTTCCTGGACCTGCCGTACCACCGCTCGATTCTCGCGGGGGAGGTGCCTCCCTCTATCGGAGGCGGCATCGGACAGTCGCGGACGCAGATGCTCTTGCTCCACAAGGCCCACCTCGGTGAGGTGAGCGTTTCGGTCTGGCCGAAGATCCTCAAGGAGATCAGCGCGAAGAAGAACATCCACGTGCTCGAGTAGACCTGCTCCGCCGATCCCGGGCTCCGCGCCCCCCGGGACGGTGCGCGCGAACTGGGAGCAAAAGGAGGCGGACTCGCCGAGCCTGCGTGGAGGATTGGGCTCTTCGCTTGGCCACGTAGGGCGGCGGAGGGACCTACTCCATGGAGACGTCCGAGCGCATGTACGCGCGCGTGGCGAGGACGAGCACGACCACCGTTTCCGCGCACAGGAGTATGACCTCGTAGCCGATGGTGGTCGTGAACGCCCCGAAATACCCTGCCCGCACCGCGTCGGCGATGTAGGTGAGCGGGTTCGCTGCGAAGAGCGCTTTCAGCGGAATGGGCAGGTTAGGGCTCAGCGGATAGAACACGGTGCTCGCAAAGTTCACCAGGAACAGCACCAAGATCTGTATGCTGTTGTAGGCGGTGTTCGACTTCACGTACGCCGCGATAAGCAGCATGAGCGACCCGAAGAATATCGAACCCACGGTGATCACCACGAGCATAACACCCACGCCGGTGAGGGATACCGGCAGCGCGCCGAGGAGGAGGTAGGCGATCAGGAGCATGACCAGCGACCCGCCCAGCCCGAAGAGGACGGAGGTGAGCATGATCCCGAGAAGGTACTGCAGGCGCGTGAACGGACCGACGAGCAACTGGGCGAGCATCCCCCAGCGCCGGTCGGCCCACAGCATGCTCCCGCCGACGGTCCCGGCCATGACGGCCTGGAACGCCATGAGGCCCGGCGTGAGATAGGAAAGATAGCTCGCCCCCCCGCTCCCCGAGGAGGCGATGGACGCGAAGCCGAACCCGAAGAAGACGAGGTACATCGCCGGGAGGCCGATGAGGATCGTGAGGCTCCCGGGGTCGGTGTTGACCTTGATGTTCCGATAGATGAGCCGGGTGATGTTAGGCGCCTCCACGGGCCTCACCTCCGTGAGAGACGGAGCGAAGGAAGACATCCTCGAGCGTGTTCTTCCGCACGCTGAGCCATTCCAACTGCACTCCCATTCCCTGCGAGAGGTCGATGATCTTCGCGAGGCTGTCCTTGGGCTCGTCCGTCAGGAGGACCGCGGACTCCCCCTCTACCGTCACCGTGACACTAGGCCCGAGCGTCGCTGCTAAGGCGGGGAAGAACGACGCCGCGCTCTCGTTCCCCACGCTGAGGTCGATCGTCTTCTTTCCACCGTAGAGTCGTTTGAGGTTCTCGACCGCATCCAGAACGAGGAGCTTCCCTTCATCGATGACAGCGATGCGGTCACAGACGTAGTCCGCTTCCTCGAGGTTGTGCGTGGTGAAGACCACCGTGAGCCCGCGCTTTACTTCGGCGCGGACCGAGTCGAGGAGTGAGCGGCGCATGATCACGTCCAGGCCGACGGTCGGCTCGTCCAGGAAGAGGATGTCCATATCGTGCATGAACTCTCGAGCGACCTGGACCCTACGCTTCTGGCCTCCGGAAAGGTCGAACGAACGACGGCGGCGAAGGTCCTCGAGTCCGAACTCGCTGATCAGCCGCTCTCGCCGCAGGATCGCCTCTTTCTTGGGCACGCCCCAGAGGACGGCGTAGATGTCGAAATTCCCCTGGACCGAGGTGAAGTCGAACGACTCGCCCTGCTGGACGACCCCGATGCGGGCTCGGATCCGCTGCCCGTCCTTGGCGGGGTCCAGTCCGAAGATGCGGAGCGTTCCGCTCGTCGGTCGGATGAGCGTCGTCATGGCCTTGATCAGCGTCGACTTCCCCGCCCCGTTCTTGCCGAGGAGCCCGAAGACCTCCCCTCGGCGGATGGAGAAGCTGACGCCGTTCAGCGCGAAGTGCTTTCCATCGTACGCATGACGCAGGCCTTCGGCCCATACGATGGCGTCCTCCATGGCTCAGGGCTGGCATCGCGGGAGGGAGTTAAAGACCGCCTCACTCCCGGAGCTTACGGCGAGTGATGGGACGGCCGGGAGGAGGCAGTGGAACACAGCCCACCGATCGCGGGCGAGCGGCCGAACCGACCCCGGTCCTTCTGCCCCCAGGTCACCCTACCCGGTCGTTCACCGATCGTCGGGGCGGTGCTGGGAATCGATGGGCTCATGCGGCGTCCCGTTCTATTCACGGCTGCCATGACACAGGTCAAGATAGTTTCGAGCGAGAACGGGCCGAACCTCATAATGGTCGACGGAAAGGTCGAGATGGCGCTCTGCCGCTGCGGCCAATCAAAACACAAGCCGCTGTGCGACGGCTCTCACCGGGCCGCGGGCTTTCGAGCGCCCGAGGCGACGACCCTGGTCCTTGAGTAGACCGAGCAGGCCCGCGAGGCCATCCGGTACGGACCGTGCGCTCCCGCGCCCCGGGTACCCGACTCTCTACGAGCCTGCGTCGTCGTCGTCGGAGCGTGGGCGGCGGCGCCGCCGGTCGGTAGGTCCCTCATCCCCACCTTCGGAGGAAGCGGGCCGGGCACGACGCGGGTAGCGTTGGAACCCGCGGCCCTGGCCGGGGGGGCCTCGCCGGTCGAAGGAGGGCTTGCGGCCATATCGCGAGGGGCCCCCGCGGTCGAAGCGCGGCCCTCGTCGACCATCCGAGGGACGCCCGTCGTCGCGCCTCGGTGGCAGAGTGAATCGGTTGCCACACGCTTGGCAGACCCCCTCTACGGTGCCGTCGGGATTCGTCGAAAAGGAAAGCGGGCCGCCACACTCACGGCACGGTCGGGTGCGCGGAGCCTCGAACCGTTCGCCCCGTCCCTCGAACCGCTGGGGTCGCTCGAATCGCTCTCGCGGTGGCGGTCGGGCCGAGGCCGCTACGTAGTTCTCTGTCGCGTGGCAACCGGGGCAGATACTCTGAATGCCGGCATCGCCCCTCTCTCGGAACATGAGCGTGGAGCCGCATGCTTCGCAGGTCGGGCGATCCTCGTCTCCGACCTCGCCCGCGCTCTCCGCTCCCGCGGCGCTAGGCGCTGAGGCCGTGGCGCCGGTGCGGGGAGCCGGTGTGGCTATGCCCTCCACCAGCGTGAAGGCATGGCCGCAGTCGGCGCATGTGCCGAGCAGGATCGAGGCCGGGTGGGCCTCGAACTCCATCGCCGCTCCGCAGTCCGGACACGCCTTCGCCATTGAACAGCCCGCGGGGGTGAGCCACTCCTCCTCATTACGACACGCTCCCTGGTTCCCGGGGGTCAGCAGCGCGGAATTCGGTGCTCGCGAAGCGTCGGAAGGAATCTATCCGGGCCGTTCCGAAGCGTGGGCATGGGGCCACCGGCGTCCCGGGGCGGGCCCGTCGTAGACCACGTCCGGTCGGATAATCCGGTTCCCGTCGACCTGCTCTAGGGCGTGTGCGGCCCAGCCAGCGGTGCGGGCCAGCGCGAAGGTTGCCGTGAAGCAGTCCGGCGGGATTCCGACCGCCTCGAGCAGGAGTGCCGCATAGAACTCTACGTTCGTGTAGATCCGCGCGGTCGGCCGGCTCTCCCGAAGTGCCTCCAGGGCCACCCTCTCCACCGTCTCCGCGAGAGCCATGCGAGACGGATCGCCGACATCCTTAGCGAGCCGATGCAGGAGCTCGGAGCGTGGGTCTTCGACCTTGTAGACCCGATGCCCGAAGCCGTAGAGGAGCTCCTTGTGGGCGAGTCGTTCCCGGACCCACGATGGCGCGCGCTCCGCACTCCCAATCGAGTCGAGCATGTCGATCACGAGGCTGGGAGCCCCGCCGTGTCGTGGGCCTTTGAGGACGCATTGGGCCGCGGTCGCCGCGCTCAGGAGGTCCGACTCGGTGGAGATGGCGATGCACAACGCGAACGTGGAGGCGTTCATCCCGTGGTCGGCGAGCAGGTCGAAGTACCCTTCGAGCGCGCAGACCCTTCTCGGGTCCGGCTCGCGGCCGAGGAGCTGTTCAAGGTAGATCGCGACGTGCGAGCTCTTCGGAACTGGCCCAGCGGGAGGCAATCCGTGCGATCGTCGAATGTAGCGGGTGAAGAGGAGGGGAAGGCGCGCGATGAGGTCGAAACCGTCCTCGCGCCGGGGGGGGTAGCCGTAATGGCCGTCGCCCATCAGCGAGATCAGGGTGCGCATCGCCTCGAGGGGTGGGATCCTCGGGGGAAGCCCGTCCACCATGCGGAGGAGCTCGGGAGGAAGCGATCGTCGTGAGGCGAGGGCTTCGACCACCTCCGCCGACGGGTCACGGGAAGGCGGCTCGCCGAAGAGGAGGAGGTGCACGACCGACTCGTACGGTACGCCCGGGACCAGCTCGCAGATGTCGAACCCACGGTAGACGAGGGTCCCGAGCTGCCCGTCGACCCAGCTGATCGCCGACCGCCCTACGATTATCCCATCGAGTCCACGGGGTACGGTTGGCGGAGCCACCATAGGTCGACGACGGCCAGAAGGTTCGCGGGGGATATCCGTTGCCCGCCCGAGTACGTTAAAGAAACGACCCCATCCTCACCCAGGATGGCCGCGAACCTGGCGACGCTCTTCAGCCGGTTCACGGGTCAGCGGGTGGAGCTCCAGCTCAAGGACGGCCGCGTCGTCCGGGGGCGACTGATGGGCAGCGACGAGCACATGAACGTGGTCCTCGAGGACGCCGAGGAGCAAGGCCCCGAGATGGTCCGACGGCTCGGCACGCTCATCGTTCGAGGGTCGAACGTGTCGAGCCTGTACGCACCGGCGGGACATCGACCGTGAGCGCCGCCCCCGCCGACCCGCCGCCCCCCGTCTCGCGTCGTGGGCGGGCCGAGGAGCTCCGCATCCTCAAGGTGCTCGCCCTCGCCGGCGCGGACCGGGAATCGATCGAGATCGCCTCGGGCGAGGTCGGACGAAGGATCGGCGGGAGCCAACAGGCCGCCGACCGCCACTTGGTCGCCCTCGAAAAACGGGGGGAGATCATGCGGACCCTCCAGGGACGGCATCCCCGGGTCGCCATCACCCCCCAGGGAATGGACGCGCTTCGCGCGGAGTACGTCGGCTTCCGCCGCATCTTCGAGGGGCCCTCCCGGCTTCGCTTTCAGGGAACGGTCGTCTCCGGGCTGGGGGAAGGACGCTACTACCTGAGCCAACCCGGCTACAGCAGTCAGTTCCCCCCCCACGTAGGGTACACCCCCTTCCCCGGCACCCTGAACGTGAGGCTCGACCGCGACACGCTGAGGCGGGTCGCTGTGATACGGCACTGGACGGGAATCCGGATCGATGGGTTCCAGGACGGCGGGCGCACCTTCGGTGGGGCCACTTGCTACCCCGCGCAGCTCAAGGGCCGCGCGGCCCATCTCATCCGTCCCGACCGGACCCACTACGAAGATGTCGTCGAGTTCATCGCCCCCGTATCGCTGAGGGAGACGCTGGACCTCAAGGACCAGACGATCGTCGACGTCGAGCTGGAGGAACCGTGACGACGCCGAGCGTGGCGCGCAGCGTGGCGCAGGAGCGGCACCCTCCGCCGGCGCCTCCGGACGCCGCGGGGCGCTTCGTCAACCAGTGGGTCGAGGAGGAAGCGATCGGAGAGGAACGGGTCCTCGCCTTCGTCGTGATCCTGAAGACGCGAGGCTGCTACTGGGCCGATGTGAAGGGGTGTTCGATGTGCGGATACTCGAAGGATACGCTGGGTCGTTCCGCGACCCCCGAGGAACTCTCCCAGCAGCTCTCGCGAGCCCTCGCGCGCTACCGCGCAGAGCCTTACGTAAAGATCTACACGTCCGGAAGCTTCCTGGACGACCGCGAGGTCGACCCGGCCAGTCGGCTCCAGATCGTCCGGGGGTTCTCTGCGGCGCGGCGTCTCCTCTTCGAGACCCTCCCTGAGTTTCCCACTCTCGCCACGTTGGAACCGCTCCGCTCGACATTCCCGGGTGAGATCGAGGTCGCCCTCGGGCTCGAGTCCACCGACCCGGTCGTCCTGGAGCGGTTCGTGAACAAGGGATCCTCGCCCACGGAATACCTGGACGCGGCCGACCGAGTGCGGGACCTCGGGTTCCGGGCCAAGGGCTACCTCCTGCTCAAGCCCCCCTACCTCACCGAGTCGGAATCCGTAGAGGACGTCGTGCGCTCGGTCGAGACCGCGGCTCCTCACTTCGACGCGCTGTCCATCAACCCGGTCCACATCCAGAACGGGACCGTCGTCGAGTGGCTCTACCGCCGCCGGCAGTACCGCCCACCGTGGCTCTGGAGCGTGGTCGAGTCGCTGAAACGGGGCGCACCGCTCCGCGCCGGTCGACGTCTGGTCTCGTTCCCGACCGCCGGCGGCCTCCCCCGGGGCCCTCACAACTGCGGCCAGTGTGACACTCAGGTACTCCGCGGCATTCAGGAGGCGTCGCTGACGCAACGATTCGAAGGGCTCGACCGCCTCGACTGTTCTTGCCGAGCGGAGTGGCGCGAGGGGTCGGGGCTGGAGGCCCTCGGGGTCGAAGCGTGAACGGCCTCTCTCCTCGCCTCCCCGAGCACGCCGAGGAAGCGATCCACTCCTTTCTCAAGTCGCACTCGCTCTATCACGGGAACGAGGGCGCGGTGATCGGTCTCTCGGGCGGGATCGATAGCGCGCTCGTCGCTCGTCTCGCTCGCGATGCGATCGGCCCCCAGCGCGTCCTGGGGGTCCTGCTCCCCGACCAGGGATTCTCTCCTTCGCTTCTGAGCGAGACCGAAGCCTATGCGAAGTCGCTTCGCATCGCATCGCGAACGATCCCGCTCGACCCGGTGGAAGCGGCCTACCGGCTCGTCCTGCCCGAGGTCACGGACCGGGTCACGGTCGGCAACACGAAGGCACGGATCCGAATGACCGTGCTCTACGCTCTCGCCCGAGAGAGCCGACGGGTCGTGCTCGGCACGGGAAACAAGTCGGAGATCCTGCTCGGCTACTTCACCAAGCACGGCGACGGCGGGATCGACGTGCTGCCCATCGGGGACCTATACAAGACGCAGGTCTGGGCCCTCGCCGCGCGACTCGACCTGCCGCGGGCCGTGCGCGAAAGACCGCCGACTGCGGGTCTCTGGGAAGGCCAGACCGACGAGGCCGAGCTGGGGGCCTCGTACGAACGTCTCGACCGTATCCTCCACGGCATCGAGCTCGGCAAACCGGAGGAGGAGATCGCCCGCGCGACGGGAGAGACGCTCGCGATGGTACGAAGCGTCGCTCAACGAGTTACCGATCAGCGGCACAAACGGCGTCTTCCTCCGATCCCGAAGCTCGGAGAAAGAACGGTGGGAATTGACTGGTTAGACTGAGCCGACGCCCGTCGGCTCCGCGTTCTCTCCGTAAGGCCGGCGCGACAGCCGGGGCGGATCGGGGAGGGAGCACTCTATCCGTCGTTCCGCCGGTCATGGGGCCCACCTCCCGTTCATGGCGGCGTTGCATCGGAGCCAAGCGCCGACTCGGGCCAACGTACTCCGTCGGGCGGGGAACCCCGCTCGAGACACCGAGAACGCCGATCCCTGGGAGGTATCAGGGACTTTCCTCCCACGTAGCGCGATGGGAGGGTTACCGCTCCGCCCGCGGGCAATAGCTTTTGAGCGAGGGCGCCGTCCGCGCCGAACGCCAGGAGTTCTCGCTCGTCTATGGATCGCGCGACCTATCGCCGCCTCTACGACGCCCTCGCCACGTTAGACGATGTCCGCCGCGTCGCCCGCGACGAGCACCGCGATGAGGAGCTTCTCTTCCTGATCCACACCCACCGCGTCACCCGCGACGCGACACGCCGGTTCTACCCGGTGCAACGCCAGGTCCCCCACATGGTCCACCAGTGGAAGCGAGGACGCTCCATGCTCGACATCGCGAAGGAGTGGAAGTTCCCCCCCGTGCTTCTCGGTCAGATGATGCTCAAGGAGCTCGGGATCCCCCGGCGCAAGGTGTGGCAGGTCTTCCTCAGCCCCGAGACCGCCCCCGACAAGCGGGTCCGCACCGAGGTCGATGAGCTCCTCGAGGCGGACCTGATCTACTCGCCCCGCGGCATGGAGCTCCAACGGGAGCGCGGCATCAAGGGGGAGGAGCGCCTCCACCAGTGGCTCGAGCAGCACGGGGTCGGGTACCGGACCGAGAAGGACATTCGCGGCCGCTACGCGAAGACACCGGACGCTCTGCTCGACGATCCCATCTACTTCTTCGGACAGAAGATCACCTGGGTCGAATCGAAGGCGAACTTCGGCGACGATGTGGAGCTCCGCAAGAACTTGAAGCGCCAGCTCGGGCCCTACACGGAGATCTTCGGCGAAGGCGCGGTGGTCTACTGGTACGGCTACGTCGAGGACGCGGAATCCCCGCCGGGGATCCTGCTCTGGGACGCCGAAACGATCGAAGGGCTGACCCCGTCCATCAGCCCCCACCCCGTGGGATCTCCCGCTGTTCGCCCGTCGAAAAATCACGTTCGACGACCGCACCCGGAGAAGCCTCCTTCAGGCCGAGGATCCACGCACGTCGGGCACGGCGACGCGCCGCCTCCTTGAGCTGGCGCGGGAAGCTGCGACCGAGCAGGTCGGCGTCCGCGCTGCACCCTTCCTGGCGCCGCTCGCGCACGAGACGCAGGGCGTCGGGCAAGAGCTCCGGACGCACGGTCACGACGTACGTGTCGAGCGGGGGTTCCCCCTCGGGCCAGCGGCCGTTCTCTTTCAACAGTCGCTCGAGCGTCTGGTCGCCGATCGCAAGGCCGCACGCCGGCGTGGGCGGCCCTCCGAAGAGCTCGATGAGGTGGTCGTAGCGGCCCCCGCCGAAGAGCGCCCGAGCCTGGCCGCCACGGTCGAACGCCTCGAAGACGGTCGACGTATAGTAAGCCAGCCCGCGCACGACCGTCGGGTCGATCCAGAGAAGGGAGTCGATCCCGGCGGGCTTGGCGAGACGGAGGATCGAGCGAAGCCGTTCGAGGCCGGCGCGGGCCTCCTCGCCGAGACCGAGGTGGTCGAGCTCGCGGAAGAGCTCCTCCGCATGAGCCGCCTCGATGCCACTACCTCCCGTGCGAAGGAGCCCCCCTAGCTCTACCACCGACTCCGTAGGGACGCCGCTCTCCGTCAGCCCCCGCTCGAACTCGCTCGCGGACGACTTACGAAAGCGATCGACCGCTCGGAAGTAGAGCGTCCTCTCCTTCGCCCCGAAGTGGTGACCGATGCCCTCTGCCAGAGCCCGGTCGTTGAGACGGAACGCATAGAGGTCATTCGCCCCCACCGCGTCGAGCGCGGCGGCCGCCGTGCTCAGGATGTCGACCTCGGCTTCGACCCCGGGAACCCCGAGGATATCTAGGTTGAACTGCGAGAACTCGCGGGTGCGGCCGGCCTGCGGTTCCTCGTAGCGCCAGAGCTTCGAGATCGTGAACCACTTTACCGGGAGCGGCTCGGCCTTCGCTCGCTCGGCGTAGATCCGCGCGAGCGAGGGCGTGGTCTCCGGGACCAGGGCGACGTCCCGGCCCCCTTTGTCGCGGAACGCCCAGACCTGGGATGCGATCTCCTCCCCGCTCTTGGTCGTGAACAGGTCGAGCGGTTCCACGCTCGGTCCTTCGAGCTCGGCGTATCCCGAGAGACGAGCCGCCGCCCTCATCCTCGTCAGGATCGTCGACCGCGCGCCCGCCTCGGGGGGCGGGTAATCACGGAACCCTCTCAGGGTCTCGCCCGTCACGGTCAGGACACTTCCCATGCCCTACTTAGAGCCGGGGGCGGGAGAGCACCCCGCTTCGGCGGGCCGCCTCCCTCAGAGCGGCAGCTCCATCGGGGATTCCGGGCCGAGGGGCGCGAGATGCCGTCGGGCGCTCGGTGTAGGATGGAAGACGCCCCGTGGAAAGGGGGGTGAACGAGGTTGCAACCGACCCGCTTCGGGGGGCCAGCGTCGTCCGCACCCCGGACAGCGATAGCCGCGGTCCCGGCCGAGGGAGCCGGCACGGCGCCGGCAATCCCGGCACAGGGGCCCGAGGCGGGGCCCGCGCGTCATGCTCCACCGAACCACCTCGATGCCTTCGAGCCGGAGGACGGCGTCCTCCTTTCGGGATCCCCAGACCCGGACGCGGTCGCCCGGCGCGAGCGCCTGCACGACCTTGGGCAATGTTTTCGTCGGTTCGAAGGCAATGCAGTCGATCGTTCCTCCTTGTCGGTCGGAGAGGGAGAAGCCCACGTGTCCCCCCCGGCGAACCGTAGGGTCCGTGGTGACCTGACCCAGCACACGCGCTGACGTGTACGCACGGACCTCACCGGCCAGGCGCCGGAGAAGGTGGTCCCCGGTTCCCTGGTTCGTGGCGAAGAGAAGCCATCGGTCGACCGGTTCAGATCGGACCGTCCGTAGGGCTCGTAGCACCGAGTCGATCGACCGACTGCGCAGGCCGAAGAGGATCGGGCACGGCGTGTGGGGCGCTACCATCAAGCGCCGAGTGCGTGCGTCGTAGCAGAGGAATAGGGACGGCCAGCGCTGTTGCGCCCGTCGGACCGACGCGGCGTCGACGCGACGCCGCTGCGGGATACGTTCAGGGGAGCGGTAGGTGAGGAGCTCGAACGTCCTACGGCGACCCGGCCACGCGACGCTCGCGAGCGCGCCGACCAGCCCGCGCTCGCTGCCCAAGGTCCGGTACTCGGCGCGCGCGCGGCGGAGCCAGTCGAGGGCCTCATCGACGGCGACAATCTCTCGAACGGCTTTCCAGTAGAACGAAGGCGGGGGCCGGACGTGCGTCGCAACGAGCGCGGGGTCGGTATCGGCCTCTCCCTGGCGGGAGAGACGGCGAACGATCGCCCACGCGGACTCCGTCCACCCTCGCGCCTCGTCCAAGGCGAGCTCTTCCCCGCGGGAGAAGGAGACGACCGGCCGGCCGTCCACCGCGCCGAGGGTTCGGCTGGGACCCCGGCCGTGCCCGAAGCGCGCGCTGAGGGCGGCGTTGCCGCGGGTCTTCCAGGGAACGTTCGGGTTGAGCCGAACCAGGCGCGGGAGCCCGATCAGGTCGATCCCCCGGTCGCGCGCCGACCCCACGAGCTCGGTGAGGACATGCGTCGTGCAGCCGCCGCGGACGCTATCGGTGTCGTCGATCCCAACCCACATCGCTTCCGTCCCAGCACTCCTTCCCCGGCGCCGTCCGGGCAGGCGGGCGTGCTTCCCTACGCGACCGCGCGGAGGAGCTTCGCGTAGGCTTCGCGGTTCGCGTCGATCGTGATGTCGGTCCGAGCGGGTCCGACGTCGTCGGCCATGAGCGCTCGCTCGAGCCCGACCTCGTCCTTTTCCTCCTCGCGGGGGCGGTGCATCACGCCGACCGGGATCTTTCCCTGCTCTTTCGTCTGCTGACAGAGCCGGAACATCACCTGACGGTCGGTCGGGTCGTAGCCGGGGAGCTTCGCGACGTCCTGGATCTTCTCGCGCCACAGCTTGTAGGTGTCGTTGTACGTCACGCAGGGCGAGAGGTCCTCGACGAAGGCGAACCCCCGGTGGGCCTGGGTGAACCTAAGCGCCTCGCCGAGGATCGCGGTCATCGCTTTCGGGTCTCCCGAGAACGTCCGGGCGATGAAGTTCGGAACCGGGATCGAGAGCGCGGTCATGATCGAGTCGAACGGGTGCTCGATGTTGCCCTCGAACCCGATCTGGCTCGTGGGCGAGGCCTGCCCCTTCGTGAGGCCGTAGGTCTCGTTGTTCATCACGAGGTAGATGATCGAGGCGTTCTTCTTGAACGCGTGCATGAAGTGGCCCATCCCGATGGCGTAGCCATCCCCATCGCCACCGGCCGCGATCACGGTCAGCTGAGGGTTCGCGAGCTTGATGCCGACCGCCTGGGCCAGCAGGCGACCGTGGAGGGCGTGGATCCCGTTGATCTCGAGGAAGTTGTGGATCGACCCCGAGCAGCCGATGCCCCCGACCAGGACGAGCTCGCTCGTCGGGATCTTCAGTTCCGCCGCCGCGCGTTTCATCGCCGCGAGGACGCCGAAGTCTCCGCACCCCGGGCACCAGATCGGCTGGACCGGCTTTGCGGACTGCACCATGGCTAGTGCCCTCCCGTGAAGGCCTGGACGAGTTCGGGCCAACGGAAGGAATGGCCGTCGTACTTCAGGACGGAGCGGAGCTTGGCGTGATGCCACGGCAGCGCTTCCCGGATGAGGTTCGCGAACTGGCCGGTAAAGTTGTGCTCGACCACGTAGGCGACATCGACCGACTTGAGGAACGGGTCGAGCTCGTGCATCGGGACGGGGAAGAGGGTACGCGCCTGATAGAAGCGGCTCGGGATCTTGCGCGAGTCGAGGACCTCCTGCGCCTCGAGGACCGGTCCGGTCGTGCTCCCGAACGCGATGATCCCCAGCTTCGCGTCGGCCGGGCCGAAAAGGTTCCCGGCGGGGAGGTCCCCTCTTGCCGAGGCCATCTTGCCCATTCGTTTGTTCATCATCTTGACACGGTTCACGGTATCGACGGAGACGTGGCCCCACTCGTCATGCTCGTTCCCGGTGATCTCGGCCCACACTCCCGGCGTGCCCGGGACCGCATACGGGCTCGGTCCCTCCTCGGTGAATTGGTAGACCTTGTACTCGCTCATCTTCCCGAGCTCTTCCGAGGTCAGGAGCCGGCCGCGTTCTACGTGGACGTGCCCTAGATCGAACGGAGGGGAGGTGGTCGTGTTCTGGCTCAAGGCCTGGTCGAGGAGGAGGATAACGGGCACCCGCCACTTCTCGGCCACGTTGAGAGCGTGAACGGTCAGCTCGAAGCACTCGGTCGGCGTCCCCGGGGCGATGATGAACCGAGGGTACTCGCCGTGGCCGAGGTGAGCGAGGTGGGCGAGGTCGGATTGTTCGTGGCGGGTCGGTTGCCCGGTCGAAGGGCCGACACGCTGGCAATCGGCGATGACGATCGGAAGCTCGGCGGTCGCGGCGTGACCGATCCCTTCGGTCATTAGCGAGAGTCCGGGTCCGCTGGTCGAGGTCATCGCGCGGGCCCCGGTGTAGGCGGCACCGATGACCATGTTGATCGCCGCCAGCTCATCCTCCGCCTGACGCACGACACCGTGCAGCGGAGGAAGGTAGCGCTGGAGGTACTCCATGATCTCGGTCGCCGGTGTGATCGGGTACCCGGCGAAGAACCGACCGCCGCCGACGACGAACCCGAGCGCCGCGGCCTGGTTCCCCGTGGTGAGGACAAGGTCGTGCTGGTCCCCGCCCACGACTTCCCAGCGGCGCTGCATCTCGGGGACCGCGAGAGCCGCTTGCCGGCCGATCTCCAACGCTTTCAGGTTCTTGGAGAGGGCTTCCGGCCCTCGGCGCTGGAACCGCTCCTCGATGACCTGACGGGTGAGCGTCGCATCGAAGGACATCAGTACGCTGATCGCCCCGTAGGCCGCGGTGTTCTTGTAGATCGGTTGGCCGACCTGGCCGCCGACCAGCGTGGCGAAGGGGAAACCGAAGGAGTTCGGGGCGCTGCTCGAAAAGACCGAGGAATCGTAGATGATGACCCCCTCCGGGCCCAATTCGTGGCGACCCAGTTCCGCCGCTTGCTCGTCGAAGGCGAGCAGCACGTCGACCAGCGGCTTGACCGCCGCGATACGGTGAGGCGAGGCCCGGATGGAGGCGTCGGCATGCCCTCCCCGGATACGGGATAGGACGTTGCGAGACATGTACACGTATAGGCCCAGCTTTCGGAAGTAGCGGCCGAGCAGGTCCGAGACAGTCAGGGTCCCGTCGCCACCTTGGCCCCCGATCATCACGCTCAGGTCTGCGAGCGGCTGAGGCCTCCGCGTCGTGGGCGGTTCGGTCTCGGTAGCGAGGGCCCGGATCTGGGCTGCGGGTGTGGTCATGGTTGTTTTCCACCGAGCGTGCTCGCGCCAGGTTTCCATTCGATTTCAGCCAAGGGCTCTATTTAAGCGGTGGGTTGTCCGAGGGACAGTCGCGACGGCCGTTCGGTTCCCGACGGCGGTTCTCGCGTCGCGAAGCGCACCGCGTATCGCGACAATCTTATCAGAGAACCCTATGTCCTACCGATAATGGCCGAGGAGCGGCTGGTCGAGGATTACCACGACCGTACGGCCGCCGACCGCACCTTCGCTCGTCCGATCGTTTTCTGGGACGAAACGCTGCGCGATGGCGAGCAGATGCCCGGGGTCCACTTCAATCCCGAGGAGAAGCTCCAGATCGCCGAGCTCCTCAGCGAAGTCGGCGTTCCGGTGATCGATGCCGGGATCCCCGTGGTCTCCGAAGAGGAGGCCGAGGCCGTCTCGCGCCTCGCGCACGCGGGTCTCAAGGCGAAAATCCTCGCCTCGGCCCGGACCGTGCTCAGCGACGTCGACGCGGTGATCAACAGCGGCGCCACCCATGCGGCGGTGTTCGTAGCCGCGAGCCACGTTCACCTCCGTTACAAGCTCAAGATGTCCCAAGAGGACGTCCGCCGCGCATCGCTCGCCTCCGTTCGGCGGGCGAAGGAGGCCGGTCTCCACGTCGCCTTCGTGACGGAGGACACGGTCCGAGCGCCCTTCGACTTCGTTACCCGGCTCTACAACGACGTCCTCGAGGCCGGCGCCGACCGGCTGGTCATCGCCGACACGGTCGGCGTCATGACCCCCCTCACGTTCCGCTGGTGGCTCTATGAGTTCAAGCGCCGGGTCCCGGCTAAGGACCTCTCCGTCCACTGCCACAACGATTTCGGGCTCGCGACCGCGAACACCCTCGTGGCGTTGGAGACGGGGGTTACAGCACCCCACACGTGCGTGAACGGGCTGGGGGAGCGCTCGGGGAACGCCGCTTTCGAGGAGGTCGCCTTCGCGCTCGAGAAGCTCTACGGGGTTCACACCGGGCTCAAGCTCAAGCGGATCTTCGAGGTCTCCCGCCTCGTCGAGGAGCTTTCAGGGGTCCCCGTCGCCGCGAACAAGGCGCTCGTGGGCTACAACTCCTTCTCGCACGAGGCGGGCATCCACACGCACGGCCTCCTCGCCCACACGCTGACCTACGAGCCGATGCAGCCGGAGGCGATCGGCCGGCAACGCCAGATGATCCTCGGAAAGCACACCGGGAAGGCCGCGCTCGCGGAGAAGCTCAAGGAACGAGGCATGGCGGCCAGCGAGCTGCTCTTGCTCGAGCTCCTGCGTCTCGTCAAAGCGACGAGCCAGTCCCGCTCGAAGAAGGAGCTTAGGCGGCTGCTCGGGGAGTATCGCGCCCTCCTCGAAAAGCCGGGGATCTCGGACGCCGAATTCTGGACGATGGTCGAGACCGTCGGGATTAAGGTGGCCGCGTGAGCGACGCACGAGAGCACGGGATGACCCTCGCCGAGAAGATCCTTGCCCGCGCTTCGAAGCAGGAACGCGTCGTTCCAGGTCAGATCGTGGAGGGGAACGTCGACCTCGCGATGATGCACGAGCAGGGAGCCCAGACCGTGGAACCGTTCCACCAAATGGGGGCCCGCACGGTGTGGGACCCCGACCGGGTCGTGATCGCCATTGACCATTGGGTCCCCGCCTCGACCGAGGGTGCGGCTGTCCTCCATCGGATCCTGCGAAAATTCGCGACGGAGGTCAATCTCCCCCACTTCTACGACGTGGGAAACCATGGAATCTGCCACCAGATCCTCGCCGAGAACGGCTGGGTCGTGCCGGGCGACCTCGCAGTCGGTACCGATTCCCACACGAACATGCTAGGCGCGATGGGCGCGGTCGCGGCCGGCATTGGCCCGACGGAGATGGCGGCCGTGCTCGCGCTCGGGCGGCTCTGGCTCAAGGTTCCTCCGACGGTCCAGATCCATGTCCGCGGTCGCCTCGGGGAAGGGGTGACCGCGAAGGACCTCGTCCTGCGGGCGCTCGGAGAGGTGAAAACGACCGGCGCCACCTACAAGGCGGTCGAGTGGACGGGGCCCGCGATCCGGTCGCTCTCCATGCCCGAGCGCCTCACGATCTGCAACATGACGACGGAGATGGGTGCGAAATGCGGCATGGTCGCTCCCGACGCGAAGACGATGGAGTACTTGGACGGGATCGCGAAGCACGCGATGCACCCGGTGCACCCGGATCCGGACGCCCATTACGAGCGCACGGTCGAGATCGACGTGGACGGCATGCCTCCGATGGTCGCGTGCCCCTACTCTCCGGACAACGTGCGCCCCCTTCCCGACGTAGCGCGGGAGCACATCCACATCGACCAGGCCTTCCTGGGCTCGTGCACGAACGCTCGGATCGAGGACATGCGCGAAGGGGCCCGAGTCCTCAAGGGGCACAAGGTCCACCCGAAGGTGAGGTTCATCGTCTCTCCCGCCTCGACGGCGATCTACAAGCAGTGTCTCGCGGAGGGCCTCGTCGACCTGTACACGGAAGCGGGGGCGGTCTTTACCAACTCGAGCTGCTCGGCGTGTTTCGGGGGGAACATGGGGATCATCGCCCCGGACGAGGTCTGTGCCTCCTCCTCGAACCGCAACTTTCCCGGACGCATGGGGCCCAAGGAGGGCCGGATCTACCTGATGAGCCCGGCGGCGACCGTCGCGGCGGCGATCCGAGGCGAGCTCGTGGACCCGCGTGAGTTCGCGTAAGGGAGGGCAAGGGCGATGCAGCAGGTCATCGAGGGTCGCGTTTGGACGCTGGGCCGGGACGTGGACACCGACCAGATCATCTCCGGAAAGTACCTGACGATCATTGACCCCACCGTCCTCAAGACGAAGGTTCTTGAGATCGGTCTCCCCGAATTCGCGAGCCAGTGCGCGCCCGGCGACATCCTGGTCGCCGGGGAGAACTTCGGTTCGGGCTCGAGCCGGGAACATGCTCCCCAGGCCCTGCGCGCCGCCGGCGTCAGCGCGGTCGTCGCCGACTCCTTCGCCCGCATCTTCTTCCGCAATTCGATCAACCTCGGCATCCCGACGATCGAGGCTCCCGGGGTCCGGGCTCTCTTCGAGAAGTGGGACACGGCCCGCATCGAAATGCAGCAGGGTCGGATCACGAACGTCCGCACGGGCCGGTCGGTCTCTTTTCCCCCTCTCCCCCCCCATCTTCTGGATCTGCTCGAAGCCGGTGGGCTGGTGGAGAAGGTCCGCCGGGAGCTCGCCCGGAAGAGCTCGAATGGCGGGACGGCACACGCATGAGATCCGCGGGATACGATATCGCGGTCTTCCCCGGCGACGGCACCGGACCTGAGGTCATCCGAGAGGGTGAGAAGATCCTGGAAGCCCTCGGTGAGAACGGCGTGGCCCCGTGGCACTGGAGCGCCCACGCGGGCGGGGCGCAGGTACTATCAAGAGACGGGGAAGGAGTGGGAAGAAGAGGACGAGGCCGCGGCCCTTCGGGCCGATGCCATCTTGATGGGCGCGGTAGGCTGGCCCGGCGTCTCCCTCCCGAACGGGGACATCGCGGGAGCAGCGCTCGTCCTAGGCCTACGACGCCGGCTCGACCTGTTCGCTAACGTCCGGCCCTGCCGGCTGTACCCCGGGGTCCGCCATCGGATCAGCGGCGAGTTCAAGGAGGTATGGTCTCCGAGCAAGGTCGACATGGTGATCGTCCGCGAGAACACGGAAGGGCTCTATGCTCCGCTCCACGGGCGGCTCGAGCGGGGCGAGGAGACCGAGGTCGCGGTCGACACCCGGCTCATCACCCGGCGCGGGTCCGAGCGGGTGATCCGCGCCGCATTCGAGCTCGCCCGCCGCCGGGGGCGTGGCGCCCCGCAGGACCATCGCCTGCGCGTGACGTGCGTCGACAAGTCGAACGTCCTCGAGGGCTGTCGGTTCTTCCGAGAGACATACGACCGTATCGCCACCGCCTACCCCGAGGTCGAGAAGGATTACGCCTACGTCGACGCCTTCACGCAGTGGGTGATCCGCAACCCTGAGCGTTACGACGTAGCGGTGTCGACGAACATGATGGGAGACATCATCACCGACCTCGCGAGCGTCCTGCAGGGAGGCATGGGGTTCGCCGCCGGGGGCAACATCGGCGACGGGCATGCGATGTTCGAGCCGGTCCACGGGAGCGCTCCCAAGTACGCGGGAAAGAACCAGGTTAATCCGTTCGCAACGTTCTTCGCCGTCGAAATGATGCTGCGCTGGCTCGCCGACCGGCATTCCGACGCGAGCCTGGTTCGTCAGGCCGAGCGTCTCGAGCAGGCCCTCGCTCGCGTCCTCGCTAGCGGCAGTGCGCGTACCTACGACCAGGGCGGCACGGCCTCGACCAGTCAGGTCGGGGACACGGTGGCCGAGGCGATCCGTTCGGGAGGCCCCCGTTGAGCCGCGCGGTAGCGATCGTCGGGGGGGCGACCACCCCGTTCGGGGTCCGGCCGACGACCTGGAGCGAGATGGCCCAAGAGGTCGGAGCGGCGCTTTTCCGCGCCGTGCCTGCTCTCCGTACCTCGGACGTCGATTCCCTCTTCGTCGGGGCCGCCGAGCCCGAGCGGCTAGCGTTCCAGTCCCACGTCGCGCCGCTGGTCGCGGAACAGATGGGGCTTAGGCCTCATCGCATTATCCAGCGGACCGAGCTCGCCTGCGCCTCGGGCCAATCGGCGATCCGGTCCGCGTACATGGCGATCGCCGCCGGCCTCTCGGACATTGCGGTGGCCGTGGGGATCGAGAAGATGAACCTGCCCTCGATGGCCGAGGCGAACACGGCGATGGCCTGCGTCATGGACCGCGCCTGGGACGGGCCGCACGGAGCGACCGCCCCGCCGTTCTTCGCGATGGTCGCCCAACGCCACATGCTGGAGTACGGAACGACCGAAGAGGCGCTCGCCGCCGTTTCCGAGAAGAACCATCGCTTTGCGAACACGAACCCCCACGCCCAGTTCTATTCGAAGACGTTCTCGCGCGAGAAGCTCGCTCGGCTCCCCGTGGTCGCCCCTCCGCTTCGGCTCGGCGACTGCTCGTCGATGACCGACGGCGCGGCGGCGGTCGTCCTCGCGGGGGAGGAGTTCGTTCGGCGCTTTACCGATACGCCGGCCTGGGTCCGCGGTACGGGCCAGTACTCGGATTTCCACAACCTCGCCCACGCCGGATCGCTCACCGACTGGACGGGCATGAAGCACGCGGCCCGCGAAGCGCTCGGCCGCGCCAAGGTCGACATCCACGCGATCGATTTCGCTGAGATCCACGATTGCTTCACGATCTCCGAGATCGTGGAGTACGAGGCCCTCGGTCTCTGCCCGGCCGGTGCCGGGGGCCGATTTGCGCTGGACGGCCAATCGGACATGGGGGGCTCGATCGTCGTTAACCCGCGGGGAGGTCTCCTTGGGTGTGGCCATCCGCTCGGCGCGACCGGCATCGCCCAGGCCGTCGAGGTCTTCCAGCAGTTCGCGCGCCAGGTCCCCGCCGCCCGTCAGGTTCCCGAGCCTGAGTGGGCACTCGTCCACAACCTTTCGGGAAGCGCGAACGTCCACTCGATCATGGTCTACCAAGGAGGCGACGCATAGTGTCGGCAGCGACGCGCGAACGACGTAGCGTAGTGCCTTCCTCCACCGCGCCCCATCCCGCGTCGGGACCCCGAGAGAGCCCGCCCGCCACCGAGCCGAAGGGTAAGAAGCCCGTCACCGGCGGGCCGCTCCCGTTCCTTCTCGACTTCTTCCCCCTGGAAGGTCCTGAGCAGACCCGCCTGTCCGCGTTCTTCGATCGGCTGCGCGCAGGCGCCCTGACGACGACGCGCTGCACCGAGTGTCAGAAGGTCCACTGGCCCCCGCGAGTGGCCTGCCCGCAGTGCCACTCGGAGGCGCTCGAGTGGGTCGACCTGCCGATGAGCGGGACGATCTATGCCTTTAGCGCGGTCCTGGGCGGGGCCCCGAGCGGCATGGAGGACGACGTCCCGTTCGCCGTCGGGCTGGTCGACCTCAAAGGAGCCCCCCTACGGATCTTCGGGCGGATCGAAGGGAGACCGTGGTCGGAGCTCCATATCGGCGACCGGGTCCGAGTCGAGCCGTTCGAGAGTTCTGACGGCCGCTGCTTCTACCGTTTCCGGACCGCCTAGCGACGCGGGACCCTTCCAATCGCCCACGCTCGCCCCGGCCGCGGCCCTCCCCGTCGCCGACGGGAATAGTGGGTTCGGACGCAAGGTCGGGACCGAGGGGGCCGGGGTCCTCTGGGATTCGCCGCCGGCTCTCGGCGGTGCGGAGGACCATCTATTTATAGTGGCCCTTGGTCTCGCGCCCGCCGGTCCGAGAGGTTCCGGCAGTCAATGGACTCGGGGTCGTCAACCTGGTGGAGCCGCCATGGGTGGACGGTCGCGCTCCTCCTGACCGCGTTCGCGATGGCCTTCGCCATCCGGACGATCTTCGCGTACCCGATCCTTCAGCAGTTCGGGAACCTCTACGTCTACGCGGGTGGCTCGGACTCCTACTACCACTCGCGCGTGATGCAGTATATCATCGCGAACCACACGAACCTGGTCTTCGACCCGCTGCTCCACTACCCGATCGGGGCGATCAACCCGCGGGAGCCGCTGTTCGACTGGATGAACGCCACCCTGGGGATCGTCTTTGCCCCGCTGTTCGGCGGGAACGCCGTCAACGCGGCGGCGTTCTTCCTGAACCTGCAGGCTCCTCTCTGGGCGGCGCTGAGCGTCTTCCCGATCTACCTCATCGGCCGAGAGGTCGGGGACCGCCGCACCGGCCTCATCGCCGCGCTCATCTTCCCTTTCCTGCCGGCGAGCATCAACGAGTCGATCTTCGGTTACGCGAACTATCTGAGCTTCTACACGTTCGTCATCCTGGTCGTCGTCTATTCGTACATCCGGCTCGTCAAGGCCGTCGGGTCCCGTCGTTGGGTCGAAAGCTACCGTAGTTCGAGGTCGGTCTGGGCCGGTCTCAAGGCGTTCGTGCGTAACGACCGGCCCGCAGTCAAATGGGCGGTCTTCACCGGCGTAGGATTCGGCACGCTGGCCCTCGCCTGGCAGGGCTACACCTACGTGATCGCGATCATCGGCGTCTTCATCGTCGTCGCGATGATCATCGAGCGGATCCGCCGCGTGGATTCTTTCGGCCTCTACGTCTCCACGTTGATCGTGGGGTTGGTCGGCTTCCCGATGGCGATGCCCTACTACTACTTCCAGCACGAGTTCGCGGGCTGGTTCGACCTTCCTCTCCTCGTCTTCTTCGGCATCCTCCTCTTGCTCCTCCCGTTCCTCTTCATGAGGGACCTGCCCTGGGTCGTTTCTATCCCGGCGGTCGTCCTGATCTACCTGGCCGGGGCCGCGGCGCTCTTCGTCGTCGAGCCGGCCTATCTTACGAGCATCATCACGGGGCAGGGGTACTTCATCAAAACGCTCATCTACTCGACCGTCGCCGAAGCGCAGGCACCCTCCTTCGATAACCTCGTGATCTCCTACGGCGTCGTCACGTTCTTCCTCGCCTTCGTCGGCCTCGGTCTCATCGTGTGGGAGCTCGTGCGGACCCGCTTCCGGCGTTGGCAGTTGGTCTTCTTGGTCTTCGCGGTCATCTCGCTGTATCTGCCCTTCTCGGCGTCCAAGTTCCTGCTGCTGGGCACGCCCGCGTTCGCCCTCCTGCCCGCGGAAGCGATCCGCCGGCTGTGGGACATCGGCAGGTACTCCGAGCTACGGCAGAGCGTGCGCTCGCTCACGGACACGCGAAGTCGGCTCGCGGCATTGCGTCGGTCGTTCAAGGTCCGCCACGTCCTGATCATCATCTTAGTGGTAGGCTTGCTCGTCCCGAACATCTGGTACGCGATGGACGCCGGGATTCCGAGCAACGATAAGGCGGCGGTCTCGACCCAGGTCTACAACAGCCTGCCCGCGTGGTTGCAACCGTTCCCGGCGAGCCAAGCGTCCTCGTGGTACTTTGGGGCCGCCGGCTCCTCGCTCGACACCCCGAACCTCTACGATTCCGCCGCGTACACTTGGTTATCGCAGCAAGACGTCGCCACTCCCGAGCCGGCTCGGCCGGCGTTCATCTCGTGGTGGGACTACGGGTTCCAGGCCATCGACCAGGGCGACCATCCGTCGGTCGCCGACAACTTCCAGAACGGGATCGACCCGTCCGGACAGTTCCTTCTCGCTCAAAACCAGTCGATCGCCATCGGCGTGCTCGCGGTGACCCTTCTCAACGCGGAGCAGGCGTCCTCCAAGCAGCTGTACCTTCCGACCGCGCTCAACCAGATCTTGGCCCGCGACGGCCTCAATCTCTCCACCCTCCATTCAGCTCTGGTGAACCAGAGTCAGGATTTCAACCAGGTCGTCAACGACCCCGGCCTCTACCTTCCCGTGAATCCGTCGACGCTGACCGACCTCAACGCGATGTTCATGGTCTCCTCCTATTACATCGCGGGGGCGCAGTCGCCCTCGGGCGTCGCCCGGATCTATAACGACATCATGCAGTACACGGGCTGGTCGATCCGCTACTCGATGACGGACAGCCGCCTCATCCCGTTCAGCGGCACCAACACGGGGATCTACTACGCTCCGGCCGACCTGACGGGTCGCCTGATCGACGCGGGCGGGGACCCGGCAACGTACTTCAACGTCACGATCCTCGGAACGGACGGGAAGTACTACCCGGCGGGGAAGCTTCCTGCGAACGTGCAGGCCGCCCAGTACTACGTGAACTATTACGCGCCGTTCTACAACTCGATGATCTACCACATCTACTTCGGCTACAACGGGACCGACGTCGGCCTCGGGGTGGGCATCCCCGGCCTGCTCGGCTCGCTCCAGACCGCGCCGGTCGAGCCGGGGTGGATGATGAGCCATTTCGAGGTCGAGTACCAGACCGCGTACTACTGCCCGACGGTGGCCCAGGCCTCGAACCAGGGCTGCTATTATGCCACCAACAAACCGACCGCCCTCGCCCTCCAGGCCAGCCAAGGAGGCATCGCGGACACGAACGCCAGCGCGTACTTCAGCGGAGGCGAATCGATGCTGGTCTACTACCCGGGCCAGACCATGACCGGGACGGTCGAGCTCCCGAGCGGTGCCCCCGTTGCCGGCGCCCGTGTGACCGTGACCGACAGCTGGGGGATCCCCCATCAGACCGTGGTCACAGGGCCCAACGGCCAGTATACGGTCGTCCTGCCCCCCGGAAACGACACCGTCAATGTGACGATGGGCACGTTCCAGGGCACGTCCCAGCAGGGTAACATCGTGCTCGCCTCGGTACCCGTGGCCGTTTCCTCGGCGGTCGGGTTCAGCTACAACGCTCCCGTCGTCGCGCGGCCGATCGTGGTCAGCGCTTCGGTCGTTCAAGGAATCGTCTACTGGAATGTGGCCAACCAGACTACATACAACCCCGCTAGCGACCCCCCGGTCCAGGGAGCGACGGCGGAGTTCTGGGGGGTCGCGAACGCGACCCCGATCACCACCACGACCGACGCCGGCGGGACGTTCGCGCTGACGAATGTGCCCCCCGGGGTCTACAACTATAGCGTCCTGTACGACGGCGCGAACTACACGGAGACCCCGGTCTACGTGAGTTCCCACAGCTCGCCGGTCAACGCGAGCGCAGGCCTGAGCCCCGCCAACCTCACCGGCAGCGTCGTTAGCGCGAATGGAGCCGTGGTCGTCGGCGCCACCGTGACGGTCGTGTCGAGCACGGGCCGCGTGGTGACCACGGTTACCAATGTGACCGGCCGGTTTTCGGTCGCTACCATCGGGCCGGGCAATTACACCGTCACCGCAATAGGACCCGCGACGAACAGCCGCTCCCTCGGTGCTAAGATCGTGGTGGCGACGATCGGGCAGCATGCTTCGGTCATCTTGACCGAGTTCCCGACCGCGCCGGTGACGATCACCGCGAGCGCGAACGGGCTCCCTCAGGCGAACCTCCCCATCCGCGTGATCCCGATCCCCCCGAGCGGCAACACGACGGCGATCGCCCCGTACGTGTCCGCCCAATCGAACGCGACGGTGCTCACCACGAACTCGGGGGGCGCCATCCAGGCGCAGCTGCCCATCGGTAACTATTCGCTCTACGCTCTCGCCTACGTGGGCTCGAGCCCGTACGTCGCCGTCGGGCGCGTGAGCGTCCTCACCGCCGGCACGCCGGTTCTCGCCCCCAACCTCGCGCTCACTCCCGCGTTCTGGCTGACCGGCACGGTAACCAACGTCGGAAATGTCAACTCGACTTCGGTCGTCGTCGCCTACAACCCCGCCGGGACCCCCACGGTCACGACCACGACGAACGGTAGCTTCGCCGTCGCCCTGCCAGCGGCTAGCTATTCGCTCCTCACGCTGCAGAGCCCCAATGGTGAGGGGGGCACGGTGTACGCGGCGCTCACATCGGCGAACCTCGCCGCTCCGCTTTCCGTCGCGATCGACCCGACGACGTCGACGAAAGCGACCTTCCCCGTCAACACGCTCCTTCCCGGGGGCGGGTTTTACCCTGCGGCCGGGGCGAACGTCACGGTCTCGGTCGGGCTCGCTGGGCCCCGCGTGACCGCCTTTGCAGACGCGAACGGCCGCGTCGCGTTCGTCGTGCCCGGGAGCCTGGGAGTGAACCAGAGCTACTGTGTCGGCGCGAGCGCGGTGGGCTACGTGACGACCACCGAGTGCGGTCTGTCCCCGAGCGGACTGGCCGCCCTGACGCGTCTTCCGATACCTTTCGCGCCGATCCTCCTGAGTGTATCCATCACCTCCTCACCGGCCTCCACGTTGGTAACGCTCAACGTGACGGGGACGAGCCCGACCGCAGGGAACTACTCGGTCACCGGCGGACCGACCTTCCAGCTCGTCGTGAACCCGGGAGACTACGCGCTGAGCGGCTTCGCTCCGGGGGTAGCGAACGTGAGCGAGTACCGCTCCGCCCGGCCGACCCCCGTCTCGCTCCCGCTAGGGACGACCAGCGCTTCGGCCTCCTTCCCTCTCCTCTATGAGAGCAACACGAGCGGCACGCTCGTGCTCCCGCATGGAATGGCCGCCTCGGCGGTCCACATCGACCTCTCCAGCTCGACCGCCAACCTCTCGCTGGACGGGACCCAGTATCAGAACGGGTTCTACGCCCCGCCCGCGAGCTATTCGGCCCACACCTCCGGGTCGTACCAGGGCCTCAATTACACGAACCTGACCATGGTCAGCGTACCTACGCACGGTCCCACTAGCCCCCAGATACGGCTCAGCCTGGTCGGGGTCGAAGTGAGCGGCCTGCTCCTCGCCCCCAACGGGACCACCGTCTCCGTGAGCACGAGCGTCACCTTCGTCGCCCCGAATGGCGCCATCGCTCCGGCGACCGTGGCCCAGGGGGCGTTCTCCTTGACGCTCCCGGCAGGGACCACCTACAGCATCCTCGCGGGTTTCACGAGCAGTGTGAGCGGGCCGAACGGGAGCTACCAGGTCGAGTATTCCTCTCCGTTGGGCGCCAACGAATGCGCCGTCGGTGTGTCGCCGACGAGTTGCTCGGTTCGGCTATCGGAAACGACCCTCCCCGTATGGTTCAACGCTACCCTCTTTAGTGCGGGCTTCCCCGGGGCTGTCGCCGGCCAGATCACGCTCACCGGCCCATATCCGTCGGTCGCCACGACCGTGATATCGGCCCCGTCGGGAAGGTTCTCGGTAAAGGTCGCGCCGGGTTCCTACTACCTGTATGCGACGAGCACCGGAGGG
This sequence comes from uncultured Thermoplasmata archaeon, assembly GCA_963797975.1. Classification (GTDB taxonomy): domain Archaea; phylum Thermoplasmatota; class Thermoplasmata; order Lutacidiplasmatales; family UBA184; genus Lutacidiplasma. The sequence continues at coordinate 230,611 of CAWCRH010000004.1, forward strand.
TCGAACCCGCTCGCGAACCTGACCAGCGTCACAGTACTACCCGGGGACCGGGTCGTTCACGATCGGCCTTGCGCCGACGTGGATCGACCGCATCACGGTAACCGCTCCGAGCCCGACCGGCGGGGCGACATCCGCCCAGCTGCTCATCCGCTCCGCAACCGGGGCCTGGTTGCGCTACCCGAGCGTCGGATGGGGAGGGACCGTTGCGGTCGCGCTCCCGATCGGGGTCTACTCCGTCATGGCGAACACGACGGGGGCGCCGTACGGGGTCCCCGCGAATGCGACCGCCCGCTCGACGGTCGTGCTCCTTTCAGGGAACGTTGCCACGCAGCTGTCTCTCGCCTACGTGTGGTTGTACTCCGTATCCGGAGTGGCGACCGGCCCCGCGACGGTTTCCGTTCCGGCGACGGGAGGAACCGTCACGTTCAGCGTGGGTCTCCAGAACCTCGGCAACACCCCCGTCACGGTCCATCTGGTCGGTAGCCCGGCGTACTGGAACTTCACGACGACGCTGTCGAACGTCACGCTCGACCCGGCCGGGCTCTCTCGAACGGCCTCCGGCGAGGTCCGGATCGCTATTCCCGCCGGAACGCTGGTCCAACACCCAGCGATCGTTCTCAGCATCGAGCTCGCGAACGGGACGATCGTTGGAACCGTCACCGCGGTGCCGACCGTTAACGTGGAAACGGTCTACGGCCTCATCCTCGCGCCGACCACGAGCGCGACCGCCCAGGTCGGCCTGACGACCGTGCTCGTCCCGTTCGCGGTGACCAACACGGGGAACGTCGTCGAGGGCATCGGGGTCTCGGTCGTGGACCGCGCCCATCTCTCGGCGCTCGGCTGGAGCACGGCCGTCGAGGTGAACGGGGTTCCCACGATCGGGCCCGTCAACGTGAACCCGGGCTCAGCGCAGCAGTTCCTGCTCAACCTAACCCAGAGCGGACCCGCCGCGGTGCCGCCCGGCACGGCGACGGTCGCTGCATTCGTCACGAACGCGACGGGGGGCGTCCAACAGAGCCTCACCTTGACGGTCCCGACCACCTCGGTCAACATCCACCCGACCTTCCTCGTCACGGGACCCAGCGTCGGGACGGCGCCCGCCGTCTATTCGGAGGGACTCCTGATCTTGCTCGCACTCCTGCCGGCGATCATCGTGGGGGCCATTGCGCTCGTCTATCGTTGGAACCGCTCGCGGAGGTGGCGACAGTGGTGAGCGCGCGATCCTCGCGCGCGGGCCGTTCCATGAACCCAGCGATCGTGGTCGTGGTGCTGTTGGTCCTCGTGGGGAGCGGCCTCGCCCTGACCCCGCCTGCGCGGGCCGCGGCGCCGAACTACCCCCCGCTCACCGGCTCGGTCAGCGGTCCGAACGCCCTCGGTGTGAACACGGCCTCGTACTACAAGCTCAGCGCGACGGGCGGCCCAGCGTTCGGGTTCAACGGGACCCAGATCGGGAACTTGACGTTCCACGCGAGCCTGGTCGCAACCAACACGACCGGGGTGAGCGTCACCCCTACCTTCGGGGCGTTGACGAACGGGACGTACCAGGTGAGCCTCGCGGTCGGGAACGCGACCCAGGTCGTCGTCCTCCAGGTCGAGTTCGATAGCGTCTACCAGCAGCAGAACGCGAGCCTCAACGTCACCTACCAGATCAAGGTCGTGCACCCGTACGTCCTCACCGGGCTCATCCAGGCCGGTAACGAGACCGTCATCGCCTTCCCGGTCCAGGTCCTCCTGGACGGTCAGGTCGTGGGCTCGATCGCCGTCCCGGTGTTGACGCCGCGCGAGGAGTACAACTTCACCTACGATTACATCATCAGCGGCCTGAGCCCGGGTACCACACGTTCACGCTCACGCTCCCCACGCAGCACGGGCAGGTGCACTTTGCCGGCGGGGCGCTTTCCTACCAGTACACGTTCTACGTTTCAGGACCGGCGACCAGCTACACTCTGTACTACGTGCTTGGCGTCGTGGCCCTGGTCGGGGTCATACTTATATTCCTCATCCTGGTCGGCGCGCGCCGACGCGGCGGGTCACGTTCGTAGGGCCCGCTTCGTAATGGACTCACCGGGGGATTCATCATGAGCGATGGCGGCGCGGCGAGTTGTACCTCGTGTGGCGCCGCGCTCCCGGTGCGCGGTTCCACCCAGTTCCTGTGCCCGTCTTGCGGCGCGGTGATGATCGGCCGCTGCCCCCGATGCCGGGACCAGTCGATCGCCTACCGCTGCCCGTCCTGTGGGTTTGTCGGGCCGTAGGGGGAGGAACGCACGATCATGGGGCGCGTCGCGGGTACTGTTCCGTTTGATGCCGCAGGGCGTTGAGACCGACATGGAAGCGATGGCCCACGCGGTCCGCGCGAGCGTTCCGGCCGGGGCCACGGTGCGCGGGCTTCAGATCAAGGACATCGCGTTCGGACTGAAGGCGCTCTTGGTCAGCGTCGTCATGAACGACGAGGGCGGGATCCTGGATTCCGTCGAGCAGGTGCTCGCCAAGATCCCTCATGTCGAGTCGGTCGAGGTGATGGAGGAAGGTCTCCTCTAAAGGGGACGGCCCGGCCGTGGACCTCTTCTCCCACGTTCTCGTCGCCTACCTGATCGCCTTCGGCACGGTCGGTCCACAACCTCAGTACCTGGCCGCGGGAGCGCTCGCCGGAGGTCTTCCGGATGCGGATGCGCTGTTCTTCCCGCTCGCCACCCGCTTTCCGATCCTCCGCCATCACGGCATCACCCATTCGTTCTTCGGGATCACGGTCATCGCCGTCGCCGGCGCGCTGATCGCCCCGTTCATCCTCGCCGGATCCCCGTGGATCTACTTTCTCGTGATGGAGCTGGGCGGCGCCGCCCACGTGCTCCAGGACGCCTTCACGAACTTTTCCGTCCCGCCCCTGCTGCCGTTCTCCAAACGACGGGTGAGCGTCGACGCGGACCGCGCGATCAACTTCGTCACCCTCATCGTCAGCGTGGTCTCGCTCTACGTGCTCCTCGGGCTCGAGCGTAACCAGGTCCCCCTCGCGGTCTACTACGCGACCGTCTACGGATTGATGGGGGTCTTCGCCGCCTACTTCGCCTTGCGCCTCGGCTTCCGTTTCTACCTCGGTCGGCGGGCGCCCAATTTGGGCGAGTACACGCACGTCGTGCCCACCGGCAACCCGTTCGTCTGGCTGCTCGTCTCGGAGAAGAAGGAGCCCGGGCACATGCGCACGGTACTCGGGCGCTACCGATTCGGCTCCGGGGTGGACGGGCCGTTCGTCGTAGACGTCCCCGTGGGAGAGCTCCCGGGCCCGTCGACGCCGGTGACCTCCGCCGCCCAGGCGCTCGCGCGGTCGTACCCGTACTTCCTCGGTCACGGACGATTCTTCGAGGACTCGTACCACTTCGGTAAGGCGGTGCCCATCGCCAATGGCGGCTGGCAGGCGACGTGGTTCTCGGTCGAGTTCGGCGCGTTCGGCCGCTGGCCCGCGGTCAATGTGAGCTTCCCCTCGGAGGGCGGGACTCCCGTCGTGCGCCGTGGTTTCCAACGCGTAACGATGCCGTGGACCCAACCGCGCGCCCCACCTTCATCGTAGCGCGGGACGCGGGCGGGTGCGTTCTGGGTCGGTGCCGATCCGCGAGCGATAGGGTACGATAACTCGGCCCCCGTCTTCGTTCGAACCTAGCCCGATGCAAGCCCATCTCCCCCGCGTCCCGAGGAGGGACCCATACCGTACCAGTCGCGCCGCAGACCCTGGGCGGCACCCGATCCGACTTGCGGACCTTCCCAAGGAGGAACGCTCAACGGCGATCCCCACGCTGAAGGAATCGTTCGAAGGATACTATCGGTGGCACGCGAAGCGAACGCTGCGGGACGTGGAACGGGTGCGGGTCGCACGCCTCGGCGGCCAGGTCGTCGCCGTGTCGATGTTCGAGCGGCTTCGCCCCGAGGTCGGCTACGTCAATTACCTCGCGGTGGCGCGCGCCTACCGGCGGGCGGGCTTCGGTGGACGGCTGCTCGATGACGCGTTGCGTCGACTAAAGGGCGAGGGGGTCGAGGTCGTTTTCGCCGCCGCCGAGACGTCGAACCAGCGCTCGCTCGCGCTGCTCCGCTCGAGAGGGTTCCGCCGTACCCGGCGCAAGGAGCGGACCTGGAGCGAGGGCGGCCTCGGCGCATGGGGGCTTCGGAGCCGGATGCATATCGTCTCCGGCGAGGTCATCGTAGGTCTCCGATTGCGGCCGGCGGATCCCCCGCGAGCGTGACCGATCGGCGCCGGCTCCTTCTCTCCCAGCCACCGCGAGCGGGGGCTTCTCACCTCGGCTCTCAGGGAGCGGAGGACGGAGCGCTTACTTGTAGGTAGACTGGTGGACTTTGCCTTCGTCGTCCACGATCGTGATGCATTCCCCTTCGCACTCGAAGAGACAGGCCTCGCACATGATGCACTCGGGTCCGTTGATGACCGCGGATTTCTCGGCTCGGAACTGGAACTTCGCGGCGACGTTCGCGTCATCCACCGCGTTCGGGAAATTGTCCCGAGCCTGCATCTCGAAGACGTTGACGGGGCAGACGTCGCGGCAATGCTGGCAACCGGTGCACTTGTTGTGGTCTACCTCAACACTGACCATGGATACCTCGCGCTCGGAAGCGCGCGTTGACTTCCGTGCCAGCACGGGACCATATATAGTCCACGGGGGGGTCGGTCCGCCGGGACCCGCGCCGCGCTACCGGAAGGAGAATACGCTCTCTTCGCCTAGAGGGATGGGGGTTCTCACGGTGGTCGAGACGTCGTCGGGTCCCAGAACGCTCGCCGGGCGCCGCATCCTGGTCACGGGAGCGACGTCGGGGATCGGAGAACGGACGGCGCATAACCTCTCGGCCCTCGGCGGCGAGATCCTGGTCAACGGGAGGGCTCCCTTGAAGGTCGCGGCGGTCGTGGACGCCATCGAACGCGAGGGCGGCAAGGCCTCCGCGTTCGCCACCGACTTGACCGACCGTAGCCGTCTTCACTCGCTCGTGGAGGACGTCACGTCGCGCTACCCTACTCTCGACGTGCTCGTCAATGACGCCGGAGCCGTCTTCTCCGCGCGGGGAGAGACCCCTTCGGGCTCCGAGCGGACCTTCGCCCTGAACGTCGAGGCGCCGTTCCTTCTGACCGAGTCGCTGCTCCCCCTCCTCGCGAGGAGCGGCCACGGACGCGTCGTGCACGTTTCCTCCGCTGCCCATCGAGCGGGCCGGATGCACTTTGACGACCTCGACCTTCAGCGTGGATACTCCGCCTGGAAGGCCTACGACCAGTCGAAACTGGCAGTGCTCCTCATGACGCGGCAGGAAGCGTTGGTGCACCGAGGGCTCCCGGTCACGTTCAACGCGTGCCACCCCGGGTTCGTCCGCAGCCGCTTCGGAGACGAGGGAAGCGGTGCGGGCACATGGGCCCTGAAGGCCGCGAAGAGGATCGGTGCCATCTCCGTCGAACGCGGAGCGCGCACGCCCACCTTCCTCGCGAGCGCCCCCGAGGTCGAGCACGTGAGCGGAGAGTACTTCGTCGGGACCCGACCACACGCGACCTCCCTTCGCGCACGCCGGGCCGAGGACGCGGTGCGTCTGTGGGACCTGCTCCAGGCACGCACGGGATTCCGCGTTACCGGGACCGCCGGCGAGGCGGGGGTCAACGGGCCCGTTTCTTGAAGCGGCTCGGCGTTCCCTTTGTTACCAGCTGGGCATCGTAGCGAGCGAGCTGGCTCGCGTGCTCCGGACAGAGCAGGAAAGCGCGGACGGCCGCGGAAGGAGAGGATGGGTCGGCATGCGCGGCGTAGAGCTCCATCGACGTCGGTCGTTCGTCGCACGGGCCGCCGTCGCCGACCACCGGCTCTCCCACCAACGGTCGGAAGGAGTAGTCGTAGGCCCGGCCCATCTCGCACAGCGGTCGCTGGAAGATCGCACTCATGCGTCGCGCGGGCCAGTTCGCAATGGAGCTTAACCCAAGCGGGAACGCGCCGCACCCCGCTGCGACGCGACCCTCAGGTTCTCCCCCAAGGGCGGTGGACGAGCCGTGGGGGATCGAAGGACCCGGACCCTGGGGAACGGCTCGCGTTAAGAGGGGCGGGCGCGCTCGGATGTGGGGAGCATGGGATGACGTGGTCGGGCGTCTCGGGAGGCCGGATCTACTACGAGCTCATCGGTGAGGAGGGGGACCCGATCGTGCTCATCCACGGCTCGTGGGTCGACCACCGCACCTGGAACCAAGTCGCCCCGCTCCTGGTCGGGTCGATGCGTACGCTCGTCTACGACCGCCGAGGGCACGGAGAGAGCACTGGTCTACCTCGGCCCGAACCGCTGAAGACCGACGCGGAAGACCTCGCGGAACTGCTCGTGGACACGGACCACTACCCGGCTCATCTGATTGGCCACTCCTATGGAGGGAACGTGGCCCTGCGTCTCGCAACCTACCGCCCCGAGCTCGTGCGGAGCTTGGTCCTGCACGAGCCGGCCATGATCGGGCTTCTCGACGATGACCCCGCGACCCAACCCGAGGCGGCCCGCCTGCGAGCCGACGTAGCTCAGTTGACCGCGCTGATCGACCAGGGCCGGGCAGAGGAGGCCGCGCGGGAGTTCGTTAACGCCTTCTCAGGCGACACGGAGGTATGGAGCCGCCTATCACCGGAATGGCAGAGGACCTTCCTCCGAAATGCCCCACGGTGGCGCGAGGAGTTCTCCGACCCGGCGACCGAGCGACCGGATATGGTCTCGCTCGCGGAGTTCATGAGCCCGGTCCTTTTCACCGAGGGGGCCCTCTCCCCTCCATTCCTCCATCGCATGTCCGAGGCCCTCCGCAGCCGGTTGAGGAACGCGTACACGATCCGGCTCCCGGACGTCGGTCACTTTCCCCAGATCACCCACCCGGCCCAGTACGTGGGAGTCCTCCACCGCTTCCTGGTCGAGCGGGACGTTCCCGCCATGTGAGAGCCCCTTAGCGGAGGGTCGCGGGCTCTGGGGCCGGATGGGGGCCCGGGCCTGAGGGCGGGGCCGGTAGTGCCGGGGCTGGCAGCCTGCCTTCCTCGCTCGACCCTGATGTGGCGCTCGTCGGCAACCGGCCGGGGGGCTCGGTCGATTCTCCGTCTCCACCGGACGCCTTCACGTCAACAGGTGGCTCGAGGAAGATGAGGACCGTCATGACGATGTCCGTCCCGATAATGATCAGGAAGGCCGGGAGAAGGATCGATTGTACCGAAGGTAGGGCCTCGATCACTAGGATCAGGAGGACCGCATTCGTGAGTCCCCGTCCGTAGAGGCTCGCGAGCCGGCGGGCGTTACCCGCCTCGAGGAAGGAACGCTTCTCCATACGGCCCAGCAACCACCGACGCTCGAGGAGGAGCAAGAACGGGAGTGCGACGACAGCGACGGCCGCCGAGATCCCGAGAGGCTGGAAGGGGACCAAGATCCCGAGGATCACCAGGAAGATCGCACGCAGAACGAAGGCGATCTCGTTGTGGACCTGGCGCACCGCCGGGTCGAAGGCGAAATCCCGCCCGGACGAGCGGGGCAACCATCGACGGAAGAAGGCGTCGTTGCCGAGAACGACACCCATGATGAGGGCAGCCATGACACCCGACCCTCCCAAGCTCTGGGTCGCGCCGAAGACGACGAAGAGGATTCCCATCGTGGCGAGTCCTGCGTAGACCCGCCGCTGCCATCGGGAGAGGAACTCGATCGCGACGAAGCCGCCGAGGACCCCGAAGGCGATAGCGACGGGGAGCGGGAGGAGGACCTCCGGCACGATTGACGTCCATCCTGGGTTCTGCGTCGTGACGATGGTGAGCAACACGGTCACGGCCAGGACGGACAGCGTGTCCTCGATCGCCATGTCGAGATGGAGCGTATCGCGTACCACAGGAGAGAAGCCGAGCCGTCGTGCGATCGGGAGGATCACGGCCCCGGAAGCTCCGGCGAGACAGAGGGCAAAGAGGACCGCGATCAGTACGTTGCCGCTGGCAAATGCGAACAGAGCGACGACGAAAAGGACCCCCAGCGCCAGAGCGTAACTTCCCACTCCCAAGAGGAGCCCGGCAGGACCCACCGCGCGGGCCTCTCTCGGGTTGAAATCGATCCCCGCGTCGTACAGGATGATGATGAGCGCGACCGTCCCGAGGACCGCGCCGAGCTCCGAGACCTGCCCCGGCTGGACGAGGTGGAAGACGGGCCCGGCCAGGAGACCGAACAGGATCAGCCAGAGAACGTCGGGGATGCGAAATCGTTGGGCGAGCGCATCGCTCGCGAACGCCAGAAGGACGGTCCCACCGATGAGCAAGATGGCGACAGTCGTCAGCGAAGCGTCGAAGCCGCTCACGCTCGCGTCGGTCCTCCCGCCTGCTGCCCCCTAACGGCTCAGCCGGCGGGGGGTCCTCCCTTCGCTCTCGTCCTTGGGACTTCCTCGTCGTCCAGGAACTCCATCAAGCCGTGCCCGAGCCACTGCCCGCCGTCGATGGTGAGCACGTGGCCCGTGATGTAGCTCGCGCGCGGGCTCACCAGGAAACGGACCCCTTCGGCAATCTCCCGGGGGGTCCCAAACCGTCGCATCGGGATCCCCTTCGTGATGCGCTCGACCAGGGCCGGGGAGAGCCAGAGATGCCGGTCGGTCCCCTCCGTGTGCACCGGCCCTGGCGAGACCGCATTGACCCGGATCCCGTAGCGTGCCCACTCGACTGCGAGCGTCCGGGTGAGCGAGACCACCCCCGCTTTCGCGGCGGCGGAGTGCGCGGTCCCCGGCCCGGCCAGCCAGGCGTAAGCGGCGACGATGTTCACGATCGATGGCGACGGGGCCTCTTTGAGGAGCGGGAAAGCCTCTCGCGACGCGAAGAAGGTGCCATCGAGGACGATGCCGACCACGGCCCGCCAGCCGTTCGGAGAGAGTTCCTCGGCTCGGACTGGGAAGTTCCCCGCTGCATTATTGACAAGGACGTCGAGCCGGCCGAGCTCCGAACGGATCCGGTCCACCAGCGCATGGACGGCGCTCGGGTCGCGGATGTCGGTGGGCACCGCGAGCACGCGGGCCCCCAACGCCTCCAGGTGTCGGGCCCCGTGAGTGAGATGCTCCTGCGAGCGGCTCGCGATGACGACGTCGTAGCCGTCCTCGACTAGGAGCTCGCCGACGGCGAGCCCAAGCCCGGTCCCTCCACCAGTGATCAGAGCGACCGGCCGAGGCTTCGCGGGTTCCGGACTCCGGGGTCGGTCCACGGGACCCGACGGGCAACCGAGGCTATAGTATGCGCGGACCGCCCGACCCGCGCCCTGCTCCCAGGGCCTCTCAGTTCATCGGCCGGAGCGCCTCATCGAGCGCCTTCAGGTCGGCGGCCCCCAATCCCCGGCCGAGGCGCCCGTCCCGTCGCCACGTCAAACGTCCATCGACGAAAACGGCCAAGGTCGGGACGACCTCGATTTCGAAAATCTCCCAGAGCGGGTTTTCGAGGTCCGTAAGGTCCGCGTGGGCGAGGTGGACTCCCTTTGGAGGGTCGGTCGCCGTGAACTGGGGGAGGAACTCCACGCAGAACGGGCACCAGTCCGCGGCGAAGCAGACCCCCCAACGGCCCTTCTTGTTCAGTCGATCTCTGCTAAATGCATCGGGACCGAGACGCTCCATCGGCGGACCATCCGCGGTGGAGTACTAGTGACTTACGAGCGCGTGTCTCTCCGTGGCGGTCACGCCGGATCTCCTCAAGCCGGGTCTCGAAAGGCGGGTCCGTCGAGGGAGGGCCGGTGTTAGCTCAGCGTCCCGGCAGGGGCAGAGCCCATTTGAGCCCGCGTCTGTCCTCCCCGGCGAGCAGAGTGCATGCCGATCCGTCCTCCTCTCTCGTCGAAGAGTGCGAAGGTCTTCCCAACCCCCCTCAAAGGCCGTGTCGAGTGGCACCGGTTCACGAGCCGTGCATTGGAGAGGAACCCCTGGGGAGACCCGGTAGAGCGAGAGCTCCCGGTCTACCTCCCTCCCTCGGGGAAGACGGAGGGTAAACCCCTGCTCGTCCTCCTCACGGGGTACACCGGCGCGGGGTGGATGCACTTCCAGAGGCCGCGTTACCTTTCCGACTCGCACATCGGGCGCTTAGACCGGCTCATCCGGTCCGGGACCGCAGCGGAAGCCGTCCTCGTGGCTCCGGACGGCATGACGAGCCTTGGAGGAAGTCAATATCTGAACTCCACTGCGACCGGACGCTACGACGATTACGTGACCCGGGAGATCGTTCCATGGGTGCGTGAGCGCTACGCGACGGGCCCGGTCGGCGTGCTCGGGACCTCGAGCGGAGGATTTGGTGCGATTTCCCTCTCGTTGCGCCACCCGGACGTGTTTCGGGCGGCCGCGTCGGACTCCGGGGACATGTACTTCGAGTACGGCTACCTGCCCGAAGTTCCGCTCGCGTGGAGAGCGATACGCGAGGCGGGGGGGCCCGAGGCCCTGTTGAAGAAGCTCTTCTCTGGCCCGGTCGATGGGTTCGGCCCGAACAGTCCGCACGCTCGCGGGCTTGAGTTCATGGCCTATGCCTCCTGCTACTCCCCCGTCGAGGACCGGCCGGGGAGCTTCGAACTGCCATTCGACCTGGAGACCGGCGCGATCCGTCCTGAGATTTGGCGTCGCTGGCTCAGCTTCGACCCTGTTCGCATGATCCAAACGCCGCGCTACCTGCGCGCGCTGCGGCAGTTGCGCTATGTGTACGTGGACGGGGGCCGCGAGGACGAATGGAACCTCGAGATCGGGGCGCGGATTTTCGCCGCGGTCGCTCGCGCGCAGGACGTTAAGGTCGATTTCCAGGAGTTCAGCGGAGGGCACTTCGACGTAGGACCCCGCTACGAAGCGATGTTCCCGCGATTGATCCGCGCACTCGGGTACCGGGCGCCCCGCGCTAGAAGCGGCCCTCGGCGTGATCGGCCCACTCCGAAACGGTCTCGTCCTCGAACCACGCGAGCACCACGAAGTACCAGCTGAGAATCAGCACGGCCGGGAGTGCGGGAAGCGTCCGCGCCGCGGGCTCAACCTCGTAGATGCCACCCTCGAGTCGGCGACCCTCCCGGACGGGCTCGATGTGGACCAGCTCTGCCCCGGTGCGTGCGTCCAGGACGGTCCAGGCCGGCACCAGCATGCTGGCCCGCTTTAGGTCGAACGCCTGCCCTCCGCTCAGTTCGATCCGGTGGTCCCGCAGGGCGGGTACGAGCCGGGCGACGTCCTTGCTCGAGCCTTCGCGGCGGACGGTGAGGTGGGCGTGCAAGAAGCCGGCGCGCTTCAAGCTCCAGCGTCCGGCGGCCGTCTCGGCGACGGCGAGGGAGCCGTGGGGCTTTTCCCACGCGAGGTTCGCGATGGCAAAGTCGCCGGCCGTTAGCTGAAAAGTGTGCACCGGCCCATGGACACGCGCCCATCGGAGGGTGGAAAGGTCGACGTCCGAGAACGGTGCGAGGTCCATCGGCGTGCCAGATGCGACGGCCTATTAACCGTCCCCCACGGTCTCAGTACGGGGACGCCCGCGAGGGATTCCGGAACCCCCGGGTGCGAGAGCCATGCTCCGCGAGGTCGGCTTTGTGGTGGGGGGCGCGCTGCTCACCGCGACCGGGGTGGCCTTCTTCGCCATTCTGGTCATTCTCGGAGCAGGGTGGTGGGAGGTACTCGGCCTACCTCGCGTCGCTGCTGATGGTCGGATTCGGCGCGTTCTTCATCTACGTCGGTCGCAGCGAAGGAGCCGATCGGAGGCGCGAACTCGCCGAGCTCGAGAACGGTAGCAGCCGGCCCCCTCCGTGATCCAACGAGGCGCCTCCTCTCGCTCCTGCGGTCGCCCCTCGCGGGATGGGTCGTTCCTTCACCGGCAAAGCCTTTTCAGTCCGGGCCTACGTCCCTTCGCCGTGGCCGGGATGGGGTAGCTTGGCCTATCCTGGGGGACTGTGGATCCCTCGACCCGGGTTCAAAGAGGCGCGGGGACCACCCCCGCCCTTGAGACTCTCGGTCCCGGCCCTACTTCGCGCGCTTCGAGCGGGTACGAGCAGGCTGTCGGGTCGACGGCCGAGGTCGCTTCGATGTCCGTTCCAGCTTGGTCAGTGTCTCGGGCAGGGCTGCGAGCGAGTAGTCGGCCCATGCCGCCCCCCAACGGCGAAGGTCGTCCGGGGTGAGCGTCCATCCAGGGAACGAGGTAGCGCGGCCGAGCGGCGTGACGCCGTCGATCGACCGAGCGGCCTCCATGTCGAAGCGCGAGTCACCGACGAGGTAGAGCTTCGCTCCGGGGAACCGACGTTTGGTACTCCGTAAGATGCTCGCGCTTCGTCCCATCGCCCGAGCCGAGCACGCCTTCGAACCAGTAGCTTAGCCCCTCCCTCTCAAGGATGAGCTCCGCCATCTCGGTCTCCGCCCCTGTGGAGACCACCATGGTCCAGCCCTCACTGGAAAGGCGCTTCAGCAGCTTGGGGATGTCCGGGAACGGGCTCGCGTGGCCGTACGCCTCGGTGATCTTGCGTTGGTGAAAGGTCCGCGCGGTGCCGTCTCGAAGGCTCGCCGGAGCGTCCGGGTAGAGCTGGGCGAGCTGCGCTTCGAACGGCATGCCCGTCGTAGCGAGGTAATGGACCCGCCCCTCGGGCGCTGGGGTGCCGAACGCCCGCTCGATCACGTCGGCCGCGACGTTGCTGATCAGATAGAGGTCGTCCAGGATCGTCCCATCCAGGTCGAAGACGACGACCCCGCGGTCCACGTGGCGTGGCTCGACCGTCTCGTGCGTCGTGGGAACCGAACGAGAGGTGGCGGCGAACGGGCTGGGCTCGGGAACGACCGGAAGGACGGGTCCCGCGTCACCGGTCCGACCGTCCGGAGGGGGAACCGTCTCGCGCACAGGATTCGACGGGGGCCGTCGCTTAAGACGGTTGCCGCCCGTGGCGGGAGCAGCCGAGGAGGCCTGTTCCGCAGGCGGCGAGTCCATGCATCCAAGCCGAGCGATCCACGCACGCCTGACCCGCCTCCTCGAGGGCCGACGTATCGTCATCGGGATATCCGGGTCGATCGCAGCCATCGAGATCCCCCGGATCGCTCGGGAGCTCATCCGTCACGGCGCTGAGGTGCAAGCCGTCATGAGCAAAGAAGCGACCCGACTGGTCACGCCAGAGACCGTCGCATTCGCTACGGGACACGCCCCCATCACTCAACTGACGGGCGAGGTCGAGCACGTGCTGTGGATGGGACCGGGGGAGGGCCGGGCCGACCTCTTCCTCATCGCGCCGGCGACCGCCAACACGATCGCGAAGGTCGCCCACGGGATCGATGACACACCGGTGACCTCCTTCGCATCGATGGCCCTCGGGGGTGACGTCCCGATCCTCGTCGCGCCAGCCATGCATCAACAGTTGCTGAGGAATCCGGCCGTCCGTGCGGCACTCGACCAGCTCCGAGCCTGGGGCGTGGGCATCGTCTCTCCCCAGTCCCTCGAGGGCGAGGAGAAGCTGGCGACACCAGAAGAGGTCGCGGCGGCCGTCCTGAACCGCCTCGCCCGGGGGCCGTGGGCGGGACGCAAGGTGGTCGTGATCGGGGGAGCCTCGCGCCAGCCGATCGACCGCGTACGCGCGATCACCAACGAGAGTTCGGGCGCAACGGCCGTCGCTCTGGCCCGCCAGGCGCATTTCCGCGGGGCGGACGTCAGCCTATGGATGGGAGCCCACACGGTCCCACTTCCGCCGTACCTCCATGTCGAGCCGTGGGGCAGTGTCGAGGATCTCGGTCGACTCGCTCGTCGGCGGGCCGCTCGCCTCCGGGAGTCCACGGCGGTGCTCGTCCCGGCCGCGCTCGCGGATTTCACGCTCTCCCCACAGGCGGGGAAGATATCGTCGCAGGAGACTCCACGGCTTACGCTCGAGCTTCGGCGGACGCGCAAGGTCCTCCCGGAGCTCCGCCGGCTCGCCCCGCCGCCCACCCGCCTCGTCGGATTCAAGCTGGAGAGCGACAAGAGCGAAGCCGAACTCGAAGCGCGGGCGAGGAAGCTACGCTCCGAGGCGGGGCTTGACTGGGTCGTCGCGAACGACGTGCGCACGATGGGAAGCCCTGAGATCTCGGCGGTCGTGATCACCCCTCGGGGCGAGCGGCACCTGATTCGTGGGCAGAAGGAAGAGTTCGCGGGCAAGCTCCTGGACGACATCGGACGTGAGCTTACCCACGAACGAGCCCCTCTCGAAAGCCCCCGAGCGGAGGCCGCCGGGAGGAAGGTGCGAGCCCGCTCCCGCCGTCGGCGTTAAAAGAGGCGGTGGCTCCGGGCGCCGGGTCCCTCATGGTCAAGCTCGCAGAGTGGCGTGGAAAGGAGATCTTCCGCAAGTACGGTGTCCCTCTGCCCCGCGGCCACGTCGCGCGTTCGGCGGCGGAGGCCGCCGCCCTCGTCGAGAAGGGCGAGGTTCCTTTACCGTGCGTCATCAAGGCCCAGGTCCTCGCGGGAGGCCGTGGGAAAGGAGGGGCGGTGCGCTTTGCCTCCACGGTCGAGGAGGCCCGCCGGGCCGCAGAGGCGCTCTTGGCCCTCGAGTTCAAGGGGGAGCGTGTCCGCGAGCTCCTCCTCGAAGAGAAGCTCCCGATCGCCCGCGAGCTGTACGTCTCGTTGACACTCGACCGTAGCCGGCGGCTTCCGTTGCTCCTGACGAGCGCGAAGGGAGGAGTGGAAATCGAAGGTGTCCCCGATAGCGAGATCGTTCGCCAGTTCGTTCATCCGTTCACGGGCCTCGTCTCGTATGAGAAGCGGCACGCCGCCGTGACCCTCGGTCTGAGCGGTGCGTCGGCGCAATCGTTGGGCCGTCTTCTCGATGCGCTGTGGACGCTCTTCAACGCGGAGGACGCCGAGCTCGTCGAGATCAATCCGCTCGCCGTCGTGGGAGAGACGGTCGTGGCCCTCGATGCGAAGGTGGTCATCGAGGACGATGCGAGCTTCCGGCACCCCGAATACTCCGAGATCCGGGACGACCGCACCCCGCTCGAGGAGATCGCTCGGGAGAAGGGGATCGCCTTTGTCCAGCTCGATGGGAACATCGGGGTGATCGCTAACGGTGCTGGCCTTACGATGGCGACCCTGGACGTGTTGCTTCAGTTCGGGGGACGCCCCGGGATCTTTCTCGACCTCGGCGGGACCGATGACCCGGCCAAGGTGACGGAAGCGTTCCTGTTGATGGCCCAGGCCCATCCGGCCGCGGTCTTCCTCAACATCTTTGGCGGGGTCACTCGATGTGACACCGTCGCCCGTGGGCTGGTCGAGGCGATGGGCCAGGTCCCTGTGTCCGAGCGCTTCCCCATGGTCGCGCGCATCCGCGGCAACAATGAGACGGAAGGGATCGCTATCCTGAAGGCGGCGGGGATCGTATCCATCCCTGACCTCAAGGAGTCGGCGCTGGCCGCCATCGCGGCCGCCCGGGCGGCGGCTCCCGCCGGGGGATCTCGATGAGCGTGCTCGTCGACGCCGACACCCGCGTGGTGATCCAGGGGATCACCGGTCACCAGGGGACAGTGCATTCCCGACAGATGAAGCAGTTCGGAACCAAGGTCGTCGCCGGGGTCACGCCAGGGAAGGCCGGGACGGAGGTCGAGGGGACCCCCGTGTTCGACACCGTACGCGATGCCGTCGAGCGCACGCAGCCGAACGCCTCGTGCATCTTTGTGCCCGCACCCTACGCGAAGGATGCCCTCATCGAGGCGGTGGACGCCGGGCTGCGTCTGTGCACCGTGGTCACCGAGCACATCCCCTTCCACGACATGCTCACGATGTACCACTACGCACGGGCGAACGGGACGAGGATCATCGGTCCCAACTGCCCGGGGATTGCCTCCCCGGGCCCTAAGGCCAAGGTCGGGATCATTCCGAACGTGGTGTTCCGGCCGGGCCGGGTCGGGGTCATCTCCCGCAGCGGAACGCTGACCTACGAGATCGTAAACGGGATCCGCGAGCAGGGGCTCGGGCAGTCGACCTGTATCGGACTCGGAGGGGACCCGGTGGTCGGGACCTCCTTCGTAGACGCGCTTCCGCTCTTCCAGGAGGACCCCGACACGGACCTGGTCGTCCTCGTGGGGGAGATCGGTGGCACGGCCGAAGAGGAGGCCGCCGAGTACATCCACGACCATTTCCACAAGCCCGTGGTCGCCTACATCGCCGGCCGCTCCTCCCCACCGGGGAAGCGGATGGGACACGCGGGCGCGATCATCTCCCGCGGACGTGGGACCGCTGAGTCGAAGCAGGCCGCGCTCGAAGCCGCGGGGGTGCGGGTCGGTCGTTTCCCCTTCGAGATCCCCCAGCTCGTGAGCGACATGCTCGCGGAGGCGGGGCACCGGTGAGCCCGGACGCTTCGCCTCGGGTGCGGGAGGTCCCTCCACCGGAGCTGTGCCTCGTTCGAGGATGCGGGGCCGAGGCCGTTCGCCACCTGTCCCTGTCGGAGGCCCGCAAGGCGTTCCCGGACCTCCCGGAGAAGGGCCGGCGAGCTCCCCTGTGCCGCGACCACTATAAAGAGTGGAAGAAGGGCACGAAAGAAGCCCGTAAGCTCGACCGCCTGGGCTGGTAGACCGCGGGCGGTCATCGGGCGACGCGCTCTCCCGGATCTTGGGCCGTTCCCGGCCTACTGCTTACGCATCTTCTGGGCCCGCATGCGTCGGCGCATCCGCTTCTTGCGCCACTTCCAGCGCATGTGGCCGGCCTTCTTCCAAACACGAGAGGAACG
>CAWCRH010000005.1:0-155567 GCA_963797975.1 uncultured Thermoplasmata archaeon
CACCCTACGAAATCGTAACCGAATCGTTATCTATCGAGGGCCCCGTCTGAAGTTCGAGTTTCATGGACGACGTGGTCATCCGGGTTCCCGACAAGATCCCCCCATTGAAGAACCCCATTCTGGTCGAGGGCCTGCCCGGGGTCGGCAACGTGGGGAAGCTGGCCGCGGACTACCTGCGTGACCAGCTGAAGGCCCAGCCGGTCGCCACGATCTACTCGCGGTTTTTCCCCCCCCAGGTGTACGTCAATGAGGAGGGGATCATCCGCATGGTCTCGAACGAGCTCCATCGCTACCGGATCCCCGGTGCCGGCGGCCGCGACCTTTTGATCCTAGGAGGGGATTACCAAGGGATCAGCCCCGAGGGCCAGTACGAGATCACGCATCGGATCCTCGAGTTCTGTCACGGACTCGGTGTGCGTGAGGTCTTCACGCTCGCGGGATTTGCCCAGGGCCACGTGATCGAAACGCCTCGGGTCCTGGGAGCCGCAACCTCGATGGAGATGGTCGAGGCCATGAAGAAACACGGCGTCATTTTCTCCCGGACGGGACCCGGGCGGGGGCCTTATCGGAGCGAGCGGGCTCTTCCTCGGCATCGGGCGGCTCTTCGGAATGGAGGGGGTCTGCCTGATGGGGGAGACCTCGGGCTACTTCGTCGACCCTCGAAGCGCGCAGGCGGTGCTCAAGGTTCTCACCAAGGCCTTGAACGTGGAACTCGATTTCACCGACCTCGAGTCGAAGGCGCACGAGATCGATCGGATCGCCCAGCGGATCCACGACGCCGAGCAGCGGGCCTCTGAGGGCGCGGGAACCTCGCCGGGCTCCCGCGAGGACCTTGGGTACATCGGGTGAGCGGGGAACCGCCCGCGACGCGACCAGCGCCGCGCTCGGGATACGGGAAGAGCTCGAGCGCTCCGTCGACGAGGAGGGGTTCCTGCCGTTCGACCGATTCATGGAGCTCGCGCTCTACGCCCCCGGACTTGGTTACTACGAGCGGCCGGTTTCGCCGCTCGGCCCCGCCGGTGACTTCTATACCGCGCCCCAACTTCACCCCATCTTCGGCGCAACGCTCGGTCACCACATCGCCGACATGCTCGCCACGTTCGAAATGGAGAGCCCGCTACGTATCGTCGAGCTCGGCCCGGGTGACGGGGAGCTGGCGGCCTCGATCATCGCCGAGGTCGCTCGTTCACGACCGCGCGGACCTACGATCGACTATCTCCTCGTAGAACGTTCGGACCGACGCGCCGAGAGGGCACTCCTTCGGGCCCAGACGGCCGCCGAAGGAACCCACCTCCGACCACGACGCGTTCCCGGACTTGGCGCGGAGGGACCCTTCGAGGGCGCGGTGGTGGCCAACGAGTTCTGGGATGCTCAACCGGTCCGCCGATTGCGTTGCTTGGGAGGAAGGTGGGAGGAAGTGGGTGTCCGTCTCGACGGAGGACGGCTTGTCGAGGCCGCTCGGCCGTTACCCGAGTCCGGTCGACCGGTCGACCTACCGGAGGGGGTCGAGGACGGGAGCGTGCTCGAGATCGCGCCGGGGGCAGAGGCCAACGTGCGCGAGGTCGCGGACCACCTCGTGCGGGGCCGCGCCCTCTTCCTGGACTACGGTGCCGAGCAGGAGGAGATCCTCCGAACCCACCGCTTCGGGACGCTCACAGCCATCCACGGCCATCGCGTGCTCGACACGACCATCGAGCACGCCGGCGACGTCGACCTCAGCACCTACGTGAACTTCTCCCGGATCCGCGCGGCGGCGCGCCGAGCTGGGCTCGAATGGCTTGACGAGCGCTCCCAGGCCGAAGCCCTTGTGGCGTGGGGGCTTGCCGACGTGAAAGCGCGATGGGAGTCTACGGTCGCTCCAGAGGAAGCACTTCGGGGGCACCTTGCGGTGAAGAAGCTCCTCTTTGGCTTTCCGCAATTCCGTGTCGTGGAGCTAGGCCCGCGAACCACTTCGGTTAGGTGACCGGCCCCGGTCCCGCGGGCCGAACGAGCTCGGCGACCTTGCCTTTGACGAGCAGATCCGCCGTCTCGGAAGGAACGGCGACGATATCCTCCTTGCGGAGGTCGACGGTATCGGGTCCGACCTGGATCGGCCGGCTGTCCCGGACGATCCGCACGTAGGCGAGCCGGGCGGGAGCGGGTGCCCGGGTCGCGCCCGGGGCCGTCGGGGGCGAAGCTGCTGGATCAGGCCCCGCCTTCCCCGGAGAGATGACGGCGGTCACGGGTTCGGGGAGGCTGGGGAGCGCCGCAGGCTCAAGAAAGGGGGCCGCAGACTTTCGAAAGCCGCCGAGAGCGTTCGTCAGCCTGTCGAAGAGCTCGCGCTCCTCGGGAAGTGCGTTGGGGAGGTCGCGAGCCCCGCCCACGCTCGCTTGGAAGGCTGCGGCCAAGGTCTTTGACATGCGGGCCTCGATCAGGTCCCGGGCGGCCTGGCTCGCACGCTGGTAGGTCTGACGAGAGATCTCTCCGCGACGGCTCGAGGGGTTCTCCCTCACCTCGGACTCGAAGGCGCGGTGGGTCTCCTCGAGGTAGGCGGCGGTGGCTGCATAGAAGTCCCGTGGCAACTTCGCGAGCCCCCGCACGGCCCCTTCGTTCCGACGGAGCTCGAGAAGGCGCGCGTACGGGTCTTCCATGGCGGGGAGCGACCAACGGGGTGGGTAGGCTATAGGAGTTGCGCCGATAGGTTGGCCGGCGGGCGATGATCGGCAGCCGGGCCGAGCGGGAGCGGCTCCAGCAGTTCGTGGACGAGTGGACCCGGCTCAAGGACGATGCGAGCCTGCCGGGCGCGGTCGTCCTTGTAGAGGGCGAGAAGGACCGCCGCGCGCTCGTGCGCCTCGGGCTCTCCTCCCCGATCGCTCTGGTCCATCAAGGTCAACGACTGCCGACGATCGCCCAGGCGCTCGCCGCGCACCACAAACGCGCGATCGTGCTGACCGACTGGGATCGCAAGGGGGGCCAACTCGCGGAACGCCTCTCCGAACTCCTTGAGGGCGCAGACATCGAGGTCAACCGGGAGACTCGCCAGCGTCTCGCCCGCGTCCTGCGCGGAGAGCTTGTCCATGTCGAGGGGCTCTACCGATGGGCGACCCACTTGGCGGAGAGCGTTGGGGGGACCCTAGCCCTGGTGCTCGACGACGATGCGGATTAAAGTCGGCACCGGGTTTACGGGATGACCTTGCTCTGGGTCCGGCGCTCTTCGCGGCGGTTGCGGCGACGAGAGGGCCGCATCCGCTCCGTGCCCTTCCCCTTCCATCGAAGGCCCCGGCCTTCCTTCCCCGCGCTGGTCAGGCCGCGGTAGGCGCGGCCCTTGTGAACCGAGGAGGTTATCCAACTGAGCCGGGGGTCCACCTGGATCGGCCGCTGCGCCGGGTCGACGAGGATGACTTCGAAGAACTTCTCCTTCCCGTCCTCCCCGATCCAGTAGGAGTTGAGGACCTCGAGGTTCGGGTAGTGCTTTTGCGCCCGCTCCTCTGCGATGCGTCGTAGGCTTTTCGCGAGGGTCATCCGTGCGATCCCCTTGTGCTTGGGCCGTCGCCCGGCGATGATCGCCCGCTTCCCCTGCCCGCCGCGGCGGACGCGGACGCGGACGACGACGAAGCCCACCTTGGCTCGGTACCCCACGGCGCGCGCTCGATCGAGTCGCAACGGCCGCTCCACGCGCGTAACCGTGTGCTCGCGTCGCCATGCGAGGAGGCGCTCGTGCCTCAGATCGGCACCTTCGTCCCCCAACGTCTGCTGGAAGGAGGAGGCGATGTGACGGTAGACCGAGGTCGCCATGAGTGAAAGCCGGCGGCCGACCCACCCCCCCGTTATAAGGGTGGCGAGGGCGAGGCGACTGCCGGCGGGGTCGAACCCTACCGTGCACGACAATTTCCGGGCGGGTTGAGGTGGTCCCGGTGGGTGGCCTTGCTGTCCATGGCGCCTCCCGCAAGCAAGAATAGGCCCGCCGGCAACGGTCCCTTTGAGGGCTGGTAGATCAGTTCGGAAGATCGCCGGTTTTGCAAACCGGAGGGCTCGGGTTCAAATCCCGACCAGTCCACTCTCTCCGACCACCCCAATTTCGGCCCGGTTCAGATGGCCCTCGGTGCGATTCCGAGGCCTTCGATGTCCCCATAGGCTCCGGTAAGCCGGCGCGGTGGAACGGCACTCCATCGTGGGCCGGACCGTGCGTGGGACTGGCCGTCTCCCAGGCAGGGCCGGTCGCTCGGGGTTGGCTATACGATTGCCAGTTCCTTTCCGGCCTTCTCGAACGAGGATATCGCGAAGTCGACGTCCTCGACCGTGAGGGCGGCGTTCATGATCGTCCGGATCCGGGCCTTGTCTTTCGCCACCATCGGGTAGACAATCGGCAGCGCGAAGACTCCCAGCTCGAACAGGCGTTGGCTCAGCTCCTTAGCGACGCGGCTCTCCCCAACGATGACCGGCGTGATCGGGGTCTCGCTGCGGCCGATATCGAAGCCCAGGTCGGCCATCGCCTTCTTGAAGCGACGAGTATGCTCCCAGAGCCGGCGGACGTGCTCGGGTTCCCGCTCGAGCACATCGATGGCGGCCAGGCACGCGGCCGCGACCGCGGGCGGGTGCGAGCCGCTCAGGAGCCAGGTCCGAGAGCGGTTGTAGGCGAAGTTGACGAGGTCCCGAGAGCCGGAGATGTGTCCCCCTACCACGCCGAAGGCTTTCGAGAAAGTGCCCATCTCCACCTGGACCTTTTCCCGCGACAAGTGGAAGTGGGAGACGATCCCCCGTCCTCCCTCACCGAGGACGCCTTCGCCGTGAGCGTCGTCCACGTAGACCATCGCTCCGTGGACCGCTCCGAGGGCGGCGATCTTGTCGAGCGGTGCGATGTCTCCGTCCATCGAAAACACCCCGTCCGTGATGATGAGCACCCGGCGATAGGCAGGGGAGTGGCGTTCGGCCTCGACCAGCACCCGTTCGAGGTCCGCGGGGTCCGCGTGCTTGTAGACCGCACGCTCAGCGCGAGAGAGGCGCACACCGTCGATGATGCTGCCGTGGTTGAGCTCATCGCTCACGACGAGGTCCCCTTCACCGACGAGCTGGGGGATGAGACCGGAGTTCGTCGCGAAGCCGGACTGGTAGACGAGAGACGCCGCGGCCCGCTTGAATTGGGCGAGCCGACGCTCGAGCTCCATGTGGAGGTCCATGTTGCCCGCGATCGGCCGCACCGAACCGGACCCGGCTCCATGAGTCCGGACGGCGTTCAGCGCCGCCTCCTTCAACGTGGGGTGGTTACTGAGCCCCAGGTAGTTGTTCGAGCAGAACATCAGGACCTTCTTCCCGTCGACGATCGACCAGGGGGTGCTCGGACCTCCCAGGAGCCGTAGCCTCCAGTCGAGGTCGGCGTGGACCAGCTCCTCGTATTCGCTTCGGAGGAAGGAGGTCGGGTCGCGCATCGAAGATCACCACTGGGCGATGAGAGATACCTTCGCCGCCTCGTTCGAGCGGATCAGTTCCATCGCGCGTCCGAGCTCGGAAATCGGGAGCCGATGGGTGATGATCTGTCCCATCTTCTCACGGAAGGTGGGGCTCCTCAACAGCCCTTTGACCGTGTACCAGGTGTCGAACATCCGCCGGCCAAAGATGCCGTGAACCCGAGCCGCCCGGAAAATGATCGCGTCGTCGAAGTTGAGCGCGACGGGTCCGTCGAACAGGCCGAGGAGCGAAACGCGGCCCCCCGGGCGCAGGGCTTCGAAAACGAGCGGGAGCGAGCTCGGGTGGCCCGACATCTCCGTCGCCACATCCACACCGTGCCCGTCGGTCGCATCGCGGATGCGTTGGATGAGCGCTGCACCCTCCTCTCGCGGATTGAGCACCAGGTCCGCACCCATCTTGCGAGCCAGGTCGAAGCGGACCCGGTTCACTTCCGTCGCGATGACGGTGGCCGCTCCGAACGTCTTGGCCACAGCGATGGTCAGCAGCCCGATGGGACCGCAGCCGGTAATGAGCACGCTCTTTCCGGCCAGGTCTTCGATGTTCTCCTCAGGGAGGAGCGAGTGGACGGCATTTCCGAGGGGTTCCTGGATGGAGGCCAGCGATGGGTCCAGCTTAGGGTCGTTCCGCCAGGCGTTCACCTCGGGAAGCACTGCGTACTCCGCGAAGATCCCATCACGGTCGACGCCCAGCACCTGGACGTTCTCGCAAATGTGCATCCTGCCGGTGCGACACTGGTAGCAGGTGCCGTCGGCGATATGCGTCTCGGCTGAGACGTGGTCCCCCACCGCCAGGCTCTTCACACGGGCGCCGACCTCCACCACTTCCCCGCTCAGTTCGTGTCCGAGGATCATGGGCAACCGGTGGATGCGGGCCTGGGCCCACTCGTTCCACTCCCAGATGTGGACATCCGTGCCGCAGACCGATGCGGCGCGAACGGCCACGAGGACCTCGTCCTCGGCCGGCTTGGGGTCGGGCACCGTCATGAGGTCACCTCCTGGCGCCCGGCGGGTCTTGACAAACGCTCGCAAGGGTCCTCTTTGCGACGCAGGGATTCCGCTTCTTAACGCTTGAGGAAGAGGCCGCTCAGCGTGGACCCGACAGTAGGCCGGCCCGCGGCTGCCACCCCCGCCACGCGCCCGGAGGCCGACGCCCCGGCCAGGGGTCCCCCTGACTCGCCCGTGCCGGTCGTAGCGCGGGCGCCGAGGACGCGAACAGCCGTCTCAGGCCGGGTTGACCCCTGCGTAACCCACGCATCAAGCAACGACTCCACCGGAGATGCCACGCTTGGCCTGACCCTGAGGCTGGTCGCGATGGAAAGGGATCCGGCCCATCACCTACGGTTCCAATCCTCGCGTGACGGGACGGAATCGTCGATTCCGCGGGGGCCATAGGTCACTCAGGCCTGTGTGTCAGCAGAGGATCCGAGCCCTGGCGTGGATTTCGAGCTCTAACGAGAAGCCGGGACGCTCACGAGCCGACTTTCCTCTTCGTGCCGAAAGTCCATCCGTGGTCAATCGTGTTCGTAACTCGAGCGTGGCCAACCCCGGCCATACGATCGCGCAGGACGCGCCGACCTGAGGACCGATTGCGCTCCTTCCAGTCGGATCGCTGCCATCGGGGCATCGCGATCGCGGAGGGTTCGACCTCTGTGGTCCGGCCTAATGCAACCTTGTCGTCGACTGGCCAGCGCTGGTGGAAGCTTCGGCGGCTGCACCGCCAGGATTGCTGCCGTCCCCGTGCGAGGGCCCCGGTTCCTGGAAGCGGGTCCCTGCCCCCGGCTCCCGTCCGTTGCGGGGCGTTGAGCTCGCCTGATTCTCGCGATACGCTGCCGTGCAGAAGCTGCACGAACATGGGCTACTTCGAGACCTCGTGGCGAGCGCCGCCCCGAATATGATTGCCAGGAGCAAACAGACTGCCGTAGCTAGGACGAGCAGCCCGAAGATCGCCAACGGGACTACCGTGACCCCGCCGTTCGCGAACGCGATGAGCGTCGTGATCACGTTCGCGTCGATTGTGACTGTCCCGGAGGGCGGGCTGATCGAGTACCCCGGTGGCCCGTGCACAACATAGGTGTACGTGCCGTTCGGTAGCTGGGTGCGAATCATCGTCGTGTTCGACGAGATCGTCTCCGAGAAGCCTGTCGGCGACGCCGCTTGCGGAAGTGCTCTTCCGGCCGACGCGCCACTGGTACTGTTGAGCGTGACGCTCCAGTTGGTTCCGGTTGGGAGACCATTCTCAATGAACGTCACGTCAAACGATAGGCTGAATACGACATTGATTGTCGGCGAGTCGCCGGCCACCTCGACTACCCCGGACCCGGTCCCGGGCGAAGGATACCAACCGCCGAACGGAGACACCGTGTATGCGTAGCTCCCGTTCGGAAGAGTGCTGCTGACGATGGCAGTGCCGATCGGCTCCGTCTCGGCTGTGCCGTTGATGGTCACGGTCCAGTTGCCGCCGCCTCCCACTGGCGGCCCGCTCTCCTGGAAGGTGATCGTGAACGCCTTGAACTGGGTGAAGACCAGCGTCGGCTCGGTCAACGCCAGTCCCGCGACCGTGCCGGTCCCCGTGTACGGTAGCGTGGTCTGGTGCCAGCCCGGCACGTCCATGATCTCGTAGGTGAACGTGCCATTCGGACTCGAGAACATGATCGAGGACGGAGCGACGGCCGTCTCGAGCGTCCCGTTGAACGTGACCCCCCACGTCTCGCCGGCCAGGCCGGTTTCCGTGAACAGGACGGTGTACGTTACCAGCGACCACGTCACTTCCACGTCGACCCCGGCCCCGTTGACCGCGACGGTTCCAGAGTAAGCGTCCGCTCGCCAGCCGGCGATGTTGGAGATGGTGTAGCCGTACGTCCCATTCGGTTCCATGAACGTGATGGTTGAGCTCGCGGAACTTTCGGGCGTTCCGTCCAACGTGACCGACCAGGAAGTGCCCGAGGGGAGCCCGGTCTCGGTGAAGGTGACCGTGTACTTCATGAATACCGTCGTGAACGTGATCCCTTGGTCCACGTTCGCTCCATCCGCCGTCAGCGCCCCCGACGGGGGAGCCGCGGTGTACCCAGGCACCGTCCCCACGGTGTAACTGTACGTCCCGTTCGGTTCAGTGAACTGGATGCTCGAACCCGTGGAGCCTCCCGTCGACCCGTTCAGCGTCACCGACCAGGAGGTCCCCGACGGGAGCCCGGTCTCCGTGAAGGTCACTGAGTATGTCGCGCTCGACGTGAACGTGATCCCTTGGTCCACGTTCGCTCCGTCCACCGTCAGCGCCCCCGACGGGGGAGCCGCGGTGTACCCAGGCACCGTCCCCACGGTGTAACTGTACGTCCCGTTCGGTTCAGTGAACTGGATGCTCGACCCCGTGGAGCCTCCCGTCGACCCGTTCAGCGTCACCGACCAGGAGGTCCCCGACGGGAGCCCGGTCTCCGTGAAGGTCACTGAGTATGTCGCGCTCGACGTGAACGTGATCCCTTGGTCCACGTTCGCTCCGTCCACCGTCAGCGCCCCCGACGGGGGAGCCGCGGTGTACCCAGGCACCGTCCCCACGGTGTAGCTGTACGTCCCGTTCGGTTCGGTGAACTGGATGGTCGAACTCGTGGAGCCTCCCGCCGTTCCGTTCAACGTCACCGACCAGGAGGTCCCCGACGGGAGCCCGGTCTCCGTAAAGGTCACCGAGTACGTCGTCACGACCACCGTGAACGTGATCCCTTGGTCCACGTTCGCTCCGTCCACCGTCAGCGCCCCCGACGGGGGAGCCGCGGTGTACCCAGGCACCGTCCCCACGGTGTAGCTGTACGTCCCGTTCGGTTCGGTGAACTGGATGGTCGAACTCGTGGAGCCTCCCGCCGTTCCGTTCAACGTCACCGACCAGGAGGTTCCCGACGGGAGCCCCGTCTCTGTGAACGTCACCCGGTACGCCGTCTCGACGAAGATCACGTTCACTGCAGCTGGACCGTTTCTCACCGTCGCCTGGCCATTGTAGTTTGTAGAATACCCCGGGACCGGTGTGATTGAATACGAGTAGACCCCGTTGGGGACGTTGAACACAATCGAGTCTGTCGTCGAGCTCTCCGGAGCCCCGGCGAACGTCACCGTCCATTCGGTCCCGGACGGAAGCCCCGTTTCGGTGAACGTAACCGTGTACGTCGGCGCAACGCTCTGCACTGTCACTTGGGCCACGTTCGAGGTCGCTGTCTCCGCCGGCGGCCCGGCGCTGTCCGTGACCACCAGCTCGAAGTTCCATATTCCGGTCGTCGTCAGCGTCCCCGTCGAGATCGTCGGTAGGCTGCTTGTGGTGCAACTGAACGAGCTGCCGAGCGCAGAGTAGCTCTCCGCTCCCGGCGCTTCCTCTAGCCACTGGCAGCTGTAAGGCGATGTGCCTCCGCTCGTGAATGAGGAAGTCGTGCTGAGGGTCGCGCTCTGCCCGGAGTCGATCGTCGTCGGGCTGACCGAGATCACGGGCGCGTTGGCGTTGCTGAACGCTGAGTTCACCAGGACCGATACTACGTTCGAGGTCGCCGTCTCTGCCGGCGGCCCGGCGCTGTCCGTCACTTGGAGCTCGAAGTGCCACGTCCCGACCGTCGCCAACGTACCCGTCGATATCGTCGGTAGGCTACTCGTGGTGCAACTGAACGAGCTGCCGAGCGCGGAGTAGCTCTCCGCTCCCGGCGCTTCCTCCAGCCACTGGCAGCTGTAGGGCGATGTGCCTCCACTCGTGAAAGAGGAGGTCGTGGTCAGCGTCGCGCTCTGCCCGGAGTCGATCGTCGTTGGCGCCACCGAGATCACGGGTGCGTTGGCGTTGCTGAATGCCGAGTTCACCAGGACCGATACTACGTTCGAGATCACCGTCTGCGGGGTCGCAGAACTGTCGGTTACCTTCAGCTCGAAGTGCCAGGTCCCCACCGTCGCCAGCGTCCCCGTCGATATCGTCGGTAGGCTGCTCGTGGTGCAACTGAACGAGCTGCCGAGCGAAGAGTAGCTCTCCGCTCCCGGCGCTTCCTCCAGCCACTGGCAGCTGTACGGCGATGTGCCTCCGCTGAACGACGAGGTCGTGGTGAGCGTCGCGCTCTGCCCGGAGTCGACCGTCGTCGGCGCCACCGAGATCACTGGAGCCGCGGAGTAGGCCGAGTTGACCAGGACCGTCACTACGTTCGAGGTCACCGTCTGCGGTGTCCCCGAACTGTCCGTTACCTCCAGCTCGAACGACCACGTCCCGGTGGCGGCCAGCGTCCCGGTCGATATCGTCGGCAGGCTGCTGGTCGTGCAGCTGAAGGACACGCTCAGGTCCGAATAGATGCCGGCACCCGGTGCCTCAACAAGCCACTGGCACGTGTAGGTCGGTGTGCCTCCGCTGAACGAAACGGTCGTGCTGAGTGTCGCGCTCTGCCCGGAGTTGATCGTCGCCGGCGCCGCGGAGATCGTGGGACTGTTCCCGGGGTTGTTAAACGCCGGGTTGACCAAGACCGATACTACGTTCGACGTCGCCGTCTCTGCCGGCGGCCCGGCGCTGTCCGTCACCTGTAGCTCGAAGTGCCACGTCCCGACCGTTGCCAGCGTCCCCGTCGAGATCGTCGGTAGGCTACTCGTGGTGCAACTGAACGAGCTGCCGAGCGCAGAGTAGCTCTCCGCTCCCGGCGCTTCCTCCAGCCACTGGCAGCTGTACGGCGATGTGCCTCCGCTCGTGAACGAGGAGGTCGTGGTCAGCGTCGCGCTCTGCCCCGAGTCGATCGTCGTCGGAGAGACCGAGATCACGGGCGCGTTGGCGTTATTGAACGCCGAGTTCACCAGGACCGATACTACGTTCGAGGTCGCCGTCTCTGCCGGCGGCCCGGCGCTGTCCGTCACCTGTAGCTCGAAGTGCCACGTCCCCACCGTCGCCAACGTCCCGGTCGAGATCGTCGGCAGGCTGCTCAGTGTCCCAGCCGATATCATCGGGAGGTCGCCTGGACTGCAACTGAACGAGCTACCGAGCGCGGAGTAGCTCTCCGCTCCCGGCGCTTCCTCCAGCCACTGGCAGCTGTAAGGCGATGTGCCCCCGCTCGTGAACGAGGAGGTCGTCGTGAGGGTCGCGCTCTGCCCCGAGTCGATCGTCGTCGGAGAGACCGAGATCACGGGCGCGTTGGCGTTATTGAACGCTGAGTTCACCAGGGCCGATACTACGTTCGAGGTCGCTGTCTCTGCCGGCGGTCCGGCGCTGTCCGTGACCACCAGCTCGAAGTTCCATATTCCGGTCGTCGTCAGCGTCCCCGTCGAGATCGTCGGTAGGCTACTCGTCGTGCAACTGAACGAGCTGCCGAGCGCAGAGTAGCTCTCCGCTCCCGGCGCTTCCTCTAGCCACTGGCAGCTGTAAGGCGATGTGCCTCCGCTCGTGAATGAGGAAGTCGTGCTGAGGGTCGCGCTCTGCCCGGAGTCGATCGTCGTCGGGCTGACCGAGATCACGGGCGCGTTGGCGTTGCTGAACGCTGAGTTCACCAGGACCGATACTACGTTCGAGGTCGCCGTCTCTGCCGGCGGCCCGGCGCTGTCCGTCACTTGGAGCTCGAAGTGCCACGTCCCGACCGTCGCCAACGTACCCGTCGATATCGTCGGTAGGCTGCTCGTGGTGCAACTGAACGAGCTGCCGAGCGAAGAGTAGCTCTCCGCTCCCGGCGCTTCCTCCAGCCACTGGCAGCTGTACGGCGATGTGCCTCCGCTGAACGAGGAGGTCGTCGTGAGCGTCGCGCTCTGCCCGGAGTCGACCGTCGTCGGCGCCACCGAGATCACTGGAGCCGCGGAGTAGGCCGAGTTGACCAGGACCGTCACTACGTTCGAGGTCACCGTCTGCGGTGTCCCTGAACTGTCCGTTACCTCTAGCTCGAACGACCACGTCCCGGCCACCGTCAGCGTCCCGGTCGATATCGTCGGCAGGCTGCTGGTCGTGCAGCTGAAGGACACGCTCAGGTCCGAATAGATGCCGGCACCCGGTGCCTCAACAAGCCACTGGCACGTATAGGTCGGTGTGCCTCCGCTGAACGAAACGGTCGTGCTGAGTGTCGCGCTCTGCCCGGAGTTGATCGTCGCCGGCGCCGCGGAGATCGTGGGACTGTTCCCGGGGTTGTTAAACGCCGGGTTGACCAAGACCGATACTACGTTCGACGTCGCCGTCTCTGCCGGCGGTCCGGCGCTGTCCGTCACCTGTAGCTCGAAGTGCCACGTCCCCACCGTCGCCAACATCCCCGTCGATATCGTCGGTAGGCTGCTTGTGGTGCAACTGAACGAGCTGCCGAGCGCAGAGTAGCTCTCCGCTCCCGGCGCTTCCTCTAGCCACTGGCAGCTGTACGGCGATGTGCCTCCGCTCGTGAACGAGGAGGTCGTGGTCAGCGTCGCGCTCTGCCCGGAGTCGATCGTCGTCGGAGAGACCGAGATCACGGGTGCGTTGGCGTTGCTGAACGCCGAGTTCACCAGGACCGATACTACGTTCGAGGTCGCCGTCTCTGCCGGCGGCCCGGCGCTGTCCGTCACCTGTAGCTCGAAATGCCACGTCCCCACCGTCGCCAACATCCCCGTCGATATCGTCGGTAGGCTGCTTGTGGTGCAACTGAACGAGCTGCCGAGCGCAGAGTAGCTCTCCGCTCCCGGCGCTTCCTCTAGCCACCGGCAGCTGTACGGCGATGTGCCTCCACTCGTGAACGAGGAGGTCGTGGTCAGCGTCGCGCTCTGCCCGGAGTCGATCGTCGTCGGGCTGACCGAGATCACGGGCGCGTTGGCGTTGCTGAACGCCGAGTTCACCAGGACCGATACTACGTTCGAGGTCGCCGTCTCTGCCGGCGGTCCGGCGCTGTCCGTCACTTGTAGCTCGAAGTGCCACGTCCCCACCGTCGCCAACGTCCCCGTCGATATCGTCGGTAGGCTACTCGTGGTGCAACTGAACGAGCTGCCGAGCGCGGAGTAGCTCTCCGCTCCCGGCGCTTCCTCTAGCCACTGGCAGCTGTACGGCGATGTGCCTCCACTCGTGAACGAGGAGGTCGTGGTCAGCGTCGCGCTCTGCCCGGAGTCGATCGTCGTCGGAGAGACCGAGATCACGGGTGCGTTGGCATTGCTGAATGCGGAGTTCACCAGGACCGATACTACGTTCGAGGTCGCCGTCTCTGCCGGCGGCCCGGCGCTGTCCGTCACCTGTAGCTCGAAATGCCACGTCCCCACCGTCGCCAACGTCCCCGTCGAGATCGTCGGTAGGCTGCTTGTGGTGCAACTGAACGAGCTGCCGAGCGCGGAGTAGCTCTCCGCTCCCGGCGCTTCCTCTAGCCACTGGCAGCTGTAGGGTGATGTGCCTCCGCTCGTGAACGAGGAGGTCGTGGTCAGCGTCGCGCTCTGCCCGGAGTCGATCGTCGTCGGAGAGACCGAGATCACGGGTGCGTTGGCGTTGCTGAACGCCGAGTTCACCAGGACCGATACTACGTTCGAGGTCGCCGTCTCTGCCGGCGGCCCGGCGCTGTCCGTCACCTGTAGCTCGAAATGCCACGTCCCCACCGTCGCCAACATCCCCGTCGATATCGTCGGTAGGCTGCTTGTGGTGCAACTGAACGAGCTGCCGAGCGCAGAGTAGCTCTCCGCTCCCGGCGCTTCCTCCAGCCACCGGCAGCTGTAAGGCGATGTGCCTCCACTCGTGAACGAGGAGGTCGTGGTCAGCGTCGCGCTCTGCCCGGAGTCGATCGTCGTCGGAGAGACCGAGATCACGGGTGCGTTGGCGTTGCTGAACGCCGAGTTCACTAGGACCGACACTACGTTCGAGGTCGCCGTCTGCGGTGTCCCAGAACTGTCAGTGACCTTCAGCTCGAAGTGCCAGGTCCCGACCGTCGCCAGCGTCCCCGTCGAGATCGTCGGTAGGCTACTCGTCGTGCAACTGAACGAGCTGCCGAGCGCGGAGTAGCTCTCCGCTCCCGGCGCTTCCTCTAGCCACTGGCAGCTGTACGGCGATGTGCCTCCACTCGTGAACGAGGAGGTCGTGGTCAGCGTCGCGCTCTGCCCGGAGTCGATCGTCGTCGGAGAGACTGAGATCACGGGTGCGTTGGCGTTGCTGAACGCCGAGTTCACCAGGACCGATACTACGTTCGAGGTCGCCGTCTCTGCCGGCGGTCCGGCGCTGTCCGTCACTTGTAGCTCGAAGTGCCACGTCCCCACCGTCGCCAACGTCCCCGTC
The DNA here is from genome assembly GCA_963797975.1 of uncultured Thermoplasmata archaeon. Taxonomy (GTDB): domain Archaea; phylum Thermoplasmatota; class Thermoplasmata; order Lutacidiplasmatales; family UBA184; genus Lutacidiplasma. The sequence continues at coordinate 14,626 of CAWCRH010000005.1, forward strand.
GATATCGTCGGTAGGCTACTCGTGGTGCAACTGAACGAGCTACCGAGCGCGGAGTAGCTCTCCGCTCCCGGCGCTTCCTCTAGCCACTGGCAGCTGTACGGCGATGTGCCTCCACTCGTGAACGAGGAGGTCGTGGTCAGCGTCGCGCTCTGCCCGGAGTCGATCGTCGTCGGAGAGACTGAGATCACGGGTGCGTTGGCCTTGCTGAACGCCGAGTTCACCAGGACCGATACTACGTTCGAGGTCGCCGTCTCTGCCGGCGGCCCGGCGCTGTCCGTCACCTGTAGCTCGAAGTGCCACGTCCCGACCGTTGCCAGCGTCCCCGTCGAGATCGTCGGTAGGCTACTCGTGGTGCAACTGAACGAGCTGCCGAGCGCGGAGTAGCTCTCCGCTCCCGGGGCTTCCTCCAGCCACTGGCAGCTGTAGGGCGACGTGCCTCCGTTGAATGGGGCGGTGGTCGAGAGTGTCGCGCTCTGCCCCGAGTCGATCGTCGTCGGCGCCACTGAGATCACTGGAGCTGCTGAGTAGGCCGCGTTGACCAGGACCGATACTACGTTCGAGGTCGCCGTCTCCGCCGGTGGCCCGGCGTTGTCGGTCACCACCAGCTTGAAGTGCCAGGTCCCCACCGTCGTCAGCGTCCCAGTCGATATTGTCGGTAGGCTGCTCGTGGTGCAGCTGAACGAAACGCCGAGGTCCGAGTAGCTCTCCGCTCCCGGCCCTTCCTCCAGCCACTGGCACGTGTAGGTCGGCGTCCCTCCGCTGAACGGCGTTGTGGTGGAGAGCGTCGCGCCCTGCCCCGAGTCGATCGTCGTCGGCGCCACCGAGATCACGGGAGATGCGGTGTAGGCCGAGTTGACTAGAACCGATACTGTGTTGGAGGTCACCGTCTGGGGTGTCTCGGCGCTGTCTGTTACCTTTAGCTCGAAGTCCCAGATGCCGGTCGTCGTGAGCGCACCGGTCGACATGGTCGGTAGGCTACTCGTGGTGCAGCTGAACGAGCTGCCCAGGTTCGAGTAGCTCTCCGCTCCCGGCCCTTCCTCCAGCCACTGGCAGGTGTAGCTCGGGATGCCTCCGCTGAACGAAGAGGTCGTGGCAAGTGTCGTACTCTGCCCGGAGTCGATCGTCGTCGGATAGACAGCGATCACTGGAGATGCGGAGTAGGCCGAGTTGACCAGGACCGTCACTACGTTCGAGGTCACCGTCTGCGGTGTCCCAGAGCTGTCCGTCACCTGCAGCTCGAACGACCACGTCCCGGTCGCAGTCAGCGTGCCGGTCGATATCGTCGGCAGGCTGCTCGTCGTGCAACTGAACGAGCCGCCCAGGTCCGAGTAGCTCTCCGCGCCGGGCGCTTCTTCCAGCCACTGGCAGCTGTAAGGCGATGTGCCTCCGCTGAACGGAGCCGTGGTCGAGAGTGTCGCACTTTGCCCCGAGTTGATCGCCGCCGGGGCCACGGAAATCGTGGGACTGTTGCCGGGATTGTTGAACGCTGGGTTGACCAGGACCGATACTACGTTCGAGGTCGCCGTCTCTGCCGGCGGCCCGGCGCTGTCCGTCACCTGTAGCTCGAAGTGCCACGTCCCCACCGTCGCCAACGTCCCCGTCGATATCGTCGGTAGGCTGCTCGTCGTGCAGCTGAACGAGCTACCGAGAGCTGAGTAGCTCTCCGCTCCCGGCGCTTCCTCCAGCCACTGGCAGCTGTACGGCGATGTGCCTCCACTCGTGAACGAGGAGGTCGTCGTGAGGGTCGCGCTCTGCCCGGAGTCAATCGTCGTCGGCGCCACCGAGATCACTGGTGCGTTGGCGTTGCTGAACGCCGTGTTCACCAGGACCGATACTACGTTCGAGATCACCGTTTGCGGTGTGTCGGAGCTGTCCGTTACCTGCAACTCGAAGTGCCACGTCCCCGTCGCCGTCAGCGTCCCCGTGGAGATGGTCGGTAGGCTACTCGTCGTGCAGCTGAACGATACGCTGAGGTCCGAGTAGCTCTCAGCACCTGGTGCCTCGACCAGCCACCGGCACGTGTAGGTCGGTGTGCCTCCGCCGAACGACGCGGTCGTCGTGAGCGTCGCGCTCTGCCCCGAGTCGACCGTCGTCGGAGCCACCGAGATCACCGGAGCCGTGAACGCGGTGCTGACCAGGACGTTCACTACGTTCGAGGTCACTGTCTGCGGCATTCCCGGAGTGTCCGTCACCTCCAGCTTGAAGCTCCACGTCCCGGTCGCCGTCAGCGTCCCCGTCGATATGGTCGGTAGGCTACTCGCGGTGCAGCTGAACGACCCGCTGAGGTCGGAGTAGCTGCCGGCACCCGGCGCCTGGACAAGCCATTGGCAGGTGTAGGTCGGGGTGCCTCCGCTGAACGAAACGGTCGTGCTAAGCGTCGCGCTCTGCCCGGAGTCGATCGTCGTCGGGGCGACCGAGATCACAGGAGCCGTGAAGGCTGCGCTGACCGCGACCGCCACTGCGTTCGAGGTCACTGTCTGCGGTGTCCCTGAACTGTCCGTCACCTCCAGCTCGAAGTGCCATGTTCCGGCCGCCGCCAGCGTCCCCGTCGATATGGTCGGCAGGTCACCTAGACTGCAGCCGAACGAACCCCCGAGGTCGGAGTAGCTCTCGGCACCCGGTGCCTCGACCAGCCACTGGCAACTGTAACTCGGGGTGCCTCCGCTGAACGATGCAGTCGTCGTGAGGGTCGCGCTCTGCCCCGAGTCGATCGTCGTCGGGGCCACTGAGATCGTGGGACTGTTGGTTGGATTGTTGAACGCCGGGTTTACCAGGACCGTCACTACATTCGAGGTCACGGTCTGCGGTGTCCCCGAACTGTCCGTCACCTCTAGCTCGAAGCTCCACGTCCCCGTCGCCGTCAGCGTCCCCGTCGAGATCGTCGGTAGGTCACCCACGCTACAGCCGGACGAACCGCCGAGGTCGCTGTAGCTGCCGGCGCCCGGCGCCTCGACCAGCCACTGGCACGTGTACGTCGGGGTGCCTCCGCTGAACGATGCGGTCGTCGTCGAGCGTCGCGCTCTGCCCCGAGTCGATCGTCGTCGGTGCCACCGAGATCGTCGGACTGTTGGCCGGATTGTTGAACGCCGGGTTGACCAGGACCGCCACTACGTTCGAGGTCACCGTCTGCGGTGTCCCCGAACTGTCCGTTACCTCTAGCTCGAAACTCCACGTCCCGGCCGCCGTCAGCGTCCCCGTCGATATCGTCGGTAGGCTACTCGTGGTGCAACTGAACGAGCTTCCGAGCGCTGAGTAGCCCTCGGCGCCTGGTGCCTCGACCAGCCACTGGCAGCTGAAGGTCGGGGTCCCTCCGCTGAACGCTACGGTCGTGCTCAGCGTCGCGCTCTGTCCCGAGTCGATCGTCGTCGGTGCCACCGAGATCGTCGGACTGTTATCGGGATTGTTGAACACCGGGTTGACCAGGACCGTCACTGTGTTCGAGGTCACCGTCTGCGGCGTCCCCGAACTGTCCGTCACCTGCAACTCGAAGTGCCACGTCCCGGTCGCCGTCAGCGTCCCCGTGGAGATGGTCGGTAGGCTACTCGTCGTGCAGCTGAACGATACGCTGAGGTCCGAGTAGCTCTCAGCACCGGGGGCCTCGACCAGCCACTGGCACGTGTAGGTCGGGGTGCCTCCGCTGAACGATGCGGTCGTCGTGAGCGTCGCGCTCTGCCCTGAGTCGATCGTCGCCGGAGCCACCGAGATCACCGGAGCCGCGGAGTAGGCCGAGTTGAGCAAGACCGTCACTGTGTTCGAGGTCACCGTCTGCGGTATCCCTGAACTGTCCGTTACCTCCAGCTCGAAGCTCCACGTCCCGGTTCCCGTCAGCGTCCCCGTCGATATGGTCGGAAGGTCACCCACGCTACAGCCGAACGAACCACCGAGGTCGCTGTAGCTGCCGGCACCCGGCGCCTCGGCGAGCCACTGGCACGTGTACGTCGGGGTGCCCCCGCTGAACGAAACGGTCGTGCTAAGCGTCGCGCTCTGCCCCGAGTCGATCGTCGTCGGTGCCACCGAGATCGTCGGACTGTTGGCCGGATTGTTGAACGCCGGGTTGACCAGGACCGTCACCGCGTTCGAGGTCACCGTCTGCGGTGTCCCCGAACTGTCCGTTACCTCTAGCTCGAAGCTCCACGTCCCCGTCGCCGTCAGCGTCCCTGTCGATATGGTCGGTAGGCTACCCGTCGTGCAGCTGAACGATACGCTGAGGTCCGAGTAGCTCTCAGCACCTGGGGCCCCGACCAGCCACTGGCACGTGTAGGTCGGGGTGCCTCCACTGAACGGAACAATCGTCGTGAGCGTCGCGCTCTGCCCCGAGTCGATCGTCGTCGGTGCCACCGAGATCGTCGGACTGTTGGCCGGATTGTTGAACGCCGGGTTGACCAGGACCGTCACCGCGTTCGAGGTCACCGTCTGCGGTGTCCCTGAACTGTCTGTTACCTCTAGCTCGAAGCTCCATGTCCCCGTCGCCGTCAGCGTCCCCGTCGAGATGCTCGGTAGGCTACTCGTCGTGCAGCTGAACGAGCTGCCGAGGGCAGAGTAGCTGCCGGCACTCGGCGCCTCGACCAGCCACTGGCACGTGTAGGTCGGAGTGCCTCCACTGAACGGAGCGATCGTCGTGAGCGTCGCGCTCTGCCCCGAGTCGATCGTCGTCGGTGCCACCGAGATCGTCGGACTGTTATCGGGATTGTTGAACGCTGGGTTCACGAGGACGGTCACTGCGTTCGAGGTCACCGTCTGCGGTGTCCCCGAACTGTCCGTTACCTCTAGCTCGAAGCTCCACGTCCCCGTCGCCGTCAGCGTCCCCGTCGATATGGTCGGTAGGCTACTCGCAGTGCAGCCGCTCGTGAACGAACCGCCGAGGTCGGAGTAGCCCTCAGCACCCGGCGCCTCGACCAGCCACTGGCAACTGTAGGTCGGGGTGCCTTCACTGAACGACACGGTCGTCGTTAGGGTCGTGGTCTGCCCCGAGTCGATCGTCGTCGGAGCCGCCGAGATTGTCGGACCGTTATCGGGATTGTTGAACGCCGGGTTGACCAGGACCGTCACTGCGTTCGAGGTCACCGTGTGCGGTATCCCCGAACTGTCCGTCACCTGCAACTCGAAGTACCATGTTCCGGTCGCCGTCAGCGTCCCGGTCGAGATGGTCGGTAGGCTGCTGGTGGTACAGCTGAACGAACCGCCGAGATCGCTGTAGCTGACATCGCCCGGCGCTTCCTCGACCCACTGGCAGGTGTAAGGCGATGTGCCCCCACTGAACGATGCGGTCGTCGTGAGGGTCGCACTCTGCCCCGAGTCGATCGTCGTCGGTGCCACGGAAATCACTGGAGCTGTGGAGGCGGGGCTGACGAGGACCGTCGCTACGTTCGAGGTCACCGTCTGCGGTGTCCCTGAACTGTCCGTCACCTCCAGCTCGAAGCTCCATGTCCCGGCCGCTGTCAGCGTCCCCGTCGAAATGGTCGGGAGGCTGCTGGTGGTGCAACTAAACGAGCTGCCGAGGTCGCTGTAGCTGCCGGCGCTCGGAGCCTCGACCAGCCACTGGCACGTGTACGTCGGTGTCCCCCCGCTGAACGGAGTAGTCGTGGAGAGGGTCGCGCTCTGCCCCGAGTCGACCGTCGTCGGGCTGACCGAGATCGTCGGAGCGTTGGCGTTGTTGAATGCCGAGTTCACCAGGACCGATACTGCGTTCGACGTCGCCGTCTCCGCCGGCGGCCCGGCGCTGTCCGTCACCTCGAGCTCGAAGTACCAGGTTCCAACCGTCGTCAGCGTCCCGGTCGATACGCTCGGTAGGTCCCCTGGACTGCAACTGAACGAGCTACCGAGCGCCGAGTAACTGACGTCCCCCGGCGCCTCGACCAGCCACTGGCAGCTGTAGGGTGATGTGCCTCCGCTCGTGAACGACGAGGTCGTGCTGAGGGTGGCGCTCTGCCCTGAATCGATCGTTGTCGGGCTGACCGAGATCGTCGGAGCGTTGGCGTTGTTGAATGCCGAGTTCACCAGGACCGATACTGCGTTCGACGTCGCCGTCTCCGCCGGTGGCCCGGCGCTGTCCGTCACTTGAAGCTCGAAGTGCCACGTGCCCGTCGCCGTCAACGTCCCGGTCGATATCGTCGGTAGGTCGCCGGGACTGCAACTGAACGAGCTACCGAGCGCTGAGTAGCTGACGTCCCCTGGCGCTTCGACCAGCCATTGGCAGCTGTACGGCGATGTGCCTCCGCTCGTGAACGATGAGGTCGTGCTGAGGGTGGCGCTCTGCCCTGAATCGATCGTTGTCGGGCTGACCGAGATCGTCGGAGCGTTGTCGTTGTTGAATGCCGAGTTCACCAGGACCGATACTGCGTTCGACGTCGCCGTCTCCGCCGGTGGCCCGGCGCTGTCCGTCACTTGAAGCTCGAAGTGCCACGTGCCCGTCGCCGTCAACGTCCCGGTCGATATCGTCGGTAGGTCGCCGGGACTGCAACTGAACGAGCTACCGAGCGCTGAGTAGCTGACGCCCCCTGGCGCCTCCACCAGCCACTGGCAGCTGTAGGGCGATGTGCCTCCGCTCGTGAACGATGAGGTCGTGCTGAGGGTCGCACTCTGCCCTGAATCGATCGTCGTCGGGCTGACCGAGATCGTGGCAGCGTTGGCGTTGTTGAATGCCGAGTTCACCAGGACCGATACTGCGTTCGAGGTCGCCGTCTCCGCCGGTGGTCCGGCGCTGTCCGTCACTTGAAGCTCGAAGTGCCACGTGCCCGTCGCCGCCAATGTCCCGGTCGATATCGTCGGTAGGTCGCCGGGACTGCAACTGAACGAGCTACCGAGCGCTGAGTAGCTGACGCCCCCTGGCGCCTCCACCAGCCACTGGCAGCTGTAGGGCGATGTGCCTCCGCTCGTGAACGATGAGGTCGTGCTGAGGGTCGCACTCTGCCCTGAATCGATCGTCGTCGGGCTGACCGAGATCGTGGCAGCGTTGGCGTTGTTGAATGCCGAGTTCACCAGGACCGATACTGCGTTCGAGGTCGCCGTCTCCGCCGGTGGTCCGGCGCTGTCCGTCACTTGAAGCTCGAAGTGCCACGTGCCCGTCGCCGCCAATGTCCCGGTCGATATCGTCGGTAGGTCGCCGGGACTGCAACTGAACGAGCTACCGAGCGCTGAGTAGCTGACGCCCCCTGGCGCCTCCACCAGCCACTGGCAGCTGTAGGGCGATGTGCCTCCGCTCGTGAACGATGAGGTCGTGCTGAGGGTCGCACTCTGCCCTGAATCGATCGTCGTCGGGCTGACCGAGATCGTGGCAGCGTTGGCGTTGTTGAATGCCGAGTTCACCAGGACCGATACTGCGTTCGAGGTCGCCGTCTCCGCCGGTGGTCCGGCGCTGTCCGTCACTTGAAGCTCGAAGTGCCACGTGCCCGTCGCCGTCAACGTCCCGGTCGATATCGTCGGTAGGTCGCCGGGACTGCAACTGAACGAGCTACCGAGCGCTGAGTAGCTGACGCCCCCTGGCGCCTCCACCAGCCACTGGCAGCTGTAGGGCGATGTGCCTCCGCTCGTGAACGATGAGGTCGTGCTGAGGGTCGCACTCTGCCCTGAATCGATCGTCGTCGGGCTGACCGAGATCGTGGCAGCGTTGGCGTTGTTGAATGCCGAGTTCACCAGGACCGATACTGCGTTCGAGGTCGCCGTCTCCGCCGGTGGTCCGGCGCTGTCCGTCACTTGAAGCTCGAAGTGCCACGTGCCCGTCGCCGCCAATGTCCCGGTCGATATCGTCGGTAGGTCGCCGGGACTGCAACTGAACGAGCTACCGAGCGCTGAGTAGCTAACGTCCCCTGGCGCTTCGACCAGCCACTGGCAGCTGTACGGCGATGTGCCTCCGCCGAACGAACCGGTCGTGGAGAGTGTGGCGCTCTGCCCTGAATCGATCGGGGTCGGTGCCACGGAAATCGTTGGTGCGGAAAGCGTAGCGCTGACGGTCACGGTCGCAGTGCCCGACAGCTGCGAATTCCCGTTGCTGTCGGTCACCACGTAGCAGTAGTAGTACGTCCCCACTCCCGTAATCTCCGAGCCCGTCGTCCAGCTTGGTCCCGTTCCCAAGCTCGTCCCTGAACCGCACGTGCCCGGCTCCGAGGACTCGTACCAGGTGTAGGTGTTGCCGCCGGACCCACCCGACCCGCCGCTCGGTGAGATCGTCGACGTCTGCTCGCTATAGTCAATCGTCGGGGGATTCGCGTGCGCCGTCCCCGCGGACAACGCAGGGTCCACCGTCAATACATACGTCGCCGTCGCCGTGTTCCCGTTCCCGTCCGTTACCGTCAAGGTTACCGTGAATGGCGACCCCGTCGTGTCGCTCGGCGTGCAGATGATCGAGGCTGAGTCCGAACTGCTGCATCCGTCCGGTAGGTTCGTCCACGCGTAGGTGTACGTCCCAGCTCCCGACCCGCCCGACGCTCCGCTCGTTGCGAGTGTGGTCGCCTGGGCCACGTCCACTGCATGACCCGTCGAAGACGACAGCGTCCCCGCCGACAGCGCCGGGTCCACCGTCAACATGAACGACGCCGTCGCCGTGTTCCCGTTGCGGTCCGTTACCGTCAGGGTTACCCGTGTACGGCGTGCCTGAATCGTCACTCGGCGTGCAGCTGAACGACGCCGCGGTGCTGCTGCATCCGTCCGGCAGTCCCGTCCACGCATACGTATACGTCCCAACTCCCGACCCGCCCGACGCTCCGCTCGTCGAGATCGTCGTCGCCTGGTCCACGTCCACCGGGTTGATGGTCGCCGAGACCGTCCCCGCGGAAAGCGCCGGGTCCACCGTCAACATATACGTCGTGCTCGCCGTGTTCCCGTTCCCGTCCGTCACCGTCAAGGTTACCGTGAATGGCGACCCCGTCGTGTCGCTCGGCGTGCAGATGATCGAGCCTGAGTCCGAACTGCTGCATCCGTCCGGTAGGTTCGTCCACGCATACGTGTAGCTTCCCGACCCACCGGTCGCCCCGGTCGTCGAGATCGTCGTCGCTTGGTCCACGTCCACCGGGTTGTGTGTCGCTGATACCGTTCCCGCCGACAGCGCCGGGTCCACCGTCAACATGAACGACGCCGTCGCCGTGTTCCCGTTGCGGTCCGTTACCGTCAGGGTTACCGTGTACGGCGTGCCTGAATCGTCACTCGGCGTGCAGCTGAACGACGCCGCGGTGCTGCTGCATCCGTCCGGCAGTCCCGTCCACGCATACGTATACGTCCCAACTCCCGACCCGCCCGACGCTCCGCTCGTCGAGATCGTCGTCGCCTGGTCCACGTCCACCGGGTTGATGGTCGCCGAGACCGTCCCCGCGGAAAGCGCCGGGTCCACCGTCAACATATACGTCGTGCTCGCCGTGTTCCCGTTCCCGTCCGTCACCGTCAAGGTTACCGTGAATGGCGACCCCGTCGTGTCGCTCGGCGTGCAGATGATCGAGCCTGAGTCCGAACTGCTGCATCCGTCCGGTAGGTTCGTCCACGCATACGTGTAGCTTCCCGACCCACCGGTCGCCCCGGTCGTCGAGATCGTCGTCGCTTGGTCCACGTCCACCGGGTTGTGTGTCGCTGATACCGCTCCCGCCGACAGCGCCGGGTCCACCGTCAACGTGAACGACGCCGTCGCGGTGTTACCGCTCTCGTCCGTCACGGTCAGTGTGACCGTGTATGGCGTGCCTGAATCGTCACTCGGCGTGCAGCTGAACGACGCCGCGGTGCTGCTGCACCCGTCCGGTAGTCCCGTCCACGCATACGTATACGTCCCGGGTCCAGTCCCGCCCGTTGCCCCGGTCGTCGAGATCGTCGTCGCCTGGTCCACGTCCACGGGGTTCACGGTCGCCGAGACCGTACCCGCTACGAGCACGGAGCCTACCGTCAACAAATACGTCGTCGTTACCGTGTTCCCGTTGCCGTCCGTCACCGCAAGAGTCACCGTGTACGGCGACCCAGAATCGTCGCTCGGCGTGCAGCTGATCGAGCCCGAGTTCGAACTGCTGCATCCGTCCGGTAGACCCGTCCACGCGTAGGTGTACGTCCCGGCCCCCGTCCCGCCGGTTGCCCCCGTCGTCGAGATCGTCGTCTCTTCGTCCACGTCCACCGGGTTGTGCGTGGCCGATAGAGTCCCCGCCGAGAGTTGCGGGTCCACCGTGAGCATGAACGACGCCGTCGCCGTGTTCCCGTTCCCGTCCGTGACCGTGAGAGTGACCGTGTAGGGACTGGCCGAGTTCGATGTCGGTATGCAGCTGAACGACGCCGACGTGCTGCTGCATCCCGCCGGCAGCCCCGTCCATGCATACGTGTACGTCCCAGCTCCCGTCCCGCCCGTCGCTCCCGTCGTTGAGATCGTCGTCGCCTGGTTCACGTCCACCGGGTTGATTGTCGCCGAGACCGTCCCGGCCGACAACGCCGGGTCCACCGTCAACATGAACGACGCCGTCGCCGTGTTCGCGTTCCCGTCCGTCACCGCGAGTGTCACCGTGTACGGTGAGCTTGAATGGTCACTCGGGGTGCAACTGATCGAACCCGAGTCCGAGCTGCTGCACCCGTCGGGCAGGCCCGTCCAGGCATACGTGTAGGTCCCGGGTCCCGTCCCGCCGGTCGCCCCGGTCGTCGAGATCGTCGTGGCTTGGCCCACGTCCACCGGGTTCGGGCTTGCCGACAGGCTTCCCGCCGACAACGCCGGGTCCACCGCCAACGTGAACGACGCCGTCGCCGTGTCTCCGTCGTCCTCCGTCACCGTCAGTGTTACGTCGTACGGCGACCCGGAATTGTCCGTCGGCGTGCAGCTGAACGACGCGGCCGTACTGCTGCATCCGTCCGGCAGCCCCGTCCATGCATAGGTGTAGCTCCCGTCGCCACCCGTCGCCCCGGTCGTCGAGATCGTCGTCGCCTGGTTCACGTCCACCGGGTTCACCGTCGCGGACACGGTCCCCGCTGTCAACTCGGGGTCCACCGCCAAGGAGAACGACGCCGTGGCTGTGTTCCCGTTCCCGTCCGTTACCGTCAAGGTTACCGTGAACGGCGACCCCGTCGTGTCAGTCGGCGTGCAGCTGATCGAGGCGAAGTTCGATGACGTGCATCCGTCCGGTAGGTTCGTCCACGCGTAGCTGTATGTCCCGGCACCTGTCCCGCCGGTCGCCCCAGTCGTCGAGATCGTCGTCGCTTGGTCCACGTCCACCGGGTTGTGTGTCGCCGATACCGTTCCCGCCGACAGCGCCGGGTCCACCGTGAGCATGAACGACGCCGTCGCCGTGTTCCCGTTCCCGTCCGTTACCGTCAAGGTTACCGTGAACGGCGACCCCGTCGTGTCAGTCGGCGTGCAGCTGATCGAGGCGAAGTTCGATGACGTGCATCCGTCCGGTAGGTTCGTCCACGCGTAGCTGTATGTCCCGGCACCTGTCCCGCCGGTCGCCCCAGTCGTCGAGATCGTCGTCGCTTGGTCCACGTCCACCGGGTTGTGTGTCGCCGATACCGTTCCCGCCGACAGCGCCGGGTCCACCGTGAGCATGAACGACGCCGTCGCCGTGTTCCCGTTCCCGTCCGTTACCGTCAAGGTTACCGTGAACGGCGACCCCGTCGTGTCAGTCGGCGTGCAGCTGATCGAGGCGAAGTTCGATGACGTGCATCCGTCCGGTAGGTTCGTCCACGCGTAGCTGTACGTCCCGGCCCCGTCCCGCCGGTCGCTCCGGTCGTTGAGATCGTCGTCGCTTGGTCCACGTCCACGGGGTTGTGTGTCGCCGATACCGTTCCCGCCGAGAGCGCCGGGTCCACCGTCAACGTGAACGTCGCAACCGCCGTGAACTCGGTCCCAGTATCGGTTACCGTCAGTGTCACCGTGTACGGCGACCCGGAATTGTCCGTAGGCGTGCAGACGAAGGACTCCGCGCTGCTGCTGCACCCGTCCGGTAGCCCCGTCCACGCATACGCGTAGTCTCCCGAACCGCCGGTTGCGCCGGTCGTCGATATCGTCGTCGGCTGACCGACGTCCACCGGGTTCACCGTCGCCGAGGCCGTCCCGGGGGAAAACTTACCGTTCACTGTCAACGTGAACTCCGCCGTCGCCGTGTTCCCGTTCCCGTCTGTTACCCTCAGGGTGATCGTGTAGACCCCGCCCGAAGCGGGGGTACAGCTGAACGACGCCGCCGTGCTGGCGCATGGCACCGGCAATCCCGTCCATGCAGTACGTGTACGTCCCAGCTCCCGTCCCGCCGGTCGCTCCACTCGTCGAGATCGTCGTCGCTTGTTCCGCGTCCACCGGGTTGATTGTCGCCGATACGGTCCCCGCGGACAACGCCGGGTCCACCGTCAACATGAACGACGCCGTCGCCGTGTTCCCGTTCCCGTCCGTTACCGTGAGTGTGACCGTGTAGGGACTGGCTGAGTTCGATGTCGGCGTGCAGCTGAACGACGCCGCCGTGCTACTGCACCCCGCGGGCAACCCGGTCCACGCGTACGTGTAGGTTCCGGCTCCCGTCCCGCCCGTCGCTCCGGTCGTGGAGATCGTCGTCGCCTGGTTCACGTCCACCGGGTTGATCGTCGCCGAGACCGTTCCCGCGGACAACGCCGGGTCCACCGTCAATGCATACGTCGCCGTCGCCGTGTTCCCGTTCCCGTCCGTGACCGTCAAGGTTACCGTGAATGGCGACCCCGTCGTGTCGCTCGGCGTGCAGATGATCGAGCCTGAGTCCGAACTGCTGCATCCGTCCGGTAGGTTCGTCCACGCGTAGCTGTACGTCCCAGCTCCCGTCCCACCCGTCGCTCCGCTCGTCGCGAGCGTGGTAGCCTGGTCTACGTCTACCGCATGGCCCGTCGAAGACGACAGAGTCCCGGCGGACAACGCCGGGTCCACCGTCAACATGAACGACGCCGTCGCCGTGTTCCCGTTCCCGTCCGTTACCGTGAGTGTGACCGTGTAGGGACTGGCTGAGTTCGATGTCGGCGTGCAGCTGAACGACGCCGCCGTGCTACTGCACCCCGCGGGCAACCCGGTCCACGCGTACGTGTAGGTTCCGGCTCCCGTCCCGCCCGTCGCTCCGGTCGTGGAGATCGTCGTCGCCTGGTTCACGTCCACCGGGTTGATCGTCGCCGAGACCGTTCCCGCGGACAACGCCGGGTCCACCGTCAATGCATACGTCGCCGTCGCCGTGTTCCCGTTCCCGTCCGTGACCGTCAAGGTTACCGTGAATGGCGACCCCGTCGTGTCGCTCGGCGTGCAGATGATCGAGCCTGAGTCCGAACTGCTGCATCCGTCCGGTAGGTTCGTCCACGCGTAGCTGTACGTCCCAGCTCCCGTCCCACCCGTCGCTCCGCTCGTCGCGAGCGTGGTAGCCTGGTCTACGTCTACCGCATGGCCCGTCGAAGACGACAGAGTCCCGGCGGACAACGCCGGGTCCACCGTCAACATGAACGACGCCGTCGCCGTGTTCCCGTTCCCGTCCGTTACCGTGAGTGTGACCGTGTAGGGACTGGCTGAGTTCGATGTCGGCGTGCAGCTGAACGACGCCGCCGTGCTACTGCACCCCGCGGGCAACCCGGTCCACGCGTACGTGTAGGTTCCGGCTCCCGTCCCGCCCGTCGCTCCGGTCGTGGAGATCGTCGTCGCCTGGTTCACGTCCACCGGGTTGATCGTCGCCGAGACCGTTCCCGCCGACAACGCCGTGTCTACGGTCAACATGAACGACGCCGTCGCCGTGTTCCCGTTCCCGTCCGTTACCGTGAGTGTGACCGTGTAGGGACTGGCCGAGTTCGATGTCGGTATGCAGGTGAACGACGCCGACGTGCTGCTGCATCCCGCCGGCAGCCCCGTCCATGCATAGGTGTACGTCCCAGGTCCCGAACCGCCCGTCGCTCCACTCGTGGAGATCGTCGTCGCTTGGTTCACGTCCACTGGGTTGTGGGTCGCTGACACCGTGCCCGCCGATAGCGCTGAGTCCACAGTCAACGTGAACGACGAGGTTGCCTTGTTCCCGTTCGCGTCGGTTACGGTGAGAGTCACCGAGTACGGCGACCCGGAATCGTCAGTCGGAGTGCAGCTGAACGACGCCGCGATGCTGCTGCACCCCGCGGGCAGCCCTCCCCATGCATACGTGTAGGTCCCAGCTCCCGACCCCCCCGTCGCTCCGGTGGTGAAGATCGTCGTGGCCTGGTTCACGTCCACGGGGTTTACCGTCGCCGAGGCCGTCCCCGCCGACAACGCGGGGTCCACCGTCAACATGAACGACGCCGTCGCCGTGTTCCCGTTCCCGTCCGTGACCGTGAGAGTGACCGTGTAAGGACTGGCTGAGTTCGATGCCGGCGTGCAGCTGAACGACGCCAACGTGCTGCTGCATCCCGCGGGCAGCCCCGTCCACGCATACGTGTACGTCCCAGGTCCCGTCCCGCCCGTCGCCCCGGTCGTGGAAATCGTCGTCGCCTGAGCTACGTCCACAGGGTTATGGGTCGCTGATACCGTCCCCGCTGACAACGCCGGGTCCACCGTCAACATGAACGACGCCGTCGCCGTGTTCCCGTTCCCGTTCGTTACCGTGAGAGTGACCGTGTAGGGGCTGCCCGAGTTCGATGTCGGCGTGCAGCTGAACGATGCCGCTGTGCTGCTACATCCCGCCGGTAGCCCCGTCCACGCATACGTGTAGATTCCAGAACCGCCCGTTGCTCCGGTCGTCGAGATCGTCGTTTCTTGCCCAACGTCCACCGGGTTCACCGTCGCAGATACCGTGCCTGCCGACAGTTCTGGGTCCACGGTCAACATGAACGACGCCGTCGCCGTGTTCCCGTTCCCGTCCGTGACCGTCAAGGTTACCGTGTACGGCGAGCTGGAATCGTCGCTCGGCGTGCAGCTGAACGACGCCGCCGTGCTACTGCATCCGTCCGGCAGTCCCGTCCACGCATACGTATACGTCCCGGGTCCCGTGCCGCCGGTCGCTCCGGTCGTCGAGATCGTCGTCGCTTCGTCAACGTCCACCGGGTTGTGCGTCGCCGATGCGGTCCCCGCTGACAGGGACGAGTCCACGGTGAACATGAACGACGCCGTCGCCGTGTTCCCGTTCCCGTCCGTTACCGTGAGAGTGACCGTGTAGGGGCTGGCCGAGTTCGATGTCGGCGTGCAACTGAACGACGCCGCCGTGCTGCTGCATCCCGCCGGCAACCCCGTCCACGCGTACGTGTAGGTTCCGGCTCCTGTCCCGCCCGTCGCTCCGGTCGTTGAGATCGTCGTCGCCTGGTTCACGTCCACCGGGTTGATTGTCGCCGAGACCGTCCCTGCAGACAGTGCCGGGTCCACCGTCACCTTGTCTGCGGCTGAACTCGCTGAAGCCGCCGGCGTCCCCGTGCTGCTGTCCGTCACTACGTAACAGTAGTACGTCGTGCTCGTCGGCGACGCCGCATACGTGCTCGAGTTCGTCCCGACCGACGTCCAGCCCGCGCTACTGCACGCACCGGACCCCGTTGCGGACGAATACCAGTGATAGGTGTAGGGCGTCGTTCCACCCGAGGGGTGGGCCGTCAGCGTGATCGTCTGTCCGTCGTCAATGCTCGGTGAGCTCGGCGACACCGACCCCGACAACAGCGCCGAGTTCACCGTCACCTCGTCCGCCGACGAAGACGCCGACGCCGGCGACGTGACGCTCGGACTCGC
Organism: uncultured Thermoplasmata archaeon; assembly: GCA_963797975.1. Lineage (GTDB taxonomy): Archaea > Thermoplasmatota > Thermoplasmata > Lutacidiplasmatales > UBA184 > Lutacidiplasma. Next base: position 30,245 of record CAWCRH010000005.1, read on the forward strand.
ACTGTCCGTCACCACATAACAGTAATACGTCGCGCTCGTCGGCGACGCCGCATACGTGCTCGAGTTCGTCCCGACCGACGTCCAACCCGCTGACCCGCACGACCCCGACCCGCTCGGAGATGAATACCACGTGTACGTGTACGGCCCCGTCCCACCAGTTGGGTTCGCCGTCAGCGTGACCGTCTGCCCCGTGTCGATGCTCGGCGAGCTCGGTGACACCGACCCCGACGAGAGCGCCGAGTTCACCGTCACTAGGTCCTGCGCCGAGGTCGCCGTCTCGTGCCCGCTGTTCCCTTGGGAACTGTCCGTCACCACGTAACAGTGGTACGTGTTCGTCGTCGGCGAGACCGCCTGCGTCGGCGACGATGTGCCGAACGCCGTGCCCGCCGTGCACGACCCCGCGCTTGTCGAGTAATACCACTGGTAGGAGTACGGCGTCGTCCCGCCTGAGGGGTTCGCCGTCAGCGTGATCGTCTGTCCGTCGTCAATGCTCGGTGAGCTCGGCGACACCGACCCCGACAACAGCGCCGAGTTCACCGTCACCTCGTCCGCCGACGAAGACGCCGACGCCGGCGACGTGACGCTCGGACTCGCACTGTCCGTCACCACATAACAGTAGTACGTCGCGCTCGTCGGCGACGCCGCATACGTGCTCGAGTTCGTCCCGACCGACGTCCAACCCGCTGTCCCGCACGACCCCGACCCGCTCGGAGATGAATACCACGTGTACGTGTACGGCCCCGTCCCACCAGTTGGGTTCGCCGTCAGCGTGACCGTCTGCCCCGTGTCGATGCTCGGTGAGCTCGGTGACACCGACCCCGACGAGAGCGCCGAGTTCACCGTCACTAGGTCCTGCGCCGAGGTCGCCGTCTCGTGCCCGCTGTTCCCTTGGGAACTGTCCGTCACTACGTAACAGTAGTACGTGTTCGTCGTCGGCGAGACCGCCTGCGTCGGCGACGATGTGCCGAACGCCGTGCCCGCCGTGCACGACCCCGCGCTTGTCGAGTAATACCACTGGTAGGAATACGGCGTCGTCCCCCCTGAGGGGTTCGCTGTCAGCGTGACCGTCTGCCCCGTGTCGATGCTCGGCGAGCTCGGTGACACTGATCCCGACAACAGCGCCGAGTTCACCGTCACCTCGTCCGCCGCTGAACTCGCTGACGCCGCCGGCGTTCCGGTGCTGCTATCCGTCACTACGTAACAGTAATACGTCGCGCTCGTCGGCGAGGGCGCATACGTGCTCGAGTTCGTCCCGACCGACGTCCAACCCGCTGACCCGCACGACCCCGACCCGCTCGGAGATGAATACCACGTGTACGTGTACGGCCCCGTCCCACCAGTTGGGTTCGCCGTCAGCGTGACCGTCTGCCCCGTGTCGATGCTCGGTGAGCTCGGTGACACCGACCCCGACGAGAGCGCCGAGTTCACCGTCACTATGTCCTGCGCCGAGGTCGCCGTCTCGTGCCCGCTGTTCCCTTGGGAACTGTCCGTCACCACGTAACAGTAGTACGTGTTCGTCGTCGGCGAGACCGCCTGCGTCGGCGACGATGTGCCGAACGCCGTGCCCGCCGTGCACGACCCCGCGCTTGTCGAGTAATACCACTGGTAGGAATACGGCGTCGTCCCCCCTGAGGGGTTCGCTGTCAGCGTGACCGTCTGCCCCGTGTCGATGCTCGGCGAGCTCGGTGACACTGATCCCGACAACAGCGCCGAGTTCACCGTCACCTCGTCCGCCGACGAAGACGCCGACGCCGGCGACGTGACGCTCGGACTCGCACTGTCCGTCACCACATAACAGTAATACGTCGCGCTCGTCGGCGAGGGCGCATACGTGCTCGAGTTCGTCCCGACCGACGTCCAACCCGCTGACCCGCACGACCCCGACCCGCTCGGAGATGAATACCACGTGTACGTGTACGGCCCCGTCCCACCAGTTGGGTTCGCCGTCAGCGTGACCGTCTGCCCCGTGTCGATGCTCGGTGAGCTCGGTGACACCGACCCCGACGAGAGCGCCGAGTTCACCGTCACTAGGTCCTGCGCCGAGGTCGCCGTCTCGTGCCCGCTGTTCCCTTGGGAACTGTCCGTCACTACGTAACAGTAGTACGTGTTCGTCGTCGGCGAGACCGCCTGCGTCGGCGACGATGTGCCGAACGCCGTGCCCGCCGTGCACGACCCCGCGCTTGTCGAGTAATACCACTGGTAGGAATACGGCGTCGTCCCCCCTGAGGGGTTCGCTGTCAGCGTGACCGTCTGCCCCGTGTCGATGCTCGGCGAGCTCGGTGACACTGATCCCGACAACAGCGCCGAGTTCACCGTCACCTCGTCCGCCGCTGAACTCGCTGACGCCGCCGGCGTTCCGGTGCTGCTATCCGTCACTACGTAACAGTAATACGTCGCGCTCGTCGGCGAGGGCGCATACGTGCTCGAGTTCGTCCCGACCGACGTCCAACCCGCTGACCCGCACGACCCCGACCCGCTCGGAGATGAATACCACGTGTACGTGTACGGCCCCGTCCCACCAGTTGGGTTCGCCGTCAGCGTGACCGTCTGCCCCGTGTCGATGCTCGGCGAGCTCGGTGACACCGACCCCGACGAGAGCGCCGAGTTCACCGTCACCGCCGCGTTGGTCGCCGGCGTCGCCGTCGGATGCGGGGTCACCGTCGTCCCCGTGTCGGTAAGCGTCACCGTCAGCACGCAGGTCGTCGTCGTCCCGCTGGGAGTGTACGTGAGCGAGATGGCTCCAGAGTTAACGAACCCGGGGCAGGTCCCCGACGCTACCGCCCATAGATACGTGAACGTTCCGGTCCCGCCCAACGGCGTCGCTGTGATCGTTACGGACTGGCCGAAGTCCATCGTCACCGAGGTTGGCGAGATCGACACCGTCGGCGCCGGGTAAACCGTGACGGTGTCACCCGATGAACATGCCGTGGCAGTATCCTGGTCGATAACCTCGTAAAAGTATGTGGTGGTGGACGTGGGTGAAGCTGGATACGATACAGCAGTCGCTCCCGAGATAGGAGAAATGCTACAGCCGGGGTAAGTGTACCACTGATACGTGTACGGGGCCGTCCCACCGGATGGGTTGGCTGTCAGCGTGACCGACTGGCCGCTGTCTATGATTGGAGAGGGAGGAGTTATCGCCCCGGCCACCAAGGTGCTCCCTTCCTGCACGAAGGTGGCGTGGGCGAGAGCCCCGTCCAAGGGGGTACAGGCGGGTTGGAGACATATGATGACGTAATCCTTTTCGCCGGGTTCTGTGACACTGGCGGTAGTTGTGACGCCGCTAGGGATGTTACCGCCGGCGGTGGCTACGAATGTTCCGACCGCTCCTGTGCATTGTTGAGTACTGTCGCTGGCGCCGTTGTAACAGTAACCATACGTGGTCCCCGGCGTGAAGCCACTGCTGCTCGTCAAGAGGGTTATCGCAGTGGTGCCGGGCCCCGAGGTGGGACTGATGAAGAGAAGGATAGTCGACGGGTCCACTGTCACTGCCGCTTTGGTCGCGGGCGTCGCCGTCCCGCCCGTCGGGCCGCCCACCGTCCCCGTGTCCGTCAGCGTCACCGTGAGCACGCAGGTCGACGTCGTCCCCGTCGGCGTATAAGTCAGCGTCAAAGCTCCTGAGTCCAAGAAGCCCGGGCACGACCCCGAAAAGACCGACCAGGTGTAGCCGTAGCTTCCCGTCCCACCCGAAGGCGACGCTGTGATCGTCACCGACTGGCCCTCGTCGATCGTCGCCGATGTGGGCGAAATCGATACCGCTAGCGCGGTCTTCACCGTCACAGCCGCGTTGGTCGGCGGCGTCGCCGTAAGCGTCGGCGTCGCCCCGCCCGTCGTACCCGTGTCCGTCAGCGTCACCGTCAGTACGCAGGTTGCTGTCGTCCCGCTCGGTGTGAACGTTAGCGTGGCAGCATTCGAATCAACGAAGCCCGTGCAGGTCCCGGACGCTACCGACCAGAGGTAACTGAACGTCCCCGATCCGCCCGAGGGCGTCGCCGTGATCGTCACCGATTGGCCCAGGTCGTTCGTCACCGTGGTCGGCGATATCGACACCGCCGGCGCCGACTTCACCGTGACCGTCCCCGTCGTAGCTGTCGCCGTCGACGTCGGCGTCGCTCCCGCAGTGGTCCCCGTGTCCGTCACGGTGACTACGAACGCACAATTTGTCGTGGTGCCCGAGGGCGTGAAGACGAAGGTGAGCACGTTCCCGGGATTCGTGAACCCGGTGCACGTGCCGGTAAAAGTCCACGCATACGTGAAAGACCCCGTCCCGCCCGTGGCGGCATTCGCCGTCACCGTGATGGACTGGCCCAGATCCATCGTGATCGCCAGAGTGGGCGTCGAGATCGTGACCGCCGGGGCCGCGTCGACAATGACTTCATCCGCCGGCGATGTCGCGCTGTTCGAGAGTGAGTCTGTCACGACGTAACAGTCAGTACGTCGTGCTGGTCGGTGAGGCCGCATATGTCGAGGACGTCGACGATCCCGAGGCTTTCGTTCCCAGCGCCGTGCATGCGCTCGCCGTGCTGCCCGAATACCACTGGTAGCTGCTGTAAGTGCCCGATCCGCCGGAGGGGTGCGCCGTCAGAGTGATCGTCTGCCCGTTGTCAATCGTCGGCGACAAGGGAGTCGGCGACCCGGCCGCTATCGTTACCGCGAACGTCGCGGTCGCCGTCTTACCGCCCACGTCCGTGGCCGTGATCGTCTCCGTCCCGAACGTCCCGCTCGGCACACTGAACGTGCAGCTGAACACCCCCGTTGCGTTGGTCGTCAGTGAACCGCTCGTACAGCTAGAGATGGTCACGGAGCCGAAGACTAGCGACGCTAGCGGAGTCGATACCGAGAACCCCGTTCCGGTTACGGTTACCGAGGAACCCACGATGCCCGATGTCGGGGTCGCCGTGATCGCCGGGATCGTTTCGAGGAAAGTTCCGGTCGCGGTCTGGCCACCGACGTCCGTCGCGACCACCGTCACCCCCACCCCCGTGGTCGGAGCCGCGAACGTGCAGCTGAACGCTCCTACACTGTTCGTTGTCAGTGAGCCGCTAGTGCAGCTTGAAATCGTCACTTCATCGAGGACCAGGGACCCCAGAGCGGTCGATACCGAGAAGCCCGTTCCCGCGACCGTCACCGTCGCGCCCGCCGGGCCCTGCCCCGGGGTCACCGTGATCGCGGGCGTCGTCTGGGTGAACGTGCCGCTCGCCGTCCCACCGGCGAGGTCCGTCGCGACCACCGATGTCCCCGAGGTGGGGCCGATGATGGTCAGGATGGCACTGTTGAAGCTTGGCACGTAGACGTCCCCGGTCCCGAAGTCGAACCCGGAGACGAACGGCTCAGAAGTGGTGGGGACCGTGGCCACCACCGACGTCCCGCTGAGCACGCTCACGCTGCTCGAACCGTAGTTCCCCACGTAGACGTAGCCGTTCGCGCTATCGTACACCCCAAAATACGGGTCGGTACCGGCGGTGATCGTGCCTATCACGGCCGTCCCACTGATCACGCTCACGGTGGTACCTCCGTGGTTCGGCGCGTAGACGTCCCCATCCGTGGAATCGTAGATCAGGAATTCCGGATTCGCACCGACGGGGACCGAGGTCACCAAGGTGTCGGTCCCTCCGTTGATGATACTCACGCTGTTCCCCCCTTCGTTCGCCACGTAGATGTAGCCGTTCTCGCTGTCGTAGGCCAGGAAGGTGGGGTTAGTACCCGACGCCAATCTCCGAACCCTGGACGACGTTGGTCGCTCCGTTGATCACGCTCACGCTGTCCGAACCGGCGTTCGCCACGTAGATGAACCCGTTCGAGGGGTCGAACACGGAGCCGAACGGTTTGGAACCGACACCGAGAGTGGTCAGCAACGACGTACCGCTGATCACGCTCACGGTGGTGCCACCTTCGTTCCCCACGTAGAGGTCGTGGTTCACGGGGTCGTAGGTGATGTTGATCGGATCGTCCCCGGCGCCCCCCCCGAGGGCGACCGTGCCCACCACCGACGTCCCGCTGATCACGGTCACACTGCCCCCCGACGCACCTTGGTTGACCACGTAGACGTAGCCGTTATTGGGGTCGTACGCCAAGAAGGATGGTTCGGAACCGGTGGGCAGCGTGGCCAAGAGCGATTTCCCGTTGAGCACGCTCACGGTGTTCGAGCCGTAGTTCGACACATATTCGTAGCCGTTCCCGCTGTCGTACGTCGCCTGATACGAGGAGGTAGAACCGAGGCTGACCGTGGCCACCTGGCCGACGATCGGCACGTTGAACGTACACGAAAACACGCCGGAACTGCTGGTCGTCAACGAACCGCTCGTGCAGCTCGTGATCGTCACGCCATCAAAGACGAGCGACGCCAACGCCGTCGACGCCAAGAAGCCCGTCCCGGCCACGGTCACCGACGAGCCCAACGGGCCCGTACCCGGAGTCACCGTAACCACTTGTGCGGACAACGTGAACGTGCCGCTCGCTGCCTGGCCGAGCGCGTCGGTCGCGACCACCGAAGTCCCCGATGGCGAGCCAATCTCGCTCACGTTGGCCGTAGCCGAGTTCGGGACGTAGACGTAGCCGTTCCCGCTGTCGTACGCCGAGAAAGACGGCGCCCAACCGACGGCGATCGTGCCCACTACCGTCGTTCCGCTGATCGCGCTCACGGTGTTGCCGGTGCTCGCGGTGTTCGGCACGTAGACGAGGCCGTTCCCGCTGTCGTACACCGGGTAGTAGGGAGTGGTACCGACGGTGACCGTCCCTCCTACCACCACGGCCGTCCCGCTGATCACGCTTACCGTGCCCGAACCCGAGTTCGCCACGTAAACGTAGCCGTTCGCGCTGTCGTAAATCGGGAGCACCGGATTCGAACCGACCGTGACCGTGCCCACGAGAGTGGTCCCGCTGATCACGCTCACGGTCCCCGACAAATCGTTCGTCACGTAGACGTAGCCGTTCCCGCTGTCGTAGGCCGAGAACCATGGAGCCGAACCGACGGTGACGGTGCCCACCACCAACGTACCGCTGATCACGCTCACCGTTCCCAAACCCGAGTTCGGCACGTAGACGTAACCGTTCGCCGGGTCGTACGTCGGGAACACTGGTCCGGCACTGGCACCGATGGTGACCGTGGCCACCGAAAACGTCGGGCTGGAGCCGCTGATCACACTCACCGTGCCCGAACCGTAGTTCGTCACGTAGACGTCGCCGTTCCCGCTGTCGTACGCCGCGAAGTATGGATCGGTCCCGACGGTGACCGTGCCTCCCGCCACCACCGACGTACCACTGATGACGCTCACGGTACCCGAACCGTAGTTCGTCACGTAGACGTAGCCGTTCCCGCTGTCGTACACCGGGATGTACGGGGTCGTACCAACAGCGACCGTTCCCACTACCGATTTCCCGCTGATCACGCTGACGGTCCCCGATAGATCGTTCGTCACGTAGACGTAGCCGTTCCCGCTGTCGTACGCCGAGAACCATGGATGATTACCGACGCTGGTCGTGCCTGCCACCCCCGCGATCGGCACGGGGAACGTGCACGAGAACGTCCCCGTAGTGGTGGTAGTCAATGAGCCGCTCGTGCAATGCGTGATTGTCGCTCCGTCAAAGAGCAGCGATGCCAAGAGCGTCGAGGCAAAGAACCCGGTTCCCGACACGGTCACCGACAAGCCCAACGGACCGATCGACGGGACCACCGTGATCGCTTGCGTGGCCGGGTTGAACGTCGAGGTCCCCGTTCCGCCGGCGGCGTCCGTCGCGACCACCGACGTTCCGGAAAGCCCGCCGACCACACTTACGGTGCTCGACCCAAAGTTCGGTACGTAGACGTAGCCGTTCGCACTGTCGTATGCCAAGGAACTTGGAGTGGTGCCGACGGTGACCGTCGCCACCAACGTCGTCCCGTTGATGAGGTTCACGGTGTTCGTGCCGTAGTTCGCCGCGTAGACGAAGCCGTTCCTGCTGTCGTACGCCATGAACTCTGGGTTGGTGCCGACGGTGACCTTGCCCACGACTTTCGTCCCGCTGACCACGCTGACGTTGCCGGAATCGTAGTTCGATACGTAGACCAAGCCAGTCCCGCTGTCGTACACCACGCCGGTCGCACCGGAACCGACGGTGACGGTGCCCACCACCGTGTCGTTCGCCCCGTTGATCACGCTGACCGTGTTCGTCCCTGTGTTCGGCACGTAGAGGTAACCGTTCCCACTGTCGTACCCCACGTACTCCGGGTTGGCCCCGACGCTGGGCGTCGCCAGGACCGTATCCATGGTCGCGTCCCCCTTCTTTCCGTCGATCACGTACACGGTGGAGCCGCCGCTCATCGCTACGTAGACGTAGCTGTTCGCGGGGTCGTAGGTCACGCCGTAGGGCGAGGTGCCGACGGCAATCCCGGTCACGTACGTATTCGTCGTTCCGTTGATCACGCTCAGGGTGGAGCCGCCTTTGTTCGACACGTAGATGTAACCGTTCGAGCTGTCGTAGGCCGCGAGAATTGGCCCGTTGCCGAGGGCAATCCCGGTCACGAACGTATTCGTCGCTCCGCTGATCACACTCACGCTGCCCGGGTTGCCACCATCATAGTTCGGCACGTAGAGGTCGCCGTTCGCGGGGTCGTACGTCACGCTCCACGGATTGGTGCCAACGGCGATCGGAGTCGCCCCGAGCGCCGGGCTGATCGCGCTCACGGTGTTCGTGCTGTAGTCCGCGGTGTAGACGTAACCGTTCGCGGGGTCGTACATCGCCCAATACGGCCCGGAATTGACGGGAACCGTAGCCACTACGCCCGCCACGGGTACGTTGAAGGTGCACGTGAACGCTCCCACAGCGTTGGTCGTCAAGGAGCCGCTCGTGCAGCTCGAAATCGTCAAGGAATCGAAGACGAGCGACGCCAGCGCGGTCGACGCGAGGAATCCGGTTCCCGACACCGTCACACTTGATCCGAATGGAGCGGGGCTCGAGACCACGGTGACTGCTTGGGTCGAAGGCGTGAAGGTTCCGGTCCCAGTGCTCCCGCCGGAGTCCGTCGCAACCACCGACGTTCCCGACATCGAGCCGATCACGCTCAGCGAGGCCGAAGCGGAGTTCGCCACGTAGACATAGCCATTGGCCGGGTCGTAGATGGCGTCCCATGGGTTACTGCCGACGGTGACGGTAGCAAACACGGACGTCCCGTTGATCACGGTCACCGTGGAACCGCCGTCGTTCGGTACATAGATGTCCCCGTTCGCGTTGTTGTACGCCAGGAACCGAGGGCCGGAACCGACGGTGATCGCCGGGTCCACGACCGTGTCGCTCGTTGCGTTGATCACGCTCACGGAGGCGCCGCCGTTGTTCGACACGTAGAGGTAGCCGTTCCCCGGGTCGTACCTGCACGGCAATCGGCCCACTCCCGACGGAAATGGACCCCGAGCCCACCAACGTGTTGGTCGCCCCGTCGATCACGCTCACGGTGCTTCCACCCTGGTTCGGCACGTAGAGGTAGCCGTTCGCGGGGTCGAGCGTCGCAGCGTAGGGATTGGTCCCGACGGTGAGCGTGGCCACCACCGTGTCGCTCGCCCCGCTGATCACGCTCACGCTGCCCGAACCGGAGTTCGACACGTAGAGGTCGTGGTTCGCGGGGTCGTACGTGATCCACCACGGCGTGGTGCCGACGGTGATCGCCGAGCCCACCACCGTGTTGGTCGTCCCGTCGATCACGCTAACGGTGGCCCCACCGGAGTTCGGTATGTAGATGTAGCCGTTCGTGGGGTCGTAGGCCCCGAGTTGAGGGGCGTTGCCGACGGTGATCGCCGAGCCCACCTGGGAAATGCCGTTGATCACGGTTACGGTGTCTGAACCGATGTTCGAAATGTAGACGTTGCCGTTTGCAGGGTCGTACACCCCAGAGTACGGCTCGGAAGGGCTGCCGCCGTTAACCGAGCCCGCTATCTGGTTGTTCGCGCCGTTGACAATCCAGGTGATTTGGCCGCCGGTGCTCGGAGCGTAAATGTAGCCGTTCCCGGGGTCATACAACAGGTGCTCTGGTGTGGTACCGACAGAGACCGTGGCGACCACGCTCGGGCCCGGCACACTGAACGTACAACTGAACGTCCCACCACTGCCGACGTTCAATGAACCGGTCGTGCAGCTTGTGATCGGAATGGAGTCGAAGACCAGGGACTTGAGCGTCGTCGAGGCCGTGAAGCCCGTCCCCGACACCGTGACGGACGAGCCCAACGCACCCGATGTCGGGTTCACGTTGATCGCTTCGGAGCCCAACTTGTGTGTGGATGAGCCTGTTGATTGGTGGAGCGTTGGACCAGTAGAAGGACTCAAGGCTTGAGTGGAAGCAGTCGGAGAGGGGGAAGCAGCGACGACGAAATTTTGACCGTCAACCGTGACCGTGTAGGTTTGGCTGGCAGAGCTCGTGGCTGGACTCGCCGGCGTGGCCGGGGCCGCCGAGGAGGACGGGGCCGTCAGAGATGCACTGAGGCTTACGGACGAGGAGGCGGGAGCTACGACTGACCCGAGAGGGGCGAGCGCCGCGCTGCCGAGCATGATCAGGGACACGACGATTGCGAGCCACACAACCCGGGTGCGCCGAGGCGTCAAGGATGCCGTCATACTCCCTCGAGACTGCTGGGACCTGCATCCACGATGTGAACCATGGCCGTCCGTCGATTGCAAGCAAGTCCGAAACGCCCTTGGTTCCCCACGGGGTCCGAATCCCTTGCTGCGAGTCCGGGACCGAGCCAAACGACCCTTCGTACTGATAGTACCATGTCGTATTTTCCGTGGTTGCTACAGGGTGTTCGTTCGCTTGTCGACGTGGCCCTCAGCTTCTGGATTTGCCTATAAACCTTTGCGCATCTCTCGCCGTGCTAACCTCTCACATAGTTACCGTCGCCGTAAGCTCGTGCTATAGTCTAGCACGATTGCTGTTGCGGTGAGCCTGACACACTTCAACGGGACGATTGCCAAGGGCCGCCGAAGTTTCAGTGGGCGGTTCAGGAGCCACGGCCCTCGATCGACGTCGGACGAAATGTGCGAATCAGTCTGATCTCCCGGAAACCCGATGTCCGCGCGAGAAGGTCCTGGATCGCTCCCCCGAAGCTGCAGGGCGACCGACGGGAGAAGGAGTCCATCTCCGGCATTCCATGGAAGATCTTCGCGAGAAGTGGGGGAATGCAACCATGGGAACCGGAGCATCGCCGCTATCGTACGGATGTCTGTCGGTGGAAGGTCGGGAGAGCTTCCGGGCGCATGCGATGGGGGCTGGCGCCCCGTGCTGGGGTGGTCGTGCGTCGCCGGCCCTACATCGAGCTGAACGTCGCGGTGCGGTCGAGGAGACTTGCGTCATCGGTTAAATACCTGGTTCGGCCATCGCGACGCGGGAGAGCACTCCACGGGGGGCTTGGGAATGATTCGCTTGGCCCGCCTCATCATCGTCCTGTTCATCGCCGTCGCGATTCTTCTTCCTATTTCTCTTGCCTTAGGGCCCTACCTCGGTGCCGTCGGCCAAACAATACAACGTCAGCCGCACGGGATGGTGCAGGCCCCAGCGGTTCGCCTCGCCACGTCGGTCGCGGCAACGTCGTACGCGGTCATCTTTGGCCAGACAGGACTATCCCCGGGGACTTGGTGGACGGTCGTTCTGAATGGGGTTGCTCGGACGACACAGGGTGGCGACCCTGGGATCGCCTTCAGTGAGCCCAACGGAACCTTCTCCTTCCAAACGAGCGCCTCCGGATATACCGCTGACCCGCCTTCGGGGAGCCTGGACGTCGATGGGCAGTCGATCACCGAGATGATACTGTTCACCCTGCCGGGCGGCCCGTTCATCGTCACGTTTGAGGAGAGCGGCCTACCCTCCGCCACCGCCTGGTCGGCTACGTTGAACGGGGACCAGCAGAGCTCAACGGCGGCCTCGATTCTGTTCACGGGTGTGTCTAACGGGACGTACGCCTTTGCGACGTCCACCTCCTCATTATCGTGGCAAACGACCGAACAGGAGTCTACGGTCGTGGTCGCCGGGTCGAACCCGGTCGTTCTGGTCAAGTTCGAGTACGCGTACCGCGCCACGTTCGAAGCGGTAGGCCTCCCGGCCGGTGTGCAATGGTACGTCAACCTGACTGGGAATCTTTCGACCCCGGCTTCCCATGACGTACCCGCGACAGTCCCGCGAACGGTCACTTACTTCTTCGCTGGCGGTGCGCCGGCGCTCGTGGTCGCTCTCTCGAACGGAAGCTACACCTACACGGTCACGTCCAACTCGCTGACCTGGGTGCCGCCGACCACGCATCACTCCCTCACTGTGGACGGAGCATCCCCCGCGACACAGTCGGTCCTCCCGCTCGCATCAATTTTGCCTCCAACCACTGCGGGCCAATCGTGGACATGGCTAGTCGCGTTGGCCGTCGTCGTAGCGGTAGTCCTCGTCGGCTCGCTGGGCTATCGCACGTATGCGCTCCGTCCGGCTCCGTCCACCGGACCGGATGCGGCCGACGAGCTCTACGCCAGCTACGATCTCCCGACCGAGGTCGATCCGGCTACGGCCGACGGCAACCCCGACCCGCTGGACGACATTTTTTAGTCTGTCTCCTGTGGGCGCCCACCCGAGCGTAACGACCGAGTCGCGCGTGCACTTCCCAGGACGATTCATGGCGTCCCCGGTTGGCCCGAAGCACGTGGGCTGCCAGCCCGTCCACGAGGATTCTCCCGAGGCTAACGCCGCAAGGTTGAACTACTCTTGGCGCCCCACAACGTGACTATCGTGTGGGCTCCTTCATGGTCCGCCGGCGCACCGACCGGCCCGGAAGGCCGGCGCGCACTGACCCGCCTCCAGGCCGCCGTCATCGATTCGATCCTGGCCGGGGAGCCCGGCTCGGAACGGGAACGGATTCGGTTGACCGGCATCGCCCCCCGAACGTACCAAGCGGCACGGCGCCGCGCTCTAGAGGCGGAGTGGATCGCGGAGCGATTCGTTCCTGACCCCACGCTCTTTGGGCAGGCTCGGGTTTCCTTTGTCCTGGCCCGACCAAACAGCGTGGACGCGGCCGCGACGATTAAGCGTTGGACCCAGATCGAACGCCTGGTTCTTCTGTGGAAGACCTCCACCATGTTCTTCGGGGTCTTCTCCGGTCAGCAGCAGGACCGCGAGACCCCCATTGCCCGCGAGCTCGCGGTTCCCGGTCGATACACGCGAGCTTTCCTGCTCGAGTTGAACCTGAAGAGCCCGACGCTTCCCGTTTACTTCGACTTCGAAGGGGAGTGGGCCAGGGTCGTGGGGATCCCGGGGACATCCTTCTACCCTCGACAGCTCCCCCGCCACCCCCGTGGAAGCGCCCGGGCCGCGATCAACCCGCGTTGGAAGGAGATCGTGCTCGGGCTGGCGCGTGTCACGGCACCGGCAGGGCCAGACGCTGGGCGCGCGGGGATCTTTTCTCGAATCGGGGTGCGGGCGAGCCTCGCCCGGGCGCTCCGTACCGGCTGGATCGACCGACGGGCGTTCCTGGACCCTGCGAGCATCCCGGCCTACGAGGAGTGGACGTTGGGCCAGGTCGTCTTCATCCATGGCCGGATGCGCGAGGGCCGCCGGCCCGAGACCCTATTGCGCACCCTGTTCACATCCTGCGCCGTGCAACCCTTCCTGTTCGCAACTTCGGGAGGGGATGTTCTCATCGCTTCCCTTTCTCCCGTCCCGCCCGGAGGGGTCGGGGCAAGGCGCGGAATCTCGGTCTCGGGGACGCTCGCCCGGTTCCTCGAACGCGTCGAGATCGACCGCCTTCCGGCCGAGGAGCTCGAAACGGTCGTCAGCCATCGAACGGACCTCTTCGCCACGACCTGACCCAGTTACGGGACGGCGCCAACACCCCGCAAGGATGCGCGACGCAACCCTGTAGTAGCCGGCCAGGCTCGGGGACGTAGGGTTCGACCGTGCGCCTCGGTACGTTGGGACGCGAAGAGCGGGGAGTGCCGCGTCCGGCTCGAGACGCCGAGCGACCTGTGGAGGCTCTCCCGCCTCGTCCACCCGGGGGAGCCGGTCGGGGCATCCACAACGCGCCGCGACCCGCAGGCGCCCGCCGACATCACCGCGGCCGAGCGGACCCGACGGCGGGTCTGGCTCACCGTCCGAACGGAGGCGGTCGAGTTCCACGACTTCAGTCAGCACGTCCGGGTCTCCGGTCCGATCGTCGAGGGACCGTTCGACATCGGCCGGCACCACACGCTCGACATCGACGTAGGCGACGAGGTCGCCATCTACAAGTCCGCGCTCTCGCCCGCCGACCGGACGATCCTGGACGAGGGGACGCACCACCGCGGCGATCCGTCGATCCTGATCGCCGCCGTCGACTGGGGTGACTCCTCCCTCGTGAGGCTGCGCGGCCGCGCTCTCGAGCCGGTCGTCGACCTACGACGTACGATCGCGGGTAAGCAGTACGCGCCCGGCCAAGGTAATCGCGACCGCGATAGCTACTTGAACGAGCTCGAAGGACTACTTCGTCGCGAAGGGAAGGAGGCCACCTCGATCGCTCTCGCCGGCCCCGGCTTCCTCAAGGAGGTGCTCGCCCACCGGATCGCCGAGAGCGACCCGGCGCTACGCCGTCGGATCATGATCTACTCGACGGGGGCGTCGGGGCGAGTCGGTGTGGACGAGCTGCTGCGTTCGGGCCGGGCGGCGGAAGCACTCCAGGGCGCTGCGGCGGCCGAAGAGGCGGCCCTGGTCGAAAAGTTGGTGGAAGGTCTCGCTTCCGGGACGCGGAGTGCGGTCGGCCTCGAGGAGGTACATGACGCGGTCGAGAGTGGCGCGGTCGAGACGCTGCTCTGCTCGGAATCGCGCCTGCACGAGAGTGAGGTGAGCCCGATCCTGGAGCGGGCCCGCGCGGGCCAGGCGCACCTGTTCATCGTTCGAGACGAGGATGCCCCGGGACGGCGCCTGAAGGGGCTCGGGGGGATCGGCGCGATCCTGCGCTACGATTGGAGAAGCCCGCGAGCCGCTATGGGATCGCCTGGACCGCCTCGCGCAGGTCCTCGAAGCGGCGCTTGAGGTCCTTGAGGGCGTAGCGGAGCGCTTCCCGGGTGGAGAGGGACCCATCGGTCTCGAACTGGAGGAAGAAGCGCCCGTCGTCCGGCTTGACCTGAACGCTCCCGTGCTCGCACGCCTTCTCGCAGGCCCCGCACAGGATGCACTTTGGCTCGTCGGTCACATTGAGCTTCCCGTCCGAATAGGCGAGGATGTCGACCGGGCAGACCCCGGCCACGCGCTTGAGGCAGGCGTCCGTGCATCCGCTCTTCTTGGCGATCTTGACGTGAGGGTACGGGCTCATGCCGACCGCGTGGGCGACCTGCCATTTCGCGTGGTCGCGGGCGCTCCCAACGACGGCGGTGGCGTAGGCGAGAAGAGCCTGGCGGGCGCCGAGACGCACGATGGGCACGTCCGGCTCGAGGACGGCGAGCGAGGGGTCGCCGAGCGGAACAACGTCCCGGCCGTAGACCGTGGACGGACCCTTCTTGTCGATCGAGTAGAGGACCTGACAGTTCGGGCAACCCGCGCCCCCGCATGTGCACTCCGACTTCCGCTTGAACTGCCCCAGGTCGGTCGGGAGGGGGAGGAGCCCGAGGCGGAGCGCAACGGCCTCGTCGAACATGCTCGTAGAGGAATCGTAGTCCTTCCCCGTCGCCTCATCGCGGATCGGGCCGAGGTGGAACTCCACCTCCTCGATCGCGAGCTTGGGGACATCCGCGATGAGCGTGCGCCGCAGCGCGTTCAACATGGCCGCGGATGTACCGGCGACCTCGACGCGGGCGCGCTGCGGCTTGAGCTCGTGGACGGTCAGCTCCATGATGATGCTCCCTACACCCTACGGCCGCGGCGCCCACCTTTCGGCTTCGTCCCGTCGTGCGGGACGGGGGTCACGTCCTCGATGCGGTGGATCTTGACGCCGGCGCGCGCGAGCGCACGGATGGCGGCCTGGGCTCCAGGCCCGGGCGAGCGGGACCGGTTGCCGCCGGGAGCGCGGACGCGGACGTGCAGCGTATCGTAGCCCTTCTCCTTGATCGCCGCGGCGACCTGGTCCGCGGCCTTCATCGCCGCGTACGGGCTCGACTCGTCGCGCGCGGCCTTCACGACCATGCCTCCGGTCGCTTTCGCCAGCGTCTCGGCCCCCGTGATGTCAGTGACCGTGATGTGAATGTTGTTGTAGCTCGCGTAGATGTGCGCGATCCCCACTTTCGTCATGCGGGGTTAGCCCCTCCCTCGGCCGCGGGGGGAACCGGGGCTGCTTCGCGGGCCGCCTGTCGCTCGCGGATCGCGACGCGGATCGGGTGGTCGTCGCCGGTAAGTGGGCTGTTCTGCGCGTAGATGATCGAGGCTTCCTCGCTCGAGCGCACCAAGTACCCCGGGCGGGTAACCTTGTGGTCCCCGATCGCGAGGTGGCCATGCACCACGAGCTGGCGGGCCCCCTTGGGTGTGGGAGCGAGGCCCTTCGTGAAGACGATCCACTCGAGCCGGCGCTTCAGGAGGTCCTCGAGATTGAGAGCGAGAACGTCGTCGAGCGTCGGCGAGGCCGGCGAGAGGACCCCGAGGCGGACGAGCCGACCGAGCAGTAGTGTCGTCTCGCGCTCGGCTTGGGGCTCGCTCGCGCGTAGTCGTGCCTGCAGATCGCGCGCTTGGCGTCGGAAACCCCGCAGGATGGACTGAGCCTTCCAGAGCTCTCGCTTGTTCTTGAGGCCGTGCTTCTGGAGGACCTTTCGCTCCTCCTCCATCCGGGCCGCTTCCCAAGGGTGCTTGGGCGTCTCGTAGGTCCGGCGGAGGAATTTCGGATCGCCCATCGACCGTCTACTCCTTCTTGGCGGCGGGGGCTTTCCCGGCGGGCGCCTTCGTAGCAGGAGCTGGGGCCGCGGGCGCGGCCGCCGGGGCTGCCGCCGGACCGCTCTCTTCCCTGCCCTTGGCCGCCGCGGCCTCTTTCGCCGCCTTCTTGAGAACGCCCGCGGCCATGCCCGTCCGGCCGTTCGACCGGGTGCGCTGGCCCCGGACCTTCTGGCCGCGTTCGTGGCGGACGCCGCGGTAGGAACGGATCATCTTCATCTGGTTGATGCTGTCGCGCCGCGCGGTCTCGATATCCGGGCCGATATAGTGGAACGCCTCGCCCGAGAGGTAATCGCGGGGCTCGTTCGTCATCCAAGCAGGGATCTTGTTCCGGAGGTCGGCGAGCGCGGCCTCTAGGCCTTCGACCGTCGGCTCTGGCAGGTCGCCGATGAGCGCGTGGGCATCGACCCCCGTCATCTGGCAGGTTGCCTCTGCGATACGGAGCCCGACGCCGCGGACCCCCGTAAGCGCGAGACCGGTTCTTCGGCGGCCGTCCAAGTCGCTGTTCGCCACGCGAACGATGTAGCGGAAGTTGGGGTTCGTGGAAACGGGGGTGACCTTGCGGCCCTCCTGACCGGGACTCGTCTTGCGGCCTTTGCCCTTCGATTCACCCTTGCCAGGCTCCTTGCCCCCCTCCTTGCCGCGGCCGGGCTTCTCCTTCTTGGACGATTTGGCCTCAGGCTCGGGCTTGGCCGCCGCCTCGGGAGCGGCTGCGGGTGCCTCGTCCTTAGGGTTCTTTGGCGCGGTTCTCACCGTCCTTGATAGTGCGTGCGTCGTAGAAGAGTTCGGCGATGACCCCGCCCTCTTCCCAACCGAGCGCGGCCGCCGAAATGGCCTCTCCTTTTAAGCGCTTCGCCGGGAATCGGACGCTTCCACGCTAAGGGTGGCATCGCCGCGTCGGCCGGCGGGGGCTCGGAGCCATCGGCGCTCTCTCCCTCATGTTGGACGGCGATCTGGTCGACTGCCATGGCGAGCAATGGGTGGACAACGGTCGGCCGAGCGAAGACGGCGACCGCGAGCACGATGGTCCCTTCCCCGTCGGCGCGAGCGCGGTGTTGATGCCGACCATGCGATGACGACGAAGGCGAGCCCGGCCAAGAGCACCGCCTTGAGAAGCTTGAAGGAGAGCCCCTCGCCGAGCTTCCCGACCTCGAGGATACCTACGGCAATGGTCATCAGTGAGACAGGCCACGCGGCGAGGAGAACCACGAGATCGCTGCTCATGTCGACAATCCGATGTTGGGTCGACCCGGGAGGTTCCGGCCCCGTTCTTCTACGCCGACACTCTTGGCCGCGGGCGATATGGGACGGTTCGCGCGCGGGACGTGACGCCCTGGCAGCGTGAGCATGGACGGGTCGTGCGTCGTCTCCGTAATCCTTCCCACGTACAACGAGCGGGCCAGCCTAGGGCGACTCGACCCCGAACTTCAACGGGTCCTCGCACCCCTCTCCGCGGAGATCATCATCGTCGACGATTCTTCACCGGACGGCACGGCCGGCTGGGTGCGCGATGCCGACGGCCTCGTCCCGCACCGATTGATTGAGCGCCCTCGCAAGATGGGACTCGCGAGCGCGGTGATGGCGGGGATCGACACTGCGGACGGACCCATCCTCGTCGCAATGGACGCCGATGGGAGCCATGACCCGAGCGCGATCCCGGCCATGGTCGAGCTCGTCCGTTCCGGAAGAGCAGAGTTCGTGCTTGGAAGCCGATGGATGGCCGGCGGCTCGGCGGGCGGCCTCCAGGGCTCGCGCCGCCTGATCTCCTTCGGGGCCCAACTTTTGGCGCGCCCGCTCGTCGCGGTCAGCGACCCGATGAGCGGCTTCTTTGCGGTGCGCCGCGACGTCGTCGCGCGCGCTACCCTCTCGCCTCGGGGGTTCAAGATCGCGCTCGAAATCCTCGCGCGGTGCCGTCCTCGACCCATAGTCGAGGTCCCGATCCGCTTCCGACCGCGCTATTCCGGCGAGAGCAAGCTCGGTCGAAACGAGGTCCGTGAGTACCTTCGCCAGCTCGCGAGCCTCTACCGAGACCGCTTGGGCGGGGCGAGCACCGCCTCCAAGACGCGGTAGCCCGACCCGCGGCCGACGACGCTGACCGACCCAGGCCACGATCTGGCGAGCTTGTCTTGGTAGTACCGGATCCCTTGGCTCCCCTTCCCCACCATCACGAACCGGCCGTTCGGCCGAAGGTAGTCGGGCGCCTCCGCGATCAGCCGTTCGATGAGCGGTCGGCCCGCGCGGTAGGGGGGATTGGTGACGATCACGTCGAACTTTTCCCCCGTCACCGGGTCGAACAGCGAACCCGCCCGCGCTTCCGCGTTCGTGATACCGTTGCGTCCGAGGTTGCGCCGGGCCAGGTGGAGCGCGCGACGGTTCACGTCGGTCAACACCACGTGCCCGCGCGGAGCCGACTTGGCGGCCGCGACCGCGATCGCTCCCCATCCGCAGCCGACCTCGAGGACCCGGTCCCGCGGCTGGAAGACCGTGTTCTCGATCAGGAGCTCGGTCCCTCGGTCGAGACCTTCACGGGCAAAGATCCCGTGGTCGACCTCGAAATCCAATAGCTCGCCTCGAAAGAGGAATCGGAGATGGGAGCGAGAGGAGGCGGAGCGCGGGCGAGGCGTGAAGTAGGTCTCGGCGGGCTCGAGCTCCTCTTCAGCCATCGCTAGCCCCGGCGCCCGAAGAAGGACCCACGTCGGGGAGCGGCCTCCTCG
Source organism: uncultured Thermoplasmata archaeon (assembly GCA_963797975.1). Taxonomy (GTDB): domain Archaea; phylum Thermoplasmatota; class Thermoplasmata; order Lutacidiplasmatales; family UBA184; genus Lutacidiplasma. The sequence continues at coordinate 49,784 of CAWCRH010000005.1, forward strand.
GGGAAGGCCTCCTCGATGAGTTGTTTCTGCCGGCCGGTGAGGGAATGCGGGATCTCGACATGCACCGTCACGAAGAGGTCGCCGCGGCCGCCGCCGCCGAACCGCGGAAAGCCCTCACCCTTCATGCGGAACTCTCGCTCCGGCTCTGTCCCGGACGGCACTTTGAGCCTAAGCGTGTGGCCGAGCGCCCGGACGTCGACCTCGCCCCCGAGCAGGGCGAGCCGCAGCGGGATGGTCAGGTCCGTGAACGCGCGAGTGCCCTCCCGGCGGAAGCGGGCGTCCGGTTCGAGCTCGACGTGGACGAACAGGTCCCCCGGAGGGGCCCCCCCGCTCGACTCCATCCCTTGGCCGGGGAGCCGAAGGACGGTCCCGGTATCCACTCCGGGCGGAACCGCGACCTCGAGATGGCGAAGTGATTCCACGTGACCCGAGCCGCGACATCGAGGGCACTTCTCCTTGATGCGGCGCCCGCGCCCTCCGCACATCGGGCAAATGGTGACGGTGACGAACTGGGTGCGGCCCTGTCGCACCGCCTGTTGAACCTGACCACGCCCGTGGCATTGTGGGCATGTGTCGAACGCCGTGCCGTTGCGGGCACCGGTGCCGTCGCAGTCGGGGCAGGGTCCGCCGTGAGGGATCTCGAGGGTCGGGCGCGCTCCGCTCAGGGCCGCCGCCAGCGGGAGACGGATGGAAACCTCCACGTTGCGGCCCTGGACGGGGCCCTGGGGAACCCCGGCGAAGAGGCCGCCTCCGCCCAAGAGGTTCCCGAAGAGTTGCTGGAACACCGGCGAGCTTCCGAAGAGATCCTCGAGGTCGCCCGCATGGGTGAAGTTCTGCCAGGTGAACCCTTGGGGACCGAAATCGCTCTCCACGCCGGAGAAGCCCATCGCGTCGTAGCGACGTCGTTTCTCGGTGTCGGCCAGGACTTCGTAGGCCTCGCTGAGCTCCTTGAACTTCTCTTCCGCGGCCTTCGTGTTCTCCCGGTTCATGTCCGGGTGGTAGGCGCGTGCCAGCTTCCGGTACGCTTGCTTGATCTCGTCCGGCGTGGCGGTGCGTTGCACTCCGAGGACGTCGTAGTAGTCCCGCCGTTCCGCCATCGTTCCTTCCGACCTTTCGCCGAGCGAAACCAGCTACGGGCCAGCCTCTTTACGGTTGTGAGCGGGGACGCGTCCGCGGCGGGTGTACGCTGGTCCCCGAGTGCCCGGTGAGCACGAGGCGGTCGCCCGGGCGGGCCCTAAGCCGCCGCGCGGCGTTCCCCCCACAGACGCTGAGCTCGATGAGACCGAAGCTCGAAAGGAGAAGGCCCAGTCGCCCGTGCCCAAGCTCCTCATAGGTTCGAACGAACCTAAGGTCACGCAGCCGGTGGTGTCCTATCTTGACGTCCGCGTGGGTGGCAGCGGCCGCAAGCGCCGCGGGAGGAACATTCGTGATCAGGTTCCCGAAGCGGTCAGCGTGCAGGATCTCCCCCACCACCTCTGACCCTCGCTGGCGAGCGGTAGGGATGGTCAGCGGCCTCAGTCGCCAACGGGTGCCCAGACGGGTGAGCGATTCTCCACCAGCGAGCCGGGCCGCAGCGGGTGCGAAGAGGTCCCGCCCGTCGAACGTCGCTCCGACCCGGCCGGGGAGAGCGACTCGGGCTGCGTCGATCTTCACGACGCTCTCGACGCCCAGCCGCTCCGCGAGGGGGAAGAGGACGCCATTGTCAGGGCCGACCAGGAACGAACCCTCCTTGCAGCGGACCACCACCGCGGCCCGAGGGCCTCCGACCCCAGGGTCTACCACGCACACGTGGACCGACCCCGAGGGGAAGCGCTCGGCCATGGCGCGGAAAAGGAAGGCGTCCTCGCGGATCGCATGCGGGGGCAGGTCGTGGGCGAGGTCGAAGATCCGGTCGGCCCTCACACGGGCGGCCAGGACTGCCTTCATCTGGGCGGCGTAGACCCAACCAATGTCCGAGGTGAGCGTGACGAGTCGACAACCCGCAGGGCGAGCCGGCATCCGCGTGCCGGGGGCCTACGACTTCATGATCGCGACCAGGAAGATCCCGATCGCGGCGAGGGCCCCGATCACGGCCGCGATGATGACCAAGAACGACTGCCAGAGCAGCGTCCCTAGCTGGCCGGACGGCGAGGTCCCGTAGTAGCTGTAGAGGAACGCGAAGAGGATCCCGACCACAAGGCCGACCACGACCAACACGACGCCGACCCCGCGGCTACGCCCGCTCCCGAAGTAGGCCGTGAACGCTCCGGCCAGGATCAGGAACAGCCCGAAGATGAGCAGCAGGATCGTGATGAACTGCCAACCGCCGACGTTCAGAGACGCTGCCAGTACTGAAGCTACCATTCGTTTCCTCTCCCTCGATTTCTCAGAACCGAATCCCTGTCAAGGTCTTCGTGTCGATGACGCCCGGAACGCTGCGGATACGGTCCACAACCAACTGGCCCAGGGCGTTAAAGTCATCGGCCTCCACCTTCGCGATGAGGTCGTACTCGCCGAAGAGCGGGTGGAGCTCGACGATCCCCTTCACCCGGAGGAGCTCGTTGTAGACGTCGTGCTCCTTGGCGGGTGCCGTGCTGATCAATACAAACCCAATCGCCACGTGCCACCCAGTCCTAGTGCGCCGCGGACATCGGCCCGCTTAATAAGTGTTATCGAGACGGCTGCTTTGGGATTTCATTCCGCAATTCCGTCCCGTTGGCTCATCGTTCACATTCCGACGGGCCGCGAATCAACTTCTAATGGCTGGCTGAATCTGGAAATGTGGATCCCCGGCGCGCACTCGTTTTCCTGCTCGTCAACGCTCCCACCTCGGACTCGCCCAATCCATCTCCCCCTGACGACTCTCGAACCGGCGCACCGTCTTCGGTGGCACTTCCCCCGCCGATTCGTGACTTGATGGAGGACTTCCGTTTGCTCGTCAATCTGTGTCTTCGCGAGATCCTCTCAACGCCACAGACCTCCCGCTCCGCCGTATCGCAATTCGCCCGAAATCAAGCGGCTCAGGCTCGCGTCACTGGCGGAATCGGCCTCGCCGCGGCTGAGGTTGCGCTCGCTCTCGCCCACGGCCACCGGCGTCGGCTGCGGCAGGGGATCCCCTGCCGCGTGCCGTTCGTTCGGGCTCCCTTCGTTCGAGTCCCGGCCGCGTACTTCCACCTGGACCTCGATTCCGGTAAGCTCCGTGTCTCTCTCCGTCGGGGAGAGTGGGCCTCCTTGGTTGTTCGGGTCTCCGATTATCACCGACACGTACTCGCTCAACCCGACCATCGCATGACCCAGGTCCACATCGGCCTCCATCGCGTCGTCGTGGCCTACGCCAAGGCGGTGCCAGACCCCTATGCGCCTACCTCACTCATGGCCTTGGACACGAACGAGTCCTCATTGGACGGGGTTCGGGTCGACACCACGGGAGCGACGTACGTCTGTGCCCCGTTTCCGGAGATTCGGACCATCCAAGCGCGTCACGTGAACCGACGGCGGAGACTGGCGCGGAGGAAGGCCCACGATCGACGCCAAGCCCGGGCCCTCCTCGGACGGGAAGGGAGGCGGGAACGCAACCGGGTCCGCTCGAGGCTCCACTGTCTGTCTCGCTCGCTTATCGACACCTTGGCCCGCGGCCAGTCCGCGCTCGTGCTCGAAGACTTGACAGGGCTTCCGCGACCCCGCCGTCGGTTCGCCGGCGCGCGGCGGCTCCCTCCCTTCCGTTCTCGGGCCTTCCGCCGTCGGCTCTCGTCGTGGCCTCAGTCGGAACTGCATCGGCAATTGGCCTACAAGGCCGCGGATCGCGGAGTTCCGATCCTCTGGATGAGCCCGTATCGCACGTCACGCACCTGCCCGAGATGTGGTGAAGTATCGGAGCACCGAACGAGGGTGGGGACGAGGTTCGACTGCGCCCACTGTGGCTGGTCGCTCGACCGGCAACTGAACGCCGGGTTGAACCTTGGATTAGCCGTCCTGCGGAGAACTGCGGGACTTGGGGGTCTCCGACTTGACCCCGACGCCCTTTCCGAGGATGTGGTGAGACCCCTCTACCCGTCGGGTAACGACCGACGGGCACGGGTGGAGCGGATGGAAGGGGAGGGAAAGCATTCGCTGGCTGACCCGGATTAGTAGGCCATCGAATTTAATCCCAAAGCCCGAGACGGCTCGGGGGCCGGACTCCTCTCCACTCGAAGCCCCGTGCCTTAAGTAGAGAACCCGTCGGTGCGCCTCGGGTTCCACGCGGTTTACCATGGCTCTTGCCCGTCCAACATGGCCATCCCGCGTGCTGGCCGCCCGCTGGTTTCTCGCCTTCGTCCCCATCAACGCCGCGACCGCCGGCTTCGGGGTCGTCCTTCCGCTCCTCATCCTCGTCCCGCTCCACGGTACTTGGTCGCAGGTCGCGTTCGCGGCCACGCTGTTCAACTCCGCGGTCATCGCTTCCTCGGGTACTCTGGGGATACCTCGCCGACCGCTACCATCGGCGCCGGCTCTTCCTCGTGATCAACTTCGCCGGCTTCGGCGTCCTCTACGTCGCCCTCGCGCTGATCCCGTCGATCGGGGCTCTGTACGCGATCTACACGGTCATCGGGCTCATCGCTCCCGCGAGCGCGAGCGCGGGCACTCTGCTCCTTCTCGAGAAGTTCCCCGAGAACGAACGGGCGAACGCCTACGGCTCCTTTCAGGAGATGGCGATCGTCGGGAGCGTCGCGGGGCTTCTGCTCGGCGTCGTCTGGACCTCCGACTCCTTCGCGCTCTACTCGATCCTCTACTTGCTCGCCGCGCTCGCAGTGGCCTCCGCCATCTGGATCTGGTTCGGGGTCACCGAGGGGGAGCGACCCGCCCGCACGACCCAGGTAGTGCACCACCTCGACAGCTTCATCGCCCGCACTCGGGAGCTGGTGAGCTTCCGCATCTCGATCCCGTTCTTTCCCGTCCGGCCGCGGGTCAACCGCCACCTTTTCTCCCGACTGCGCCGCTGGGCCGGGGCGGAGCTCCATCACGAGATCCCGCTCGTACTGGCGGCGATGTTCCTCTTCAATTTCTCGGCGAACCTCTTCAACATCTCGCTGACGCCCTACCTCACCTCCGTGGGCGTAGGGGTCTCCTCGATCTTCCTCATCAACCTCGCGAACAGCAGTACGCAGGGGGTGCTGTTCCCGTTCTCGGGTGCCGTGACGAACCGGCTCGGTCCCGACCGGCTGGTGCGGCTTTCGAGCTACGTGCGCTCCCTGAGCTACCTCGCCACCGCGGGCTTCGCGCTCGCTCTCCTCTTCGGTTCGGAGGCGGTCGCCGCGAACATGGTGAGCTACGCGGTCGCCGGAGGGGCCGTCGCGTTCTTCACGATCGCGAGCTCGATGATGCTCTTTCGAAGCATGCACGGCCGTGACTCCGGTCGCATTCTGGGGGCCAACAGCGCGCTAGGCGGCGTCGCCGCCGTGGCCGGTGCGGCGACCTCGGGGATCATCTCGCTCTTCGGGAGCTTCGACCTCGTCTTCCTGATCGCCGCGGGCGCCCTCCTCACGTCCCTCCCGCTCTGGACGGCCGCCAGCGTCGCCTACGAGCGCCGGCGGGGCCCCGTGGCGGTCGTGGAACCCCCCTCTTCTTCCTCGCTCCCGGTCGCGCCCGTGGCGGAACGGCGGCGGCCCACGTAAAGCGATTAAGCGGCCCGCCCATCCGTCTTGAGCTCGGTGGGTCGAGGCATGGTCGAGAGGTCACTGGTCCAGAAGGGACTGCAAGACGTTGTCGCGCTCGAATCGGAGATCTGCTTCATCGATGGCCGGCTCGGACGGCTCATCTACCGGGGCTACGACATACGGGCTCTGGCGGCCGAATCGACCTTCGAGGAGGCGGCGTATCTGCTCTGGTACGGCCGCCTCCCGAACGCGAAGCAGCTCACGGAGTTCAGGGGCCTGCTCGGCGAACGCCGCACCGTTCCCCCCGAGCTGATCGCTCTCCTCGACCGCCTTCCGCTCGGGGCCGCCCCGATGGACGTCCTGCGTACCGCGGTGAGCGCGTTGGCCCACTTCGAGCCGGACGAGATGCGGACCGGAACGAGCTCGATCGGCGGCGCCCAGCGCCTTCTGGCCTCCTTGCCGACGATCCTCGGCTACCTGAACCGCCGGCGCGAGGGCGGGGGTCCCCCGGACCCGCGACCCGACCTTTCGCACGCGGCCTACCTCCTGTACGCGATCACGGGCCGCGACGCGCCGGCGCTGGACGTCAAGGCGATGGATGTTTCGCTGATCCTGCACGCCGACCACGAGCTGAACGCTTCGACCTTCGCGGCGCGGGTGACGGCCTCCACCTTGAGCGACCTGTACAGCGCGGTGACGAGCGCGGTCGGGACCCTCAAGGGCCCGCTGCACGGGGGGGCCAACGAGCGGGTGATGGAGCTCCTCGCAGAGATCCCGACCGCCGGACCGCGCCGAAGCGGTCGTCCTCGCGAAGCTCGCCCAGCACGAAAGGATCATGGGCTTCGGCCACCGCGTGTACAAGGTCGAGGACCCGCGCGCGACCATCCTTCGAGAGTGGTCTCGGCGGATCGGAGAGAACCGAGGCAACATGACCTACTACGACCGGCTGCGGGCGGTCGAGATGGTCGTCCATCGCGAGAAAGGGCTCTACCCGAACGTGGACCTCTACTCCGGCTCGGTCTACACCTTGCTCGGGATCCCGAAGGACCTCTTCACGCCGATCTTCGCGGCGAGCCGCGTGGCCGGATGGACCGCCCACGTCCTCGAAGAGTACCACGACCTACGCCTGATACGGCCGATGGCCGCGTACGTCGGACAGACGGACCTCTCCTACGTCCCGCTCTACGAACGGCCCTAGCGCGCCGCCCTCCGCTGAGCCGCTCGATCGCCATGAGCGGGTAGCGGAGCCGGGGCCGGTGGCGTAGCCGCGCGACGAGCCGTATAGACCCGTCGGCGAGCTCGACCCGCACGTCGAGCATTTCGGGCCGAAGGTAGCGGTAGGCGAAGCGGCCCCGGCCCATCGGGCCGCCTCGCGCCGGCACGATACGGACGGACGCACGGCGAACGTAGGGCTGGAGCTCGACGGCCGACGCGATGCTGCGGGCGAGCAACGGGGCGGTTCGGGCGGTCACGGGCGTCCCGAGGTACTGGTGAAAGACGCCCCCGAGCTTGACCCCGGCCTCAAACGCGAGCGCCTCGCGTCGGGTCACCCGGGCCCCATGCAATCGCGTCGCGCTCACTCGTTTCCCTAGGCGCGGTCGGCCCACGCGCGCCGCTCGGTCCATGGTCCGAGGAGGTAATAGGCGAGGAGACCGACCGCCATGACCGCCCCGGCGGCGAACGCGAGCCCGTAGAGGACGGAGCTGGGGTCGGGGCGGAACTGGAGCGGGACCAGCATCAACGCGGCGGCGATGGCCGTGATGGCGCTCGGCATCCTCCAGACCGAGTCGGAACGTACTTTGGGGAAGGGAAGCGGGACGACCATGAGCACGGTGATGACCAACGCGAACCCGAGGAACACTACCGGCTGAACGCCGAAGAACGCCGGGACGAAGAACGCGGCAGAGAGCCAAACGATCGCGAGCGCGCTCTGGGGCGTGGGAACCCCGAGGAAGTAGCTCCGTTGGTAGCCGTGGAGCGTGAAGTAGACCAGCCGGGCGATCGCGAGGGTGAGGTAGAGCGCTCCGACCAGGGCCGCGAACACCGCCATGGACGTCCACGGCCCGCCCTGGAGCTGATGGTCTCCCACAAGGAGCGCCGGAGCCAGCCCGAAGGTGATGGCGTCCGCGACGGAGTCTGCGACCCGTCCGAACGCTCCGCCGTTGGGGCCGCGTCGGGATAGCAGACCATCCAGGCCGTCGAAACCGACCCCGATCGCGATGAGGAGCGTCGCGAAGAGCGGGTTCCCAAGGAGGACGTAGGCGATCGCGCCGACGCCGACCAACGCGTTGGCGAGGGTCGCTCCGTTCGCGGCGAGTCGCCAGCGGTTCACGCGCCGGGCTCCAAAGCGATCACGCTCACCCCCGCCCGGACCCGCTCCCCCACGGAGACTTTGGGTCGGCAGCGATCTGCGGGCAGGAGAACATCCACGCGGGAACCGAGCACGATCATCCCGAGCCGGTCCCCACGGGCGCGTTGGTCCCCCGCCGAAACGAACGTGACGAGCCGGCGGGCGACGACCCCGGTCATCTGGACCACCTCGACCGGACCTAGCCGCGTGTCGAGGGTATAGGCGCGCTGGCGGTTATGGTGCGCGTCCGCGCGATACGCTGGACGGTGCCCTCGGCCCGCATCGGAGACCGATACCACGCTCGCGTCCAGCGGGAAGCGGTTGACGTGGACGTCGGTCACGTTCATGAAGACCGAGATGCGCCAGCGCGCTCCCTCCCGGTCCACCGCACGTACCCGTCCGTCCGCCGCGGAGACGACCCCGGCCCCGTCCGCATGGCGTTCGGGATCGCGGAAGAAGACCAGCAAGAAGCCCCACACGCCGAACAGGACGAGAACGGCCGCCACGGCGACGAGGACATCGAAGTAGACCGAAGCGACCAAGCCGGCGACGAGGCCCACTCCAAGGAGTGCGAGGTATCCGGCCGATCCGCGGGCCCACACGGCCGGTCAGCCGGTAAGCACGATCTCGATGTTGACCCCGTCCGGGACCTGGATGCGCATGACCTGGCGCAGGGCCCGCTCGTCGGCGTCAATGTCGATCAGGCGCTTGTGGATCCTCATCTCCCAGTGGTCGATCGTGCTGGTCCCGCCTCCGTCCGGCCCCTTTCGGACCGGCACGCGGAGCTTCTTGGTCGGGAGCGGGATCGGCCCGGAGATGCGGATGCCCGTCCTCTGCGAGATCTCACGGATCTGTTTGCATATCGAGTCGACCTTGCGGGACTCGGTTCCCGACAGCGAGATCCGCGCCTTCTGCACCATCGACCGCCCTTTTCCCCTCGGACGCTAGCTCCGACCCAGGGATGTTCGGTGACCAGGCTTACGCGCGCTTCTTGACGTCGACGACGACGCCAGCGGCCACGGTCTGACCCATGTCGCGGACCGCGAAGCGGCCGAGCTGCGGGAACTCCTTGTATTTCTCGATCACGAGGGGCCGCTTCGGGGTGATCTCGACCACCGCCGCGTCGCCCGTCTTCAAGGTGGTAGGGTTCTCTTCCGCCGTCTGGCCCGTCTTCGGGTCGAGGCGCTTGAGCAGCTTCGTGAACTCGCAGGCGACCTGAGCCGTATGGCAGTGGAAGACCGGTGCGTACCCGGCGGTGATCACGCTCGGGTGGTTGAGCACCTGGATGTTCGCGGTGAAGCTCTCTACGACGGTCGGTGGGTGCGAGACCGGTCCGGCGACCTCGCCGCGGTGGATATCGTTCTTGTCGATGCCGCGCACGTTGAACCCGATGTTGTCGCCCGGGATCGCCTCGGTGACCGCTTCGTGGTGCATCTCGATCGACTTCACTTCGCCCGACTTGCCTCCGGGCATGAAGATGATCTTGTCGCCGACCTTGAGCTTCCCCGTCTCGATGCGCCCGACCGGCACGGTTCCGATCCCGGTGATCGTGTAGACGTCCTGAACGGGGAGGCGGAGCGGCTTGTCCGTGGGCTTCTCTGGGACCTTCAGGTTGTCGAGAGCCTGGAGGAACGTCGGCCCCTTGTACCAGGGCATGTTCGGCGACGGCTTGTTGATGTTGTCGTCCTTGAACGCCGAGATCGGGACGAAGACGACCTGCTCGGCGACCTTGTAGCCGACGTTCTTGAGGAGCTTGGTGAGATCCTCCTTGATCTCGGTGTACTTGGTCTCGGAGTACTTGACCTCCTGTCGGTCCATCTTGTTGATGGCGCAGATGACCTGGGAGACCCCCAGCGTTCGGGCCAGGTAGATGTGCTCATTCGTCTGCTCCTGGATCCCCTCGGCAGCCGAGCAGACGAGCACGGCGGCGTCCGCCTGGCTCGTCCCCGTGATCATGTTCTTGACGAAGTCACGGTGGCCGGGGGCATCGATGATGGTGAAGTAATACTTCTGAGTGTCAAAGCGGCGGTGGGCGATGTCGATGGTGACCCCTCGCTCGCGCTCTTCCTTGAGGTCGTCCATGACCCAGGCGAACTCGAACGTCGCCTTGCCCTTCGCCTCGGCTTCGGCACGGAACTTGTCAATCTCTTCCTGACGGATGTAGCCGGTATCCAGCAAGAGGCGACCGACCGTGGTCGACTTCCCGTGGTCCACGTGGCCGATGAAGACGATGTTGAGGTGGGGCTTCTGTGCCATGATGGCGTCCTTCCGGGCGCGGCCAAAAGGCGGTCGTATTTAGATTTTGGCCCGCGTTTTCGCCGGTGGAGGGGCCCTCCCGTGGCCCGTCGTGGGCCTCAAAGCGGGGTGTCGGCGCCTCCGAGGCCGCCCCGACAGAGAGGCCCCAAAGGGATAAACTAGGGGAACGGTTGAGCCACACGAGCGTGCGGGACAGCCGACCTGACCGCGGGCGACCCGATTCGCGAGCGGTCATTACGACCCGGTAAAGAGGGCGATGGGTGTCCGCACGCGGCTCTAGGAGGGAAGGGAACAATGCTCTGCGAGATGTGTGGTGAGGAAGTTGAGAGCACCAGCCGTATCCGAGTGGAAGGCTCCGTGCTGCGGCTCTGTCCCGAATGTGCCCGCTTCGGTAAGCCGGTCGACCCGCCCGTCGCGCCTCCGGCCGCGGCACCGAGACGTCCGGCGCACTTCGCTCCCGTCGGCTCAGCGTCCCGCCGGGCCGAGGAGCGGGACCTGTTCGCCGAGATGCCCGAGATGGAGCTCGCAACCGATTGGCCACACCGCCTTCGCACGGCTCGCGAGGCGCGCCAGTGGACTCCGGAAGACCTAGGGAAGCGGCTCAACGAAAAGAAATCGGTTGTGCTCAAGCTCGAGTCGGGGAGCTTCCGTCCACCGGACGCCCTCGTGCGCAAGCTCGAGCACATGCTGGGGGTCCGCCTGCGGGCGGAGAGCCCCGCTCCGGGCTGACTAGCGGCGTGCGCGTCGCGCGGGAGCGCGCGCCCGCGGCGGCCTGCGGAAGACCCACTCGAGGAGCGCCTTCTGCGCATGGAGCCGGTTCTCCGCCTGGTCCCAGATCGCCGCGCGGGGCCCATCCATGACGGAGTCGGTGATCTCCTGGCCTCGGTGCGCCGGGAGGTCGTGCATGACGAAGGCGTCCGGCTTGGCCAGCGCGAGGAGCTCATCGTTGACCTGGTAGCCCTGGAACGCCCGTTCCCGGGCCGCGCTCTCCGCTTCCTCCCCCATCGACACCCACACATCCGTGTAGAGAGCGTCCGCGCCGAGGGCGGCCTTTCGGGGGCTGTCCGTCCCCGCGATCTCGCTGCCGTGGGTGCGCGCGATCTCCTGCGCCCGTGCGAGGATCTCGGGCCGGGGGCGATAGGCGTCGGGGCTTGCGAAGGAGAAGTCGATCCCGAGGCTCGCGGTACCGAGCAGGAGAGAGTGGAGCACGTTGTTCCCGTCCCCGATGTAGGCCAGGCGCCGCCCCGCCCAGCGTCCCTTCCAGCGTTCGTAAAGCGTCTGGAGGTCCGCGGCGATCTGAGAGGGATGCTCGAGGTCGTCCAGCGCGTTGATCACTGGCACCGAGGCCCAGCGAGCGAGTTCGACCTCGTCCTCGTGGCGAAAGGCGCGGTAGACGATCGCGTCGACGTAGCGGGAGAGAACTCGGGCCGTGTCTGCGATCGTCTCGCCCCGTCCGAGCTGAAGGTCCTTCGAGGACATGTACAGGGCCTGGCCGCCGAGGTCATGGATGCCGACCTCGAAGGAGGTTCGAGTGCGGGTCGATGATTTTTCGAAGACGAGCGCGACCGTCTTCCCCCGGAGCACCGCGGGGGAGCGGCCCCGGACGCGGGCCCGTTTCAGCTCGGCCGCCCGGGGAAGAAGGCGCGGGAGGTCGTCGGCGAAGTCGAGCACCGAAAGGATGTCGCGCTTGGTGGACGGAGTAGGGCTCATCGCGGGCACGATGTCCGCTCCCTGTAAAGAGAGTGACCCCTCTCAGGGGAGGCGGACGCGCCACCCATAAGAACCGCGTCGATTTCGCGCGGCGAGAGGCAAGCATGGCTACTCGAGCAAAGCGAGCGCAGCGCGCTGTTCCCCGAAGGACCCGAGCACGCGCTTCCGCGCGCAAGGTCTACATGGTCACCGGCGGCGTCACCAAGTTCGCGAAGGCTCACCCGGCGATGGATTTCCGCCTGATGGTGAAGCGCGCCTACGACTACGCGCTGCGCGGCGTGCCGAACCTGACCAAGGACCGCATCGACGGTTCGCGGATCTCCTACTTCTCCGACCACTTCGCCCGTCAGCTCAAGGCCGCGAGCATGGTCCAGGACTATCTCGGGCTCAACCCGAAGGGCTCGGTGCGGATCGAGTGGGGCGGCGCGACGGGAGGCGAGTGTATCCAGGCCGCGTACGAGGCCATCGCGAGCGGCCGTATGGACGTCTGTCTCGCCGCGGGCTTCGAGACGATGAGCCGGGTCGCCACCTGGAAGGGCAACGAGTTCATCGCCCTGGCCTCCGACACCAATTATGACTTCCCGCTCGGGGGCTTTTACACGGGCTACTACGCGCTGATGGTCGTTCGGCACATCTATGAGTACCTCCGACGCACCCGCTTCGCCCACATCACCGACGAGCGGGAGGCCCAGCGAATGGCGGTCGCCGAAGGGTCGCGGATCATGGCCATGGTTTCCGTGAAGAACCACATGAACGCGCTCCACAACCCGTACGCACAATACCCGAAGAAACTCAGCGTCGAGGACGTTCTGCGCTCGGAGATGATCAGCTACCCGCTCACGCGGGAGCAGATCTGCACCATGAGCGATGGGGCCGCGGTCACGATCCTGTGTAGTGAGTCGCGGGCGCGTGAGTTCACCGACAAGCCGGTCCGCGTCACCGGAGTTGGTTGTGGGACCGACACGATGCGGCTCGCCGACCGGCCGTTCGGGAAGGTCCCCCTGATGCCCCACGAACGCGAGGCGGACTACGCCCACCTCGAGTATCCCGGAGTGCACTCGTTCCGGGCGGGCCGCGTGGCCGGGCTCGAGGCGTACCGGATGGCCGGGATCACCGACCCGAACCGCGAGCTCGACTTCATCGAGCTCCACGATGCCTACGCGTCGAGCGAGATCCAGACCTACGAGGACCTCGGGCTATGCCGCTACGGCGAGGGCTACGCGTTCGTCGAACGCGGCGACCCGTTCCTCAAGAAGATCCGATACCCGTTCGAGACACCCCGCGCGGGCGCGATGCCCGTCAACCCCTCGGGAGGGCTCATCGCGTGCGGGCATCCCGTGGGCGCCACCGGGCTCATGCAGGGGGTCTTCGCCTTCTGGCAACTGCAGGGAACGATCGCTAAGCACTTCGGGGACCGAACCCTCCAGGTCCCGAGCGCTCGGCGAGGAGCGATCCACAGCCACGCGGGCACGGGGTCGAGCGTCACGGTATCGATCCTCGAACGGGGGTTCCGGCCGTGACCGCTCGCCCCCCCGTCTTCGAGAAGTTCCGCGACGTGCAGGCCGAGCTGGATCGGGGAGGCAGCGCGATATTCCGCGACGCGAACGGAGTGGAGAGCCTCATCATCCGCTACCCCTACCAGGTCAACTACATTCACAGCTACGCTCAGGACACGCCGTTCTTCCTCGGGCTCGCGGACGGGAAGCTCCGAGGCTCGAAATGCTCGACGAAACGTTGCGGGATGGTCTACGCGACACCGCGTGGCCACTGCATGCGATGCGGGGCTCCGACCTCGTGGGTCGACCTACCGCTGCGCGGCCGCGTTCACTCGTGGACGACGTGCCATTTCGGAGGTGAGGCATTCCTGAAGGATACACCGTACAACCTCGTCCTGGTGGAGTTCGAGGGCGCCGACAGCCTGTTGCTCGCCCGCCTCAAGGACGCGGTCGAATCCGACCTCTTCGTCGGGATGGAGGTGGAAGCCCGCTTCGACCCCACGCCGAAGTGGTCCATCACCGACGTGTGGTTCGTTCCGGCGTAGAGGCCCGCGCCACACTGAGCGAGCGCACGGCCGTCTCCGCGGCCATCGGCAGCCAGATGAAGAAGGGAGCCACTACCGCGGTCCGCCGTGCCCGGATTGACGCGAACCTATGAGGTGGACCCACGCCCCGTGAGTGGGGCGCTGGTCAAGGTGGCTACTCTCCTGCCGATCCGGAGGTACCGTTACCTCCCCGGGTTCCTGCGAGCGAACTCGGCGATCACTTCGGAGCTCAAGGGCTCCCCTGGTGTCATCCGGTTCGCCGTGCGCGCCCATCTGATCCAGCGACGGTTCTACACGCTGAGCGTATGGCGGGACCGCAGCTCGATCGCCCGCTTCGTCCGCTCCGCTCCGCATGCGCGAGCGATGGCCCGGTTCGAACAGTGGAGGGACTTGGGTGCGAAGTTCGTCGACTGGCCCAGCCTCGACGCCCGGCTCGATTGGAACGAAGGGCTGCGTCGCCTCGCCGAGGTAGGGGACCTCGACGACTATCACGTCAAGGGGTAGGACGGCTCGGAGGGAGTGCCGCGGGCCGGGCTTGAACCGGCGGCTTCAAGATCTTCAGTCTTGCACTCTCCCAAACTGAGTTACCGCGGCACCGATTCGAAACGGGCTACGCTTCCGACTATTTATGGGACCTAGGAGCGCCGCGGGCGCCGCCCGTGCCGCATGACTCGCCGTTCTCCGGAGCGTCCGGCCGCCCGGAGCCCTCGGGACGCGGAGCCGTTCCGGCCGAACGCGGGCGTGCGCGTTCAGGGCGGCCGGTCGAGGGGATGGGCCGTGCGAGCTTATCTAGTGGAACCGGCCCTCATTGCGCGGGAGCGCGAAGAATGCGAACGCTCGTCGTCACGGAGAAGTTCAGCACGGCCCTGCGGATTGCCGTCGTCCTGTCCGATGGCCACATGGAACGCCAGCGCGTGGGCGGAACGAACGTATTCCGCTTCGAGCGCCCGGAGGGCCCCTACGCGGTCGTCGGGCTACGCGGCCACATCGTTGAACTCGACTACCCCAAGGAGTTCTCGGAGTGGTCGCTCGCGACGCTGCCTCGCCTTATCGAGGTCGCCCCTCTCAAGCGCGTTACCGAGGGACAGATCGTCGACACGCTCCAATCGATGGTACGAGAGTTCGACCGGGTCATCCTCGCGACGGACTTCGACCGGGAAGGCGAGCTCATCGGACTCGAATGCCTGGAGCTCCTGCAGAAGATCCACGCCACGATCGATGTGCGCCGCGCGCGCTACAGCGCGCTGACGCGCGACGCGATCGAGCAGAGCTTCGGCCACCTCGAGATGCTCGACCGCGCGCTGGCGGAAGCCGCCGAAGCGCGCCAGGAGATCGACCTCGTCTGGGGAGCTGTCCTGACACGATACCTCTCGCTCACCGCCGACCAGCGCGGCCGAGGATTCCTTTCGGTCGGTCGGGTGCAGACCCCGACGCTCGCGCTCCTGGTCGAGCGTGACCAAGCGATCAAGGAGTTCGTCCCGACGCCCTACTGGGAGATCTTCGCGACGGCCATCTCGGGCGAGGAGCGCTTCCGGCTGAGCCACGCTCACGGCATCTGGGAGGACCGCGCCGAGGCGACGCAGGTCTTCGGTCGTCTCGAGGGAGCTCACGAGGGAACGGTGCGCGAGTTCGTCGAGGAGGAGACGCACCGGCGCCCCCCGGTTCCGTTCTCCACCACGCTCTTCGTCGCGGAAGCGACGCGCCTGGGCCTTGGGGCCGCGAACGTGATGCGGATCGCGGAGGACCTCTACACCAAAGGTCTCATCAGTTACCCGAGGACCGACAACACGGTCTACCCCCGCGGCCTGGGCCTCCGCTCCCTCGCCGAGAAGTTCCGCGAAAGCGTGTTCGCCGAGGCGGCCGCGTTCGTCCTTGACCGGCCGACGTTCCGTGCCACGCGCGGCCGCACCGAAACGACCGACCACCCGCCGATCTACCCGACCGGCGTGGTCGACCCGGCGAAGCTTCGGCCGGACGCGGCGAAGATCTACGAGTTGGTCGTGCGTCGCTTCCTCGCGACCTTGGCGCCGGACGCGATCGGGCGCAAACGTAGCGCCAAGGTCGATATCCGCGGGGAACCCTTCGAGGCCTCCGGCCAGACCCTGACGGACCCTGGATGGTATCGCATCTATCCGTACGCCAACCCTGAAGAGGTCCCGATCCCGGCGCTCACGGTCGGGGAAACGGTCGCGATCGAGAAGGTCGACCTCGTGGAGGACAAGACGCGGCCTCCCCGCCGCTACACCCAGGGCTCGCTGATCCAAGAGATGGAACGCTTGGGCCTCGGCACGAAGAGCACTCGCCACGACGTGCTGCAGAAGCTCTTCGACCGTCACTACGTCCAGCAGCGCGGGCTCGAGCCGACGACGACCGGGATCGCGGTCACGGAGGCGCTCCGGACGTACGCGCCGCTGATCACACGTCCGGAGATGACGCACCGGCTCGAGGACGACATGGAGCTCGTCGCCGAGTCGAAGAAACCGAAGGAGGAGGTCCTCAGCGAATCGCGCACGATGCTCCGAGAGGCCCATGACCTCCTCCGCCAGAACGTGGAGGGCGTTCGCGCGACCTTGCGCGGGGCGCTCGACACCCAACACTTCGTCGGCCCCTGTGCCCGGTGCGGCGGAGCGCTTCGCCTCGCCCGAAGCCCGCGAGGGACGCGCTGGATCCAATGCTCCAACAACCCGGCCACGTGCACGGTAAGCTATCCGCTACCCGCGGCGGGGTTCATCGAGCCGGCCCCGGAGTTCCTCTGTGAGACGTGCCACGTCCCCCGGGTTAAGATCACGTTCCGAGGCCAACGCCCGGAGCTCTTCTGCGTCAACCCCGAGTGCGCCGCTCACCAGAAGGCGTTCCGTCTAGGGTCGTGTCCGACCTGTGCGCGACCGCTCGAAATCCGTTACTCGTTCATCGGCAAACGGTTCGTCGGATGCACGGGCTACCCCGAGTGCCGGGTGACCTACCCGCTACCGCAGCGCGGAAAGCTCGAGCGAAGCGAAGAACCATGTCCGATATGCCACGCTCCGATCGTCACCGCGATCGAGGCGGGCCGGCCTCCGTGGAGGTTGTGCGTCAACCCCGCCTGTCCTTCCCGAGTCAAGGACGCCGCTCCCAAGCCAGCGAAGACCTCTGCCCGACCGAGGAGCCCACGGGCCACCAAGGCTGGGGCCCGGAAGCGCAAGACCGCCGGCGCCCCTTCTCCCGTGAAGCGCGCGACTCGCACACGGAGAAGTGCCGCGGGGGAGACGGCGGACGCGCCGACGGTCCCCTCCGGTGATCCGGCGTAACGACGCGGCCGAACGCCTCCAACGGGGGGCGAGCACGGTGCTCTACGCGTTGAACGGCCGCGTCCAACTACGAGCCCGGCCGGCCCCGCCTACCACTGCCGTAAAGCCGGCTATGGGCAAGGCTCTGTTTCAGGACCCCTGATGGCGCGTTAAATACGCTCGCGGGGTCAGAAGGGCAATGGCGGGCCGGCGTCGCCTTGCAGAGATCGATTCGCGCACATGGGAGTCGCGCCTCAGCGCGAACCCGCTCGTGATCGTGCCCGTCGGGGCGCTCGAGGCTCACGGTCCCCACCTTCCCCTGGGGGCAGACCAGATCCAGGCCGAGCTCACCGCCGAAGGGCTCGCGGAACGGGTCGATGCGGTGATCGCGCCGACCCTCGCCTACGGAGTCTGCCCCGGGGCCCGGGGGTTCCCGGGCACCGTTTCGCTGACGATCGCCGAGCTCGAAGCTTCCGCGGCGGGCGTCTTCCGCGAGATGGGGCGGATGGGGGTCCGCCGCATCCTCGTGATCTCGGGTCATGCCGAACGGGGGCACATGGCCGCCCTCCGCGAGGCCGCGGACGAGACGATGCAGGCGTACCCGGCGCTACGGGTCGTCGTGCTCTCGGACTACGATTTTGTCTACGAGCTCCGCGGGCAGGAGGCCCCCGTGACCGATGGGCATGGTGGGCTCCTTGAAACCTCCCGCGTCCTCGCCCTGGCCCCGCAGACCGTGGGTCCGGCGCGGCCGGTGGTGCCGCACCGCGGAAGTCCGTTCCTCCCCGGGGCCCAGGACCGGAGGCCTGGCCAGAGAGCGTGGTCGGGGATACGCGGCCCGCTTCGGCGGAGATCGGTCGCCGGATACAAGATCACGTGCTCACCCGCTTGGAGGAGACCGTTCGCGAACTCCTCCCGGCCTGATCGGATCGGGAACGATGTCTACCCCGTCCGATGCGATCCGGGTCCGAGGGGCCCGTCAGCACAACCTCAAGAACGTCAGCATCGACCTCCCGCGCAACCGCTTCATCGTCATCACCGGGGTGAGCGGCTCGGGGAAGTCGTCGCTGGCGTTCGACACCCTGTACGCGGAGGGACAACGACGCTACATCGAGAGCCTTTCGGCGTATGCTCGCCAGTTCCTCGGCCAGATGGACAAGCCCGATGTCGACGCAATCGAGGGTCTTTCGCCGGCGATCGCGATCGAGCAGCGGGCCGGGAGCCGTAATCCTCGTTCCACCGTCGGGACGGTCACGGAGATCCACGACTACCTCCGCCTCCTGTACGCCCGGGTCGGGGTCCCTCATTGCCCGAACGACGGGGAGACGATCGCACCGCAATCGGTCGACCGGATCATCGAGGCGATCGGGGCGTCCGCTCTGGGGGAGAAGGTCGACATCCTTGCACCGGTCGTGCGGGGCAAGAAGGGAGAGCACCGCGACGTGCTCGAGCGCATGCGCGCGGAAGGGTTCCGGCGGTTCGTGATCGACGGGGTCGAGGTCCGCTTCCCGTCGGCCGCGGTCCGGCTGGAGAAGAACAAGAAACACACGATCGAGGTCGTCGTGGACAGCTTTGTCGTGGGGCCAGCGGAGACCAGCCGCCTCGCGGAGGCGGTCGAGCTCGCGCGCACGCGCGCGGACGGGCTCACGATCGTGCGTCGACCGTCGGGGGAGCGGTCAACGTTCTCCAGCCGCCGGGGTTGCCCGGTCTGCGGCTTCTCGATGGAGGAGCTCTCGCCCCGCATGTTCTCGTTCAACAATCCGTACGGCGCCTGTCCCGAGTGTTCGGGAATCGGGGCGACGCTCCACGCCGACCCTTCCCTCATCATCCCGGACCGGGATAAGCCGCTCACGAAGGCGATCACCGTCTGGGGCTTGAGCCCCGGACGCGAGGGGCTCGATCGGTTCGGGCGACTATTCGACTACGACCCACATCGCCCGGTGCGGGACCTCAACGACAAGGGCTGGAAGGCGCTCATGGAGGGTTCCGACCGCGCATTGGGAGGGGGCCCGCGTTGGTCCCGGTGGTGGTGGGGCGGGGCCTGGCTGAAAGAGGGGCTCGTCGCGGCCGTCGAGCGCCGATGGAAGGCGACCCACAGCGAGCGCGCGAAGGAGTACTACATGGGATTCATGGCCTTTCGTCCGTGCACGAAATGCCGGGGCCGCCGGCTCAAGCCGGAGACCCTCGCGGTCACGGTCGAAGGCCACTCGATCGCCGATGTCGCCGCCATGACGGTCTCCGAGGTGAGCCAGTTCTTCCGCGAGCTCCCCCTCTCCTCCCGCGACGAGGCGATCGCCGGGGCGGTCGTTCGCGAGATCCGTTCCCGTATCGGTTTCCTCGAGAATGTAGGGCTCACCTACATCGCGCTCGACCGCGCGAGCGCGACCCTGAGCGGAGGGGAGGCGGAGCGGATCGCGCTCGCAACCCAGATCGGCTCGGGCCTGGTCGGCGTCCTTTACATCCTGGACGAACCTTCGATCGGCCTGCACCCGCGCGACCATGCGCGGCTGCTCGCGACCCTCAAGTCGCTGCGCGACCTAGGGAACACGCTGCTGGTCGTCGAGCACGACGAGATGACGATGCGCGAGGCCGACTGGCTGGTCGACCTCGGCCCCGGCGCCGGCGTCCACGGCGGGGAAGTCCTCTATTCGGGCCCTCCCGCCTCGATCCAAGGCACACCGCGGTCCCTGACCGCCGAATTCCTGAGCGG
Source organism: uncultured Thermoplasmata archaeon (assembly GCA_963797975.1). Taxonomy (GTDB): domain Archaea; phylum Thermoplasmatota; class Thermoplasmata; order Lutacidiplasmatales; family UBA184; genus Lutacidiplasma. The sequence continues at coordinate 69,726 of CAWCRH010000005.1, forward strand.
CGAGCGATCCATCCCGGTCCCTTCGAAGCGGCGCTGGCCCGGTCCGCGGGCGCTCACGATCAAGGGCCCGCGAGAGAACAACCTGAAGGGAGAGGATATCCGCATTCCCCTCGGGCTCTTGGTGGCCTTGTCCGGGGTCTCGGGAAGCGGGAAATCGACCGTGATGCAGGAGATCCTGTACAAGGCGGTCCGACGCCACCTCGGCCTCGGCCGCGACACGCCGGGCTGCCACGACTACGTCGAGGGGATCGACCAGATCGACCGCGTCCTCCTCATCGACCAGGCCCCGATCGGAAGGACCCCGCGCAGTAATCCGGCGACGTACACCGGGTTGATGACCCCGATCCGGGAGCTCTTCGCGAGCCTGCCCGAGGCGAAGGCGCGCGGATTCGCTCCCGGTCGCTTCAGCTTCAACGTCGCGGGAGGCCGCTGCGAGACGTGCGAAGGCGACGGGGTCATCCGCTACGAGATGCACTTCCTCCCCGACGTCTACGTCGCCTGCGCCGGATGCGGGGCCGGCGCTACAACACCGAGACCCTCGAGGTCCGCTTCAAAGAACGCTCGATCGCCGACGTCCTCGACATGACGGTCGACGACGCCCTCGCCTTCTTCACCAACCATCGGCGCATCGCTTCCCGACTCGCGCTGCTCTCCGAGGTCGGGCTCGGCTACGTGAAGCTCGGCCAGAGCGCGACCACGCTGAGCGGCGGGGAGGCGCAGCGGATCAAGATCGCCTTCGAGCTCGGCAAGCCCCCGACGGGACGGACGCTCTACCTGTTGGACGAGCCGACCACCGGCCTCCATTTTGCCGATGTCGAGCGGCTGCTCGCCGTCCTGACCCGGCTTCGCGAGGGGGGCAACACCGTGATCATCATCGAGCACAACCTGGACGTCCTCAAATCCGCCGACTGGCTCATCGACCTCGGACCGGAGGGCGGGGCCGCGGGAGGCCACGTCATCGCGGCCGGACCGCCGGAGGAGGTGGCCCGCACCAAGGACTCCTATACCGGCCGCTACCTCGCACCGCTCCTCCGGCCGTCTCCGCTCGCCACCCGGGCGGCGGCGCGATGACCGTAGGCCCGGTGTCGACGATACCGGGGTTCGTGCCGGCGAGCCAGCTCGCGGCCGAAAGCGGAGAGGGGTTCCGTCGTGGGCCGGACGTTGCGGGCGTCTACCTCTTCCGCTCGCGCGACGGGAGCGTCGTCTACGTCGGCAAGGCTCGCAGCCTGCGCCGTCGCGTCCTCGACCACCTTCGTGCGCGCATCGAGAAGGACGGCAGCATCCTCGCCCAGAGCTCAAGCGTGGAGTTCGTCCCGACGACCACCGAGCGCGAGGCGCTCATCTTGGAAGCCAGCCTCATCAAGCAGTACCAGCCCCCGCTTAACACGCTGCTCAAGGATGACCGGAGCTACCCCTATCTCGCGCTCACGCTCCAGGAGCAGTACCCGCGTCTCCTCTTCGTGCGGCGCCCGCGCCGCGGGGAGGGTCATCTGCTCTTCGGCCCGTACACGAGCGCGCGCGAGGCGCGGATGGTGCAACGGCTCCTGACCGACACCTTCCGCTTGCGCCGCTGCGTGCGACTACCGAAAGAGGCCTGCCTGTACTACCACATGGGCGTGTGCAGCGCCCCGTGCATCCATCGGATCACGGACGAGGAGTACCCGAGCGAGCGCGATGAAGGCCGTGGAGATCCTGCGCGGGCACGGGTCGACGGTCCGCCCTCAGCTCGAGGAGGAGATGCGCCAAGCCTCCGAGCGCCAGGAGTTCGAGAGGGCCGCCCACCTCCGCGACACGCTGGCCGGGCTCGCGGCGCTGCTCGAGCGTCAGCATGTGGTCGGGCGCGGGTCGGGCCGCGTCGACGTCCTCGCGCTCGCCTACCCGGACGACCCGGCCTCGCTACGGGTCGCGGTCGGCCTGCTCCGAGTCGAGGAGGGAGAGGTCCGTCAGACCGAACCGCACGTCCTGCGGATCCCGGCCGACGACAGCCCAGAGCCGGCGGAGGTCCTCCGACAGTTCCTCGCTCAGTACTATGGCACCCAGCTCGAGCTCCCGGAGCGGATCTACATCGACGGCGCCGCGCCCGCCGGTCTCGAGTCGACGATCGACGAGCTGTTCGTCTCGCGCGGGATCGAGGTCCAGTTCCGGCCCACCGGACGCTACGCCTCCCTCGCTCGGCTCGCGAGCCGTCTCGCCCGGGCCAGCGTGCCCCCGCTCGAGACGCCCCAGGTCCCGAACGAGGTCCTGGCCGCTCTCCAGACGATGCTCGAGCTCCCGGCGCTCCCGCGCCGCATCGAGGGGGTCGACATCTCGATCTTCCAAGGGGCCGAGGGCGTGGGTTCGGTGGTCGTCTTCGAGGACGGACGGCCGAAGAAATCCGAGTACCGGCGCTACCGGATCCGCTCGGTGGAAGGGACGAACGACTTCGCGATGGTCGCCGAGGTCGTCCGGCGTCGCTACCTGCGTCGGTTGAGCGAGGACGCCCCGCTCCCCGACCTGCTCCTGATCGATGGGGGACCCGGGCAGCTCTCGAGCGCGCTCTCGAGCCTCGCGGCGTTACGGCTCGCGGACCGGATCCCGACGATCGGCCTCGCGAAGCGGGAAGAGGAGGTCTACGTGGCCGACCGGACCGTCCCACGCGCGCCGAACCCGAACGCGCCGCCCATGCTCCTCCTGCGGGCGGTCCGCGACGAGGCCCATCGATTCGCGGTCACCTACCACCGGACCCGCCGGCGCATCCGGCTTCACGAGGAGATGGACGCCGCGGACGCGGCCGAGAGGACCCTTCGCGTCAGGCCCGGCGGGGCCGGGGACGCGTGAGCTCGATCCACGTCATCGCCGGAGGGGCCGTATCGTCCTGCCACAGGGTCCCGATGATCTCGCCCAGATGGTGGGCCTCTTCCAACGTGGTTTGCATGAGGGCGTCGCTCACGGTGTAGTGTCCGGGCATCCACGGGGCGCGCACCGGTCGATTGAGCTCATGGGGAGTCACGTTGCGACTCCACTTCTCCACGCCGCCGAAGACCAGGTCCGCGTAGCGCTCGAGCCCCCGCCAGGAGCGGGGGTGGCGGTCGTCGTCCTTGAAGCGCGCCGAGAGCTCCGTTAGGCGCCCCGGGACGATGTAGATCATCCACGCCTCGTGGACGTTCACGATGTGCGAGAACGTGGCGATCCAGTTGAGGTGCCCGGTCTCGCGGTTCTTCGTGGCGCGTCGCAGGGGTAGGCGCCTGAGCCGACGCACGTAGCGGTCGAACACGCGACGGTTGTACCGAACGATCGCGCGCGCCTGGGCGGCCGTGAGCTTCCAGTTTCCGGATCGGGGGACGGGGGTCCGTCCGGCCATCGGCGATCGACCTCGCCTTTCTATCGGCCGTTCGTCTTGCGTTCCGGCGTTCCGATGAACGGCATCCCTTCGACGCGCCGGGCGACGTCGACCGCTGACAGATGGCGGAGCTCGGTCTCCGGCTCCAGGATCGCGATGTCGAGCGCCTCCGCGGGGAACGGCGTGGGCGAGCCTTCGGAGACAGCCTGGACGGCGAGCGCGAAGGCGGAGTTCTCGTCCCGCGGCTCCGTGAGCTTCTGCTCGAGCGTGTCAGCAACGGCCCTTCGGTTGCGGCCGATGGCGTATGCCTTCCAGCCGATCGTCGCGCCGCTAGGATCGAGCTCGATGAGCCCGGGCGTCCCCTGGGAAAAGCCGCCCAAGAGGAGCGACACCGCGAACGGGCGGGTCCCACCGAACTGCGTGAACTGCTGGAGGAGGGTGCCCAACGATTGTCCGAGGAGGGTGAACGGTGCGACCTCGCCGTAGAGGATGCGGTGGCGCTGCGCCTCCACGCGGAGGTACTCGACCAGCACGCGCGAATCCGCGATGAGCCCCGCGGTCACGCACCCGAGGCCCGTGTCGACGGCGAAGCTCTTCTCGATCGAGCTCGCCTCGGCGAGCGGGCTCACGGGCAGGTTACGGTAGGCGACGAAGATGATCCCTCGGGGATAGGTCACGGCGACGGCCGTGCCGCCCATCTGGATCGCCTGGAGCGCGTACTCGACCTGGAACAGGCGTCCGTCCGGGGAGAAAACGGTGCTCGCCCGGTCGTATGCCATCTGGCCCGGTTGCATCTCCATCGGTCGTTCGCGCTCCTCGCTCGCGGCGGGCCAGCGACGAGAGGCATTTGAATGTACGCCGCCCCGTGGCATGGGGACCACCAGGTAGCGAGTCGACGCGCAAGCCGAGCCCAAAGGCGGGGCATACGCCTTTACGGCTAGGCGATTGGCCGCGACACATGACGACGAGCCCCCTCGTCCTTCTTCCGATGGCCTCAAGCCATCGGGGCGACCTGAGCCCGGCGTGCGTGCAGTGCGCCGAAGGACGAAAGATGGTCCTGTTCGTCACCGGCCTCTGCCGATTCCGTTGCTTCTACTGTCCTGTCTCACCCACCCGCAACAAGAAGGATGTCGTCTACGCGAACGAGCGGCGGGTGGAAACGGACGAAGATGTCCTCGACGAGGTCCGCGCGATCGGGGCGAGCGGAACGGGCATCACGGGAGGCGACCCGCTCGGGAACCCGGAGCGCGTAGAGCACTACATTCGCCTCCTCAAGGCCGAGTTCGGGCAAGACCACCACATCCATCTCTACACGCACGAGCCGAACGTGGAGAAGATCCGCCGTCTCGCCGCGGCCGGATTGGACGAGGTGCGCCTCCACATCCCGCACTACCTGTGGGGCTCGCTCGGGAGCGCGGGCGCCGCGTACCGGCGTGTCCTCGAGGAGGCGCCGTCCTGGGGCCTGCGACGAGGGGTCGAGATCCCGGTCCTTCCCGAGAAAGAGACCGAACTACGGTGCCTCCTTCGAGCCCTCGCCGACCTCGGGGTCGACTTCGTGAACCTGAACGAGCTCGAGTTCTCTGAGACCAACGAGATTGCGATGCGCCAACGGGGCTACCGGCTCGACCCGCGTAACGGCTGGGGGGTGGCCGGAAGCCGGGGGACCGCCGAGCGGATCGTGCGGGAGATGCGCCTCTCCGTCCCGGTCCACTACTGTTCCTCGCGATTCAAGGACTCGGTGCAGCTTCGCCAACGCCTGATCCGACGCGCCGAGCGCACGGCACCCGCGTTCGCGCGACGCACGGGGGACGGGACGATCGTCTACGGCGTGGTTGACGCGCCCGCGAACGCGAACCTTCGCCGGCTCTCCGCACGCCTGGTGCGCCTCGCCGAGCTCAACCCCGAGGACTACGAGGTTGACTTCGAGCGCCGTCGCGTCACCCTCGCACCGGCGCGGCTGCGGCGGGTGGCCGCTCGCTTGCCTTGGCCCGCGTTCGTCGTCGAGGCGTACCCCACCGCGGATGCCCTTGAGGTAGAGCGGGAACCGCTGAACCGGGCCGCCTTTCCCCAGCTCGGTGGGACGTAGTTCTCGTCGCAGGCGTGGCCACCCCAGGTGAGGTAGCGAACGTCGCCGCGTCGGTGCTTGATCGAGCACGGTCCCCAACCTTCGTCCTCAGCGCCGTACCACATCGGACAGTCACGGCAATGGAGCGGCGGGGTGATCGTGCGGGTCGACGGTCGCTTCATCGCGAGCCGGGCCCCCCACGCCAGGCGGCCACCACACTCGCCATCAGCTCGGCGACGGTCACGGGGCCCACTCCGCCCGGGACCGGGCTCAGCGCGGCCGCCCACCCTTCCAGGTCCTCGGCATTCGCGTCTCCCACCGAGCGGGCCTGGCCCGGCCGCGTAGGGTCCGGGACCGACGAGAGTCCGATATCGATGACCGTAGCGCCCCGGGGAACGACCGTTCGGTCGAGGAGGCCGGGCCTGCCGACGCAGCTGAAGACCACGGTCGAACCTTCGAGGGCAACGTGGAGGTCCGGCGTGCGGGAGTGCGCCACGGTGACGGTCGCGTTGGCTCCCGCTTGCCGACCCAGGAGGAGGAGGGCGAGAGGGAGACCGACCGTTTCGCTCCGCCCCACCACCGCGACCCGGGCACCCGACAGAGGCACCTCATAGGCTGCCGCGATGGCGAGCGCCGCGCGGGCGACCGCGGGCGCATGGACGGGCCGGCCAGCGACGAGCAGCCCAAGGCTCGTCGCCGAGACCCCATCGATGTCCTTGAGCGGAGGAAGCTCGGCGAGCGCGCTCTGGAAGTCGAAGGGAGGGGGAAGGGGATGCTCGACGAGGACCCCATCGACCGAAGGATCGACGGCGAGGGCACGGAGGCGCTGAACGAGTTCCTCCGGGCGAGCGTCCTCAGCGAGGACCTCCTCTCGGAACCCAATGCCCACCTCGTGCGCGACCTTAGCCTGCCGTCGGACATAGAACTGGAAGGGTCGCTGGCCGGGGAGGTGGAGGCTGACGAGGGCGGGAGGCCGAGCGCCCGCGGGCGCCTCCTTCACGCTCCCGCGGACCTCCTCCAGTCGACGCGTGGCGACCGGGCCACCGAGAAGGAGCTGTGTGCTAGGGGCCATAGGGTTGGTTATGAGCCGAGAGCCGTAGATAACGGGCCGCGCCTTGAGCTCGGCTACGCTCTAGATTACCCGGGACCTACCAAACGATTTATAATATGGGACGTTTGATTTCTGACGGACGCTCGGGGGCTACGAGCCACCGCACGGTTTCAGGGGGAATTACGGCAAATCCACCGGACGCGCACGAGGGCGACCCCTCTACTCTCGCGTCGCCCAGCGACTTGGATGGGTGGGGACGCACACTTCCGTACGCGAACAGCTCCCAGATCGAGATCCCTCCTCGCCTCCTTGACCAGGTGATCGGTCAGGACGACGCGGTGGAGGTCGCCAAGAAGGCGGCATTCCAGAAGCGCCACATGATCCTCATCGGCGAGCCGGGGACGGGCAAGAGCATGATCGCCCGTGCCATGGTCGACTTCCTGCCCAAGGAGCAGCTCCAGGACGTCCTGGCCTACCCGAACCCCGAGGACCCGAACGAACCGAAGATCCGGGTCGTTCCTGCCGGCAAGGGGAAGGAGATCGTCGCGGCTCAGAAGATCGAGGCCGCCCAGCGGAAGGAGCAGCGGCTGGTCCTGATGGTCGTGGCCGCACTGCTCGTGCTCGGCTTCACCCTCTATATCGTGCTCATCACGCCCGACCACGACCTCACGGCGCTCCTGGTCGGCATCCTGATCATCGGTATCCTCTACTTCGCCTACCGGCTCACGGGGAATCGCTCGGAACCCGGCGTCGCGGTCGCGAAGCTCCTGGTGTCGCACACCCCTGACAGCAAACCCCCGTTCATCGACGCGACCGGAGCGCATGCCGGCGCGCTCCTCGGGGACGTCAAGCATGACCCGTTCCAATCCGGGGGACTGGAGACGCCGCCGCACGAGCGCGTCGAGATCGGCGCGATCCACAAGGCGAACGGCGGGGTCCTCTTCCTGGACGAGATCCATCTCCTCAAGATCGAAAGCCAGCACTCGCTCCTGACCGCGCTTCAGGAGCGGAAGTTCCCGATCGTGGGGCAGTCGGAGCGGTCGGCGGGTGCGATGGTCAAGACCGAACCGGTCCCGGCGGACTTCGTCCTGGTCGCCGCGGGGAACGTCGACAGCATCCAGACGATGCACCCGGCGTTGCGCTCGCGCGTCCGCGGCTACGGCTACGAGCTCTACGTCAAGACGACGATGCCCGACACCTACGACAACCGGATGAAACTCGTTCGGTTCGTCGCCCAGGAGGTCACCAAGGACAAGAAGATCCCCCACTTCGAGACGCCGGCGATCATCGAAGTGATCCGAGAGGCCCAACGGCGCGCCGGCCGCAGCGGCCAGCTCACGCTAAGGTTGCGGGAGCTCGGAGGGCTCGTGCGCGTGGCCGGGGACATCGCGAACTCGGACGGAGCGGCGTTCGTCCGGGCCGAGCACGTGGTCGTCGCCAAGCGGGCGAGCCGCTCGCTCGAGCAGCAGATCGCCGACCGTTACATCGAGCGACGCAAGGAGTATCGCATGTTCAGCGTCGAGGGTGCGGCCGTCGGGGTGGTCAACGGCCTCGCGGCGATCAACGCCCAAACCGGGATGGCGGAGTTCTCGGGGATCGTTCTTCCCATCGTCGCGGAGGTGACCCCCGCCCAGACGCGCGACGGCGGGGTTGTCGTGGCTACGGGGAAGCTCGGGGAAATCGCCCGCGAGGCAGTACAGAACGTGAGCGCCCTCATCAAGAAGTACACCGGGGCCGACATCTCGCGCTACGACATCCACATCCAGTTCGTCGGTACGTCCGACGGCGTCGAGGGGGATTCCGCCTCGGTGTCGATCGCGACCGCCGTCATCAGCGCCCTGGAAGGGGTCCCCGTCGATCAGTCGGTGGCCATGACCGGCTCCCTGAGCGTGCGAGGGACCGTGCTGCCGGTTGGAGGGGTGACGGCCAAGGTCGAGGCGGCCGCGGACTCCGGCATCCGCCGCGTGCTCATTCCCGAGGACAACATGGAGGACATGGTGCTCGAGTCCCGCTACCGGGGGATGGTCGAGGTCATCCCCGTGCGCACCCTCCGCGACGTCCTGAAGTACGCTCTGGTCGGGCAGACCGCGCAGAAGGAATCGCTCCTGGAGCGACTGAGCGCGATGGTCCACGCGACCAGCCGACTCCCCCCTCCGACCGAGGCCCCCCCGGCCCCCGTCGTCGGGACCCCTCCTCCCGGGCTGCCGACCGCAGGTTCATGAGAGGGTCGTTCCAACCTCCGGCCCATCGTTCGACCAACCCGCCCCGGTCGTCGATCCCTCTCGTAGAGAGCTGGAACGACCAGGGACCCGAGAACCGCTACATCAATCGTCCCTGCTACGAGTTCAACCTTCGCCTAGGCACCTCCGAGAACGACCGGCATTGCACTCACTGTCGGCACTACCTCACCCCGCGGTGCCCGGAGCTCGCCGAGTTCCTCGACGACGTCGACGACCTGAGCCCCGAATGAGCGAGCCCCTGGACCGGGGCTTGTTCGTCGGGCGATTCCAGCCGTTCCACCGCGGGCACCTCCAAGCCATCCAAACGATCCGGGCGGCACGGTCTTCCGAACGCCTTCTGATCGGGATCGGGAGCGCTCAGGAGTCCTACACGATCCAGAACCCGTTCACCGCCGGCGAGCGCTTCGACATGATCGACCGGGCCCTCTTCGAGGCCCGGATCGAAGGGATCTCGATCGTCCCGCTTCCGGACGTACACCAGCACGCGCTCTGGGTCCCCTATGTGGAGGGAATGCTCCCGACATTCCAGAGGGTGTACACGAACAACCCGCTCACGCGCGGCCTCTTCGAGGACGCGGGCTACGAGGTCGAGGGAACCCCGATCTTCGAACGGGAGCGCTGGGTCGGGGTCGGAGTGCGGGCGGCCCTGGCCCACGGAGAGCCGGTGGACACCCTCTTGCCGCCGGCGGTCGCCCACTTCCTGACCGAGATCGGAGGCGAAGCGCGGATGCGGCTCCTCTCCCGGACCTCGGAGACGTCCCGGAGGCCGGACGGATGAGCACCGACCGCGATCGCTCGCGGCGTGAATACCCCTTCCGACCCTTACCGCCGGACGCGGGACCCACCACGCGGCTCGTTCACGCCGGCCGTCGCCCCGACTATAACGCGGGCGCGGTCGCCTACCCGATCTACGCGACCAGTAGCTTCCGCTTCCCAGCTCCCTACTCCGAGACCCGGGAACGCGGGCACGCCTACCTCTACACGCGCGTCGCCAACCCGACGGTGGAGGTAGCGGCGGAACCGATCCGCGATCTCGAAGGAGGCGAGGCCGTCCGCCTCTTCTCTTCGGGGATGGGGGCGACCACGTCCGCGGTCCTCTCGCTCGTGAAGAGCGGGGAGTCGATCATCGCGCCGCAGAACCTCTACGGTGGGACGCTCGACCTCTTGACGACCACCGTTCCTCGCCTCGGGATCCGCGTCCAGCTCCTGACCGACGCCGAGAGCTTCGAACCCGAGCGCTACGTCCCCGATGGGACTCGCCTCCTCTGGCTCGAGACGCCGACCAACCCCGTGCTGCGCGTCTTCGACATCCGGCGATGGGCGGAGGCGGCCCACCGCGCCGGTGCCCTCCTCGCGGTCGACAACACGTTCGCGACCCCGATCAACCAACGCCCCCTCGCGCTCGGGGCCGACCTCGTGATGCATAGCGCGACCAAGTACTTCGGCGGGCACTCCGACCTTATCGCGGGGGCGCTCGTAGGCTCATCCGCGATCCTCGACGCGATCGACGTCCACTCGGAGTTCGGCGCCCACTTGGAGCCGTTCACCGCCTTCCTGCTGGGCCGTAGCGTCCGGACGCTCGCGCTGCGCATGGAGCGGCATAACCGCAATGCGGAGGCGATCGCCCTGGCCCTCCGAACGCACCCGCGCGTCGAACGGGTCTTCTACCCGGGCTGGTCGAGCGCGGCGGAAGAAGCGGTCGCCCAGCGCCAGATGGCCGGTCGCGGTGGCATGGTCTCCATCGCGATCCGCGGCGGGCTTCCTGCCGCGCAGGCGTTCCTGCGCCGGCTTACCCTCTTCGAGGTCGCCGGCAGCCTGGGCGGCGTAGAGAGCCTGGTCTGCCTTCCCTTCGAAACGTCCCATCGGCACCTGAACGCGGCCGAGCTCGCGGCCCGCGGTATCGCCCCCGGCCTCGCCCGCTTGAGCGTGGGGATCGAGGACGCGCCCGACCTGATCCGTGACCTGACGCAGGCGCTGGATGCCGTCGGCTGACCGAGGCGCCGATGACTCCGCCACCATTATAGTCCAAGACCTTTCGCTCCGACCGGCGTGCCACTGTAGCTCAGTCGGCAGAGCGGCTGATTCGTAATCAGCAGGTCGGGGGTTCAAGTCCCTCCAGTGGCTGACAATCGCCTCCACCCAGAGGTACCTCTAATGATTCCCACCATCACGCGAGCCGACCATAGACTTCGGCCAGGAAGTCAGACTCTATCCGGTACTGGCGGCCTTTGGCCTCCCCTCGAGCCTCCAAGACTCCGCCGGTAACCAACTCCCGCAGTGCTCCCCACAGAGCCGGGCCACTGTAACCGCGCCGGTTTGGATAGTCACCCCGTTGAAACCAATCCCCACTGCCCGATAGGACCCAGTGAAGGACCGCCCGCGTACTGGGCTTCGAAAACCGGGCCAACGTCGTCCGGAGATCTCCCCGGCTGGCTGCTAACGTGTACGCTCTTTGGAGCTCACGAGCATAGTAGCGCGTCCAAAGGAAGTAGTCGCGGCCGCTGTTCGTGGTGGCGAGCGATTCGTAGTACTGGTCGCTGGTTCGAAAGAATCGCGTGTCCAGTGGTATGAGCCCGGAATTCCGAAGGCCAAGCTTCCGCAGAAGCGCAATGTTCAGGTACCGCCCGAGCCGGCCATTGCCATCAGAGAAAGGATGGATGGCCTCGAACTCAGCGAAGAAGATGGCCGCGCTCACCGGCGGGAGACAGGCCGCGGCGGCACCCTCGAGCCAGCGGAAGAGCGACTGCAACTCTGCTCGGACTCGAGCGGGAGGCGTGGGTTCGAACCGAATGACGGTGCCCGAGACATCGGTGATCACGTTCGGTGTAGTCTTTATCCTCCCGACCAGCCCACGATCAAGGACCCCGTCAAAGAGGCGGCGGTGGGCCCGTTCGACGCCCTCGATACTGAACTCAGGGAGGTGGTCCCCCGCAACGTCCTGGTACGCCTTGGAGAGTTGGAGGACCCCTCGTTCAGCCGACGTTTCCGGCCGACCGGTTTCGAGAACATCCCGAGCGCGATCGAGCTCCACTCGCTCTCCTTCCAACCGGAAGCTACTGACGGCGTTGCGTACTCGGGCCACACCCAGTAGGACCTGGTGTAGCTGGGGCGAGAGTACCGATCGGTCGAGTCTCCCGTCGAGTCGGATCGCTGCAATCGAAGGGTGAGTGGTTTCGGGGCCGGTGGGAATCCGTGGAGTGAACGCCCGGCTCGTGTCAGTCTTCTTGGTCGGCATGGCTCGACGCTTAATGAATTGTTAATGTATATGGTCTTTCCTTAAGCCGGTGGTTCAGCGACCAATCCCCCGAATGACCTAGCCCGTGGCAGGCGACTCGGACCGAAGGCCTTCCCAGGGATGCCATGGGTAAGCTGCGCCGACCAATCCACGAGCGGGTGCGGTGGACCCGCACCCTCGGCTCAGGTTCCTCCAGTGGCTGGTTCTCAGGGAGGTCCAGCCGTCGGTCCGTTTATGTTGGCCGATGGAGACCAGACGGCCCGTTACCGACGTTGTTCGGTGGTCGGTGGGACTTTGCACCTGCGCGGCGGTCTCGAAGCCTGGTGCGCGCCCTCGGGGTCCAGTTGTGAAGGTCCATGCGCACTCGACCTCCCCGGAAGGTCACGCCTTCTATCTCGAGTCGTAGGCGCTGTTCCTGGCCTCGCTCACCGGGCAAGGCGATCCGGCCGCCGGCGCCCACTACGCGATGCCACGGCAGTCCCTTCCCCTGGTACAGCGCCCACACCGTTAGGCGTGCAGCCCCCGGGAATCCGCCGGCGGCTGCGACCTGGCCGTAGGTGATTACCTTTCCCCGCGGTACGCCAGCGATCACCTGTCGTAACCGAGTGAGTGCAGACAAGCGTCCGTCCCCGTGTCGGTGAGTCACGCTCGGCGATATGACCGTCGCCTGAAGCACCCCTCGCGCGAATCGATAGGAAGGGATTCGACCCGGTCTCCTTCGGGCCGCCGAATGGACGTGAATCCCTGGTTCGGGTTCCTCCCGTGGCTCATAATCCTCCCGCTCCCGGCGGGAGCGGTCTACGGTTCGGCAGGCCGCCCAGTTCCCTGGGGCGGTTTCCCTGACTCCACATCTCTACACGATACGCGATACGTAGTAAGGCTGATATATCGATACTCGTATCGTTTCCTAAGGGCACTATCGATGGATACAGTGACCGTTTCCCCGAAGTACCAAGTGGTGATCCCTGAACGGGTTCGGGAAGAGTTCCACATCCGGGCAGGGGACAAGATGGCCGTGATCGTCAAGCACGGAATCCTTCACTACGTCCCGGTTCGCCCCTTCGACGAGACCAAGGGAATGACCCCCGGACTGGATACAAAGAATCTTCGTGACAAGCACGACCGCTTCTAGGAGCCGGGAGGGGCCGTGATCTCTATCGACAGTTACGGGTGGATTGAAAGGTTCGGCGGTGGGCCGAAGCAGGTCCAGTACAACCGCGTGATCGATGATGTCGCTCCGGCTCAAATCCTAACGTCGGCCGTCACCGTCTATGAAGTCTACAAGAAGGCGAAAGCCATGCGAGGCGAACACGCTGCCTTAGAGGACGTTGCCGCGCTGGGTCACACATTCTTGATCCCGGTGGACCAAGAGATTGCCTTGGCCGCCGCCGATTACAGCCTGGAACACGGGTTGCATTTCTCGGACGCGCTAATCTATGCGACCGCCCGGCGGTACCATGCGGACCTTTACACAAGCGATGCTGCCCTGAGGCATCTCCCCGGCGTCCGGTTCGTCTGAGGAAACCCGCGACCCCACCCGCGGGAAACTGTCGAACGGGGTCGAGGGGGACTTGAACCTCTTGTCTCAAGCCCTCCAGTGGGTGCACCATTCGAACGTCGACGGCGCCAAAGGCGTTGCCCAGGCGGAGAGACCGACCGCCTAAGTCGTTCCCTATGAGGACGCCCCGCACGGGCGCATCGATGGGTTTACAAGTCGCTGGCTCAGTCGTCTCACCGTGACGACCCCTCCCGGTGCTGTCCCGTACGTCGTTCCCGCTCCCAGGACGAAACCTCCTTCGCTCTTTCGAATTTCCCGCGGACTGCACCGGGCCTCCTCGGTCGCCTTCATCCTGCTGATCATCTTCCTGGTCACAATCGTGTATTCGGCGGCCAGCCTCGGTGCGAACGGAGGGAGCAGCGGAAAGCCGCACGAGAGCTTCGGTGTGAACGAGATCACGTTCACGACGTCCCTCAATCTCACGAATCGCGGGATCTACCCTGTCACCGGCCTCACCCTCACGACCATCTCGTACATTGCCGGCGGAGCCGTCGTCGGGGGAAGTTCGGTCCCGGGCATCACGCTCGCGGTCGGGGCGCCCGTCTCGCTCCCGATCGTTGAGGAGGTGAGCGTCGTGCCCGGGGCGCCAGGCCAACAGCTCCTCGTTTCTAACGCGAACGTACAGGTATTCGCGTGGCTGAACGCGACGTTCGGCTATCTGTTCGTCCTCTCGGTTGGGGTCAGCCCGTCGAACCAGCAAAGTTGGAACGCGCCGTTCGAAGGGTTCCACGGCACAGTCACAGAATCGGGCACGCGGGCGACCGTGACCATTTCCTTTACCGACGAAGCCTCGATCGACGTGGTCGGCTCGATGGTTGTGGTCCTATCGAACACGGTCGGGACGACCTGCGGGAGCGCTGACATCGCCGTGAATGCGCCGGCTCAAGGCACCACCCCGTACTCGGCCACTGGCACCGCCACGCTCATCGCCGGGTGCGTACCCGCGTTTGCCTCTGCGACGATCACCGGCTCCCAACCGAGCTACTCGTTCACCCTGCCTACGGTGGCCATCCCATGAACGACGAAACCCCGGTTTCCTCGCCGAGGCGCACCGCCGGCTCCTTGCTCGATGACGCGTTCCAGCGACTGAGGATCCCGCCGGTCGCCCAGCGCGTCGCGCTCGGCGTGCTCGTCTTCCTCGGCCTCTATATCGGGGTGGTGGGGATCCCACTCTACGCGATCCAGGTCCTTCAAGGCCGGAACATCCCGATCAACATCTCTCAGACGAACCTCTTGCTCTTCGGGGGAGCCGTGGCGGTACTGGCCGCGGCCCAGTACGCCGCCAAGCCGTACCGCTCGTACGGACCGGTTTCGATGGCAACCAACGTCGCGGAGCTCCTCTACCTGTGGCTCCTCTACCTATCCTCGCCGCTCAGCCTGAACTTTGGGAGCGGCGGCAACACCACCACGGTGGCGATCGGGTTCACTTCGGTGGTTCTCCTCCTGATGCTCGTGGTCGTGATCTCCCTCGCCGGGGACGCGGTGACCACCGTCGAGGACTTCCGCAAGCCTGCGGAACGGCTCTATTGGACCTACCCGGCCCGCTAATCCATCAGCGGCTGCTCAGCCGAGCACGGTCGCCTGAACGATGCGCACCGGCGCCCGAGGGCGGTCGTTCGCACCCCGAGGGACCGCGGCGATCTTGTCCACCACGGCCTGGCCCGAGCGGACCCGGCCGAAGACGGCGTGGCGGTTATCGAGCCATGGGGTCGGGGCGAGCGTGATGAAGAACTGGCTTCCCCCCGTGTTCGGGCCGGCGTTGGCCATCGAGAGGACCCCGGGGCCCTCGTGCCGTAGCTCCGGACGGAACTCATCCGGGATCGTGTAGCCGGGCCCGCCGGTACCGTCCCCCTTGGGGCAGCCGCCTTGAATCATGAACCCCGGGATCACGCGGTGGAAGGTGAGGCCATCGTAGAAGCCCTGACGCACGAGCTTAACGAAGTTCTCCGCTGTCTTCGGGGCGCGGTCGAGGAAGATCTCCGCTCGAATGTCGCCTTGGGTGGTTCGCAGAAGGACGGTGGGATTCGTCATGGATCACCGAAGGAGGTCCGGCCCCGACCCACTAGATAAAGTCATCGCGGACGGCTGCGAGGTAGGCCAGAACGATGACCACCACGATGATAGCGATGATGGACCCAAGGACGCTCGAGTTCGTGACCGGTACCGTGGGCTTCGCATAGAAGACGCTGTAGACGACCCCGCTCGCCTCCCCGGCCAGATAGACGAGGCCGACGATGAACATGACGACCAGCGCCCAGAAGTGCTGGCGAAAGAGCCCGGTCGCGACGGCCAGGAAGATAAGGCCCAGGACGATCACAACCAGTGCGGCGGATGTGTTGGACAGGCCGGAGAGCCAGGAGATGAAGTACGTCTCGTTGAACGAGCCCCAGTTCTGGCTGAAGACGATCGCAAAGAGCTCGAGAATCCCGCTCAGCAAGGTGAAGAAGCCGACGATGCCGATGATGACCGCGATGATCGCCGCGCCGAACGCCCGCTCTTCTGGCATCGACACGGTCCGATGAGCCGCCCTCAGTACTTGAGGCCGTTGCCCGGGCCTTCGTGGGGCCCACTCGGTGGCGCCGCCGTCGGGCCCGGCGCGAGCTAAAGGACGCGGACGTTTCTCCCCATTTGATGGACGACGCGGTTATCCCGCGTGGGGTGGCCACCATCGGCGGCGATGCCACGGTGGTGGTCCACTTTGACGGCGCGTGCCAGCGTGCGAACGCACAGGCCCTCGCCACCTACGGCTTCACCATTGAGGGAATCGGCGAACCGATCGAAGGCTGCGGACTCGCGGTTCCGCCCGGGGCGCCCCATCCGACGAACAACGTAGCGGAGTATGTGGGCGCGATCTGTGCGCTCGAACGCCTGCGCAGCGAGGGGTTCCGTGGGCACGTCATCCTTCGGGGGGACAGCCAGCTCGTCATCCGCCAGATGACCGGAGAGTACCGGGTCGAGTCGGAACATCTCCACGCCTACCACGATCGGCTCGGACAGCTCGTCCGGGAGTTTGCCCTGGTCCGTTTCGAATGGGTTCCGAGGGAGCAGAACGAACGGGCGGACGCGCTCAGCAAGGTGGCGCTGGAGCTCGAGCAACACCGGCAAACGCGTTCAACGGCCCGAGGAAAGAACCACGGCGGACTCCGCCGTGAGCCTTAGACCCACTTGATCGTGTAGATCAGTGTCCGGCCCTCGGTGGCTGCGCGAACGCGGGCGGCGTCGACGTGCGTGGCGTAGGCCGCGGCCGCTTCCAGCGTGAGGCGGGGGTGCGGACGGACCCCCGGCGGAGCCGGGGCCGAAAAGAGGGAGGGTTCGGACCGGTTCGGGAGGAGCTCGGTCGGAGGGTTCCCGGCTCCGGACGTCGTTCCTCATGGGGGAGATGTCGTGAGGCTTCGGAAGAGGGAGGCTCCGATCGTCACCGGCGTGGGCGTGGTCGGCGAGGTAGATAAACCTCCCACTCCAATCGCACGTACGATACGCTTCGCGTCCACGCCTTGATATGGACACGGTCATTCCCCACAACGGAGGAGCCCTTTGCTCTCGAAAGAGGGTGCTGTTTCGCAGATCGACGACGCGGAGCGGGAGCTCTACGCCCTTTCCGTCGAAGCACAGCGCGCGGATTGGGTCTACAACACCTACGTGAATCCCGACTCAGAAGCCCTCTCCTCTTTGGCGAACGCACGACTCATCTCCCGAACGGTGGAACTCGCGAAACAGCTCACCCGACTGCCCTCGTTCCAGATCTCCGACGTTGCGGCTCGGAAGGTGAAGCTCCTGCGTGTCGCTCTTCCGTTGGTCGCCCCTTCCACCCCGAACGCCGCAGAAGAGCTCACCCGGATCGTGGCGAGAATGCAGGGAACGTACGCGAAGGGCCGGTACACGCCGGTCGGTGGCCATGAGCCGCTCGACCTCCAGGGTCTTTCCCGGATCCTCGCCGCGAAGACTGACCCGGCACTGCTCGAGGATGCCTGGAGTGGCTGGCACCGCGTGGGACGGACGATGCGTTCGGACTTCATGCGATATGTCGAGCTCGCCAACCAGGGCAGCCGCGAGCTGGGGTTCGAGGACACGGGCGCGATGTGGCGCTCCCGCTATGACATGCCGCCGGACGCATTCGCCCGGGAGGTCGAGCGCCTCTGGGTCGAGGTGCGGCCCCTCTACCAGGCCCTGCACACGTACGTGCGCCGACGCCTCGGTGAGGTCTACGGCGACGCCCAGGTCCCGGCCCGCGGACCGATCCCGATCCACCTCCTCGGGAACATGTGGGGACAGTCCTGGGAGAACCTCTCTGCGCGCATCGGCCCGGCCGGGTCGGACCCCGGTTACGACCTCACGAAGATCCTCGCCGAGCGGGCCACCACGCCGATCGACATGGTCCGCTACGCCGAGCGGTTCTTCGTCTCCCTCGGGCTCGCGCCCCTTCCCGAGACGTTCTGGCAGCGCTCGATGTTCGTACGACCCGCCGACCGCGAGGTGGTCTGCCACGCGAGCGCCTGGGACATCGACTTCATCGATGACCTACGGATCAAGATGTGCATCGAGATCACGGGTGAGGATTTCCACACGATCCACCACGAGCTCGGCCACAACTACTACCAACGGGCCTACGCGAAGGAGCCGTTTCTCTTCCGCGACAGCGCTCACGACGGGTTCCACGAGGCGGTCGGCGATACGATCGCTCTCTCGGTCACTCCCGAGTACCTTAGCGAGATCGCTCTCTTGACCAACGTTCCCGGGGCGGACCGAGACATCGGCCTTCTCCTCAGGACTGCTCTCGAGAAGGTCGCCTTCCTCCCGTTCGCTCTCGCGGTCGACCGCTGGCGCTGGAAGGTCTTCTCCGGGGAGGTCGCGCCCTCCGAATACACCCGGAGCTGGTGGGCGCTACGGGAGGAGTACCAAGGGGTCCGCCCTCCCTCCCCACGGACCGAGGAGGACTTCGATCCGGGCGCGAAGTTCCACGTGCCCGCGAGCGTCCCCTACATGCGCTACTTCCTCGCCCACATCCTGCAGTTCCAATTCCACCTTGCGCTTGCGCGCTCGGTGGGGTTCAAGGGACCCCTCCATCGCTGCTCGATCTACGGTCGACGCGAGGCGGGCGAACGGCTGGAGGCGATGCTCCGCATGGGGGCCTCCCACGAATGGCCGGACGCCCTCGAAGCGATCACGGGGGAACGACGGATGAGCTCGGACGGGCTGCGGGAGTACTTCCGCCCCCTCGAGCACTGGCTGGAAGAGCAGAACCGCGGCCAGGCGGTCGGGTGGTAGGCCATGCCCCCACGACCTCGCTTCTACACACTGACCCCGAGCCACTACTGCGTCTGCATCGACCGGGCCCTGGCCTACAAGGGGATCGCGGTCGAGCGCGTGAACGTCACCCTACCACGACAAACGCCAGCTTCTCCGAGAGACCGGGCAGGATTACGCTCCTGCTCTGCGATGGAACGGCCGGACCGTAGCATGGCAGGAGATTCCCCGGTTCCTCGAGCGCCAGCGCCCTTCGCCCCCTCTCTTCCCGCCGGGCAATGAGGGTCTCGCCGCCCTCATCGAGAGCTGGGGTCACGACGTGCTCGAAGAGCGGGTCTGGCGGACCGTGGTCACCGAGATCCCGCCCTTCCTGGGGGACGACTTCGAGCGATGGACGTTCGAGGAGATGCAGACGCGGGCCCGCGGGCCCTGGCACATCCTCAAGGCTCGTCGCGCCGAGTTCCGGCGAGAGCTCCAGCCTTACTTCGCACTCCTCGAAGGCACGTTGGTCGACCGCGAGTGGGTACTCGGCGTGCCGAGCATCGCTGATTTCGGCCTGTACGGGGGGCTCTGGCCCTGGCTCTTGGTAGGCCACCCGATCCCCCGGGCCTACCCGCGCCTTGCGGCCTGGGTCGAGCGTGTACGGAAGATACGCCGACGCCGCCGCTAGGCCCCGCGCTCGGTCGTAGGAACCGCCGAATTGGGAGGAACGCTCGCGGCATTCCCCTCAAGGGGGGCGTCCCGCACGTATCCGCCGTAATAGGGGATGCGTCGGGCGACGACAGTGCGGAACGCGTCGCGCAGTTCCGCATCGCTCAGGCCCCGGGTAGGGATGAGGTCGTCGTCGCGGTTGAGACAGCCTTTGAGCTCACCGCGATGGGTGACGCGAATTCGGTGGCAGTTCGCACAGAACTCTCGATTTCCCACGGGGTCGACCAGCTCGACCTCGGCCCCTCGGAAGAGGTAGATGCGCCGGTGGTGCATCTCCCGGATGATGACGCGCTCGGCGTGCTCTTCGAGCCATCGTCGTAGGGTCGCGATGTCAGCCCTCCACTCCCGATGGTGGACCAGCTCGGGCATGAACTCGATGAGCTGAAGGCGTAGCCCTTCCGCGGAACCGACGAAGTCGATCATCTCCGGCACGCGTTCTACCGTCGCCCGGAAGACGACCATGTTGAGCTTGACCGGCTTGAGCCCGACCCGAAGTGCCTCGTTGACCCCACGCAGAACGGGCCCGAGCGCCCCGCCACGGATCGTCCGAAACTCGTCGGGACGGATCGTGTCGACCGACACGTTAACGCGCTTGAGCCCGGCCTCGCGTAGACCTTCAGCACGGTCGGCGAGCATCGAACCATTCGTGGTCAAGGACACGTCGGGAATCTCGCGTACTGTCCGCGTCACGATCTCCTCGAGATCGGGGCGGACCAGCGGCTCCCCTCCCGTGAACTTGACCGAGCGAATTCCGAACTCGCGAGCCGTGCGGACGAGGCGGTCGACCTCTTGGGGAGTCATCTCCTCCTCGTGGGTTGCTCGCGGGCGGTGGACCGGGCCTAGCCCCTCGTCGTGGCAATAGACGCAGCCGAAGTTACAGCGCTTGGTGAGGCTGATCCGAACGTCGGTGACGTTGCGTCCGTAGGCGTCGCTCAGCACGATGGTCCCAAGGTGAGGGAGCATAAATACGGGAGGAGGAAGATGAACCGGTCCTTACACGCCGGGGGGCGGAGAAGCCGTCACCGATTGGCCTTGGGCGTCCCCGGGGAAACAGCTGGGCCGCGAGGCGTTCTTGGCCGTCCACGCGAAGAGGAGGACGACGATCGCTAGGAAGAGGAACTGTATCGGAGCGTCCGCTAGGGGGAGCACCCCCGAGGCGAAGAGCATGCCGAAGGTCGCTGTGACGCCGAGCGCGAGGAGGCCCAGGAGCGCGGGCAGGAACACGGGGGGCCGATAGTGGCGTAGGGGGATCGCGAGCACAGCGATTGCGAGCGCAAGAAGCAATAAGGCCCCCGCAGCCACCTGGTGCACCGCTGCGAGGAGGGTGGCCTGGTCGGTCAGGCACGCAGGAAACGACGAACAGCTCACCGCATCCGACGGGCCACCGATCGTGACCAGCACCGCGGTCGCGATCGTCACTCCGACCTCGATGACCGAGAGACGGAGCACCCAGAGCGCTCGGCGTGCCAGACCTTCGGACGGGACCTTGCGGATGGATGGCATGGTACTCCGATGGCCCGGGGCCGACCCAGGTGGAACGAGGGAACGAGAGAGCGGTTATGTAGGAGACGATAGCACATTGCATTCCCGCCAGCGGCGACCGCGCGCGGAGGGGAACCGAATGCCACCGTACGAGGAGATCGCCACCATCTACGACGCGATCTACTCCTGGAAGGATTACGAGGGGGAATCGCGCCGCCTCAAGGCGCTTCTACGACGCGAAGGGGTCGGGCCGGGCGCGCGGGTACTGGACGTTGCATGCGGTACGGGTGCCCATCTCGCGTACCTCGCGCGCTGGTTCCGTGTTACCGGCGTCGACGCCAGTTCGCCGATGCTCGCGCAGGCTCGCCGCAAGCTTCCCCACGCCCGCCTGATGCTCGGTCGGATGCAGAGCTTCCGCCTACGGGAACGGTTCGATGCGGTGCTCTGCCTCTTCTCCGCGATTGGCTACGTGCGTTCCCCGGCGGAGATGCGGGCCACGCTGCAGAACCTGGCTCGTCACCTAGCTGCGGGCGGAGTGTTGGTCATCGAACCGTGGCTCGAGCCGAGACGGTTCATTCCGCGTCGCGTCCACCTATTCACCGCCGAACGACCCGAGCTGAAGATCGCGCGCATCACGGTCGGCCGGCGGCTCCGCGGCCGGTCGATCCTGGAGATGCACTACCTCGTGGGAACTCCGGACTCCGTGCGCTACATCCGCGAACGGCATGATATGGCGCTCATCCCCCTCGCCCGCCTTCGCTCGTGGCTCCGCAGCGAAGGTCTCTCCGTCCGCACGCTGCCCAAGGGGTTCACGGGGCGTGGCCTCCTCATCGCCCGCGCGCGCCCCGCACCCTCGCCCCTGACGAGGACGCGCCCCTGGGCGGTCAGAGGGGCTGGATCTCGCGCGCGGAGGCCGCGGAGGCGAGATGAACGCTGAGGAGGGCCAGAGAACGGCGACGCTGGAACAGATTCCCAAGGTCCACTCGAACCGAGCGTTTAAGGACCGCGAGGACGGCGAGACCACGGATGGCGGGAACCCTGATCGCCTCGTCGTGCGCCGTCGGGGCTCTGGCCCCGACCGTCCCCGACGGACCCCTTCAGCAGCTGCTCGAGGCGATTTGGAACCGTGAACCCGCGCCGGTCGCCCTCGTCCAGGGCCGTTGGCGCTGGCGTGGGGCGACCGACCAACGGAATGAGGTTCGAGAGCTCCTCGCGAGGAAACTCGGTCCCGGGACCGTCCCGTTCGACCCTCAGAGGTCCCACCGTCTCACTCTCCCTCCTACGACCGAAGCCTCGCGGCCGTGCGAGGTCGCACTCTATCCCGCGCTGATCTTCGACTTGACGAACGATGACCTCGGCGCAACGCGGAGGACTCCGGTCTACCTGTGCCTTTTCTACTCCATGCAAAGCTCGACGTGTGACCCCTCCCCCTCCGAGCGAGAACGGGCGTACTTTCGTGTCGTAGAAGAGCTCGACCGATTTCACGAGGAGGTGCGACGCCAGAACCCGGATCGGCCGGTTCGGGCGATCGACCTTCCGATGCCGGGATGGATGGGAGCCCAGCTTGGCCCACCGCGAGGGAACGCGTGTCCGCTCGTCTACGGTTGAACGGACGACCCCGGACCCGGGGAGTCGGGCCGGCTCGATGCTTACGGGACGAGGGTAGCGCGTAGACGCTGGTCGGTGAACTCGTCCGGCCCGGTGAGCCGGCGTCCATCCTGAAGCAAAAGGACGGGGAACTCTTTCAGGTCGTGCAGATGGCGTTGGATCCAGGAGCGGAACTCCGACTCCTTCGTCACGTCGACGAGGCGGATACGGTAGCCGTGCTCCTCCCCGATGCGCCAGGCCCGCATGATGCAGTCGTACTCCGCCTCGGGCATCTCCTTGTGCTCCGTGTAGTCCTCGCTATCGTTGTCCATCAGCGACGACGCGACGGGGCTCAGGGCAAACGCAGGCAGGTATCCTGCGCGTTCCTGGTCCGGGACGAGCCGCGGGTCTAGCCCGTGGTAGACCTGGTCGATCACCCGCTGGCTCTGCGCGAAAATGACGAAGGTCTTCGCTGGGGTGGGAGGGGTCACACCCTCACTAGGCCCCGGGAGGCGATTAACTTAGCTCCCAACGGGGTGGACACGCGCGGGACCCGTGGCCGGACCGGCCCCCTTCTCGGTCTCGACCCGAGCGAGAACGGCCAGCGCGGTCACGGTTGCCCAGCGGCTCGGCAGGCCCGGCCGGTCGAGCACGAACGGATAGTACGGAGGCCGGATCGAGTAGCGGTCCTCCCGTGGAAGGTCAGGGTGGATCGCGTCGATGGCCCAGCGTCCTTGACGGTCGCGCCGTCCCGTGAGCCAACGCAGCGCCACGGCGAGCCGGGGGTCTCGGGCATATCCGAGCCGCGTGATCATGTCGAGACCGACCAGCAGGTCGTAGTAGTAGTGCGTCGGGTAGTGGATCCGGAACCACGGAGCGTAGCGACCCCGTCCCTCTCGGCTGAGCCGCCGGTCAAGGTAGAACTCAGCCCCGCGTTCGATCGCGCGCCCGACACGAGCCCCGCGCTTCGCTTCGGGTAGGTAGGCGAGGGCGGCCAGCCCCTCCCACCCGTCCAAGGTTCCGCTGCGAGAGGGAAGGCAGTTCCAGCCTCCATCGGCCTTCTGCGCATCGACGATCCAGCGGACCATTCGGTCGACGATCGGGTCGTCCGTGTAATCGAGCCTCAGGAACGCCCGTAGGGCGTTGCCCGTCTGGCAGATCTCGCTCTCACTCCCCCCGAGAGGTCCCCGGGGACCGCCCCAGCGGCGCACGACGAGCTCGATCATCCGCCGGACCCTAGGGTCGGCGCGGGTGAGTCCTAGGTCGCCGAGAACGATCATTCGCCAGTTGGTCGCCACATACTTTGGGCGATACAGCTCCCGAGACGTTGTCCCCGGCGTGGCCCACTGGCCATCCCTCAGTTGCTCGTCCAGGAGGAGGGCCGCCCAACCCACACGGCCGATCTCGCGGCGTGCCCGCTGGACGCGCGGGTCGCTTGGCGGACGACCTAGTGCCGCTTCTAGCCAGGTAGTTCGACCTTCGGACCGAAAGAACTAGGCCGGAGGAGTGTATACCCCTCCGGCATGGTGCGCCGAGTTCGGACCATCACTAACGACGAGGGCCAGCGCCTTCAGCGGATCTGTCGCCATCCCACCGACCCGATTGAACTCCATCGGGCGATGGTCATTCTCCAGAGTGCCCAGGGGTTCACACCGCCCTACATCGCCGTGATGGTGGGGTACTCCCCCGACTGGGTTCGGACCCTAATCCGAGAGTTCAACCTCCACGGGTTCAAGATGCTCAAACCGAACTGGAAGGCGGGGGGGAACTGGAAGTTCACCCAGGAACAGAAGGACCAACTGGTGGCGCTCGCTGACGTGTACCCCGTACTTTCGTACACCTAAGGGTAGGGTGTGGGGAGGGTTTCGCTGCTGGTCGTTCATGCTTCTTGTTCCTCCCAGTTTCGTTGTGCGAACTCTCGCGGCGTGAGATACCCGAGGGACGAGTGTGGTCGTTCCTCATTGTAATGACGGATCGAGTCGGCCAAGTGCCTCCGGGTCGCCAGGAAGCTCTCCGGCTCCCGAGTCCAGAGGTAGTCCTGCTTCAGGTGCCCGTGGAACGACTCTTGGAGCCCGTTGTCCTCCGGCCGTCGCTTGCGCGTCCATCGAAGATCCAGACCCAAGAGCTTCGTCCCCTCGCGGAATCGCTTCGCGATGAACTGGCTTCCCTGATCGGTCACGAGCACCGTGCCCGGTGCTTGCAAGGACCGAGGGAATCGACGAGCGATCGCGCCCTCCACCACGGTCAGCGCCTCTGCGGCCCCGCAGGTCGGGAAGAAGTCCCAATGGATCGCCTCGCGCGTGCACGCATCGAGGATCGCCATCAGCGGGCAGATCCCATGGTCGGTCGTGTCGACATCCGTGAGATCCGTGTACCAGCGCTCGTTGGGATGATCGGCGATCAGTCGGCCCGTCACCGGAAGCCGGGGCCGAGGGAAGTGGGCCGGACGTAGGAGTCCCTCGACTCGCATGAGCCGATGCACCCGCTTGCGGTTGACGGAGAACCCCTCGCGGCGGAGCATCGCCCAGACTCGTCGATGGCCGTAGGTCACGTGACGGAGAGCGACACGTCGGATGGCCGAGCGCACACGATCCTCGTCGAGTCGAGGTCGACGACCGGTCGATGTGCGGAGCTCGTAGTAGAGGCTCGGTCGGTGGTAGCCCACCCATCGAGCGGCTCGAGCCGTCGGGATCTGGTGAGCGCGGAGCGTCATGGCGAGCTGCCTCCGTCGTTTTTTCCCTCCGAGCTGCCCATGAGCTCCTCCTTGAACACCTGGAGCGCCACCGCCTGGTCGGCGATGAGTCTCTTCAGCCGAGCGATCTCCTGACGCTGATGCTGCGTAACGGAGCCTTGCTGACTGGCGAGATTGGCCTTCATCCCGTCGAGCGCCTGCTGCTTCCACTTGTAGAACGTCGCGGAGTAGAGGCCGTGAGCCCGACAGATCGCCTCGACGTTGGCATTCGGCTGCAATCCCTCGAGGACGACCCGAAGCTTCTCCTCCCCGGACCAGTTCTTTCGGGTGGTCATGCTGGGACCCTCACCGATAGCCAGGCAGGGTCGGCGTTTGTCGGTTC
Source organism: uncultured Thermoplasmata archaeon (assembly GCA_963797975.1). Classification (GTDB taxonomy): domain Archaea; phylum Thermoplasmatota; class Thermoplasmata; order Lutacidiplasmatales; family UBA184; genus Lutacidiplasma. The sequence continues at coordinate 95,292 of CAWCRH010000005.1, forward strand.
CGGCTCCCCCCGAACCCCCCTCAACCCCGACCAGGATGAGTGTACCGATTCTACAGGGGTACGGACCATCGCCACCAGTCGGCCGAGGGACCTCGGCCTCCCTTTCTCCCAGTGGTCCCTCGCCCGACTCAGGGACGAGGCTCGTCGTCAGCGGATCATCGACTCGATCTCGTTGGAGTGGCTACGAATCGTGCTGGACGAGGCCGACATGAGCCACCAGTCGGTGAAGACCTGGAAGGAGTCCAAGGACCCTCAGTTCGAACAGAAGCGACGGCGGATTGACCGACTCACTCACAAGAAGCACAACCCTCCGGTGGGTACTCAGCATGGACGAGATCGGGCCGATCTCCCTTCGACCCCATGGAGGTCAGGGGTGGTTCCACGCGGGCCATCCCGCGCGAACCCCCTCCACCTACACGAAGTGGAAGGGCACGCGCTACCTCTACCTCACCCTGAACGTCTATCACAAGCGATTGAGTGGGCGATTCTACCGTCACAAGGGCGGGGTACCTTGGCTGGACTACCTGAAACGGGAGTGCTCGAAGTATCCGCTCGACCAGCGGGTGTATCTCATCCAGGACAACCTGAGCGCCCACTGGACGCCCGAGATCCGTCAGTGGGCGCGAGCGAACCGAGTGACCCTGGTCGCCTCGGCCACGCAAGCGAGTTGGATGAACCCGGTGGAGAGCAACGCCGGGGACATCCAGAAGCTCGTGCTGGACGGGAGTGACTTCCACTCGTGGACGGAGGTTCGACGAGGGTTCGCTCGAGCTATCACCTATCGGAATCGGGAGAGGCTTGAACGCAGAACTCGAGCGTTAGCACGGAAGTGGGCAATCCACCGACGACCTATCTGGAAGCGGCACTAGGACCTCCACGAAGGTCCGCCACCGAACACTGGGGTCCGAGGTGGGTCCCAGGAGCCATCGGGAGAGCGACGGGGAAAGTCGCATGCCCGCTGGATCTTCGCCCTGGGGTTAAATCTGCCTGTGCCACACGGAGGAGGGCGCCATGCCCGACTCAACCGAGCCTGAGTCGTCCGAGGTCGATCGAGGGGTCAGGATAGCGAAGCCTGAGGTGCTGGAGTGCGTCGACCAGCGTGGCCGAGACGACCGCGTTGCGGTACCACCGGCGGTTGGAGGGAACGACCATCCAAGGAGCCCAGGGGGTGCTGGTCTTCTCGAGGGCCTCCCGGTACGCGAGCATGTACTTCGACCAGGTACTGGCGCTCTTTCACGTCGAACTCGGAGAGCTTCCATCGCTTGGTGCGGTCGTCCCGGCGTTCCCGCAGGCGCTGCGCCTGTTCTTCCGGGCTGATGTGGAGGAAGAACTTGAGGATCGTGACGCCCTCGTCGGAGAGCTCGTGCTCGAAGGCGTTGATCTCCCCGTAGCGCGCCTCCCACACTTTCGTCGGCACGAGGCGATGGACCCGTGCGACGAGGACGTCCTCGTAGTGGCTGCGGTTGAAGATGACGATCTCCCCCTTCGCCGGGGTCTGCTGGTGGACGCGCCAGAGGAAGTCGTGTCTCGACTCGAGGGGGGTGGGCACCCGAAAGGAGGCGACCCGAACGCCCTGAGGGTTGACCCCATCGAAGACGTGGCGGATCGTGCCATCCTTCCCGCTCGTGTCCATTCCCTGGAGCACGACCAGGACTGAGAACCGCCCGTCGGCATACAGGAGCTCCTGCAGCTGTTCAAGCTTGGGCAGCAACAGCTCGACCTCCTTCTCGGCCTTCTTCTTGGTCAACCGCAGCGCGGACGTGTCCGCCGGGTCAAAGCGGGCAAGGTCGACCCGGGCCCCGGGACGCAATCGGAGGTCTCTGAGCGACATCGACCCTCAGCGTCGGAGCGGAAGCCGCCGGGCGTTATGACTCCGGGGGCCTACCTCCCATCCCACCCGATGCCGAGGCGAAGGACACGGGCTCCCTTCATCGAGGCGGGGAGGCGGCCGGTCTCGGAGCGGCAGCGGCGTCGAAGAACCATTCTACACCATCGAGGGCCCTGACGCGGGCCGAGGGAAGGCTCGCCTGGAGCGTACCGCGCGCCGGATCATCGAAGACGCGCTGAACGACCTCACGCTTTTCCTCTCCGCAGACCAGGAAGAGCGCGCGGCGAGAGGCGCGGATGACTGGAAGCGTGACCGAGACCCTGGGGACATACGGGTCGAGGTGGGGCAACGGTTCGACGACCGTCCATCGCTCGGTCTCACGGAGCGACTCTGCGCCCGGGAAGAGCGAGGCGGTGTGCCCGTCCGACCCCACACCGAGAAGGATCGTGTCGAACGTGGGTCGTAGGGGGGGCCCGGTCGGGCGGCCGCCCAGGGTCGTCCTCAGATCGGTCTCGTAGCGCTCCGCCGCGCTCAATGTGGGTTCGCGTTCGGCCTCGATTCGGTGGACCCGCATGCCGGAGCTTCGAAGCGGCTCGAGAAGCGTCCGCTCTACCAGGGCGAAGTTGCTCCGAGGGTCGTACGGAGCCACCGCCCGTTCGTCGGCGAAGTAGAGGTCGGTGGCCCCCCACGGGACGCGCGTCGCGTAGGTCTGCCCTAGTTGCTTGTAGAGGTATTCGGGGGTCTTGCCCCCCGAGAGGGCGAGCGTAAAGCGGCCAGCACGTAGTGTCGCCTCGGCCGCGAGCTCCACGAGACGCTCCGCGAGTCCCCGGCTTGCCTCGCTCGGGGTCGGGTAGACGTGTCGGGACCCGTTCAGTCGACCGACCATCGGTGCCCGCCGGCCGCGATCAGCCGGTCCGCCGCCTTCGGGCCCCACGTTCCCGCCGGGTACGGCTGGAGCGGCGGCGGGTCGGTGAGGATGGGGGCGTAGACGCGCCAGGCTTCTTCGGCCTCGTCCGCCCGAACGAAGAGCGTCTGGTCGCCGCGCATGATATCGAGGATCAGCGTCTGGTAGGCATCCGCGAGCGGCCCGAACGCCTCGGAGTAGAGGAAGTGCAGGCGGTGGGTCTCGAGCTCGATCGCGTGGCCCGGGCGCTTGATCTCGAAGGCGAGCTCGAACCCTTCGTCCGGCTGCAGCGTGATCGTGAGACGGTTCGCGGTGATTTCCGACGAGCGCCGGGGGCCAAAGAACCAGACCGGAGGACTGCGGAAGTGGACGACGATCTCGGTTCGCTTGGCGGGGAGTCGCTTACCGGTCCGTAGGAAGAAGGGGACCCCGTGCCAGCGCCAGCTGTTGATGCGCAGGCGGAGGGCGACGAACGTCTCCGTGGGCGAGCGGGGCCTAGCCCCAGGCTCTTCCCGGTAGCCGGGGAGCCGTTGACCGCCGAGCGCTCCCGCCCGATACTGGCCGCGCACAACGTCCTCGGGTCGGATCGGTTCGATCGAACGTAGGACCTTCACCTTCTCGTTGCGGACCTGGTCTGCGTCCAGGCTCGAAGGTACCTCCATCGCGGTGAGCGCCAGAAGCTGGGTCAGATGGCTTTGGACCATGTCGCGGAGCGCGCCGGAGTGGTCGTAGTACGTCGCACGGTCCTCCACGCCCAGGTTCTCGGCGACCGTGATCTCCACGTGGTCGACGCGGTCGCGGTTCCAGACCGACTCGAACAGCATGTTGGCGAACCGGAAGACGATCAGGTTCTGCACGGTCTCCTTGCCGAGATAGTGGTCGATGCGGTAGATGGACGGTTCATCGAAGTGCGCGTGGATCTGCTCGTTGAGCTTCTCGGCCGAGGCGAGGTCGCGGCCGAACGGTTTCTCGATGACCAGACGCGTCCAGCCCGGGCCGTGATTGAGGCCCGCGCGGCCGAGGGCCTCGACGGTCGCGGGGATCGCCTCGGAAGGGAGGGCGAGGTAGAAGACGCGGTGACCGGGAAGGTGCGCCGCCTTCTCGACCGCCACGACCCGGTCCGCGAGGGCGCGATACTCATCGGCCGACTCTGCGCCCAGCGACTGGTAGGAGAGGACCCGGTCGACCCAGCGCCTGAGCTTCGGGCGCGGGGCCACGTGCGAGCGCATCAGCCATCGGAGCGAGGTCGCTCGGAACTCGGCCTCGGAGAGAGGGTGCCTTGCGCAGCCGAGGACGCGAAACGGGGGGCTCGCCTCTGAGAGGCCATTCGACACCTCGTAGAGCGCGGGCAAGAGCATCCGCCCGGCGAGGTCCCCGGTACCGCCGAAGATCACGAAGAGGTGGGGGTCGACACCCGGCCGCGCCATCCGTTCTTCACTCCGGGTTGACCGCGTGGCCCCCGAACTCCTGGCGCATCGCGGCGAGCAGCCGCTCTGCGAACGGGTCGGTCTCCCGGGACCGAATGCGGCGCTCGAGCGCGAGCATGATCACCGGGGCCGGGACGTCAAGGTCGAGGGACTCCATGACCGTCCAGCGGCCTTCCCCGGAATCCCGGACGTACGCGCCGATCCCCTTCAGGTCGGGGTTCTTCGCGAAGATGTCCGCGGTCAGGTCGAGCAGCCAGGACCGCACGACACTGCCGCGCTGCCAGATCGTCGAGATCTGAGCGAGGTCGAACTGATAGCTCTGCTTCGCCTGGAGCACGTCGAACCCCTCCGCGTACGCCTCCATCAACCCATACTCGATCCCGTTGTGGACCATCTTGACGTAGTGGCCGGCGCCGCTCGTGCCGACGTGCCCCCAACCCTGGTCGGCGGCGGGGGCCAAGCTCTGGAAGAGCGGCGTCAGGCGCTGAACGGGCCCCTTGTCTCCTCCGATCATGAGGGAGTAGCCTTCGGTTAGGCCCCAGATGCCTCCGCTCACCCCGACGTCGACGAAGTCGATCCCGACCGTGCGGGTCTTCGCCGCGTGCCGGATGCTGTCGATGTAGCGAGAGTTGCCTCCGTCGATGAGGGTGTCCCCCTTCGAAAGCATTGGGAGGACTTGGTCAATGAACTGCTCGGTGGGGTCGCCCGCCGGGATCATGAGCCAGACGGCGCGCGGCGGTTTCAACTTCGAGACGAGGTCCTGGAGGGACGACGCCCCCACCACGCCCTGGGCCACCACGGTCGCCACGGTTTCTGGGGTGCGAGCATAGCCGACGACCCGATGGCCGGCCTTCGCCAGTCGTACCGCCATGTTGCCGCCCATCCGTCCGAGACCGACCATCCCTAGCTCCATCTGCCGTCTCCCTCCTCACGCGGCCTCGGCTCTGCGAAGCGCGCTTCCTGAAGGCGTAGGAGTGGAAAGCTTCGGTGATGCGGGGCCGATCCCCCGGGCCGATTCCCGAGCGGCGGCCCGCCGGGGCTCACGCGTTGACGGTTTCCCTGATGACACGCAGCCCTTGGACAGGCTCCGTGCCTACGTCCACCCTCAGAAGCCGTCGACCCTTCTGCAGGAGGGCGCTTGCGTCGCCCGTCGCCTGGGCTTTCAGGATCCGTCCGAAACTGATGGACATCTCGGGGACCTCAATGTCCGTGGTCGGTTCGTCCACCAGCTGCAGGAAGAGGCCCGTGGGGGGTCCACCCTTGTGCATCTGCCCGGTAGAATGCAGGAAGCGCGGGCCGAAGCCGGCTGTCGTCGCGAGCCGGCTGCTAGACCCGCAGGCTCGCCCCGAGCTGCTCTACCTCACGCGCGACCGCCTCGGTCGGCGGGAGGAACGCTTGGATGGCGATGTAGTCTCCGGGGCGTCCGGAAGAAAGCCACGTCCGTAGAGGGCCTCCCAAGGAAGAAGCCGAGGCGGGCCATGGAGCCGGTGGGGCGGGGCTGCCGCCCTGCGCGCCCGCCAAGGGCTTCATCGCCTCGCGCGCGAGCTCTTTTGCGAGCTCTACGTCCGGCTGGTCGAACGGGTTGACGCCGATAACAGCCCCAGCCGAAGCGATCGCAAGTTCCCAGCGGAAGATCTCTTGACCGAGGTCGTCCGGGGCCGCAACTTCGAATCGGAGGACGGGGACCCCTTGGGCCTCTGCCGCGTCGAGAGCGCGCTCGGTCGCCGGGTCCGCCTCGCCGCGGAGTCGGAGCCGCACCAGGACGGCATCGCGGCCGCCCAGCGATTCGGCGGGCCGCTCCTCGTGCGGAACCGGAACGATCCCACGACCCTGCTTGCCCAAGCTCTCGGCGATGAGCTGCTCGACCCACGCCGGGAAAGCGTTCAACCCGGGAGAGGTGAGGAAGACGACCTTGTCCCGGCCGGCGAGGGCGAGCTCACCCAGGGTGGCTCCCAGCCTGAGTCCCGGGTTCTCTTCGGAAGGGCTCGTGGGCCCGCAGGCCTGGCTCATCCGTCGCGCGGACCCCAGCAAGGAGGCGGGGTCATGACCGATCGTCGCGCACGGAACCAGACCGAAGGCGGTCAGGGCGCTATAGCGGCCCCCGACATCCGGCGTCGCAGAGAAGCACCGTCGGAACCCTCGTTGCTCCGCAAGGGTTTGGAGGGGCGTGCCGGGGTCGGTGATCGCGACGAACTGGCGTCCCGGGCTTGTACTCAAACCACTCGCCTTGGCCCACGCGTAACGAAAGAATGCGTTCGGCTCGAGCGTAGTCCCTGACTTGCTCGAGACGATGAAGAGCGTCCGGGCGATCGCCTCCGGCCGCACGAGCCCGGGGATGGCCCGAGGGTGGGTGCTATCGAGCACCTGGAGGTCAGGGTAGCCGGGAGCAGGGCCGAACGTACTAGCGTAAACTTCCGGGGCGAGGCTGGAGCCGCCCATCCCGAACAAGAGGACATGTTCGAAGCCACCCGACCTCACCTCCTCTGCGAACCTTCTCAAGTCCTCCAGCGTTCCCGCCATGGCGTCGGGGAGCGTGAGCCATCCGAGACGGGTCTGGACGTCCGAGGGAGAAGCCTGCGGCCAGAAGGTTGGATCCTTGTGCCAGACCCGCTCGCTCGCACGCGCCTTGGCCCATACCGCGAGCCGCGCCTCCACCTTGGGGGTATACGCCCCTAAGGAAGCGTCCGCCGTGGAACGACCTAGGTTCCTGCCGCCGCTATCGGCCACGGGATTTCCCCGACGCGGCTTCGTCCATCAACTCCATCGCCGCGCCGACGACCCGCTCCACGGTGAAGCCGAGCTTCTCGAGCACTACTGGACCCGGCGCGGAACCCCCGAAACGGTTGAGCCCGATCACGATCCCTCCGGGACCAGCGTAACGTTCCCAACCGACCGGGCTCGCCGCCTCCACCGTGACCCGGGGGATCCCGGGCGGGAGTACGGCGCCGCGATAGCTGGCTTCCTGCTCCTCGAAGAGCTCCCAGGAGGGCATGGATACGACCCGGGCGTGAACCTGTCGCTCGGCGAGCCTCCGCTGGGCTTCGAGGCACAGGTGGACCTCGGAACCGGTACCGATCAGCAGAAGGTCCGGGTGGCCCCCCGCCGCCTCCTCGAGGATGTACGCTCCCCGGACCACCCCGGTGCGGACGGGATATCGGTCGACGTCGAGCACGGGAAGTTTCTGACGGGTCAGCACGATCGCGGCCGGTTCCGAGCTCAAGAGGATCGTTCGCCACGCCTCGACGGTCTCGTTCGCGTCGGCGGGTCGAAGAACGGTGTAGCCCGGTATCGCACGCAGCCCCGCGAGCTGCTCGACCGGCTGGTGCGTCGGCCCGTCCTCGCCGAGCGCGATGCTGTCATGGGTGAAGACGACCGTGGAAGGGACCTGCATGAGCGACGAGAGCCGCACGGCGGCCTTCGCATAGTCCGAGAAGATGAGGAACGTCGCTCCGTACGGCCTCAAGCCGCCGTGGGCCGCCATGCCGTTGACGATCGCGACCATGGCGTTCTCCCGAACCCCGAAGTGGATGTTGCGACCGCAATCCGTCAAGAACGAAAAATCGCCGAGCCCCTCGAGCAGGGTCTTGGTGGACGGCGCGAGGTCGCCCGACCCGCCGACGATTTCCGGGAGATGGTCGGCAAAACTTCGCAGAACGTCATGGGAAGCGTCGCGGGTCGCGACGGGCGTGTTCGGCGGGAACGTCGGCACGACCGAATCCCAGCCCGGAGGAAGTCGCCCGCTCAACATGCGGACGAACTCGTCGGCGAGCTCGGGATGGACAAGACGGTACTCGATGAATCGGTGCTCCCACTCGAGCTCCCATTCAGCGCCCCGGGCGAGCGCCTCACGGAAGTGAGCGAGGACCTCCTCGGGAATCAGGAACGGAGGCTCGAGCGGCCACCCCAGCTTCTCCTTGGTGGCGCGAGTCCCGGCCGCGCCGAGCGGTTCTCCGTGGGCCTCCTTGGTGTCCTGCCGGGGGCTCCCGTAGCCGAGGTGGGTGCGCACCCGGATGAGGCAGGGGCCGCCGGTCTCGGCTTGCGCCTCGCGGATCGCCGAGGCAATGGCTTCGAGGTCGTTTCCGTCGGCGACGTGCGAGACGCGCCAGCCGTAGGCGCGGAAGCGGGCATCCACATCCTCGGTGAAGGAGAGAGAGGTCGGTCCTTCGAGAGAGACGTGATTGTCGTCGTACAGGACGATAAGGCGGTTCACGCGCATCGCTCCGGCGAACGACGCTGCCTCCGATGCGATCCCCTCCATGAGGTCCCCGTCGGAGGCGAGCACGTAGGTCGTGTGGTTCACGATCTCGAACCCGGGCCGATTGAAGCGGCTCGCGAGGTAGCGCTGCGCGAGGGCGAGGCCGACCGCGTTCGCGAACCCCTGCCCGAGCGGGCCGGTGGTCACCTCGACACCCGGCGTATTCCGTCGCTCCGGGTAACCCGGGGTGCGCGACCCGAACTGCCGGAATCCTTTGAGGTCGGCGAGCGAGAGGTCGTACCCCGTCACATGCAGTAGAGAGTAGAGCAACGCCGAGCCGTGACCCGCCGACAGGACGAAGCGGTCGCGGTCCCACCAATGCGGGTTGGCCGGGTTGTGCTTGAGGAACCGATCCCAAAGGACGTAGGCCATCGGAGCCGCGCCCAGCGGGAGGCCGGGGTGACCCGACTTTGCGGCCTCCACCATGTCGACCGATAGGAAGCGCAGCGTGTTCACCCTCGCCTCTTCGTTCAGGTCCACGGTTTCCTCACCTCTGACCGACCGCATCCACCGCCAACGACGCCGCGCCCACGATCCCGCTAGAGCCTCCCAGCCCTGCGGGCACGATGCGTAAGTCCTTAACGGCCGCGCGCAACCCTCGGGCGAGAACCTTCCTGCGGACCGGGGCAAGCAAGGAGGGGAATCCCTCGATGACGCCTCCGCCCAGCACGATCATCTCGGGGTCGATCGCATTGACGAGCGAGACGAGCCCCGCCGCGAGTCGGTCGATGGTCTCCTCCACGATCGCGCAGGCAACAGGGTCGCGTGCGTGGTAGGCCTCCTCGACGGACTGGGATGAGATCCGACCCACCCCGCCGGCTAGGCGGATGAGGGCGCGGGCCCGGCGAGGTTGCGCACGAGCCGCCTCCCGGGCCCGGGCGGCGATCGCCCACCCCCCTACGTACGCCTCGAGGCAACCTCGGTTCGGGCAGTGGCACTTACGCCCCCCGACCTCGATCGTCATGTGTCCGACCTCCCCCATAGTCCCGGTGGCGCCGAAGCGAAGCGCCCCGTCGGCGACGATCCCACCCCCGACGCCCGTCCCGACGAAGACGCAGACCAGGTCGCGCGTACCCCGTCCGGCGCCGAACTTCCACTCCCCGTAGGTCGCGGCCTTGACGTCGTTCACGGCCGTCACCGGTCGGTGGGTCACACGTGCCAAACGGCGCGCGAGCGGAACGTCGCGCCAACGCAGGTTCGGCGCGAAGCGCACGGTTCCGGTGCGGTCGAGCTGGCCGGCGACGCCGATCCCGATGGCGCGGGCCGGCGGAAGTCCTTCACCCCAGCACTGCCTCAAGCAGTCGGTGATCGCTTCGATGACCTTCTCGGGGCCACGACGCGATAGGGTCGGGTGTCGATGGACGCCGCGAGTGCGCCCACGCCCGTCGACCGCACCCATCGCGATCTTGGTCCCACCGAGATCGATCCCGATCGCGTTCGTGCTCCAATCAAGGCCACGGACGGCGAGTCGGACGTCCCTTGAGGAGGAGGCAGGTTCGTCTCCTTGAGTTGTCCTCACGACCCTCGCCCCGCGTTCGACACTCTCGACGATCGGCGTTGTGCATCGACCTCGTGGGTCGAGCAACCGGCCACGCCCGATTTTGAAATAAGGCTTGGTCCCGGGCCGGCGCCCGCGACATTGACGGGAGCCCGGGGTACCGGCCCGACGCCCATCGACGTCGGGAGGGCCCCGATTCGAGGAGTCCCAGATTCATCCCACGGCCATGTGGTCATGGCAGCGGGGTGTGGCTCCAGCGTTAGTGGACACGGGGGGATTTGAACCCCCGACCTCTGCTTTGCGAAAGCAGCGATCTTCCGCTGATCTACGTGCCCACGGGCTCCCCGGACGACGGGATTCGCATAAGGGTTGCCGTTCTGGGTCTGGGTGCTCATCGATTGGAAGGTTCCGGCCGATTAAAAGCCGGAGAAACTTGTCGCTCGCACGTCGCTCACCCCCGCCAGGCTACGTGCGCGTGCTGTGTCGGTCGACTCCGTCGCCCTTGAGGAGCTCGAGCTCGAACTGAGGGAGCCTTTCGAGACGAGTTTCGGTGTCGAGCGCCGCCGGCGATTCCTGTTGGTCGAGGTCACGTCCCCCTCTGGGCTTTCCGGTTGGGGTGAGTGCGTGGCAGCGCGGGACCCTCTTTACTCCGAGGAATCGGTCGCTACGGCCGAGTGGATGATCTCGGAGCGGCTCATCCCACTCCTCCGACGCCTCGGGCCAATCACGGTCGATCGCTTTCGAGAGAGCGCACGCCGTTTCCGCGGGCATCGGATGGCGAAGGCGGCCGTCGAAGCGGCTCTGACCGACCTCGTAGCGCGTGAGGCACGGGTCCCTCTCGGAAGCGTCCTCGGCCGGCCCGCACGGCAGACGGTTCCGGTGGGAGTGAGCGTAGGAATCCAGGCCAGCCCGGAAGCCTTGGTCCGTCGGGTCGACCGCTACGTCGAGGAGGGCTACGCGCGGGTCAAGCTCAAGGTGGCGCCCGGACGGGACCGCAGCCGCATCGCGGCGGTCCGTAGGGCGTACCCTGACCAGGAACTCTGGGTCGACGCGAATCAAGCGTATCGCCGCCGCGACCTTCCGGCCATACGACGCTGGGCGGAGCAATATGCCATCGCTCAAGTGGAGCAACCGTTCGGGGAACGGGAGATCCTGGCTCACGCTGCACTCCAACAGGACGCCCCTTTCCGCGTCTGTCTGGACGAGTCGGTGGTCGACTATGGGTCGCTCAATGAGGCGCTCTCTCTTGGCGCTGCCCGCAGCCTGAACGTCAAGCCCGGACGGGTCGGCGGCCTTACCACGGCCGCCGCTATGGCGCATCGAGCGAGGCGGGCCGGGGTCGCGTGCTGGGTGGGTGGAATGCTGGAGAGCGGGGTAGGACGCGCGCACAACCTCCACCTGGCCTCCCTGACTTCGTTCAACCTCTCGAGCGACCTGTCCGCGAGCTCGCGCTACTACGCCGTCGACCTGATCGACGAGCCGTTCACCCTCGCCCCGGGAAGCACCCTCAGCGTTCCCCGGGGGCCGGGGAGCGGAGTGACTCTCGACCCGCGAGTTCACCGGCGCGCGCTCCGCCGCCGACGAAGGTTCACTCTCGTCCGAGGCTCACGTCCTCGACGCGGATCGAAGGGGTAGGGAACGGCCGGCCATTGGGCGTCGCAGCAGTGATGCTACGCGGCGGCCAGGGCCACCGGAACGAGCTTCATGCGTTATCGCTTAACCCCACCACTCTGCTCTGAATCTCTCTCGACCGGCATTCGGGTCCAATGCCCGCGCCATCAGTGCCTGAGCCAGCTCGAGCAATGGCTCCGGCGCGACCCTCTTTCGCTCCAGCCTTTGCATCAGCGTCTCGAGGATCCTCCCGGATTGTTCTCGGAAGGCGATCCCCCACCGCATCGGCGGATACCGTGCCCTTAGCCTCTCGGGGATCCGCTCCCGCACCGCAGAGTGCAACCTCCGGCTGACCACCAGCGTCAGCAGCGAGGCCCAGATGAGCGCCTCCGCCACCGATCGATTCGTCGTGTTCACCCGATCGAGCGCATACTGGCTCTTCAGTTCCTTGAACACCAACTCCACCTCCCAGCGACAACCGTAGAGCTCCGCCACCTCCTCGGCGCTCAGCACCTCGGGCTCGATGTTCGTGAGATAGGTGTGATACTTCCGACTCTCCTCGTTCCACACTGCCACGAGGCGGGCCGTGAGGGCATCGCCCCGTCGGTGGCCGCCATACTTCCTTCGATCGAAGGCGAGCTCCACCTCGGCGTCGAGCACCTCGCGTTTCAGCCGGGGATGAATCTCCTTCCACCTCTTGCCCTCGAGGTCCAGGGCCGCTCCTCGGTGGACCCGAAGCGAGCGCACGAGCGTCGGGTTGACATCGCTCCGGAGCCGGGTGAGGTAGAACCCTCCATTCTCCCCGATACGCGCGAACCCCTGATGCTTGTAGAAGCCCAGGTCGAGGAGAAGGACCGAGCCGTGGACCCACGGGCCGGGCTTGAGCGTGTCGCACTCGCTGGTGCTCTCGGCGGTGAGCTCGAGACGCTTGGGACCGTTCGCCCGCACGCTGAGTAGGGTTGCGATCTTCGCCCCGGCAGTGGGATGGCGGTGGCGCACCGGTGGGTAGTGGACGGCGAGCGCGGCCGAGAGACGCACGATGGTGGAGTCCTGGATCAGCACATCCTCGAAGGCGGAGAGCTTGGGGGAGAGGCGGTTTCCGGGAGCGCTCTTCAGTTGGGAGAGGCCGTGGGCCACGCAGGAGCGGAGGAACTCGACGAGCTCCGGAGTGAAGCGGTCGTAGAAGCTCGCGTAGCTGTGGAGGGGTTTGGCCGCTCGCTCATTGTAGACATGGCGGAGCTGGTCGAGGGAGCGCTGGAGGTAAACCCCGGCCTCCAGAGTGACGGCCCAGAAGAAGGCGACGGGGTCGACCTTGCGATAGCGTCGGATGAACCCGCTCTCCTCGGCCAACCGCACGAGAATGACGGAGGGAAAGAGTTCGAGCAAGGTGTCTTGGAGGAGTGTCGGCGGAAGGGGCTGTCGTTTCGCACGTGAGGCTCGAGTTGAGGCGCGCACCGGAATCGTTCAGGGGTTCGGCTATGAACACAGTGGCTTCTATTGGAAGCGGATCGGGTAGGGCATGCCTCGACGGGATCCCAAGCTCGAGAAGATGATCGAGGAGGTGGCGGAGCAGGACTGCGAGACCCCGGAGGATGTCGCCATGGGCCTCTGTTACGCGATCCAAGAACACGTACGGTTCCCGGTGGCCGGCAAAGTAATCGGTGAGGAGGTGACGGTTGTCGGAGTGGAGGAGGGGGACGGCGTGGAAGTGATGGCAATCTGCGAACGGAAAGGGAGAAAGTACCGGTACGCCTCCTAGACGTGCGCCTCACTGCGCGGCCCGGTGGGGCCGAATGGGTCGACGCCTACGCCCAGTTCCGGCGACCCGGAGGGTAGGGAACACGGCGGGAGTCACCCGCAGCCGGCTTATCCGATAACGCATGGAACGAGCTTGGGTGGGGACGTGGAAGCACTCGAACTTCCCTCCTTGTGGGACCCTGCGGAGGTCTCGGGCGGCTGGCGGCCAGAGCCCGAGGGGGGCTTGGGAGGATTCGCTCGACGAACGGCGACCACAACGCGTTCCTCGGAGTCGTAACGGAACAGGTCCGCGTACCTCCCCCAGTTGACGATGTTCTGAACGACCTCCTCCGAAGGGGTGGTGGTGAACTCGACCAATCGGGACAGCTCATCGTCGGCGAGACGGTGGCCCGGCGCACTATCGAGCGCGCGGGAGAGCGTCCGAAACAGGGTGGTCCGCTTCAGCTGCTCTCGAATGACCGCCTTGCGCTCGCGGATTGAACCCGAAAGGAGCCGACGGCCGGTTTCGGTCAGACTCGCATGACCGTCATGGACCTTGACGAAGTCGAGCACCTCTGCGAAGTCCAGAGCCGGCAGGATCTCGTCGATCTCGAGGTCGAGGTCATCCGCCAGGCGGGCGACGTCGTCTGAGCCCTTGTGACTATCCAAGAGGACGAGCAGACCCATCATTTCTGAGGGTGCGCATTTCGGATAGGTCGTTGGCATTCTGGGTTCCTCGGGATACGCCCTCCCGAGGGGGGTTCCCCGTCTATAAGACTTCTCTAACCCACATGTCCGGGGGATAAAGTCGTAGGTTTCCCGGCCCCATCGGCTCGGGGAGGAGCCCCCTCCGTGATCAACGAGTAGACACGGTCGGTCAGCTCGTAGAACGGTTCAGACTTTCGGTCGCGCGGTCGAGGGAGGTCGACCCGCACGTCATCGAGCAGGTGGGCGGGGCGCCGGGAGAGCACCACGATGCGGTCGGCGAGAAGGATGGCTTCTTCGATGTTGTGGGTGACCAGCACGACGCCTTCTGGAGGTAGTGCGGGGTCGCGCCAGAGCTGGAGGACCTCTTCCCGCAGCGATTCCGCGGTCAGCGCGTCGAGCGAGCTGAACGGCTCATCCATCAGGAGGACCGCGGGCTCGACCGCCAGCGCACGCGCTAGACCGACGCGTTGGCGCATCCCCCCCGATAGCTCCCGAGGGTACGCCTCCTCGAACCCGGTAAGCCCGGTCACGGAAATGTACCGCTCGACCAAGGAGGCGATCTGTTCCGGAGAGCGGTGGAGTGCCTCTAGCCCGAAGGCCACGTTCTGCTTGACCGTGAGCCACGGATAGAGCGCGAAGCTCTGGAACACCATGGCCATCCCTTGGCAGACCCCTTGGACGGGCTGACCGCGGAAGCGGATGGTCCCCGTCGTCGGTCGGTCCAGTCCCTGGATCAGACGCAGGAGCGTCGACTTTCCGCAGCCGGACGGGCCGACGATCGCGACGAAGTCAGCGTCGTTGACGCTGAAGGAGATGTCCTGCATGATCGACATCGTCCCATGCGTCGAGGCGAAGCTCTTTCCCACGTGTTCGACGTCGATGAGCGTCACGTCCCTTCGCCTCCCATCGCTCCGTCAATCGTAGCGGTAGCGCGTCACCGCCCGGCGGTAGAGGGGCTTCCATATGAGTTCGTTGAGCGCGACGACCGTCACGACCAGCGTGAAGAGCGCCGCGACCCACAGAGCGGCCTCGCCGTTCGCGTAGCCTATGTCGAGCGTCGAGCCGATTCCGAAGACTTGGAAGGTCTGGTTGTTCACGTGCAGATACTCCGCGACGATCAACGTGTTCCATCCTCCTCCGAACGCGGTGATCGAGCCGGTCACGATCGCGGCGAACGACCCGGGCAGCAGTACCTTTCGGAGGAGGTCTCGGTCGCTCAGCCCGAAGGAGCGGGCCGCCTCCTCGAGGTCGGGGGGCACGGCCCTAAGCCCGGAAAGGAGATTGAAGAACAGGTACCAGATCATGCCGGTCACGATCATCAGGACCGAGGCCCCGTTCGGTGTGATGTACGGGATGAGCACGAACACGATGACGGGAAAGAGCGCCGTCGCGGGGAACGAGGCGAGGATCTCGATCAGAGGCAGGCCCGTGCGAGCGGCCCGGCGATGCCGGGTGAGGTAGACCGCGAGGGGAACGGCGATGGCGAGACTGATACCGAAGGCCGCGAGGACCCGAAGGGTGGAGGCCCCCATCGCGAGCGGGAGCAGAAGCATCTGGCTACGGATCGAGCCGGAGATCGGCGCCGTGTAGATGTTGTAGACCGAGACGATGAGGAGGATTAGGATGAGCCAGACCACCACCAGAACGGCCCCGAGCGCGACGTAGCCGAGCGCGCTCCGCGCGCGCGGTCGCTCGCGCAGCCGGCTCGCCCGGGAGGTGTAGGCAGCGAGCTGGGCGAAGGGCGTGCCGATCCGGGACAACCCGCGGACGCCGCGGGTGACGTACGCGGCGGCTCGCCGTGCTCGCGCGCCACGCTGCGGGGGGACCTCGGCCTCCCCGGAGGGCGCCTGGTCGTAGCGGTACTTCTCCGCCGTCCGGCTGAGAGGGCGCCACACCAAGAAATCGAGAACCGCGATGAGGATCACCAGTGGGATCAGCCCGGCGAGGAACGCCGACCCGTTGCCCGCGCTGGCCGCAAAGGAAAGGTAGCTGCCGATGCCCGCGAGCGGCTGAGTGCCGGTCGTGAAGATCTCGGCGGCGACGAGGAAGAACCACCCGCCGGTCCACGAGAGGATCGAGTTGTAGACCAGACGGTTCACCGTCGCGGGAAAGAGGACGCGTCGCATCCGTTGGATGCCGGTCGAGCCGAAGGAGTCCGCCGCCTCCTTCAGGTCCGGGGGCAATGTCTTCAGCGACTCGTACACACCGAAGACCATGTTCCAGGACATGGAGGTGAAGATCAGGAAGACGGAGGCGAGGTTCGGCCCGATCCAACTGCCCTGGCCGAAGATCTCGACGAAGAACACGATCGCGACGGGAAAGAACCCGAGGATCGGAACGGACTGCAGGATATCGAGAACCGGGATCATCACCCGTTCGGCATTGCGCCGGCTCGACGCGTAGTAGCCATAGGCGAGAGCGAATCCGAGAGAGAGCGCGTAGGCCGCCAGCATTCGCGAGAACGAGTACGAGAGGTCGATCGTCGCGGTCGGGAGGTTCGAGAGGAAGGTCGAGCCCGAGAGGCCGACGGTGGCGAGGGTGAGGGGGATCGCGGCGAGGCCGATCGCGGCGTAGATGGCCGCAGACCGGTACGCGGAGGCCCGCCAGCGTTTATTCGAAGCGGAGTCGCCCGATGATGGGGGCGCGGGGGCCCTGACGGGCGTCCCGCTCTCCGATCCGAGCGCTCCCTCGATCGGGCTCGTGGGCAACCCCTCCCCCATGCCACCATCTCCCGGCCATGGACCGCACGGCGACGGAGGTCCGTCTATTTGTGCCGAGTGGTCGCACAGAGTGTGCCTGAGAACCCATCTCAGCGACCATCGTAGACCTCGGCCAGAATGTCCCACACGAGCACCCGGCAGAGGGTCTCCACCATCTGCGCGTGGGGGGTCCGACTTCGCAGGGTAGCTCCGAATCGAAACTTGAACGCCCCGAAGGTGCCCTCGATGACGGCTCGGCGCCGATATCGTCCACGATATCGACGGGCCTCCATGCGGCCCTCGCGTACCATGTGGTGCCACGCAGGATGACCCATCGCGTTCGCGATGTTGCAATCCTTCAGGGCGATCACCGGCCGACCCCCTCGATCGGCGATTCGTTGAGCGATCTCCCGGGAGAGGTAGCCCTTGTCCAGGGTGACGTTCCCGACTCGAAGAGAGGGGGCAATTTGTCCGAACAGCGCCGGGAATGCCGGGCACTCGTTCACATTGGCCTCCGTGAGTCGCGCCGCCACAAAGAACGGCCACCGAGCACGGGTGACCACCAGGGCGTGCAGTTTGAGGAATCGATGGCGAAGGGTCGAGTGAGCGCTCTTCAGGTCCATCCACCGCTCGAAGCGATAGAGACCCAGCCCGGTGGCATCTCCGGCGAGGTGAGCGGTTCGGTGAGCGACCAGTTCGAAGGCGAGGAGCTGAAGGAACCGCTCGAGATAGTCGGCGGAGATTTGGGGGACGAGTTGCGCGGCGGTGGAGGCCGCCGGGATAGTGGTTCGGAAACCGAGGAGACGGGCCAGCTCGGGGAGGGCGGTCAGGGTGGCGTAGGTGGTATCGAACGACCACCCTTCGAGAGCACGGAGCAGGAGGAAGCGAACCACGTCCCGCGGGGGAGTGGGAGGGCGACCCGGGGTGTGAGGTCGTCGGATGGAGTATGGGGGCGGGAGCTGATCGACCAACTCACCGAGTCGCTCGAGGGTCCGTCGGCGTCCATTGCGGAGGAACTGGCGGTAGCGGGCCCAGTCGCGTCTTCCGGGGCCGTGGGGCCGCTGCCGCCGAGGAGCAGAGTATTTCGGTCGGGACTGGACTAAGGTCGCGGGGAGGGTTGCGGTCTTCCGACTGCCTTCGCGGGCTCTTGGCTGCACACCATCGACTCGCGATGCCTCCCCTCATCGAAGTGTAGGTCCATTGGCACGAGAGCTGGGCTCAGCGGAAAGTCGGGTTCCCAGTCACACTCGGTCGCACAGGTCGCCGCGCCGGGCCGGCGGTCGGGTCCGTCCAGATGCGGGTCGTACGCGGGTGAGCTCAAGCAACGTTTATCAACGCCACCCCGCTCTCGCCGCACGTAGCCCCGTAGTGTAGTGGCCAATCATGCGAGACTCTGGATCTCGCGACGCAGGTTCGAACGTCGCGCGCCCGAATTCGGCCGCGTGCCGAAAATCCTGCCGGGGCTACTTCGGCGCGAGGTTCCTTCTTCCTTTGCGGGGGTGCTCCAGCTCGGCCAATCCGACCGAACCCAAGGTCGGGGTCACCGAGGCAGGGCTTAGGACCCTGTTGCCCAGGGCATACGCCGGTTCAAATGGTCCGGGAGAGTCCCACCCCCGAGACCGGAAACTCCGGCCCCCCGCATTTTCCCTTCCGTGAATAGGAAACCGTGTCGATGTCCGAAGTGCCGCTCCATCGCCCCGAGGAGATCCTCGCGTTGTCCCCCGCGGGGGCGGATGGCCTGCTCGACCGGCTCGAACGATCCCTGAAGACGCAGCCCCCGGTCGTTGACCTTTCCTCGACCGGCGTGGAGAACGCGATCGTCTTCGGAGACTCCCACGGCGACTGGCGAACGATCTCGGAGGTTGTCCGCCGCTTCCTCGATTCCCCCTCCACGGCGCTGGTCGGGCTGGGAGATTACGTCGACCGCATTCCGCCCGATTGTCCCCACGGTTCGGTCGCGAACGCGCTCTATCTTCTCGAGGTCGCCGCCCGCGAGGCTCCTCGCGTCGTGCTCCTACGCGGGAATCACGAGACCGTCGACCTGTTCCCGGTCATCCCCCACTCGTTGGACCGAGAGGTGGCCGAGCTGTGGGGCCCCGACCCCGCGCGTTACGATCGTTTGGTCCGTCTCCTGAACCGCGGTCCCCTCGCCGCGACGGCTCCATCGGGGGCGTACCTCGCTCATGGCGGGTTTCCGCGTGCCCCGCGCCCTAGCCCATGGACGCGGGCCGTCGACCCCACCGACCGCTGGCGGGTCGGGGAGATCGTCTGGGCCGATTGCGCCGCTTCGCATAACCGCCGAGGAGTCGCCCCCGCGTTCAAGGAAGAGGACCTCCTCATCTTTCTGGCCGAGGCGGGGCTCTCCATGATGATCCGGGGTCACGACCCCGACCTGACCCGCCGCGCGGTCTACGACGGCCGCTGCCTCACGCTACACACGACCCGCTTCTATGCGCGCTACGGCGGGGTGCTCCTCGCGCGGCTCCCGCTCACGGGGAAGGTTCGGTCGGCCGCGGACCTCCGCGTTGAAGAGGTACACCCTCGAGAGGGCATCCCGGTCGAGCCCTCGCGTTAAGGGGGTTTGGACGAGACTCCGGGTCCTCCCTCGGGCTGCCGCGGTCGCTCGAGGTAGTATGGGAGGTACGGATGGCGGGGAAGATACTCGGACGGTCGCTTCCCGGTGAGGGAATAGATGGTGAGCTCCGCGAGGCGGCAGGCGTTGTCGGCGATGCGTTCGAAATGACGAGCCACGAGGATCTCATTGCTCGTTCGCTCGCCGCTCAACGGGTCGAAGAGAAGCTGCCGGACGGCGACACGGTTCGTCTCCCGGTGGGTTCGGTCGATCTCATCGTCCCGGTCGAAGAGCGAGCGCGCGAGTTCGGCGTTGTCGTGCTCGAGCGCGTCCAGTGCGAGCGCGACCTGCGACTCGGCGAGGATGTCCATGTTCTGGAGGTGGTCTCTTAGCTCCGGGAGGTCCGTGCGCATCTGAGGGGTGGTGATCCGGGCGATGTCGAACCCCAATCGTCCGATCCGGTCTAGGTTCGTCGTCGCCTTCAGAATGGCCACGGCGACTCGGAGGTCCCCTCCGGCCGGATGGCGGAGGAGAAGGAACGCGATCGTCTCATGCTCGATGTCGTCCTCATACTGGCTGAGCCTTTCGTCGCGGTTGAGGACCGCCTGAGCGGCGGCCAGGTCGCTCCGCAGGAACGCCGTCCAGCCATCGTGCACCATCGATAGGGCCCAGTGGCCCATCTCGACCGCATGGTTCTTCAGTTTGGCGATCTCCAAGTCATAGCCCCGCGGGGGGTCCCCTGTTGTCCCGTCCGATCCGCTCATCCGAACCTCCCGGTGATGTACTCTTCCGTCAGCTTTTCCTTCGGTCGTTCGAACATCGCCTCGGTCGGCCCCACTTCGACGAGTCGACCGAGGTAGAGGAACGCTGTGTAGTCGGCCACTCGGGCCGCTTGCTGCAGGTTGTGCGTGACCAGCACGATGGTGTAGTCCACCTTTAGCTTCGTGACCGTATCTTCGACCTTCGCGGTCGCGATCGGGTCGATGGCGGAGCAGGGCTCGTCCATGAGCAGGACTTCGGGGCCGGGAGCGAGGGCGCGCGCGATGCACAGGCGTTGTTGCTGCCCTCCCGATAGCGCCGTTGCGGGCTCGCTGAGTCTATCCTTCACTTCGTCCCACAGGGCGGCCTGCTGCAGCCCCCGGATCACCGCCTCATCGGTCTGGGCTCTGGAGTGATGCCCGGTGAAGCGGAGACCCGCAGCGACATTCTGGTAGATGGTCATGGTCACGAACGGGTTCGGTCGCTGGAAGACCATCCCGACGCGACGGCGGATGCGCACCGGGTCGGCTTGGTAAATGTCCTCGCCGTCCAGCAGTACTTGCCCCTCGACCGTGGTGCGAGGCAGGGTCTCATGAAGCCGATTCAGACACCGCACGAAGGTGGATTTGCCACAGCCCGACGGTCCGATGATCGCAGTGACCGCTCGGTCGGGGAAGATCAGGCTGACGTCCCTGATGGCCGCCTGCTTACCGTAGAACGCCGAGAGGTGTTCCACCCGAAGCTTGGCCCTAAGCGCCGAACTCTCCGGCTTGCTCTCGTTCGAAGCGAGCGCCTGGTCCTCGGTCATCCCGTTCTCACCCTCCACTCATCCTTCGGACCATCCGTTGGATCATCAATCGCGATGCGATGCTGGTGATGAGAACGATAAGGACGAGGATGAGGACGGTCCCCCACGCATCGGCCACCCAATTGGAATAAGGTTCGATGGCGAAGTTATAGATCAACAGCGGCATCGCAGCGATGGGGTGGTTGAGCCCGTGGAACCATACGTAGCTGCCGAACCCGGTGAACAAGAGGGGGGCTGCCTCGCCGGCGCCCCGCATGACCGCAAGAAGAGCGCCGGTGATCACACCCGGTAGGGCCGTAATGAACACGATCTGCAGCGTCGAGCGCCATTTCGAGATTCCCAGGGCAAGCGCGGCTTCCCGCATCGCACGAGGGACGGTGCGCAACGCTTCCTCACATGTTCGCGTGACGATCGGGATCATGATAATCGACAACGCGAGCGCCCCTGTGATGGCACTGAACACGATCTGCGGGTCGTAGATGAGGAAGAGGTAGTAGATCACGACCCCGGCGATGATCGAGGGGGTTCCCGTCAGTACGTCGGCGGTGAAACTGATGGCCCCACCGATTCGGCCTCCGTATTCGCTCGCGAACATCGCCGCGGTCATTCCGACCGCGATCGAGATCGCTCCTGCTAGCCCTACCAGAATCAATGTCCCTTGGATCGCAGGCCCGATCCCTCCAATCTCGCACGAGGCTGCGGTGCACGGATCGGGCGGCAGGGAAACCAGGAAGGAAAACGAAAGCACCGAGCCACCCAGCTTGAAGGCCTGGTACAGGATGCTCGCGAGCGGGACGAGAATCGCGAGGACGCAGAGGCCCCCCAGGACGGCCATCGCCCAGCTGAAGATCTTGCGGCGCCCCACGTAGTCGAGCTTCATTCGACGGGCCCCACCCCCCGCGGCACCACCTTCGCGACGAGGATCCGGGCCCCGGCGTTGACGCCAAGGGAGATCGCCAGCAGGATCAACGCAACTTCGAACACCGCTGAGTACTCGAGCGCCGAACTGGTGTTGAGCAGGGTATTGGCGATCAGGCTCGCTATCGTCTGTCCTTGAGAGAGAAGCGAGGTGGGGATGTTGTTGCTATTCCCGATGGTCAACGTCACGGCCATCGTCTCGCCGAGGGCCCGACCGAGTCCCAGCATGATCCCGCCGATAATCCCCGACCGTGCGTAGGGGACCATCGCCCTTCGGGTCGCCTCCCAGCTTGTCGCGCCGAGGCTGTAGGCGGCTTCCCGTTGCCCTGCCGGGACCGCGAGCAGCGACTCACGGCTGATCGCTGTGATCGTCGGGACGATCATGATGGCGAGGATGACACTGGCCGTGAGAAGGTCCAACCCGCTCGCAGCGCCGTTGAAGAGGCCGGTCCAGCCCAAGTACTGCTGCAGCCCCGGCTCGACCGTGCTCTGCATGTACGGGGCGAGCACCTCGAGCCCCCAGAAACCGAAGATCACAGAGGGGATCGCCGCCAGGAGTTCGATCACCATTCCCAGCGGACCGCGCATCCATCGGGGAGCCACTTGGGTCAGGAAGATGGCCGCACCGAGGCTGAGGGGTATCGCGATGAGCAGAGCGAGTGCGCTGGTCAGCATCGTTCCGATGATGAAGGGAAGTGCACCGTACACGTCCGTCACCGGATTCCACGTCGCTCCCCACAGGAAGGGGATTCCGAACGTGTGGATCGACTCGGACGCGCCTCGATAGACCAGAAGTACGATTCCGACGGCGATCAGGACAATGAGAATCCCGGCAATTCCCGTAATAGATCCGAAGATTCGGTCGCTCCAGCCCCCCGCGCGGCGGTGCTTCTTCTTGGGTGGGAAAGAGTGGAAAGGGTTGGCACTCCCCATCGTGCGAGACCTCTCCGATGGGGACGGCCGGGGTCCTTTAGACCCTACCGACTATAGACCGCCCGGCAGACACGTGGTAATGGCCTGCCCGTTCCAAGTCATCGTCTGTAACGATTGGATGTCGTGCACGACGACGTAGTGTGGTAGGGGAACGTAGTACAGAGCTGCGGATGCGTTTTGCCCAATCGTCACCATGTACTGCAACCAGTTGACGACGCTCTGAGCGTTGACGGCGGTGTATTGCGCGTAGACACCTCCCAGGTTCGTGCTCAGGGCTCCGTAGACAAAGATGTAGGTGAGCGACGTGATCGGGTAGTCGCCGGATCCGGGCGCGTTGAGCAAGCTTACGTTGTACCAGTCCCCCGCGGCCGCTGGCAATACTGGGTGGAGGTCGGTCAGTGCAGATTGGCTATCCGCCACCGTAGGATAGATGAAGTTACCGGAAGGGTTCAGAACCTTCCCTGCCGTTACTCCTCCCGTGTTGAGCGCATAGTTCAAGTCCACATACCCGACGGTGTATTGCTGGGTGCTCACCGTCGTGGCGACGCCCCCGTTCCCCTTCGAGCCAATCCCGACCGGCCAGTTGACAGCCGTACCCTTTCCTACCTGGGTCGCCCAGGTGGAACTCTCCAAGGAGAGGTAGCTGGTAAAGATGAACGTCGTCCCACTTCCGTCCGAGCGGTGAACCGTGGTAATCGCGTGGTTGGGCAGACTGACCCCCTTGTTCAGCGTCTGCAACGGCGTGTCGTTCCAGTTCGTGATCTGACCAAGCTCGATCTGGGCGATAACGGTCCCATTGAAGTTCAACGAGGCCGTAATGCCTGGAACGTTGTAGATCACCGCCACGGCGCCCGCCGATTCGGGGATGGTGATGAGTCCTGGGGCAGCAGCTCGTTGCGCGGGATTGAGCGGAGCATCCGAGGCTCCGAAGTCGATCGTCTTCTGTGAGATGTCGGTAATGCCCGCGGAACTCCCTCCCCCTCCGTAATCCGGTGTCGGCCACGAGGAGTTGTACGAGTTATAGGCTGTTGACCAGTCCGTCACCAGCGGTTGGACGAGCGTCGAACCCGCTCCAGTCAGATCGGCTGTGCAGGCCGTGGTCGCTCCACCGCCGCCCCCCGAAGACTTGGAGTTGAACCAGCCGGCCGACCATCCTGCCACGACGATGATGATTACGACCACGACCACTGCGGCAATTCCGGCGATCAGTGGCGTTCGGCTCCTCCCAGCCCCTCGGGATATCGTGGGTGTGCTTGTCGTATTCGGCATTGTCCCGCTGCTACTCATTTCTCCTTTTTTCCTCCCGTTTCTTCAACGCATGTGTGGCGATGGATTCCCGCTCCGGGCGGGCAGTGAGCCCTCGGATCGGATAGGGGCGGCGGCCGAGACGCTCGCCGACGTGCGGGCGACCCGCGCATGGTCCAACGCGATCTCGAGCAGGTCCTGCCCATAGGCGACCACGCGGTCGAGCGAATGGAGGATCCCACCGAGAGAGACAACCGCCGAAGCAGACGGAGTGAGAGAAGGCCCGCGTACGGGCAGAAGCCGATCGAGCAGAGTGTCCACGGTCTCGCGAAGTGCGGAACCAAGGTCCAGCGCAGCGTTCGCCGGGCCGGGCCGGGGGTCCCCCAGGATGACGAGGGCGCTCGTGACATACTCGAACGCCTGGTGGTGGATGTCGGCTACCAACCGGCTCTCGATCTGGCCGT
This sequence comes from uncultured Thermoplasmata archaeon, assembly GCA_963797975.1. Taxonomy (GTDB): domain Archaea; phylum Thermoplasmatota; class Thermoplasmata; order Lutacidiplasmatales; family UBA184; genus Lutacidiplasma. The sequence continues at coordinate 119,658 of CAWCRH010000005.1, forward strand.
GTTCCGTTGCTCGCCAGCGCGCCCACTGGATTCCGAGGAGGACGGCGTGGTCAGCGATCCGCTCGAGCGCCCGGGATGCTTCGAGCCAGCCGATGGGATCGATCCGTTCATCTCGCGGGACACCGCGCTCGTGGACCCAGGCCCGCATGACACGGCGGTGGACCTCCCAGGCTAGAGCATCGACCGCGTCGTCCCGTCGCTGCCATTCCTCCTCCGACACCGGAGGAAACGACTCGCGTCCGGCATCCCGCAAGAGCTCGAGAGCGCGTTCTCCCAAACGGAACGTGAGGGCGGCTAGCGGAGGCGGAACTTCCCGATCCAGACCCTGGATCACCAGGGCTCCGCCTTCCTCTTCGATGGCCGTGCTGTTCTCGACCCTCGCCTGGAAGGAAGCGACCACCGCCCTTGTGCTCACGCGGACCCCTCCGTCCTGGCGCACGAGGACGCGGGGCGCGGCCGAGAGGTAGGCTGCGACCAGCTCACGGAAGATGTGCTCGGGCGGGACCTCAGCGTCGAGTTCGATGGAGCGAGTAGCGATGTACCTCGGCCTCGGGCGACCTCGAGCTCCTTCTGCGGTCACCACCGACCCCTGCGCGTCTATCACCAGTCGGGGCGACGCGGCTGTCAAATATATAGGAATCCAATGAAGACTATAGTTCCCTCAATAGGGATATTGTCGCCCCTGTAGGCCTCCCATGCTTCCGCGTGAGACGATACGTCGTGGCTCCGCGTTCCGACATCCGACAGGATGGGCTCACGGGGCGTACGAAAAGCTCTCTCGCTCGGCCATCAGCGTGGCTCGGGGGGTCCGCGCTTCACGATAGCGGCGGAGGCGGGAAGCGTTGAGGGCGAAGAATGCCTCCGCGCCGTGGAAGGGGGCGAGCAGCTCCCGGGCCTGGGTCTCATGGCCGAGGACGGCCAGAGCGGCCGCGAAAGCTTCGGCGCTGTTGAGCTGACCGACCCGGCCGAAGTGCTGGGGGTTCGTCGCCAGAAGGAAGGGGAGGCGTCGTCGGACGGCGGCGGGGAAGCTGCCCGCTTCTAGGTGTCCCCGCTCTGACAGTCGGTTCCAGGAACAGTCCACGACGAGAACACCGTTGCGTTCCGCGTAGCTCCGGTCCTGCCCGGACAGCACGGTGCGGGCGTACGGGTCGAGGGCGATGGGGGACGGCCCTACCGAGGTCCCAACGGCACGGTGTACCACGTGCTGCCTCAACAGGCGGCGCCCCGTGCATGCCTTCGGGTGATCGTCCCCTCGGACGACCAGCCAGAGGCCAACCGGCCCCGTTCTACGGGGGGTGAGCGTAGTCGCGGAGGATCGCATGGAGTTCCCGAGTCATGGTCAGTGCCTCCGTCCGGGGACGCTGCCACATGTTGCGGCCGAAGATGATGCCGGTCGCCCCGGCCTCCATCGAGAGCCGCACTTTCGTCAGGAGCTCCTCGTCCGAGACCTTCTCCCCGCCCGAGACCAAGACCATCGCGCGACCCGCGCTCTGGACGACCTTGCGGAAGGCTTCCTCGGGACCCAGGTTGAGGGTGTTGTACGGAGGGGGACTGTCGTTGTCCTTCTCCGTGCGAACGGGATAATTGACCTTCACGATGTCCGCGCCCAGCTCGAGCGCGACCCGGGCCGCGTAGTCGATGGCGTAGAGGCTCTCCTTCCCACCCTTCTTCATGACGGCGTCCCCGCGAGGGTACGCCCAGACGATCACGGGCATCCCGAGCCGGTCCGCCTCGACCCGGACCTGGGTGAACTGCTGGAAGTCGCGGTCCTGCACGGGCGAGCCCACGTAGAGGGTGTAGCCGACCGCGTCGGCCCCCAGACGGACGGCGTCCTCGACCGTTCCTGTCAGCGCGCTGAACGCCGCGCCGTCCGAGGGGATGCTCGTCTTTCCGTTGAGCTTCAGTATGAGCGGAACCTCGCCGGCATACTGGCCGAAGTACTTCTCCGCGAGGCCCACGTGGAGCGCGATCGCGCTGAACCGTCCGTCCCGGGCGAGCTCGAACTGGTAGGTCGGGTCGAGCGCCGCCGGGTTGTCGAAGAAATCGACGGGCCCGTGCTCGAGCCCCTGGTCGATGGGCAGGACCAGGAGGGTCCCTCCTCCGGGGCCGTGGCCGTAGAGCATCCGCTTCAAGCGGGCCCGCTTGCCGGGAGAAAGATGAAGGTCGCTCAGCTTCGGGCGGTGGAACGCGGGGGAGGCCGCGGCCGGGTTCGCCGGGGGCGTCGCGCCGGGTGCGGCGGGCCGGCCATGGTGCGCTTCCGACATCGAGGATACCCGGGTTCCAAAGTGGGCTGCTCGATTTAATGGTTCGGCCCGCCCCCGGGGCCGACCGTAGCGGGCACACTCCTTTAGCCCTCACGGCCTGCCCTCTCTACCCGAGCGAGGTGGCGACCCCGAGCGATGCGTCCTCAGGTCGTGATCGTCGCCACCCTCCTCCTCAACGTCGGGATGTTTGTCATCAACCTGCTCGTGGCGGTACCGAGCGGAAGCCGTGCCGTCCTCTCGCAGGCCATCTATTCGGTCGCGGACGTGGTCGCCTCGGGCCTGCTCCTGTGGGGGTTCTACGCGTCGCAACGGACTCCGACCCACGAACACCCGTTCGGGTTCGGCAAGGAGCGGTTCTTCTGGGCGTTCATGGCCTCGTTCGTGACCTTCACGGTCGCCGGGCTGGTCGTGCTCTTCACGGGGGTCGAGCGCGTGCTCTCCCCTCAGCCGGTCTCGGACGTTCTTGCCGGGACGGTCGCGGTCGGTCTCGCGTTGCTGGCGAGCATCGGAGGCATCCTGGTCGCCCTGAGCGAGCTAAGACGCTCGCGCGAGAGCGTCCGCTCGTTGCTTGAGTCGGCTCACCTCGGGGTGAAGACGATCTTTCTGCAGGATGTCGTCTCGGTCGTGGCGAGCGGCGTTGCCTTCGCGGGCATCGCGCTCGTCGCCTTCGACAACTTCGAGCTCGCCGACGGAATCTCTGCGTGCATTGTAGGGGCTCTCCTGCTCGCCGCCGGGCTGGCGATCAGTGTTCAGAGCCGACAGTTCCTGATCGGAAAGTCCGTCCCGCCCGGAATGGCGCGCGATATCCTGACGTTCGTCGAGCGGGACCCCCGCATCCGAGCGGTCCGCACCATGCAGTCGATGATGCTCGGCCCGGATGACGTCCTCCTCACGCTCAGGGTCAACTTCATCGACGGGCTGACGACCGACCACATCGAGCGGGAGATCGACATGCTCGCGGCGGGTCTTCGGACCGAGTTCCCGCGCCTCAAGCATATCATCATTGAGCCGGAGTCGTAGCGCGTTGAGTCGGGGCGACCGTCCGGTAGCGGACCACGGCCAGAGCCACAAGGACGGCCGCGATGCCGCCGAAGTAGACGTCGAGAGCGAGCCCACCCCAGGCCGAATACAGCTGGGTGGAGAGCAACAGGCCGAGGGTCATCCCCAGCGAGATGCACAGCGTGTAGACCGCCATCGTCGTCGCGCGCGAGATCGAACTCGAAAGCTCGGCTAGGGCGGAGAGGGCGGCCGGACCGTAGGCGAGTGCCCCCACCGTGCCGAGCGCGATGAGCACGACCGGGATCACCTGCAGGACGCCGACATAGGCTAGCCAGCCGCCGCCGGCGAGGACGAGGACGAAGCCGGCGGTTCCGACCATCATCAGCGGCATCGCGCCGAAACGGTCGGCGAGTCTCCCGAACCCCGGCTGGGTCAGCGTGAGCAGCCCGCCTCCGATGGCGATAATCACGGCAAGATAGATCGGGGAGATCCCGACCCCCCCGGCCGATACACCCAGGAAGACAAGCGCAGTGCCGATGAGCATGTAGATCACGAGCCAGGGCAGCGTGACCACGAGGACGTCCTTACGGAAAACCCGCGCGAAGGGAAAGGGCGTTCGGGGCGCCGTCGGGCGCGGGGCTGGGGGATAGCGTCGCAGGATCGTGCGAACGAAGAGAAGTCCGGCGACGAGTGCCACCGTCCCGATCACAAAGACCCAGGCCAACTGAGCGTTGGACACCGAGCCCCACGTCGCGAGGCCCACGGCAAACCCGATGATCCAACCGGCCAGGTTCACGGCATCGAAGCGGCCCATCGCGTGGCCACGGACCCCTCCCGGGGCTTCGTCGGCGACGATCGCAAGGCTTGAGGCCAGGATCGCACCGCTCGCGACCCCGAAGGCGAAGTTGAGTCCTCCCAAGGCGAACGGGTCCCTCGTCGCCGTGAAGAGCGCGGTCACCAACGCCGCCGAGGCCATACCGGCGACGAGCACGCGCCAGCGGCCCCAACGGTCGGCCGCCACCCCTGAAAAGAGGACCGTCAGGAACTCCGCGATGGACGCAAGAGAGGTGACGAGGCCCACGGTCCCGTACTCCGAATGCGCGAAGCCGGTGCTGTGACCCGCGATGTACGACGCGAATACGGCCGTCGTGATCCCGAAGGCGAACCGCACGAGGAAGGTCGCCCCCAGGACCGCCAGGAGGTCCCGAGGTTCCTCGGGCGGCCCGACCGTCGCCAAGGTTCGGCTCTTAGCTCGGGGTCCCGGTCGTCTCGATCAGCTCGATCCAGACCTCGTTCGGGTCCATCAGGAAGGCGAGGCGGTGGGCGCCCCCCACGAGGCGGAACGGTTCTTTCGAGATGGTCGCTCCCCGCTGGCGGGCCTGGCGCATCACTCTGTCCAGGTCGTCGGTCTCGAAGGCGATGTGGTCGAGCTGCTCACCCGCCAGGAACGAGTCCTTGCCGTCCCAATGGGTCATCTCGATCCGCGCACCGGTCGCGGGGTCCCGAACGAAGGCAATCTCCGCGTGGTTCTCTTCGATGCGGTGTCGCCCCGCAGGTTCCAGCCCGAGCACTTCGGTGTAAAAGCGGAGGCTCTCATCGATCGACCGAACAGTGATCGAGGTGTGGGAGTAGCGCATGGAGGCATGGGCGAAGGCCGTCCCGCCCTCAAAACCCCTCCGATTGACCGGGCATCTACGGGTGCCCGAACACGGCGCGTACGGGCAGGGCTGGGGATTCCCAACCGATGTCGAGGCGGACGAAGCCGACGCGCTCGAACTGGAGCACCTCTCGAGGCCGGGCACGCGCTAGGGCCGCCTCGCCGACTCCCGTCGTATGGGCTCCTTCGATCCCGAGGAGGTCGACCGGCACGTTCTCCTGCGCGGAGACCCACTGCACGCGAGGCAGCCGTCGGTTCTCCCGGCTCGTGAACTGAGCATGAGCGACCGGGGACGCCGGCGAAAGCGCGGATGGGAGACGAACGTTGGCCAGGTCCTTCAGTCGTATCTCCTCGCCGAGGTGGGCCAGAACGTCGCGGGACGGAAGATGAAGCCGGGGGCCCGCCCGGACCGTCCTATGACCGAGCTCGGCCCGGTCCGGGTGGTTCGCGAGCTCGACCGTATCGAGTCCGTTCGGCCAGTCGTCCACCTCCACCAGGATCGGTTCGGGGACGAAGAGGCGGCGCATCGTGCTCGCGTCGATCCTCTTTCGGTTCTCCGCGTAGAGCGATTCCGCCGGGACCTCGATGTCCGCGAGGGACAGGCCGAAGGAGAGGGTGAAGTCGCGCAGCGCTCCCATCTGTATTCCTCGCCGGTCGAGCGAGCGCAGCGACCAGGTGCGCGGGTCGGCCCAGCCGTCGAAGAGGCCGCTCTTGACCTCCAGGTAGGACTTGCTCTTCGATGTCTTCGCATCGCGCACGCGGAGAAGGCCCCAGTGGATGAAGGGAGGTCCGCGCACCCCGAGGCGGTCCCAGAGGAACTGCTCCATTCGGTCCTCGATCACGAGGTCTTTTCCCCGGAGCACATGGGTGACCCCGAGCTCGACGTCGTCTACAGCCCAGGAGAACTCGAGCATGGGCCAGACGCGGTACTTCCGCCCGACACGCGGGTGGTCGATGTCGCTGATGCGCAACAGCACCCTATCGCGAAAGGCGGGGTCCGGCTCGTTCATGTCGGTCCGCAGCCTCAGGACCGCCTCGCCCTCCTCGAACGCACCCGAGAGCATCTTCTCCCAGAGCTCGAGCGTCTCTTCGCCCGCTTCGGCGCGGTGGGCGCAGGCACGCCCTTCGGCACGGTTGGTACGGAGAACGTCGGCTGGACACAGACATACGTAGGCGAGGCCGGCCTCGATGACCCTGCGGGCCCACGTATAGAAGAGCGGGAGACGATCGGACTTGTAGTAGACTTGATCGGGGGGGGCGCCGGCGAGCTCGAGGTCCCCCCGGATCAGGTCGAAGAACTCCGTCTCTACCTTCTTCTCCTCCGAGCCGACCGTATCGTCGAAAACGAGCAGGAGCTTGCCGTCGTAGCGTTCGCGGTAGTACTGGTTCAGGAAGATCATCCGCCCGTTGCCAATGTGAAGCGTTCCGCTCGGAAACGGAGCTAGGCGGAGCACCACGTGCCCGGGCTCGGCACCCAGGAGCGCGGGCAGTCCCGGCTCTCCTCGGGTCTCGGACCGGACAGCGGAGGGTTCCGGGCCACCCAAGGCAACGAGGGCGGCCGAACGGGCTTCGGTGGACATCGCGGCGACCTCGTTCACGGCGTGGGAGGCGGCCGAGCGGACCTCTTCCGCCCGAGTGCGCAGCGCCGGATCGGAGCCGAGCAATCGAGCGACGACCGGTCCCACCCGAGGCACATCCCCGTGCGTGACGGCATTCTCGAGGGCGACCCGACGGGCGCGCTCGGAGAGCGAGATGGGTTCGGTCACAATGGCGGGACCAATGGCGCCGTTAAATCCATTCGCGCTGGGCAGGGGGTTCGCTCCGCGAGCCCGCGCGGCGTGCGTTCGAGGTGCTTATCGCGGAGGCGACCGCCTCAGAGAGCGTCATCTCTCCCTGGAGTACTCGGTGCGCTACGGCCCGAGGAATGGTCAAGCGACCGTCGCTCCCGATCCGACTGAGGCGCTGGACGTTGGCGACCTCCCCTTCCGTGACCTGGACCGATAGCGGGAAGACGACCGCCCGGCCCGCGGTGGCGGCGATCTGGCGTGCGGCGAGCATGTCGCGCGGGCGGCGGTGACCCCGCGGTGTCGTGCCCTGCTCGTCGACGAGCTCGACCGACCGACGATGGGCGAGCAGACCGTTCACGATCCGGTTACGACGTACCGGGTCCCCCGATCCCACCCGGTGACGGATGGACCGCGACGGGAAACGGTGACGGAGATGGTTCGCAAACTCGACCATGGCCTCCGGGGATTCGAGCACCCCTTCCCCGATCACCGCGTTCCCGGAGAGCACGGCGTAACCCGGCCGCGGGCCCGGGTCGATCCCGACCACGATCTCCGCGTCCAGGTCCTTGGCGTGCAGCGCGTGACCCACCGCGGCCCAGAGGGCGGCGCGGTCGCCGCCCTCGGGTACCGAGAGAACGTGGGGATGGTTCACCTGCTTCACCTCCGAGGGCGTCGTCAGGACGACAGCGACCCGCTCGGGAATTCGCTGACCCGGAAGCAAGCTCACGCATGGGATCCGGCGCTCCCGCAAGGTCGCCGCGATCTCGCCATACAGCGAGGGGTCGCGGGTGACCAGCGCAACGCATCGGAGTGTCAACAAGTACGGGAACGGGATATTAGGGCATATACTTTGCCCGAGGCCGTGAGCGTCTGCCTCCATTGCGGCACTCTGGCCGACCCCGGGGCCCTCTTCTGTACCAAATGTGGCTGGACGCTGCCCCAGGCCGATGCCCCGCCGGCGGCTACGAAGGGGGCCGCGACCGCGGGGACGAACCCTCCGAGCCTACCATCGCCGCCTGCCCCGGCCGCTCCGCCCACCCCCTCGGCAGCCCCCAACATCATCGCTAAGCCGTGCGTGCGATGCCACACTCCGATCGCTCCCGGAGCGGTCTACTGCCCCGTATGCCAGAGCCCGCAGCTCCTCTGAATCGAGGGCGTCGCGGCCGTCGGACGGCCGCGATGGTCCGCATCGCACGCGAGAGGATCCTCGACCTGTTCGCGCTCGCCTACCGAGAATCGACGAAGGGAGATCCGCGACTCGCCGACCGCTACGTGGTCCTGGCGCGCGAGATCGGGGCTCGGTACAACGTTCGCTTCCTCCCCGAATACCGGGAACTGTACTGCCGCGGCTGTTCCGCCTATTGGGTGGAGGGTCGGACGGTACGCACACGGTTGCGCGCCGGTCGCCGAGTTCGTACCTGTCTTCGGTGCGGTCGCTCCCGTAGGACACCGCGGAAGATCCGGCGGGAGCTCGCACAACGGCGGTCTGCGGATGCTCGCCGGCTCGCGATAACGGAGCAGGGTGCGCTGGTCTTGGAGGGAGGCGACTCCGGTCTGTTCGTGGAGCGTTGAGCGCTGCCGGAAGGCCCTTAAGCCTGATTCCCTCACCGTCCGTCGGCCGGGGTGGCCGAGTGGCCAAAGGCGGCAGACTCAAGATCTGCTCTCGCAGGAGTTCCCAGGTTCAAATCCTGGCCCCGGCAGCTCCTAGGAAGGGGCTCCCGCAACCGACCCACAAGGCTCGCCGGTTTCGTGCGTCCTGGGGAGAGTGAGGCGCAGGAACGCGAGCACAAAAGGATAATCCTACGACCCCCGAACGCGCTAGGTTGAAGAAGAAGGCGGCCGTGCGGGGCCTGTCGAGCCTGGGTTCAGCCCGGGTCCGGGAGAATCTTGGATGCCTCGCCGGAGACGACTGCCTTGCCCCCTCAGGGAAGGCTCGCCGCTGGGTAGTTCGGATACGGATCGTCCCAGCCTTCCCACTGGGGGTGCATGAGGACGACCCCCCTTAGGGCGCTCGTGTTGCCCGCTGGGGACTCACCGCCTCCGTCTTCGAGGCCAACCGGAATCTGCCGAAGACCCGGGCCGCCGAGGCGCGCAGGGTAGCGGACGTAACAGCGATGTTCGATACGGGAGATATCGCCTGGGTCGCAACGGCCACCGCGCTGGTCATGATCATGACCCCTGCCCTGGGGTTCTTCTACGGCGGTCTGGTCGGTAGGAAGAACCTCGTCGCCACAATCGTCGAGTGCCTGATGATCTTCTCGGTCGTCAGCCTCGTCTGGGCGCTCTGGGGCTACTCGCTGACGTTCGGGACGCCCTCCTTCAACGGGTTCATCGGCAACCTCTCGAACCTGGGGTTGTTCGGGGTCGGAGCGAACCCCAGCGCCTACCAGCCGCTGATTCCTGCGTTACTCTACTTCGCCTTCCAACTGAAGTTCGCCGCCATCACCCCTGCCCTTATCATCGGAGCATTTGCCGGACGAGCGCGGCTCAAGCCCCTTCTCATCTTCATCGTCCTCTGGACGACGTTGATCTACTGCCCGATCGCGATGTGGATCTGGAACCCCGGCGGTTGGCTCCACCAGCTGGGCGTCATCGACTTTGCGGGGGGCCTGGTCGTTCACACGTCAGCCGGGGTCTCCGCGATCGCGGCGGCGCTCGTCATCGGCCGCGGGATGGACTTCGGCAAAGAGGCCCGGCCGAACAACGTCCCCTACGTCATTCTCGGGACGGCCCTCCTCTGGTTCGGTTGGTTCGGCTTCAACGGCGGCAGCTCTCTCGCTGCCGACACGGTCGCCGTCTATGCCATCGTCAACACCAACCTCGCTGCTGCGGCGGGCGGAGTGGCGTGGATGCTGCTCGATTGGGGCCGCAAGGGGCGCCCCTCGGCCGTCGGAATGGCCGTCGGGGCCGTCTGTGGCCTGGCGGCGGTGACCCCGGCCTCGGGCTATGTGCCGCCGTACGCGGCTCTCCTCATCGGCCTCGCCGCCGGGATCGGGTGCAACTACGTGGCCAGCTGGCGGGCCCGGACCAAGCTCGATGACTCGCTCGATGTCTTTGCCGCGCATGGGGTGGGCGGCATGCTGGGGACGATCGCCACAGGGATCTTCGCGTCGACCGCGATCAACGCCGTGGGACCCAACGGACTCGCCTATGGGAACCCGGACCTGCTCGCCGTCCAGTGCCTCGGCGTCGCGGTGGTGGCGGCTTTCGCCTTCGTCGGCTCCTACGTCCTCCTGAGGGTAATCAATCGGTTCGTCCCGTTGCGCGCGCGTCCCGAGGAGGAGAAGCAGGGACTCGATGTCACCGAGTTCGGGGAGCAGGCCTACGAACCTTTGGCGGGGGAAGCGACCCCCCCCGCCTCTCCTACCGTGAACGCGTGAGACACGCCGGACGCGGGGGCGAGGCATCCAGCCGGGCCCTCGTGGGCCTGTTCGCTCACGATAGGATCGGGGTGGGCACCTGGGGCTGGTAACGGGGCGGGGGGGAGCCCACGATCGGGATGGCCTCCCCGCAGCTCAGGCAGCGGTTCTTTTTGTCGAGGTTCCACGAACGGATCGTGAAGCCGTAGCGTTCTACCGCGATCGCGCCGCACAGCGCGCAATACGTGTGCTCGAGCGGATGGCCCCACACGTTCCCGAGGTAGACGTAGCGTAGCCCCTCCTCCCGAGCGATGGCGTGGAGCGACTCGAGGGTCGAGGTCGGGGTAACCGGAAGGTCCATCATCCGATAATCGGGGTGGAAGCGGAGCAGGTGGAAGGCGGTGTCTCGTCCCAACCGGTCGCGGACCTCCCGGGCGAGGGTCCTCAGGGCGTCCGGTGAGTCTCCGACCTCGGGAACGATCAGGTTGGTCACCTCGACGTGCACGCCGCGGCGGCCCAAGGCGTCCATCGTCTCGAGGATTGGAAGGTCGTCCTTCACGGCCACATACTTCCGCAGGAAGCCGCGCTCGCCGCTTCCCTTGAAGTCGACGCTGACGGCGTCCAGGTGACCGTCGAGCGCGTCGACCGCCTCGGGGGTCATATACCCGTTCGTCACGAAGTTCGCGAACAGCCCCGCCGCCCGGGCCTCCTTCATCACGTCGAGGGCGTACTCCAGGAATATCGTGGGCTCGTTGTAGGTGAACGTGACCCCTTGGCAACCGAGCTCGACCGCCTCGCGAACCGCGGCCCGCGGCGACAGCTCCCGGCCAAGGATCTGGCGCTCCTGCGAGATCTCGGCGTTCTGGCAGTACTGGCAACGCCAGTTGCAGCCCACCGTCCCGATCGAGTAGACCCGGCTCCCCGGGTGGAAGTGAGAAAGCGGCTTCTTCTCAACGGGGTCGACCTGGACCGACGACGCCCGCCCGTAGCTCAAGAGGACGAGATGACCGCCGACGTTCTTACGAACGAAGCAGAACCCGTGCGAACCGCGCGGGATCACACAGTAGCGTGCACAGGCCGTGCAGCGTACACGGCCCCCGTCCAGCGGACGGTACAGGGTCGCGGCGTGGGCTGCGGTCGGCATACCCTTCTTCTAGGCCGCCGCCGGGTGATAAGGTATGGGAGACCCCACGGTCGGCGCTGAGTTCTTCCCAAGGCTTCAATACGTCCACGCCCTCCCCGACCGAGATGACGGACGAACCTCGTCCGGACTCTCGCTCTCCGGAGGCCGAGAAGGTCGAGGCGCGGGTCCGCGCTCGGATCGATCCCGACCCGGAAATGCTCGCTCGGCTCGCCGAGACGCGCGCGGACCTGGTCCACGCGGTCCAGCACCAAGCCCGCGAGCTCCACGCACCGCTCGTCCGCGCCCTGGTCGCGGGGAGCGCCGCACGGGGAACGTTCCTCAAGGACCGGCTGGGACGTCGACCTCTTCCTTCTCTTCCCGCCGGAGCTCTCCCGAGAGGAGCTCGCCAACGCAGGGCTCGCCATCGCCCAGAGGATCCTGAAGAACCCCCAGCGCCGCTACGCCGACCACCCGTACCTTAGGGGGACCTTCGAGGGATTCACGGTCGATGCCGTTCCCGGCTATGCGATCACCGACCCTTCCCAGCCCAAGTCCCCGGTCGACCGCACACCGTTCCACGATGAGTACCTGCGCGCCCATCAGACCCCCGCGGCGATCGCCGACGTCCGTCTCACCAAACAGTTCCTGCTCTCCCTCGGAGTCTACGGGTCAGAGGCTCGGACCCAGGGGTTCAGTGGCTACCTGGTCGAGCTCCTGCTCATCCACTTCCATCAGTTCCACACCGTGCTCGAGGCCGCTCGCCACTGGCGCATCCCAGTGCGCCTACGGCCCGCGACCGAGGACCCTCCGCGCCTCCCCGAGGAGGTCGCTCTCATCCTGGCCGACCCGGTGGACCCCCATCGCAATGTCGCGAGCGCTCTCTCCCGGCAGAATCTCGCGCTCTTCATCCTCGCGACCGACGCCTACCTCCGCGACCCGTCCGAGCGGTGGTTCAAGGTGAGCGCCCCAGCGCAATGGACCCGAGAGGACGCGCTCAAACGGATCGAGCTCCGCGGAACGCAGGTTCTGGTGGTCGAGCTCCCCCGCCCTTCGCTGGTCGACGACACGCTCTATCCCCAGCTCCGCAAGGCGGAGAGGGTGATCGCCGAGGAGATTGCCCGCTCGGACTTCGATGTGGTGGGCTCCGCGAGCGCTTCGGGGGAGCAGACGCTCATTGTCACCGTCGAGGTCGCCGCCGAGCGTCTGGCGTCGGTCCGCAAGCAGGACGGCCCGCCGGTTGGGCTCGACCGCGTGGCCCCCTTCCTTACGAAGTGGACCCACCCGAAGGCCCCGGTCCTGCAGGGCCCGTACATCGACGAGGAGGGTCGGCTCGCGGTCGAGGTCCGACGCGCAGAGAGGAACCTGGTGCCGATCGTGAAGGAGCTCCTCCCCCGCCTTTCGCTCGGCAAGAACCTGAGCTTCGCCCAGCATCCCACCGGGCAGGTCCGCCTGCTCAAGGAACAGATCGACTCGCCCGAGCTCGGGCGCGCACTCGCAGAACTCCTGGGCAAGCGGCTCCCGTGGCGACCGCACTAAGGGAGTGGGCGGCGAGCCCTACAACGTGATCGGCGCCAGGTTCAGGAGCATGAACCAGATCGCGAGCCAGCCGAAGAAGACCACCGCGAACAGCGCTGCCCAATCGCCTCCCGTGAACACGTGGGCGCGCGGGTGCAGCGCGTGCACGACGGGGTATACTGCGATCAGGGCTGCGAAGCCGAAGACGACCTCCACGTACCAGGGAAGCCCCGCCGACGTCCCAGCCCATGCGGCCATGCCCACCGCGACCGCAAGCAGGCCGGCGATGGCCATTCCGCGGCTGATCTCGTACTCCTTCGCGATGTAGGCGCCCTCGTCGAAGACAGGAAACTCGAACCCGGGCTCCTCCTCCGTCGCCTCCCCTTTGGGGCGGACCTTCTTCGCCATCCGACTATCCTCCGCTCCCGGCGTGGGCGGCGTGATAAAGCTCGTCCGCGTGGTAGGAGCTCCGCACCAGGGGACCTGCCTCAGCCCCGACGAACCCGATCTCCAGTGCGTACGCCTTCCAACGGACGAACTCATCGGGAGGAACGAACCGGGAGACCGGACGGTGACCCGGGGTTGGCCGAAGGTATTGACCGAACGTCACCAGGTCGACCCCCGCGTCCCTTAGGTCGCCGAGCGTCTCTCGGACCTCGGGATCGGACTCCCCGAGGCCGAGCATGATCGAGCTCTTGGTCACGATTCCCCGCTCTCCCCATTCGTGGGCTGCGCGCAGGACCTTAAGCGAACGGCCGTAGCTGGCCCGGTGATCCCGCACGGCCGGGGAGAGCGAGCGCACGGTCTCGATGTTGTGGGCGAGCACGTCCGGGCGAGCGGCCAACACCGTTCGGAGTGGCTCAGAAGGGCCCCCGAGGTCGCCGATGAGCAGTTCGACACGGATGGTGGGGTTCTCGTGGATCCGCCGAACGGTCTCGGCGAGCAGCGCTGCCCCGCCGTCGGCGAGGTCGTCGCGGCAGACCTGGGTCAGGACAACGTAGCGAAGACCGCTGCGCCCAACCGCCTCCGAGACCCGTCGAGGTTCGTCTCGGTCGACCACGCCGTGGGGGGAACGGGTGCGGACCGCGCAGAAGCTACAGCGACGCGTGCAGTCCTGTCCGAGCAGCATGATGGTCGCGCTCCCCGCGGACCAGCACTCGGCGACATTGGGGCACCGTGCTTCACGGCAGACCGTGCCGAGCGCCAGGCTCTCGATACGCGCCTTGAGCTCGACGTAGCGCTCGCCTTGGGGCGGGCGGGTGCGGATCCAGGATGGCAGGCGCTCGCTTTCGAAGGACTCGGGCGCCGCCGCGGAGTCGGTCACGGCCGGTCGGACCGAGGTCGTCCGTTTATCCTTTGCCAAGCGCGGAAGAGACGGTCGGAGGCCGTCCGCCGGCACGCCGGCACGAGGTCCATGACGTGGATCCCCGTGACGCTCACGCCCGCCGCCGAGCGCCTCGGCCGAGCCGTTCCTCGATGAGGGTGGAGAGATAGCTCGCGGGCAGCTCGTCCATGCTCACTTCCGCGGCCGTCCCCGATTCGCCGGTCTCGAGCTCCACGAGGCCGGCCCGGTCGAGCTCCTGAAGCGTGCGCCAGAACGTAGTGCGACTCACCGCGCGTTGTCCGAACTCTTCGAGCAGGGACTCGTGCGTGCCGCGAAGCTTCTGGCTGGAAACAGAAGCCCCACGGCGCTTCAGCGAGCGAGCGAGCGCGAGGAGGACCGTGAGCGCGTGGGTCGAGAGCCCTTCGAGCTGGCTCTCGGTGACCGTGGGATAGATCGACCCCTTCGCCGCTCGGACGTCCTCGGCGGTCACGGCCTCCCGATCCGCCGATTCGGCGGCGTGCGCGGCGCCCGCGAGGATCTCGAGCGCGAAGCGGGCGTCCCCGCTGGGAGCGGCGATGCGGGCGATCTGCTCGAGGGCGGGCAGGTCAAAGCTCCCGGGGCGAAGTGCCAGCCCCGCCCGCGCGAGGAGGATGTCCGTTAGGGCCGTGCGGTCGTACGGAGCGAGGGCGATGCGATGGGTCACCCCGAAGCTCGAGCGGCTCGCGGAATCCAGGAACGGAAGGACGTCCTCCGGACTGATCAGGATGAGCGAGATCGTCCCGAGCCCCACCTCGGCGGCCCGCGAGAGAAGGTAGACGAGCTTCGTTCCTTGGCGGACCAGGGCGCCGGCCTCGTCTAAGATGATAAGGTAGTGCCGGGGATGCCGGCGAACGCCCTGCTCGAACACGTCCAGCATCTCGGCGAGACTGTACCCACGGTCCGGGAGGGAGACGTCGACCGCGCGCAGAAGGTCGAGCGCCACCGTTCGGTCGCTCGCGCGCCGCCATGCGTTGATGTAGACCGTCTTCGCGCCGGCCGGACCGATGCGGGAGCGCCGCTCGAGGTCCGTTCCCAGTCGCTTAGCGAGCGCGGTCTTCCCGCTGCCGATCCCTCCGTTGATCTGGATGTGGAACGGGATCCCTTTGGCCAACGACTCCGAGTAGCGCGCGGTGAGACGTCCGAGCTCCTCGGTGCGGTGCACGAGGTCGGGTGGGAGGTAGTTCGGGTCTAAGGTCTCCTCGTGCAGAAGGATGCGTTTCAAAGCCGGTCCCCTTGTTGTGGCCGCCATCCCGCGGACCGGCATATTACTGTTGGTCGCCGCGTTGTTGGCCTCCCCGAACGGCTCCGGGAGGGGTACGCCTAGGGACGGAGCCATCCCTTAGGAGCGCGGGCGCGAAGACCGAGCCTCTCGAGCGAACGGTCGACGAGTTCCGTGGTCGGAGCGCGCGCGTCCAGGAGGATCCACCGGTTCCGCTGGGCTAGCGTACGGTACGCGCTCGCCACTCGCCTCAGCGTCGCTCGACGCTCGAATGGCGCGAGAGATTCTCCGCGTCCACCGACGCGATGAACGGCGGCGTGGCTAGTGAGGTCGAGAAGAATGACGCGGTCCGGCCGAAGGGTAGCCTCTCGTTGCATACGGCGGAGGCGGGGGCGTAGCGAACGGGGCAGCGCGCTTCCCTGGTATGCGATCGTCGACCAGAAGGACCGGTCGGTGAGAACGACGTCCGACCGGGCGAGGTCGCGCTCGAGATTCCCCCGGGCGAGGTATCGATCCAGAGTGAAGAAGACGGCGGACGTCCACGGGTCCTTGAGGCCCACCGCTTGGGCGAAGCGGCCCAGCGCCGGGTCACGAGGCTCCCGGCGAACGCGCACGCTCAAGCCTCGGCTTCGAAGGCGGCGTGCCAGCGCACGGGTGAACGTGGACTTGCCCGCGCCGTCGATCCCCTCGACCGCGATGTACAGAGCACGGGATCGGGCCATCGCTCACCTCACGCAACGGGAGCACGTAAGGAAAGACCGTAGACCTTGTAGACCGACTCCTCGAACGGGACCCGCAACCGGTCGACCTTCTCCGGGAGCTGGCTCGCGACCCATTTCGCTCGCTTCGGAACGGTCGTTAGATCGAGGACCGCTCCCGGCCGCGCGGGGTCGTCGAGGAAGTCGGTCTCGAGAAACCACGGAGGCGGGTCGTCGAGGACCTCGCGCACCAGCTCCCGGCGGGCGAGGTAGGAGCGGGAGGGGCCCTCGAGATCCGGCACCGCATAGCGGGCCCGAGCGTAATGCTTGATCAGGCGCTCCGGTCGGAGCCCCGAACGTCGCGCTCTCGCTGCCAGGGCCCGGTACCCCTGATCGGAGAGATCCTCGCAGTGGACGACGGCCGGGCAGTCGGAGTCTCGCGCGACGCCGAGCGCGAAGTCGAAGAGCGTCTCGCTCGCCGCGGCGAGCGGCGTATCGTCGACGGGAAAGTGCGGGCGGCCGACCTCGCCTAACGCGATCGCGCGACCGTCGCGCACACGTCGGCCGGCCATCTCGAGCGCGGACATGTGGAGCTGGACCGCCGCATCCAGGCCGAGCGCGCTCTGTGCCGCCAGCAGGTCGATCGGGTACGGGGCCAATACTGGATAGGCGACGACGCGGGTTTCCTCGCCGACCCGCCGGGCGAGCGCCTCCGTCGTGTCGAATTGCTCGGCGTAGCTCCCGAGATCGAGCATAGGGCTCCCTCGATAGTTCTGCGTCGCGAGGAACAGATGGGTCCCGCCGGCCGACGCGAACCGCTCGGCGGCCCGTATCCCTTCCCCACTCAGTGAAAGGTGACAGTGGTGGTCGACGATCGGGAGGTCCGCGGGCAGCGGTCGAGGCCCCGCACCGGCAGCCACGGGCTAGCGGAGGAGTCCCGCGCCCTGGAGCTCCTTCGTGATCTTCTTGACCGCGACCTCGACGTCCGAGGGTTTCCGTGCCCCCGTGCAGACGAGCTTACCGCTCCCGAACAGAAGGACGACCACTCGGGGCTCCTCGATGCGGCAGACCAGCCCCGGGAACTGCTCGGGCTCGTACTCGACGCGGTCGAGGCCGAGGGTGACCGCGATGGCGTTCAAGTTGATCTCGCTCTCCAGGTCCGAGCTCGCGACGATGTTCTGCACCTCGATCTTCGGGTGCATGTTGATCTTCTGGCCGCCCTTGCGGATCTGCTGAGAGACGGTCGCGATCGAGTCCTCGACCTCCTTCATGCTCTTCGCGCCGGTGCAGACGACCTTGCCCGAGCGGAAGAGGAGGATCGCGGTCTTCGGCTGCTTCAGTCGGTAGATGAGCCCCGGGAACTGCTCGGGTTCGTACTCCGCCCCATCGAGCCCGAGGGCAATCGATTGGAGGTCCAGCTCGTCCCCGAGCGACGTCGAAGCCACGACGTTTTCGATTCGAATCTTAACCATCGGACTCAGTGGATAGGTATTTAAACGGGTATATAAATAGTTCGAGGGTCTGTTGCTGTTGCTTTTCGGATGGGGGAGCTTTCCGCTTCCTGGGCAACACGACCACGGTTACCCGTCAGGGAAAGAGTGCCCGAGGGGCTCCGCAGGTTCCAGTCCGAAAAGGACGCGCAGCACCCGCAGGGTGAACCCCCAGACAACCCGGTCCCCGGAGCGGACCGCCGGCACCGCTCGGACGCCCTGGGATGTCTTGCGTTCGGCCAACGCTACTTCCGAGAGGGCGTGCAGGGGTAGCCAGAAAACCGATGCGACCTCTTCCGGGTCCCGTGCGGTCGGCTCAGGGCTACCTTCGACCAGCTCAGCGGCGAAGACGGCTACTCGCATGCGCGAGGAAAGGGCTCGGCCCATCAGCACGAACCGGGGAGCCCCCTTCAGCTGCCGAGGGCCGATTCCGATCTCTTCTTCGCACTCTCGTAACGCGGTCTGGTCGAGCGAGCGTTCGGTCGGCTCCACATGGCCGCCGGGAAGTCCGATCTGCCCCGATGCCGGGTCGTCGTCGTTCTCGGCGCGCTCGATGAGGAGGACCTCGACGTCTTCGGCTCCGTCCCTAAGGACGGCGAGCACGGCGGCGGCCGCTCGGTCCGCGGGAATCTCGCGGTCGAACGGGTACCGGGCCAGGATCGACCCTGCGGTGAGGGGTCCCTTCACGTCTGCCAATCGAAGGCGACCTTGGAACGGACCATCGTCTGATCGACCGGATGCTCGGGCGATTGCGCCATCCGCGTCTCGAGGATGAGCACGCGCTCCCTGAGACGGACCACCTCGTCTTCGAGCATGCGGATACGGTCCTCGATCGGACGGGGGTGGGACACAGCGCGCGTCATCGTAGCGGGAAGGGACCTCTACCGAAATAAGGCCTCCCCCGACGACGAGCTTGGGACAAAACTCCCTGAAGTTCAGCTCGCGGCTGTAAGGCGCTTGAGGTCCCGGGGGCCCAGGGTGATGGGCCACCAGTAGACCTCTTTGGTCCATTCTTTCAGGGCCCGCACCAGTCGCTCCCGATCCTCCGCCCGTACGATGACCAAGCCTCGCATCACCTTCCAGTGGGGCATGTCGTCCAATACGCCGTGCCGTCGGTATCGGCGTCCTTTCGATCTTCCATCCTGACCAAAGATCGTCTGGTAGAAGTGGCTCGACCGCGCCCCGTCCGTCCCGCCCAGTCGGTAGACGACTAGGGCTCCCGCTATCGCGTCCATCCCTCAGGTCACCCAATGCCCGCCCCTCCATCAAGCCTGCGAGGGTACTCCCGCTCCGTGCCATAATAACACGGAGTATATAGCCGGGATCTTCCTCGCGTCTCGTGTGATCGGGTTCGACCGTGGGCTGACCCGCCTCCGCTCCACAGTCGCTCAGGTCCGCGCCGGTCTCTTCCCCTACGAGCGCCGTCCCCCTCGTCCCTCCCACTGGCATCTCTACGACCTGGCCCAGACCCACGAGTTGGAGGAGGTTCTCCGTCTCATCCGTCTCGTCGTGGATACCGATGCTGCGGAGCAGGGATCGAACCCCTTGCCTCGGCGAAGCGGACGCCCGCGGACTCCTCTGGCCGACCGACTGAAGGCCCTCCTGTGGCAGAGCTATCGGAGCACCGCCAACCGACCGACCGAGGGAGAGCTCCGAGTCCTTGAACTGGGTATCCGACACCGTTTCTCCTACAAGACCGTCGAGCGAGCTTACGCCGATCGTGATGTGGCTGCCGCCCTTCCTCGCTTACTCGAGATCACCAACCGACCTCTTCGGGGACTGGAGACGATCTTCAGTATCGATGGCTCCGGGTTCCCCGGAGCCGTGCGCGAGCACTACCGCAGTGAACGCGAGCGTCAATCGTCCATCGAGCGTGATGCCGGCTATCTTCCTCGCGGACCTCACTCGTGGGTGCGGAACCTGGCCAATGTCGGGGTTCGATACGGACTGGTGGCCGGATGGAAGAGCTGGACCGATGGAAGTCTCCCGGAGGTCCACTGCTACGCGGAGGTGTTCGAGCAGACTCGGGCGAATCATCCGAAGATGACCCAACAGCTGGGAGACGGAGCGTTCTCGATTCGGGCGCTCGTGGCCCTCACGGCCGAGCAGGGGGTGAGCTGTCGATTTCTGCCGAGACGCCGAGTGAATCTCCAGGCGTTTGGCGTGGCGGGGTGGAAGCCCTCGCTCTGGGGACTCGTGGTGAACCCACAGGGATGGCTGTCGGAGTATCATCTACGTTCGGTCTCGGAGGTGGTGTGGGGGGCGATGAAAGTCCGTCAGCCTCGAAAGATCCTCAAGCGACTCGAACGGCGACGGGAGACGGAGGCGACCCTGCGAGCGGTAACCTACAACCTGCGCCGTCTCGCCTATCTCCGCTGGACGGAGCCAGCCCTGCCCCAATTACCCAGGATGGCCGGGTGATACGGGAGAATCACACCGGTTTTGTCCCAAGCTCCCCGACGACGGAAGCGGCGCGTTCAAGGGCCGTCGCGACCAAAGCCGCAAATGGCTTCAGGGCTGGGTTCAGGGCTCTCGGTTGCGATCGCGGAATCCTCAACCGGGGGGCGCAGGCGCCGGCGGACGTCGCTCGGTCGCCAGGACGAACGCTCGCACCGCCTCTGCCGTCTCCTTCGGCCGCTCCACCGGCATGAGGTGACCCGTGTCGCGGTAGATCTTCAGCTCCGAGCCGGGAATCGATTGGCGGAGGAACCGCCCATGGGACGGGTCGACCACCACGTCGCTCATCCCTTGGAGGATCAGGGTCGGGGCCCGTATCCGCGCGAGCCGCCCGCGCATGTCGAAACCCTCGACCCGTTCGCTCCACTGGGTGAGGACAGCGAGTTGCGTCTCCTTCAATCGTCGCCGCATGAGGTCGGCGTCGTCGAGGTGCGCCTCCATCCAATCCCGGTCGTATAGGTCCTTCATCAGCCGCAGGACGAGCGCGTCTTCGCCTCCCTCACGATACTCCTGTTTCCAGCTCTCGAGGATCTCGCGCGTGTGGGGGTCGCAGTAGGCGGACCCGTTCACGAGGACCAGGCCGCGCACCCGCCCCGGATGGTCCCGCGCGAGGCTCAGCGCCAGGAAGGCTCCGGCGCTCAACCCGACGAAGTGCGCCTCACGGACCTGAAGACCATCCAGGAGGCGGAGGACGTCCTGCTGCATCTCTTCGAACGACAGGGTCGAGCCGGCGGGCAGAGGGGAGCGACCGTGTCCCCTCAGGTCGGGCCGGATGACACGGTACTCCCCGTCGAGGAGGGGAGCGACCTCGTTCCACACGGTATGGTCGCCACCGAGCCCGTGAAGAAAGACAATGGCCGGTCCCTGGCCCGAGTCGCGCACGAAGAGATCGACCGGCTCCGTCATGTAGCGTTCGCTGGCCACGACGAGCGATGCGTATTTACCCGCGTCGCGGCCGCGAGGTCGAACGAACCCGGCTCGCTCACCTCTTTTATAGCCGGCCCGCGCATGGCTCGCTCGTGGCGCGCGGTGTGATGCTCATGAGCGGCGGGATCGATTCGCCCGTCTCGCTCCATTATCTTCTTCGGCAAGGCCACGAGATGGTGGCGGTTCATCTAGACAATCGACCGTTCACCGACGATAGCCCGCTCGCCAAGATCGTCGACCACCTCGCGCTCTTGCGCCAGCGCTTCCACCAGCCGCTCCCGCTCTACGTACTCCCGCACGGCCCGACCCAGATCACGCTGATGCGCAACACCGACCGGCACGTGGGATGCGTGATGTGTCGCCGTTTCATGTGGCGCTCGGCCGAACGGATCGCCGAGCGAGAGAACGCCACCTTCCTCGCGACCGGAGAATCGCTCGGACAGGTCGCTTCGCAAACGCTCAGCAACATGCGCAGCGCGACCGCCGCGGTTCGTCTCCCGATCGTGCGCCCGCTGATCGGCTTTGACAAGGCCGAGGTCGAGCAGGTCGCGCGTGAGATCGGGACCTACGCCATCTCGATCCGGCCTGGCCTGTGCTGCCAAGCGGTCCCCGACCGACCAGCGACCCGCTCGAACCTCGTGCAGATCCAGCGAGAAGAGGAACGGATCGAAGTCGAGGACATCGTCGAGGCGTGCGTCCGTAAGGCCGTTGTGATGTGAACCCGGCGGCACCGCCCGAGAGTCCGCACGATTGCCGCGGTGTCCTGCGCTAAGGAGACGGACCGATCGGCTTTCCCCCGACGACGACGGCGGACCACGCTACCATCCGCCCCCAAAGGCCCGCCGACCCACCCGCTAAGAGGAAATGGGTCGATTCTCTCGGCGCGCCGATGGCGACGGCCCCTCTGGCGCGTTCCGTACCTCCCCCGCGAGCGCCTTCGCTGCCTCCCCCCACCCCCGAGCTCCTCGCCATCGTTGGCGGACTGTTCGTGGCGGCGGTCGGAGCCCTCCTCGCAATCTCCTACGCAGGTTCGCCCTCCGTCCAGTCGCTCCTCCCGTCAGCTTGGGGAGTGGCGCTGGGTGTAGGCGGGATCATCACGGGCCTCGGCATCGTCCTCTGTGTCATGGCGATCCACCGCCGTCCCGCCCGCCACCTGGTCGGAGGCGCTCTCATCATGTTCCTCTCGATCGTCAGCGTGGTCGTCACCTCCGGAGGCCTCGTCATCGGGTTCGTTCTCGCCTTCATCGGCGGATTGTGGCTCTTCGTATGGAGTCCCCCCGCGAGCGCACCGGCCGCTGACGCCACTCTCGTCTGGCCGACCGGTTGAGGGGAGACGACCTACGACCGCGAGCCTCACGCGACCTCGCTACGCTCCCGTGCGCCTGTGCTCAGGGAAGGGCGCCTACGAAGCGATCCCAGACGTTCCAGGCCGTATCGACCTGGCCCGCGCCGCCCGCGCCCTCGAAGCCACTGGGCTCGCCGTCACCGACGTTCGAGTCATGCTCATCGTCTCGATGGACCCAGAGGTCACCCTGAGCCGCGACGGACGCGTCCTCGTCAAGACCCGCGACCCTTTGGTCGCTGACGGGGCCATCCGCGAGCTGTGGCGGCGCATCGAGAGGGGTTCAGGGCGGCCCGGATAGGTTAAGCCCCGAGGTTTCGTGTACTTCTGGTAGAGGGGAGCGCATGCGCGAAACCTGGGTGGTCGGGGCGGCCACCAATCGGTTCGGCAAGATGAAGGAGAGCGGCCGCGAGGCCGCGACCCAGGTCGCCTTGGCCGCGATCGAAAGCGCCGGGCTCGAGCCCAAGGCCATCGACGCGACGTTCGTCGCGAACGCATTCGGAATCGCCGAGCACCAGGCCCACGTCGGGCCGCTCATCAACACGGGCCTCGGGATCCCCGAGGTCCCCTCCTGCACGATCGAATCGGCGTGTTCCTCTTCCAGCGCCGCCCTCCACGAAGCCTACGTACACGTGGCGGGCGGATTCGCGGATGCGGCGCTCGTGGTCGGCGCGGAGAAGCTCTCCCACCTGGACACGCTCGCCGCGACGAACTACTTCACGTGCGGGGCGGACCATCCGTTCGAGACGAAGAACGGCGCTACGTTCCCTGGGCTCTATGCCACGCTCGCGAATGCGTACCAGCACACCTATGGGGCGAAGCCGGAGATGTTCGGAGCGATCGCGATCAAGAACCACGCGAACGGCGCTCTCAACCCGAGCGCCCACTTCCAACGCCCCATCACAATGGAGACCTACCTGAACTCCCCCATGATCGCGAGCCCGCTGCGGCTGTACGATTGCTGCCCCTTCTCCGATGGGGCGGCGGCGATCGTGGTCGCCGCGAAGGAAGCGATCCCTCCGCCCCCGAACGAGCCGCTCGTCGTGCGCGCTTCGGCGCGCGCGGGGTCGATCGCGGGGATGCACGACCGCCCGGACATGCTCGGCCTTCCGGCCACGCAGCTCGCGGGGCGCGAAGCGTTCCGGCAGGCCCGAATGACGCAGGCCGACATTCAGTTCGCCGAGGTCCACGACTGCTTCACCATCGCCGAGGCGCTCGCGCTCGAGGACCTCGGATTCTTCCCGAAAGGGACCGCGGCCAAGGAGTCGTTGGAAGGCTCGACCGCTCGGGACGGCCGTTTTCCCGTGAACCCTTCGGGCGGGCTCAAGGCCAAGGGCCATCCGATCAGCGCGACCGGGGCCGCGCAGGTGGTCGAGATCTTCGAGCAGTTCAACGGACGGGCGGGAGGCCGCGCGGTCCCCCACGCCGAGGTGGCGCTGGCGCACAACGTAGGCGCGACCGGCGGCTCCTGCTCGGTCCATATCTTCTCCCGCCGCTGAGCGAACCGGAGGCAGACTACCACGGAGCCACTGCCGAGCGCCTCCCATTCGGTCGCCGACTTCGTCCACGGTTACGAGGAGGAAAACCGCCTGCGAGGGTTCCGCTCGACCTGCGGGTTCACGACGGCGACCTGGTCGCTTAGGTGCCCGCGCTGCGGGGCGAACGATCTCGCGGAGACGGAGCTCTCGGGCCGTGGACGGGTCGAGGCCTTCAGCGTGCAGACCGTCCCGAGCGAGGAGTTCCTGAACGAGGCGCCGTACGCCTATGTGGTGGTCGAGCTCGATGAGGGGGGTCGTATCGCCGGCTGGATGCCCACGGTCCGTTCGGAGGACGACCTTCGGATCGGGGAGAAAGTCCACTATGTGGCGGGCTACAAGCCCGGAGTCCAATTCGCCAAGGATTCCGCGCCGCCCTCGGAGTAGATCGCCATGCCGGCGCCTGACCCGGAGGGTGCACCCCCGGTCTGGCTCAAGCGCTACCCCGAGTCGGTGGGTGCGCACGTCGAGATCCCTCATTACCTTCTTCACGAGTTCGTCGGGCAGGTCGTCCGCGAGCACGCGAAGCGGACCGCGCTAGTCTACTACGGGCGGAAGTGGACTTACGAGCAGTTCTGGGAGGAGGCCGGGCGCTTCGCAGCGGCGTTGCGCAAGGACGGCGTCGTCCCCGGCGACCGAGTCGCCCTCTACCTTCCGAACTGCCCGATGTACCCTATCGCGCTGTTCGGGGCGCTCCGCGCGGGCGCCGTCGTGGTCCAAGTGAGCCCGCTCTACGTCGGTGATGATCTCGTGGCCTTGCTCAAGGACGCCGATCCTAAGGCGATCGTCACCCTGGAGATCCTCTACCCGAACCTCGCGAGAGCGCGCGGCCGGCACGCGGTGCCGGTCGCCTACGTTGCGCGGCTACGGGAGTTCTACCCGGCGCACACGCGACCGTTCGTCAACATCGTCCTACGTCGCCGCAAGCGACCGACCGAGTTCCCGGTCGGCCCGGAGGTTCGTGCGTGGAAGACCCTCCGCTCGCTCGACGGCCGCTCGACCCCCGACGCCCGGGGGGACCCCGCGAGCACGGTCGCCGTGCTCCAGTACACGGGGGGGACCACGGGACAGGCCAAGGGAGCGATGCTCACGCACCGCAACCTGGTCGCGAACGTGGTCCAGCTCAACACCTGGAACGTCCGCCGGCAACCCGGGCAGGAGATCGTGCTTGCGTCCATCCCTCTCTTCCACATCTACGGGCTGACGGTCGCCCTCCTCACGGCCCTGTGCGATGGGAGCGCCGTGGTCCTGCAGACGCTCCCGGAGGTGCCCGAGCTCCTCAAGCTGATCGACCGCTACCATCCCACACAGTTCCCGGGCGTCCCCGCGCTCTACCAAGCGCTGTTGCGTAACCCGAAGACCCCGCAGTACCGTCTCGACTCCATCCGTTTCTGCCTGAGCGGCTCCGCGCCGCTCCCTGTCGAGGTCCAGCGGCAGTTCGAGGCGATGACCGGGGCGACCGTGATCGAGGGCTACGGTCTCAGCGAGACGTCTCCCGCGACGCACGCGAACCCTACGCAGGGAGAACGGCGGCCGGGCTCGATCGGAGTGCCGCTACCGGATACGTACCAACGGATCATCGACCTCAATGACGGCACGACCGTCCTCGGTCTCGAAGAGGTCGGTGAGCTTTCGGTGCGGGGGCCCCAGGTCATGCTCGGCTACTATCGACAGCCCGAGGAGACCGAGCGGGTCCTGAAGGACGGTTGGTTCCTGACGGGCGACGTCGCGCGGGTGGATGCGGACGGCTTCGCCTACTTGGTCGACCGCAAGAAAGACATGATCAACGTCGGCGGTTTCAAGGTCTGGCCGCGGGAGGTCGACGAGGTGCTCTTCCAGCACCCAGGGGTCGCCGACGTCGCCGTCATTGGGATCCCCGACCCGGATTCGGGCGAGGTCGTGAAGGCGTTCGTCGTTCGAAAGCCGGGCAGCAGCGTGACCGAGGGCGAGCTCATCACCTTCGTTCGCGCCCGGCTCGCCCACTACAAGGCGCCCCGCTCCATCGAGTTCCGAGACGCGCTCCCACGCAGCGGAGTCCAGAAGGTCCTTCGGCGCGTGCTACGCGAGTCGCCGACCGCCCCGGGTGGTTCGGGCGCGGCTCCTGCGGCTCGGTAGGTCGGGGGCTCAGAGCCCCCGCTGCAAGAGGTCGCGGGAGATGACGACGCGCTGGATCTCGTTGGTCCCCTCGAAGATCTCGCTGATCCGAGCGTCGCGGTAGGCGCGCTCGATCGGGGTCCCGCGGATATAGCCCAGCCCGCCGTGGATCTGCAGCGACTCATCGATGACCTGGCTGGCCCACTCCGAGCCGAGGCACTTGACGATCGCGGCCTCCCGGGTCTTGCTCGCCCGCTCGAGACGGCTCCACGCCTTCGGGTCGGTCCCCATGCGGTCCTGGTGCGCGGCAGCGTGGTAGACCATGAAGCGCAGCGCGTGGATCAACATCGCCATGTCGGCGAGCTTGAACTGGATCGCCTCGTACTCGCTGATGGGGAGACCGAACTGGGTCCGGTTCTTTGCGAAGTCCGTGGCGGCGGTGCAGGCCGCCTGCATGCCTCCGAGCGACGCCGCGCCCAGGGACACCCGGCCCACGTCGAGCGCGGTCATGGCGACGATGAACCCTTTGCCGACACCCCCGAGGACCGACTCCGGACCGACGCGGACATGGTCGAGGACGAGTTCCGCGGTCGAGGTCCCGTGGAGACCCATCTTTTTCTCGCAGCGTCCGACGGAAAAGCCGGCGCTCTTGGTGTCGACCAGGAACGCGGTCACTCCGCCGCTCGCCCCGAGCTTGACATCGTTGGCGGCCATCACGATGATCGTGTCGGCCTCGAGGCCGTTCGTGCAGTAGAGTTTCGTCCCGTTGAGCACCCAGTTCTCTCCATCGAGCTGGGCCGTCGTGTGCACCGCCCCCGAGTCGGAACCCGAGCCCGGTTCGGTCAGAGCGAACGCGAACAGCTTTTCGCCCTTGGCTGCCGGGACGAGCCAGCGCCGCTTTTGCTCCTCGGTCCCGTCGTACACCAGCGGGGTGGTCCCGAGCGACGTGTGGGCTCCGATGATCGTCCCGTGGGAGGCGTCGACCTTGCCGATCTCCTCGAGAAGGATACAGTAGCCGACCTTGCCGAGGCCTAGGCCGCCGTACTCTTCCGGAACCGGGAC
Organism: uncultured Thermoplasmata archaeon; assembly: GCA_963797975.1. Classification (GTDB taxonomy): domain Archaea; phylum Thermoplasmatota; class Thermoplasmata; order Lutacidiplasmatales; family UBA184; genus Lutacidiplasma. The sequence goes on from CAWCRH010000005.1 coordinate 146,549, forward strand.
GCCGAAGTACCCCTCCTCCTGCATGCGGCGGACGGTCGCCTTGGGGAAGACCTCCTTCTCGTCCATCTCCGCGACGATGGGAGCGACCTCCTTTTGCAGGAACGCGCGCACCGCGTCGCGGAACGCTTCCTGGTCTGCGGTGAAGGTGAAGTCGAACGGCATCGTCAGGCTCCCTTGAACTTGGGCGGCCGTCGCTCGACAAAGGCCGCGATGCCCTCGAGGAGGTCCTCGCTCGGAAGCACTTCGTGTTCGAAGAGTTCGGACTCGAGCTTCAATCCGTCGGCCAAGGGCCGATCTCGACCCTCACGAATCGCCCGCTTGGCCGCCTGGACGGCCTTCGGTGCGTTCTGCGCGATCGTGTGGGCGAGGTCGCGCGCCGCCCGGAGCTCTTGGCCGGCGGAGACGACCTTGTTCACAAGCCCGATCCGCAGGGCCTCCGCCACCGGGATCATCGCGGCGGTGAAAATGAGCTCGCGGGCCTTGGCCGCGCCCACGAGCCGGGTCAGTCGTTGCGTCCCGCCATAGGCGGGCAGGAGACCGATCTTCGTCTCCGGCGCCCCGAGCTTCGCCGATTCCCCGGCGATGCGTAGGTCACACGCGAGGGCGAGCTCAAGGCCGCCGCCCAGAGCGAGACCGTTGATCGACGCGATGACGGGCGGTCGCATGGTCTCGATCCGTCCGAAGAGGTCGAGGCCGCGGTGCACGACCTTCGGTGCCTCTTTAAGGTCCATCATCGCCATCTCCTTCACGTCCGCCCCGGCGCTGAAGTACTGGCCGTCACCCGTGAGGATGACGACACGAGAGGTCGGAGAGGTTTCGATCTCGCTCACGCGCTGAGCGAGCGCGTCCAGAAGGGTAGTACTCAGCGCGTTGACCGGGGGGTGCCGAAGGACCAGGATCTCGACCCCATCCTCTTCCGTTTTGCGGCCCACCAGCTCTTCGCTCATGGTCTCCTCCCGACGAGCGATGGGGGCGCTTTAAGGCTCCGGCGCCCGCCTGACCTTGGCCCGGGGGGCCGCGTTCCGCCGCCCACGCTCTGTGGGGCGCCACGTTAAGGGAGACGAGCGTTCGGCGGGAGGAACGAGCAATGGCCGGGGAAACCGAATCGTCCAAGGGCGTTCTCGTTTCGCGCGGCGCAGAGGCCTCGCTCCGACGAGCCGAGTGGATGGGGCTCCCGGTGATCGTCAAGGAAAGGGAGGCGAAAGGCTACCGCCCGAAGGCGCTGGACGAACGCTTGCGGAACGAGCGAACGAGGAATGAGGTCCGGCTGCTCGTCGAAGCCCGCCGGCTCGGCGTCCGCACGCCCATCGTCTACGATGTCGACTTAACGCACCACCGACTCGTCCTCGAGGAGCTGCCGGGCCCGACGCTCCGGGCCATCCTCGAGGACCTGTCCCTTCCGGTCGAATCGTTGCGCGCAGCCGCGAAGCAGCTCGGTCAGGCGCTCGGTCGATTGCACGCCGGGGGCATCTCGCACGGCGACCTGACGAGCTCCAACGTGCTTTTCCCGGATGGCCCACTCGGACCCGCCGCGCTTCTCGACCCCTCGATGGGCGACCGCAACGCGGGCATCGAGGAGAAGGGCATCGATCTGCATCTGGTCGAGGAGGACCTGCGCGCTCTCTCCTCGCACGGGGAATCCCTCCTCCGTGCGTTCCACCAGGGGTACGCGTTGGCGTACCCCCAAGGCGCCGCCGACGTGCGCGAACGGGCCCGCGCGATCCGCGGACGAATGCGATACGCTTGAACGCAATGCCGCGAGCTCAGAGCGACCGCGCGATCCGGTCGAGCCCCGCGACCAGAGCGTTCGGAAGCTCCTCCACGACGTCGGTCGCGACCATGCCCCACCCGCGCCGGCCTCCGGCGCGCACCCCCGCGTCTCCGACCCAGTAGCTGGCGAGTCGACTCGCGTGCAGGGGGGCCAGCCCCTGGCCGAGAAGGCTTCCGAGGACGCCTCCGACTACATCGCCGACGCCGCTCACCGTCTGCGCTGCGTGGTGGTGGTAGTTCTGGAACGTCGATGTCCCGTCCGTAAGAAGGTCGGGCTCCCCCTTCGCGAAGAGGTACACCCCGCGTTCGAGGGTGACCGCACGCGCCTGCTCAGCGAGCTGCGCGCTGGGAACCTCGGCTCCGAGCGCGAAAACACGGGCGTACTCTCCACGATTCGGCGTGGCCACGATCACGCGAGGGGCTGCGACCTTCGGGGGGAGCGCCTCGAGTGCGTCCGCGTCGACCACGAGCGGGATCGAAGGCGGGATTGCCTCGATCACCCGCCGGAAGCTCTCGACCGTCTCGGGCGCTCGCCCCGCACCCATGCCGAGAACGATCGCGTCGGGATTCGTCTCCCCGACGAACGCCCGGACCGAAGGGACATCCTCCAGAGCAAACCGCTCCCGGCCGATGCCGCGCACGACGAGGTTCGGGTTGAACGACTGGACCAGGGTCGCCGCCGGCTCGGGGGCGAGAACGGTAGCTCGCTCCGCCCCCGAGCGGAGCGCGGCGAGACCCGCAAGCGCCGGGGCACCCGCATAGGGTCCCCCGCCGATGACGAGGATGCGGGCGTGGCGTGCGCGCTCTCCCTGGGGGGCGAGCGCGCGTAGAAAGGCGAACTCGCCGGGACCCGTGCGGAGCCAGGCCTCCGGTGGGATCCCGATGTCGCGCAAGATGGTCTCGCCACAGTTCGCTTCGGTCATCCCCTCCTTGAGCACGGTGAGCGCGACCGTCCACTTGGGACGGAGGGCGTCCACGTTGCCGAGGCCCGTGGGCATATCGATCGACAAGACCGGAGCTCCGCTCTGGCGGATCGCTTCGACCGCCTCTCGGTAGGGTCCGCGGAGCGGGCCGGCCTGCCCGGTACCGAGGAGGGCGTCCATCACGAGCGGTTGGCCCGTGAGCTCCTCGGCCCGCGGAACCCGCTGACGCACATTCGCGTGACGCTCGATCCGGTCAAAGCAACGCCGGCACGGACGCGAGCGGATCTCGGAGGGGGGTCGGACGATCCAGACCTCGGGAGCATATCCCCACTGCGAGAGGTAGAACGCCGCTGCGAACCCATCGCCCCCGTTGTTGCCCGTTCCGGCGACGATTCCGACGGTCGAGGGCGGAGCGGGTAGGCGCCGTGCCGCCTCCTCCGCGGTCGCGCGGCCGGCGTTCTCCATCAGCGCGTCGACCGAGACCCCGAGGGCGACGGCGTTCTCTTCCACGACCGCCGTCTCGGACGCCGAAAGCGCCCGGACGCCCGGTGGCCACATGGCCGATCAGGCGGCTCCGCTCGGGGGCGGTGCGGCCTCGGGCGTCCCGAAAATGTCCATCGTGGCGGGGAGAAGCTTGCGTCGAGACAGGTACTGGGACTGCGTGCGGCTGTAGCGGAAGAGGATGTCCGCCTTCCCCTCCTGGAATCCCCAGGGACGGACGACCAGGAGGTCTCCTTCGCGGATCCACATCTTCTTCTTCATCTTGCCGGTGATGCGGCCCATCCGCGAGACGGAGTCCTCGCACATCACACGAATGCGCGCCGCGCCGAGGAGCTGGCGAGCAATCGCGAACGCCTCCCCGCGGTCGCGCCGCGGGAGCGGGAGGCGTCCGACCTCTTCGCCTCCCTCGACCAGCTCGACCGTCGCGACGGGGCCCGCGGGGGGCGCCGGGCCGGCCTCGGGCTCCTCAATGGGAACTTCCTTCGCCGGTTCGTCCACGGCGGAGCGAGACGGGCGGGCTATTTAGGGGGAGCCTCGCCCGCGTTCGCGCCTTCGGTCGCTAACGGGGCGGAAAGACTTTGCGGGGATTTTCCTCCAAGATCATCCGTTGCTGTTCGGAAGAAAGCCCGAGCGAACGAAAGCTCTCGATGTTTTTTCCCATGTCGCTGACCCCCGGTCCCGGCCAGTCGGTCCCGAAGATCGACTTGGACGCGAGCTCGCCCAAGCGGGGCAGGTAATCGAGGAGACGCAGTGGCGGGATCCCGGACAGCTCCAACCACACATTCGGGAACCGGCGAGCGAGGAACGTCGCCTGGTCGACCCAGAGCGGCCGACCGGCGTGGGCCAGCACGATCGTGAGACGGGGAAAATCGATCGCGACATCCTCTACCAGGAGAGGCTCACCGTAGCGGTTACGCGCGCCCGGGAAGATGGACGTGCCGGTGTGCACGATGAGCGGAAGGCCGCGCTCTTCTAGCGCCCCGTAGATCCGCCTCAGCTTGGGGAACCGGCCCGAGAGGTAATCGTTCGGAGCGAAGAGCTGATGCGGCGGGTGGATCTTGATCCCTCGCAGACCCAGCCGGTCGGCCAGCCGAGCGACCTCGGTCTCCGGGTCCGGGTGGTCCGGGCGGATCCCTCCGACCGCGATCAGCCGGTCGGGGTCGGCCTTCACGTACTCGCTCACGAAGTCGTTGGCCCTTTCGGTGTAGCCGATCACCAAGGGGCTCACGTAGTTGATCAGGACCGCGCGCTCGATGCCCGAGCGGTCGAGAAGCTCGAGGAAGCCGCGAGGGTCACTCAAGCGATCGACGGTAACCGGGTCGAGTCGGGTCAGCAACGCGCGAGCCTCCGGGCGCATCTCGTCGATCGGGTTGATGTGGACGTGGCAGTCGGTGATCCCCATCGAACCCCGGGACCCAGGGCGCGGTATAAGTCCGACCGCGGCGACCCCGCGACTCCAACCTTATCTCGGCCGCTTTCGTAGCGGTCTCAACCGATGGCGGACGACTTCGACGTGATCGTGGTAGGCGCGGGAATGGCCGGGTCGGCGAGCGCGATCCGCCTCGCCCAGGGCGGCGCGAATGCGTTGCTGGTCGAACGCGCTCCCGAGGCGGGAACCAAGAACCTCTCGGGGGGCGTGCTCTGGGGGAGGGACCTCGACCGAATCTTGCCCGGCTGGAGCGAGGAGATGCCTCTCGAGCGGCACGTCGTCCGCAAGCGCTTCGGGTTCCTCGCGAAGGGAGGCGAGGTCTCCTTCAACTTCGAGGACGAGGCGTGGAAGAAACCCCCTTACCAAGCCTTCACGGTGTTGCGGGCGCGAACGGACGCCTGGCTCGCGCACAAGGCCGAGGAGGCTGGCGCCACCGTCGTGACCGGGGTCCCGGTCGAGCGCCTTCACTGGGAAGGACAGCGCGTGCGCGGCATCGTCCAGGAAGGGACGACGATGACGGCGCCGGTCACCATCATAGCGGACGGAGCGAATTCGAGACTATCCCTCGGAACTCCCATCCATCCCTCGCCTCGACTGGAGCCAGCCTCGACCGAGCTCGGCATCAAGGAGACCTATCGTCTCTCGGAAGGGGAGATCGAGCGTCGGTTCAACCTCGCCCCAGGCGAGGGGCACGCCGAAGAGTGGGTCGCCGGGATCCTCCCGTCGGGGGTCATGGGCGGAGGGTTCCTGTACACCAACCGCGACACGATCTCTCTCGGCCTCATCGTGAACATCGGTTCGCTCTACGGCCAGACGGTCCCTTCTCACGAGCTCGTCGAGCAGTACCGGCTCCACCCGGCGATCCAGAGCCGGCTCAAGGACGCCGAACTCGTGGAGTACCGGGGCGAAGCTCATCAGCTCCGGGTGGGCGAGCCGACCGGCCGCGTTCCACGGGGACGGTTGGATGGTCGCGGGGGACGCGGCGGGGTTCGTCTTCTCGAACGGGCTCGTCGTTCAGGGCATGAACTACGCGCTGCGCTCGGGGATCGAGGCGGCCGAGACCGCGCTCGCGGCCCGCACGGCGCACGACGCTTCGGCCGGGCAGCTCGCGGAATACGACCGCCGGCTCGAGAGCTCCGGGATCCTCGCAGATTTCCGTGACTTCGAGAGCCTCGACCGGGTCAAGTGGAACCCTAGGCTCTACACCGCATACCCGGATACCCTGGTAGCGCTCTTCCACGCGCTCCTTACCGAGGAAGGGGGGCCCAAGCGCCACATCCGCCAGATCCTGTTAGAAGCCCGCCGACATTCGAAACTCTCCTGGATGACGCTCGCCAAGGACGGGGCGGACATGGCCCGCCGCATGTGACGGGGCGACGTTAGGGGGGCGGGAGACCTCGGGCCTCCCGAACGGCGCGGGTCAGCGCCGGAACGATGGTGAGAGCGTCCCCGGCGATCCCGTAGTCCGCCACCTTGAAGATCGGTGCGGTGGGGTCGGTGTTGATCGCGACGATCGTCCGCGAGCTTACCATGCCGACCAGGTGCTGGATCGCGCCCGAGATACCGACCGCTATGTAGAGCTGCGGAGAGACCGTGCGCCCCGTCTGACCCACCTGATAGGAGTTCGGGCGCCAACCGGCGTCCGTGACCGCACGGGACGCCCCGACCGCAGCTCCAAGCGCCTGGGCAAGGTCCTCTACGAGTTGGAAGTTCTCGGCCGAGCGGAGACCGCGACCTCCTGAGACCACGATCGAGGCATCCCCCAGGGAGGGGCCTTGCCCTTCGGGCACGGAAGCGACCTCCCTCCGTTCCGAAGCCCACAGCGCGGGCGATACCGAGGAGAGGTCTACCGGCTCGGACGCGGGGGTCAGGGGTGACTCGGACGCCGCAGGAAAGGCATGCGGCCTCAACGCGATCACTACTCGAGGCCCCAGCAACTGGCGTACCTCGGTCGCGCGGCCCCCGAAGATCGGGCGGCGGGCACGGAGGGCGCCGTTGGCGGCGGTCTCGACCTCGGTCACGCCGGTCCCCGCCGAGGCCTTCCACCGCGTGGCGAGCCGGCCGACGATCGCCCTTCCGAAGCTCGTTCCCCCCACGACGACGATGTCGGCGGGCAGCGCTCGAGCGGTCTCCGCAGCGAGGATGGCGTGGATCGAGGGGGGCGCGGCAGCGAGCCGGGGGTCCTCGGCGACGCGGACGCGTCGGACGCCGTGACGGCCCAGCTCCGCCAGCGCGGACGCCGCGGAGGCACCCGCCCAAAGCCCGACGACCATGCCGTCAGCGCCGGCTAGGGTACGGGCCACCGATAGGGCCTCGAGCGTCGCCGGAGCGAGGCCGCCCGGCGACGGTTCGGCTACTACGAGAACGACCGGGCTCACGGGAAGACCTTCGCCTCCTCGCGGAGCAACTTTACGAGCTGGGCCGCGGCATCCTCGGGCGTCTTGTGCTCGATCATCCGCGCGCCCTTACGAGGCGGGGGCAACGCGAACGTCTCCGATGACGAGCTCGGGCGAGCTCCCTCGCCGAGCCGGGAAGAGAGGTCAGCCCAGGCGAGTCGCTCGATGGGGATCTTGCGTGACTTCAGGATGTTCGGGAGCTTCGCGGTGCGAGGGTCGTTCCACGCCTGTTGGAGCGCGATGACGCATGGGAGAGTCGTGCGCCAGCGTTCCGCGCTGCCCTCGGTCATCCGCTGGAAGGTGACGGCCTTGCCCTCGGCCTCCGGTCGGAGGTCGACCACATCGGCGAAATCGGGGATCCCGAGGAGCTCACCCAGCGCCGACCCGACCAGCCCCTCTTCGTCGTCACCGGCGTGCTTACCGACCAAGATCAGGTCCGCAGGAGCACGCGTCAGCGCGTCCGCGAGGGCCCGCGCGGCGAGCAACGGGTCGTCCGCGGCATCCGGGGGACCTTCCACCAGGGTCGCCGCGTCCACACCGAGGGCGAGCGAGGAGCGAAGCGGCTCTTCGCATCGAGGAAGGCCAAAGGCGATGGCCCGGATGGTTGATCCCGCTACGGCCTCCTTGAGGAGCAACGCCTGCTCCACGGCGGACTCGTCATACCCGGCGAGAACGAACTTCACGCCCTCCGGGTCGAGGCGGGTCGCGTTCGCGTTGGGACGAAGCCGGCTCTCCGCTTCAGGCACCGGCTTGATGAGGACCGCGATCCGCACGACGCCTCCGTCAGAGCCTAGGAATAGCCCTTGAGGAGTTCGCGGGCGGTCACCAGTCGTTGAATCTCATTCGCCCCTTCGTAGATCTGCGTGAGCTTGGCGTCCCTAAGGAGCTTCTCGACCGGGTAGTCCTTCATGTAGCCATACCCGCCGAAGATCTGCAGGGCATCATCCGCGACCTTGAGCGCGGAATCGGAGGCATAGCACTTGGCGATCGACGATGCGAGCGTCCCCGTCTCACCGCGGTCGATCGTCCACGCCGCGAACCAGGTGAGCAGGCGCGACGCCGATACGGCCTGAGCCATGTTGGCGAGCTTGATCTGGATCGCTTGGTGCTCCCCGATGGGCTTACCGAAGGTGTGGCGGGTCAAGCTGTAGCGCGCGGCGTGGTCGAGAGCGGCTTGCGCTATCCCGGTCGCGAGGGCGCCGATCGGGGTGCGGGTCTGGTCCAGGGTCCGCATCGCGAGGGAGAACCCCTGACCCTCGGTCGAGAGGCGGTTAGCGACGGGCACACGAACCTCTTCGAAGCGGATCGTGCTGGTCGAGGAGGCGCGGTGACCCATCTTGTCCTCGTCCCGGCCGCGCGTGAGGCCGGGGGCGTCCCCCGGAACGACGAGCGCCAAGCTCCCCTTCGAACGTAAGGCAGGGTCGAGGGTCGCGAACACCGTGAACAGCGAGGCGTGCGGACCGTTGGTGATGAAGCACTTCTCCCCCGTTAGGATGTACTCGTCTCCCTGTCGGCGCACCCGGGTGGCCATGGCAAGGGCATCGCTTCCGCCGCTCGGTTCGGTGAGGGCAAAGGCCGCGAGGTGGTACTCCGAGCAGAACGGGTTCAACCAGCGCTGCTTCTGCTCGGCGGTGGCCCCGAGCAGGATCGGCTCGAGAGCAAGGCAATTCGCGATGACCGAGGTCGTCATGCCGCCGCACGCGTAGGCGAGCTCTTCGACGATGATGCACTGGTCGAGAAGGCTGAGTCCGCTGCCGCCGAACTCAGCGGGTACATTGAGGTTCATGAGCCCGAGTTCCCAGGCCTTGCGGTAGATCTCCTCAGGGAAACGGGGCGTCCGATCGCACTCCGCGGCCTTCGGGGCCATCTCGCTGCGGGCGAACTTTCGAGCGAGATCCCTGAGGCTCTCTTGTTCCGGGGAGAGGGCAAAATCGAGCATTCAAACTGGCCGGCGGCGCCGAGCGGAATCCGCTATATCAGCGCTTGGGTCGCCGGGGCTG
>CAWCRH010000006.1:0-573943 GCA_963797975.1 uncultured Thermoplasmata archaeon
CGCCTGGAGCAAGCTTGCGTTGACCGTCGCATACGGGAACGCGTTCGTCATGAACTGACGCAGCGCGATCTGGCTGAAGAAGTCGCCCGGGATGTTGGTCGTGCTCGGGTTGTTCGGCAACGTAGCCGTCACACTCGAGTTGAAGTTCAGGTTGTACGGCATGAAGGCTTCGGAGATTGTCGGGATGTAGGTCAGATCGACCTTTCCGTCCCCCACCAGCGTCTTCAGCGTCGAAACGTGGGCCGGTAGCTGGATCCCGGCCAGGTCGGCCTGGCCCGCCTGGTAGTTCGCGATCCCTTGGCTGTCGTCCTCGTCCCAGTAGACGTTCACCGTTCCCTGGTAGGTTCCCGGGAGCGGCTCGCACCCCGGCTGACCCGCGCACCCCGCCGGGGCCGCGTACGCCGGGTTCGCCTTCAGCACATACCCGATCGCCTTGTTGATCGTCTGCGTGTAGTACGGACCCGAGCCGACCATCGACCACTGCACCGCCGGTTGTGGGTTCTCGGGGCTGGACACCTCCAGGAGCTGGAGCGCGTCCCACGCGGTCGGGCTCACGGTCGATAGGTAGTGCTGGAAGGAAGTCTGGCTCGTGCTCGTCGCACCGCCGGGAAGCAGGCACGGCCCGTCCCCGTTCGCGGCCTTCGTCCCCGTAAAGCCGGGCACACCGGCGCCGACATACGTGTAAAAGCCGCACGGCTGGATGCCGGCTCCGAGCGGGTCCGCGACCAGCTCAAGGAAGAATGGCCAGTCCGAACCGCCGCCGTTCGCGTTGAAGGTGATGCACCCGTCCTGGGCCATCGCCGCCGCGGGGCAATACGTCGTGTCGTTGACCAGCATCGAGGAGAGAACGTTGCCCGGAGTGTTGTTGAAGGGGTTGTGGATCCCGCCGTCCCAGGTGGAGCTGCCGAAGGGAACCAGCGCCTGCGTCTGGATCCAGCCGCCTGTGACCCCGACCCCGGGAAGGTCGGCGAAGCTCATGGATCGGGACATGGAGAACATCACGTCGGACGGGAAGACCGGCCAGCTCGCGCCGGTCGAGGGGTCATAGAAATGCGAGCTCGAGCTCAGGACGAAGGTGAAGTACTGGGGAAGGCCGGTGGTGGGGTTGTCCGTGATCAGATTTGTCCCGTAGAGCGCAGTACCACTGGACCGAGCCCGGAACGCACGTCGCGGCCTGGGGAACAAAACTGCTCGAGCTTGAGCCATTGTAGGCGATCAGCGTCTGATAGACGTTGATGATCGGCTCATAGCTCACCGTATCATAGGCGACCGAAGGATCTTCTGTCTTGGCACCGCCCGGGGCGACCTCGTAAATGTCCACGGTCCCCGGGTGAGGGCCCGAGCTTCCCGGTGTCGCGATCGGGGCTGTGGAAGCGGTCGGGGCACTCGCCGTGCTCGCGAGCGAGATCGGAGCCGCTGAGGTGGCGCTCCCATGAGAGGTCACCATCGCCGGTACGAGGACGCTCGCGACCATCAGAGCGGCCACGATAACGACCAAGATTCCCGCACTTCGGTACATGACAGATGCGCGCACTTTCAACACCTTCTCCAATCGCCCGGCATGAGGCCGGACATGAACGCCACAGCCGTTGACTATACATATACTTTGATTCGCCTGCTGCGGACGCGTAGCTTCATCCGTGGGCCAATTCGAGCTAGGCAAACTCGAAGGGAGTTACCCTCGAAAGCGGCTCTCCTTCGGCATGACAAAGATGGCCTGCCCGAGCTTATCTCTGGGGAGCCGAGGACACCTCCGGCGGACTGGGGGACCCGTCCTGGCCTCCCCCCGAGGGGGCCGACGACCAAGTGTGACATGGGGGACCTCCCGGGGCCTGTTGGCAGCGCTGGCCCCGACGTACGGAGAACCAGGATGGTCTCGGTCCTCAGGCGAGGAACGCGTGTGGAGGGAATGCTCGCTCACCCAGGGCGGCCATTCCGGATCCAGTTCGGCAACCTGGTCAAGGCGGGGGGACGTGCTCACCGGGAAGCTCGACCTGCTCTAGGGCGCGCTCGCACGCCGTAGCGTAGGCCCTTTCGGGCCCCCAAAAGAAGAGGGGAAAGGGTTGGTCCGAGGGACGCTATCTCCCTACTTTGGCGGCGGGGAGGGGGTCGTCGTTGTGTCCGATCCCTTCCAGCTCTCGGGCGGTTGCGTCATCGGGGGCTTCCCACCCCGCGCCATCACGGTCGTTACGATGAAGACGACCACCAGCACCGCCAGCACCGCGATCAGGATGTAGGCGAGCGTGCTCAGATAGCTCCACGCGGGGCTCGTGCTCGGCACCGACGTCAACGTCGGGTTCACGGAAGTTACTCCCCCTCCGGCCACCGTAGCGTTGTTGTAGTAGGTGTAGTAGCCCGACGCCTGGACCTCGTAGGAGACCGTTCCGGCAGGGAGACCGGGCACGGTGCACGTCGCACTGGTCGTGCACGCCGTCTGCAATTGACCGCCCACCCACAGGTTGTATCCTCCCGATGGCAGGTTCCCCACGATGAGCGTGCCGAGCGTCGACGTGAACGTCAGGTTGATCAACTGATCGCCCGTCCCGAACGTCAGCGTCCCACCCGCCGGGGAGACCGTGTAGCCCGAGGGCGGCGTCACGAGGTAGGTGAAGTTCTGCTCCACACTCGCGTTGGTGAAGGTGAACACCAGCGACGGCGTAGCACCCGTCCCCGTCTGCGAGACCCCGTTCACCGATACCGACCAGCTGCCCGCCGTCACGGGCAGATTCTGGTTGTACGTGATGGTGTACTTCAGGAACACGAAGCTCACGGTTTGCGTGACCACCGTGCTCCCCTGGCTCGTCGTCGTCCCGTTCAGCACGAACGTGCCGGTCGAGGGGGTCGCCGTCCAACCCGAGGCTCCCACCGAGTAACTGTACGTCCCGTTGACGTTGTAGAACGTCATCGTCGCGGCGGTCGTCGTCTGCGACTGCCCGTTGATGGTCGCGGTCCACCGAACGTTCTGGATCAACCCGCTCGCCGTTAGGACGACCGCGTAGGTGAACCCGAACGTCGGCGTATACACGACCGTCTGCGACCCTCCCGCGGGGCCGGCGATGAGCGTTCCGCTGGCACCGGAAACGGTGTAGCCGATCGCGCCCGACGCCTGGAAGGCATAGCTCCCCTGCGGGGCGAAGATCGTGAACGTCTGCGCCTTCGTCGTGACCTCACCGAGACCGCTGGTCGCGGCCGCCGGAGCGTGCACCGCCGAACTCGTGCTCAGGACCACGGTCCAGCCGTTCCCCGTCACGAGTCCCGTCGAGTAGAACGTAATCGGTACCGCCGCCGAGGTGAACGGCGTGTAGGTGACGGGGACGCTCGCTGCGCCGCTCGTCAGGTCCACCGTTCCCGTAACGGGTGAGACGGTGTTGCCGGCCACGAACCCGACCGTGTAGGTGTAGATCCCTGTCGCCAACTGCACCGTGATGGACGCGGTCGTGCTCGATAGCGTCGTTCCCCCGACACTCACCGACCACGACGTTCCCGCCGCAAGGCCCGTCTCCGTGAACGTCGCGGTGTTCACCCCCGAGGTATAGCCCAACGTGTACCACGTGTTGTCGCCTCCGCCTCCCTGCATCACGTTCGCGTTCAACGTACCACCGTTGATCCACGGGGCGTAAGACTCAGGGATCGACGATTGGAAGTTCCAGATGTAGAGCGCCAGCAGGTAATCCAGCTGGTTCGCCATCTGGTAGTCCAGTGTCCGCTGAGAACCGACCGCTAGTGCGTCCGGCAGCCTCATACCAGGCGGTCGAGATGTTGTAGGCGACTCCCTGGCAACCGTTCGGAAGCTCCTGGAGGTTGTGGTAGTAGACCAGCGCCGCCCACGCATCGCTCGGGTCGCTCCAGGTGCTCACGTAGGGGCACGAGGGCAGGTTGAACTGCGGTAGGGCCAACTCCGGCGCAACCGCGTCCCCGAACGTGTACGTCGAGTCGGGCAAGTACATCGGAACCACGTAGTCGGTCGGGTCCGGGTAATCCGGCGCCCACCCGAGGTTCCAGAAGTCCAACCCGTTCGACCCCGGAGCCGCGAACCCGTAGGTGATCAACTGCGGGAACGTCAGGTCGAACGTGTAGGGCATGAGCCGACTGTTCGTGATCGACTCGATCTCTCCGATCAGGTCGGGGATCGCACCATCGAAGTACGTCGACCCCGTCTCACCGATGATCGGGAACGTGCACGGATCTGAGGTCGTGCACGCCGCGAGCTCGCTGTCAAAGTACGGTGAGCTCGCGTTGTTCCCCTGCGCCCACCACCACGCCGCTCCTCCGACCACCGATGGATCGGTGATGGGGTCGCCATCCGGCCACGTGATGTTGTACGCGTAGTAGTTACCGAGATACTTCGGGATCGCTCCCCCGTAGCCGAACCCCGTCGAGACATTGCCCGCCTGGAGCAAGCTCGAGTTGACCGTCGCATACGGGAACGCGTTGGTTATGAACTGGCGCATTCCGATCTGGCTGAAGAAGTCGCCCGGGATGTTGGTCGTGCTCGGGTTGTTCGGCAACGTAGCCGTCACACTCGAGTTGAAGTTCAGGTTGTACGGCATGAAGAAGACCGAGATCGTCGGGATGTAGGTCAGGTCGACCTTCCCGTCTGCGAGCAGCGTCTTCAGCGTCGAAACGTGGGACGGTAGCTGGATCCCGGCCAGGTCGGCCTGGCCCGCCTGGTAGTTCGCGATCCCTTGGCTGTCGTCCTCGTCCCAGTAGACGTTCACCGTTCCCTGGTAGGTTCCCGGGAGCGGCTCGCACCCCGGCTGACCCGCGCACCCCGCCGGGGCCGCGTACGCCGGGTTCGCCTTCAGCACATACCCGATCGCCTTGTTGATCGTCTGCGTGTAGTACGGACCCGAGCCGACCATCGACCACTGCACCGCCGGTTGCGGGTTCTCGGCGCTGGTCGCCGCCAACAGCTGAAGCGCGTCCCACGCGGTCGGGCTCACGGTCGATAGGTAGTGCTGGAAGGAAGTCTGGCTCGTGCTCGTCGCACCGCCGGGAAGCAGGCACGGCCCGTCCCCGTTCGCGACCTTCGTCCCTGTAAAGCCGGGCACACCGGCGCCGACCGCCGTGAACCAGCCGCACGGCTCGATGCCCGCTCCGAGCGGGTCCGCGACCAACTCAAGGAAGAATGGCCAGTCCGTTCCCCCGCCGTTCGCGTTGAAGGTGATGCACCCGTCCTGGGCCATCGCCGCCGCGGGGCAATACGTCGTGTCGTTGACCAGCATCGAGGAGAGAACGTTGCCCGGGGTGTTGTTGTAGGGGTTGTGGATCCCGCCGTCCCACGCTCCGTTGCCATAGGGAACCAGCGCCTGCGTCTGGATCCAGCCGTTCTGGACACCGACACCGGGTAGGTCAGCGAAGCTTGTGGTCCGCGAGAGCGTGAACATCACGTCCGACGGGAAGACCGGCCAGCTCGCGCCGGTCGTCGGGTCGTAAAAGTGTGCCTTGGAGTCTAGCACGAAGGTGAAGTACTGGGGAAAGCCTGTGCTCGGGTTGTTCGAGATCAGGGTCGAGCCGTAGAGCGCCGTACACTGGACCGAGCCCGGAACGCACGTCGCGAGCTGGGGGACGAAGTTGGTCGTGCTCGAGCCATTGTACGCGACTAGCGTCTGATAGACGTTGATGATCGGCTCATAGCTCACCGTATCGTAGGCTGTTGAAGGATCTTCTGTTTTGGCACCGCCCGGGGCGACCTCGTAAACGTCCACGGTCCCCGGGTGAGGGCCCGAGCTTCCCGGTGTCGCGATCGGGGCTGTGGAAGCGGTCGGGGCACTCGCCGTGCTCGCGAGCGAGATCGGAGCCGCTGAGGTGGCGCTCCCATGAGAGGTCACCATCGCCGGTACGAGGACGCTCGCGACCATCAGAGCGGCCACGATAACGACCAAGATTCCCGCACTTCGGTACATGACAGATGCGCGCACTTTCAACACCTTCTCCAATCGCCCGGCATGAGGCCGGACATGAACGCCACAGCCGTTGACTATACATATACTTTAGTTTGCCCGCCCGCCGTGGAGCTTCGTCGAACCGCGACCGGGGAAGGGAAGGAAAGCGCGGATAATGGGGGTTCCAGACGGGCTGCTCAAGCGAACTTTAGTTGACGAAGCGTGCGCCGCCAGCCGAGCACCTCGGGTCCCACTCGCTCGGAGCGGAGGGCGGCGCGGACGAAGAGGTCGGCCAGCCGGGGCATGTCCCCCGGTGTCAAGCCCCATCGGGCGATCTCCGCGGTCCCGACCCGACCGACGAGGTCGATGAGGAGACGCTCGCGCTCCAGTCGAACCGCGAGGGCTCCGGGACCGAACCCTGTGCGGGCCTTTAGCCGCGCCGGCGCGAGATGGATTTGGTGGGAGCGGGTGAACCCCTGCTCCTCCGCTTCGAGGGGAACGCCCCCCTTCGCGAGCTCTGAGGCGAGGGCCTGGGCGTTTTCCGTGACCGCCGAAGCGTACTCGGGGGCCCATCGTTCCATCTCCAGAAGCGTTTGCGCAACGCCGGCGATCCGGTTCCAATGGGCGTTGTCGAAGACCCTCCAGACGAGGGCCGGATCGATCTGGTCGAACAGATCCTCTCGGTCGGTCACGATGAGGCCACCCTGGGGTCCCGGCAACGACTTGTGGGTGCTACCGAACAGGACGTCCGCCCCCTCCCGGAGCGGGTCCTGGAACTTCCCCCCGGCGATGAGGCCGAGGACGTGCGATGCGTCGTAGAAGACGAGAGCGTCGATCGCATGCGCGGCCTCCGCGATCTCCTTGAGAGGGTAGGGGAAGAGGAAGAAGCTCTGGCCTAGGATCACCGCTTGGGGGCGCTCCTCCCGGATCGTGGCGACCGCTGGCTCCGCTTCGACCGAGTGCCCCGGCCCGTCTGCGGGTAATGGGCGGACCGTGTAATCGAACAACGCCGGGATGAACCCGGGAGCGTAGCCATCATACCCCCCCGCCTTCGGTTCGATCGCGAGGACACGGGCGCCCCGGGGCAGCAGCGGCACGAGGACGGAGAGGGCGGCGATGTGCCCAGAGAGCGGGCGGATCGTGGCCCGGCGGGCACGGAACAGACGCGCCGCCGCCTCATTCCCGAGCCGCTCGATCGCGTCCGTGTACCGAGTTCCGGTATAGGAATTCCGGATCCGCTCCCCGTGCCATTCGACGTCCAAGGGGAGGGTGTAGCGGCCCGCGAGGTCGCTCGCGAGGTAGGCTCGGGCTCGAGGGCTGACGGCATTCTCGCTCGGGAGAAGGTTGAAGACCGAGCGGCCCCGCCAGCGGTCGTGGGCGGCCACCAGGGAGCGCAGTCGGCGCTCCGCTTGGGTCGGGCTTGGTCCTTCGCTCACGCCGGCTCGAAGGAGGAGTACACGTCGGCCCCCTCGGCCAGCTTGCGGCGCTCGCGGTGTCCGCAGCGGGGACAGTCGAGGCCTTTGGGTGTCGCGTGGAGGAGCGCGTGGCAGACCTGGCATCGAGCCGATACCACCCCGAGCGGGGCGGCAGCGGTCGTCAGCTTGATGGACGGATGGGCCTGGAGTACGCGGGCGATCAGGATGTCCCCCACGGCGAACTCGCCGGAAAGGGACTCCGTGTAGCCGTCCCGAACCTTGGAGATGTGCACGGTCCCCTCCGGCGAGGCGGGGATCCCGCGGTGGGTGTCGGCCGCGGCGAGGACCGTGCAGATGGCCATCGCGGTCTTGATCTCGTCAACGCGGGCGTACACTAGGTCGTCGTCCCGGACCTCGGGCACCCCGTTGATGGCCGCAACACGGACGGTCTTGTCCCGTGGGTCGACCGAAGGAGACCCTACGACGCTCGCGTAGATCCGCCCCGAGTCCTCGTAGGTGCCGTGCCCGGGGAGGTACTCCTCTGCCGCGCCCAGGTACTCTCCAGGGAGGACGAACTTCGGAAGCTCGGTGGGGTTCATGTTGCACGCTCCGTACGGATCACCCAGAGGTCGACCTTGAGCGAGACCCGGTCATGGCGATGGTGGGAGAATAGTCTCGGCAGTTCCCACGGTACCGGGCGCGCCGCCTCGACGTAGGCATGCGCGGCGACCGCGTGCTTCAGTATAAAGGTTCGGGAGTCGGCGAGGGCGAACGCGTAGACCCGGCGCCGTGCGAGACGGAACGCGCCCTCCCAAAACGGCCGGTCGGCCCCGCGCCGTTGCGCGCCGAAGGGTGGGTTCATCAGAACGGTGTCGCCCCCGCGCTTCAGCGATTCAACCGGACCGCGGCGGAACCGTACCTGCGTCTTCCACGGGGCGGCGGCGATCCGGGCGACGGCAAGCG
Organism: uncultured Thermoplasmata archaeon; assembly: GCA_963797975.1. GTDB lineage: Archaea > Thermoplasmatota > Thermoplasmata > Lutacidiplasmatales > UBA184 > Lutacidiplasma. Next base: position 8,264 of record CAWCRH010000006.1, read on the forward strand.
CTTCGGGATCGACCTCGACCCCTACGACCGCGCGCGCACCGAAGAGCGCGGCCCCGATCGCTAATCGCCCGGTCCCGCTCCCGAGGTCGATGACGTTTCGGCCGGTGAGGTCATCGAGCGCACGAGCGAGCTCGAGCATCGCGACCGCAGCGGCCACGGGAGTCTGGACCTGCTCCAGCTGCGGTTTGGGGTGAGGGAAGGAGGGAACGGCGGCGAGCGCTCGCCGTACATCGCTCGGCCGGGGCCCCGCCCGGGTTCGAAGGGAGGGAGCGTCAGGGGGCGATGCGGGGAGCCGGATTTGAACCGGCGGACGCCTACGCGACAGGATCTCGCCCGTCGGGAAAACCCTGGAAGGCTCTTCGCCGACGCTTTAAGTCCTGCGCCGTTACCGAGCTTGGCTATCCCCGCGCCGCCTACGCAGCGTCCGGGGCCTCGCCCTCGACTTCCGAGGGAGCGGGCCGGCCCGTCGCCTTCTTCAGAGAGACGCGGGCGGGGAAGTACTTGAGGAGGATCACGTCGTTGACCGCGGAGACCCACCGGTACGGCACGCTGATCGGTCGGGACTCTTCAACTAACACCGGGCTCGCCTCGTGGAGATAGAGGCCGTCGGTCTTCGCCGCATCGACGTCCACGACGACGTTGTCGACCTCCCCTACCAGGCGTCCATCCGGCGTGTAGATCTGGCGTCCCAACAGTTCGGTCATCTCAACCAGCATGGGTTGTACGCTCGGGCGTGTTCAGGGAAGCCGACCTTCTTATGTCTTTGGGCGCACCGGTCGGGCCCGGGTGCGAACCCGACGCTGGTCGGCGTACATCTTGAGAAGCTCGTCGGTCGTAGTGGCGTCGGTCGGACCTTTGTCCTCGCGGATGCGCCCGGTGAATCGGGGGAAGCGTAGCGCGAGACCGCTGTCATCGTCGAGATGGCCCTGCCCCGCGCGATGGACGGGGCTACGCGAGAGCTCGGCCCCTCGAACCTCGATCACCAGCTTGGGTTCGAACCACATGTCGGGCGTCAGCGTGCTGTCCACCGAGGGGGGCCGCTCCGGTCGCTCGACCGAAGCGAGGCGCCGTGGGAGCTCCCTTAGAACAGCGTCGTCGAACCCGCTCCCGACCCTGCAGAACGTCGGGAAGCGGTCGGTCTTGGGGTCGTAGGCGGCGAGCAAGTAGGCGCCGAAGTGGCCCGCGCGTCGGCCACGGCCGTGAAAGCCGCCGACGATGACGCCGTCGATCGAGTCCGAGAGCTGGGCGACGTAATCTCGCTTGTACTTGATCCACCAGAAGCCGCGGGCCCCGGCGCGGTAGGTGCTTTCCGGGGCGAGGGATTTCGCCATGACCCCCTCGGCCCCTTCTCCTACCACCTCCTCGAAGTAATCGCCCGCCTCATCGACCGAATGGACGATGCGCTCCTCCGCAAGGCGCACTCGGGCGCTCGGCCTCAAGACCTGTACGAGCGCCTCGCGTCGCTGGGGGAACGGCCAGCGGTAGGTCTCGTTCTCCCCCTCCAGAAGGAGGTCGAACGCGAAAAGGACGACCGGGACCTCGCTCTGGAAGCGGTCGAGCTCGTACTTGCGCCCGCGCCGCCGGCTGACCTCCTGGAAGGGACGGATCGCTCCGGTCTTCGGGTCGATGGGGACGCACTCACCTTCCAAGATCGCCGGCCGCCTCGAGAGGGCCGCCGGGATCGCCTCGACGAGCTCGGGGAACTGCGGGCTGATCTCCTCGAGGCGTCGCGAGAAGAGCCGCACCGGCCCTTTCGCCGGCACGTGCGCCTGGACGCGGAGGCCATCGGTACTTGTACTCGAGCGCCGCCGTGCCGCCCATCCGCTCGAGCAGGTCCTCGAGGCTCGTCGCCCGCTCCGCGAGCATCGGGCGGATCGGGCGGCCGCACTGAAGGTGGACCTGGGCGAGCGACGCGAGACCGCCTTCGGCGAGGCGTTCGGCGAGCTCGCCGAGGTCGCTCGTCAGGTTGAAGGCGGCCTCGATCTTCTGGCGCGCCTCCGCGCTCCCATCGGCGAACGCCTCGTTGAGCGCGTCCAGGATCGTCATCTCCCGGACGCCCACGCGAAGGGTGCCGAGGACGAATCGGACGAGGTACTTCCCCTCGAGGGGAGAGGCGCGGCGAAGGAGCTCGGCGAGGACGCTCACCTTCGACTCCTGCGAGCCCTCGCCCTTCCTCTGGGCGATGTCGAGCAAATGGGCGTACACCTCCCTCACGCTGAGCGGGTCAGGCTCCTCGAGCCGTCGGACACCCGCGAGGAGCTCCTCCGTGGTCGTTCCGAGGTCGCCGCTGGTGCGCGCGGCACGGCGGATCGCTTCTTCCGGCCGGCTCGTTACCAGGGCGAGGGCGCGGCGAGCGAGAGATCCCGCCACGCCGAGCTCGACCGCTTCGTACTCTGGTCTCAAGAGGCCCTGGGACAGGTAGACGACCGTCGACAGCTCGGGTGGCTTGAGCGGACGAAGCAGTGCGCTCAGGAGGGCCCGCATCTCCAGACGCTTGGGGGTCGCCTCGAGCTTTCCGAAGACCTCGGCGAGCTCAAGGAACCTCATCGGACCTTCCTTCGTCGACCGCCGTGCGCAGGGCGTGAAGGTTCTCCTCGACTTGACCGTCGGCAAAGACTGAATTCCCACAGACGAAGAACGTAGCGCCCGCCCGTGCGGTGGCGCGCGCAACGTCGAGGGTGACTCCGCCATCGATGGCCAGCTCAACCGCGCAACTGCGCCGGTCGAGCTCGGCGCGGGCCGACGCGACCTGGCTCAGCGCTTCGGGGAGGAACGTCTGTCCGGAGAAGCCGGGCCGTACCCCCATGATCATGAGCTCATCCAGCCGGTCGAGCCAGGGGCCGGCTTTCGCGAACGGCGTCTCGGGCCGCAGCGCGAGGCCCACGGCGCTCCCCAGCGCGCGAACGGCGCGGAGCACCTCCTCGGTCGGGTCCTCGGACTCCAGGTGGACGACGAGCGTGTCGCCCCCGGCCCGGTGGAAGGCGTCCACGTAAGAAAGCGGATGGGAGATCATCAGGTGGACGTCCAGGGGGAGCCGGGTCCGACGGCGGACCGCGCTCACGAGCGCAGGCCCGAAGGAGATGTTCGGGACGAAGTGACCGTCCATCACATCGAGGTGGAGCGCGTCGGCCCCTCCGGCTTCCGCTCGTCGGATCGCGGTCACGAGGTCGGAAAAGTCCGCGCTCAGGAGCGACGGCGCGAGCCGGGCCGGGCGGGACGTGCGGGACACGGAGGCGCCCATCGGTGGGCGGTATAAGATGCCGTCTGCTCCCTTCAGGTGAAGGAGCTCCGCGTTACAGGAACTCCTTCGGGTCCACCGCGTCCGGTTGATTGGCGAAGGTCACGTCCCGACGGGCCAACACGGCCTCCGGGGTCCATCGCCCGTACTTAACCGGACGGGTCCACGTCGGACGGAACTCTCGCCTCCTCGGACGGGGAGCGTCTGGGTCCGGCCGGTACCATAGGTACTGGAACAGGAGGAACTCGAAGTAGACCGCGGCGACCAGGGAGAGGACCAGCCCGAGGGAGCTCCCGGCCACGACCCAGAGCGCAGCGACCCAGCTGTCGAGCACGAGGAACGCAATCACGAGCCACCACTTGAACGCCTGGAAATAGAGCCAGTCGCTCCAGGAGGCTCCCGGCTCTTGGAGCGCGCGCCGCTTATCCTCAGCAATCGCCTCGATCCGTTCGCGGGTCGCTTCGTCGAACTCGGGCGGGTTCTCGGGACCGGGAGGTCGGGGTGCATCGGAAGGGTGGAGGACCGACGCCATCGGTTCACGCCCGGCCTAGCCGGCGACCAGCGGCGTCGCCGTTGGGTCGGCCGCCGCTCCGTTCGATTCGGAGGAGGTCGCGGGCGAGGTCGCTCCGCTGGGACCTGGGTACAGATGGCAAGCGACCCAATGCTGAGGACGGACCTCGATGAGCGGGGGCTCGACCTTGGAGCAGACCGGCATCACCGCCGGGCACCGCGTATGGAACCGGCACCCGGGCGGCGGCGCCGCCGGGCTCGGCACGTCCCCTGAGAGAACGATGCGCTCGCGCTTGAGGTCGGGGTCGGGGATCGGGATCGCGGAAAGCAGCGCCTGCGTGTAGGGGTGCAGCGGACGGGCGAAGAGCTGGGGGGTCGGCGCGCGTTCGACGGCCTTCCCGAGGTACATCACCACGACCCGGTGGCTCACCGCTCGCACGACGCTCAAGTGGTGGGAAATGAACAGGTAGGCGAGCCGCTGCTCCGCCTGGAGGCGCTTCAGGATGTTCAAGATCTGGGCTTGCACCGAGACGTCGAGCGCGCTCGTCGGCTCGTCCAGCACGATGAACTCGGGGCGGAGCGCGAGCGCCCGCGCGATGCCGATGCGCTGGCGTTGCCCACCGGAGAACTCGTGGGGGAACCGCCATTCGTGCTCCGGGTTCAAGCCCACCTCGCGCAGGAGCTGCTGGACCCGACGGTAGCGTTCTCCCCGCGTTCCCGCGTGGTTGATCTCGAGGGGCTCTGCGATGATGTCGCGGACTAGCATCCGCGGGCTCAGGGAGCTGAACGGGTCCTGGAAGACGATCTGAAGACGCCCGCGCAATTGGCGGAGCCGACGCCCGCTCATGCGGTAGAGCGAGTATTGGTCCGCGATCTCATCCAGCTCCTTCAACCGCGCCTGGGCGTCGGGCGATTGCGCCCGAACTGCCAGGTTCTCGGAGTTCCCCGCCTCAAGCTGCCGATAGATCTCATCGAGCCGCGTTATGACCTCGGGCGGGGGGCGGTGAAAGACATGGCCGCTCGTCGGTTCGACCAGACGGAGGAGCAGCCGGCCCATCGTCGTCTTGCCGCACCCCGACTCGCCGACCAGCCCGACGGTCTCCGCCTCGGAGACATCGAAGCTGACGCCATCCACGGCCCGGACGTCCCCGATGTGCGTCGAAAATAATCCACCGCGGATGGGGAAATACTTGCGGACGTTGTGGGCTGAAAGGACCACCCGGCTTGAGCCCTGTTGGTCTCCGGTCGGCCCCAAGGTCTCCCTATTCGGGGGCGACCGGTCCCTTGTATAAATAGCAGGCGACCACGTGGCCCGGACCCTCTAACGTGGTCGGGGGCCGCGCTTCCTTGCACACCGGCATCGCGTACGGGCAGCGGGGGTGAAAACGGCAACCGCTCGGGGGGTTGATGAGGTTCGGCACGGACCCCGGGATCGAGGTGAGCTCGCGTTCGGGCTGGTCGATCCGTGGGATCGACGCCAACAGTCCTTGCGCGTAAGGGTGCAGCGGTCGCGAGTAGATCTCGCGCACAGGGCCGGATTCAACGATCTGGCCGGCGTACATGACACAGACACGGTCGGCGACCTCGGCGATCACAGCTAGGTCGTGCGTGATGAGGAGGATCGCCGAGCCGATGCGGTGCTTCAGGTCGCGCATCAGTTCCAGGATCTGGGCTTGTACCGTCACGTCGAGCGCGGTGGTGGGTTCGTCGGCGATGAGAAGGTCGGGGTCGGGGGAGAGGGCCATCGCAATCATCACGCGCTGGAGCATGCCACCGGAGAGCTCGTGCGGGTAGCCCCGCGCGACCAGGACCGGGTTGGCGATCGAGACCCCCTCAAGGGCGGTGACGACCCGCCAGAAGAGCTCGTTCTTGAGCACGCGCTGCATCCGACCGCGGATCCCCCAGACGTCGAAGTAGAAGTGGCGGTATCGATCCAGCCTCTTCTGGGCCAGCAAGTGGTTCCTCGCGCTCGGTCGCGCCTGGCCCGTCCGCATCTCCTCGATGTAGACCTGGTGGAGCTTGCGGTCGAGCGCGAGGAGGCGGCTACGGTACGAGAGATAGGAACGTTGGGCCCCGGAGAGGCGGAAGCGAGCAAGGGCGTGGAGGATCTGCGACTTGAGCTGGGCCGAGCGCGGCCCCGCGGCACGGGCCAGGTAGTAGGCCTCCGTAGCGACGGCCGGAGCCCGGGCCGCCGCGCCGACGGCGTTGGCCGCGGCCCGGATATCGGTAGGGGAGCCGTCGGCCGCGGCGTTCGCGAGGATTTCGATCGCCGGGCGGACGCCCGACGCGTTCGGCGTCGCCTTGAGCATCTCATCGATGATGACGCGCCCCCGGTGAAGGAGCAGCGCCTCCCCGAGCTGGTCGGCGACCGAGAAGATCGGGTTCATCGCCTGGCTCGGCTCTTGGAAGATCATCCCGATGCCGCTGCCTCGGACCGCGGTCATGCGTTCGTTCGCGGCCTTGACGCGACGGAACCAACGCTTGACCTTCATGCGCTGGGTCTTCGGGTTGAACTGGTAGCGGGCCTCCTTGTCGAGCCCCCAGAGGAGGTTCGCGCCGCGGAACCAGACCTCCCCCTCGATGATCCGTCCGGGCGGGTCGGGAATGAGTCGGGTGATCGAGAACGCCGTTACGCTCTTTCCGCATCCGGTCTCGCCGACCAACCCGAGGGTCTCTCCCCGACTGATCTTGAAGGAGACGCCATCGATCGCGCGAACGACGCCGTTGTACGTGAAGAAGAAGGTCCGTAGACCTTTGACGACCAACACCTCCTCGCCTTCGGGGCGAGATTCCGCCGAACCCATCACCCCGTCGGCCGCGGAGGGAACCAGCGGCGGGGCCGACGGTCCGGTGACCGCTTCCGGTCGACTGACGGCGGCCGCCATGGTCCTCTCCCTACCTCCTCAACCTCGGGTCGAGCGCGTCGCGAAGGCCATCGGAGAAGAAGTTCACGCTAATCGCGAAGAAGAAGAGCATGAGGCCGGGGAAGAGGATCTGCCACCACGGCAACACGCACGCCCCGACGGTGCACGCGTTGAAGATGGCGTCGAACTGATTGACCGAATACGCAGAGAGCGAGCCCCATTCAGGGAAGACTTGGATCGTGGACAGGCCGAACAGGTTGAATCCGAGGAACGCGAGCGCCCCGACCAACAGCGGTACCGTTCCGACGTCCAAGGACATCTGGATGAAGACGGGGTAGACGCTGTTCGGGATCACGTGGCGCGTTACGATCCGGCCCTTCCCTGCGCCGCTCGCCCGGGCCGCTTCGACGTACTTCTGCTCCCGCACGACGAGAACCTGACCTCGGACGATCCGTGCGTAGAACGGCCACCAGACGACGATGAACGCCAGGATGAGCAACAGGACCCGCGAGCCTAGGATCGAGAACCCCGGAATGGTGAACGTCGTGAACACCGATACGGTGATGATCACGAAAAGGATCTGCGGGATCGAGAGGAAGATGTCGACGAGACGCATCAGGGCCTCGTCCACCGCGCCACCCCAGAAGCCGGCGATGGCCCCGACGATAAGACCGATCATCGCTCCCGCGACGACGATGGAGAAGGCGATGGTGAGGGACCAATCGGCGCCGCGTAAGATCCCTGAGAGCGTGTTGTAGAACTGGGACGCGACCGGCGTCTGGGCCAACGAACCTAACGGTAATGGTCCCGCCGTGCCCGCGGCGAAGGAGAGGGTTGGCGCGATGAACGAGGGGAAGTTAGGGTTGACCGCGAAGCAGTCCGGACCGGGAGCATGGCTGCCCGTATAGGTACAGACGAACGTGCACCCCGGCAGTTGAACCTCGCAGTAAGGGGTCATCTCGTTCCACGGGATCGGCAGGGTCGCCGCGTAGAGCGCCATGCCGATGAGGAACACCAGGATGCCGAGCCCGACCAGCGCGAGCGTGTTCCGCCGAAGGAAGTACCACGTTCGCTTGTACTGGTCGATGCGCGGGTTCGGGCGACGACCGCGGGAGACAGGAGGAGGGGCCGGAGGAGGGGTCGCCACGACGTTTCACCCCAGCCGAACCCGAGGGTCTAGGTAGGCGTAGAGCACGTCGACGATGATGTTGGCCGCGACCACGAGGAAGGTGAAGAGCAGCGTGGAGCCGAAAATGAGGGCGAAATCCTCTCCGTTCGGGAGCACCGCGTAGGTGATGATCAGACCGACGCCGTTCAGCTTGTAGACCGACTCGATGATGGGAAAGCCCCCGATGAAGAAGGCGAACGTAAGGCCCAGCACGGTGATCGTCACGTTCATCGAGTTGCGGCCGGCGTGGCGTTTGACCACCGTGGATTCTGGCACTCCCTTCGCGCGGGCGGTCCGGACGAAGTCGAGGTTCATCACTTCGAGCATGCTGTTACGCACGAACCGAAGGAGGATCGCGATCGAGCCGAAGGCGATCACGAGCGCGGGGAGGATCATCCGAACGAGCGTGTCGATGGCCAGCCACCAGTCGCCGTGGATCAGCGCGTCGACAGTGGGAAAGCCGGTCGGGTGACTGATGACACCGAGGGTGAGCCAGGCGGGATAATTGAAATTCGCCGCACTGGCCCCCGGATAACTACACGAGCCAGGGGAAAGCACTGACGGCCAGGAGCCGGTCAGCTCCGAGAAGGCCGTCTCCCCGCTCGGGCACCACGGGGTGTGCACGAGCGTGCCGGTCCCTAAGATGAGGACAAAGGCTAGCACGAGGAGCGTTCCTAACAGGAATGCGGGCAGCGCGAAGCCCGAGAACGACATCACGCGCGCCGCCTGGTCGATCGGGCGATTACGGTAGACCGCGGAGAGGTTCCCAAGTGGGATGGCGATGATCAGGATGAGGAAGAGCGAGAGGAGGGCAAGCTCCAGGGTGTACGGAAGGAGCCACGACAGCACCGTGGAGACGGGCTGGCCCGAGATGAGACCGGCGAGGAACGATTGCTGTTCGGAACTATGGTTCGATACGAGACCCCACTGGAACGTGAAGCTGTGATAGATGTAGAGCGCCCATTGGATGAAGACCGGTTGATTGAGCCCTAAGGTCGGTGCGAGCGCTTCGAAGAGTGGGTTGTTGCACGTCCCGTTCGCGCCCGGGGTAATCTCGCTGCAGGGAATCGTCGGGTTGTAGGTGTGGATACTCCCGTGGATGGGCGGGGGGCCGAAATACGACTCGAGCTGCTGGGCCGGGCCGAGAGCGGTGACCAGGACAAAGGTGATGGTCATCACCCCGATGATAACGGGTACGAGGAGCGCGACGCGGCGAACGACGTACACCCACATCTTCATGGGGTCCGCTCCGGTCGAGTCCAAGCTCGACGGGAGTTTGACCGTGTTCCCGGTATTTAGCTATTCGACGAGGACGGTCACCTCGGCTCGGGTCCGCCGCCCCAGGGTCGACCGAAGCGCTTCTACCCCCGATGCTCTCGCGGCCGTTCGATGGTCGTGACCCACCGACCGTGGAACCAGATCGCTCTCACGGGGACACCGGGAACGGGGAAGAGCTCGGTCGCCGCCCTTCTCCCTCGACGATGGACCGTATGCGAGGTCGGGGAGCTTGCCATCGCGTCGGGGGCAGGTCGGCGGATCCGCGGTGGGGTCGAGATCGACCTTCCCCGGTTACGCCACGCTCTCTCCGCGCAGAAGCCTCCTTCCGCCCCCCGGGTCCTCGTGGGCCACCTGGCTCACCTCCTGCCGGTCGACGCCGCGGTCGTGTTGCGCTGTCATCCCCTGGAGCTCGAGCGTCGCCTAGCCCGGGCCCACCGTGGCTCATGGGCGGAGCGCCGGCAGAACGTCGCCGCGGAAGCGACGGACATCATCCTCGTGGAAGCGCTCGCCCAAGGCGTGACCGTCTGGGAGGTCGACACGACCGGTCGTCCGCCCCTCCAGGTCGCCGCTCGGGTCATCTTCCGCCTGCGAGCGAAGGGGCCCCCGCGCTACGGTGACATCGACTGGCTCGGCGACCCGACGGTGACCGAGCACCTTTTGGATGCGTGTCCCTAGGGGGGACGGATGGTGCTGGAAGGACTGCGCCAGCGCCTCGGCCCTTACCTCGAGCGGATCTCCCGTCCGTGGATGAAGTGGGACCCCAACCGCATCAGCTGGCTCGCCTTCTCGCTGCTCGTCATAGCGGCAGTTCTAGCCGCCCTCGTCCGCTGGACGACCCCGCTCCTCTTCCTGCCCGTGGCGGCCCTCATTTTCGTCGGAGGCACATTAGATGTGATCGACGGCGAGGTCGCTCGGAGGACCCACCGCACTTCGGTGCGCGGCGACCTCCTCGACCATGTCCTCGACCGCTATGGGGACGTGCTGATCCTCATCGGAATCGCGATCTCCGGCTACGCGAGCCCGCTTCTCGCGCTGCTCGCGCTGGTGAGCTTGCTCTTGACGAGCTACATGGGCACGCAGGCTCAGGCAGTGGGACAGGGGCGCATGTACTCCGGCCTCCTCAGCCGAGCGGACCGGCTCGTCCTCCTCAGCCTCGCGACGTTGCTGGAGTTCCTCTGGTGTTTGCCGTGGCCATGGGCCCCGACCGAACCCTGGTCGCACTTCGGGCTCTACGGCGTCTCCTTCACGGTCATCGACGTCGTGCTCGTCTACTTCGTCATCGCCGGTCAGTGGACGGCCTACGCTCGGGCCCGTCGGACCTATCGGAGCCTGGGGCCGAGCCCTCCGTAGCCCCCTCCGTCCGCGTCTCCATCACCCAGCCCCCGCGTAGCCGGTAGTACCTGGAGGGGGTGGCGGAGGGTCGGCTCGAAGCAGAGCGGGTCGCGTCCGCGGTCGCTCGGGCTGGGTGCGCTGGGGTCCCCTTCCCGGAAACACAGACCGTGGCTTCGAAGCGTGGCGCACTCCGGTGGCTCGTAGCCGCGCCCGTCGTCCCGCTGCGTGATGTGCTCGACCTGGTAGCGCGTGATCGATTCATCGAAGTCGGGAGCTCCCCGATAGGCATCCACGATCGTCTCGGAGTCCGCCCCCGCGCGATGGAGGAACGACGCGAGGGCGAACCGGCCCGAGTGCGAGAGGTTCTCCCCCGCTTCCAGCATCCGCCGCATCTTGCGAATGCACGGAGGGAATCGGTCGGGCTGAAGCGGGCGCGCCCCCGCACCACCCCGCGCGACCGGTAGCGGCGTCCGTCGCGCGATCTCGTCCAGGAGGTCGCGCTCCCTCTCGCGGATCCCCTGAGCGAGCGCTGGTTCGACGGCGCGGGGGCGGGCGAGATCTAGACGGACCGCCTCCTGGAGGAGGCGGGCTGCACGAAGACGGGGGAGCTCGACCGAACCGTCCTTAACCGGCTGGGCCGCGAGCCGAAAGTCGGCCTCGCGGATCGGAACGGAGAGCCGAACGTAATCGACCAGGTCGATCCGAACGCGGTCACCCGCTCGCTCCTCCAAGGGGAAGCCGAGCTGGTGCCCGACCTCGAGAAGGTCGGACAGCGAGGCGCTCGCAAGACGGCGGTAGGCGCGTTTCGCTTCCGAGACCGCCCACCGCCGTAGCCCCGCGGCCGAAGGAGCGCTGGAGAGGACAAGCCGAGCGTAGAGGAAGGAGAGATATCGCTCCTCGGGGCTCGCGTGCGAGTCTTCCTCGACCGGTGTCGTTCCTCTGGGGTCGTCCGCTCCGGCGAGCGCGCGCGCTCGTGCTAGGGACCGGGGGCGTTCGAGCGCGGGGGCCTCCAATAGGTCGCGGATGGACAGATGCATCTCAGCGACCAATTGGTCGGCCCCCGGCAGGAAGGGGTACTCCCCCCAGAGCCCCGCGCGGTCTACAGGCGCGGTACCACGAACTGCCATAGGATCAGTACCACAACGAGCATCGATGAGGCGATGGCGGCGGAGCCGGCGAACCGATCGACCCGCGCCGCATCCCACCCTTTCTTCAGCCGGGCGGTGATGGAGGCGACGAAGTCGCGGACGAGCAGACCGCCGTCGAGCGGGATCAGCGGAAGGGCGTTAGAGGCCCCGAGCAAGAAGTTCATCCACGCGAACCAGTATAGGAGGTTGAGCCCGATCCAGTTCCAGCCGGGGTCCGTGGCACCCAGCGGCCCCGTGAAGTGGAAGAACTGCTGAGGCGCTCCAGAGATCGGCTCCAGGCCGGCGATCGGCAGGACCAGCCAGTTGACGGCTCCGGTCAGAGGCGACGAGGTGCTCCCGAACGGATTGACGAGCGTCGCCTGAAGTTGGCTCGGGGTAAGATAGGAGAGGCTTACGCCCAGGAAGGCCTTGGTGGGATCGCCCGGCGCGCTCGTGAGGTTCACCGGTTGGGTGACGAGGCTTCCTCCGGAGGCCGAGTAGAAGGCCACGCTCACGGTTTCGCCCGGGTGGGCCTCGTCGAGGGCGTTCACCAGCGAAGGGTAGTCGGGGGTCGGTGTTCCGTTCACAGAGGTGATGATGTCCCCGGAGGCGATCGTCGCGTTCTGGGCGGGGTACCCGCTCACGACCCCGACCACGCCGACCCCGTTCGCATTCGGCGCGATGGACGAGGCGACGATGGCGCTGAGCGCCACGAAAAAGACGACGGTGAGCATGAAGTTCGCGAGGACGCCGGCCGCGGCCACGCGGTCGCGCCGACGTCGGTCGGCCTTCTCCATGTCCTGGTCGTCCTGCTCAACGAACGCCCCGACGGGGACGACGCACCAGAGGATGCCAAGCGACTTCACCCCGATCTTCTGCGAACGGGCTACGAACCCGTGGAAGAGCTCATGGAGGACGACCCCGACCACGAGCGCCACGATCCCGTAGCCGATGGGAATGATCGGATTGATCCCGGGGATCCCGAGGGCCTCCTGGACCGACGGGGCCTGGCTCGCGCTGATCCGAAACGAGACGACCGCGTCGATCAACAGCAGCACGATCATCGCGACCATCGCGACGGCAGCGAGGACGATCGCGAGGTCCCCCGCGACCGACCAGAACCGCTTGTGTTGCCCGACCCGGTCGATGATCTCCCGCCCCTTCTTCGTCTTGATCATCAGGGCGGGCCCGAACAGCGAGAGGGTTCGGTCCCTACCGATGAAGCCCCCACGCCATAGGACGTAAACCACGACCGCGTAGGCGAGGACGACGAAGCCGGCGATCACCCAGCCGTTCAGCAGTATCGACGCCACGCGAGACCTGCCCGTTCGGAGCCCGCTCGGCTTAAGAGTTCTAGGGCGCGCCCGGCGCTCGCGGACGATGGCGGAAGGAAATCGCGGCGCGCGGGCCGCGCGGACGCCTCAACCTTTGATGACGCCCATCGGGGTCAGGCGTGCGACGCGTCGGGTGAGCCCGGCTCCTTCGGCGACCCGCACGACCTCTTCCACGTTCTTGTAGGCGCCGGGGGCCTCCTCGGTCACGCCCTCTCGCGACGCGGCGCGGACCTGGATCCCACGCGCGCGAAGTGCGCGGGTGACGTCGTCGTAGCGGAAGGCGCGGACCGCAGCATGCCGGCTCAGCCGCCGTCCTGCGCCGTGGCAGGAGGAGCCGAACGACCGCTCCATCGAGGTCGGAAGGCCGACGAGCACGTAGCTCGCGGTCCCCATGTCACCGGGGATCAGCACGGGCTGGCCGAAGCTTCGATACTGCGTCGGGACCTCCTCCCGTCCTGCCGGAAAGGCCCGCGTCGCCCCCTTTCGGTGGACGAGAACGCGTCGCCGACCGTCCCCATCCGAGTGCTCCTCGACCTTCGCGATGTTGTGGGCGATGTCGTAGATGACACTCACTCCGGTCTCATCCGGCGCGCGATGGAACGTGGAGGCGAACGCGCGACGGACCCCGTCGGTGATCGCCTGGCGGTTGGCCCACGCGAAGTTCGCGGCGGCGGCCATCGCCCCCAAGTAGCGCTGGCCCGCGTCGGACGCGATCGGGGCGCAGGAGAGCTGCCGGTCCACGAGCGGAGTTCCGTTGGCCTGCAGCGTGCGGTCCATCGCCTGGATGAAATCGGTCGCGACCTGGTGGCCGAGCCCTCGGGAGCCCGTGTGCAGCATGACGACGACCTCGTCGACCGCGAGCCCCAGCGCGGTCGCGCAGTCGGGGTACGGGAGGGCGTCGACGCGCTGGATCTCGAGGAAATGGTTGCCGCTCCCGAGCGTGCCGAGCTGTCGGCTTCCCCGCTTTCGGGCCGCATCGCTGACTTGGGCGGGGTCGGCCCCGGCCAGGCACCCACCCTCCTCCTGGACCGGAAGGTCGGCCTCGACACCGGCACCCCGTTCGACCATCCATCGGGCGCCCCCGACGAGGACCTCCTCGAGCTCGGAGGGAGAGACCGGATAGCCCCCTTTCGACCCGACACCGGACGGTACCCGCCGGTACAGTTCGTCTAGGAGCTCGGTCAGGTGGGGCGTGACCTCGGCGGTCCTCAACCCCGTACGCACGAGCCGAACGCCGCAGTTGATGTCGTAGCCGATCCCGCCTGGGCTCACGATCCCTTCGTTCAGGTCGAACGCGGCCACCCCTCCGACGGGAAAGCCGTAGCCGAAGTGGATGTCCGGCATCGCGAGCGCGTTTCGCACGATCCCGGGCAGGGTCGCGACGTTCGCGAGCTGCTGGAGCGAAGGGTCTCCCTCGACCCCTTGGAGCAGGGCCGCGTCGGAGAAGAGCACCCCCGGCACGCGCATGCCGATGGACGGGTCCATCGGGATCTCGTAGGTGAACTCGTCGCGGGCGATGAGCACGGGGGTCTTCGTCACGACCGATGTCGAAATGCCGGTCGTATTAGAGGGAAGAGGGGAGCGGCACCCACCGGCGACAAACCCCAAGTAGGGCGAGCTTCCTACGTCTCCCAAGGCGGGCGATGCAGCTCGGCCGGCTCCTCACCATCATCAATTTCGTCCTTCTCGGCACCGCGATCGCGGTCTACCTCTACCTTCCGTCCGTCGCCGACATCTTCTTGTACGTTCTGCTGGCGTGGATGTTCGGGAGCATCGTGCTGTTCTACCTCCCCATCTCTCAACGGCGGATCGGCAGTGGTGCGGCGCCTCCTCCGGCCACCAGTGCCGCCTCGGCCGGGCCGGGGGAGGAGCCGCGCTCGCCTCGGTCGGACCCGTCGGAGCGATGACCGCCCCGGCCTCCGAGCCCGCGGCCCTCGCCTTTTGCATCTACTGCGGGACCGACCTCCCGGCGGGTGCGCTCGTCTGCCCGGCTTGCGCTAAGCCGGTACGCCGTATCTGAGCAAGGAGGCCGGAATCGTTGGGGCGGCGACGGAGCTTTGGAGAGTACCCCTTCGTAGCGGTCGCCGCGCTCGTCGGCGCGCTCACGGTAGGCCTCATCGTACTCGGGCTCGAGTTGAAGTGGGGGATCTTCTCCTACGTCCTCGTCGTGATCCCCATCGCGGTCGCCGCTGCGTATCTGGTCAGCTATGCACGCGTCGCCCCGCCCCCCGTCGTCGCGCCGCCTCCATCCCCGGCCGCATCTCCGACGACGGACGAGGAAGAACCGTTCATCGACCCGGTCGAGGAGGCGGACCGGATCGCGAGCGGGGAGACCCTTCCACCTCCGCCCTCGGATTAGTCCGGCGCGATCCGGACCATCGCTTCGTGGGCGCGAACGTTCGAACCGGCGCCCACCGTGATCTGGAGGACCCGGCCGGCGACCGGGCTCGCGATCTCGTTCCGCATCTTCATCGCCTCGAGGACGAGGAGAACCTGGTCTTTCGCCACGTGGTCGCCCACGCGGACTTTCACCTCGATGATCTTGCCGGGCATGGGAGGAACCACCGCGGTCCCCGCCCCTCCTTCTTCGCTCGGTCGTTCCTTGGGGGTCGCCGGGATCACGATCGTCGCAGCCGGCCTCATGGTGGCCGGTCGGGAAGCTCCGACCTCCGCGCGGACCTCGCTCAGTCGCCACCGTTCCCCGTTCACATCGACCGGTCCCGGCGGCTCCGCGAGCCCCTTCGGCCACCCCTCGACGACGACCTTCTCGCCGCCGACCTCGAGCTCGATACGGTCGGGAGCCTCGGCGACGACCGTGTACGGGTAGCGGTGCTCCCCGACCACCACTGTAGATCCGGCGAGGTCGACCTCGACCGATTCCCGCTTACCGTCGCGAACGATGCTGAGCCGCATCGACCCACCTCCGTTGGCCGAGGAGCCGGGCACGCCCTTCATGCGCCCAGGGATTGACCGACCCTGCGTCGGCGGCGCGTGGGGCCGACGCCGATCGCGCGGCGGATTCGCGGGGCGCGCGTAGCGCTCCCACGATCCCGAGCGCCGCGCTCGTCAGGACCTCGTCCTTGAGCCCCTGGTCGAGGGCCGCACGATAGGAGCGGTAGACCTGAGGGAAGACCGCGTAGGAGAGGACCTCGGCGTCGTCCGCCGCTGGAACGAGCTGACGGACCTCCATGAGCCGCTTTTCGAACTCGGGCGGCAACAGGTCCGCCGGGCGGCCGGTGATCGCGGGCTCGTCGCGAGTGACCTTCGCGCGGAGCACCGGATCGAGCGGGCCGGGTGGGCTCCCGTAAAGCCCGCGCACGTAGTCGCGGACCTCCCGAGTGATCGTGGCATAGCGCGTCCCGGCTAGCACGTTCATGACGGCTTGGATCCCCACGATCTGGCTGGTCGGCGTGACGAGCGGCGGGTAACCGAGGTCGGCCCGTACGCGCGGGATCTCTTCGAAGACCTCCTGCAGGCGGTCGAGGGCCTCCTGCTCTTCGAGCTGGCTCAGCAGGTTCGAGAGCATGCCGCCGGGGACCTGGTGGAGCAGGATCTGGGGGTCGGTCTGCAGGGCTCGGATATTGAGCAGGCCGCGGTAATGCTCCAGGACACGGCGGAAGTGTTCCGATATCTCCGCCAAGGCCCCGAGGTCGAGCTTCGGGTCGTGGTCGGTCCCGCGCCAGGCGCCGACCAGCGCTTCGGTCGGTGGCTGGGAGGACCCACCGGCGAACGGGCTCAGGGCGCTGTCGACCGCGGTCGCCCCAGCCTCGACGCACGCGAGGCAGGTGAGCGCCGACATTCCGCTCGACGAGTGAGTGTGGACGACCACGGGCAGTCCGACCTCTTTGACCAGCACACGGACCAGCCGGGCGCCTTGATCCGGGGGCATGAAACCGCCCATGTCCTTGACACACAGCTCGTCCGAGCCGAGTTCGGCGAGCCGTCGACCGAGCCGAACGAACGAGCGCTAGGTCATGCACCGGCGACTGCGTGTAGCAGATCGTTCCCTGGGCGATCCCGCCGGCCTTCTTGACCGCGTCCAGTGCGACCTCCATGTTCCTCGGGTCGTTGAGCGCGTCGAAGACGCGGAAGATCGTGATTCCCTGACGGGCCGACTCCTGGACGAAGCGACGGACGACGTCGTCCGGGTAGTGGCGATAGCCGACCAGGTTCTGCCCGCGCAAGAGCATCTGAAGAGGGGTGTTCGGCATCGCCCGCTTGAGCAGGCGCAGTCGCTCCCACGGGTCCTCTCGTAGGAACCGTAGGCACACATCGAACGTCGCACCACCCCAGACCTCGAGAGAGCGGTAGCCGATGGCATCCAGTTGCTCCGCCACCGGGAGCATGTCCTTCGTGCGCATCCGCGTCGCGATGAGCGATTGATGACCGTCGCGAAGGACCGTCTCGGTGATCTCGACCATGGAGCCCGACCGTTCGGAGACCTTACAGTGGAATGTTCCCGTGCTTCTTCGCCGGCCGGTCCTCTCGCTTCGAGCTCAAGATCGCGAGGCCGGCGACCAGGCGTGGCCGCGTCTCGGCCGGGTCGATGACATCGTCGATGTAGCCCCGCTCCGCGGCCAGGTACGGATTCATGAACTGGGTTCGGTACTCCTCGACGGGCCCGTGGTTGCCGGCGCGGTTACCCGAGCTCCCTTCGCCGGAGCTTCGGAACAGGATCTTGACAGCGCCCTCGGCGCCCATGACGGCGATCTCGGCGCTGGGCCACGCGAAGTTGAGGTCCCCTCCGAGGTGCTTCGAGCACATCACGTCGTAGGCTCCGCCATAGGCCTTACGGAGGATGACCGTCAGCATCGGGACCGTCGCCTCGGCGTAGGCGTACAGGAGCTTGGCACCGTGGCGAATGATCCCGCCGTGCTCCTGCGCGGTGCCCGGCAGGAAGCCGGGGACGTCCACCAGCGTGATGAGCGGAACGTTGAACGCGTCGCACGTTCGGACGAATCGGGCCGCCTTCGTCGACGCGAGGATGTCGAGCGTACCGGCGAGCTGAGCCGGGTTGTTCGCGACTAGGCCAACCGCCCGGCCATCAAGCCGCGCCAATCCGACCACGATGTTTGGGGCCCAGGCGGCGTGGACCTCCAGGAAGGAGGCGGGGTCGACCACGCGGTCGACCACGGAGCGGACGTCATACGGCGCGTTCGTGTCGTCCGGGACGACCGTCCTCAGCTCGACCGCAGCCGACGCGGGCGGGGCGACCGCGGCCGAGACGGGGGGTTCCTCGAGGTTGTTGAGAGGAAGGTAACCCAGCAGCCGTCGCGCGAGCTCGAGCGCCTTCGCGTCGTTCTCGGCCGTGAAGTGCGAGACCCCGCTCGTCCCTGCGTGAGCGTCCGCGCCTCCGAGCTCCTCCAACGATACGGTCTCACCGGTCACTTCCTTCACTACGTCCGGGCCGGTAATGAACATCTGCGAGGTCCCTCGCGCCATGATGACGAAGTCGGTGATCGCGGGCGAGTAGACGGCGCCCCCGGCGCACGGCCCCAGGACGAGCGAGATCTGCGGGACGACACCGGAGAGGTTCACGTTCCGTAGGAAGACGTCCCCGTAGCCGCCGAGGCTCACCACCCCCTCCTGGATCCGAGCGCCTCCGGAGTCGTTGAGCCCGACCATGGGGACCCCGGCCTTTCGGGCGAGCTCCATGACCTTCACGATCTTAGTCGCGTGCGCTTCTCCCAGGGCTCCGCCGAAGACGGTCGCATCTTGGGCAAAAGCGCAGACCGGCCGCCCCTCGACCTCGCCCCAGCCGCAGACGACGCCATCTCCTCGGACGCGTCGCTCGTCCATGCCGAACCCGGTCGCACGATGGGTGACGAACCGGTCAGTCTCGTTGAACGTACCGGGGTCGAAGAAGGTCTCCAACCGTTCGCGGGCGGTCATCTTCCCGGCCGCGTGCTGTTTGGCGACCCGCTCCGGACCGCCCCCTTCCTTCGTCGCGCGCTTCAGAACGTCCCATCGGTCAAACGCTCGACTCATCACTCTACCTCCACGTCGCCCGTTCTTATCGCTACTCGTTCATAGGCCCGAACGAGCCAGAGCTCGCCTTCCTCGCCCAGGGTATCGAGAACGCCGGCGGGCACCCCGTCGACTTTGACCGAGTGACCGACCCCGTAGAGGGCCGCTCGGCACTCATCGAGAACGGTCCGTGCCTCGCTCGGAGAACGCAGTCGCTCCCCCGCGCGGAGCGCCGCATGGACGATCCATTCCTCGACGGCCTCCAACGCGGGCGGAGGACGGACCCAGTCCTCAAGGGCCGCGATTCGGCTCTTCAGCTCTGGCGGAGAGGCGCCGCTCGAGGTCCGCACGTTCACCCCGACCCCGACCACTTCGGCGATCCCCAAGGACGGCGATTCCACCTCGTCAATCAAGATCCCGGAGATCTTTCGTGGGGGAGATGGACCGTCCAGCATGAGCAGGTCGTTCGGCCATTTGAGCACCGGGTCTAGCCCCGTCCGGGCACGGAGGGTCGTCCGAAGCTCGGACCCAACGGCGAGGGCGAGGAGCGTCCGGGGTGCGGGGGGAGCTCGCACCACGATGGAGAGATAGACACCGGCTCCGGCGGGGGACCACCAGCCGTGGTCGAGCCGACCTCGGCCGAGCCGCTGCGTGCGGGCGACGACGAGGGTCCCTTCAGCCGCTCCCGACCGCGCCAGCTCGATCGCCCGGTCCTGGGTCGAATCGACGACCTCGTAGAACTCGCGAGGACCCACGATGGCTCCTCCGCTCCGTGGCAACGCGGACGCGGCATAACTGTTTAAGGTCCGGGCCGGGACCTTATCCTCCCCCTACACTCGGGTCGTCCGTGAGCGAGACAGCGAGCCCGGTCGCGGCGACCCTCAAGAAGATGGCTCCGGACCTCGAGCGAGAGATTGCGCCGCGACTCCAAGGCTTCATGGGCGCGATCATGCGCTCCTACCTCCCTCAGACATGGGTTTTGCGCACCGAGTCGGAGACCGTGAGCCTAACAGTGGACCGCCAGGGAAAGGCGACGGTGACGCCTAAAGCGCTCCCCGATCCCGATGTGACCATCGAAGCCAAACAAGCAACCATGCTGACGTCCCTTTCGCAGGGGTCGAAGACGAAGGCCCGAACGAGCGACTTTCACGTGACGATGCACACGAGCAAGGGCAAGACCGCTTTCGAATTCCTCCGTACGCGCTTCGGATTCTGAGGACCCGGGGAAGGAACGCCCCGGCGGGGGGCTCCCTCCCTCCGCTGGTCGAGGCGCGGCACCGACTGGTGCGACTGATACGCGAAATTCGCGCATTCATAGTCGAAAACCATGCCGTTCCAGTCCGATATATGGACCGCGACCCGTGGAGCGTTCGTGAGCGGCAACCTGGCGAACGGCGCGAAGGCCCCGGACGCAGCGAACGCACCGACGAATGGAACCACTCCCGCACCGCTCCCCACCCTGCATCGCCGACGTTCTATGGCCCCGGTCATCGCGATCGTGGTCGTGCTCGTCATCGTAGCTGCGGGGATAGGAATCGGGTACCAACAGCACTGGTTCGGAGGGGGCGGCGGGTCCGGCACTCACGCCGGCACCTGTCCCATGGGCGTCACGCTCGCCGGCAACGGAGCACAGTTCGTGAACCCGCTCGTGAGCCAGTGGGCGGCGAGCTACTCCTCCCAGACGCAGAATGTCGTGAACTATGTGGACGGCGGGTCGGGCGCGGGCATAACGGACCTCGAGGACACGACGGTCGATTTCGCGGTCACCGATGACCCGCTATCGCCCTCCGAGACCGCCGCGATGCCGGGGACCACCCTGACCTTGCCCGTGACGGGAGGGGCGCTCGCGATCCTGTACAATCTCCCCGGCGTCCCGGGTCACCTCAACCTCTCCGGGGCGGTCCTAGCCGACATTTACCTCGGCAAGATCACCCAGTGGAACGACCCCGCCATCCAAGACAACAACACGGGGCTCTCGCTTCCGGCCCAGACGATCCAGACGGTCCACCGCTCGGACGCCGCGGGCACGACGTTCGTCCTGACCAACCTGTTGTCGGACGACAGCATAGCCTGGCATCAGGGCCCCGGCACAGGGATCTCGATCTCTTGGCCCTCGAACCCTCCAGAGTCGGAGGCGATCAAGGGGAACTCAGCGCTGCTGAGCTACGTCCAAACCACCCACTACACCATCGGCTACTCGGACCTCACGGATGTCCTCACGGCCTCCTCCCCTGTCCAGTACGCCGCCGTCCAGAATCCGACGGGCAACTGGATCGTCCCGACGCTCGCCAACACCGCTTCCGCGCTCTGGGATGCCGTGAACACTACCACGTTCCCGACCTCGGCCGGCAACTGGTACGCGGTCAGCGCTGTCAATGCCCCGGGGGCCACGGACTACCCGCTGGCGACCTTCGCTTACCTGTTCGTCTTCCAGAACGCGAATGTAGGTTTCGAGCCGAGCCTCCAGAAGACCCAGGTGCTGAACCAGTGGCTCGCGTGGATCCTGAGCACGGGGCAGACGGAATCGAGCGGACCGAATCTCTACTACGTGGCCCTTCCTCCCACGCTCGTTAGCATCGACCAGGCCGGGATCCAGACCATCACGTATGGAGGAACGGCGGTCCCTGCCTGCACGTGAGGGCGCGGTAGAGGGTCCCCCTCCCGGGTCGGCAGCGGTGGCGACCGGACCGAGACGGGACCGGCGCATCCAGCGGCTGGGGGCGTTCGACCGCCTGTTCCACACGGTCACCGGGCTGGTGGCCGCCGGGATTCTCCTCCTGATCGCGGCCATCTCCCTCGTCCTGGTCACCCAGGCGTACCCATCGATCGTTCACTTCGGGCCCGGGTTCCTTCTCTCCTCCTCGTGGGACAGCGTCCACAGCAACTTCGGAGCGTTGCCCGCCATCGTGGGTACTCTCGTGACGAGCGTGATCGCGCTCGTGATCGCGGTCCCCATAGCGCTCGGCGCCGCGATGTTCATGTCCGACCTTGGCCCCCGGCGCCTGAGGGAGCCGCTCACCTACATCATCGACCTCTCCGCGGCCGTCCCCTCGGTCGTATTCGGGTTCTGGGCGTTCATCGTCGTGGTCCCGTGGATGCGATCGACCGCGGAACCGGACCTCGCCTGGCTCACGGGGGGCCGCTTTCCCTTCGGCGGACCTCCCCTCGGCCTCGACATCCTCACCGCCTCGATCGTACTCGCCATCATGATCATCCCGACGGTTGCCGCGCTCTCCCGCGAAGCGCTGCGCGCGGTACCGGCTTCCCAGCGGGACTCGGCCTTGAGCCTCGGGATGACCCGGTGGGATGCGCTGCGCATCGCGGGCCTACGCCCGGCGGCCCCCGGGATAGCGGCCGCCATCGTCCTCGGACTCGGCCGAGCCCTGGGCGAGACGATCGCCGTCCTGATGGTGATCGGCAACATCTACCAGCTCCCGACCTCGCTATTCTCCCCGGGGACCACGCTGGCGAGCTGGATCGCGAACGACTTCACTGCGGTCGGCCCCGGTCTCGAGATGAACGCCCTCCTCGAGCTCGGAGTGGTCCTGCTGGTCGTCACTGTGGTCGTGAACGTGATCGCGCGTTTGTTCTTCCGGCGCATCGCGAAGCTCCCCCGAAACGGCGACGAGGCCACTCTCGGCGACGCCGAAGCGACCTCCGCGTCGGAGGTCCCGAGCCCGAACGTCGCCCCCATCTCCCCGAGGCTGCAGGCCCTCGCCGCCCTCCCGCCCCCGCCCCCTCACAGCGCGCCGTGGCGGGCGCGTCGCCTCGAACGCAGACGTTGGGTCTACTACATCGCGATCGGCCTGGTCAGCCTCGCCATCGTGCTCGCGCTCGTGCCGCTCGTGGACGTCACGTACATCGCGGCCGAGCGCGGCGGTTCGGCCGTCATCCAGCCGTCGTTCTACACGTCGGTCCCGCCGATCGGATGTAATCCGGGCCACGGCGTGAACTGCTCTCTGGGCGGGATCGGTCCGGAGATCCAAGGGACACTCATCATGCTCGGGCTCGGCGCGGCGATCGCGCTCCCGGTCGGGATCTTCAGCCGGGATCTACCTCGCCGAATACGGGAGAGGTCGGTTCGCGAGGGCGGTCGACTTCGTCGTGGACGTGATGACGGGGATCCCGACCATCTTGCTCGGCGTCTTCGTGTTCGTCGTGTTCCTGCGGCTGGACCACAACGCGGCCTTGAGCGCGCTCTCGGGCTCGGTCGGGCTCGCCATCCTGATGATCCCGATCGTCGTGCGCGGGACGGTCGAGGCCCTGAGGACCGTTCCCCGTGAGGTCCGAGAGGCCGCGGCAGCTCTGGGCTTTCCGCGCTACCGGACGAACTTACGGGTCGCGTTGAGTTGCGCTCGAGGAGAGCTGGTCACGGGTGCGTTGCTCGCCGCCGCCCGCGCCGCCGGGGATACCGCCATCCTGCTCGTGACCGCGGGGGGGAGTATCCTTTGGTTCCAGGGACTGAACTCTCAGACCGCGGCGATCACGCCGTTCATCTTCAGTAACTTCCAGTCGGAGTACACCAATCTGCAGACCGATGCTTGGGGCGCGGCCCTGGTCCTCCTCATTATCATGCTCGCGATCAACCTGGGGGCCCGCCTCGCGACACGCTCCCACGTCGTGATCGCGGAGCCCGGGTGACCATGACCACCAAGATGGAGACCGTCTCGCTGAACGCGGGATTCGGGAACAAGTGGGTGCTCCACGACGTGAGCCTGGCCATCCCCGAACACGCGGTGACCGCGATCATCGGCCCGTCCGGGTGCGGAAAGACGACGATCCTACGCTGCCTCAACCGGCTGCACGAGGAGACACCTCAGGCCCGTCGCACCGGCCAGGTGCTCTTAGACGGCCGGAACATCGACCATCAGGACGTCACCAGCGTTCGATGCCGGGTGGGCATGGTCTTCCAGCGCCCGACGCCTTTCCCGCACATGTCGATCTACAACAACGTGGCGGCGGGGCCCCGACTCCTCGGCGTGCCGCCAGGCCCGATACGCGACCGGGCGGTCGTTTCTGCCCTCGTACAGGCCGGTCTCTTTGAGGAGGTCGCCGAGAACATCGACGCGCTGGGCACGAGCCTCTCGGGGGGCCAGCAGCAGCGACTGTGCATAGCGCGAGCCCTCGCGGTCGAGCCCGAGGTCCTCCTCATGGACGAACCGTGCTCAGCGCTCGACCCGCTCTCGACCGAGCGGATCGAGAGCCTGATCGCACACCTCAAGGAGCGCTACACCCTCGTGGTCGTCACGCACAACCTGGCCCAGGCCAAGCGCATCGCCGACCGGACCGCGTTCTTCCACCTGGGCCGATTGGTCGAGGTGGGGACGACCCGCAAGATCTTCGAAGAACCGAAGGAGACACTCACCGCGAACTACGTTAGCGGCCGGTTCGGCTGAGACTCGGACGTCGGTCCGCCCATGTCGGTGCTGTTTCTGCATGCACTGGGGACAAGCGCCCGCAGCTTTCGGGCTAAATACTCCCCCCGGGCTGGTCCGGTCCGAGGAGAAGGAATGGACCCAGTCGATCAGGCGCGCGAGTGGTCCCAGGTCCTTGAGGGAGAGGGGCCGCCGCGCGTGGTCCGATGGTCGGTCGAGACGTTCGGGCCGAAGCTCGCGATCGGATCGAGCTTCGGGCGCGACGGGTTGGTCGTCCTCGACCTGGCACGGCAACTCGCTCCGGCCATCCCCGTCCTCTTCCTCGAGACGGGCTACCACTTCCCCGAGACCTTACGGTTCCGTGACGAGCTCAAAGCGAGGTGGGATCTGCGGGTCGTCGACGTTCGCCCAGAGCTTTCGGTCGCGGAGCAGGATGCGCGCTACGGCCCCGAGCTCTACGCGCGCGACCCGGACGCCTGCTGCGCGATGCGAAAGGTCGCCCCACTTCAGAAGGCGCTCCAACCGTACTCCGCGTGGATGACCGGCGTGCGTCGCGACCAGCACGCGGGGCGCGCCGAGACGCCGGTAGTGGAGTGGCAGGAGCTCGCGGGAGGCCACGGCGTTTACAAGATCAACCCGATGGTGGCGTGGTCGCGGTCCGACGTGGATGACTACGTGCGCGACCACCAGCTCCCGGCCCATCCCCTCTGGGCGAAAGGGTACCCCAGTGTAGGCTGCGCCCCGTGCACCTCCCAGGTCCGTCCGGGAGCCTCGGAGCGGTCCGGTCGCTGGGTGACGAGCGGAAAGACCGAGTGTGGAATCAATGTCGTGGGCGTTCATCGCCCTCCGGCTTCCGGAGCGCCCTGAGATGCTTCCCGAGGCCTACGGCGGCCGGCTCGTGGACCGGCAGCTCCCGGAAAGAGAGCGGGACCGCCGAGAAGCCGAACTCCCCGCTCTTCCCCAGCTTCGGCCCGAGATCGACCTCGTCTACGACGCGGAGAAGATCGGGATCGGGGCGTACAGTCCGCTCGAAGGGTTCATGGATTCCGCGACCTTGGACTCGGTGCTGCGCCGCGGACGCCTACCGAGCGGCCTTCCCTGGTCGATGCCGATCCACTTCGCCCCCGGCGGCGCTGAGAACGCCGCCCTCGTCGATCGCGTCCGTGTCGGGGACGCGGTAGCGATCCTGGACGGCGGTAGCCGCCCGGTCGCCGTCTTGCACGTGGAGGAGAAGTATCGGATCGACCGAGGCGCGATCGCGCGGTCGACCTACGGGACCGACGACCCGAAGCACCCGAACGTTGCGGACCTCTTCGCCGGGGGCGAGGTCGCCCTCGCCGGAAAGGTCGACCTCCTACGGCGCCTCGCGCTACCGGCCGGTCGGTTCGAGCTGACGCCGGCGGAGACCCGGGAGGAATTCGCGCGCCGGGGTTGGTCCAACGTCGCCGCGTACCAGTGCCGCAATCCCCCACACACCGCCCACGAGTACCTCCAGCGGACCACGCTCGAGCGGGAAGAGGTCGATGGTCTCTTCGTCCATCCGGTCGTCGGGCGGCTCAAGCATGGGGATTACCGCCCGGACGTGATCATGCGGGCGTACGAGGCGCTGCTCGAGCACTACTACCCGAAGGAGCGCGTGCTCCTGAGCGCTCTCTCGATCACGATGCGCTACGGCGGCCCGAAGGCGACGCTCTTTCTCGCGATCGTCCGACGGAACTATGGATGCGCGTCGTACATCGTAGGACGGGACCAGGCCGGGGTGGGCAACTATTACGAGCCCTACGCCTGCCAACGCATCTTTGATGAGTTCGATATCGGCGTCCGGCCGCTCCGCTACGCGGAATCGTTCTACTGCCGCGCGTGCGCCGGCATGGCGAGCGCCCGGACCTGTGCCCACCCGGTGAGCGAGCGGATCGCCACGAGCCAGAGCGCGATCCGCCAGGCCCTCGCTTCGGGGGCGCCGATCCCCGCGGACGTGCTTCGGCCCGAGGTCGCCGCCATCCTCCGAGGGCCGAACGTCCTGGAGGAGTGAACGACCGATGCCGACGACCGCGCCCGGGTTCTGTCTATGGCTCACCGGCCTACCGAGCTCCGGCAAGACCACGATCGCACGGGAGCTCGCCCCGCTGCTTCGAGAGCGAGGCTGGCCCGTGGAGCTCTTGGACGGGGACGAGATCCGTAAAGGCCTGAGCTCCGACCTTGGGTTCGACCGCGCTTCGAGGGAGTCGCACGCGCGGCGCGTCACCTACGTCGCGAAGGTCCTGGTCCGAGCGGGGGCGGTGCCGATCGTCGCTCTCATCAGCCCGTACCGGGTCTCGCGCGAGTACGCCCGCCGGGAGATCGGCCGGTTCGTCGAGGTCTACGTGAACACGCCGATCGATGTCTGCGAGTCCCGTGACGTGAAGGGGCTGTACCGCCGGGCCCGAGCCGGCGAGATCCGAGAAATGACCGGGGTCGACGACCCGTATGAACCGCCCGAGGCCGCGGAGATCGTCGTCGACACCGTCGACCGCCCTCCGGCCGAGGCCGCCGTGGGGATCCTTCGGGACCTCGACCGGGACGGCTGGCTCGCCCGCCCCCGGTAAGGGGTAGGCCCTCTCCCGGCTTCGGACGGCCTCGCCCTACGGGATCGCCCTTAGGCGCTGGATCATCTTCACGACGGCTCGGACGGCGTTCGCCGCGTTCTCGATGCGGTCTTGCGCCTGGAGCCGGGTCTCACCCGGACCCGTCACTCCGAGCCCGACCGGCTTGCCCGAATCGACCGCGAGGTCGGCGAGCTTACGCGCGGCCTGTTGCATCACGACCTCGTCGTGCTGCGTCTCGCCCTCGATCACGGCGCCGATCGCAACGACCGCGTCCACATCCTTGCGTCCGAGCAGGACCTTGGCGGCCAGCGGTAGGTCGAAGACCCCCGGCGTCTTCACGACTGGGCCCAACCGGGCGCCCAGGAAGCTGACCTCTTCCTTCGCGCGTTCGAGCATCGCGAACGTCACGTCGAAGTTGTACTCGCTCGCCACGATCGCTACGCAGATCCCCTGATTCCCTTCGTTCTTCGCCATCGTTTGTTCCTGGTGGACTGTGATCGATCCCGGCTCGTCGCCCGCGACGCTCAGCGCGTCGGTCGCAACGCTCCCGCGTCCATGAACCCCTGACGCAGCCCGCGTCCCGCGTTCCGTTCGAGCTCGCCGGGCCGCAAGAGGAGATGGTAGGCGTTGAGGGCATGCTCCTCGGCACGACGGCGAGCAAGCCGGTCGAGGTCGCGGTCGTTCGAGGCTTCGCCTTCGAAGACGAAGCATTCGACGATCGGTTTCGTTTCGAGGACGCCCACCCAGATGAGCCCGAGCGATGCTTCGTGAGCGCACGTGCGGTCGTAATCGGCCTTGCCGGGCATTCCCAGCGCGAGGCAGAGGTCGACGTTCTCCTCCCGGAAGAGGCGTCGGCAGGCGACGGGGAGGTCCTTGATGCCGGGCACGGTCGCCCTCACGATGCGAAAGCCGGTCCCGGCGGCTTTCAACCGGGCGACGGCGCTCGAGGCCATATCCACGCGGGCGAACGTGGTATCGACGACCCCGATCCGCTTCACGCGCTCGCCTCCCGGCGGTTCGCGCGCTCCAGGATCCGTTCGACGATCTTGCGCGTCGCGAGCTCATCGTGCGTGAGGGGGCCGATCCGCACGACCTTCGCCCGGACGCCTCTCCGAGCGCACTCGCGCTCGACCTCCGCCTCGTCCCAGAGCTGGTCGTGTCCGAGCGCGATGATCTGAGGTTCGATGTCCACCACGGTCTGGTAGATGTCGGTGGCGCTCCCGAGCACCGCGCGGTCGACCGGCTTGAGCGCCTCGACCATTTGGCGGCGGATGAGCTCGGGGACGTACGGCTCCCGCTTGAGCCGACGCGCGGTCTGGTCGCGCGCGACCACGACCACGAGCTCGTCGCCGAGCTTGCGCGCCTCGGTCAGGAAGTACACGTGTCCGGGGTGGAGGAGGTCGAAGACCCCCGTGGCCATCACCCGGACCATGAGTCCCACGCCCGCCGGATCGCTTCCCCCGTCAAGAACGGCCAGCCGTGGTCTTGGGCGTACTTACGCGCCGCGGCCGGCGAACGGGCCCCTCCGGAGTCCCCGAGCATCTCGCAGACCGTGACGGACTCGCTGAGGTGGGCCATCCGGGCGAGCGAGATGGTGAGCTCCGTATGGCCCTTTCGCTCGCTGAGGAGACCCCCCGCCGCGTAGATCAACGGCACGTGTCCTGGGCTGACGAAGGAGGAGGTGAATCGCGTGCGGAGGCTCGCGGCGTCCACGCGGCGGACGCTCGCGGCGATCTCACCGACGGTACGGATCGTCAACGCTCGCTCATTGTCCGAGACACCGGTATAGTTCTCTCGGTGGTTGATGGTGATCCCGAACGCGCTTCGGCGGTCGTAGCGGGGCCGGTCGGTGAGCGCTCCGAGGATCGGGTAGGCCGGTCGCGCGACGTTCAGAAGTTCATGAGCGAAGGGGAGCCCGAGCTCGGTGCGGAGCTCGTCGGATATCGCCGTGCAGATGAGGCCGCCGGCGTCCCGGCGTTGGAGGTGGACGAGTTCGGGAGTGGCCCTTTCGCTGAGGAATACGAGGTCGGTCTCTCCTTCACGTTCGGGGGCGTCGTAGACGAGGGCGGGCTCCCCCGCGGCCAGCGCGCGCACCGCCCGCTCGATCTCGGTGTCCTCAAGCTCGGCAGGGCGCGAAGCCGCCATCATCGATCGCGTCGACCTTTTCAGAGTTAATAAGTAAAGCGTAGGTAATCGAAAATGGGTTGATAGCCCGAAGGGTCGGAGAGAGAGTGCGAAAACGGTCCGCGCACGGATTGCGACCTCACTCGGCCCTCCGTCTGGAGGGCGCGTTTAGGAGGTGATCCATCTGCAGGTTCCCCTACAGATACCTTGTTACGACTTAGTCCCCCTTGCTGAACCGAAGTTCGAGCGACCCAAAAGAGTCACCCTCACTCCGACCCAACTCGGATGACTTGACGGGCGGTGTGTGCAAAGAGCAGGGGCACATTCACCGCGGGATGTTGACCCGCGATTACTACGGAATCCATTTTCACGAGGGCGAGTTACAGCCCTCGATCCAGACTACGATGGGGTTTCAGGATTGCCTTCCCCTTTCGAGGTCGGTTCCCATTGTCCCCACCTTTGTAGCGCGCGTGTTGCCCGGGAGATTCGGGGCATACGGACCTACCGTAGACCTCTCCTTCCTCTGCCTTAGCGGCAGCGATCCCCTCAGTGTGCTCTCACGACCGCTCGTGAAATAGCGACTGAGGGCGAGGGTCTCGTTCGTTATCTGACTTAACAGAACGCCTTACGGTACAAACTGACGACGGCCATGCACCACCTCTCGGAGAATCGGGCAAGGTCTTCGGCCTGGCTTTCATCCCTCCGTCGCCCCCGGTGAGTTTTCCGGCGTTGAATCCAATTGAACCGCACGCTCCTCCCGTTGCGGTGCTCTCCCGCCAATTCCTTTAAGTTTCAGTCTTGCGACCGTACTCCCCAAGCGGCAGACTCAACACCTTCGCTCCGGCACTGGGAGCCCACGCAGGACCCCCAACACCAAGTCTGCAGCGTTTACACCCTAGACTACCGGGGTATCTAATCCCGTTTGCGCCCTAGGGCTTCGTCCCTCACTGTCGGACTCGTTCTAGGTGAACGCCTTCGCCACTGGTGGTCCCCTCCGGATTACAGGATTTTACCCCTACCCCGAGAGTACCTTCACCCTCTCCCGATCCCAAGCCGAGCAGTGTCTCCGGCCTTCGGACCGTTGAGCGGCCCGATTTCCCCGGAGATTTGCCCGGCCAGCTACGGACGCTTTAGGCTCAATAATAATGAGCACCACTCGGGCCGCGGGTATTACCGCGGCGGCTGGCACCCGTCTTACCCGGCCCTTACTTCTGGAGCTTTTTAGGATCCAGAACAGCTTACACATAGTGTAAGCACTTGGAGTTCCCGCATCGTGGTTGCCCACATTGTGCAGGTTTCGCGCCTGCTGCGTCCCGTAGGACCTGGATTCGTGTCTCAGAATCCATCTCCGGGCGACTTCTCCCAAAGCCCGTACCCGTCTTCGGCTAGGGGGTCCGTGAAACCCCCTACGACCTGATAGGCCGCAGACCCATCCTCGAGCCTCGGAGGATTTCGACCTGGGAGCCTTCCATCATCCCAGATCTATCGGGTATTATTCCCAGTTTCCCGGGGTTATCCCCGTCTCGAGGGCAGATTGTCCGCGTGTTACTGAGCAGTGCGCCGAGGGCTTACCCCTCTCGACTCGCATGGCTTAAGCGAACTCCAATAGCGGTGCCCGCCGGCAGGATCAACCGGATTTCTACGCACACTCGTGCGTGGGAATACTTCGTGAATCGCAACCGATCTTCGCTGACTGGCGGAATTGCTCTTTTGCATCGACTGAGCTCTTTCGCGTACGTTACTTCGCACTCTCTCTCCTGTCGGTCCCGAGAGGTCGCTTCCCGTTGCCAGGAAGGAGTTCTCGGGGCCCCACGCCCCATCGGGCCATCTGTGGCGCCGCCTTGGAAGAGGCCGGATCACCGAGTCCCCGGCTCGCCGTGGCTGCGCCGCCTCGCCCCGCTCCCGTGAGGGAGAAGGGTAGGCCGAACGAACCAAGAGAGGGGCGATATTTAAGCGCGGCGCCGAGGATAGAGCCCCTCGCGCCCTTCGAGGCGGCGGACCCAGCTGGGGACCTCTAAGAGGGAGGTGACCTCGGGCGGGTCGACGTTGAACGCCGTTCCCCGTCGGTGGAGCCACACCGAACGGATCCCGGCCCGTCGGGCGGCGATCGCGTCCGTGAACGCGAGGTTGCCTACGTAGAACGCCTCGGAGGCGGGGACCTTCGCGCGCAGGAGGGCCCGGGCGAACATCTCGGGCGACGGTTTTGCGACCCCCTCACTTCCCGAGCTCGTCACGGTCTGGAAGTACGGGAGGATCCCGCCTCGGTCGAGGAGACGGCGCGCGCTCGCCTCCGAGCTCGAGTTGGAGATGACGCCGAGCGTTCGTCCCTCCACCTGGAGCTCGTCCAGACAGCGACGCACGTCGGAAAAGACCCGAACCGGGCGTTCCGAACGTCGTAGCTCATGGAGGAACTTCTCGGCGGTCGTCGCGCTCACGTCTCGTCCGCTCGCCCGGGCGAGCGTACGCTGCCAGAACTCCGCCGCGCCCACGGGCTGGTCCGTGTCGGTCTCGACCTCGACCTCGTCAAAGGCGTGGGCGAGCTCGTCGGCGTCGAAATCGAAGTAGAGACGGCGGGCGAGATCGCTCCACGCGAGGTAGTCACGCTCGTCGATGAGCGTCCCCCCGAGGTCGAAGAAGACCGCGCGGAGCCGAACGGGGCTTGCGTCCACGTTCTCGGGCATCGCCCGCCTCGTTTAGCGTTACGGGAGCAGGAACGCCTCAGGCGACGCTCACGCTCACGATGTCCGAATGGCGCACGAGGATGGCCCGGGCGATCTTGAGGTTCTTTCCCTGCTTTCCGATCGCCCGGGCCTTCCACGCCGGGTCGACGTGGACCGTCACGTGCCGCCCGGTCCCCTTCACGCTCAAGTCGACCGAGACCGGATGATACGCGAAGAAGATGTTCATCGCGAGCGCGGCCGGGTCCTCTGCGAAGGCGACGACCATCAGCTCCTTCTTGAGCAGGCTCTTCAGCCGCTCGATACGCACCCCGGACGGTCCCACGGCCTTCGGCAGGTCCCCCGGCTCGACCAAGAAGATGACCTTGTCCTCCGCCGAGAGGCAATCGCGCACCCGGGCTTCGGTGGCCTCCTCGAAAAGGCGCATGAGGGCGAGGGTCTCGTTGTCGAGCGTGATGTCGACCATGGATCGAGCGGGTCCCGGCTCCCCCCGAGGGAGACCCTACACGATCTCGAGGGTGAGGAGCGCGCTCTGGCCGGGGTCGATGACCGCCATCGCGCTGATCGGGTGCGGTCGGCCGCACGCTTGGCCTAGCTCGACCGCCGTCCCGGGGTAGTGGTAGATCGGGACGGCCGCGATGGTCCGTTCGTGGAGCAGCTTACGGTCCGGACAGCTGGAGGCGACGATCACGAGCCGGGCCTTCTTCGACTCGGCCGCCTCCTTCGTCTGGGCAAGTCCGATGGACACGGTCCCGGTCTCGAGAGCGACCTTGAGCGCGTGCGCGAGGTCCATCTACGCGGCCTCCTCTTCGGCCTTGGGCGGCTCGGCGGCCTTCGGGAGGTGCGCGACGGACGGGCGGTAGACGAGGTTCACCGCGCCCGTTCCGAGCGTGATCGGCTGACCGACGATGATGTTCTCGGCGACCCCCTTGAGCTCGTCGGTCTCCCCCGTGATCGCGGCGTGCAGAAGGTGGGCCGCCGTGATCTCGAAGGCGGCGCGCGCGAGCACGCTGCTCTTCTTGCCCGAGATCCCGTGGCGACCGATCGCGCGGATGTCCCCTTCGTTGGTCATGACGTCGGCGACCAGCATCAGGTGACGGAGGTCGACGGAGAGCCCCTGCTCTGCGAGCGTCCGGTTCGCCTCGTGGATGAGCGCGTGACGCGCGGCCTCCACCCCGAAGACGCGATAGATCTCGAACACGGAGTTCGTCGTCGTCCGGGACGCGTCGACACCCGGGATCTCGAGAACGGCCTCGAGGTTCGACCCTTCTGTGTAGATCACGTATTCGTCCTTCTCGCGGCGAATGAGGGCGCGGCGGATACCGGCGATGCCCTGGATGCGCGTCGCCTTCGCGTCCTCGCTCGCCTGCAAGAGCTTGCGGAACGGCATCTCCTCGACCGGTTCGTCCTTCTTCGCGCGCGGGGGCGCCTCGGGCTTCTCCTTGAGCATGATCTCGATTGAGCGCGCTTCCCCGGAGCCCGAGCCGGGCCGGATCTCGAAGAGGCGGCTATCGAGCGACTCGTTCAGGGCCCGCTCGATGTCCGCCCGCTGGACACCCCGAGCCTTCAGGAGCTCGACGTGCGGGCTGATCACGACCTTCAGCTGTTCGACGACCGTCCCGACGGCCGCGACGTCGGGGACGTCGGTGACCTCGACCTGCAGCGCGATCGACTGGACCTTCGCCCGGTCCTTGCGCTGCGCCGGAAGGACGTAGACCGTCATCATGGGGGTGGATGGGACCCTCCGCGCGTCGACCAGCTCGATGAGCCGCGGGAGCCCGAGCGTGACGTTCATCTCGGCGACGCCCGCGTAGTGGAACGTGCGTAGCGTCATCTGCGTACCGGGTTCGCCGATCGATTGCGCCGCGATGATCCCGACCGACTCGTGGGGGTCGACCAAGGCCCTGCGGAAACGGTCGGCGACCGCCTCGATCGCCTTGGTCATCTCCGCCGGCGGGAGCTTGAGCCGAACAAGGTTGTTCTTGAGCTCCTGGGTCAGCGACGGGGGGAAGCGAAGGCCCTCGCGGTGCACGATCTCTTCGATACGCGCCTGGATCGGCTCGCGCGGCGGTTTCTCCTCGGGCATGTTCACTCCCCCCCGAAATCCGTGCTCTCTTCCGGGGTGCCGACGTCATCGCTCTCCTCTTCTTCGGCCTCCTCTTCCAGAAGCGCCTCCGCTTGGAGGTCCATCTCCTCCTCGGTGACCGGGGGCGGTGAACCGGTTCCGGACCGTCCATCTCGTTCGGACGCACGCGATGGCCGAGCACCCGCGAGAGGATCTCCTCGACCGCGACCGCGTGACCGTTGTAGCTGCGCGTGGGGTCGACGCCGTCCTCGCCGTACTGGTACTCGATCACGGTGCCGGCGGTGTTGCGAACCGTTCCGTCCTCGACCACCTTGAGGTCCTCGAGAGCGTTGATCAGACGGCGCTGCATGTAGCCCGAGCGGCTCGTCCGCACGGCGGTGTCGACGAGCGATTCCCGCCCGCCCATCGAGTGGAAGAAGTACCTCCGTCGGGCTCAGTCCGTGCTTGTAGCTCGAGCTCACGAACCCGCGCGCATCCGCGCCCAGGTCGCCGCGCGCGAAATGCGGGAGCGTCCGGTTGTAGAACCCGCGCATCAGGCGCTCGCCGCGCACCGATTGCTGCCCGACGGCTCCGGCCATTTGCGTCAGGTTGAGCATCGAGCCGCGCGCGCCGCTCTTCGCGAGGATCACCGCGGGGTTCTCGAGTCCCAGATAGCGGCCGGCGATCTCCCCGGCCGCGTCGCGCGCCTTGCCCAGCTCGCGACGAACCATGACCTCGAGCGTTTCCTCGAGCGAGCGTCCGGGCATCTGCTCGAGCTCCCCCGCGCGGTACTGCTCGACGAGCTCGTTGACCGTGACGCGCGCGGTCTCGAGCGACTTGGCGATCTCGCGCCGAGCGAGCTCGGGCACGTCCTCATCGTCGATCCCCGTGGACAGGCCCTTGAGACCGATCGCCGTGATCGCGAGCCGGCTCATCTCATCCAGGAACTCGCGCGCGCGCGCCATGCCATAGTTACGGGCGATCGCGTCCAGAACGGCGCCCTTTTCGTAGGCGATCGCTTTCTTGTCGATCGTACCCGCCTTGAGCACCCCGTTCTCGATGATGACCGTAGAGTCGTGCTTACAGTGAGCCGGCGGGCAGTCGCACTTCGACCAGATGTTCGAGTGGAACTGGAGCGAGAGGTCCTTGGGCAAGGTGAGGCTGAAGAGCTGTTTGCCGGTCCAGAATGGCACTCCGTCCTTGTCGCGCCCGGCCGGGGGAGGCTCCGGGTAGCGGACCTTGCTCAGGAGGTAAGCGACCTCGCTCTGGTTGAACGTGGGGTTCTGGTAGGTCAGTAAGAACGCCGCGGTGATGTGGTCGTGAAGCATCCCGATGATCGGTCCGCCGTAGCGGGGCGACATGATGTGCTCCTCGACCTTCATCAGGACCTTTGCCTCGGCGCGGGCCTCCTGGCTCTGGAGCACGTGCAGGTTCATCTCGTCGCCATCGAAGTCCGCGTTGTAGGGCGTACAGTCGCACAGATTGAATCGGAAGGTCTTGTGCGGCAGGATGCGAACGAAGTGGGCCATCATGCTCATCCGATGCAGGCTCGGCTGCCGGTTGAACAGCACGATGTCGCCGTCCACGAGCTGGCGCTCGACGATGCCAGCCGGGGGTAACGAGCTCGGCACATGCCTCGGCGTTCTTCTCCATCACCTTGATCCGCTGGCCATCGTCGCGCACCAGGTAGTTGACCCCGCAGCGGTAGCGCCCGTCCTCGTTGGGAGCGGGATTGGGCCCGCGCTGCACGAGCTCCTTCGCGACCGGCTGGTTGTGCACGGTGACCTCGAGCGGGACGGTGAGGCCGCGGGCGACCTCCATGGGAACGCCCACCTCGTTGATGGAGAGAAGCGGGTCGGGGCTGATGACCGTTCGGGCCGAGAAGTTCACGCGCTTACCGGACAGGTTCGACCGGAACCGACCGTCCTTGCCCTTGAGCCGCTGCGCGAGGGTCTTGAGCGGGCGGCCGGACCGGTGGCGGGCCGGAGGGATCCCGCTGGTCTGGTTGTCGAAGTAGGTCGTGATATGGTACTGCAGAAGCTCCCAGAGGTCCTCCACGACCAGCTGGGGCGCGCCCATGTCGCGGTTCTCGCGCAGCCGTTGGTTGATCCGCAGGACGTCGACCAGCTTGTGGGTAAGGTCGTCCTCGCTTCGCTCTCCGCTGTCGAGGGTGATCGAGGGGCGGACCTGCACGGGCGGGACCGGCAGGACGGTGAGGACCATCCACTCCGCAGGCCGAACTTCGGCTCGAGCCCGAGGTCGCGGACGTCTTCGTCCGGGATCCGCTCGAGGCGAGCGCGGACCTCCTTGGGAGTGATCTTGTGCCCGCTCTCGCGGAACGTGGTCGGTTTGTCGAGCAGGATGCGCTGCTGGATCTCGTGGCAGTGCGGGCAGCTTCGTTCCTCTTTCGTCTCCCGGGTGCGGGGGGCGCCCTCTTCGCTATCGGCCGACGATTCGGACCGCGGGCTCGGGGCGTCCGGTAGCCGGCGGCCGCACGCGCGGCAGGTCGACTGCAGTAGCCGCTTGATCTCCTTCGCATAGCCGACGTGGATCACCGGCATCGCGAGCTCGATGATCCCGAAGTGGCCCGGGCATTCGTTGACCCGGCCGCCGCACGTGCGGCAGCGCAGGTTCGGCTCGATGACCCCGAGGTGAAGGTCCATCAGGCCCATCTCGATGGGAAACCCGTCGTCGTCGTACGTGTCCGCTGTGATGATCTTGATCGCGCTCATCCGCCGGATCTCGTCCGGCGAGAGGAAGGCGAACTGCAGGCTCTTGATCTTCTTGGAGAGACCCTGTGCCATATTCGGTCCCTCCTACCGCATCTCTTCGAGCTGGAGCCGCATGATCACGCCGAGGCTGATCAGCTCCTCCAAGAGAAGCTTGAACGAGTAGCTCATCTCGACCGGATAGATCGACGAGGTGTTGCCGCAGCTCGGGCAGCGGAGCGAGCCGGCCCGGGCGTCGGGGATCGCAATGTGGCCACACTCGGTGTTGCCGCAGACGTACTGGATCGTGCCGTCCGATTCGTCGAGAAGACGGTCCTTGATGACCATCGCTACGCCGTGGCCGATGAGACAGTCGCGCTCCATCTCTCCGAATCTTAAGCCACCCTGGCGCGAGCGCCCCTCCGTCGGTTGGCGGGTGAGGATCTGCACGGGACCGCGCGAGCGCATGTGCATCTTGCCCGCGACCATGTGGTGGAGCTTCTGGTAGTAGATCACGCCGACGAAGATCTCCGCCTCGTAGCGGCGTCCCGTGAGCCCGTCGTAGAGCGTCTCACGGCCGGACGGATGGAAGCCGAGGCCCTTGAGCGCCTCGCGGAGCGCCTCCTCGCGCTCGCCGCTGAACGCGGTACCGTCGATCGTCCGCCCCTCCATCGCCCCGACCTTGCCCCCGAGCATCTCGAGGACATGGGCGACCGTCATTCGGGACGGGATCGCGTGCGGGTTGATCAGAAGGTCGGGCGTCATGCCGTCGCGCGTGAACGGCAGGTTCTCGGTCGGGACGATGAGCCCGATTACGCCCTTCTGGCCGTGGCGGCTCGCGAACTTGTCCCCGAGCTCGGGCACGCGCTGGTTTCGGACCTTGACCTTGACGAGCTTGGAGATGTTCTCTCCCTCCGTCAGGATCACGTTGTCGACCCAGCCGGATTCCCCGAAGCGGACCGTGACGCTCGTCTCGCGCCGCTTTTGCGGGGTCAACAGATCGGTCTTCTCTTCGAGGAAACGCGGGGGGCTCGTCTTGCCGATGAGCACATCGCCCTCGGTGACCTCGAGCTCGGGGAAGATGAGCCCGTCCTCGGCGAGATTGCGGTAGGACGTGTCCACGCGGGCGCCCGCGACGTCGGGTCGGGGGATCTCGAAACGGTCCTCCTGGCCGCCCGGGTACTTGCGCTCCTCACCGCGGTAGGTGCGGAAGAACGACGATCGTCCGAGACCGCGTTCGATCGCACCGCGGCTGAAGACGAGGGCATCCTGCATGTTGTAGCCCTCATAGGAGAGCACGGCCACCACGAAGTTCTGTCCGGCCGGACGCTCCGTGAAGTGCACGTAGCGCATCGTCTGAGTTCGAAGCAGCGGCGCCTGCGGGTAGTGGAGGAGGTGCCCGCGGGTATCGGGGCGCCGGCGATAGTTCACGGATTCGACGCCCAGCGCTTGCTTCGCCATCGCGGAACCCATCGTGTTGCGCGGGGCGGAGTTGTGCTCAGGGTACGGGATCAAGCCGGTGCAAACGCCGAGCATCAGGTTGGGGTCGATCTCGAGGTGCGACTGCTTGGGGGTCAGCCCGCTCGGGACCGGGAAGTCGGCCTGGCAATGGCCGCAGCGGACGCGCGCCTTACCGCCACCCTCTTCGTTGCTCAGCCACGTCACGTCGCTCCGCGACAGGGCGTGGTCGCACTTCGGACAGCGGTCGGGCGTCGTGAACCCTTCGATCGCGACCAGGGCGTCCTCCTCCTCTTCGGCATCCACCCACTCGACCGCACCGGCCCGGACGAGGTCGGTGAAGCTGCGGGTGCCGTTCGTGAGCTCGTCCAGGTCACCGCGCGTCACGCGCGGCACGCCGTTGTGGGCCACGATGAGGGGGCGGCGCAACCGCCCGGAGTCGCAGTGGACGATAACTTCGTTCATGATCTCGTCGTAGCGTACGTTGATCTCGTGCGCGCGCTCGTTGAGCGAGGGGGAGAGCGCGCCGGTACGGCGACGTTCGCGGAGCTCCCGCACGAGGTCGAGCGGGTTGGAGTGCAACCCGACCAGGTCTCCGTTCACGTAGATACGGGCCGCACGGCGGCCCTTGGGCGCCGAGCCTTCCAGGAAGACCTCCGGGCCGATCTCCCGGGTGTTGAGGTCGCGGAGGATGAGCTTGACCTCGTCCTCGTCCGCCCCTTCGCTGACGTCGACGCAGAGGGCGTAGTTCTTGACGAGACCGCAGTTCTGGCCTTCGGGGGTCTCGTTCGGGCAGAGGCGGCCCCATTGGGTCGGGTGGAGATCCCGTGCCTCGAAGTGCGGCTGGCTACGGGTGAGCGGGCTCGTCACGCGGCGCAGGTGGCTGATCGTCGACATGTGGCTGGTTCGATCGAGGACCTGGCTGACTCCCGACCGCCCGCCGACCCAGTTCCCCGTCGCGAGCGCGTGTACGAGCCGCTGCGTGAGAAGGTCCGGCCGGATCGCGCTCGCGATCCGAAGGTCCTTCTTGCGCGCGAACGAGCGTTCGAGCTGGTACTTGAGGTCCTTGAGGAGCAGGCTGAAGGCGACGCGGAAGAGGTCCTCCATGAGGTCGCCGGCGAGCTTCAGGCGCTTGTTGGCGTAGTGGTCCTTGTCGTCCTCGCCGCGCTGCTTGAGGTTGAGCTCGAGCACCGTACGGGCCATGCGCGCGAGGTAGAGGGCCTTCTTCAAGCGGTCGGCCTTCGCGTCGCCCAGGTGGGGAAGGAGCGATCGGTCGAGGATCCCGTCGACCTTCCGCTGCCGGTATTCCTTCGCCTGGCCGGTCGCGAACTTCTTCTCGAGGAAGAGGAGGGCATCCTCGGTGGTCAGGATCCCCTCAGGCGGGTAGGTCTTCTTGGAGACCGACTCCTCCAGGTTGACGTTCAATAGGTGCTTCATCGTCTGGACGAACGGCTCCTCGAGCGGGAGCAGCTCCCCGAGCACCGCCTGGAAGATCTCCTCGTCGTTCTTCATTCCGAGCGCTTTCATCAGGACGACTAGGGGGATCTGGCCGCTCGCGGTCGGGACGCTGACCTGGAGGATCCCCTCCTTCTTCCTCTCGACGACGGTGAGTGAGCGGTAGCCGCCGCGCTGGCTGAAGACCTTCGCGCTCTCGACCGGCGTTCCGTACCGTTCGCTGTACTCCGCGAAGATCCGGTTCGGGGCGAGGTCCTCGAGGCTGATGATCACACGCTCGGTGCCCCCGATGATGAAGTACCCTCCCGGGTCGAGAGGGTCCTCCCCGTACTCGACCAGCTTCGCGCGGTACTCCTCGTCGGCGATCGGGAAACCGGAGTCCCGTTCGATGTTGACACGATTCAGGTTACATGGGCGGCTCTTCACCATGATCGGCAGGTCACCGATGTGGACCGTCTCGGGGGCCCGTTCGACCCCGTTCTCGACCACGGTCACGTTGAGGTAGATCGGAGCCTGATAGGTGAGGTTCCGAAGCCGGGCTTCCATCGGGGTCAACGTCGGCTTGGAGCCGACGGGTTCTTTCACGAAGGGTTGCCCGACAAAGATCGTCGGTTCGGCGGTAGGGCTGACCCCGGTGCTGCGCGGGTCGCGTCGGCGGCCGACGCGCACGTAGATCGAGCTCTTCGTCTTCTGGACGTCGAGGCGCACGATCCCGCGCTCGGTCGAGTCCTCGCTGACCCTCGACTCGTCGACGATCCGTTGCATCCGGGAGTTCGGATTGTCGTTGGTCGGCAAGAAGTCGTTGAAGCTCGCGAGGTGGTGGTTGACGATGGACCGCTCTCGGAAGAAGGCGTCTACGATCTCACGCATGGTACTATCACTCCCCTGCGGACGAGGAAACGATCATGCGGTAGGCGAAGGCGAGGCCGGCGGTCTCGCTCGGCCGTCGGACGCGCACGAGACGACCGACCATGTTCTCGCCGGCCTCGCGCGCCTTGACGAACGCCGGGTCGGTCTTGAGACCGGGGTCCTGCACGTAGATCTTGGGGAGCCGCTCGGGAAGGGTGCGGAGGTTGGCGAGCATCGTCTTCGTGTCCGCCTCGCTCAGGACCTCGTGGCGGGGGACCATGTGATGCGCGACGAACGGGCGATCGGAAACGACCTGGGCGTTCTTCTTCGAACGCTTGGACGTCCGCGAACGGGCGGCGGGGCTCATGGACGACCTCGATGGGGCGAACGGGCCCGGGGGGATATCCGGCGAGATCCATCGCGCGCGGAAGGAACTCGCGTTCGAACCCCCGACCAGCTGGTTAAAAGCCAGATGCTCTTTCCCGGGCCGACGGGGCCCCCGCGCGGCCTACCGGACTGAGCTACGGGCCCGCTTCCGCTCCCACGGCGTCGGACG
Source organism: uncultured Thermoplasmata archaeon (assembly GCA_963797975.1). GTDB lineage: Archaea > Thermoplasmatota > Thermoplasmata > Lutacidiplasmatales > UBA184 > Lutacidiplasma. The sequence continues at coordinate 48,935 of CAWCRH010000006.1, forward strand.
AGGGGGACGTATTTCAGGCTATTCCCGAGCGATCTCACTTCAGGCTCTCCAGGTTGGACATGATCGACCAGATCGCCGTGCGGCCATGGGTCGGAAGGTTGGGGTCATTCGCGAGGTCGTCCAGAACATACACCGCGCTCGCGAGCCGAACGTCCATCGCGGTTCCGGGCTTGGCGAGCTCTTCCTTCGCCGCTTGGGCGCCGCGGCGGACGTTGCGGGGGACCGAGTTGTCGTCCGCGAGCTGGGTCAGCGCTTCGACGATACGCACGAACTCGGGGGATGGGCTCGCGTCGTGGGCGAGCGGTGGCACCGTGCGGGGAGCGGCCGGGGAGCTCACGGCCGTGGGACCTCCCCACTCTCTTTGTAGGCGGTCACCACGAGCAGGGTCTTCGTTTCGCGGATCCCGCGGACCGCCGGCAGCCGGTGCAGGACGAAATCCTTGAGCTCATCGTAGTGCGGAAATCGTACCTTGACGAAAATGTCGGTGTCGCCCGTGACGAGGAAAACGTCCTCGGCCTCGGTGAACTTGGAGACCTCGCTCGCCACCCCGTCGGCCTCCGCGGTCTCGACCTTGAGAGCGATGAGCGCCACGACATGCTCGTCACCCCAGACCTTAGTGAAGGCGCTCTCGACCGCGCGGCTTACCGGCGGCTTCTGCGATGTACGCTCCATCGTGTTCTTCTCCGTTTGTCCTCGTTGGCCCACGCGACGCTTCGCTTCTCTCACTTCGCGGATGCCTCGATCGTTGCCCGTCCCTACGTCTCGGGAGCGGACTCGAACTCCTCTTGGAGGTCGTTGATCACTTGATCGATCACCGCGCCGGACGATGCGGCGTGATATTCGCGCACGCCTCCCGCCTCGCTCGAGACCCGGGCCACGAGCTCTGGCCCACCGCGAAGGAATTCTACGTTGCAAATAAGCTCCTCCATCGATGGCCGGGCCCCCCCGAGCCGCGCGGGTCGCACAAAGGCCCCCTATATATGCTTTGAGTACCGCCGGAATCTCGGTGGGCGGAGGACCCCACTAGGAGCGTGTAGCCCTATTCCCCTTATCTCCTGACGACCGGTCGAAGCGAGGTACTATAGCCGGCCTCGTCTATGAACCGGCATGCCGACCGAGAGTCGCCCGACGTTCCGAAAGTACGACCCGAAACAGACGCTCCTCCTTCCGCCGAATCTCGACGAGTGGCTCCCGAAGGATCACCTCGCCCGTATCGTGGCTCAGGTGGTCGATGACCACCTCGATTTGAAACCGTTCCTCGCGAACTATCACAATCAGTCCGCCGGGTTCCCGGCCTTCGACCCTCGCCTGCAGCTCAAGATCCTTCTCTACGGCTACTGTGTGGGCGTGGCGAGCTCACGCCGCATGGAGAAGGCCACCTACGAGGACCTCGCCACCCGTTGGCTCGCCGCGGATCAACATCCGCACTTCACCACCCTCGCACGCTTCCGCCGACAGAATCTCCCCATCATGGACCAGCTGTTCCACCAAGTGCTCGAGCTTTGCCGAGAGGCCGGCCTGGTCAAGCTCGGTCGGGTGGCGCTGGACGGGACCAAGATCAAAGCCAGCGCCTCCAAGCACAAGTCGAAGAGCTATCGGAAGATTCGAGAGGAAGAGACCGATCTCCGTCGAGTGGCCCATGATCTTCTCCGAGAGGCCGAGCGCGTCGATACGGAGGAGGACGAACTCTACGGGCCCGAGAAGAACCCGCTGCTCCACCCCCTTCCGTCGGACTGGAAGGAGCGGTTGAAGAGGCTCAAGCAGGCCCGCCAAGTGATCGAGGAGCGGGAGCGGAAGAAGGGCAAGGTCGAGCCGGAGGCGAAGGTCCAGTACAACTTCACCGACCCGGACTCGCGCATTCTGCAGGAGAGCGGGAACAAGGGGGGCTACATTCAGGGCTACAATGCCCAGGCGGCGGTCGACACGAAGAGCCAGGTGATCGTGATGGCGGAGGTGACGCAGGAGAACCCGGACAACCAGCACCTCATCCCGATGGTGGAAGCGATCGAGCGGGAGCTCGGTGAGCTTCCGCCGAAGGTCCTCGTTGACGCGGGATACTTCAGTGAGGCGCAGATTCGAGTGGTCGAGGCGAAGGGAGTGGAGGTCTACTGTCCCCGGAGCCGTGGAGGATGGCGGAGAGTGCACCGTGTCCTCGAGGGCGTCCCCCTCTCAACGAACGGTTCACCCAGTTCATGCGACGGAGGGTACGTCGTGTGCGAGGGCGAAGGGAGTATCGGTGGCGGAAGGTCAGCATCGAGCCGACGTTTGGCCAGATCAAGCAGGGAAGAGGACTACGGCAGTTCCTCCTCCGAGGGCGCGAGAAGGTCGGGGCGGAGTGGAAACTCTGGTGCCTGACCCACAATCTGCGTAAACTCCACACCGCGGGCTGGAGTTGAGGGGCGAGAGCGGCAAACGGGGAAGGAAAGGAACCCCCCTCCGCGAGGGACGAGCTCCGCTGGCCACGCTGTAAATCGAATAGTCCTACGGGCTCCTAGCCGAGTGGCCCGCCACAGTCCTTGCAGAAGTGACTGGTGGCTTGAGCCGGGCAGCCGCACCGAGGGCACGAACGGACGGGGGCATAGCCCGGGGCGGTGTACCCAGCGGCCGTTCCCATCGGTGTAGTAGGACCTGGAGGTGGAGCGGGCGGAGGCGGCCCTCCTGGACTCGGCGGAGCAGCGCCTGCCGTTGGCGGGGGCAACCACGCGTACGACGAGGTGGGCGGCGCGTCGGGCGGGGGCGAGACCGGGCCAGCGGCGGGGACACGGCGGGATCGGATGGACGCGACCGCGGCGACCGCAACGCAAACGACGATGATCGTCGCTAGGGTGATGATGAGCGTGTTTCCGGTGAGGCCGAAGAGCGAGAAGGGGGGCAAGACCGAGGAGTTACCTCCGCTGCCGCTCGAGCTAAAAGAGATGGATCGACTGGCGTCGGCGCCGTTGATGTCTACCGACCCGCTGGATGGGCTCGCGGTGTACCCCGAGACGGATTCCAGCGAGAACGAGTAAGGCCCGTTACTGAGACCGTGGAACGAGATCGTCGTGCCGCTGCTGCTATTCGACCCCACATTACTGACCGTCACGCTCCATTGCGTGTTCCCCGGTAGTCCGCTCTCCGTGAACGTGAGCGTGAAGGTGGATACTTGGGTGAACGTCACGTTCTGGGAGGCGGGAGCTCCGCTGACCGTGAGGCTCGCGGAGGACGGGTTGGCGGTATAGCCGGAGGCCGCCACCGTGTAGGCATACTGCCCGTTGGGTTCCATGAACGTGATGGAAGTTGCATTCGAGCTCTGGGGCACGCCCTCTAGCGTGACGGTCCAACGGACCGAACTCCCGAGCCCCGTTTCTGAGAACACGACCGGGTACGTTGCTGCGATCGTAAAGGCGATTGACTGGTTGACCGCCGCTCCGCTGACCGTGATGGGTCCCGACGACGGGGTCGCCGAGTAGCCCGAAGCATTGGTCGCGAACGTGTAGGCGCCGTTCTCGGCGGAGAAACTCACCGTTTGGGGACCGCAGTAGCCCGAGGACGTTCCCGCCGTGCACGTCTCCGTCGCGCTGTTGAAGGTGACCGACCAGTTCGTTCCGTTCACCAGTCCGCTCTCCGAGAAGGTCACGGGATACGCCATAGTCCGGTTGGCCGGGTTCCCGGCGTTCGCGACCGTGTAGCTCACGACCCCTTGGTCGTTGCCGCCGCTCGCCGCGCTGACGGCCCAGTCCGACCCAGACCCGCTCCAGACGAGATTAAGCGCGATCTCACCGGTCTGGTCTACCGCTGAACCGTACGGGGCCGCGTTCGGAGTGGGCAGGAACTGGCTTTGCCCGGACATCTCTACTTCGCTGGTGAGCGTGCCGGGCGGTCCCGCTCTGGAAATCCCCCTGCCCGGCCGAGGGCCCACCGACGAGCCCGAGCTGCGGCGCGAGCCCTCCGGGAAGAGGGGTGTCCGGGAAGGGCCCGTTCGAGTATTGGGACCCCTGCCAGTAGTACTCGTAGTTGTAGCCGCCAATGATGAACGCTGCGCCGGGGACCGGAAGTTGCAGGGTGTTGGTGTTGATCTGGAAATTCATCACAGGGTTCGGACCGTTGTCGGTGAGCCAGCTGCGCATCGTCCAGTTGATCGGGGTCGTTATGGTCGAGCCGTTCACCGGGACGTTGTACTCGTAGACGGACTGGGACAGGTATAGGCCGTAGAAGGGGAAGACGACCCAGCCGGTGTAGTTGACCGACCAGCCAAATGGACTCCTCGCGATGTAGATCACATTCTGGATCCAGTAGATCGGCGCGCCGAGGCTGTTTGCCAGGAAGAAGTTCTGCTGAACCGACGCGTTGTACGCGACCCCGGCCGAGGTCACGTTGAGTCCGGTCAACGAAAGGACGTTCTCGACCCCATTTAGTGAGAAATCCTGACCGCTGTAGTTGTAGTTGAGGACATAGGTCGTGAAGTTGTAGGCGTCCAGCGATCCCCAGCCCGTGACCAGGTCGTACCCCCGCAGAGCGGAGAACGCGAAGTTCATCCCGACGGTCACATCGTTCAGCGGAAGGCTCGGGAGCGTGCTATTCCAAGCACCCGTGGGGGTAAATCCGGTCGAGTTCGTATCCGCGAACGGGGTGACCATCGCGTCCGCCCACTGGTAGATCGTCGGGTCGACGAACCCCAACGACGGCTTCGTGTAGTGGGCCAGGACGGCGTCGATCTCGGCGAACAGGCCCGCGGTCACCGGGGAAGCGATGGACGTTCCCCACGCCCAGTACCACTTGGGACGTGCCCCCGTCCACCGTGAGGTAGATGATCGTGTTGTTCGCGATCGCGGCGACGTCAGGGTACGCCGCGGTTCGACCCTAGTCCTGCGGAGAGGATTACGCCATTTGCCTCCGAGCTCACCTGCCAGGAGGGCTCGCCGTAGAACGGACTCACGCCTCCGGAGCTCCCAACCTGGTCGGTGCCGGAGTCGTAGTGGGGGTTGTACCAGGCGACCTCGCTCTGGATATGGAGGTACTGGGCGGCCGGGAAGGTCTGCGTGGTTAGCGTGAGGGTGGTTCCGCCGACGGCCGTTACCCCGTAGGCATCGAACCCCACCGTGGAGGGAAACTCCGTGTCCCCACCGGACCAGCGAGAAGAGAACTGAGAGTCACCCGCATCCCCCGTGGAGGCGAGGACCGTGATGCCTCGGGCCGCGGCATCCTGCATGTACGACGTCCATGCCGCGTCGGTATGGTCCTGCTCGCCCCAGGAGTTCGTGATCACGTTGACGCCGGGAAGGTTGCTGAGGATGTATCCCATCGCCGCATCGGTTTCCGAGTCCAGCGAGCTCAGGCCGTAGACGTTGTAGATGGTGCTCCCTGGCGCGACGCTTCCGACCATGTCGACGTCCAGCGTGTTCTCGAAGACGGCGCCCGACACGTCAAAACCTGCCTGGATCCCGGGGGCGGGAGCACCGTCGAACGGTACCCCGATCACCGTGGAGTGCGGCTGGCCCGCCGGAATCGTGTCATTGTAGTAGCTGTAGACGTCGTTCGGGTCGTAGCTTCCGGTGAGGTCCGCCGAGGGGCACGTCCCGGACGTCGAGATCGTGCAGCCGGCCCAGAGGATCGTCGCAACCTGTTCCCCGGTCGGGAACGTCACGTTGAGCAACGCTTGCTCGTCGTAGGCAACCTGCAGGTCGGACCCGTACAGGCATTGGGTCCCGCCACAGTTCTCCGGGGCGGGATATCCGCCGGACCGCGCTGCGGCGGGACTCAGATCGGGCAGAGGGGTCACGTCGGCGAGCGTCGTTTGCGCGTCCAGGTAGCTCGACAACCCCTCGAGCTGCACGACCGACGAGGCGATCGGCGCGGGCAACGTCGGAGCGCCCACGGGAGCGTAGTACGCCCCGCGGCCCTCGCTCGTGTACGACGCCAAGGAGACCCCGAACGCTTGGTCGACCGAATGGGCCGGTCCCTGAACCAGCATGCCGATCCGATCCGCGTAGGAGATGACGGTGAGTCCGTCGACCGCACCGAAGTAGCTCTTTGCGCCGGCGTAGGGCGCCGGCGCGGGGGCGAATCGGGAAATGAATTGGCTCTCCGTCAGATAGTGATGGTACTGCGGGCTTTGTGGATTGGCCAGAGCCGAGAGCAGCGTGTTGAGCTGGCTCGAGTTCGTGAGAGCGAACGTGACGAACACCGAGGCGTCCCCCGAGTAGGAACCGGTCATGGCGGCACCCGCCGGGGCGCCGGATAGGGAGGGCACCGGAGCTCGGGGAGCGGCCTCGATGGCGGCCAACGCCATGGATGAACCGAATGGGGGCCCGGTCGAGGCCAAGGATGCTCGAGGGGCGATACCGGCAAGGCTCGGCCCGAGGATCGTGGCCAGGGAGACCATGATGACAGCGGCCGCGAGCAGGAGGGGGAAACCGGCGGGTCGGTAAGGTGGCACGAAATTTCTCCTGCCGCCGTCCCTGTCAGCCAGGACCAAAGAAAGCGCGCTTGGGATAATCCTTCTGGGATGGAGGCAGCCCGAAGAGGACCCCGCACCGTTCGATGGGGTGAAGGAACGGAGAAAGCCCTCTCGTGCTCTTTCCAGGAGAAGGACGGACCGTCGCGTGGTCGACGAGCGAGACGAAGTGGGAAAACCGCGGGCGAACGTCGGCACAGCCGTTATGAACGGCACGCGGCTCGGCCGGTCGTCGATGGCAACCGGACCGAATGCGGAAGCGGTCGTGGAAGTGCGCGTCGAGCTCAAGCCGGGAATCCTGGACGCTGAAGCCGAGAACGTCGAGAAGGCCCTCGGACTATTGCGAATCGCACCGGTTCCCCGGGTCGTGACCGCCCGAATCTACGAACTTCACTTTCGAGGTATCTCTCTGGACGAGGCCGAGGCCCGAGCCCGGGAAGCGGTCGACCGCCTGCTGGCGAACCCGGTCGTCCACCAGGTCACGATCCGACGGCGTACCCCCTGATCCATGGCCGAGCCGAGTGGGGCCGAGGGCGAGTGGGCTCCCGGTGTATCGACGGTCCCTTTCCGTAACCGCCGGTTGAGCGACCTCAGCGCTACGAGCCGGGCGCGGAGCTGGGGGTTCGACCGGGCTGAGCTCTCCCGCATTCGCCACTATTTTCAGGAGGCGGGCCGCGACCCGACCGATGTGGAGGTCGCCGCGCTCGCTCAGAGCTGGAGCGAGCACTGCAGCTACAAGAGCAGCCGACCGTTCCTTCGCCGGGCGTTCGGCCCCTTCCGCCTCCTTCCGCGTGTCCTCGGCACCGGGGATGCCGGGGTAATGCGGTTCGGCGACGGCTTCGCTTACGCCCTGAGGATCGAGTCGCACAACCACCCCTCCGCCGTCGAGCCGTACGGCGGAGCCGCCACGGGCATCGGCGGGATCCTTCGAGACGTGCTGGCGGTCGGGGGCCAACCCATCGGACTCGCGGACCCTCTCTTCTTCGGCCCGCTCGACCTACCGACGACGGAACTCCCGCGCGGCGTGAAAAGCCCTCACTATCTGTTCAGCGGCGTCGTCGCCGGCATCCGCGACTATGGAAACCGTGTCGGGGTCCCTACGGTCTCGGGGTCGGTCTACTTCGACCGAGATTACGTGGTGAACCCCCTGGTCAACGTCGGATGTGTCGGATGGCTCCCGCGCCGTCGGCTCTGCCCCAACCGGGCCCGTTCGCCGGGTGACCAGGTGGTCCTGGTGGGGGGACGTACCGGGAGGGATGGCATAGGAGGCGTGGCCTTCGCTTCACGCGAGCTCGAAGAGCGCAGCGAGGAGGAGTCCCGCGGCGCCGTGCAGCTAGGGAACCCTATCGGGAAGGAACCCCTCATCCATGCCTGCCTCGAAGCGCTAGACCGTCGGTTGGTCGCGGGCATGAAGGACCTAGGCGGAGGTGGTCTGGCGACCGCTTCCGGCGAACTCGCCCACGCGGGGGGGCTCGGGATGCGGGTGGACCTCGCGCGCGTCCCCTGCCGGGAGTCAAGCCTTCGGCCGTGGGAGATCTGGATCTCCGAATCCCAGGAACGGATGGTCCTGGACGTACGACCGAAGCACGTCGATGCAGTCCGAGAGATCTTCCGAAAGTTCGACGTCCCGGTTGCGGTCATCGGAGAGTTCACGACCGGCCGGTTCGAGGAGTTGAGCTACGACGGCCAGCCCGCGGGCCGGCTCGATCTCGGTTTCCGGGTCAACCCGTTGCCGAAACACCGCCCGCTCCGCCTTCGTCGAGCTCGGCGACCCGGCCGGCCCCCCTCGATCAGAGGTGACCCGAGCCGGATCTTTCAGGACCTGGTCCTGGACCCGCAATCCCGCTCCCGCGAGGGTGTGATCCGCGTCTACGACCACGAGGTACAAGGGCGGACCGTGATCCACCCGCTTCACGGCCAGGTCACCTCCCCCTCGCACGGCGACGCGAGCGTGCTTCGCCCTCGCCCCGAGAGTTGGAAGGCGCTCGCCGTCACGGTCGCTACCGGCCCGGCTCTGTGTCGCGAGGAACCCGAAACCGGTGCGGTATCCATCGTGGAGGAGGCGGCCCGCAATCTCTACGCTGTGGGCGCGCTCCCCGACGCGTTCACGAACTGCCTGAATTTCGGAAACCCCGAGGACCCGAAGGTGCTCGGAGATTTCGCGGCCGTGGTCCGGGGTCTCGCGCGGGGGGCCCGCGCGCTAGGCTTCGCGGTACCGAGCGGCAACGTCAGTTTCTACAACGGTGGGATCGGACGCGGGATCCCCCCGACGCCCGTGCTGATGGCCACGGGGCTCGTCCACGACCTCCGCCGGGCGCTGACCTCCGACCTGAAGGCCGCGGGCTCGACGCTCTACCTTTTGGGGCGTTCCGTTCCCGAGTTGGGAGGTTCGCTTTGGGCGAGACGAGCCAACCGCTCGGGATTGGCCATACCGCCCGTTGCGCCCCATCGGGTGCGCGTTCTGGGCGAGCGGTTGGTCGCCGCCGCGGCTCGTGGCCTCGTCGCCTCGGCCCACGACATCTCCGAAGGCGGGTTGGCGGTGACGCTCGCAGAGATGGCATTCGGAGGCCATCTCGGCTTCGAGGTAGACCTCGCGCGGGCAGGGCTCCCGTCGGCGACGCTCGCCCTCGCGGCCGAGGGGCAATCTCGGTGGGTCATCGAATCGCGACCCGGCCGTGAGCGGGCGCTCGAGCGGTTCTTCCGCGGACTGCCCCTCCGATCCCTCGGCAGCGTACACGAGAACGCAGGCGTGCTCCGATGGGGTGAAGAGCGCACCGGATCCATCGACCTCGATGAGCTCTACTCGACGTGGAGGCTAGGCCCCGGTGCCGCCTAACGCCTCCACAGTTCCGGCTCGGACGACGGCGCTCGTATCGGGAGGAAAGGACTCAATCTATGCCGCGTACTTGGCCGAGATGCAGGGCTGGCCCGTTCGCGAGCTCCTCGTGATGGAGCCCAGCGACCGGGACTCGTGGCTCTTCCACACGCCGAACCTGAAGATGGTCGACCTACAGGGGTCCTCTTGGTCGAAGCCCGTACGTCGGGTGAAGGTACCGGCGGCGGATGCCGAGCAGGAGACATTCGCGTTACGCGACGCGTTGGCCGGCGGTCATGGTCCGGTATCGGTTGGTGCGATCGCTTCATCGTTCCAGTGGGCCCGCGTCCTCCGGGCGGCCGACGGCTCGGCCCGGAGGGTCTACGCCCCTCTCTGGCGCGTAGAGCCGGGGCGGGTGGTCCGCGAAGAGCTCGAGGCCGGGCTGGACATTCGGATCGTCCAAGTCGCGGCCGAGGGCCTGTCCGCCGATTGGTTGGGCCAACGTCTCACGCCGACGCTGCTCGAAGAGATCGAACGGCGCTCGGCCACGGGGCTTGCCGTCAACCCCGCCGGGGAAGGCGGCGAGTATGAGACCCTCGTGGTTGATGCCCCGTTCTTCTCCTCTCGACTGATCATCGACGAGGCCGAAACCCTCGCGCGAGGTCCCCTCGTCCAATGGACCGTTAACCGCGCTCACCTCGAGCCAAAGGGCCTCTCTTCGGACCGCGGTCCGACCCGGGGTCGACGATAGCATGGCCGCCGGATGGGACCGCGTTGACCCGCCCGAGGAGGCCGTCGTCGCCGCCCGGCAGCTCGGGGACCCGCGCGCCCGGCCCAACGTGCGTTGGCTCGCGGCACTCCTCGGGGGCCGGATAGAGGAGACACGGTCGGCCCTGGCGGAACTGGGAGGTCTCGCGGACATCCACGCGGAGGTCCGCCGCCGGCACGAGGCGGGAGGGCGACGGGGGTACGCTCAGTTCCGGGCCCCGTTCGAGCTCTACGCTCTGATCCGCCTCCTCCGTCCGGCGCACGTCGTCGAGACCGGCGTGAGCAGCGGCGTTTCCTCGACGTACGCTCTTCTGGCCCTACGGCGCAACCGTCGCGGGACTCTCCACTCGATCGACCGACCGCTCCGCCAGCGAGGCGCTCGTTTCGACCCCCGAGAATCCCCCGTCGTTCTCCCTCCGGGCCGACGGACGGGTTGGGCCGTCCCGGCCCGACTTCGGGCGAGATGGGACCTTCGCATCGGCCCGAGCGAGCGGCTCCTACCCAGGCTCGTTCGAGAGCTCCCGTCGATCGGCCTTTTCCTCCACGATAGTCGCCATACGCCGAGCCACCTTCGCTTCGAACTGGTCACCGTTCGCCCTAAGCTCGTCCCCGGCGCCGTGGTCTTAGCAGACAACACCATCTGGACCGGGGAAGCATTTCCGCGGTTCGCGCGCGAACTCGGCGCCCGCGTCCGTCGCCGGGGCCACGGAGACCTGGTAGGGCTTACGGTCCCATGATCGCCGCCGCTCACCCGGCTGGCATGCCCGCAAGGCCGCGACCGCCCACGGGAAAGTTATCACTGCCCCCGCGTCTTCTGTGACCATGGCTTTGAGCCGTAGTCGGGGGGTCGCACACTCAACCCCTCCCGCCTCCGACCCCGTGGCGGAGGCCCAGACCCGCTGGGAAGCGGAAGTGCTCGCTCCGGCGCTCGCGAAGAGCCCGGAACGCCAGGACCGGTTCACGACGATGGGCGGGATCCCCGTCGACCGCCTCTACACTCCGCGATCCTCGCCGCGCGACCCGGCCCGCCTCCCGCCTCCCGGACAGTACCCGTACACTCGAGGCATCCATCCGACGATGTACCACGGGCGGGTCTGGTCGATGCGCATGTTCTCTGGCTTCGGCACGCCGGAGGACACGAACCGTCGCTTCCGCTACCTCCTCGCCCACGGAGAGTCCGGCCTGTCCATCGCCTTTGACGACCCCACGCTCTATGGAATCGACGCGGACGACCCCGAAGCGCTCGGCGAGGTCGGAAAGTGCGGCGTCAACGTCAGCTCGCTCGACGATATGCGACGCCTGCTAAGGGGGATCCCGCTCGACCAGGTCACGACCAGCATGACCATCAACGCCCCGGCGAACGCGGTCTGGGGCATGTACATCCTCGCGGCCGAGGCGATGGATATCGCGCCGGCGCAACTAGGCGGGACGACGCAGAACGACATCCTGAAGGAGTACATCGCGCAGAAGGAGTTCCTCTATCCTCCGCGGCCGGCGCTGCGTCTCGTCGTCGATACGATCGAGTACGCCACGCGACACCTTCCCCGCTGGAACCCGGTCTCGATCTCGGGCTATCACATCCGAGAGGCGGGCTCGACGGCGGTCCAGGAGCTCGCCTTCACGCTGGCGGATGGAATGGCCTACGTTGAGGCGACCATCGAGCGAGGGGTCCCCGTGGACGATTTCGCCCCGCGACTTTCCTTCTTCTTCAACTCGCACAACGACTTCTTCGAGGAGATCGCGAAATTCCGCGCGGCGCGCCGGATCTGGGCTCGGGCGATGCGGGAGCGGTTCGGCGCTCGGAAGGAGCGTTCGCTGTTGATGCGCTTTCATACCCAGACGGCCGGCTGCTCGTGCACCGCCCAGCAGCCCGAGCTCAACATCGTCCGCACGACGATCCAGGCGCTGGCCGGGGTGATCGGGGGGACCCAATCGCTCCACACCAACTCCTACGACGAGGCGCTCCAGCTCCCGAGCGAGGACGCCGTTCGGATCGCGCTGCGCACCCAGCAGATCCTGGCCCACGAGTCCGGGGTCACGCGCGCGATCGACCCGTTCGGGGGCAGCTACTACGTCGAATGGCTCACGGACCGCATGGAGGAGGAGGCCGAGCGCTATTTTGACCGCATCGCGGAGATGGGCGGGGTCGTCCCCGCGATCGAGCGCGGTTTCTTCCAGCGAGAGATCCAGGAGGCCTCGTTCCGCTACCAACGCGCCGTCGACCGGGGCGAGACGAAGGTCGTCGGGGTGAACGCCTACACGGTCGATCAACCGGTGAAGGTTCCGCGTCTCAAGATTTCGGAACAGGCCCGCCGCGATCAGTCCCGGCGCCTTCGGATCCTGCGGGAACGGAGGTCGACCGCACGACACACCCACGCGCTCGCCGCGCTCCGCCGGGTCGCGGCCACCGAAGGCGAGAACACCATGCCCGCCGTGCTCGACGCGCTGCGCGCGCGAGCGACGCTCGGCGAGATCGCCCGCGCGCTCCAAGAGGTCTATGGGAGCTATCGGGAGCGCTCGACGTACTAGACCGCGGACCATCGCTTTTAGCCCGGCCCGGTTCTGACGGTCGGCGTTCTCCGTGGTCGTCCGAGGGTACCGCACCGCACTAGAGGAGCTCTTCCAGCTCCGTCGTCTTCGGGATCGCGCCGAGCCTCGAGACGATCCGTGCCGTGCTCGCGGAGCTCGGAAACCCCCAGGAGAAATTCCCGTCGGTCCATATCACCGGCAGCAAGGGGAAGGGCTCGGTCGCCGCGATGACCGCGACGATCCTCACCGCGCACGGATACCGGACCGGCCTCTACACATCGCCCCACCTCGTCAGCTATCGGGAACGCGCCCGGATCGATGGAGGGGAGATCGCTCCGCGAGAGGTCGTCCTGGGCCTTCGCCGGATCGAGCGAGCCGTGGGAGCGCTCCGCCGGCGTGGCGCGCTGGAACGCGAGCCGACGTTCTTCGAGACGACCACTGCTCTCGCGTTCGACTGGTTCGCGCGCTCGAAGGTCACTGCGGCGGTGGTCGAGGTGGGCATCGGAGGCCGGTGGGACGCGACCAATGTCCTGCGCTCGCGCGTCGGCGTGGTGACGACGCTCGAGCTCGAACACACGGAGATCCTGGGTCCGACGCTCGAGGCGATCGCCCTCGAGAAGGCCGGCATATTCCACCCCGGGATGAGAGGCATCATCGGCCGTCTCCCACCCCAGGGTGAAACGGCCATCGAGCGAGTCGCCGACCGGCACGGTGTCGCCCTTTGGCATCTCGAGGAGGAGGTCACCGTAGCCGAGCGCGTCGCGACCCCGAGAGACCAGCGCTTCGTGGTCGGCTGGCCGAAAGGGAACTCCCTTCCCGTCACCCTCCCTCTCATCGGCCGCTTTCAATCGGGGAACGCGGCGATGGCGGTCGCCGCGGCGTCCCTCTTCCTGTCGGACGGCGGAGTGGGCCTGCGCGGCCCTGCGACGCGTCGGGCTCTTCAACGGGTCCGCTGGCGGGGCCGCATGGAACGGGTGAGCCGTCGTCCACCGACGTACTTCGATGTCGCGCACACCCCCGAGAGCGCTGCCGCCGTCGCCGAGAGCGTAGCGGAGGTCGAGCCGTTCGCCGACCCCCAAACGAGCGCGATCGTCTTCGGATGCCTCGAGGGCAAGGACGCGGCGGGTCTGTTCTCCGCACTGAGCGGACTCGCACGGACGCTCATCCTGGTGCCCGTGCGTTCGCAACGGGCACGTTCCCCGGCTTCGCTGCGGCCGCTGGCCATAGCGCACTTTCCGCGTATCGTCATCGCTCCGAGCGCGACCGAAGGACTGGCGATTGGAAAGCTGGCGGTCGGTCCGATGGGCGTCCTCGTCGCCGTCGGCAGCGACTATCTGATCGGGGAGCTCCTGCGTGCCGAGGAACCCGGTGGCGAGGAGGAACCGGACCTCTCCGACCCGGGGTCGACACCGCCCCCCTCGGGGGGCCGGCTGTGACCGCACCGTATCCGTTCCCATGGGAGACGATCCTCGACCGGTTGAGCACGTTCTACGGCCGGGGCGACTGGCGGGTCCCCTATCTTCGAGACCACGCCGAGAACCCGTTCCAGGTCCTTATCGGGACGATCCTCTCCCAGCGGACCCGCGATGCGGCGACCGACCGGGCGAGCGCCCAGCTCTTCCAACGGTTCCCGACCCCGCAGACGCTCGCCCACGCACCGCTACGAACGGTCGAGCGGCTGATCCGCCTCACCGGCTTCTACCACACCAAGGCGAAGGTCATCCGTGAGTGTGCTCGGGTCCTTCTCGAACGATGGGGCGGAGAGGTCCCCCGCACGCTGGAAGAGCTGCTCGCGCTCCCGGGCGTCGGACCGAAGACCGCGAATTGCGTGCTCGTCTTCGGCTACGGGATCCCCGCGATCCCGGTGGACACGCACGTCCACCGCATCGCGAACCGCCTCGGTGTGGTCCGCACCCGGACGCCGGAAGAGACGGAGGCGGCGCTTCGAGTCCGCATCGACCGCCAATACTGGATCCCGCTCAATCCGCTCTTGGTCCAGCACGGCCAGAACCTCTGCCGGCCGATAGGTCCCCGATGCGAGGCGTGCCCAATCGCCTCCTGGTGCGCTACCGGGAGAGCTCGGGCGCTGGGGCGAGCTCCGCCGCGATGGCAGGACGCGCGGGCCCACCGTGCGGGCGCGCGCCCCGGGTCGGCGGGACGAACTTCAGCGCGACGAGCGGGAGTGCGACCGCGAGCCCGAGGATCGTCCACGCGACCGTATAGCCCTCGACTGCGACCAGCCAACCGAAGAACCACGAAACGATCGCGCCGCCGGACAGCTGGATCGAATTGAACAAACCGATGCCGATGGGGATCTCCTCGCTCGGTAGTCCCGGCAAGTACGCCGGGAGAACGTACATCACCGCGTAGATGAATCCGTAGCAGAACGCGAAAACGCTCCCGATGAACACCATCGGGAGGAGACCGACCCACGGGATCGCGACCACGAGGACCGTCACGACCAGCGAGGCAACGAGGAACTGCGTGCGTCGCCGCGCGCTCCGCTCGGCGAGCATCCCGCCGACGGGGCCCCCCGCGACGCTCGGCAGGATGAACGCGATCCCGACGGCCCCGGCGACGGCCGCCGACCAGCCGAGGATCAGGGTGCCGTAGGGAACGATGAACTGGCCGGTGGCGAAGGAAGCCGCCTCGAGGCCGATGAACGCGATCCCGATCGCCCAGAGGGCCGGGAGCTTCAGGGCCCGGGGCAACCCCGGGTCGGGGCGGCGTGCCGGGGCTCCGGCCACGCCGGGGATCACGAGGAAGGCGATGAAGGTGAGGAGGAGGAGCCCGACCCCTCCGACGGCGATGTCGGTCCTCCAGCCGACGGCCCCTACCAAGATCGCCGAGAAGAAGACCCCCGCCGCGGCTCCCCCGCTGAACGCCGAGCTAAAGCTGCCGACCGGGAGCCCCCGCTTTCCTTCGGGAAAGAGGCTGCCGACGAGACCGATCGCCGGCGAGAAGAAGAGCGCCGCTCCGGCTCCGGCGAGCACTCGCATCGCGACGAGCACATCGAACGACGGCGCGAGGGCCGAGGCGATCGATGCGATTCCGAGAAGGGCCGCTCCCCACAGCGCTACCGAGCGAGAGCCGTAGCGACGCGAAAGGACCCCGGCCGGGACCTGGAGCAGCCCGGCCGCGACCAAGAAGGCGGCGATGAGGAGGCCCCACTCCGCTGGACCGACGTTGAACTCGGCCCCGATCGCGGGGAGCGCGGGACCGATCGTGAACCAGTTGTAGGCGTAGCCAGCCCGGACCGCGATGAGGACCCAGGTGGCGCGGTGGGCCGTGCGCCGGGGGAGTTCAGAGGGCCGTCCGGCGTCGCTCCGTCCGTGGCCGGGGACGTCCACCGACACGGTCAATGGGGACGCCGGGGCCGGGTCGGTCATCGACGCCGGCGCCGAGGCGGCTCGCCTATTAGGCCCACCGCCCGCGGCCGAGGCCGGCGGCCCAGCCCGCGAGGTCTCGTCCGAACGACTTAAAGTCAGGGCGCTGTCCCGCGGCTAGCGTATGGACCCGGGCGAGTACGACCTTTCCATCTTCCACCGGCTGGGCATGGCGAGACGCGTCTGCTCGAGCTGTGGCCACGCCTTCTGGACGCTGGGCGAGCACAGCCGATGCCAGGAAGCCCCGTGCACGCCCTACGGCTTCATCGGCCGACCGATCTTCCAAAGATCCTACGCGCTCGCCGAGATGCGCGAGGCCTACCTGTCGTTCTTCGAGAGGCACGGGCACACCCGCCTGCGCCGCTATCCGGTCGTCGCCCGCTGGCGGAACGACGTCTTCTTCACGCAGGCGAGCATCTACGACTTCCAGCCGTGGGTGACGAGCGGTGCCATCCCGCCCCCGGCGAACCCGCTCACGATCTCTCAACCGTGCCTACGGTTCATCGATTTGGAGGAGGTGGGCCGAAGCGGCCGCCACTTCACGTTGTTCGAAATGATGGCTCACCACGCCTTCAATCGGCCGGACCATGAGGTCTACTTCAAGGACCGATGCGTCGAGCTTTGTCACGAGCTGCTGGCGGGCGAGCTCGGCACCGACCCTCGAGCGATCACCTACAAGGAAGAGGAATGGGAGGGCGGAGGGAACCTCGGCCCGTCGCTAAGCGTAGGCGTCGCAGGGCTCGAACTCGCGACCCTCGTCTTCATGGAGTACGTCCGGGACGGAGAGCGACTGGCGCCAATGCCGCTCACCGTGGTCGACACCGGCTGACGGGCTCGAGCGGTTCGTCTGGGCGAGCCAGGGGACGAAGACGGCGTACGAGGCGTCCTTCGCGAGCGCCTACGAAGAGTTGCGACAGAATCTTCCCGCGCCCGAGGCCGCGATCGCCATTGACCACGCGCGCGCTCTCAACTTCATGCTCACGGACGGGGTCGTCCCGTCGAACGCGAAGGAGGGCTACTTCGCCCGGCTCCTGATCCGACGGACGCTTCGCGTACTTTCCAAGGCGTCTGAGCCGGTGGAGCTCATTGCGGTGGTCGAGCGGGTCGGGCGAGAGCTTGCGCGCGACTATCCCGAGGTCGGAGCCCACCGGGCCGACCGAGACCGCATCCTGGCGGCGGAGATCGAGCGCTACACGGAGGCGGTGGAGCGAGCCCGCCCCGTCCTTCGTCGGCACGAGGAGCGCCTGAAGGCAAGCGGCCAGAGCGTCGGGGTCGAGGAGCTGGTCGAGTGGTACGACTCCCTCGGGGTCCCTCCGGACGTCGCCTCGAGCCTGCTCGAGAGGCCGGTGCCGGTACCGGATGGGTTCTACGCATTGGTCGCCGAGCGACACGCAGGTGAGACCCCCTCGAACGAGTACGCCCAGGACGCGGGGAAACTCGCGAACATCCCGCCCAGCATCCCCGCGACCGAGGTAGGGTACTACCTCGACCCCTACACGACCTCCTTCGAGGCGCGGGTCCTCTGGTCGCAGGGACCGCTCGTCGTGCTCGACCGCACGTTCTTCTATCCGACCGGTGGCGGCCAGGTGAACGACACGGGGGACCTTGGCGAGGTGCCGGTGGTGGAAGTACAGCGCCAGGGTCCATGGGTCGTGCACCGGCTCGACCACCCAGCCGCCTTCGGGCCGGGGGACCGGGTGCACGCGCATATCGACCGGGCTCGCCGGACCCAGCTCATGCAGCACCACACGGCCACCCATCTTCTGAACGGCACCCTCCGAGAGGTGCTCGGCCCTCACATCTGGCAGAGCGGTGCCTACAAGGGACCGGAGATGGCGCGGATCGACGTAACGCACTATAAGCCGCTCTCCCGCGACGAGCTCCGTCATATCGAGCACCGGGTGAACGAGGTCGTCCGCGAGAACCGGCCCGTCAAGAGCTACTTCGAATCGCGGACGGAGGCGGAGCGCCGCTTTGGCTTCACGCTCTACCAGGGCGGAGCGGTCCCGGGCAAGGAGCTTCGGATCGTCGAGGTCGAGGGGTTCGATGTGGAGGCATGCGGGGGAACTCACTGTACGCACACGAGCGAGGTCGGGGCGATCGCCCTGCTCGGGGTCGAGCGGATCCAGGACGGCGTCGTTCGCCTCACCTACGCGAGCGGGGAGCGGGCGATCGATATCCGCGAGGAGCACGAGGCGGTCCTCCATGAGGCCGCGAAGCGGCTCGGGGTACCGGTCGAGCACCTCCCGGACGGGATCGACCGGCTCCTCGCCGAGGTCGAGGCGTCGCGCCGCGCCGAGAAGGGCCGCCGCAAGGACGACCTGAGCGCCGTGGCCGAGCGACTGTTGGGAGACCCGGGCAACACGGAGGCCTCCGGGCCGGTGACCGTGATCCGGGCCCAGGTCGACCTCGACCGTGCCGAGATGATGGAGCTCTCCCGGCTCCTCTCCAAGGGCCCCGACCGCGTCGTTCTCCTCGCCTCCGAGCGGGAGGGCCGCGGCACCCTCTTCATCGGTTCGACGGCCCCATCGATCCCAGCCCAAGAGCTCCTCAAGCTCGCGCTGCCGGCGTTCCAGGGGAAAGGGGGCGGGAACCCGGCCTCGGCGACGGCGGTCGGAGAACCCGGTCCCCCGCTGGAGAGCGCGCTCGAGCTCGCCCGCTCGGAAACGCGCCGCCGCGCCGCGGCCCGCCCTGACTGACCGCAAAGCATCACGCGAGCGCCGGGACGAGGTAGACCAGCACGTCGAGCGCCACCGCGGGTACGAGCGTCATCGCGAGGTCGTCGTCGACCGGTCCCCATTTAGGCCATTCCGCGATGAGCGCGAGGGCCGCTGCGAGCAGGGCGAGCCCGACCGCGGACCCGCCGGGATAGTGACCGATCCCGACGAGGGCGAGCGTCGTGAGCCCGACGTAGGCCGCGTACGGGAGCGCGGGATATAGACGGCGATAGCGCGAAGAGAGGCGGAGCTCGCCCGCGAGCGGGTCGACGATCGCGGTTCCGAGGATCACAGCGGCCGCGATCGGCTCGGGGAAGAGGAGCACCGCGACCACCAGCGCGATCGCGAAGTAGGCGTAGCTCGCCAGCCGGTGGGATTCGTACGGACGGATGACCGGGATCTCGACGTAGCCTGCGAGGCGGAGCCCTTCAAGGACGAGCACGGCGGCTAGGGCGATGAGGGGAATGGCCTGGTTGGGGATCCCGAGGAGCACGTTCGCAGGCAAGAGGTAGTAGACGAGGACGGCAGCGCCCAGTCCGTGCAGGATCCGTCGCCAGATCCGGTCCCCGAGTTCGGCATCGCCCCCGAAGCGGGCGCCGAGCCAAGACCGAAACCGCCCGCCACGATGCAGCCGCATGCTGAACCTTCACCGGGAAGGGCCCTCCCCTAAGAACGTTCGGCCCCGACCCGGCGACAGCTATTTGTCCCGCGGCCTCTGGCCCGGCCGTGAAGGTCGCCATCCTGGTCGGGAGTCGGTCGGACCTGGAGAGCGCCGAGAAGGTCCGCACCCGGCTCGCCGAGCTCGGGGTACCCTCCGAGGTCCACGTTGCGTCGGCCCACCGCACCCCGGAGAAGGTCGACCGCCTCACGCAGGACCCCGAGACGGAGGTGTACGTCGCGATGGCGGGACTATCCGCCGCCCTCCCCGGGGCCGTCGCCGCGCGCACCACAAAACCGGTGATCGGGGTGCCGCTTCACCGCGGACTCGGGCTCGATAGCCTGCTCAGCGTCGTACAGATGCCCCCGGGTGTGCCGGTCGCGGCCGTCGGGCTGGACGCGACCGAGAACGCCGCCCTCCTCGCCGTGGAGATCCTTGCCCTGAAGTACCCCGAGCTCCGAGCGTCGCTCGACCGCTATCGCGCCCGCTGGCGCGAGGAGCCTACGGAGGCTACGCGGAGCCCGCCATGAACGACCCGAAGGAGTTCGTTCAGAGCGCAGTCGAGGCTCTGCGACGTTCGATCGACGGCCGGGTCATCATCGCGGCCAGCGGGGGGATCGATTCCACGGTGGCCGTCCGGCTGACCGAGATGGCCCTCGGCGACCGTGCGCGCGCGATCTTCGTCGACACGGGCCTGCTCCGCGAGGGAGAGGTGGCTCGCGTGCGCGCCTTCTTCAACGCCAGCGCGACGGACGTCACCGTCGTGCCGGCCGAGGAGGTCTTCCTCTCGGCCCTCGCGGGCGTCCGCGACCCGGAGGAGAAACGGCGGCGGATCGGTCACGCCTTCATTCGCACTTTCGAGACCGAGGCCGATCGCTTCGGTACCGACCGGCTCGTCCAAGGAACGATCGCGCCGGATTGGATCGAGAGCGGGGGGTCGAAACGCGACACGATCAAGACCCACCACAACGTGGGTGGGGTCCCCGAGGACAGCCGCCTCCGCCTCGTGGAACCGCTCCGCGACCTCTACAAGGACGAGATCCGCGCGGTCGCTCGGGAGCTTCGTATCCCGGACCCGGATCGGCAGCCGTTCCCCGGGCCTGGGCTCGCGGTGCGCGTTCAGGGTGAGGTGACGCGCGAGCGGCTGCGTCGCGCGCGGGTCGCGAACCGCGTCGTCGAGGAGGAGGTGGACCGCGCGGTCGCCGAGCACACGATCTCGCGCCCCTGGCAGTACTTCGCGGTCCTCCTGGACGGACGGACCGTCGGCGTCACGGGGGACAACCGCGCCTATGGCGAGGCCGTGAGCATACGGGTGGTCGAGTCGATCGACGCGATGACCGCCCAGGCGATGGACCTGCCCCGGGAGGTCGGTCGCCGCATGGCCGAGCGGATCACCCGCGAGCTCGCGGGCGAGGTGGTCCGGGTGCTCTACGACGTGACCGACAAGCCCCCCGCGACCATCGAGTGGGAATAGGCGCGCATAGGCGCCGGGGTCAGAGGAGGCGGACCGCCTCGAGGTTGTACGGCACGCGCGTCTCGACATTGAAGCGCTTGTGCAGGCTCGAAGAGAGGTCCACCGATTTCGACTCCTCCCCGTGATTGAGCAGGATCCGCTGCGGTCGCGGGTCGAGAGACGCGACGAAGTTCATCAGCTGCACCCGGTCGGAATGCCCGCTGAATCCCTCGATCGTCGCCATCTCGAGGCGCACCGGGACCGAGGCCGGCCTCGGGCCGTCCATGAAGGTCGCCTCCGAGATCCCCCGCTGAAGCCGCTTGCCGAACGTGCCTTCCGCCTGATACCCGACGAAGAGCAGGCCGCTCTTCTCGTCGGAGCCCCAGGCCCGGAAGTACTCCATCACGGGCCCACCGCTCATCATGCCCGAGGTCGCCAGCACGATGCACGGCTCCTTCGAGTCGAGCAGGCTCATCCGCATCTGGCTCGAGTCGACGCGGTGGAAGACGTCCGCGAGGAACGGGTTGTCCCCCTGCTGGAAGATCTGGGTCCTCAGTTGGCTGTTCAGGAACTCCGGATAGGCGGTGTGGATCGCCGTGGCCTCGAAGATCATCCCATCCAAGTAGACCGGGACGCGCGGGATCTTCCCATCGCGCATCCGCTCCTCGAGCACGAGCATGACCTCCTGAGATCGGCCCACCGCGAAGACGGGCACGATCAGCTTCCCCCCGCGCGAGAGGATCTTGGTCGCCAAGGCGGCGAACGAGTCCGACGCCTCGAGGCGGCTCGGCTGGACATCGCGGTAGCCCCCGTACGTCGACTCGAGCACGAGCGTCTCCAGCCGTGGGAAGCGGTTGGTCGCGGGATTGAAGAGCCAGCTCCGCTCGAACTTGATGTCGCCGGAGTAGGCGAGGTTGTGGTCCCCGTCGCCGAGGTGGAAGTGGCAGATGGACGAGCCGAGAATGTGCCCGGCATTATGCAGGGTGAGCCGAACGTCCGGCGCGATGTCGGTCGTCTCCCCCCAGCGTAGGGGGATCGTGCGCGCGACCAGCTCGCGCACATGCGAGGAATCGTAGAGGCCCTTGCGCGCCTCTTGGTTGACGACCTTGATCGCATCGAGCAGCATCAGGGTCATGAGGTCGCGCGTGGGGGCGGTGCAGTAGATCGGTCCCTTGTAGCCGTACTTGAGGAGCACCGGGACGAGCCCACAGTGGTCGAGGTGGGCGTGCGTTACGACCACGGCGTCCAGGGAGTCAAGGGGGAGCAGCTCGGGCGCGTTGAAGAAAGGGGTCCGGTCCGAGCCAGGGTCGAGCCCGCAGTCGATGAGGATCTTGGAGTTCTGGGTGGAGAGCATGTGGGCGCTGCGCCCGACCTCGCGGTAGCCTCCGAGCGCGGTGCTACGGGCCCAGATCTTCTCGGGCAGGCGCTCTCGCGCGATCCGGATGCCGACCTTCTTGAGGAAGGTACGACGCTCGTCGAATACGTTCCGTAGGTGGATACGGACCTCCTCCACCGTCTTCGAAGGGATCGGGGGCGTGCGGACGACCGTCGGGATCCAGCCGATCCTTCGCTTCAGGTCGTTGAGCACGGAGCCGCCGCGTCCGATCGCGACCCCGGGATTCGCCGCCTCGATCGTGACCTCGCCGGTCTCCGGCTCGAAGAAGAGCTGGTTGATCTCCGCCTCGGCCGGGATCGTCTCGCGGATGAGCTTCTCCGCCTCCTTTGGGTCGATGAGCGTCGCCGGGTCGCTGCGCACGAGCACGCGCCGGTGGAGCCGCTGAGCGACCTGTCGGAGGAGGTCCCCGCCCGAGAGGAAGGCATCCAGCTGCTTCGTGTAGATCACGACGTGCGGGCCTTCCAGCTCGATGTCGGTGACCTCGATCGTCTCCGGGAGCACCTCTTTCAGCGCTTCCCGGGTTTGAGATATCAGGGAATCGAAACTCATCCACTTCGGAAGGGGTTGGGAAAGGGGTTGGACCGGCCGACCGCGACGAAAGCCTAGGCGAGCGCGGGGGGCAGTGGAATCTTAAGCGCCTTCAAGCGCTTATTGATTTCGTCCTCACTGAATTCGTGGTATTCCTTGGCTGTGATCGTGTGGATGAGGTATCCATCGCCGCTCGCGCTGTCGCGCTTCATGGCGACCGTAAGGCCGCGCAGGGCGAGGTCGACGCCGTCGCTGACGGTCATGTCACGGGAGTACACTTCCTCCAGAACGCCGTAGGCGAAGGTCGAGCCGCTACCGACCGATACGTAGCGGTCCTCGATCGAGCCCCCGGCCGGGTCCACCGAGAAGACGTGACCCCCCTTCGCGTCGACGCCGCCCAGGATGAGCCAGGCGTAGTAGGGGAACATCCGGTTCCCGGAGAGGATGTTCGCGAGGAGCGTCGCGGCCCCTTCCGCGCTCAGCGGGGCGTTGCGGCGCAGCCGATAGAGCGAGACCTCCGCGCGGAGGTAGCGCGCGAGCGTCTGGGCGTCCCCGACGAGGCCCGCGATCGTGATCCCGATGTTCTGGTCGATCCGGAAGAGCTTGAACGTCTGCTTGTTGGCGATCATGGTACCCGCGGTCGCGCGTCGCTCGGTCGCCAGGACGACCCCGTCCTTGCAGACCAGACCGATCGTCGTGGTCCCCTTGAGCAGACGCTCTTCGTCGGCGGGACTGATGAGATTCGGCATCGAAACCTCCCTGCTACGAGGGAAACGGCCGGGGGACTCGGGGTCGGTATATAACGGCTCACGACGGCGTTACGCCGTCTTCACCGAGGGAAGTCAGGGAAGCCGTGGGACTCGCGTGAGCGGCGGCGAGAGCCGGTCGCGTGGCGTCACCGCTTAATGCTCGGTCGATTGTAACGGCCCGGTTCTATGCGTCGGCACGAGGTAGTGGTGGTCGGCGCGGGTCTCGCGGGACAGCGCGCGGCCCTCGCGGCGGTCGAAGCGGGCCGTGAGGTGGCGGTCGTTTCCAAGCTCCACCCGCTGCGTTCGCACTCGGGAGCGGCCCAAGGGGGGATCAACGCCGCCGTCCGGGCGGACGATTCGATCGATGCCCACATCTACGACACGGTGAAGGGTTCCGACTATCTCGGGGACCAGGACGCGATCGAGTTCTTCTGCCGGGAGGCCGGCCCGATCGTCGTCGAGATGGAACACTTCGGGACCATCTTCAACCGCGCGGAGGACGGCTCTCTCGCCAGCCGCCCGTTCGGCGGAGCCGGTTTCCCGCGCACGATCTATGCCGCGGACCGCACTGGGCTCGCGCTCCTGCAAGCGCTCTGGGAGCGCCTCGGTTCGGAGGCGAAACGGTTCACGCTCTACTCCGAATCGGACCTCACCCAAATCGTCGTGCGGGACGGGCGGACCCAGGGCGTCGTTGTCCTGGACCGAAGGACCGGCCAGTTCGAGGGAATCGCGGCCCGCAGCGTCGTCATCGCGACCGGGCCGAGCGGACGGATCTACGCGCGGACCACGAACGCCCACAGCTGTACCGGGGACGGAATGGCCGTGGCGTACGAGGCGGGCGCCGCCCTCAAGGACATGGAGTTCGTCCAGTTCCACCCCACGGGACTTCTCGACTCCGGAATCCTGATCACGGAGGGGGCGCGAGGGGAAGGAGGGTTCCTCACGAACGTCTCGGGCGAGCGGTTCATGGCGAAATACGCCCCACGGGTCCTCGAGCTCGCGAGCCGGGACGTGGTGTCTCGGGCGATCGTCACGGAGGTGGCCGAGGGCCACGGGTTCCCGGGAGGCTACGTTCATCTCGAGCTCATGCACCTCGGCCGGGAACGGATCGAAAGCCGGCTCCAGGAGATCTGTGAGATCTGTCGGAACTTCGCCGGCATCGACCCCGTGACCCAGCCGATCCCCGTCTATCCCGCCCAACACTACATGATGGGCGGGGTCGGGACGAACATCCAGGGAGCGACCAGCATCGCCGGCCTCTTCGCGGCGGGAGAAGCGGCGTGCGTATCGATCCACGGTGCGAACCGCTTAGGGGGGAACTCGCTGATGGAGACCCTCGTCTTCGGTAAGCAAGCGGGGATCGCGGCGGCGGCGTACGCCAGTAAACCGGTTTCGACCGAGGTCACGGCCGCGGACGTCGCCCTATCCGAGACCCCGATCCGGGCCATGATGGCCCGCACGGACGGCGTCGATCCCGCGGAGATCCGTAGCGAGATGCAAGCGACGATGGAGCACTACGTCGGGATCTACCGCACGGAGGCCGACCTTCTCGAGGGACTCCGTCGTATCCGCGCGACCCAGGCGCGGGCTCAGCAGCTACGGATCGTCGACCAATCGAACGTGTTCAACCTTAACCTGACCGACACCCTGGAGGTTCGTCACATGCTTTCTCTCGCCGAGGTCATCATCGTCGGAGCCTTCGCGCGCACCGAGAGCCGCGGAGCGCACTCCCGCATCGATTATCCGAAACGGGACGATGCCCACTGGATGCGACACACGTTGGCGACCCGAGGACCGGGAGGACCCTCACTCTCGTACAGCCCGGTCGCCTTCACGCGGTGGGAACCGAAGGAGCGGGTCTACTGATGGCGAGCGCGACCGTTACGACGCCCGTCGATGTGTACCGGTTCGACCCGGCCCGGGACCGGGCCCCGCGGTACGAGCGGTTCACCCTGGAACTCGAACCGCACACCCCCGTGCTGACCGCCCTCCTAAAGATCCGCTACGAGAAAGACCCGTCCCTCGCGCTGCGCTACTCCTGCCGCGCCGCCATCTGCGGCTCCTGCGCGATGCAGATCAACTCGAAGAGCCGGCTCGCGTGCCAGACGCAGGTCGGACCTGAACTGGCCGAGCACGGTCGCGTGGTCGTCGAGCCGATGCGAAACCAGCCCGTGCTCCGCGACCTGGTCGTCGACCAGAGCCCGTTCTGGCAGGAGTACGACCGCATCGAGCCGTTCCTGAAGCTCGACCCCCGTCACCCGATGCCCGAAGGTCGACCAAACTCGATGAGCCCGGCGGAGGTCGAACGTTTCTACGAGACCCCTCGCTGTATCGCGTGCGCCGCCTGCTATTCAGCGTGCCCCGCCGTGGAAAGCGACCCGGCGTTCCCGGGTCCGATGGCGCTCGCCAAGCTCTACCGCTTCGTGGTCGACCCGCGCGACCGAGCCCACCAGGACCGGCTCTTGCGCATCCAGACCGAAGGACTCTGGTTGTGCCTGCGCTGCCACCTCTGCACCGAGGCCTGCCCGAAGGAAGTGCGCCCGAGCGAGCGGATCCGCGACCTGAAGGAGATGGCGATCGCGGTCCAAGGCGCGACCGAGCCCGGTTCGCGTCACGCCGTCGGCTTCAAGGAGAACATCCGCGACCGCGGGCAGCTCAACGAGATGAAGCTGGTGCGGCGAACGGACGGGCTGACCGGTCTCCTGGGCCAGGCTCGCCAGGGGCTTCGGATCTGGCGGAAGAAGCCGGAGATGTCGCATAAGCCCCGGCGCATCGAGGGCGTCGAGGATCTGGATACGATCTATCGGGAGCTCGACCGGCCGGAAGGGGAGGAGCGGCCGTGAGGATCGCTTACTACCCCGGATGCGTCGCCCAGGAATCCGGGCGCGAGCTCGACATGGCGACCCGCTGGGTCGCCCGAGCGCTCCAGATCGAACTGGTCGATTTCCCGCGCTTCTCGTGCTGCGGCTCCGGGTTCATGGACGAAGCGAACATGACGCTCAACGTCGCCATCAACGGCCGTAACCTCGGCATCGCCGAGCAGGCCGGCCTCGACATCCTGACCGTCTGCTCGACGTGCCAAGGGATGCTGACCCTCGCGAACTTTAAACTCAAGGACCCGGCCCTACGCGCCCGCATCGACCCGGTCCTCGCGAAGATCGGGGTGCCCTACCGAGGGAGTGTCAAGGTCAAGCACTTGCTCGAGGTATTGACGAGCGACATCGGCCTGGACGCGGTCCGCGCCCGGGTCCGTCGCCCGCTCTCGGGTCTCAAGGTCGGAGCGTTCTACGGCTGTCACCTGTTGCGCCCGAGCTTTGAGAATGACTGGGAGAGCCCCGAGGAACCCCACGCGTTCGAGCACCTCTTGAGCGCGATCGGGGCGGAACCCGTGATGTACCGGGGTCGGGTGATGTGCTGCGGCTTTCCCATCCTGTTCGTGAAGGCGCCGACCGCGAACCGGATCGCGGGCCGTCAGATCGCCGACGCGAAGGACCACGGGGCCCACGCGATGGCGACCCCGTGTCCGCTCTGCCACATCTCGCTCGATTCGTTCCAGAACAAGGCGGAAGCAGCGGTCGGCCGAGAGCTTCAGATGCCGATCTTCCATCTCCCGCAGATCGTCGGCCTCGCCTTCGGCGCCACGCCGGAAGAGCTCGGTCTCCCACGGCATCTCGTTCCGACCGGGCCCGCCATCGCCGAGATCGGCGGGACCCCTACCGCCGCTCGACCGGCGTAACGGAGCCCCGATCCCCCGCGCCTTTGGATGGCCCTGAAGCTCGAGACGCGAGCGGTCGTCTACTACCGGCGGCGAGGCTTCGTCCTGCCCTCGGTCCTTCGTCTCACGATCCCGATGGCGTTCGTTGCGCCGGCGATCGCGTCGTACCGCTGGCTCGCAGCGTTCCCCGCCTCGATCTGGATGAGCCGCTACGCCGCCTAGGTCATTCGGGGGCCGAGTTCTCGGGCGGCGACGGCTCCGGCCGTTGGGTCACGAGCCGGTGGAGTCGGTCACAGATCCCGCGGAAGTACGCCGAACCTTGAGGCCCATACTCCCTTCGAAGCTGCTCCTCGACCTCCGCGTCCGAAAGGCCCGGGTCGACCGAGGGGGTGAACATGCAGCTGAAAACGAGGAAGCACTGACCGTCGATCTCGAAGCGATCGGTCTCGGAGGCCCCGCAGAACGGACAGTTCGCCACGGCGATGCCACAGGGGAAACCCCCCTTATCGTTGTTCGGCCGGGCCGCTCCCGGATGCTTCCTCGAGGGTCCATTCCCGAAACCGACGCCCCTTCGATATCCGGCCGACCTCCCGGTGGAGACCCTCCCAGCGAACGCCGGGAGGGAGCTCTCCTCGGTCGATGCGGTCGAGCCACTGCTCGAACTCGGCGCGAGCGGCCCGGAGCACCGGCGAGTCCAGAGGGACATCGCGCCGGCGCGCCGGTCGAAGGACCTCGACGTGGTCCGCGTGGACCCACCATACTCCGACCGGTGTCCTCAGAGGGTGCGTCGACGTTTCTGCGAGGCGCCGGGCGGGTCCTTCGGAAGAGAGCGCGACCGCGGCCCAATCACCCCAGGCCCGTCGGCGCAGGGCCTGGTAGAACACGGGCCCTCCTCGTGCGAGCTTGAGCTCGACCAAGCCGACCTCACCGGCCCGACGCGCGACCAAGTCAAAGTAGTCGCTCCCGTCCGGATTCGCATAGACCCGGTAGCCCTCCTCTTCCAAGTGCCGGCGGACCACCGGCAGCATGTCGCGCTCGAAGCGGAAGCCGGGCGGCGGTCGACCCGGCGGCTTCACGGACCGCTGCGAAGGAACCACCGGTCGATCCGGGAGCGCGGGAGGTCGAAGAGGATCGGCCGGCCGTGCGGGCAGGAGTAGACCGCGTCCGCGCCCTCGTAGAGCGCGTCGAGGACCCGGCCGAGCTCCTCGGGGCTTACAAGGTCGCCCGCACGGATCGCCGCGTGGCAGGCAATGGAGGCCGCGACACGGTCGGCGAGGCCGTTGGGCGACGTGGGCCGTCCTCCGGAGGCGAGCTCATCCAAGAGCTCGGGAAGCCGGCTCGCGAGCGCCCGCTGCCCCCGATAGGAGGGAACGCCCCGAACGCGGAAGGACGTCCCGCCGAACGCCTCCACATCGAAACCCGCATCGCGCACCGCCTCCGCGTGCGCCTGGAGCGCGGCCTGCTGGGAGGGACGGAGCTCTACCGTGACCGGCTCCATCAGCGTCTGGCACCCCAGCCGCCCCTCTCGCTCGAGCGCGTCGAAGATCAGACGTTCGCTCGCGGCGTGCTGGTCGATGAGCACGAGGCCGTGGGGAGCTACTGCGACCCAGTACAGCCGGTCGAGCGCGCCCAGGAGTTGGAGACGGGCGTGGCCGGGTCGTTCCCGGAGGAGAAGCGGGGCCGATGGCTCGAGGAGGCGACGTTGGACTCCGGAGAGGAGCCGTGCCTCGGCTACCATCGTCAGGGAGGGCCCGGGCGACGGTGCGGGCGAGGGGGCGACGTTGCGACCCGTCACCGCGGGGGGCAGCGGCAACGGAGCGGGGCCTTTCACCAAGGCGTGGCGCACCGCCTCGCGAACGACCTCGGCGAGCTCGGATTCCTTGACGAATCGGACTTCGCGCTTGGTCGGATGAACGTTCACGTCGACCTCGTCGGGAGGTAGTTCGAGATGGAGCGCGCCGACCGGGAAGCGGGTCCGCGGAATGTAGCTCTGGAAGGCGAAACGGGTCGCCTGGGAGAGGATGCGCGACTCGATCGTCCGACTGTTCACCGCGAGGTAGAGACGGCGCGCGTTGCCCTGGGCCAGGTTCGGGCGGCCGAGGTACCCAATAAGACGTCCTCCGCCGGGCAGCTCGGCGTCCACGGCGAACGATTGTTCGAGGAACTCGGGGCCGAGGACGCGCGCGGCCGCATCGCGTAGGTTGGGAGCGCTCGGAAAGCTGGCGAGCTCGCCCGTCTCATTGGCGACGAACAGGGCGACGGAAGGGGATGCGAGATAGAGGTGTTCGATGGTCCGTAGCACCTCGAGCTGCTCGACCGCCGCGGAGTGGAGGAACTTCCGCCGGGCCGGCGTGTTGAAGAAGAGGTCCTCGACCTCGACGGTCGTACCGACGCCGCGCCCGGATTCGAACCGCCCTCGGAGGATCCCGCCTTCGACAGCGATCCCCTTCGCGACCTCGGAATCCGGGGGCCGTGAGCGGAGCCGGAGGCGGGCCACCGAGGCGACCGACGCGAGCGCCTCGCCGCGGAACCCCAGCGTTCGGATCGCCCCCAGGCCCTCGGCCGGGTCGAGCTTGCTCGTCGCGTGTCGCTCGACCGCCAGCTCGAGCTCGTTCGCCGGGATCCCCTGGCCATCGTCGGCGACCTCGATCCGCGCGAGGCCTCCCCGCTCGAGCCGGACGGTGACCTCGCGCGCCCCGGCGTCGATCGCGTTCTCGACGAGCTCCTTGACCACGGACGCCGGACGCTCGACCACTTCGCCGGCCGCGATGCGGTCCACGGTCTCCGGTGGGAGGCGAAGGATCGGTCGCCGCCCGGCGGGCACAGGGTTCGCGGTCGTCGTCACGGCGGAACCTCCGGTCGGTTCGGTAGCTTGGCGCGCAATTCGGCGAGCCGTTGCAGTGCCTGGACCGGGGTAAGGTGGTCGACGTCGATCGTTCGGAGTTCTTCTTCCACCGCCGAGCCGGGCGCGGTGTGGGAT
Source organism: uncultured Thermoplasmata archaeon (assembly GCA_963797975.1). Classification (GTDB taxonomy): domain Archaea; phylum Thermoplasmatota; class Thermoplasmata; order Lutacidiplasmatales; family UBA184; genus Lutacidiplasma. Next base: position 79,062 of record CAWCRH010000006.1, read on the forward strand.
TCTTCTGAAGCAAAGAGCATGGCTTGGGTGTAGCGCGGGGAGGAGCTCGCATCGTCCGCTCCGGCCCTTAGCGCCAGGCCTTCGCCCTCCAGTCGGCGAAGGAGTCGCTGGGCCTCCGCGAGGAGGTCCGGGGGCAGACCGGCGATCCGCGCCACGTGGATCCCGTAGCTGCGGTCGGTGCTGCCCGGCACGAGACGGTGCAGGAACACGATCCCCTCCGGGCGTTCGCGGGCGGCGAGGTGGCCGAGACGGGCGGCCGGCAGCCCCTCGACCAGCTGCGTGAGCTGGTGATAGTGCGTCGCAAGGATGGTACGGCAGCGGGTGACGTCGTGGAGGTGTCGGAGGGCAGCCCACGCGATCGCGAGGCCATCGAACGTGCTCGTCCCGCGACCGACCTCGTCCAGCAGGACCAGGGCGCGCTGGTCGGCGGCCCGCAGGATCTCCGCGAGCTCGCTCATCTCGACCATAAAACTCGATTTCCCTCGGCCGATCTCGTCGGTGAACCCCATGCGGGTGTAGAGCCCGCTCACGATCCCGACCTGAGCGAACTTCGCGGGAACGAAGGAACCGGCCTGAGCGAGGACCACGAGGAGGCCGACCTGCCGCATGTACGTGGACTTCCCGGACATGTTCGGCCCCGTCAGGACCAACAGGCGCGCACTCTCCGCGTCGAGCTCGACATCGTTCGGGACGAACCGCTCCTGGAGCGCTCGGTCGAGCACGGGATGTCGCCCGTCCCGCACGACGATCTTGAGCGAGGCATCGACGGTCGGACGCACGCAACGCCGCCGTTGTGCTACGGTAGCGAACGACTGGAGGGCATCCAACGCCCCGACCGAACGCCCCACCCGATGCACCGCCGGTACGTGAACGTCGAGCCGTCCCAGGAACTCTTCCCACGCGCTCGCTTCCGCGCTCCGTGCCTTCTCACGTGCGTCCAGCAATTTCTCCGCGATCGCCTCGAGCCGCTCGGTGGTGAACCGCTCGGCCTGCGCCACGGTCTGACGTCGCCGGTAATGAGGAGGGATCCGGGCGAGGTGGGCCCGCGTCACCTCGATGTAGTAGCCGAAGACCTGGTTGTAACGGATCTTGAGCGACCGGATCCCGGTCCCCTCCTGCTCCTCCCGTTCGAGGATCTCGAGCTCGCGCAGGGCTCCCTGCTCCTCGGCGCGCGCCCGGTCGACCTCGGGGTTTCGCCCCGGACGAAAAAGCCCTCCTTCTTCTTCGGTCGCCGGAAGGATGTCGGGCAGCGACTCCCGTAGGAGCGCGCGCAGCGCCTCGGGAGGAGTGATCTCCTCCGCGGTCCGGGTGAGCATTGCTGACCCCGAGGCGGAGGAAAGCTTCCGTCCGAGACGGCCGGCGGCCTCGAGACCATCTCGCAGCCGACCGAGCTCGGGAGGTCGTACACGACGGCCGCCGAGCCGGGAGGCGATGCGGGCGATGTCGGGGATCTCCGCGAGCTCCCGACGGAGCTCGTCCAGCCCAGCACCCCGAGAGACGAGCGACTCGACCGCGTCCAGGCGACCGCGGATCGCGGCCTCATCGGCGAGCGGATTACACAGCCAGAAGCTCAGCGTGCGGTGACCGGCAGCGGTTTCGGTCTCGTCCCAGGCCTTCAACAGCGTCGTGCCGCCGGGGTCGTCCGGGTTCATCGGCCGGCTGATCTCGAGGTGACGCAGCGTCTTGGCGTCCAGTTGGAGCCGACGAGGGCCGGGTGCGCCGTCCGAGAGGGCGAGGTGCGCCAGCAACCGTGGCTGGGTCGACCGTAGGTAGGCCGCGAGTGTGCGGTCCGCCGAGGCGACCGCCTCCGGAAGGTCCGTGGAAGAACGCAGTCCTTCCGGGACGTCGGCGGCAGCCAGCGGAGCCGGCGCGCTCTCGACGCGGGCGAACGGGAATTCCCGCCGCGCAGATTCGAGCGTCGCCTCGGCGGCTTCCGGACGCGCGGCGACCAGGATCTCGCGAGGGAAGAGCGGGGCGAGGCTGGAAAGAAGGCCGTCCACTCCAGGCACTTCCGGCTGCCCGTGTACGAAGTCCCCGGTAGACACATCGACGGCCGCGAAGGCCCGCCCGGCGACGTCGTCGTATACGACCGCGAGGAAGTTGTGGTCCGGTCCCCCCAGGATCCCGTCCTCGACAACGGTGCCGGGGGTCACGACCCGCGTCACCTCTCGGCGGACGAGGCCCTTGGCCTGACGAGCGTCTTCCACCTGATCGCAGAGCGCGACCTTGAACCCCCGGCGAACGAGCCGGGCGAGGTACGTGTCCACCGCGTGGTACGGCACACCGGCCATCGGGAGGCGAGCCCCGGTCGCGTCCGGTCCCCGAGCGGTCAGCTGGATGTCGAGCGCGGTCGCGAGCTTCTTCGCGTCGTCCCCGAAGGTCTCGAAGAAGTCTCCGACCCGGAAGAGCACGATGTGGCCGGGGTATCGGGCGCGCACCGCCTCGTACTGCTCGATGAGCGGGGTCGTCGCGAGGCTCTGCGCCATCGGGGGCGGGACGAAGCCGACCCGTATAACCCCCATCCGAGAGGTCGAGGAACGCCAGGCGCTGAGGGGGAGATTTGAACTCCCGAGGCGAGACCGCCACCAGCTTTCAAGGCTGGCGCCTTTCCGGGCTAGGCTACCTCAGCGCGCCAAGGGGATGCGGTCGCTCCCGGATAAAGGCCTCGCCCATACCGACGCGCCGGCGCCGCGGATTCAATGCAGGTGCCGGGAGATCCGCCCCAGGACGTGCGAGACGTCCCGGGGTTTCGAACCCGGGCGGTCAGCTTGGAGGGCTGACATCCTACCACTAGATTACACCTGCACGGACGGCGCCGGCGGCGCCGAGCACCGACTCCTGCTACCTAACCCTTTCTTCTCGCGGGCCCGGGGGAGTCGGCCCGAGCCGCGGCCGCTCCGGCGGGCGAAGAGAGGTCGACCAGCGCGACCCGTTCGAGCACCAGCCCTTCCCACGCGGCCGCGGGCACGGCCGCACGGTCCCCCTCGGGGATCCCCAGACGGTCGAGGCTGCCCGCACTAAGCGTTCGAGGGTAGGCCGACGGGTCCTCCTCGAGGCCGAATCGCGTCAGGAACTCGGCCATCGTGCGCGGCTTCTCGGCGACCAGCACGAACGCTTCGGTCGATTCATTGATCCCCACTTTGGCGAGCGCCCGACCCAGCTGGTCATCACCGGCCACGTAGAGCGCAAGCTCCGCGCCGCGGTCCCGCAGCCGGCTCCCGCCCCCGCGCCGTGAACGGCCTAGATGGGCCCACGCGGAGAGGAGGTGGCGCTCCCCCGCGATCGCGGCCGCGTCGAACAGCGCGACCAGGGCCGGGCCTTCTTGACTTACCGATCGAAGACGTCGGACGAGTTCTTGGGACGAAGGCTCCGGGGGGTGAATGCGGCGGGCGCCTACGGCACGCAGCGACCGCTCGTCGGAGGGGGGCACCGGCATGGGTCTCGGCTCACTCCCGCATGAAGCGAAGGAACTCTTCCCGGGTCCGGGCCTGGAGCGTGTAGTTCTCCCGTTTCTCCTGGCCGATGGTCGAGGTCGGCGTGGGTCCGTAATCATGACCGGGGAGGACCACCAGGGCGTCGTCCAGCGTCACGACGCGGTGGAGCAGACTGTCGTACATCGCTTCGGGGCTCCCGCCCGGAAGGTCCGTCCGTCCGCATTCGCCCACGAACAGGGTATCGCCCGTCGCAACGTGACCGTGGAAGAGATAGAGGACCGAGTCAGGCGTGTGGCCGGGCGTGTGGACGACCTCAAAGTGGAGCCGGCCGGCCGCGAGCGTCGAGCCGTGGTCGACGCTCACGTCCTGGCCCAGCGGCGCGGAGCGGTGCGCGACCACCTTGGCCCCGGTACGGCCGCGAACCTCCTCGTTGGAGGCGACGTGGTCTGGGTGGCTGTGGGTGTTCAGAATGTATCGAACCTTGATTCGGTCCGCGTCGATCGCTTCCAGTACCGGATCGATCCCGTACGATGGGTCGATCACGACCCCGTCGCCGCCCACGCTGTCGGCGACGACGTAGGTGAAGTTGAGCAGGGGGCCGATGCGGAACTGTTGGAGCTTCATGACCGGCTTTAGATGGCAACCGTATTTGACGGTGGAGCGGACCCCGCGCCGGCCGCCCGGCCTCACACCGGGTGAGCGCGCCCGGTGCGCTGCTCCCTTTAGGCCCGGCGCGCTCCGGTCGGATGTATGGGCGGCTCCGACCTGACCCAGTCATTAAGAGGGAAGCGGGGTTGGCGCGCCCCATCCCCATGACCGACGGTCAGGCCATCCTCACGGAGAACCTCTCCAAGACGTACAACGGTAGTGTGCGCGCCCTCGCCGGGATCAGCCTCGAGGTTCGTCACGGCGAGGCGTACGGGTTCCTCGGGCCGAACGGCGCAGGGAAGACCACGGCCGTCTCCATCCTTACGACCCTGCTTCGCCCCACCGGCGGCCGCGCGCTCGTAGATGGACTGGATGTCGTCGACCGCGCCGAAGAGGTCCGCCGACGGGTCGGACTCGCGTTCCAGGTATCGACCGCCGACGGAGAGCTCACCGGGCGCGAGAACCTGGAGGTCGCCGCGGGGATGCAAGGGGTCTCGGCGTCCGAGGCCCGGCCGCGCATCCGCGAGCTCCTCGAACAGATGCACCTCACCCCGCACGCCGACCGGCTGGTGAAGGGTTACTCCGGCGGCATGCGACGTCGCCTCGAACTCGCCGTGGGCGTCGTACACTCTCCGCGCATCCTTTTCTTGGACGAGCCGACCCTCGGCCTCGACCCTCAGGGACGGGCCGGGTTCTGGGATTACATCCGACAGCTGCGGCGGGAGACGGGTCTCACGCTGTTCCTCACTACGCATTACCTCGAGGAAGCCGACCAGCTCTGCGAGCGGATCGCGATCGTCGACCACGGGACGATCATCGCCACCGGGACCCCCGCCGAGCTCAAGGAACGGACCGGAGGTGACGTCGTGGTCGTTCGGCCGACCAAGGGGGAGGACCTTCAACCGATCCTCTCGACGATCCCGGGGGTGCACGGCCTCACGGTCGTGGACGGGACCTTCCGAGTCAAGTGCGACCAGGGCGAAGCGATGGTGCCCCCCATCGTCATGACCTGCGACCGGGCCGGTATCGCTCTCGCGAGCGTATCGATCCGCAAGCCGAGCCTGGACGAGGTCTTCCTCGAGCTGACGGGACGGGAATACCGCGAAGAGGAGGGCGACCCGGCCGGGTACTTGGCTGAGCGGATGGGTCAGATGCACGGGGGCCGGCGCGAATGTACCGCGAGCTTTTCTCTCTCCTCCGGCGGGAGTTCCTGCGGTATATTCGAACGCCGATCTGGATCGGGACGAGCCTCGCCGTACCTATCCTCTACTTGATCCTTTTCGGGCAGGGGTTCCAGATCCCCGGCGCACCCTCGACCTTCCTCGGCGCGCCGAACTACTTTTCGTACTTCTCCGTCGGGATGGTCGGCTTCGTCGCGCTGACGATGTCGTTGTTCTCGGGAGCGAACATCATCTTCGACAAGGGGCTCGGGATCCTGAAGCGCCAAGTGGCGACGCCAGCCCCGCGCTCGGCGATCTTCCTGTCTCCCCTGATCTTCCGCTCCCTCATGGCCCTCATCCCCGCGTTCTTGGTCCTGGGCCTGGCCCTCGTGCTGGCCCACGTCCCGGGGTTCGTGGGACTCTCCGTCACCGGATCGGTGACGGCGCTCGGAGTCTTCGAGATCATCGTGGCCGTCCTCGTGCTCTCTCTGACGTTCAACGCTCTCTTCCTCGCCTGCGGCTTCGCCCTAGAGAGCCCCCAGTCCTACTTCGGCCTCGTCAATCTGCTCAACCTGCCCATCCTGTTCACATCGAACGCACTCTACCCTCCGACCGACCTCCCGGAGTGGCTGAGGACCGTGACCGCCTACAACCCCGTCTCGCTCTGCATCAATGTGATGCGGGAGAATCTATTCAGCTCCCAATCCTACTACACCTACTCGCCCGAGATCTACCTTCTCGGTCTCCTAGCTTGGGCGGTGGTGATCGTCGTCATCGCCCTCGTCATCGCGGCGAGGGCACTACGCACGCCGTGAGCCAGCCGAACGCGGGGTCTATCGAACCGGCGGCGTCGACCGGGTCCGTCCGGTGACCGCGTCGATCACGATGCGTCCTTCCTCCCCTTCGAAGTACCAGAACGGCACGTAGACGAGGGTGAGGGGAGCGAGGCGGACGTCCTCCAACGAGGGCGGGACCCGTCGCGTTTCCACGACCACCGTCCCCCCGTGCTGCTCCGTGTGTTCGACCCGAACCGTATGGTTCGAGCGGATCCAATCGAGGGCGAGTGGAAGGGCCTCGTCGGCGGTGATCGTCGGTTCGAGGCGCGGGTGAGATTCGGCCGTGGAGTCGGAGAGCTCGTACTGGGCGACGTCCCACTCCTCGACCCCCCTCAGGAGGCCGTTCACCGCCACGATGTGCTCGGTGCTCACGCCGCGTCCGCCGTGAGGGGAAGGAGTTCGGACGCGGTAGGGGGCCACGAAGAACGGGACGAGGCGAAGCGTCGCTCGGAGTTCGGGCGCAGCGGCAATCCGCTCGGCATCCGGGCGAGAGAGACGTCCGCGGACCACGCGCTCTCCCTCAGGGAAGATTGAGGGAGGGGTCTCGAGCGGGCCGGCCTGGCCTGTGGCCGGCCCCGCCGCCGTGGCGGAAGCGACGGGAAGGAGGAGGAGCTCCCCCAGCGCGGAACCGATCGTCGCCGTGTCGAAGGTCTCGATACCCCGTTCGGCCGCCAGCGTCCGCGCGACCGTTCCGGGGTCTTCCGGGTAGACGAGAACACGGTGGATGGCGTCCGGGGCGAACGCGCCCTCGAGGTCGGTCGGGGTTCGCACCTCGTCGCTGAACACCACGCTGCGGCGGTCACGCGACCGGATCGCGGCCCAGCCTCCCGGCCGCTCGGTCACCCGGTAGCCTGCGGCCTCGAACAAGTGACGCAGCTGCGTCGAGTCCTCGGCCACTCCCATCCTGCGGGTGGAAGAGCGCGGGGCGATATCTGCCTATCCGCGCCGCCGCTTCCACTCCCCCGACACTCTATATATCGCGTCCCGCCGTGGTGAGACCAGCGATGGTCGAGGCGGTCCACCTTCGAGTCACCGAGGTCTCCCAGCAGGACGTGGGCCTCGGGGTCGCCCGCATCGACAGCCAGACCCGCCAACGACTGAAGGTCGGCATCGGGGATGTGATCGAGGTCCGCGGACGCAAGAGCACTCCAGCGCTCGTGGCCCGAGCTCCTCCCGACGACGAGGGCAAGGGCTGGGTCCGCCTCGAGGCGATCCTGCGGCGTAACGCCGGTGTCAGCATCGGTGACCGCGTCCTCGTCCAGAAGGTCGACTGCCCGAACGCCGACTCGATCACGATCGCCCCGATCTACGCCGGGTCGTCTCGGATGGACCTCGGGCCGGGGCTCGAGAGCTTCGTCCAGAAGGCGCTCGCACGTCGACCGTTCGTCCGCGGGGATGTCTTCGTCATCCCGGGTGTCTTCCTGATGGGCGGCGCGCTCCCGTTCATGGTGGTGAGCACGCAGCCGAAGGGGATCGTGCAGGTCTCTCCTACCACCATCATCACCGTCAAGGAGGAGACGGTCAGCGAGACCGAGGTCGCGGCGCCACGGATCTCCTACGAGGACATCGGGGGGCTCCGTGAGAAGCTCGGCCGAGTCCGGGAGATGATCGAACTCCCGCTCAAGCATCCCGAACTGTTCGACCGGCTCGCCATCTCCCCACCCAAGGGGGTCCTTCTCTACGGCCCGCCCGGCACGGGGAAGACCCTCATCGCGAAGGCGGTCGCCAACGAGGCCGGTGCCCACTTCATCGGTATCCAGGGCCCCGAGATCATATCCAAGTACTATGGAGAGAGCGAGAAGGAGCTCCGGGAGAAGTTCGAGGAGGCGGAGAAGAACGCCCCGAGCGTCATCTTCATCGACGAGCTGGATTCGATCGCCCCTCGCCGTGACGAGGTCGTCGGAGAGGTTGAGCGGCGGGTCGTCGCTCAGCTCCTCACCCTGATGGACGGCCTATCGGGACGAGGGAACGTCATCGTGATCGCGGCTACGAACCGCGAAGAGGCGATCGACCCCGCCCTCCGCCGCCCGGGCCGCTTCGACCGGGAGATCGAGATCGGGGTCCCGACTCAGGCGGGCCGCCTTGAGATCCTCCAGATCCACACCCGAGGTATGCCGATCGACGGGAGCGAACGAGACCGGGAGCGCGTGTTGCGAGAGCTCGCCAGCCTCTCGCACGGATTCGTTGGAGCGGACCTCGCCGCCTTGGCGCGGGAGGCGGCGATGCGGGCGCTCCGCCGCTACCTTCCCGAAATTGATTTCGACAAGCCGATCCCGCTGACCCTTCTCGAGCGCATGAAGGTCACCGACCGCGATTTCCGCGAGGCGCTCAAGCAGATCGAGCCCTCGAGCCTGCGCGACGTCGCCGTCGAGGTCCCGACGACCCGCTGGGAAGAGGTTGGGGGCCTGGAGCGGGTGCGACGCTCGCTGGTCGAATCGGTCGAGCTTCCGTTCCGTAACCCGGACGTCTACCGGCAGATGGGCATCGATCCGCCGCGCGGTATCCTGCTCTACGGGCCCCCCGGGGTGGGCAAAACGCTCCTCGCCAAGGCCGTCGCCACCGAGAGCCAGGCGAACTTCATCAGCGTGAAGGGTCCCGAGGTGATGAGCAAATGGGTCGGCGAGAGCGAGAAGGCGGTCCGGATGATCTTCAAGAAGGCCCGCCAGGCCTCCCCCTCCATCGTCTTCATCGATGAGATCGATGCCATCGCTCCTCGACGTGGGCAGCAGACCTCCAGCGGCGTGACCGAGCGGATCGTGAACCAGCTGCTCACGTCGATCGACGGCCTGGAATCGCTCGACCGCGTCCTCGTCATCGCCGCCACGAACCGCCCCGATATCCTCGATGAGGCCCTCCTTCGGACCGGCCGCTTCGACCACTGGCTCTATGTCGAGCCCCCGAACGCGGCAGGGCGGCTCGAGATCCTCCGGGTCCACGCCCGCCTCATGCCGCTGACCGCCGACGTCGACCTCTCGGAGATCGCTGCGCGGACCGACGGTCTGGTCGGGAGCGACCTTGCGGCGCTCTGCCGGGAGGCCGGGCTCAACGCGATCCGCGAGAACACGAAGGCGACGAAGGTCACGATGGCCCATTTCGAGGCCGCGCTCCGCCAGATCCACACGTCGTGCGACGCGGACACGCTCAAGTTCTACGAGGAGTTCCAGAAGCACGGCCTCCGAGAGAAGGTGGGACGGCGCCGCGAAGAGCCGGTCCAGGCGATTTACCGATAGGGGAGCGGCTGACCGACCCGATTCTCGCCGGTGCGGGGACTTTTCCCGAGCAAGCTATAAGTAGGGGGGCAAGGTTCGGCGCCGAGTTCTCTACCGAGGGAACCGTCACTAAAGGAGCCGTGAAGTCGTTGCGTAATGCCGCTGTCAGGGTCGCGCTGTGGGGGCTCATCGCCGTGCTCCTGCTCGCTACGATCCTGCCTCTGACCGCCGCCTCCAGTTCGACGACCTACACCTTGTACGGGTACGTCCACCAGCCCAGTCCGACGTCCCCGATCCCTGGGGGGGTAACCGTCGACCTGATCTCCAGCGCGACGGGTCAGACGTACGCGACCACCACGACCTCCGGTGGCCAGTTCGTCTTCTCGAGTGCGGGGAACGCCCCTACGCTCGCACCGGGAACCTGGGGGGTCTGGGTGCCCACCCAGACGAACGCCTCGCTTCCCGGCTGTGGACCGTACGGATGCGCGATCCTCCCGCCGAGCACGGCACCCCAATACCTCTACCAGAGCTCGGGCAACCTCACGGCGGGTGGGGCAGACTTCGTCACCATCGGGGACGTCAACGTGCTGCAGTACAACGCCACGCTCAACGGGACGGTCACCTACCAGGGGTCGGGCGCCCGCGGAGCGATCGTTGAGCTGCTGGACCCGGTCTACAACAACGTCATCCTGGTGAGCAATGGGACCAATGCCCGCGGAGCCTACACGATGGAGGCCCCTGCCGGCACCTGGGTCCTCAAGACGATCTACCCGGGACCTACGGTCCGCTACAACGTGAGCCAGATTACCATCCCCGCGTTCGGGACGGTCCACCGCAACGTCGCTATCCAAGACTACCTCATTCAGGGCTATCTGTCGTCCACGAACGGAGCCATAACGACGAGCGGGAACGTCACGGTCTACGACCCCACGAACGGCTACATCTATTCGTCCCCGACTCCTCCCGGCGGTTTCTACTCGTTCGGTAGCTACGCCAACCTCACGACCGGGGGACCTCAGACGTTCGACGTCTTCCTATCGGCGACCAACTATTCGACCGTGTGGTACACGACGACCGTCTCGAGCGGGAATACAGTGACGAAGAACGTGGTCACGACCCCGGCCGCGACTTCGCAGAAGGAGAACTACGCGACGACGCTCAACTTCGCGGGGATCAATAGCACGCTCGGGACCGGCTCGCTGTCGGTCTACACGAACGCGACGCTGGGCAACGACAGCCTCTTCCCCTCCCTCGCGAACGCGAGCATCGGTCAGCTCTGGGCCCAGCTCGGACTTGATTTCTCGCATGGGCTCACCCTCGTGGACACCAGTGTGCCGGCGGTCCTATCCTGGATCAACTCGACTGGGGCCTTCTTCCCGGCGATCCAGACGGGAACGTCGATCAACGGCACCACCTTCACGACGAGCTACGGGTCGGGGGGCCAGCCACTCTACACGTTCCAAAGCAGCACCCCGTGCTCTACGACCGGCTGTGGCCCGAGCTCGACCGCCTCCTTGACGCTCAACTACAGCGCCAAGTACACGCTGTCGGGTTCGATCGTCGCGAAGAGCCCGACGTACTCGATCTCGTTCTCCGTACTGCACCCGAGCTGGTTTGGGACATACGCCTACAAGGTGATCCTCCCCGCCGGTTTCATCCTGCAGGCCGGGACGGCGGCCCCCGCGGGCACCACGCTCACGGCCACGGGACCCGGGGGAACGTGGAGCTCGTTTTCGATCAACTCGCTCCCTTACAGCTCGTCGTACACGACCGTGACCCTGCCGATTCTGAGGGCCGGTAACGTGACGGCGATCGTCAACGTGACCGGGTCGAACTTTGCGTTCTCGAAGGCGAACGTCTTGAACTCGACGAGCGGGAACTACACGGTCGTCCTGGGCCAGAATGAGAACGCGACGTTCAGCGCGATCAATTCAGTCTACGGAGCGGGAACGAACGGCAGCTTGTTCCGATGGAACTTCGGGAACGGGCAGTTCCAGAACATCACGAACTCGTCGTACGCGACGACCAGCTACTCGACCCCCACGCTCACGACCCCCTATCATGGCTCACTCTACATCCGTAGCTCAGGCGGCCGAACGAACACGACGACGTTCACGGTCTGGGTGGTCCCGCCCAACGACGTCCAGGCGAAGATCAGCTACAATGCAACGGGGACGCAGGTTCGGAACGCGGCCGGTCTCACGTATCTCTACGTCAACGCGTCCACCACGCTGTTCTTCAACGCGACGACGAGCAGTGCGAACGTGACCTATCCCGTCGTCCCCGGTGTGCTCTCCATCGCCTACTTCACCGCCACGAGCACCACCTTCAAGCAAACGGCCAACTACTCGACCAGCCAGAACGCCTACTTCGGGACGAATTTCACCGTCCTGTTCAGCGGGAGCGGAGGGCGTTACCTCAACGGCACCGCGATCAACGGGGTCACCATCCCGTTCCTCGGTTGGCAGGTACTGGGTCAATCTGACGGTCTTTGACGGCGGAGGTTTCTCGAACCGGACGTCCATCATGGTCCTCGTCAACGACACGCAGAAGCCGAAGCCGGCGTTCAGCCTTCTCAACGCGAACGGCCGTTACATCACCGGGGGTAGCGTCACCGAAGGCTCGAACTTCACGGCCCAGGTCCTGCTGAACGCGGCCAACTCGAGCGACCCGAACAACGGCTCCGTGGTGCGCTACCTGTGGAACATCACGAACAGCGGGAATGCCACGTTCCACTTCAAGAACATCACCCAGAACGCGGCACCGCCCGGCTACAAGTTCCCGGGGCGGGTCTCGGTCTGGCTCACCCCTCAGTCCGTCCCGTACCTCCTCAACCTCACGGTCACGGACCGTGCCGGCAACAAGGCATGGGCTACCCAGAGCCTGACGGTCGCCGTCAATGCGACCACGCGGCCCATCCTGGCGGCGAACAACCTCACGGGGCCCACCTCGGTCACTGTCGGTAACTCGGTGACCTACTGGGTCAACGTCACGGCCGGCGGTGGGACCAAGGCGGTCGCAATGAACGTCAACGTCACGTTCTATCTGCTACCCCCGAGCGGAACCGGCTCCCACAACGTGATCGTGCCCACCGCCGATGTGAAGTGGTACAACTACACGTCTCCCGGGGTCGTCAACACGACGGTGGCCTACACGGGGACCTACCCATCCCTCGCCTACAACAAGACCGTTCGAGCGCAGATTTCCTGGACCCCCGGTCCGATCGGCAACTGGAACCTCTACGCGAACGCCTCGGCCCAGAACGAGTTCTCAGGAGACTACATCAACGGCCCGCAGACCGCCGTCCTCGCCATCAGTGTCAACCAGAGCTCGCTCACGCTCTACCTCGAGTATGGGATCATCGCGGCGGTGGCCGTGGTCGTCGTCGTGCTGCTCTTCATCCTGTACCGCCGCCGCCGTGGCCGCGCGCGCCCCGCCGGCGGCCGAGCCGGCCTCGAGCGCGGTTCGAAGCGCGACCGCACCAAGGACGAATCGAGTTAGGCAGAGACTCGGGGTCGCGCTCGTGGGCGCGGCGCACGCGCCTAGCTCAGTGCTAGCAGCGGCCGAGCGGCTCAACCGTACGGACCGACCTCGTCCAAGAGGTCCACATGGGTCAGGATCATCCGTCGGCAGCAGTAGCGGCGAAGGCCGAGGCCGTCCAGAACCTCGCGCGGTGATTCCCCGCGCTCCGTTCGCTCGCGGTACTCATCCCAGTACTGTCCGATGACGGCTCCACAGGTGAAGCAGCGCACCGGCACCATCATCGTCATGGTAGACCGCCTCCCTCTCCCCTAACGGTAGGACTTCTGGCGTCGCGCTCGGGCGCCGCGCCCACCGGGGCGCTTGGGGATCTTTCGGCGAGGGTCGTTCACGAGGAGCGAGCGGTCGTAGCGCTTGAACATCTCGGCGAGCGCGGGGTCCTTGATCCACTCGACCAGGCCCCGCGCCACCGCGGTCCGGGCGGCCGAGGCCTGGCCCATGATCCCGCCCCCTTCGACGTGAACGGAGATGTCAATGGACTTCCAGCGGTCGCCGACCATCAGGAGCGGTTCCTGGATCTTGAGACGCACCATCTCGGGCTCGAGAAGCTCGAGCGGGGTCTGGTTGATGCGAACGGTGCCGTGGCCCTTGCGGATCGCCGAGCGGGCGATCGCCTCCTTCCGCTTGCCGGTGGTCAGGACGACGACCGGGGCCTTCACTGCCGAGCCCCCAGGAGGACCGTGACCTCACCGAGCGTCGTCGGCGGCCGTAGGCCGGGACGGGTCCTGGCCTGTGCGAGGCTCTCCGTCGTCACGCCTTGGTAGTCGGGAGGGACGCCGAGGTGGACCTCGAGCCGGTCGAGCGCCTGCTTGCCCCGCGTTTTGAGGTGAGGGAGCATGCCACGGACGGTCCTGCGGAAGATCCGGTCCGCATAGCGCGGGAAATGCGGTCCGCTCCGTTTGGAACCGCGAGCACGGGCCTCGGTGTAGTGCCGGACCACTTCGGTCCGGGACCCTGTGATCACGCACTTCTCGGCGTTGACCACGACGATCGACTCCCCGCGGAGCAGCCGCTTTGCAATCAGGCTCGCGGCACGTCCCAGGACCAGGCCGCTCGCGTCGACGACGCGAGGGGCGGGAGGCTCGAGCGCCCGCGGTGCGCTAGCCAAGGAGACGCACCCCCGCGCCGTCCGGCCGCGACTTGAGAAGGTCGTGGATCGTCACGAGTTGTCCGCCCGCCGCGTGGACCTTCGTCCGGGCGCCCTCCGACCAGCCGAACGCGGCTACGGTGAGCGCGCGATGGACCTCCCCCTCCGCGAGAAGCTTGCCGGGGATGAGAACCAGATCCTTCTCCGAGGTAAGGCGGTCGAGATGGCCGACGTTGACCGGCCGGGTCTGATGGCGCGCTCGCTCGAGCCGGTCGGCCGCCGCGCTCCAGATCGGAGCCGCGTTCTCGCGGGCCGCCCGACGGAGCTCGTGCACGGCGTGCGTGAGCTCGGGATTTTGCTTACGAGGCGAACGGGCCATGGCGGGACGGCCTCACCCAAGGCGCCCGATATAAGCGTTGCCCAGCGCCGGCGACCACTGTGGAGTCCAACAATTAGTTCCCCCTGTCCGACAGGGAACCGACCGGAACCCGTGGAGTGGAAAGAGGGGGTCCAGGGGGAGGCCGACTATCGGTCGGGTCCCGCCTGCGCCCCGCATGACCAAGCTGACCGACCGTCGGATCGACTACCTCATCCGACAGGCACAGGGGTTGGCGACTCCCCGCGAGACTCTCGGTCAGATGGCCGCCCGATGGGGTGTGACCCGTCGGTGGCTCCGTAAGCTCATTCAGCGTTGGCGGCAGTCGGGGATTGTGCCGCGGCTGAATCCTCGTCGGCGCCCTCCTCGGCCACCCCTCACCGAGCTCGAGAAGGCCGTCATCACCCAGGAGTGGCTCCGATCCCCTCGGAGCCCCACGAAGCTCTACAAGGCGCTCGTCAAGCGTGGTATTCGCATCCCGAAGATGCAGATCTACCGCTTCGCGAAGGGGCAACGGTGGGTCACGCCGAACCCCCGCAAACAACGCCGTCGGCACTACGTCCGCTACGAGAGGGACCACTCGGGTTCGCTCCTCCACGGAGACTTCCACCGAACCTCAGAGCAACACCCGCACGTCATCCTCTGGGAGGACGACGCGAGTCGGAGGATACTCTCGGGAGGCGAGTTCGCGGAGGCGACGGCCGGACACGCGATCGCCACATTGACGGAGGCGCTGGCCCGAGCCGCCGAGTGGGGCGTAGAGGTCCGTGAGGTCAACACCGATCGAGGGAGCCAGTTCTACATCGCCGACAAGGAAGCCCGGGAGTCAGTGGACGGGCAGTTCCAGCGGTTCCTGGCGGAGCGGGGGATTCGTCACGTGGTCAGCCGAGTGAATCATCCGCAGACCAACGGGAAGCTCGAGCGGTTGTGGTTGGAGTATGATCGACATCGGTGGCGATACCGAACACTGAAGGAGTTCATCGAGTGGTACAACGACCAGATCCACGAGAGCCTGTGGGCAGAGCTCTACGAGACTCCGCAGGAGGCCTGGCAGCGGAAGGTAGCGCCGGCAACGCAGCTGGGGCAGTTCTTTCAGCGAGTGGAGGCTGGAGGGACCGAGGCATGACTCCCCCCTCGAACCCCCCTCCTTCAAGTAGAGGAACTAAAAACCGGACTCTACACAGCGCCGGCGACCACCGAACGGCCGGCGTGGGCGATGGGAAGTTCCCCGCCCAGTCCGACCAACGATTAAATAAGCGTGACAGGCGTGGCTTCGCCGAGGCCCTCATGCGTAAATTCCTCACCGAACTCCAAGGGAAGACCGTGATGACCAACGACGGCCAGATCCTGGGAGTGATCGACAATTTCGTCGTCGACACCACGACCGGGGCGATCGCCCACGTGCTGGTCACCCCCAGTGAGGACGTCGAGGCGCGCCTTTTCCAGAGCGACGCGGCCGGCCGCCTCGTGCTCCCCTTCAAGAGCATGCGCGCGGTCAAGGACGTCGTCGTGGTGGACATTGGGAAGTGAGCCGAACCACCCTGCGCTCGTTTCGGTCGTTATCACCGTCCGCAACGAGGCCGCCCACCTTCCGCCGCTCCTCCAGAGCCTAGCACTCCAGGAACCTCCGTTCGAGGTCATCGTCGTCGACGCGGACAGCCGGGACGGCACGTTCGAGCTCGTGCTGGGGTATGCCCACCGGGACCCAGCTCACTATCGAGCGATCCGACAACCGTGCTCGCGAGGCGAGGGACGTAACCTGGGCGTCGAGCTCGCTCGCGGAGACCTCGTGGCGTTCATCGACGGCGACTGCGTGGCCGACGCGGGTTGGCTTGCCGCCGTGAGGCGCGCGTTCGCGAAGGCCGAGGTGGTCGCAGGTCGGACCGTCCCCCTCTCGCCCTCCCGGTTCAGCGAGCTCGAGCGGGTCGAGCTCTACCTGCGGGGAAGCGACGTGACCTACCCGTCATGCAACCTGGGCTACCGACGCGAGCTCTTTCGAAGTCTCGGAGGGTTCGACGCTCGGTTCATCACCGCCGAGGACATCGACCTGAACCTGCGGGCCGTCCTCGCGCGCTACCTCATCGCGTACGCTCCGGACGCCATCGTCTACCATCGGGCGCGTGCCACGTGGCCACAGTTCGTCCGGCAGGCCTTCTGGAACGGCTATGGTCGTAAGCAGCTGACCGAGAAGCACGGGAGCCTCTGGGAGCGTTATCGCATCGAGCGTCTCGCGGCCGACCAGCACGGCATGGTCGCGCTCGTGCGCCTTGGCGCCGCGCTCGCAGGCTACCTCGCCCGGGTGCTGACCGGCGGTAGCGAGCGGCTCTACCCCACCTACGACCGACGCAGGGCCGCCCGCGGATAGGGCTCCTGGCGGAGAATCTAACGGCCCCGTTCAGGGGCGACCGCCGGACTTTTGGAGCTCCATAAGGTCCTGCGTGCTGACCTTCTCTCCCTTCTTCAAGCGCGCAAGGAAATCCTCCTCCTTCGGGGGTTCTCCCTCCTCCCACGTGCCGGGGCCGCGGGTCCCTCCCGCCGCGTGGAGCAGCTTCTCGATGTCGCGGACCTCCTCGATGGCCGCGATGTGCGCCCGGTGCTCCTCGTCCGCCTGCGTCTTCGTCTCGATCAGACGGGCCTGGACCTCGTCGGCCTGGCGCCGAAGGTCGTCGACGGTCTCGTAGAGGGTGACCATCGCGTCGTGGGCTCGCTGGGCCTCCTCGGCCATCTGTCCCACGGCCTGGTGATGCTCCTCGGCCTCCTTGCGAGTCGTCTCCATCTGGACGATGGCCGCCTCGATCTCGGGGTCCTTGCGGAGCTGCTCGTCCTGGTCGCGGATCGCCTGTTCGATCCGCTTCATCTCCTCGATGAGCCGTTTCTCCTGGTCCCCCGTGAGCGCCGTGGTCATGTGACGGAACTCGAGCTCCTTGAGCTCCTTGCGGAGGCGCCAGACAGGGACGGCCCCCGCCCGCGGAGGTCGGTTCCGCTTGAGCTCCTGCAGACGGTCGCCGGCGTCCTGCAGTCGGTGGTTCGCCTCCTCTCGTAGTTTCTTCTCCGTGCGCACCTGCTCGTTCAAAAGGTCGCGGTGGTGACGGTGCTCCTGGGCCTCGGAGCTTTGCCGATGGAGTTCATCCAGGACGTTCGCCCGCTGGTCCGCGAGCACACGGGCCTCTCCGTTCAACCGGTCGCGAACGGCCCGGTGCTCGTCCGCTCGCTGGTTCGTCTCGATGCGCTTGCGCTCAAGTTCAACCGTCGCGTCGGCCACCGGCCAGCCTCCCGTCGGCGAGGATCCAGGCGAGCGGTCGTTCGAAACGGGTAGCCCTTAAAAGGCTATCTCGGAAGGGGCCGGGCGTCGCGTGAATCTCGCCGAGCGGCTTCCCGTGTCGCGCTACCCTAATATCGGCGGTCCCGCTCGTTAACGTTCGTGGAGGAGGTGGGCCGTATCTTTGGCAACGTCGGGCTCGGTCGGTTCGACGTGAGCCTGACGCGCCCGGTCGAGCGCGGCGACTATCTCTCGGTCCCGGACGAGAATCACGGCTACGTTCTCTGCCAGTTGGACGACCTTCAGCGTAAGAGCGACCTCGACATCGAGCGGGCCGGGCACCTCGGCCCCACGGACGAGACCGCGGTGCGCGAGAGCCTCCTCGGACGGGCCCAGATCGTCGGGTATCGAGACCACCAGGGCGTCGTGAAGATCCCGACGATTCCCTTCCGGCCGGGCGCTCACGTCTACCGAGCGGAGGAAACGCTGATCGCCCGCGTGCTCGGCCTGACCCACCGCGCGAACAGCGGCGCCTACGTGGGAATGCTCCGCAACCACTCGCTCCGCGTCGAGCTTGACATCAACCAGCTCGTCCAGCGGCACGTCAGCGTGCTCGCCAAGACCGGCGGCGGCAAGAGCTACCTGCTCGGCGTCCTGGTCGAGGAACTGCTCCGCCATAAGGTGACGTGCGTCATCATCGACCCCCACGGAGAGTACGGGTCGTTGAGGGTGCCGGCCGAGCGCAGCGGGTCGCAGGCCCGCTTCGGGGTCGAGTCCCAAGGCTTCGGAAGTCAGGTCATCGAGTACTCGCCCGACGTGAGCCTCAACCCCTCGGCAAAGCCTCTCACCTTCTCGATCGGCCATATCGACCCCCGCGAGCTGCTCGTGTTCATGGGCCTCACGAACGTGCCGACGTTCCTGGCTCCTCTCAAGCAGTTGATCGAACGGGTCGCGGCCTCCAACCCCAACTACGACGCGGGGGACCTCGTACGCGCCGCGGAGTCGGTCGGCGGAGCCGTCGGCGAAACCCTCCATGAACGCCTCGAATATGTGGAACAGACCAAGCTCCTGGGCCCGAAAGGGACCAGCCTCAACGATATCGTGCAGAAGGGCCACGCGACCCTGATCAACCTGCGCGGCGTCGCGCCCGATATCCAGGAGCTCGTCGTCGCCCGGATCGCCGCGACGTTGTTCGACAGCCGCAAGAAGGGGAAGATCCCGCCGCTCTTTCTGGTCATCGAGGAGGCGCACAACTTCGCTCCGCAGCAGGGCACGGCGACCTCCACGAGGGTGCTCAAGACCATCGCGAGCGAAGGCCGGAAGTTCGGACTGGGCCTTTGCGTGGTCACTCAGCGCGCGGCCCGCATCGACAAGAGCGTGCTCTCCCAGTGCAACACGCAGCTCATTCTGCAGGTCACGAACCCGCTCGACCTTCGCGCGATCTCCCAGTCGATCGAGGGGTTGACCCCGGGCATGACGGAGATGATCCAGTCGTTGCCCGTCGGCACGGCGCTGGTGACGGGCGGCGGCTACCACACCCCGCTCTTTTGCGAGGTCCGCCCGCGCGCGACCCGGCACGGCGGCGAGAGCGTCATGATCGTGGGTGCCTAGGCCGGAGATTCGCCCCGAGGGACGGTCAGCGGTCGTAGTCGAGAAGGAAGCGGCTCACGAGACGGACGCCAAAGCCGACCGCGCCGACGTTCTGGTAGGCCGGTTGGTAACGACGTGTCGTAACCGTTGTGTACGCCGGGCCGGCGATATCTAGGTGCGCCCACGGACGGTCTCCCACGAACGCTTCGAGGAAGGCGGAGGCCGTGAGCATGCCGGCGAGCGGGATCTCGAGCGAGTTCCTCACGTCGCCGAAGTCGGCGGCTCGAACGAGCTCGCGGTGGTAGTCGGTGAGCGGCATGCGCCAGATCGGCTCTCCCGAGTTGGCCGATGCCTCGATGAGGCGCTCCGCGAGCCGGTCGTCCGGGGAGATGAGACCGCCCATGTCGTCGCCCAGGGCGACCGTCGCGGCCCCGGTCAGCGTAGCGAGGTCGACGATCGCGTGCGGCCGGTAGTTCGTAGCCGCGTAGCCGAGCGCGTCGGCGAGGACGACCCGCCCCTCCGCGTCGGTGTTCAGCACTTCGATCGTGGTTCCCGTGTAGGTTCGCACGAGGTCCCCGGGGCGGTAGGCGGTCCCGCTCGGGAGGTTCTCGGCGCAGGCCATCACCCCGACGACGCGAGGCCGAACGTTCAGCTCGCGGGCCGCCCGCAGGATCCCGAGCACGGCGCACGCGCCGGATTTGTCGAATTTCATGTGGGACATGTGAAGCGCCGGCTTGATGGACACTCCGCCCGAATCGAACGTGATCCCCTTCCCGACGACGGCGACCGTCGGCGGTGACGCGCCGCGCCCGGGATACTCGAGGGTGATCAGCCGCGGAGGGTGGGAGGAGCCGCTCCCGACGGCCAAGATCCCACCGCAGCCCATGCGTTTCAGGGCGCGCTCGTCGAAGACGCGAACCTTGAGCCGATGGCTCTTCCCGAGCGCTTGCGCTTCGCGGGCCAAGCGCGCCGGCGTCGCCTCGTTGGCCGGGATGTTCGTGATGTCCCGGGTGAAGATGACGGAGCCGACGATGCGTTGCTCCTCCTCGAACGCGCGGCGGAGGGCCGACGCGGGCGCGTTGCGTGTGGCGGTCGCGATGACGACCTCTCGAACGGGCTCGTCCTTCACCTTCGACTTGAACCGCGTGAACTCGTAGCTGCCGAGAGCGGCTCCGTCCGTGATCGCCCGGACGGCCTCTTCATCCGAGACGGGGTCGACCGCGAACGATTCCAGACGATAGACGACGCGACGCGCTCCCTTGCCCGCGAGGGCACGGATCGCCTCCGCCGCCGCACGGCGGGCGACCTCGGTCGAGTACTTGGAGTGAGGCCCCAGACCGACCAGTAGGATCCGGCGGGCCCCCCCGGCGGGTGGACCACGACGATCTCCTTCCGTCGGCCTCGGAGTCCGCCGTGACGCCAGGCGGCGCTGAGTGCCCCGGCCGAGATCCGATCGTCCTCCCGGAGGAACGAAGCGATGGGACCGCCTTGCGGGTACGGCTCGAAGCAGCCATCGACCACGGCGTCCGCCGCCACACGAGAGGCGGGGCCGGCCGCTAGCCGTAGCTCCACGGACCGAGGCCTGACTACAGGGACGGACGCAGCTTTTGCCGGTCGATCCGGATCCCGGCTGGGGTCAGGCACAGGAGGTTCTTCGCGATCCCGGCGACGTCCCCGCCGGTGTCGCGCGAGACGTTCTTCAGGTCCTGGCTCATCCGCCGGACGGCTTGCTGGTCGTTGGCGATTTGACTGTAGTCGAGGATGACCACATCTCCCTGGTAGGCGAGCTTGGAGTAGGTGTGGATGTCGTCGAACCGGAGGATCTCCGCCATTCGGATGGTCCCCCTCGCGCCCAGCGAGAGGTCCTGGTCGGGAAACGTCATGCTCCCGAGGTCGAGGAAGCTGCCTTCCTCCAGGGTGTCGGCTCCGTGATGACGCCTCAGGATTCCGCTCTTTGCCATGGTCTCTCCGCCGTCACCGCGAGAGAGCGGGCGACGCTTCTTAAGAGTATGGTTCCACGCCGTCGGAGGGACGGTGGGCCGCTCCGCTTTCGGGGGACGGCGGAGCGGGGAGGCGGAGGCAGAACGTCACCCGGTAGACCTCCACGCCATCCTTCCTCCCGACGAGCGTCGCGGACTCTTTGATGCTCGCCCCGAGGCGCTGGTGGGCGAGGCGGGCGAGGGCGCGGGCCGCGAGCGTATCCACGATGAAGTAGTCCCAGCCTTCCGGCCGGGTCTCCCGCCAGCTGACCGCCTGCCGCCAATCCTCCCGAGCTTCCTCGAGAAGCTTCGCCCACGCGCGCTCGAGGCGCTCGTGCATCGGCCCGGACCTCTCCCGCGGACCGTCCAGCGCCGAGCGGAGCTGGAGGACCGCCGTATAGTAGTGGCCGCTGCGCCGGCTGCATTCCGGGCAGGTGTGGTGGTCGACCTTGACCGAGAGCGGGAGCTCGACCGTGCGTTCGGTGCCGCGGAACCGAACGCTGGCCGTACCCCGGAAGTGGTACTCGAGCGCGTTCGCGCCGGTCTCCTCCCAGCGGACCGAGCGCACGGCGACCTCAGGGTGAATGAGGAGGAACGGGTTTAGGTCCGTCCCGGTCAAGAGCCGCGACGCGCCGGCCCTCTCCCAATGGGCTCCGACCTTGCGCGCGCCGCAGGTGGGGCACAGGGTCACCCGGGCACGTCCGGGGGCGCGAAGGAGCTCGACCCGTTGCGCGGCACAGTCGGCGCAGAGCCCGTCCACGAGGGGTTGGCCCGTACGGCCGCACACGACGCAGAACTCCTCTTCCATCGTCGGTTCCCCGTTGCTCAGTGCGGCATCGCGAAGATCTCGGCGTGAGGGACGCCCCCCAGGACGCCCGTGTTGCCCGAATCGACCAGCCCGGCCTCCACGGCGATGCGCAGGACACGTTCTCCGAGCAGGTTGGCCGTAGTCGCCTGACCGAGCGCCCACAGGAACTCCTCCCGACCGACGCGCCGATCCCCGTAGAACCGCGAGCTCACCCGCACGATCCTTCCCGACGGGCCGACCCGTAGGTCGGTCTCGATGAGCTCGGCATCGCACGCGGCGACGACGACCTCCGAACGGACGCGGTGGACCCGCATCACGATCGCATCCTCCCCCGGGCTCATGGGCGCGAAGAGGAGCGCTCTCGGGGCATAAATCGCCTCGCGGGTCGCGGGGGCCCTAGAAACGGACGAGCTGCCAGATGCCCGGAGAGGCCTCGATGACCTCGCCGGCGCTGCGCAGGTAATGGAAGAGGCTCTGGGTCCGGTGGGGTTCGATGTCCTGCTTTCGCGCCTCGTCCTCGAGCTCCTGGAGCGTGAAGGAGCGCTGCGGACGGTCCTGCAGCCGCTGCATGATCTCGGTCAGGATGGTCAGCGTTACCCTCTGACTGTGGCTCGTCCCGGTCATGATCATGTCGACGTCCAGCCCCCCGGTGGCGTCGCTCGCGACCCGCCGAAGGAAGTTCTCGACGATGCGGGTGGCGCGTTGTGCGTCCTCGGGACCCACGACGGGCGAAAGACGCGCCCGGGCTGCCGCCTCGCTCAGGCGGACCAGCGCCTCGAGCTGGCGGGCGGTGATCGGCACGGGGGCGTCCTCCCCCTCGCCCTGTTTACGGATCTGAACGTAGAAGTCCTCGAGCGTCTGCAACGCCTCCGAGGAGAGCTGCGGGTTGATGCGTTTCGCATACGCGATGTACTTCTTGAGGAACTCCGGGGAGAACGGGGGGCCGGCTATCGCGCTCGCGGATGCGCCCTCCTCGGTCAGGCGCCCGACCCCGCCGGTCTTGTGCGACTGCAGGATCTGGTTCGCGAGACGACGGTCCCGGTCCTGGTTGGGCTTGTCCTTGATCGAGAAGATAACGTCGAACCGCGACAGAAGCGTCGCCGGCAGGTCGAGCTGCTGGGCGATCGGCCCCTTCGTGAAGCGGCCCAGCTTCGGGTTCGCCGCCGCGAGCACGGGGCAACGCGCGTTGAGCGTGGCGGTGATCCCCGCCTTGGCGATCGATACCGTCTGCTGCTCGAGGACCTCGTGCATCGCCGAACGGTCCTCGGGGGTCATCTTGTCGAGCTCGTCGACGACCGCCATGCCGCCGTCCGCGAGGACGAGCATGCCCGCCTCCAGCATCCATCGGCCTCCAGCAAAATCGTCCTTGACCGCGGCCGCGGTGAGCCCGGCGGCCGTCGCGCCCTTGCCGCTCGTGTAGATCCCGTGCGGGGCCACGTCCGCGATGTAGCGGAGAAGCTGGCTCTTGGCCGTCCCGGGGTCGCCGATGAGGAGCACGTGGATGTCGCCGCGCGTGCGGACGCCGTCCGGGTAGCGCTTCATGACGCCGCCGAAGAGCTGGAGGGCGATCGCCTCCTTCTCCTCCTCCATCCCCTTGATCGTCGGGGCCAACGAGAGCACGATCTTGTCGACGACCGTCGGGTCTCCCTCGAACTGGCTGATGAGCCGCTGGTCCTCTTCGGAGAGCTGGATCTCGTCGAAGAGCACCTCCTTCGACTCGATCGAGTTACCCATCAGCATGAGGTCGAACGTCGTGGCCCGGACGAGGCCGGTGCGGCTCGGGCTCGTACGCTGGGAGCTCTTGAGGACCCCGTTCACGATGACCCGGTTCCCCGGCACGACGCGCCCGGCGAGGTCTTCGGCGAGAAGGATGGGCATCCCCTGCGGGTGGGCCCCGCGATGGAGGCTCTCCGGGTTCTCCTGGATCTCGATACGCTGCGCATCGACGTACGTCGACTGCTCCGGGACGAGTCGGAACCGCGTCCGACCCGCCGGACGGCCGCAACCGCCCTGGGCCTCGGGACATTCTAAGGGCTCGCGGAAGACCGCCGCGCCGTCCTCCTGCGGTTCGTGGAACTCGACCCGGCACTGCAGGCATTGGAAGACGGCGTCCTTGATCTGAGGCCGCACGTCGGTGACCTTGCGAACGAGCCCATCGATGGCGATCAGGTGGTTGAGGTCGGATTCACGGATGTCACGGATCGACCGGCGGGCTGTCGGCGGGAGCCCGATGACGCGCAGTCTCAGCTCCTCGGCCTCGGGGCCGGCGATCGGAAGGAGCTCGCGCATCGCCTGCGCGCCCGCTTTCAACAGCTCGTCCGGCCGCGAGAGGAGGAGGTCGGCGAGAGTGCGGTCGGTCGCGTCGATGACGGCGAACGGGATCTCGAGCGACCGTTCCTCGGGAAAACGGTCGACGAGGGCGAGGATCGTGGGTCGTAGGCCCGATTCCTCGAAGATGGCGACCCATCGGCCGGAGAGGTCGGAGAACGAGGGAAGGGTCCGTGCGACCGCCACCATCGTTTCCTTCCTCCTACGGGTCCAGCCGGTAGCGATCGCGAGGGAATAAACGCGCTTCGCGAATGTTCGATACTCCCGAGAAGAGCCACACGAGTCGGTCGATGCCGAGGCCCCAACCACCGTGCGGAGGCATACCGAACCGGAACGCTTCGAGGTACCTGCGAACGAGGCTGGGTCGAGGCCCGCGGTGCGGATGTTCGCCTCGAGGCGGTCGAGCCGATGCTCCCGCGCTCCCCCGCTCGCGATCTCGGTCCCGTTGTAGTCGAGGTCGAAGTACCCCGTCACTTCGGGCCGGTCGTCCATCCGCTGGGCGTAGAACGTGCGTTCCTTGACCTTCGTAGGGAAGTCGGTCAAGAAGTAGAACGGGTTCCCGAACTCGGCGAGCGCCTTCTCCCCGATCGCCCTCTCGTCCTCGCTTCCGAAATCGATCTCGGCCCCCGGGCGTCCTCGCCACTCTTCTGCGGTCGCGAACGGGATTCGCGGGAACGGGGTCCGGACCTCGGGAAGGCGTGTGGCCAAAGGGCTACCCGCGCGGGAGAGCGAAGTTCGCGTTCGGTCGATCGTTCCTTTGACGATGGTCTCCAGGCACGCACGGACGTCCTCGGGGGAATCGATGTAGGCCATCTCGGCGTCCAGGCTGGCAAACTCCGTCATATGACGGACGGTATCGGAAGGCTCCGCGCGAAACGCCGGCGCGATCTCGAAGACCCGCTCGAACCCCGCGCTCATCAGCATCTGCTTGTACAGCTGCGGGCTCTGGGCGAGGTAGGCGGTCGTATCGAAGTAGCGGACGGAGAAGAGGGTCGTGCCGCCCTCGGCCCCCTCGCGGAGGAGCTTCGGGGTCTCGACCTCGAGGAAGCCGTTCTCCATGAACGTGTCTCGGAAGGCCGCGAGGAGATGGGCTCTCAGCTCGAAGACCGCGTGCACGGCGGGCTTGCGCAGGTCGAGGACGCGATGGTCGAGACGCGTCGGGAGGTCGGCCGAGACCTTGTCCACGACCCCGAGCGGAAGCGGCACCTCGGCCCGCGAGAGCACCTCGATTCGGGTAGGGAGGACCTCGACACCTCGGTGCGATCTATCCGAGCGGCGGACAACCCCTTCGACCTCGATGACGGACTCGCGGGGCAGGTCCGCGAGACGCTCGAAGAGCGCAGGGTCACTGACCCCCTTCTTGAGCGTGACCTGGCTCGTGCCGCTCACGTCGCGGACGAGCGCGAACGCAACGCCGCCGAGCGCGCGCTGGTCCTCGAGATGGCCCGAGATGCGCACGGTCTCGCCGTCGCGATCCTTGAGCTCACGCGACAGCCGGCGGGCGGGCGGCAGGGGCCGGCACCTCCTTACGGGCGAGCGCGGCCCGAACGAGCGCAAGATAGAGCGGATGCGGCGACTCCGGCCGCGAGAGGAATTCAGGGTGGAACTGGACCCCGACGAAGAACGGATGGTCGGTCAGCTCGAGCACTTCGACCCGGCCGTCGATCGCCGTTCCCGTGATCTGAAGACCGTGGGCTCGGAAGCGGTCGAAGTACGCCGGGTTGATCTCGTAGCGGTGCCGATGCCGCTCCCAGATCTCGGGCGTGCCGTAACACCGCGCGACCAGGGAGTCCGGTGTCAGCACGATCCGTTGGGCCCCCAGGCGCATCGTGCCGCCCAACCCGGCGATCGACTTCTGCTGCTCGAGGAGACAAACGACGGGGTCGGGGCTCGCTCCGTCGACCTCCGTTGAGTTCGCGGAAGGAAGAGAGAGCACGTTACGGGCGAACTCGACCGCCGCCATCTGGAAGCCGTAGCATACCCCGAGGAAGGGGATCCGATGCGTCCGCGCGATCTCGATCGCTCGGATCTTCCCCTCGACCCCTCGCGTGCCGAACCCTCCGGGGACGAGCAGCGCGTCGGACCGCTCGAGCCGCGCGACGTGCGCGGGGTTCCGCGGGAGGTCCTCGGAATCGTACCACTGGAGCCGAATGTCGATCCCCGTACGCCCCTGACAGTGGTGGAACGCTTCGATGTGGGAGAGGTAGGCGTCGCGAAGCTCCGTGTACTTCCCGACGACCGCGACCTCGATTGCGGGGTCCGCTCGGCGGTAAGTCGTGAGGAACTCCTTCCAGGCCGTGTAATCCGGGGCCCGGTCGGGAAGACCGAGGAGACGGGTCAGGAGACCGCCCACGCCTTGAGCCTCCAGAAGGAGGGGGACCTCGTAGATGATCTGCTGATCCGGCACCGAGATAACCGCCTCGGGAGGAACGTCACAGAAAAGGGAGATCTTGCTCTTGATGTCGGGCGTGAGCGGCATCGGTCCACGGGCGACGATCAGGTTCGGACGGATCCCGATCGCGCGGAGCTCCCGAACCGAGTGCTGGGTCGGCTTCGTCTTCGCCTCGCCGACCGGACCGACGACCGGGACGAGCGTCGTATGCACGAACGCCATGTGCCCTTCCCCGAGTTCGTAGGAGAGCTCGCGGAGGGCCTCCAAGAACGGCATCGACTCGATGTCGCCGACCGTTCCGCCCACCTCGACCAAGATGACCTCCGCGCCCGCGGTCTGGGCGACCTCCCGGATCGTACGCTTGATCTCACCGGTCACGTGCGGGATGATCTGGACCGTCGTCCCGAGGTAGTCCCCGCGGCGCTCCTTCTCGATCACCGAGCGATAGATCTTGCCGGTGGTGAGGTTGTGCGTGCCCGAGAGGCTTTGACCCAGGAACCGCTCGTAGTTCCCAAGGTCCAAGTCGGCCTCGGTGCCGTCGTCCAGCACGAACACCTCGCCGTGCTGGTAGGGGTTCATCGTACCCGCGTCGACGTTGAGGTACGGGTCGATCTTCAGGATCGTTACCGCGATGCCGCGGGCCTTCAGGAGTCGGCCCAGCGAGGAGGTCGTGATGCCCTTCCCTAGCCCCGATATCACCCCACCGCTCACCACGATGACCTTCACAACTCGTCCCCGGGACGTTGGTAGGTGGGTGTAGGCATAAAGGCTCCGTGGGCAGGCCTCACCGTTCACGCGCGCGGCGCTCTCGCAGGGGTTATACAGGGACGCGACGGCCGGACGGGTCGCGCTTGGTCGCCCCGAACTCTTCGAGCCCGAGCAGCGTCTCGGCCGGGAAGACGGGACCGTCCACACAGACGTGGTAGGGTCCCAACGCACAGGCGTCGCACATCCCGAGAGCACACTTCATCTGGCGTTCGACCGAGCCAAAGGCCGGCACGCGGGCAAGACCGGCGGCCAAGGAGACCTTGCGCATCATGACCTCGGGCCCACAGGTCCACACCGCATCGAAGCGCTCCTCTCGAAGGAGCTTCTCGGCGAGGATCGTCACGAACCCCTTCTCCCCCTCCGTCCCGTCATCGGTGGCCACGACCACCCTGGCTCCGGCGTCTTCTAGCCGCCGCCGGAACAGGAGCTCGGAGCGCGTCGTCGCACCGAGAGCGGCCGTCACTCGCGCTCCCGAAAGGAGACTGGCCTCGGCGGCGGGGGCGAGGACCGCGGTACCCGATCCTCCCCCCACGAGGAGGATACTGCGCGGGTGCGTGTCGAAGGCGTTCCCGTACGGGCCACGGATGCCCACCCGGACCCTGGGCGACGTCATTTGGATGTTCCGACTGGTCGTGCCCATCGCCTTGATCGTCACACCCTTCGCTCCCGGCTCGGTGTAGGAAAGCGACATCGGGAGCTCGTCGTCTCCCGGGAACCATATCATCACGAACTGGCCCGGGCGGCAGGGGACTTCGTAGGGGAATCGGAGCGTCACCGTGGAGGGCGTCTCCCTGACAACCTCCTCGACCGCGACGATCGTCCGCACGACCGTGCTATCCCTTTCGCGATATAGCAGCTGGCAGGGCTACCGGCCCACGGAGAGGGGAGCGTGGGCCCTTCCGACGGCGTCTTCGAGCCGGGCGATCCCGAGCCGGCCCAGCAACCGGTCGAGGTCGCGGGCGAGCCGGCCGAAGATCGAGATACCCTCGAAGGCGACCGCCGTACCGACCTCCACGGCCCGAGCCCCGGCCATGACATACTCGAGCACGTCCTCGGCTCGGGCGATCCCGCCCACCCCAATGACGGGGATCTGGACCGCCTCGTAGATCTGCCAGACACAGGCGAGGCCGACCGGTTTGATCGCCGGCCCGCTTAGGCCCCCGAGACCGTGCGCCAAGGTCGGCCGTCCGAGTTCCACGTCGATCGCCAGTCCCCGAAGAGTGTTGATCGCGCTGATGGCCGCGGCTCCGCCACGTTCGGCCGCCCGTGCGAGCCCCGCAGGGTCGGATGTGTTCGGCGTGATCTTGGCGATGACCGGGAGCTGGACCTTCTCCACGACCGCGCGCACGATCGCCTCGACCTCCGTCGGGGTGCTCCCGACCTCGGTTCCGAATCCCTCGGCATGGGGGCAACTCAGGTTGAGCTCGAGCGCGCAGACCCCGGTCTCTCCCATCCGCTCCGCGAGGTGAGCAAACTCCTTTGCCGAACCGCCGAAGATGGAGCCGATCACCTTCGCCCCCGCCCGGAGCGCGACCTCCACTTCCCTGGGGTACTCATCGATCCCCGGGTTGGGAAGGCCCATCGCGTTGAGCATCCCCCAGCGCTCGTAGGTCTCGATCGTCGGGTTCGCGAATCCGGGTCGCGGGACCGAACCGATCGACTTGGTGATGACGCCCCCCGCCCCGGCGTCCCAAGCCCCAACGAGGGATTGGCCGCTTTCCCCCCAAACGCCCGACGCGAGCAGGAGGGGGTTACGCAGGGTCAGTCCGGCGAGGGTTACCGCAAGGTCGGCC
The DNA here is from genome assembly GCA_963797975.1 of uncultured Thermoplasmata archaeon. Taxonomy (GTDB): domain Archaea; phylum Thermoplasmatota; class Thermoplasmata; order Lutacidiplasmatales; family UBA184; genus Lutacidiplasma. Next base: position 108,269 of record CAWCRH010000006.1, read on the forward strand.
ACGGTCAGCGGGACCCCGGGGGCGCTTAAATTAGCTCGCGTCCGTTTCCTCTCCTGATGCGGGCCGAGCGATTGACCGACGCCGCCCGGACCGCGCTCGAATCCGCCATCCAGCGCGCCTCCGAACTGCGCCACCCCTCGGTCGAACCCGAGCACCTGCTCTGGGCGTTGCTCCAGGAGGTGAACGGACCGGCCGAGGCGATGCTCAAGGCGCTCAACGCTCCCATCGACCAGCTCAAAGATGCGACGGACCGCCGCCTGCGCCAGCACCCCACGGCGGACCACGTGGCGGCGGCCGATCAGTACCTCTCCCGATCCCTTTCCCAGGTCCTGGAGGAGGCGGAGAAAGTCGCCCTGGCTCGTAAGGACCGCTATACAAGCGCGGACTCGCTGCTGGTGGCCCTTGCCGGCGTTCCATCGCCGGCCCAGGAGATCCTGAAGTCCGCGGGGGTGACACGGGCCGCGATCGAGTCGGTCGTCGGACAGCTGCGGGGGGGGGAAGCGGCGGTATCGAGCCGTGGGGAAGAGGCTCAGTACCAAGCCCTCGAGAAGTACGGCCGGGACCTGACCGCGCTCGCGCGCCAGCGCAAGCTTGACCCGGTCATTGGACGGGACGAGGAGATCCGGCGCGTGATCCAAATCCTCTCGCGTCGGACCAAGAACAACCCGGTTCTCATTGGAGAACCCGGCGTAGGAAAGACCGCGGTGGTCGAGGGGCTGGCGCTCCGCATCGCGCAGAACGACATACCGGATGTCCTCCGCGAGAAGAGGATCATCGCCCTCGACCTGGGCGCGCTCCTCGCGGGCGCGAAGTTCCGCGGTGAATTCGAAGAGCGCCTCAAGGCGGTCCTGAAGGAGGTGGAACGCTCCAACGGAGAGGTGATCCTCTTCATCGACGAGCTGCACACCGTCGTCCATGCCGGCGCGACCGAGGGAGGAGCGCTGGACGCCTCCAACCTGCTCAAACCGGCCCTCGCCCGAGGCGTGCTCCACTGCATCGGAGCGACCACCACCCAGGAGTACCGCAAGTACATCGAGAAGGACGCCGCCCTCGAACGGCGGTTCCAGCCGGTCCCGATCACCGAGCCGAGCGTCGAGGACACGATCAGCATCCTGCGGGGCCTGAAAGAACGCTACGAGCTTCATCACGGGGTACAGATCCACGACGCGGCGCTCGTCGCGGCGGCGACGCTCACTTCACGCTACCTGCCCGACCGTCGGCTCCCCGACAAGGCGATCGATGCCATCGACGAGGCTGCGTCGATGGTCCGGCTCGCGCTCGATTCGCGTCCGGGCGAGCTCGACCAGCTTTCCCGTCGGATCCGACAGCTCGAGATTGAGCGTACCGCGCTCAAGCGGGAGAGCGACCCGGCCTCGAAGGACCGGCTCGGGCGACTCGACAAGGAGCTCGCGAACCTCAAGGAGGAGGAGGCGACCCTGCTCGCCCGGTGGAAACGGGAGAAGGAGGGCGTAGAGCATCTCCGTGACCTGAGGGCGAAAATCGACCGAGCCAAGGCGGCCGAAGAGGAGGCCGCGCGGGCCGGCGACCTCGAGGCCGCGGCCCGGCTGCGCTACGGCGAGATTCCCGAACTCCAACGGGAGCTCGACGCGGCGACCCAGAAGCTGGGACCGGCCAAGAGGGGGGACTCCTTCGGGAGGAGGTAGGTGAGGAGGACGTGGCCCAGATCGTCGCGAAGTGGAGCGGCGTGCCCGTGAGCCGCATGCTCCAGGGAGAGGTTGACCGGCTCCAGCGCATGGAGGACGAGCTCCACCGCCGGGTCGTCGGCCAGGATGAGGCGGTCGACGCCGTGAGCCGCGCGGTCCGCCGTTCACGCAGCGGGCTCTCGGATCCTCAGCGGCCGATCGGGACCTTCCTGTTCGTAGGGCCGACCGGGGTGGGGAAGACCGAGCTCGCGAAGGCGCTCGCCGAGTTCCTGTTCCACTCCGACCACGCGCTCGTCCGCCTCGACATGAGCGAGTACATGGAGAAGCATACGGTCGCGCGGCTGATCGGAGCCCCGCCGGGGTACGTTGGGTACGAAGAGGGAGGACAACTGACGGAAGCGGTCCGGCGAAAGCCGTACACCGTCGTGTTGTTCGACGAGATCGAGAAGGCCCACCCGGAGGTGGTGAACGTCCTCCTGCAGCTCATGGACGACGGTCGGCTCACCGACGGGCAGGGTCGGACGGTCGACTTCCGTAACACTGTCGTCATCATGACCAGCAACCTCGGCACCGACCGGCTCGACGAGGCTCAGGATGATGCCGAACGACGTCGGGTGATCGACGCAGCCCTGCGCGCGCACTTCCGGCCCGAGTTCCTGAACCGGATCGATGAGACCGTGGTCTTCTCGCCGCTCAGCCTCAGCGACATCGAACGGATCGTCGAGATCCAGATCGCCGAGGTCGGCCGACGCCTCAAGGACCGCCGAATCTCGTTGACCCTCACCCCCGCGGCGCGACGCGCCCTCGCGGAGGGAGGCTTCGACCCGCAGTTCGGAGCGCGCCCGCTCAAACGAGCGATCCAGCGCCTGGTAGTCGACCCGCTCACCGCGAAGATACTTTCCGGCGAGATCCGCGAGGACTCGGATGTAGTGGTCGACGCACGTCAAGGAACGATCACCCTGAGGACGACGTTAACGAAGGGGAAAGGGAGTACGGGCGGAGGATGAGCGGTTTCACAGTAGCTGTAGTCGGAAGCCCAGGGATCGCGCCGGAAATGGGCAAGCGCGGGACACAGTCCGACCTGACCCTGTATAACATTACCAAGGACGGTCACCACACGACCATTGTCGAGCCGACCCAGTTCCCGGAGAAGTTCCCGCCGCTCCTCCAGGCCCTCGCGATGGCGGACCGATGCGTGCTAGTCGTCAACGAGCTTTCCCGACCGGTGGGCGAGACGATCGCGACCGTCGACCTTTCGGACGTCCCCACCGAGGTCCTCGCGGGAGCGGCCGTCGACGACACGGGGCCCAAGGTCGTGCTCCACGGGAGCCGGCTCGAATCCGCTCCCATCCTGCGGCTGGGACCGCCCGAGCTTCGGGAGAGGCTAGAGACCTGGCGCGTTCCCGAATCGCCCGGCCCTGTGCTCGTGCCGATCGACCATGCCTTCCAGGTCAAGGGGGTCGGCGCCGTGGCGCTGGGGGTCGTTCGACGGGGGACGCTGCGCGTGCACGACACGCTCCGTCTCTGGCCGACCCCCAAGACGCTCGAGATCCGTTCGATCCAGGTCCACGACGTCGACGTGAAGCAGGCCGTGGCCGGCGAACGCGTCGGCGTCTCGCTGAAGGGGACCGATGCCGACGAGCTCACCCGCGGCCAGATCCTGGCTCCCCCCGAGGGCCTCTCGGCGGCGACGGAGCTGACCGGGACCCACGTTCGCCGCTGCCGATACTACAAGACGGACTGGGGTGAGGGGTCGAAGCTCCATCTGTCGGTCGGGCTTCAGACCGTGCCCGCGGTGATTGGACCGAAGGCGGGGGATGCATTCCGACTGCAGACCGACCGCGCGGTCGTCTATGCGAGCGGGCAGCCGGGATTCATCCTCGACCTCTCGGCGACAGCGGGCCCGCGGATCGTCGCCCGCGTTACGCTCACCTAGACCCTGGACTGCGGCCCATCTCGACCGGGCCTAGGCGAACATCGTGACGGATTCCTTTCGGATCTCTTCTTCCCCGACGACCTTTTCGACCGCGCGGTCGAAATCCGCCGCGGTCACGTGGTCGCGCTCCTCTCGGATCGCCCACATCCCCGCTTCCGTACAGATCGCTTTGATGTCGGCCCCCGTCACGCCTTCGCAGCGCGTCGCGAGCGCCTCGAAATCGATCGTCTCGCGGATCGCCATCGGGTGGGAGTGAATACGGAAGATGTCTGCGCGGCCGGCCGAGCTCGGTACCGGGATCTCGATGATCCGGTCGAATCGTCCCGGTCGGAGGAGGGCTTCGTCCAAGATGTCCGGCCGGTTCGTCGCGGCGACGATCTTGACGTTCGCCAGCGGCTCGAACCCGTCCATCTCGGCGAGCAGCTGCATCAACGTACGCTGGACCTCACGGTCGCCGCTGGTCGCCACTTCGAGGCGCTTCGCGCCGATCGAATCGACCTCGTCGATGAAGATGATGGACGGGGCTTTCTCCTTCGCGAGTTGGAAAAGCTCGCGCACGAGGCGCGCGCCTTCGCCAATGTACTTTTGGACCAGCTCGCTACCGACCAGGCGGATGAACGTCGCGTTCGTGTGGTGAGCGACCGCCTTCGCGATCAGCGTCTTGCCCGTGCCGGGGGGGCCCACCAAGAGGACTCCCTTCGGCGGCTCGACCCCGACCTTCTTGTAGAGCTCCGCCCGCAGGAGAGGGTACTCCACGGCCTCTCGGACGTCGCGGATCTGGTCGGAGAGACCTCCGATGTCCTCGTAGGTGATCGAGGGCTTGTCGACGATCTCACTCGCGGTGACGATCGGGTCGACGCTCGCCGGTAGGACCCCCATCACGGCCAGGGTCTGCTTGTTGAGGGCCACCCGGCTTCCGATCGTCATCTTCGAGTGCTCGACGTTCTCCGCGGAGGTCACCACGAAGTCCGGGCCCGTCGACGACTTCACGATCACGCGCCCGTCGGTAAGCACGTCGCGCACGCTCCCGACGATGAGCGGAGGATAGCGCAACCGGTCCAGTTCGGTCTTGAGGCGCTTCACCTCTCGTTGGAGCCGAAGGATCTCGGACTCCATGTAGTGGCGCTCGCTCTCGACCCGCTTGATCGCCTCGGCGAGCTGGGTGTTCCTGAGCTCGAGGAAGTTCATCCGGTCGAACGAGTCCTGGCCGGCGGTAGGTGCTTCAGAATCGCTCATCGGTGACGGTACGGACCGCACGGGGCGGTCAATCTTCTCAAATGAAGCCGCCCTTGCTTATAAGCCATATCGGGTCGACGAGCGCCGATGGACGGACCATGATCCGATACGCCCGTGCCTATGCGCCCGGTCACGTCACCGGTGTATTCCGTCCGGCGTCGTCCGGGCGAGACCCCCGCGGGGTCGGGTCGGTAGGAGCCGGGCTGGTGCTCGACCTCGGCGCCGTCGCCGAGGTCAGTTGGGACCCCCTTGCCCGACGCCGCCTCGACGCGCAGAGCACGCAAGGTCAGTCCCTGCCCATCACCTCTGAGGCGGTCGAACACCTGCGTGCCTCCTATCCGGGGCGTATCCGGGTGACCGTCCGTCCGGCCCTGCCGGTCGGCCAGGGCTTCGGAATGAGCGCGGCAGGCACGCTCGCGACATCGCTTGCGGTAGCCTCGCTCCTGAACGTCCGTCGGTCGCGAGCGATCGAAACCGCCCATCTCGCTGAGCTCTTCGGGCGCGGCGGTCTCGGCGGCGTCCCGGCAATCCTCGGCGGAGGCCTCGAGGTTCGTCGGCGGCCCGGCGTGCCCCCCTTCGGTGAGGTCTGGCACCTGCCCTGGGACCCTGCACCGCTGTTCCTCGTTCGCGTTGGGCCGCCGATCCCATCCCCACGGATCCTAGGTGATCCACGGTGGCTCGGCCGCATCGAGCGCGCAAGCGAAGGGCTGGAAGGGCTGATGCGCCAGCCCTCCCGTGACGGATTCCTGGAGCTGAGCGAGCGGTTCACGGACCGGCTCGAGCTCGGCTCGCTCGCGTTCCACCGAACCGTCCGAGCGTTACGCCGGACCGGAAACTGGGTTGCTCAAGCGATGTTCGGGAACACTCTCTTCGTCGTCCCACGAAGCGCGCACGCACGCGAGGGGCTGTTACAGTGGCTGACGAACCACGGGGTGGCCGCGGTCGAAACGAACGTGGGCCGGCACGGTGCGCGGCGGCTTCCCAGCAACGCGCTTCAGGGGACCGCACGTGCCCCGCCTGCAGAACCGGCCCGTCGATGAACCCCCAAAGACTTTAGAGGGGACGCGGTTCGGCGCGGGCCATGACGCGAAAGCCGGCCCGCATGTACCGCAAGATCGAGGGCCAGGTCTACACCCGGCAGGAGTACATGGGCGGTATCCCGGTTTGCCGTGTCACGCAGTTCGATACCGGGAACCTGAAGGAGGACTTCCCCGTGAGTCTCACGCTGGACGCCGAGGAGGCCGCTCAGGTCCGAGACAGCGCTCTCGAAGCCGCGCGCGTCAGCGCGGTCCGGGTCCTTGAGAAGGTCGCGCCGAACGGCTACCACCTCAAGGTGCGACGCTACCCCCACCAGATCCTGCGCGAGCACAAGATGGCCATGGGCGCTGGGGCCGACCGTATCTCCGATGGGATGCGAGGCGCCTTTGGGAAGGCCGTGGGCCACGCCGTCCGCGCGCAAATCGGCGCACAGCTCCTGACGATCTACACGACGGAGTCCCACGTGGTGGAGGCCCGCGAAGCGCTCCGCAAGGCCTCTCACAAGCTGCCCGTGCCCACCCGCGTCGTGATCAAGCGGGCGGGTTCGTAGACGCGGCGAGGTGCACGACCAGCACTGGGCACTTGAGCTGCTGGAGCACCGCCGACGAGACACTCCCTAGAAGAATGCGCTTGCCGCGGCTGAGCCCCCTCGAACCGATCGCAAAGAGGTCCGGGGGCCCCTTCTCAACCCAGGCGACGATCTCGTCCACCACGACGCCCTCGAGGCAGACCCCTTCCACGGATGCGACCCCGGCGGCTTTGGCACGGGCCGTGTCCCGCTCGATCACTTGCCGATAGAACGGAAGGTCGCTGGGGGGGGCCGTGGGGGTCACCCACCCCTCGCTCGGAGCGACGTACATCGGTTCAAGAGGAGAGACCGCGATGATCGTGAGTTTCGCGCCGTAGCGCTGGGCGAGGTCGATGGCGATATCGACCGCACGGGTCGCTGTCGGAGAGCCGTCGGTCGCGACCGCAATTCGCTGAAAGACGGGGTCAGACACGATCGGCCTAGAGGTCCCCCGCACTACAAGGGGGTTTCGCAGGCGTCCCGACTCCGGCCTGGCGTCGCTCCACCCGGACCCGATGAGCGCGAGAAGATCCCTGTGGGAAGCGGCTCGGGACGGCAGAAGCCAGGTAGCGGGGCATGGATTTGAACCATGGATCTACGGGTTATGAGCCCGTCGGGATTTCAGGACGGCCGGTTCGCGCCGGTCGCTTTCCTGACTACCCTACCCCGCTGCGGTCTGCGCTATCAGTCCACGGTATATATGACGAATGCCGAGAGGGCGGTGAGCCGGGCCCGCCGGCCGATCTCGGTGCGACACGCGCGCGGGTCCGTCCCGAGAGCGCCTCTCGGAGGTCGAGCGACCTTAAGGCCACGTAGGCTGTAAGCCGGGTGAGGGAAGGGTGATGACCGTCGATTTCCGATTCCGTAAGGCGCCGAAGTATCGCGTCGCTGGGCTGCGTTGGAAAGGGCCGTGGAGCGAGGCCAAGATTCGGTCGAACTTCCGCCGCGTGGCGGCGTGGGCCAAGCGGCGCGGGCTCCGGACGGGGGTCTGGATCTTCCGCGAACCCGGGAAGCGGCAGTGGGAGGTTCTCGTGGAAGTGGCCGGCAGCGCGCGGTCTGAGGGCCGGATCCGGCTTCGGACACTCTCCGCCAGCCGGGTCGCTTCGGTTGTCTTCGACCCAGACGTCGTATCGGCGACCGTCGTCTACCACGGGCTCAACGACTGGTTGCGATGGCGCCGTAAGGATGGCGCGGTCAAGCGCGTAGGCTCCTTCCGCGAGGTCTACACAGGGGACCCCTGGAGCGACCCAAAGGTCTGGGCGCGCACCGAGGTCCAGGCCGAAGTGCGCTGATCCCCTAGCGCATCTACGTCGCACCGAGCACGGCGGCCGGTTGAGCGCCCTCGGTAACCTCGGGCTCGGGGGGCGGCGCCACGGCCGCGCGCGTCAGCCAAAAGACCGACATGAGCGCGCCACGGACGCCGTTGATCTGGAGTGGGGCGTAGCGGAACGACGAACGACCATGGGTCTCTCGGAACTCGTCGAACACGTGCTCGACGTGGGGGGCCATGCGTTCGACCAGGAAGCTCGTCAACTCTCGCGAGAACGGGTTCGTCATCCGCCCGACGAGACTGGGCAGCATCGCGCGGGCCAGGGCGAGGTCCCTCTTCCAGGAGATCTGGAGAAGGTCCCAGGTACCGGCTCGGCAATCGCTCGAGCTGGGGCATGGGGTTGCCCCCGATCCGGCTCGTACTGATCGGGATGACGGGAAGGGGGAAGATGAACGCGCGCAGCCCATGGTCGATGATCGAGTCCACGAGGGCGATCGAATCGTCCACGTCGGCGTCCGTCTCGTCCGGGAACCCGATCGTCATCGTGTAACACGGGTCGATCCCGGCCAGGTTCATCGTCATTGTCGCGTCCAGGATCACGTCCTTCCATTCCGAGGGCTTGAACGGGAACGCCTTTGCCGGCATGTACTTCTGGAAGATCCGAAGGCTTCCGGTCTCGAGTCCGACCACTGGGGTGAGGCCCCGGCGGGTATCCCACTCGGCGATGTGCCCGATCTCGAGAATGGTCTGCGGGCTCTCGCGCACCGCGGGGGCGGATACGTGAGCGAACCCGATCTGCTTCGCCCCTGCGGCCTTGATCCGACGGAAGAGCTCGACCACGGCATCGTGGTTCGTTCGCAGCCGCTTGGCACCGTACAAGAGGATGTCGTCGGTGATGATCTCGACGTTGGACTCCCCGGCGGCGAAGTTCACCGCCATCTCCCGCTCGATCGCCTCGAGGGGAATGGTGCGGAATTTCTCCGGCGTGATCGAACAGAACTCGCACCCTCGCGGACATCCGCGCGTCACCTGCACCTCGCCGATCCGGGCAGGCCCGATGATCGTGGGGATCTCCTCGAGCGTGGGAGGGGTCCCCTGGACGAACGGGGGGGGTGCGTTCCCGGCGAGAATGGATGCCACGACGCGCGGCAGGTCGACCTCGGCCTCGCCCTGGAAGACCGTATCGACCCAGGGAGACCGATGGTAGTTCATCTGCCAGATCCCTGGGCCGCCCGCGATCACGGCAAAGGCGAACCGACGCCGTAGGCGGGCGACGCTCGCCCCGAACTCGGCAAAGAACGCCTCGTTCCACGCCGGACCGCCTCCGAAGAGCATTGTAAGCTTCGTGCTCACAGGGCTGAGCCCGAACGGGTCATGGGCGCTCACCGCTACGATCCGCGTCCTATGCCCCACCGCTCGTTCCAGGTTCTCCGGGGAACGACGACGACGTCCGCGATGCCGGACCTCACTAGGGCCGCCTCGATCTTTCGCAGAGCGTACGGCGCGAGGAACGCCTCGACCGCGCCACCGGTCGGTAGCGGGGGAGCGAACAGGCGGTTCATGAAGAAGCGAGGGACGAGGCGCGAGGGCATGCAACAAAAGTAGCCGAGCGCGGTCGAGTGGGAGTAGTCGGAGAAGCTGCCACGGTCCGCGGTGAGCACGACCGTATGCCCGGTCGGCATCCGCCCCAGCATCGCTAGCCTCCGTAGCGGGAGGGGGGAGGTGCGTGGGAGGGTATCGGTTCGTTCTCCGATACCCCCGAGCCTTCCCCCTGGAGGTTGCCCATCTCCCACCCCGAAAGCGGCATCACCGTCCGGGAAGCCTCGGAGGACATTAACGTAGGCCGAGTCCGGCGCGAGTCGTACCCGAACGAATCCGCGATGTCGGGCGTCAACTCGAGCCCGAGCGACGAAAGTGACCCCCGTAGTCTACGGCCCGCGTGCCTCGCGTCGTCCGTAGGCGAGCGCGTCGCCGTGCCCGGCTCAACGGGAGCCAACGTCCGCATGCGGGTCCCCCCTGGAGCCCGCAGGGGCTTCCCTCCCATCGGTGCGATCAGGGAGGGGCGCTAAGAGTGTACTGGAACTCGTAGGAGTGGTGCCCGTCTACGACCGTGATCGTCATGCGTCCCTCAATGCCCACGAGCTCGCCCGTGCCCGAGTCCGGCAGGACCTCGACGTTCAACCGTGGGGTCCCGCGGTCGAGGACGCCGGCGTGCTGGAGGAGGAAGGTTCCTGTCCGATCCCCGAGCGCGCCCCGAACCCTTTCAATCAGGACGTAGCCGGCCGAACCCTCGACGCTCGTCATCCCGGTGAGCATCCGGCCTTGACCGGACCCCTTCAGGTCCCCGTGGAACCGCTTCCGTACGACCATCGATCCGAGGGTCGTGCCGTGGGCGTGATCGGTGGTGGAGTCCTGTGTCATCTCGACCTCAAAACTTCCCCGAGCCGTCGTCATCGTTCGGGCGCACTCATGCCGCCTAAAGGTATTACCGTCGCGTCCGCGCGCACGCAATCTGCCGTAGAGGCTTCCCTAGGCAACCGCGCCAAAGCGGGTCCGAGTGCAGGTTAGGGATCGACGCTCCAGCTTCCACAAGTCGGTGCGAGCCGAAAGTGCCTACGGTCGGCCCGCCCGGCGCGCTTGGGTCCCCCCGCGTCCGCTCTCGGCCCTCGGAGAAGGGCGACGGCCGGGGACCGACCCCTGGATCACGATTGGGAAGCCCTCGGAGCTTTCGAGACGAGAACCAGGTTCCCGCTTCCTCTTCCCGAGTCGAGGTCGTCGATCGAGCCCAACACCTTGAGCACCCCTTTCCCTCGTTCCGTGAGTCGGTAGCGTTGCCGAGGCAGGTGGGCGACGAGTCCGCTTTCGGTCAGCTTGCGAAGGTGGAAGGCGATCTTCGAGGTGTCGTCGAGATGCGCGGCCTCCATTGCCTGACCGAAGCTGCACGGACCGTCCGCGAGGCGACGCAGGACCAGCCGACGGACCGGGCTCGACAGCGATTCGAGAGTCGTGTGGACATCGGCCGACGCGATCGCAGCCCGGACGGCGAGCGCTCCGGTAGCCGTGATCTTGTTCGGGTCGTACCCGATGGCGAGCGGACCTTTCCCTTCCACGGCTCTCCGCATTTGCTCGAGGAGCGCAGCGATGTCCTCTTCACGGTGGTGCTCGAAGAGGATCTCGATGGCGGCGAGCACTACGGCGGCCCTCTCTCTCGAGGAGGCGAAATCCTCGACCGCGTCGCGGATCTGCGACGGGTCCTGGGGGTCGAGGCGAAGCAGGCTCACCCGGTTCGGGACTACGGGGGGGGGCGGCGGCGTGATGAGAAGAACCTCGTAGCCTCCTTCCTTCGCGAGGGCCTTCGCGTATTCGACGGGGTCGAGGGATTTCCCTCCCATCCGGACGAGCGCAAGTTGCTGGCCAATGAGGTCGAGGACCCGCTGGACTTGGTCGGCCCGAATCGGCTTGCGGATGTAATCCAGTGCGCCCAGATGCAAGGCTTGGACCGCCGTCTCGACCGTCGCGTCGGAAGCCAACATGACCACAATGAGCCTGGGCCACCTCTCGCGCACCTCCGTCAGGAGCCTCATTCCGCTACGCCGGCGCAACTTGAGGTCGGTGAACATGGCATCGAACTCTCCTCCTTCCAGGGCCTCGGTGGCATCTGCGGCGGAAGAAACGCCCATCGCCGTGTGGCCGTTGTCCCTCAATTGCGAGGTCAACTCTTCCTGGAACTCGGAGTTGTTGTCGACTACGAGCACCCTCATGCTGACGTGCTGTACCTCCAGCCCGTTCCGCTCCGCCGTCCGTTTAGCGAGCCCAGATTCATAATGCCTCCCTACAGCAGATGTCCGGCAGTCTGAATCGGCAGCGCATAGGCCCGGCCCTGGGGTCGGGCCGGAGCTGGTCAAGGAGTCGTATGTTTCCGGCGGAAGGGTCGAGTGCGATCGGAAGCGACGGAGCCCGTCTGGACCGATTTCGTCCGTTGCCTCACCCGCATCATGCTACGTACGGACGGTAGACGGTACCCGATACGCGCCGACCACTCCTGGCCAGCACCGAGGAGCGCAGGACGGCGACCCCACTCCGCGAGCGCGATCCGATGGCTACGATCGCCTCTGTTTCACGAGGGGGTCGTCAATTGCCGACGACGATTCGGTTGCCGGGTCCTAGCGCGTACCACAGGAGGATCCCCGCCAAGATCAGGATTAACAATCCTATCGGACCGACCAGGAACAGCAGCACGATTCCAAGAAGAATGATTAACACGGCGCCCGCGAGACTGATCGTGTGGACGGTTATGGTAGAGCGAACCGTTCCCCGGAGGATGATGCTTCGCTTGATTCGGATTGAGCGACGGCACATTGGAGTTCCCGGGATTGACAGACTCGATAACCGCAGAAGGCCGAGAGACGGTTTCCACTCTCGAAGGGAAGAAGATGCCGCGACGAGTCTGAGTGAAGTTCACCGCGCCGAAGTCGAGCGGCCCCACGGGTGTCCCGTTCCTCGAAGGTAGGAAGTCCCCGAGGCGGACGCGTCTAACGTTCAAAGCCCAGAGCAGTACGAGCGGCGTGGTGACGACTGCAACGAACGTTCCATCAGTGGACGGAGTCACCGTGTCGATGAGCGCATCCTACCGATCGGCCATGGGACGGAATCCTGGGGCCAGCGCCGGAGTGGGTCGATGCTCCAAACGAGCATAGGGAGACGAGCCCTCGCTCTCACGAAAGAAGCGACGCGCAGAGGACGGGGGGTGCTGCGTCGTCCCGCAGGAGGTCGCCCTGACCTTCCTGACGTTCTCGGTCCGACAATCAGATGTGGATAACCAGTACGCCTACGTAGACGAGCACTATGACGACAACCGCGAGGAGGATAATCCATCCGAGCATAGTAGATCCCAAGGCATGAACCGGCCACTCACGGTTAACCCCTTCCTCAACCCGATTTGAGCGCGTGGGCTAGAGTGTGACGTCCTCCCCTGAACCCTGCCCGGAAGCGGTGTCCTTGCTCTCCCGATCCGGAGAAACACCATCGGGACGCAGCGCGGTTGGAGGTCGCTGGTCAAGAAAGTGCCGAGCCGGTCGTCGTGCAGGGAGGGCCCGAATCGCTTCGATGGGAGATTATTCGTTCCAAGCCGCTGCCGGTACCTTGGCCGATCCTTCTTGTGATCGATCGCGGTGTTCCCCATCCGCGGGGCGCATTCCCCCCTCGACCGGCGGGGTCGTCAACGATCGGTCGGGCTCGGAGCGTAATTTTCGACCATCGCGGCGCCCGAGGACACTAATGTGGAAGGAGTCGGCGCCGGTTCAGAACGGACAATCGAGCTTATCGTGCGTCACAGAATCGAGGTTGAGCTGTGACCGGGAAAGCAAAACGTCTCGAGGTGGCGAACCAAGAGAGGGCGGAGGCCGCTGTTCGCTGGGAAGATGCGGACAACACAGCAAGCGAGACCGGCCGATTCTCTGATGCGGTCAAAGCAGCGAAGGACGATGGCGTCTTGGACGCCGCGGATCGTAAGATCAAGAAGATAGAAGCAGAGCCGTAAGCGACCGACCCCCTGTCCGTTCGCGGTGAGCGACGAGCGGTAGGACAAAATACATCAAAGCCATCCAGAGTCCATGGCCAAGAAGAGCCGAGGCGGGAGAATGACAGCGGCGAAGCGACGGGCTGCCAAGGGCAAGGGCGGAAAGGGCATGGTTAAGAACCGGCCCGCAGGCCGCCGGATCATGAGAACCTGAGAACACCAGCTCGCCCATCGAACGGTCGGCTCCAATCGCCGGGAGCCGTTCCACACCGCGGTCGCCCAGCCGAGCGGCGAGGGCCATCGCCCCCATGGGGCGGCCCCTTTCTCACGGGGTCTGGTAGCCGCGGACGCTCGCGCTTCGCTATCGGGCCGGGGCCGCTATGAAGGACAACCCGATAGGAGGTCCACGGTCTCACTGCCGTTGACGCCTTCGGCAGTATCACCCGAGGCATCACCACCCAACAAGGCGTAGGAGCGGACGTCCCTCTTCCTCGCTATCGCTCCGAGAGAAGGCCGCGCGAACATGAATATCAAGGGAGAGCCGCGGGAGGGATTTGAACCCTCGACCTGCTCCTTACCAAGGAGCCGCTCTGCCAGCTGAGCCACCGCGGCAACGCTGGTAGGCGAGCGGTGTCAGTTTTTCCGCTTTCCGCTCCGCCGGCGCGCCCGAGGATGAGCCTGGGAGGAGCCCCGGGACCACGGAAACCCCTTCGATACAGTGTCCCAGTCGTGTCTCGAGCCGGCCGCGTAGGGCCGTTTGTCAAGGAAGGCCTGCATCCCTTCGCGTTGGCCCTCCGTCCCGAAGAGTCGGGCCCAGAGTCGTAGCTCGTAGCGGAGCCCTTCATCGACCTGAGCGGAGATCGCGTGGTGGAGAGCGTACTTCGCTGCGGCGAGCGCGAGCGGAGAGCGACTCGCGAGCTCCTCCCCCAGCGCGAGAGCTGCCGGAACGAGTTCCGAGCGCGGCACGACCCGGTCGACCAGTCCTTGTTCTGCGGCCTGCTGTGCCGGGACGGGCTTTCCGGTCAGGATCCAGCGCCGAGCGTTCGCGGCCCCGACCCGGTGAGGAAGCCGTTGCGTCCCGCCCCAGCCGGGCATGATCCCAAGGATGATCTCGGGCTGTCCGAACGATGCCTCTTCGCTCGCGATCACGAAGTCGCAAGCGAGGATGATCTCGCAGCCTCCGCCCAGACAGACCCCGTTCACGGCGGCGATCACCGGGAGCGGCGACCGTTCGATCTGGCGAGTGACTCCTTGGCCTCGCGCCCCATGCACCTTCGCTCCGGCGGGGCCCATCGGTACCATCTCTCGGATGTTCGCTCCGGCGGCGAAGGCACGTTCGGAGGCACTGGCCAGCACCACGGCACGGACCTCGGGGTCCGCCTCGGCTTGCCTAAGCCGAGCGCTCAGCGAGGAAAGGACCGCCACGCTCAGCACATTAACCGGAGGGGAGTCCAGCGTGAGCAGAGCGACGGGGCCGCGCCGTTCGTAGCGAACGGGCGCTCCTCCGGCTGACGGGGCCTGCACGGTCGCCGAAGTCGGAGCAGCCTCTTAACCCGGCGGCAGACCCCCCGCAATCCTAACCTCGCCCGGTCGCTGCCCGGGGCGATGCGGGTCGTGGTCACCGGAGCCTCCCGAGGGATCGGACGGGCCACCGCGCTCAAGCTCGGCCACGAGGGAGCGGAGGTAGCGCTCAGCTTCCACCAGCATCGCGAAGAGGCGGCCGCGGTCGTGGCGGAGCTCACCGCATCGAAGGCCGAGGCGTTCGCGGTCGAGGCGGACCTGTCGCGACCGGACGCGGTGGCCCACTTCGCGGAGCTACTCGCGCGTCGCTGGCCGTCGGTCGACGGACTCGTGCTCAACGCAGGTAGCTATCCCCGGCGCCCGTTCGAGGAGCTGACGTGGGAAGAGTTCGAGGACTGCTTTCGAACCAACCTCTTCGGCCCAGCGGAACTAACGCGTCGCCTGCTCCCCCTCCTTCGCGAGGCCCCGAGCCCTCGGGTCGTGTTCGTCTCGAGCATCCTCGCGTTCGATGGCTCGAAGCACGGGGCACACTATGCCGCGGCCAAGGCCGCGCTGCTCGGGCTCGCCCGCTCTCTCGCGCGTGAGCTCGCCCCGCACATCAGCGTCAACGTGGTCGCCCCCGGATCGATCGACACAGCGATCCTGGCCGGCGACACCCCCGGGCTGCGCGCTGAGCGAGAACGGACGATCCCGCTTGGACGGGTAGGGACGGCCGATGAGGTCGCGGACGCCATCGTTTACCTTCTATCCTCCAAGGCGCGGTACATCACGGGCACGACACTCCACGTGAACGGGGGCCTGCGGATGGAGTGAGCTATGGCAACACCGGAGGCCGTCAGCACGTGGTTCGGCGCTTACGTAGTCGAGGGGTCGACCGTCCGAGAGCGATACCCGAGCCCGACCGCACCGGCCCGCCTGGCGGAGCGCATCGCCCAGCGACGCGGAGGCCACTTGACCGCCGAAGAGATCCGGCTCATTGAGGCTCATCCGGGAGCCACTCTTCGTACGGGGGATCGCCGCCTGGCGGGGCATGGCCTACGCTGGGACCCGAAGGCGTACGGCCGCGTCGACCCGGGAGAGTTCTCGGGGGATCCGGCCGCCTTCCGTGAGGCCATGCTCCTCGAGGCCGAGCGGGCGTTGAAGGCAAGCTGGGATCCCTCGATCCATCTTACCGAGGCCGTCCGGGCGCTGAGCGACATCGAGCGAGCCCAAAATCTTCTCGGCGAACGATTGGGGAGCTGGGCGGCGCGTGATGCCCCCGACCTCGACCCGGGGGACGCTCGGCGTGCGGCGGCCCATCTCCTGGACGGGCCGGCGCAAGACGCGGATCTCGACCAGCCGGAGCCGGCGCTCGAGGAGGCCCGCCGTGCGGTGGCCCGTGCCTACCGCACCCTCAGCGATACCCGGACTCAGCTCGAGAAGGCCATTGAAAGCGGCGGGGCGGCGCGCACGCCGAACCTCACGAAGCTGCTCGGGCCTGACCTGGCCGCCCGGCTCGTCGCCCAGGCGGGGGGCCTCGAGCGGTTGAGCCGACTTCCCGCAAGCACGATCCAAGTCCTCGGGGCCGAACGCGCCTTTTTTGAGCATCTGCGGGGACGGGCCCCGCCCCCCCGCCACGGTCTCCTCTTCCTGCACCCCAAGATCCAGTCCGCGAACCGAACGGCCCGCGGCCGACTCTCCCGCGCCCTTGCGGGGAAGGCGGCGATCGCAGCCCGACTCGACCAGGCCCACGCTCCGCTGGACGAGCGGCTCAGCGAGCAGTTCGAGGCCCGTGCTCTCGCGATCGGGCAGAGTCCACCGCGCCGCGCGGGGCGTCGGCGCTCACGCTTTCCACTTGACCGAGCAGCCCCGGACCGGTAGCTCCGCTTCCGCGATCGGCCGTCCCGAGAGCGCCGACTCGATCGCCGCCTCGAGGTAGTGGTGCTCTACGCGCTCACGGCGTTCGTGGTTGTCGTCGATCACCCCTTGGAACAGCAGTCGGCGGTCCGCCCCGAAGAGCATGGGGTGAGGCGTGACGAGCGCTCCGTAAGCCTTCGCGACCGATTGGCTTTCGTCGAAGAGGTACGGGAACGGGTAGTGGTGGTCGCGGGCGCGCTCGACCATCGCCTCGAATCGGTCCTGGGGATAGGCTACAGTGTCGTTCGAGTTGATCAGCACGACCGCGACTCCGCGTTGGCCGTAGCGCTGTCCGATCTCGACCATCCGTCCATCCCACGCCTGCACGTACGGGCAGTGGTTACACCAGAAGACGACGGCGAGGAGCCGGTGAGAGGCGAAATCGCCGAGCCGGTAGACCTTTCCGTCGGTGGCGCGCAATTCGAAAGGAGGGGCGTGGTCTCCCGGATGCAGGAGGAAGCTCGCGAGTTCGGCCATCCCCTAGGGGGAGGCCGTAACCGTTGATATCGTTAAAGCGGCCTCGCCATCGAGCGGTCGTGACCGGGTCGGGCGGTAGCGGAGCCGGCGCCGACGCGGTCCGGCGAACGCCCCTCGAGAACGCGGAGAAGGACGAAGAACTGCTCCGCTTCGGGGGTATAGCGCATCGCGTCGCCGTCCTTGACCGGCCGGCGCTCTCCATCGGTGTCGGGGTCGATCCCGACGCGGACTTCGTTCAACGAGCGAAAGGGCGTGGCCTGAGCGTCGTGCGCCGCTCGACGGGAGGGACCGGGGTCCTCCTGGACGTGGGGGACGTTACGTGGGCGATCGTGCTTCCTGGGGGGGACCCGCGGATCGGACCCGGCCTTACGGCGGCCTACGCGCAACTCGGGACGCCGCTGGTCTCCTTCCTCGCTCACCACGGGGTGGACGCCGCCTGGGCCCCCTCGCTCGGTCGCTCGCGGAGCTGTTGCCTCCTCGGAGGGCGCGGTCGAGTGCTCACGACCGAACGGGGGATCCTGGGCGGGGCCGCCCAACATCTCACGCGCAGCGCGCTCCTCCATCACGGGACATTACCGCGGCAGGTCGACCGCTCGGCGCACCGTGCCATCTTCGATGCCGAGGAGCGGTCGGTGTTCGACCGCCTGATCGGGACCGAGGATCTCGGCTTCGCGCACGAGCCGGAAGTGCTCCGCGACGAGCTCGCGCGCGCGATCGCGCACTTCCTTGAGACCGGAGGAGCGGACGCTCAACCCGTCCCGCGGTCGGCCCAGAGCGTCTCCGCGGCCCGGTCCGCCGCTTCACGGATCTCCTTCCACGAGCCGCGGGTCAACTGACGGTGGCTGAGCACGCATTCCCCGTCCACGTACACCGAGGTGATCGCCTCCTCCCACGCCGAGAAGGCGAGGTGCGAAACGATCGCTTCCGGCCTCGGTGGGCTGAGCGTGGGATGGTCGAGGGCCACGAGCGAAAAATCAGCCCGCTTCCCGACCTCGATCGACCCCAGGTCGGCCCCGCGGCCGAGGAGGCGCGCCCCGTGGATCGTCGCCATGTCGAGGAGCTGTTGCGCGGGCAGCACGCGCGCGTCCCAGCGCTGATTCTTCTGGAGTAGGCCGGCGATGTGCATCTCCCGCAGCATCGAAAGGGAATTGTTGCTCGCCACCGAGTCCGTCCCGAGGCCGACCAATACACCCGCCTCGGCGAGCTCGACCACCGGAGCGCAGCCTCCCGAGGCGAGCTTCAGGTTCGAGCTCGGGCAGTGGGCGACCCCGACCGCGTTCCGCGCGAGACGGCCGATCTCGTCGCCCGTCAGCCAGACGCCGTGCGCGGCGATCTGCCGGGGGCCGAGGAAGCCGATCTCGTCCAGCCAGACCGTCGGGCGTCGGCCCGTCTTCGCTTCGTGCTCGTGGACCTCTCGTCGCGTCTCGGCCAGGTGGTAATGGATGAGGCTTCCGAACTCCTCGCTGAGGGCGCGCGCGGCGAGCCAGGTCTCCTTCCCACACACGTAGACCCCCTGAGGGGCGACCAGTGGGGTGATGCGCGACTCCTGACGCCAGCGCTCGATGAAGTGGCGCGCGTTGTCGATGGGGAGCCCCTTCTGCGTCGTCAGCTCGGGGTCGAGGACCGCCCACCCCAGGAACCCGCGGATCCCCCAGCGCTTCACGGCACGCGCGATCGCATCCTCGGCGTAGTACAGGTCGAGGAAGCTCGTGGTCCCGCTGAGCAACATCTCGGCGATGCCGGCGGCCGCGCCCGCCTCGACGTCCGCCTCGGTCCGCGCGGAATCGACCCGAAAGAGGATCTCGAGAAAGCCCGCCAGGTCACGGTCGTCCGCGATGGCGCGCAACGGGGACATCGCGACGTGCGTGTGCGCGTTGATGAGGCCGGGGACGAGCGCGTAGCGATGCGCGTCGATACGGGTCGCTCCGGCGCGAGGGGCGTCGGGTCCGACATGGGTGAAGCGGCCGTTCTCGACCCTCACATCGCCACGGAAAACGCGCCGCTCGGGGTCCTGGCTCACGACCAGTGCGTCCGAGAAGACGAGGGGCTCTCCGGGGAGGTTCGGCATCGACGTTAGCGCTCCTTCGGGCCCGCGGGCATCGCGAGGCGGGGCGTGCCGGTCGGGTCGGTCTCGGGCAGGTCGCGGATCCCCTCACCGCTACGCGCCTCGATCGACCCGAGGCCCTTCAAGATCGCGAGCACCCATGGCCGAGTGAAGACGATGCCGAGAGGGACGGCGGTCGTCACGACCAAGATGAGCGTGACCCACGTCCCCGGGACCCACGTCGCGCTCGGCATGCTGAGGATGGTCGCGGCCGTTTCGGGGATGAGGAGCGAGGCTCCGATCAGGGCGACGACGAGGGCGAGGTAGGCGATCCCGAGCATCCGGATGTTGGAGGTGTTGGCGAAGGCGCTGATCCGGTTCGATGTCGCACCGAGCTGGTTCGCGACCTCGCTGATCCGGTTGCTCTCCTCCGCGCTGCGCGTCAGGAGGATGTCGCGGAAGGATCCCTGCAGCATGAGAACAAAGGTCTCGAGCCGGTTCACCTGGCTCTCGACTACGGGGAAGATCCGGCCCAGCTCCGGGAAGCTCGCTCCGAGAGGCCCGCCCAGCTCGGCCATGATCGAGACGAGGCGGCCGGCGTGGCGGCGGGTCGTGAGCAGGGCCTGGCTCGCCGCCTTCAGCTCGTCGGTCGGCAGGTGGGGGACCGAAGGGTCGTGGTCCGCCTCCGGGGAAGGGAGACCCTCGAGACGCTGCAGCGCCTGGTCGACCTCTTCAGCCCGCTCGATGAGGCTCGTGATGGAAGCCTCGAGAAGGTCGACGAGGCTCGCGGTCGACCCGGCCAGCTTCGAGCGCTGCGTGACGAGGCCAATGGGGCTCGGGGTCCCGAGGAATCGAGGGGGTTGACCGTCCTCGACCCAGACTCCCTTCCATTCCACCCGTAGGTCCGCGTTGACGATCGCAATCGGCACGAACGTCGCAGAGGGTCCGCGCAGTGCGACCGGCCGGGAGG
The DNA here is from genome assembly GCA_963797975.1 of uncultured Thermoplasmata archaeon. Classification (GTDB taxonomy): domain Archaea; phylum Thermoplasmatota; class Thermoplasmata; order Lutacidiplasmatales; family UBA184; genus Lutacidiplasma. The sequence continues at coordinate 128,407 of CAWCRH010000006.1, forward strand.
GGGGCTCCGAGCCGGTCACCCCGAGCGCGTGGAGGGCCTCGGCGACCGTCGTCACCGTGGCCACCGACCCCTTCCTCCTAGATGTCGAGGTTCGTGACCTCGACCGCGTGCTCCTGGATGTAGGCCCGGCGAGGCTCGACCTCCTCGCCCATCAGGATGCTGCAGAGCTCGTTGGCCCGCGTGGCGTCCTCGATCGTGACCTGAAGGAGCGTCCGAGCGCCCCGCTTCATCGTCGTGTCCCTCAGCTGATCGGCGTTCATCTCGCCGAGTCCCTTGTAACGCTGGATGGTGACCCCCTTCGAGCCGCCCATCTCCTGAACGCAACGGTCTCGCTCCTCGTCCGAGTAGGCCCAGAGCACTTTGGCTCCCTTCTGCAGCCGATACAGGGGTGCCTGGGCGATGTAGACGTGGTTCTCGGTGATGAGCCCGGGCATCTTGCGGTAGAAGAGCGTGAGCAGCAGCGTGCGGATGTGCGCCCCGTCCACGTCCGCGTCCGTCATCAGGATGATCTTGTGGTAGCGGAGCTTGGTGAGGTCCTCCTCGTCCCCGATCCCGCTCCCGATCGCGGTGAGGAGGTTACGGATCCCTTCGTTCTGCAGCATCTTGTCGAGGCGGGCCTTTTCGACGTTGAGGATCTTGCCCCGCAAGGGGAGGATCGCCTGGAACTCGCGGTCCCGTCCCTGCTTGGCCGTCCCCCCGGCGCTGTCGCCCTCCACGATGAACAGCTCCGACTCGGCCGGGTCGCGCGAATGACAGTCGGCGAGCTTTCCGGGGAGGCCACCTCCTTCGAGAAGCCCTTTGCGTCGTGTGAGCTCGCGCGCTTTGCGCGCGGCCTCGCGCGCCTGGGCGGCCTGGATCGCCTTGACGAGGAGCGATTGTGCGACCGACGGATGCTCCTCGAGGTAGGCCGCCAGCTTGTCGTGAACCGCGCTCTCGACCTGGCCCTTTACCTCGGAATTCCCAAGGCGGGCCTTCGTTTGGCCCTCGAACTGAGGTTCTAAGACCTTGACGCTGAGGACGCAGCTCAGTCCCTCGCGGACGTCGTCGCCCGTTAGGCTCTCCTTGTCCGCCTTGATGAGACCGTGCTGGCGGGCGTAGTCGTTGAGCGTGCGCGTAAGCGCCGCGCGCAATCCGATGACGTGCGTGCCGCCGTCGACCGTGTGAATATTGTTGACGAAGGCCAGCGTCGTTTCGTTGTAGCCATCGTTGTACTGGAGCGCGAGCTCGACGTCGGTCGTGTCCCGCTTGGCGTGCAACGTGATGGGGGGGCTGAACAGCACGTTCGTCGCGACGTTGAGGTCCTGGACGAACTCCGCGAGGCCGCCGGCGTGGTGGAACGTCTCCTTCGTCTGGTCCCGCTCGTCCTCGAAGTGGATCGTGACCTGGGGGTTGAGGAACGACAGTTCCTTGAGACGACGTTCGACGATGGCCTTGTCGAACGAGGTCGTCTCGAAGATCTGGGGATCGGGAAGGAAGCGTATCTCCGTGCCCGTGCCCTCGGCCGGGCCCACGACCTTTACCGGCGCGACCGGTGCCCCGCGCTCATAGCGCTGGAAGTACTCTTGGGCGTTGCGGCGCACACGGACCTCGAGCCAGACCGAGAGGGCGTTGACGACGTGGACCCCCACCCCGTGTAGACCCCCCGAGACCTTGTAGGTCCCCTTGTCGAATTTTGAGCCCGCGTGAAGGACCGTCATGACGATCTCGAGCGCGGGGCGGTCGTACTTCGGATGGATCTCCACGGGGATCCCCCGCCCATCGTCACGCACCGTGCACGAGCCGTCGGTGCCGAGCCGAACGTCGATCTGCGTGCAGGCTCCGGCGAGGACCTCATCGATCGAGTTGTCGACGACCTCGTAGATCAGGTGGTGAAGGCCGCGCTGGTCGGTCGACCCGACATACATTCCGGGGCGCTTTCGGACCGCGCTCAGGCCCTCCAGAACCTGGATCGAACTCGCGTCGTATGCCCCGACCGAAGCGGACTCCGCACCCATCGAAATACCGCCGGAAACCCCCCGGCGGATTGACGAGCCGGGCATGTGATATAACCCTTCTTCCACGGCGGAAACAAGCCTCGTTTTCTCGACCTCAACTCGCTCCCTCGCCAGGCCTCCCGCGAGCGCCGGAATGCCCCACGAACAGCCCTGCGGTGCGAAGTCAGCTTCGTCAATTGACGATGGGCCGGCCGACGGCTGGAAACCCCTAATAACCGACCCCCGTCGCCTGTCTGATGGGCGATCCAGCCGACCCGACCCCACGTGCCGCCGCGGAGGAGGCGAAGCCTACCCGGGCCTCGGCATCGGAAGGGGGCGAGGACTGGGCGACGCGCTACAAGTATCTCCTCGCGGACTTCGATAACTACCGCAAACGGACCGAGCGGGAGCGGGAGAGCGCCCAGGCGCGCATCCGGGGCACGCTGTTGCGGGGCCTCCTCCCGATCTACGAGGCGTTCGGGCGTGCCCGGGACACCGCGGCAAAGGCCGGAGACGACGTAGGCGGCTTGCGGCGAGGCCTCGACCTATTGGAGGTGGAATGGCGCCGACTCCTCCAAGACGAAGGTGTCGAGGCGGTCGCTCGAGTCGGGCAACCGTTCGCCCCGGACGAGCAGGAGGCGGTCGCCGAGAGTCGCGCGACGGACGAGTGTCCCGACGGCGTCGTCGCGGAGATTGTCCAGCAGGGGTACCGATTTCGAGGAGGCCTGCTTCGACCTGCGAAGGTCGTGGTCGCGCGCGTGGCCCCTCCCTCGGCCGAGGAGAATTCGCCCTCGAGCGCCGAGCCGCCCACCCCAGGAGAGGAACCATGACCGAAAAGAGCTCGGAGATATCGGGATTCTACCGACGGTCGATCGCGGAGCGGCGGGCGGCCGTCCAGGAATGGGCCGGTCTGACGGACCAAGAGCTCGCGGCCTATGACTTCCCCCCGGGATCGACCCGAAGACCATCGACCGGATGATCGAGAACGTCATCGGGGTCTTCCCGCTCCCTCTCGGCGTCGCGACCCACTTCCGCGTGAACGGCCGCGACTATCTCGTGCCCATGGCGCTCGAGGAGCCCAGCGTCGTCGCCGCGGCGTCCAACTCGGCGAAGGTCGCCCGCATCGCCGGCGGGTTCCACACCAGCTCTACCGACCCGGTCATGATCGGGCAGATCCAACTTCTGGACGTCGCGGACCCCGCGGCTGCGAGGATGCGGATCCTCCACGAGCGCGAGCGGCTGCTCGCGGCGGCGAACGCGCTCGACCCGGTGCTGGTCAAGTTCGGGGGAGGAGCGAGAGACCTCGAGGTCCGGATCCTCGAGAGCCCGCGCGGACCGATGGTCGTGGTGCACCTATTGGTCGACGCCCGCGATGCGGGCGGGATGAACGCTGTCAACACCATGTGCGAGGCTCTAGGCCCAGAGCTCGCGCGCGTCGCCGGAGGGCGCTTCCGACTTCGGATCATCTCGAACCTCGCGGTCCATCGCCTCGCCCGCGCGCGAGCGACGTTCCTGGCCTCGGCCTTGGCGACAGAGCACGCCACCGGCCCCGAGGTCGTCGATGCGATCCTGGAGGCGTACGCGTTCGCCGTCGCGGACCCGTTCCGATGTGCGACCCACAACAAGGGGATCATGAACGGCGTCTCCGCCGTGGTGATCGCGACCGGTAACGACTTCCGCGCGATCGAGAGCGGAGCCCACAGCTACGCCGCGTGGTCCGCGAAGCCCGGACACGTGATTCGACCGCTGACCACGTACGAGAAGAACGCCCAGGGCGACCTGGTCGGGACGATCGAGCTCCCGATGCCGCTCGGCCTGGTGGGAGGGGCGACCGCCGTCCATCCCACGGCGAAGGCGAACGTCCGCCTCCTCGGGGTGAAGAGCGCCCGCGAGCTCGGGGAGGTCATCGCAGCCGTCGGTCTCGCGCAGAACTTTGGTGCCCTGAGAGCGCTCGCGACCGAGGGGATCCAACGCGGTCACATGGAGCTCCATGCCCGTAACCTCGCCGTGAGCGCCGGCGCGAAGCCGGAGGAGGTCGACCGCGTCGTCGAGCGCCTCATCCAGGAACACGCGATCCGGTTCGACCGGGCGAAGGCGGTCCTGGACGAGCTGCGACGGGTGTCCCCGGGATGAAGGTCGGGGTCCTTTCGCTCCAGGGCGATGTTCCGGAACATGTTCGGGCCGTAGAGCCCCTCCTCGGCCATGAGCGCGTGCGGACCGTGCGCGTTCCGGCCGACCTAGCGGGGCTCGATGCCCTCCTGCTTCCCGGCGGGGAGTCGACCACGATCGGCCGGCTCCTGGATGACACCGGGCTACGGGAGCCGCTTCGAGGCGAGATCGGTCGCGGGCTCGCCATCTTGGCGACGTGTGCCGGATTCGTCCTGCTCGCCCGCGAGATCGAGCCGAGCCCAGGTGGCCGCGACCCTCGGCCCCTCGGGGCGATCGACGTACGGGTACGTCGGAACGATTACGGCCGTCAGCGCGAGTCCTTCGAGGCTCCGTTGACCGTCGAAGGGATCCGGGGAGACCCGTATCCCGGAGTCTTCATTCGCTCTCCCCGGATCGTGGTGGTCGGCCCTGGCGCTACGCCGATCGCCTGGCATGGGAGAGAGGTCGTGGGGGTTCGCGCCGGACGTCTATGGGGGCTCACGTTCCACCCGGAACTCGCAGGCGACCCTAGGCTCCACGTAGCGTTCCTTGCGGCCGCGCGCGCTCCACGCTGACCTGGCTCAATACCACAAGACCGCGAGGACGAGGAGAAGCGCCAGCAAGCTTACCGACACCAGCGCGAACCGCCGATGGTATGTCGTGGCCGTGCTCCACGCCCCGACAAACACCGGAAGCGGTCCGATCACGACGACCGCGACGCTGGACCCATCCCCGGTAGCACTGGAGGACGGCTCCGTGTCCAGCAGCGCTTCCTCGGCGGGTGCACGGAACGCTCCCGCCCAAAGAAGGGGGACCGTCAGGAACCCGGCGATAAGCGCGGCGGCGCCCAGGCCGAATTCGAGAGAGGATCCGGCCCCACCGGGAAGGACCACACTCCAGGTCCCGGGAGCCCGCCCGTGCAAGACGACGTCGGTTACGAGGAGGATCCCGAGCGCGAACAGGGCGGCCGGGACCCAACCCGTCCAGCGCATGGCCCTCGAAGGGCCGGGGAGGGCTTGTCCCTTTGCTCCGGTGGCTAGTGATACGTATCGAAACGGTAGGGCTCCAGCGGGAGCTCTCCGAGGGCCATCAGGAACTCCGGTGGTGTCAGGACGGGCCGGGGGTAGAGAGAGCTATCATCGATGGCGATCCGCGGGCAGGCGGTGTTGACGTACGCCTCGAGGTCCCTTCCTTCGAGGTCGCGCGGGTCGAGACGGGTGAACGAGAGTATCTCGGCTTGCCGGCCCCGCGCACGTGCGCGCGCCTGAAGCGCGAGCGCGGTGGCGGTGCGGTTCTGGCCGGCGAAGCTCGATACCAAGATCCCCCACCGTCGCGCATCGCGCACCGACGCGATCAGCAACTGCCGACGGCGAACGATGGGTCCGCGGTCGATCGGAGTCTCCAGAGTACCTTGGAGTGGGTCCATCGCGTAGACCGGCCGATCGACGGCGAGCGCAAGCCCGATCGGGTGGAACTGGCCGGTCCCGAGGAACAGGAAGGCATCGACCTCGGCGGCGACCGCCTCGGCTCCGGTGTAGTTGCACCCGAGAGCTTGGGCGGCATACGCGAGGCGCCGGTCGCCCCGGCCCACCCGGACCGAGAACCCGTCCTCCGTCAGGGCCGCCGCGAGGGGGCTCACCAGGTCAAGGTGTTGGATCGACGCTACCAGTCCGAGGCGGGTGGGGAGACCCTGGGCGCGGACGAGACGGGCAAGCTCTACGGGAGAGCCGCCGGGCTCGCGCATCTCTACGAAGAAGGTGCGCATGGGGAGGATCATGTTCGGGATGGGGGCGTGCCCAAGGACGATCGCCACGTCGGCATGGGCCCCCTCCTCCGGTGTCGGCCCGTCGCACGCACCGAAGCAGGCGCGTCCCGCGAGGACCACGGGGGTCCCCGTCGCTTCGCGAACCCGCTCGGCCATGTCGTGGGCGTTCCGCACGAGTCCGGCCGGGACCTGGAGCACGATGCGACGCGGAGAGGAGTGGCGTACCGCGTCGAAGAGCGCGGGACCGAGCGTCGGGAAGACTCCAGCCGGCGCGCCTGCGTCCGCGCGGCCCGCGGGGTTGAGTCGTTCGACGAGCCGGCTGACTGCTTCCCGGTTGTCTCCATAGTGCAAGCGGCCGATCGCCTCGGACGCGGTGACCCACTCGAACGCTTCGTGCTCCGCGCTCAGGGTCGGGGTCCAGCCCGCATCGACCTCGACTCCGAACGCATGCAACCGCCACGTCTCCTTCCCCTCGGGCGCGTCGAACACGACCTCCCAATCGAGGGGGATGACACGTCGCGGGTGCTCTAGCCCTGTCTCCTCCGTCAACTCGCGGCGGAGGGCCGCCTCGAAGCTGGGGTCGTCGGGTTCCACCTTGCCGCTGACGGGGACCCAGATCCGACCGCGTTGCGGCGGCCGGCGAAAGAGGAGCAATCGGAACGGGTGGGCCGAGTAGAGGTAGCCTTCGACGACCTCCCGGTCGATGGTGGGGCGCCCGTCCGTCACCCTTTGCCTCGACGGGCGAGGAGGTTCAGGATAGCCTCGGCCGGAGCGCCGTGGGACACGAACAACGCCTCTTTCGCCTCCTCGCGGCTCACGTGCGCCTGCTCCATCACGAGTTGAATGTCCTCCTCCGGTGGCCCGATCGAGGCGGCCACGGGACTGGCGCCCGAGGCCTCGCTCGGGGCGGAGGAGGTGCGCGGCCGAACCTTCGACGTGCCGGCGACCTGGTAGGTACGGACCCCCTGCACTGTGAGGATCGTGACCTCAGGATGGGCAAGGACGTGCTCTTGGTCGGCCGTGCGGATGATGACCTCCTCGACGCCCTCGAGCGCCTCGGTCGTCATTCCGAGCTGGCGCATCATCCGTTGGATCTGGCGCGGGTCGCGCGGATTGCCGATCATCGTCGTCGGGGCGGGCCGTTAGCCCTCGTCTGCACTGGTCGCCTGACGAATTCGGTCTTCGAGGTCGGGGTCGGCAGGAATCTCGTCGGCCGCCCCGCTCTTCGAGCGGCGACCCGCGCCCCGTCGGGGGCGGCGGGCCGACTCGTGCCGTCGGCGCGCCTGGGCGGCGAGCTCGTCCATCAGGTCGGTGGTCCCGATGAGGAAGTTCCAGCCGCTGTTGGAGGCGTAGAAGATCCCATGGTTGGTGTGCAGCCGCGCCTCAATGGAGACGTCCCCGCCGCGGTGCGTCGCGTGCGGGGCGAAGTGGAGGTTCAACAGGAGGGGCTGGGCGTAGCGCGAGATCCGGTGAAGGCCCTTCGCGACGGCGTGGTCGATCTCCGTAAGGATGGACGGGTCGCTCGCGCCGCGAAGCCCGGTGATCTCGACGTAGACGTCCCCCAGCGAGCGCCCGCCCGGACCTCGTCCCGCGACCGTGAGTCCGAGGAGGTCGCTCTGGGTCACGATCGAGAGCGGCTCCCCGGAGGCCCCGGTCACGAAGACGCTCGAGACCTTTTCACGCGTCATGAGGGCCGCGGCGTCCACGATCGAGGTCCCTTCGCTGACGGTCACCGCGGGCGAGCGCATCAGAGTGCGTACCTCTACGTCTCCGACCGCAGTACTGCGGGGTCGGTCGCGCTTGCCCACCTTGTAGGAGCGTCCGAGGACGCGGCCGAGGTCGACGACCCCGACCGCACCGACCAGGACTCCGCGGCGGTCGACCACGGGTAGAGGGTGGTCCTCCAGCTGCCGGACCCGAGCGAGCAGGGCCCGGACCCGGTCAGAGTCGCGGATCGTCATCCCGACCGACCGGGCGATCGACTCGACCGGTTGGCTACAGCCGCTCAGTATCTCCGGCAGCACGCGCACGAGGTCGGTGCGGCTGACGACGCCGAGGAGCTCGCCCCGGCTTCCGACGACGGGCGCTCCGCGAAGACCGGCCGCGAGCAGTTGCTCGGCGATCTCCGAGAACGGGGCCGTGGGCCGGATGAGGGGAGGAAGGAGCAAAAGGTGTTCCGCCTTCGTCGAAAGCGGGAGAGTCACCCGGCGGGCGATCGACTCGAAGGTGAGAAGCCCGACGAGCCGTCGACCGTTCAAAACGGGTAGCTCGTGGATCCCGTGCAAGCGCATGAGGCCGAGCGCCTCGCTGATCGGAGCGTCCGGCGGGATGGTGATAGGTTGCGCTGTCATGAGGTCGGCAGCAGTGTACGAACGGACCGGCATAGTTCCCCCGGGATAGGTGGGGGGTTTTATCGCTGGCGGCCGGGGGGGGCGTCGTCGTCGTTCGGCCTGAGCTCCCGTGCCATCTGGTAGCCGTTCTCCCCGTCGGAGTAGTACGCTCGAAGGAGATCGACGACGCTGAATCGGAACCGGGCATAGAGCCGAATCGCGGTCGCGTTCGACACGCGCACCTCGAGCGTGGCTCGCGTAAGGCCGCGGCGGCGGCATCGCTGGAGGAACGTGACCATCAGCCGTTGGCCGATCCCGCGCCGCCGCCAGGCTCGGTCGATCGCGAACATGAGGACGCGGCCCTCGGTCGGGACCTGCTGGACCCCCAGCAGAAACCCGACCGGGCGGTCGCTCGGTTCGGTCGCCACGATGAACCCCTCGGGCCAGGCCGCGCTGAGCGAGGAGTAGAGCATGGGGTCGTAGTGCTCGTGAAGCGCTTCGGCCACGATCGGCATGATCGTCCCCAGGTCGTCTGACTGAAACCCTCGCAGAGTGACCCAGGGCTCGCCCGGTTCGTCCTCGCCGATGGTGGGGGAGGGGGCCGGCTCAGCGATACATCTCACCCGGCCCGTCCGACTCGGTCGGTCGCATGCTCACGATCGATTTCTGTTGCTGTTCGAGGTTCTGTCGGACCTCGGCCTCGATCTGGCGGGCCTTTTCTCTCAGCGGTCGCGTGTTCAACACGAGGAGCGGCACGAGCGGGTTGATCGTTTCGATCACTTTGGCCGCCGCCCGGGCGTCCGGGTAGTCCTTGTGGGCCTGGGCGATGAGGCAGAGCACGGGGATCGATCGCGCGATGGCGGGGAGCAGGAGCCCTCCGGCGAATCCGGTGACGACCCCACTCGCGGCGGCGAGCGAGTATCGATCGATGAGAGAGGCGGCGGCCCGATTGGCCACTGCGACGATCCGCGCGTCCCCCTTGGTCTCCTTTTCGATCGGTTGCCCCTCGATCGCCACGATCAGCTGGATCCCCTTCCCCTCCGCCCAGTCGAGGAGCGCGCGGCCGAGCTCGCTGAGGAGGTTGAGCGGGGGCTGGATGTCCGATAATGCCACCACGAGCTGGTCGCACTTGCGGTCCGGCCCGCAGACCGTCTTGCTCGCATAGAACCGGATCGGGGCCGTGACAATCCCCTCCTCCATCACGACCGTCGGAGGGAATTCCTCCCCCACCATGTACCCGATCGGCGTCATGTCGAGGGTGTGGACGAGGTAGGAGGCGGCTACCGAACCGACCAAGCCATGGGTCGGGAAACCGACAATCATCATCGCTCCACGCAGGGAGTCGCCGCGAGTGTCAACCACTTGGAGGCGGGCGCTCATCGGTAGCGGCGGGATTGCCCCCTCCTGGGGCGTGGAGGCGAGGGTAGCTTATGGGGTTTCTCTTCGACCGACCCGCGGACCAGGTCGGTCGACCCGTAGGGCTAAAACGGGTGGGCTGCTCCCCCGCCCAGCGCTCCGATGAAGGTCCTTATCACGGGCATCGACGGCTACTCCGGCTGGCCGCTGGCGCTCCACCTGCTCCGCCGTGGCCATGATGTGGTCGGCATCGACAATTTCGTGACACGCCGGCGGGTTCGCGAGGTAGGGAGCTGGTCGGCGACCCCGATCCCGACCTTCGCCCGACGGCAGACCTTGGTTCGTGAGCGCCTCGGCAAGGAGCTTCGGTTCTATCGCGGAGACCTCGGGAGGTACGATTTCGTTCGGGAGGTGATCGGCCGTGAGCGCCCCGACGCGGTCGTCCACCTCGCGGAGCAGCGGTCGGCCCCTTACTCCATGATCGACGTCCACCACGCCGTTCGGACCCAGGTGGACAACCTGACGGGCACCCTGCATCTCCTGTACGCCATCCGCGACCACGCCCCCGAGGCCCACCTGGTCAAGATGGGAACCATGGGCGAGTACGGGACGCCCCGAGTGCCCATCCCCGAGGGATTCTTCGAGGTCCACTACCGCGGCCACACGGATACGATGCCGTTCCCCCGCCAGGCCGGCTCCTGGTATCACTGGAGCAAGGTCTTCGACTCGGGCGACGTCATGTTCGCCTCCAAGATTTGGGGGATCAAGGCGACCGACGTGATGCAGGGCGTGATCTACGGCATCCGCACCCCGGATATAACCGAAGACCGCCTCTTGACCCGGTTCGACTTTGACGAGACATGGGGTACGGCGCTCAACCGGTTCATCGCCCAGGCGATCCTGGGCCTCCCCATGACCGTCTACGGAAAGGGAGGGCAGACCCGGGGATTCATCGCGCTCGAGGACTCCATGCAATCGCTCCGTCTGGCCATCGAGAACCCTCCGACCCAAGCCGAGTACCGTGTCTTCAACCAGTTCGACGCCGCCTACTCGGTGAACGAGCTCGCGGAGACGGTACTGAAGATCGGCGCCGAATTCGGCCTTTCGCCGGCGATCTCGCATCCCCCGAATCCACGCGTCGAAGCGGAGGAGCATTTCTACGAGCCCGACCACGAGCACTTGAAGGCGCTCGGCTACCGTCGTACGCGCGAGCTGGCTGAGGTGGTCCGCGAGATCTTCCATGACCTCCTCCGCTTCCGTCGGCGGCTGGAGGCCCGCCGTCACGTCGTTCAGCCGACGGTCGACTGGCGTCGGGGAGATAACCGAGCGGAGCTGGCTCGCCGCTCGCGCCCGGCCTCGGCCCGCGGACCAACCCCGGACCTGGGTCCGGGGTCGACGACGGTGATGGGCTAGCTCGATGCGCGGGGTCGTCACGCTGGCCGGCGACGGCAGCCGGATGCTCCCGTGGGCCCGAGGAGTGCGGAAGGAGTTCCTGCCGCTCTTCGACCGGCCCACCACCGTCCACGGCGAGCCGGTCCTCAAGCCCGTGACCCATCTCGTCGTCGAAGCGCTCGCCGCGGCCCGCGTCCGGGACATCGTCCTGGTCGTGCGCCCGGAGAACCAGACGTTCGTCGAGAGCTACTTCACGATTGACCGCTCCTTATTGCGCCGGCACGCCGACCAACCCGACCGGCTTCGGGAGACCCAGCGTTTCTATCGGACGTTGGGGCACCTCTCCTTCCGAACCGCGCTCCAACCCAGCCCGCTCGGCTTTGGCGATGCCGTGCTCCGCGCGGCGCCGTTCCTCGGCCACGACCCGTTCGTGGTCCACGCGGGGGACGCCGTCATTGTCGAAAGGGAACGGGGCGCGATCCTTCGCTCGATGATCGCGCTTCGCAACCGCGAGGGGCTGGACGCCGTCCTGCTCGTGCGGCGGGTAAAGGACCCACGCCGCTACGGGGTCATCGAGGGACGTCCGCTGTCGCGCGTCGATGGCGTACAACGGCTGCGCGTCGACCGGATGGAGGAGAAACCCGAACGACCGCGCTCGAAATGGGCGGCCACGGCCGTCTACGTCTTCGGGCCCGCGGTCCTCACCCAGCTGCGGCGACGAGCTCGGACCCACCTCCGCGAGCTCGAGCTGACCGACGGGATCACCGACCTGCTCGGGGAAGGGGCGAACATTGAGGCGCTCGTGCTATCGACCCGGGCGGGGCTCTGGCATTCGGTCGGGTCGCCGGACCGCTATGTCCGAGCTCTCCTCGAGACCCGCGCGCTCGCGACACACCCCTAGGTCACTCCCCGAGGCGTCGCTCGGCTCCACCATCGCGGCCGCTAGGCTGCCCCGGCTCCCATCACCTCGCGGTACAGGGCGAGGTGATGCTCGACGATCCTTCCCCATGAATAGTTGGCTTCGGCGCTGCGGCGGGCCCGCGCACCCTCTTCCCGACGCAGCCTCTCATCGCCGTTGAATCGACCCGCCCACTGACGGATGAAGGCGATCGCGGTGGCTTCGTCCTCGGACGGGGCGGCGAGCACCCCATCGATCGAGGCGATCGCGTGGCCCCCGATCACGGGGCGTCCGAACGCCATCGCCTGGAGGACCACACCGGGAAGGGCCTCCTTCTCGCTGGGGTGGACGAGCATGCCGCTCGCGTCGAACGCGGCCAAGAGCTCCGCTTCGGGAACCTCGCCGGCGAGCTCCGCTCCGAGCCCGCGGAGCGTTGCGGCGTAGACGGGATCTCGGATCGGTCCGACGATCGTGAGCCGAACGGGGGAGCCTTGGAGCGCCCGAGCAGCAACGTGCCAGCGCTTGCGCTCCGAGACCTCTCCGACGCCGAGCGCACGGCCCGGGTCGCCGGGACCGTGCGCTCGGAACTTTTCCGTGTCGACCCCGAGGGGGATCGTCACGACCGGGCCGCGGCGCGGCCTGACCCGGCCCATGCGCTCGCGAAGGCGGTCGGTGAAGGCCACGGAGGCGCGCGCGTAGCGGACCGCGAACCGCTCGTTCTCGAAGAGGACCCTCTGGAGCGCGTTGCGGGGTTCGAACCAGTACGGATTGTGGGTCGTGTAGACGAACGGGACGCCCGCAAGAGCGAGAACGACCCCGGTCCGACTGGTGTTAACGTGGACGACCTCTTCCGTGTGCCTTCGCAGCAGGAACGGAAGGTGCCGCTCGAACGTCCAACCTTGCGTGTAGACCCCGGGGCGGATCTCGTTGAGGATGCGGACCGTCTGGCCACTGCGCCGAAGGGCTACGGCGTACTCCGCGATGTAGCGTTCCATCCCCCCGTAGCCGGGCGGCGGGATGGGGAGGCGCCCGGCCCCCACCAGGAGGATCCTCACCGCGTGGCTCCGGCCCGGTCGCCGCCGGATGGCTTGCGAGAACGGGATGGTCCCCTCGTTCGTCGCATGGCCTATCGCTGTTCCTCCGAAGGGGGGAACACGGTCGTGTAGTCGACGCCCGGGGTGTGGGAACGATGACGTTGCTGGCGGAAGCTCCACCACCTTTGGCGAGACCAGTCGGGGGCGACGCGACCGGCAGCGGCGAACCCGAGGGACCAGAATCGGAACGGCTGCCGCTCCCTCATCGATCCTTGCACAAAGCCACGAAACTCCTCTAGGGAGGGGGGAGGGAACTCGGGCCGCCCGAGATAGGCATCGAAGCGAGTGATGAGGTAGAGCCAGTGGGCCCATGGTTCGGCCACGGTGCCTTGGACGATCGCTTCCTGCTGGCGGAGGGCGGTCAAGGAGCGGTGGAGGTACTCGGGCGAGGCCGGAGGGCTCACCCCGCCCCGGTCGAACGTCTCCATGCTGACGCTCCCGTGGACCCGGTGGCGGTTCCAGACGCCTGGGTCGATGCGTAGGTGCCCCGCCGTCGAGAGGGCGGAGAGGAAGACGAGCGAGTCCGATCCCGCGACCACTCCTTCGAAACGTCGCGCGAACGGCTGGAGGGCGGGCCGTCGCACGCTGATGGTGCTGAGGTTGTACATCGGGAGCACTCGGCTCGCCCGTTTTTCTTCGGGGGTCCGCAAGGTCACCGGGTGGTCGACGCCCACGGCGGGCCAGTCGCAAACCGGCCAGGTCGGGAGGGGCCGGCCCTCGACGTCGATGGAGCGATAGGCGTTGCGCACGAGCACGAGATCGGGGTCTGCGGCGAAGAGGGCCCCGACGTTCCGGAGCTTGTTCGCTTCCATCTCATCGTCGTCGTCCAGGAAGCAGACCACCTCTCCTCGAGCCTCGGTCAACGCTCGGGCGACGGTCGACCCGACATGGGGGGAATCGTCGAGGACCGAACGCCCGCCGACCGACGCGATGCCGGCATCGATGACCGGGTCCGTGAAGTTCTTGATGACGACGATCTCGTACTGGGACCGCGGCAGGTCCTGGTCGTTCGCGGACCGGACTGCGGACAGCACGAAGTCGCGCCGGGAGTAGGCCATAACGACCACCGACAGCATCGGACGGTCCTCGTCGCGGGCTGCGGAGGGGTTCCCCGGGGTCATCGCCTACGCAGACGCTCCCAGCGAGCGGGAAGACTAAGAAGCTATCCCGCGGCGACCTCGGTCACGGTAGGTCGAAGGTCCGGTCGCACTCGAGCAACAATCGATGCGTTAGGTGCGGAGCGATACGGTAGGCCGAGGCGATGGCCCCCGCGCTCCACCGGAGCGCGGCCGGGGGGGCCAGGACGGGTTCGGAGGTGAGAACCCGTAGATACCTCTCGGTCGCACGATTGCTAACATCCTCGGGCGACTGCGCACGGACCGGCTCGAGCACCTCTCCCGCTTCCACGACGTGCTGGAGCATCTGAGCGCGATCCTCCAGCCAGCGCGCCAACGAAGGAGGTCCGCGCGCCCGGGCCACCGACGCGAACCGCGCGTGGTCGCTCGCGTGGAGCCGACGCCAGGCCAGCGAACGGCTCGCTCCCCCCGGGTGGCGCCGGTAGCGAGTGAGCCGACGGTCGTCCAGGAAGAGAGCGCCCGGCGAGAGCACCCCTGCGACGAAGGTGAAAAGGTCCTGGCAATGGGACTCACGCACGGCCGGGCGGAGGTCGGGAGAAAAGATCTCGCGGCGGAAGACCATCGTGCTGATGTTGAGCCATTCTAGCCCCTGCGCGCGCATCCGGCGAACCCCGGCTTCCTTGTCGGTCGGGCCGATCGTCATGGGTCCGAGCCGGTCCAAGGCGCGCTCTACCTCGATCCGTACCCAGTGTGAGCGAGGGACGGGGTGCCCGCCCGGGTCGATGACCGACACTCGGTTGCGGTAGAGCGAGAGCTCCGGGTGCTCCCGGAACAGACCGAGGGCCCTCTCGAAGCGGTCGGGTTCGAGCACGTCGTCGTCGTCCACGATGGCAACGAGCGGGGCCCGGGTCGCGTCGATGGCTCCGAGAAGCCATCGACCGATTCGCTCCTCCCCGTCGACGCGGTGCGCAATCCCGGCACTGGACAACGTCCGTTCGAGGGTCGGGTCCGTGAAGTCGGTCAGCACGAGGATCTCGAGCCGGGCGCGGGGGACGGTCTGACGAAGGACCGAATCGAGGGCGTAGGACGGGTCCTCGCGCCGCCGGTACGCGCTTACGATCACCGCGAGCTCGGGCTCCTCGCCCGTCGCCGAAGCCAACGACTACCACCCCCCCTGTTCGGGGGCTAGTCAGGACTGCCGACAGATGTCCTTGACGCTCGAGTAGGACGGTGGGGGAAGAGGGCGGGATAGTTCACCTTGGGGAACAGCGCCCGGTGGCGCACCTGGCAGAATCGCCACCACATCCTGATCGCCCGTTCGGGGGCCAGCCGCCGCGCGAGAGCGAATCCCACGATCCAGAAGCGGAACGGTTGGTGCTCCCGTACGGCCCCGCGGATCATCGCGAGGTGGTCGCGTACCGTTGGGTTCGGGAAGGTCGAGGACGACATCGCGGCATCGAATCGCAGGATGAGGTCGACCCACGCGGCCGAGCGCTCCGCCGGCGTACCTCGGACCATCTCCCGCTGGCGGGCATGGGAACGAACGAGACGGTGGAGGCGGTCCAAGGTCGCCGGTGGGCCGGCGCCTGCTGTGGAGAAGTTCTCGTTGCTGCTGCTCCCGTGGATACGTCGCCGGCTCAGGACCCGGGGATCCGCGCGAGCCGCGCCAGGGCACGCCAGGCCGGAAAGGAAGACGAGCGAGTCGGACGCCGCCTCGACCCCGGGCCACGCGCGAACGAAGGGCAGCACCGCCGAGCGGCGGACCGCGATCGTGCTGAGGTTGTGCATCGGAAGCGTGGGCGTTCGGCCTTTCTCCTCGGGAGTCGCTACGACGACGACGTCGGAGCGGGGCAGCGCGGGCCAGTCACAGAGCGGCCAGGAGGGAAGGGGGTCTCCCCTCGCGTCGATGTTCCGATTGCCGTGCCGCATCACGACTAGGTCCGGGGCCGCCTCGAACTCCGTGAGGAGCGTCGCCAGCTTCTCGGGCTCGAACTCGTCGTCGTCGTCGAGGAACGCGACGACCTCACCCTTCGCGTGCCCAAACGCCGTCGCCAGCGCCGGGCCCTGGTCGGAGCTCGTGGTCGCGTAGACCTGCGCTCCGCAGCTTCGCAGGAAAGTATCCAGCTGGTCGTCCTGGAACCCCTTCACGACGAGGATCTCGTACTCGGACCGCGGAAGGGTCTGGGAGAGGACCGAGGAGACCGCCGACTCGAGGAATTCCCGCCGCTGCCACGTCATTACGATAACGGAGAAGTAGGGGGCTGAACGCTCGGCCCGATTCTTCGGGCTCTCCTTGGGTACGGGGCCGGACCCTTCCGGGGTCATAGCAGCAGACGGGTCGGCGAGGAACTTCGACAACAAACGGTGTCGTCGCTTCGCCCATTGATAAACGTTCGTCCAACGTCGCCTGGGCACAGGGATGCAACGTCTGGCCACCCCCTCGGGGTCGTTTTCAGGAGAAGCGATTTCGGATAGGCTTTAAGGGCCTCCGGGCCGTAGTGGTTGAGCCGTGCCTACCGGGCTGCGTGACGGGCCTTGTGGTAGCATCTGGCGGACGGAACGATGAAACGTCAGATGATTGACATGCTCGCGGAGCTTGTCAAGATCCCGAGCGACCCGCTCTCGGACAAACAAGAGGTGCTCGACTATGTGCAGTCGTTCACCGACCAGATCCACATGCGGAACACCCTGTTCGGCCCGCCGGATGCTCCGGCGCTCCTGGCAGAGTACGGCCAGGGAGGTCTGGTGCTCTCGGGCCACCTCGACACCCCACCGATTGGGGACTATTGGAGCTTCTCCCAGAGCCAGATTGCGAGCGGACGGCTCTATGGCCGCGGCGCGGCCGACATGAAGGGCACCATCGTTGCGATGATGCAGGCCGCCGCGGACCTTGCGTCGCGCAAGATCCCGATCGCGCTCGCCTTCACGACCGACGAGGAGACGTCGATGCAGGGGGCAGCGGCGCTCGCGAAGACCCTTCCCCTTCGTCGCGCCAAGGCCATCGTCGTCGGAGAACCGACCGGCCTCCGCGTCGCGGCATCGGAGAAGGGGGTGCTCGATATCGCGATCGAGACGCGAGGCAAGGCCGCCCACGGCGCGATGCCCCACCTAGGCGATAACGCGATCAGCAAGATGATCCGCATCGTGCGCGGGCTAGAGTCGTTCAAGGGCCGGATCGCTCACCCCGAGCTCGGAAGTGTTACCATGAACGTCGGAACGTTCCACGGCGGCGCTCGCCTCAACGTGGTACCCAACCGGGCGACCGCCGAGGTCGACATCCGCTTTCCCCCACCGTACTCGCCGGACCAGCTCTACCACGAGATCGAGGAGCACCTGCGACGGATCAAGACGCCGTTCACGCTACGTCGGATTCTCTCGATGCCTTCGGTTCAGGTGGACGTCAACGCCCCGCACATGAAGCTCCTCCGCGACATCTCGGGCGCCGAGGCAACCGTGCTCGTCCACGCCTCTGAGGCGGTGAACTACGTACTGGTCAATCCCCGCGTTGCGATCTACGGCGCCGGCGAAGAGGAGCTCTCCCACCAGGCCAATGAGTACGTGAAGATCGAGTCGGTCGCGCGGGCCGCCGAAGTGTACAAGAAGTACGCACAGCGCCTCGCTACGATGCGATTCGCCACGTGAGCCCGCGTTGTGAAGCTCGCACAGATCTCCACCCGCTACCCTCCCGGCCCGGGCGGCGTCGAGCGGCACGTCGCGATTCTCTCGGCCCAGCTGGGACAACGTGGCCACCGGGTCCGGGTCCTGACGAGCGACCTGCGACGGGAGTTCCCCTGGGAGCGCCTCGACCCTTCCGTGCCCCGGCGGGAGGCAACCGCGTTCGGGAGCGTGGAGCGGATCCGGGCGTGGTCGCTCCCGGGCGGGCTGCACTACCCCTTCCTCCCCGGCCTCGAGCGCGCGCTCGGTCAGGGTGAGGAGGTGATCGTTCACGTGCACACGTACGGGACCCACCAGGTCGCGGTGGCGGAGCGCCACCGACGTCGCACGGGGGTCCCATTCGTCCTCTCAACCCACTTCCACCCGATCACCTCGATGCACGGAGGCGCGTTCCGCCGCCGCCTTCGAGCGTACTACGACCACCGAATCGGGGGACCCCATCTTCGACGGGCTTCCCGGCTCATCGTCGAGAGCCACGAGGAGGAGCGCTTGATTGCCGGGCTCGGCTTCCCCCTGCCGCCGGTCCGTATCGTGCCTCCCGGGTACACGCCCCTCCCCCCCCCGCTTCCTCCCGGCACGTTCGCGGAGCGCTACGGGATCCCGGGACCTTACGTCCTTTTTGTCGGTCGGCTCGCCCCGAACAAGGGGCTGCTCACGCTCGTGGAGGCGTTCCGGTCTCTCGCGGAGCACGACCCGGAGGCCTCGCTCGTCCTGGTCGGGGCGGACGGCGGGATGGACCGCGCCATTTCCGCCCGCGTCCGCGCCCTCGGACTCGAGCGCCGCGTGTACCGAGTCGGGCATGTCGAGGACGACGCGCTCTTGGCGACGAGCCTGCGCGATGCTCGGCTCTTCGTCCTTCCGTCTGAGTACGAGGCGTTCGGCCTCGTCCTGCTCGAGGCGCTGGCCCAGGGTACGCCCGTGATCGCGAGCCGGGTCGGCGGGATCCCGGAGTTCATCGAGGATGAGCGGGCCGGCCTCTTGGTGCCGCCCGGCGATACGAAGCACCTCGGCGAGGCCCTCGGCCGTCTGTGGTCCGAGCCGGAAACGGCCCGGGCGATGGGTCGCTATGGTCGGGAGACGACCGTGCCCCGCTACTCCTGGGAGGTGGTGGCCGCGCAGCTTGAGCAGATCTACGAAGAGGTTTTGGTTTCGAGCAACGTCAGCCGCTCGGGCGGCTGAGCGAGCGCCACCATCTCATAGGTTGGCCATTTCGTCTGCGTAGTCCCCGAGGATCCGCAGGCCTTTCGTGAGGTCGTCGCGCGACGCGGCGAAGGAAAGGCGAAGATGCCGCGCGCCGCGCGAACCGAAGGCATCGCCGGGGGTCATTATGACGCCCCGGTCGAGGAGGGCGAGGGCCACGTCGGAGGCATCGCGGGGCCATGCGAATCGGGGAAAAGCGTAGAACGCACCCACCGGACGCACGCAACTGACGCCGGGCATTCTCCCCAGCTCACGAACGACCGTGTCCCGTCGGGCCCGGAACTCGCGCACCATCGCTCGGGTCGACGAGAGGTCCTTCCCGTAGCCGGCGAGGACGGCGTGCTGGACCGGGGTCGATGGGCAGGCCATGAGGTAGTAGTGCATCTTGTTGATCTCGATCGCGAGCGAGGGCTGCGCGAGCAGGAAGCCAATCCGCCACCCGGTCGCCGCGAGCGTTTTCGAGAAGGAATTGACGATGACCGCGCGGTCGGTCCGGCCCCAGAAGGACGTCGCGGGGGTCTCGTAGGTGATGCGATCGTAGACCTCGTCCGAGACGATCGTAAGGTCGTGGCGTTCGGCGAAGGCGCACAGGGCGTCGACGGTCGTCTTCGGCAAGACCGACCCGGTCGGGTTGGAGGGGCTGTTCACGATGATCGCCCGAGTACGTCCGGTCACCTGGGCCTCCAGGGCGTCGAGGTCGGGAAGGAACCCCGTCCTCTCCTCGAGCACGTAGGGGATCGCTCGGGCTCCCACGAGACGTGCCTGGGGTCCGTACAGGACGAAGCCAGGGTCCGGGACAAGCACTTCGTCCCCGGGGTCGTAGAGCGCGAGCGCGCAGGCCATCAACCCTTCGGACGCCCCACACGTGATGATCACGTTCTCGAGCGCCGTGTTCGGCTTGAGGTCGCGGTACTGTTCCGCAACGCGCTCACGCAGCGGGGCGAGCCCGGCCGTGGGTCCGTAGTGGTTCGCACCGTTCTGCACGGCCGCGCATAATGCGTCCAGCGTCGCGGGAGGCGGCTGAAAGTCCGGTTCCCCCAGCCCGAGGTTCACCGAGTCCGCGCGCGCGGCCTCGAACATCCGGCGGATGCCGGAGACGGACGCCTCGCGGGCGCGCTGCGCCACCA
This sequence comes from uncultured Thermoplasmata archaeon, assembly GCA_963797975.1. Taxonomy (GTDB): domain Archaea; phylum Thermoplasmatota; class Thermoplasmata; order Lutacidiplasmatales; family UBA184; genus Lutacidiplasma. Next base: position 148,441 of record CAWCRH010000006.1, read on the forward strand.
TCTGGGCCGCGGACGACCCTGCGGCCTTAATCCTTTGTCCGACGTGGCTACCCTTCGCACGCCCCCGCCCCCACCAAAGAGGTTTCTACTCGGCCTCGACTTCCTCGCGTGGTGGTTCGATGACGGTGCGGGTCGTGGTCGGCGCCCAGTTCGGCGACGAGGCCAAGGGGAAGATCACCGACTACCTTGCTGAGGACGCACGCTACGTCGTCCGCACGGGAGGAGGACCGAACGCTGGGCACTCGATCCACCTGGCCAGTGGCTCGATCGTTCTCCATCAGCTCTCGGTCGGCGTTCTACGCCATGGCGTGACGGCCATCAGCGGGCCGGGCATGGTCCTGCAGCCGTTCCGGCTCCTGGACGAGATCCGCGAGCTGGAACAGAAACAGCTCCTTCGAGGGCAGATCGTTCTTTCCGACCGCGCGCATCTCTTGCTCCCGCTCCACGAAATCGAAGATGCATGGGAGGATGAGCTCCGGGCAAAACGGGACCCCGCCGCCGGACTCGGAACAACGCGACGAGGGATCGGCCCGGCGTACGCCGACCGCTACGGGCGCTGGGGGATCCGTCTGGGAGAGCTCAACCGCCCTGCGACGCTCCGCGCCCGGCTCGAGCTCCTCTACGAACGGAAGAAGCACCTTCCCCAGCTCCCCCCGATCGAAGAACTGCAGGCGGCCCTGGCGGAGGCGGGAAGCCGGCTCGCTCCGTTCATCCAGGACGTCGACCCAATCCTGTCCCGCGCGATCGAACGCAACGAGCCGATCCTCCTGGAAGGGGCTCAGAGCGCGATGCTGGACGTCGACTTTGGTACCTATCCGTTCGTCACGAGCTCTCACCCCACCAGCGCGGGAGCGCTCGTGGGCAGTGGCCTCCCCCCGCAAGTGGTCACCGAAGTGATCGGCGTCGCGAAGGCGTACGCAACCCGCGTCGGCGCCGGCCCATTCCCCACCCGAGCGGACCCAGAGCGGGAAGCGTTCCTGCAACGCACCGGCGGCGAACGGGGGGCCACGACCGGAAGGGTGCGCTCCTGTGGCTGGCTCGACATGGTTCTCCTCCGTTACGCTGCGCGGCTGAACGGCTTCACCTCGCTCGCCATCACCAAGCTGGACGTGTTGGGTGGGCTCGACGATGTACCGGTCTGCGTCGCCTACCGCGGACCCGGGGGCGTGCGTTACGACGATCGCCCGCCGAGCGTCGCGGAGGACTTTCGAGACCTCGAGCCCGTGTACGAGGATCTGCCCGGCTGGCCCGAGTTCCACCCGCGACTCAACGAGCGACTTCGCAGGGAAGGCGCACGCGCCCTTCCTCCGGCCGCCCAACGCTTCCTCGACTTCGTCGCCCGGGCCACTCAGGTCCCCGTCGAATGGGTCAGCTTCGGCCCGCAACGCGAGGAAACCCTCCGCCTGCCTCGGTCGATGGTAGGGCGACGACCGGCCACCCTCGTCGGCTGGTCGGGTTGAGGGTCCGTGGGGTTCGACGTCTTCCTCTACGTTGCACTGGGTGCTGGGATTGCCGTAGGGCTGGTCCTCAAACCGCACACGCCGTGGATCCTACGGTCGACCCAGGCGACCATCGTTCTCCTCCTCTTCTTTCTCGGGGCTTCGCTGAGCGTTCTGCCTCCGAACGAGTTCGCTCCCTCGATCGGCCTCGCCTTCGCTTTCGTTGCGCTCGTCCTCGGGTTCACGATCGCGGTCGCGGCGTTCCTGCCACGACCTCGGCGTAATCCGGACTCCGCGTCCCCCACCGACGCTCCGGATCGGATCCCCTTCTCGATCGTTCTGGTCGTCGCGGTCGTCGCGGGCTACCTCGTTGGCCTCTACGTGGCCCTCCCCGCCTCCACAGCGCTGGAGTACACGCTCTACGTCCTCCTCTTCTTGGTCGGGGTCGGGCTGCGGTTCGTTTGGCAATCCTTGCGACGCCTATGGGTTCCGTTGACGGCCGCCGGCGTGGGCGCCGCCGCGGCCGGGGCTGTCTACGCCCTCGCTACCGGAACCGGGTGGGCTGCGTCGTTCGCGGTCAGCTTCGGGTTCGGCTGGTACTCGCTGGACGGACCCCTCGTGACCGCCAGTCTCGGGGCCGCCCTTGGACTCGTCGCGTTCCTCACGAACTTCCTCCGCGAGAACCTCACCATGTTGCTCGCTCCGGCCCTCGGACGTCGGTTCGGCGCCGAGACGCTCACGGCGATGGGGGGCGCGACGTCGATGGACACGACGCTCTTCTTCGTGGTCCGATACGGGGACGCGGACGCGGCCAGCATGGCGCTCGCCTCGGGGCTCATCCTCACGGTGGCAGCGAGCCTGGTCGTTCCCGCCTTCCTCATCGTTGCCCACTGACCGGACCGTTTAAACCTCCCGAGAACTCGGGAGGAACGCGGGCTCGTGGTCCAGCGGTTACGACGTCGCTCTCACACAGCGAAGATCGCCGGTTCGAATCCGGCCGAGCCCATCCTTTTGCGGGGTAGTACCCGCTCGAACCATCCTCGCGGGCATCGGATGCGGGTCCGAGCGATCGAACCGACGAGAGCCATCGACAGTTCCCTAGGACTCGGTTGCCCATGGTCAGAGGCACGCCGGGAGCCGGGTGGGTCCGTGCCGCATGCTATAACCGCCCTCGGTCCGTCGAGGGACGGATGCCCGAGTGGGAGCGCTACCTACCCGAGATCACCATCGCGGCGACGGTCGGGATTGCCACCGTCGCCTCCTTAGCGATCTACGCGCCCTACGGGTCCGTCACCTGGGCGTTCTCGGTCATCTGGGGGTTGGCGACGCTCAGCTCGGTGGGCCTGTTCTTCGCGGTCCGTCGTTCCGGCGAGGACTGGCATAAGGAGCTGCGGAAGATTTTCCTGATCGGGCTCATCCTGGGGATCGTTAGCATCTTTACCGGCATCGGGAACAACGGCACCGACGAGCCGTATGCGATCGGAGGGTACCTCTCCGAGCTCATCCGCGGCCAGAACCCGTACACGGCCTTTCTCGTCCTCAACTACCAGGTCCACGTCCTCAACTTCTGGTCAGCCCCCGTCAACTCCTCGACCTACTACACCTACCTGCCGTTGCTGCTGCTCGTCCAGATTCCCGGGACCGGTGCCATCGGTTACGAGCTGATGTGCCTCGGTTTCTGGGTGGGGATCGTCTACGTCATGCGAAACGACGAGTTCGCCGCGCTCTCGTTGGCCTCGCCGGGGGTGGCGCTGACCGCGGCGAATGGGTTCAACGACCTCCCCGTCCTCTTCCTCATGACGCTGTCCCTTCGGGGATGGACCGGCCCGAAGGCGAAGGTGGTCGAATACGTCACCTACGGGATGAAGCAGTTCGCGAACGTCTTCTGGGTCGTCTACTACATCCTCAAGCGGGACGTCGTGCAATGCCTCCTCGTCATCGCGATTACGCTGGTCATCGTGCTTCCGTTCTTGCTGTGGGATCCGACCGGCGTCGGGTGCCAGGCGCTGACGTTCAGCCTGGGTCCGTGGTGCGCCGGCCAACCGAGCTCCGCGCGCCAGCTCTCTGACCTATACTCGCACTGGAACTACTACCTGTGGATCCTCTGGGTTTACGTGCTGTTCCGCGGTTGGATCCACCAGACGTGGAGACGCGGGAGCGCCTGGCTCCGCCGGGTCCCGGTCGTGAATGACTCGGTTCCCTAGCTCCCCGGACCGCCATGACACGAAAGGACCCCCCAGGGGTGCGTACGCTCTCTGCAAGGACCCCTCCATCGTGCGGGCGCTCCTGAACCGCATCCGGAGCGGGATAGGCCCCCTGCATCGAAACCGATCGAGGGATGCCCGCAAGCTTCCGGGGGATTGGGCGACCCCGAAGCGCCGGTCGCAATCGGGTCGTCCCCCTCGGGCGGGCTGCGAGCCCTGCTACAGTGACTTCGTGGAGCCAGTGGGCGCGCCTCTGGAGGAAGCGCCGGCCCGGCGATACTGGGCTAACTCCCGCAGAAAGCTCGGGATGAAACCGACCCCCCGGACCAGCTTCGACTCGCCGGCGATGCGCATTCCCATCTCGTACGGAACCTCGCGGATTTCCGCACGCGGGTGCATCGCGAGCACGTAGAGGAGCAGCTTGTAGCCGTTCGAAGCGGGAGGAAGCTCCGTGACCCAGTCCCGGTGGGCGAGGAAGAAGCCGGAGAGCGGGTCGCTCAGGCGACGCGCTCCCGGGAGAACGCTCTGTGAGAGCGCCCGGGCGCCGCCGCTGATGACACCCCGTCGTGCCTCTTCCCAATGGACCTCCGCACCGGGAACGTAGCGCGAAGCGACCACGAGATCGACCCCGGGCTCCCAGACCCTTGCCATCCGGTCGATCGTTTCGGCCGTATGTTGCCCGTCAACGTCCATCGTGACCACGATCGGGGTCGACGCGCGCTGGAATCCTGCGATCTGCGCGGAAACGGTCCCGTCCTTGCGGGAGCGCTGAACGAGGATTACCTTCGGGGAGGTCCACGTCCGCTCAGTTTCGCGGAGCAATTCCACGGTACCGTCCGTGCTTCCGTCATCGACGAAGATGAGCTCGGTGAGTCGCGCCGAGCGGAACGCGTTCGACGCGGCATGCATTCGCTCGAGGAACGTTCCGATGGTAGCGCCCTCCTGATACGTGGGACAGACGACGGTCACGTCGCGGAGCGGACGCGCGGACGCGTTCATGGGGCCTGACGGAACGATTCCATCACGTCGTGCAACGTGCGCGTGAGCTCGTACTTGGGAGACCAGCCAGTGGTCTTCCTGAGGAGACGGGCGTTGCCTACGATGTACGCCTCGTCCGTCGGGCGCAGCCGCGCGCGCTCCACCCTCCAGGTCGGTTCGGTCCGAGAGAGCGTGATCAACTGATCTAGGACCTGGCGGACAGAGTACCTGCCGTCCGCTGGCGAGGTTGTACACCTGCCCCGGGCGACCGCGCTCGGTGATCGATGCGATCGCTCGGACCATGTCTCGAACGTCGGTGAAGTCACGAATCGCTCGCAGGTTGCCGATGCGGACCACTTTGGGCCGGGCTCCGCGCTCGATAGCGATCAGCTGGCGGGCGATGTCACTCGTGACCTCGCCGGTCTTGCCCGGCCCGATCGTGTTGAAGATCCGCCCTCGGATCGTCTTTACACCGTAGTTGACGAAGTACTGGTAGGAGAGGAGGTCCTGGGCGACCTTGCTGACGCCGTAGGCGTGAAGGGGCAGGAGGGGAGCGGATTCGGCTGTCGGAGTTCCCGGTCGATGCCCGTGGCCGTATTCGGCGCTCGACCCGGCGACGAAGACCCGCGTGTCCAGCCCGAGGCGGCGCACCGATTCGAGAACGTTTAGGGTGCCCCGGACGTTGACCTCGAGCGTCCTCCATGGCTCCTTCCAGGAGACCGCCGGGAGGCTGATCGCCGCAAGGTGGTAGACATAGTCCGGCCGCGTCCGTCGGAGGACCGCGTCGACGCGTCGCTCCTGGGTCACATCGCAGTTCCGCACGTAGTGAGCGTCGGGGACCCGCTGGCGAGCGGGGATGGCTCTTAGGCTCGCCGCCGTGGTAGATATCCCTTGGTTCTGGAGGTACGGGAGGAGGTACCCTCCGATGAACCCCTCGGCCCCAAAAATCACCGCTGACTTTCCTGACATCGTTGTCGTACCTCCCGGCGTCCCCAGCGAGTCCGGCCCGAGGGAGAAAGCGTTCGGTATAAGGCCGAGCCGCGAGCCCTCGCACCCGTAGCTCCCACCGTGGATAGGCCCGGGGGAGGAGAGGTTTCAAGGGTCGGGGAAGCTCCGAGAGCCCAGGACGATCGGATGACGGAACCCGAGATGCCTCCCTCCCCGCTCCCTGACGAACCGCGCGGACGGCCCGCAGTCGTGATGAAGTACGGAAAATTCCTTGTCGTCGGGCTGACGGGGTTCTTCGTCAACCTGGTCATCTTCACCCTCGCACTCGATGCGATCTCTCCGGGCCGGTCGTCCGACTTCTTCGCCAGCATCACTCATTTCCTGACCCAGACTTCCTCTAGCCTCGTCGACACCCTGATCGCGAGCGCCGTCGCGTTCGTGGGTGCGACCTTCTGGAACTTCGCCCTCAACAGCGCGTGGACGTTCCGCACGCGACTACGGCGGCGCTATTCCCTGAGTTACCGGCTCGCGCTCTACTTCGGCGTCTCCCTCGGCTCGCTCGCGGTTAATGAGCTGGTCCTCTTCCTGTCGAGCACCACGCTCCCTCCCCTCTACGGCCAAGGGATCGGGGTCGCCGCGGGCAGTTTGGTGGGGTTCGCGGGAAATGCCCGGATCACGTTCGCCGAGGCGGAAGCGGTCGAACCGGGACTAGGGGGCGTCGCCCTCTCATCGAGGAACCGTTCGGCGTAAAGAGCGTACGCGCAAGCCGAACCGGGGGCGGTCCCCGAGCATCAGGGCCGAAGATCGTAGACCCCGCCCATGACGAGGACTCCCTAGGCGCTTCGGACGACGGAGCCATAGCGCTCTCAGTCCGTCGTCGGGGACGCTAGAGCACTCGATTCCCCGGCTGACGGTCGCGGTAGATCCCGTGCCACGACGGCCCGCGCGCCGTGGGCCCTGGGTCCCAGCACCTCGTGCCCGAAAAGAACGATGACACCCGCGGCCACGAAGGCAATGACCGCGATCCCAAACGACCACTGGAAAGCCACGGTGGATGGGATCGGGCCGATGATGCTCATCGTGACCCACGTCGCGAGGATAGCGCCCGAGACCGGTGCCCCCACCGAACTCCCCACGTTGCGGAAGACGCTGTTCATCGACGTCGCGAGGCCCATGTCCCGAGGCGCGACGGTGAGGATGAGAAGGTTGATGACCGCCGCATTCAACATGGCGATCCCGGCACCGATGACGAATTCGACGGCGAGGAGCGACGTGAGCGACTGGGTCGGGATAGCGAGCGCGAAACCGACCGCGGTCACAGCGGCGCCGACCACGGTCAACGGCTTTGTGCCCGTCCGTGACACCAGGATCCCGGCGATGGGTGAGAAGACTAGCATGCCCACAGCGAGGGGGACCAGGGCATCGCCGGCCCCGGCGATATTCAGACCGTACCCGACCGGAGAAGGCATCTGGAAGAGATAGGTCATCGAGAGGAGCGCGAGATACATCCCCATCCCGGAGACCGCCCCGACCATGTTCGTGACGAGCACGTTGCGGGTCCTGAGCATCCGCATATCGAGGATGCCCTCCCCGCCCCGCCGGTCGTACACCCGCTCGAAGTAGACGAGCGGGACGAGCAGGAGGCCGCCCGCCACGGCGAGTCCCAGCACGGAGGAGGACGACCACCCCCAACTCGGGCCCATCGACAAGGCCAGGACGAGGAGCGCGAGCACCGAGCCCAGGAGCGTCGCTCCCACGTAATCGACTTTGGTCTCGGGGCGGCGGTAGTCCGACTCGCGGACGACCACGAAGACGAGGATCGCCAGCACGAGAACGAAGGGGATCGCCGTGTGGTAGGTCGTCCTCCATCCGTAGGAGTCGGAGACCCAGGCCCCGAGCGGAAGGCTGAGAGCGAAACCGGCTCCGAACATCGCGCTCAAGATCCCCTGGGCGCGCGGTACCATCGAACGCGGGAACTCCTCTCGGACGAGGGCCATCCCGAGCGGGAAGACCGTGAGGCCGATCCCCTGGAAGGCTCGCGCCGTGACCATGAACTCGAACGATGGCGAGAACCCGGTCACGGAGACGCAGATAGCATAGATCACCAGGACGATCCCGAGCATCCTCTTCTTGCCGTAGATGTCGCCCAGCTTCCCGACGACGGGACTCAACGCGACCCCCGTGATCAGGTAGGAGGAGAGGATCAGACTCCCGGCGCCAGGGCTCACCCCAAACTCCACGTCGATGGTGGGGAGCGAGGGCGTGAGCATCCCCTCGACGTAGAGCACAACCGTGACGAGCCCCGCGAGGATGATCATGACCCGGGTGGCGTATCTTGAATCGAACCCCCGCTCGGCGGGGGCTCGGGACGTAGGGGAACTCAGGGACGACACGCTCATGCCCCTCCCCTTCCGTCCCGGCTCCCGCGGAGAGCGAGTTCCGTCTCGAGAGCCTGGCCAAGCTCTGTGAGGCCTACTACCGCCTGTCGCCGGCGGGTCGGCGGTAGTCGCGCGAACGCACCCGCGAGGAAGCGTGCCTGCTCGGCGTCGATCTGCCGGAGCGTCCGGTATGCCTTGGGTGTCAGTCGGAGCACGACGGCCCGGCGGTCCTCCTCCGAACGGCCGCGACGGGCCCACCCTCGCCGCTCCATCCCATCGACGAACGCGGTGGCGGTCGGGCGGGCGATGAGAAAGGAACGGGCGAGCGCCGAGATCCGAACGGGCTCGTTCATCGCGACAAAGCGTAGGCCGATGTACTGGCCGAGCGTGAGCCCATGTTTCGGAATGATGACGCGATGGAATGCCGACAGGCTCATCAGCAGGCCGACGAGGGCGGGGGCAGGGCCCGAAGTGTCCGGTGTCAAACGGCGACCTCCCGGCATGAAATTGGTTCGGTTACTCTAATGATTATATAAGCCTAACCATCTGAGGCCAGCGATTCCGCTTCTCCTCGGAAGGCGAGGTCGAGCGGCACGGGGCAAGCGCGCGGTGAGTTGACCCACCCGATCGATCGCGTCCCGAGCCGGGACGGTCAACCACGCACAGACGTTCGTCACCCAAAACTCACCTAAAATAGTCGGTGTTCATGCAGGGTCATGGCTGCTGGGAACTACCCCAACGCGGCGTACCTCCTATCGCTCATTGGCGGAATCTTGATTCTGATCGGCGGGATTGCGACCGCGATCCTCGCGGCGATTGTCGGTAGCTATGCGCTGAACGTTGTCCCCGGTCTCGCGGCGCTGGCCATCGCCTTCGGGATTGTCGCGCTCATCTTGGGTGTTGTCATCGTCTACCTTGCGCTGCAACTCAAGCAGAACGCTCGAGCAGGCGCAGTTTCGACCAACGGCGTTATCATCCTGGTGCTCGCCATCGTGAGCATCTTCATCGGCGGGGGCGGGTTCTACATCGGTGCCATCCTGGCAATCATCGGCGGCATCTTGGCCCTCATCTGGAAGTCGGGAAGCTAGCCGCACCGGGATTTCGGGTCGCCCTGAGAGCCCGGCGGAGGCGGGTATCGTTGGGCCTGATACACCGACAATTCCGCCCTGCGAGGGAGGATCTGGGCCACGAGGTTCTCGAGTGGCGGTTCGGCGATGCGTTGCCGGCGGGCGGGTGAGCATAGTCGACCGCGCACCCGAGACCCGATTCGGGAGCCCATCGTCCCTACGGGAGGTGGGGGACGGTCCATCTGAACGATTCCGCGGAGCTCTCAAAAGCACCCTGCCGTACGGGAGCTGGGGGAGGAGGTCTCATGCCCACGACTCTGGGCATCTGCGTTCGCTCCTCCGTCGGGGGCGCGAACCACCGACTCAACCGTAGTTCACGGTCCAAGACGCGGGGAGGCATGGGAGAGCCGGCGTTCGGTGGAGCGTCCTTCCCGGACCACGCCCGCGCGGCAGGCGAACGGCTGTGAGCAGCGTGAGCGCCGACTCAAGCCGCTCGGCGATGCTCCCTACCCTGATGGTCCATAGCTCCCGCGGAGCGTTTCGGTGGACGGCCTACGTCCTTGCCGTTACGGCCTTTGCCGCGGGCATCCCAACCCCGCTCTACCCGGTGTACGAGCAGAACTTCCAGTTCTCTTCGGGGGTGCTCGGACTCGTCTTCGCGGGGTACACGCTCGGTGTCTTCCTGACCCTGTTCTTCGTCGCCCCGCAGGCGGAGCGGGTCGGCCGGAAGAAACTCCTCTACCTCGGAATGAGCTTGACGGCCCTCTGTGCGGTCGTCTTCGCCTTCGCTCCCAACGTGCTCTGGTTGGCGCTCGCTCGGATTATCTCCGGACTGGCGGTGGGTGCCACCACGAGCGTCGCGACGGCCGCGATGAGCGACCTTGAGCCAAACCACGACCAGCACCACGTTGCGCGGGTCGCCGTCGCGGCGAATTTTGGAGGTTTTGCTGTCGGCGTACTTCTGAGCGGATTGCTCGTTCAGTACGCCGCCTACCCCACCCAAATCGTGTATCTCCTGCCGCTCTTCGCCAGTATGGTCGGCCTCCTGGCCGTCCACGTCACGCCCGAGAGCGGGTCAGCGATCGGCTCGAAACTGCCGTACCGGACCCAGCGGATCGCGGTCCCGGCGGCGATCCGTCGCCCGTTCTGGGTTTCGGTCGGGGGAATTACCGCGTGCTACTCCATTTACGGGCTTTTCGCCGCGCTCATTCCATCGTACCTGAGGAGCGGGCTCGGTATCTCAAGTTCTCTGGTCGAGGGAGTGGTTGTCGCCCTGATGTTCGGAATGGCGGCGATCATGCAGTTGACCACGGCCCAGATCCGCGACCGTCGCGCGCTCCTGTTGGGATTCCCTCTCCTGCTCGCCGCGCTCGTCGCTCTCGTTCTGGTCCTGCCGCTGACGACCCTGACGCTCATGCTCCTGGTGACGGCGGCCCTGGGGGTGTCCGTCGGTCTCACCTTCATGGGCAGCGTCACGCTCATCGACCGGGTCGCCCCCGAGAACCAACGGGGGGAGATTCTCGCTGGATTCTACTTGGCCGGTTATCTGGCCCTTGCCGTCCCTACGATCGGCGTCGCCGAGGCGTCCGAGCAGATCGGGCTGATTAACGCGGGGATCCTATTCGGGTCCACCCTCGCAGTTGCCGTAGCGGTGGTGTACTACGGGGCCTATCGCACTCCGACTCCCCCCGGCGGAGGGGGGCGGCCTCGAGATTCCCCCCAGGCAGCGTAGGTGAGACGGCCGGTGGCGTCCGTACGGCGCCGGCGAGAGCGCCATCGGAAAGGCTCGCGCTCTCTCGGCGATCCGGGACGAGCACCTCCTCTGTCCTCCAAGGGTGGTCGAACAATCGTGTAGGGGAGAGCTCATTCGTGGTGGGAGGGTTCCCGCAGAAAGTTGCGAGTCTTCTCCCGGTGACAGCCGCGACAAAGAGTCTGCAGGTTGGAGTACTCGAGCGCGGCGCCCCCGCGCGCGAGCTCCACGATGTGGTCGACTTCGAGTTCGCGGGACCGAAAACGGCGGTGGCACGCCTTGCAAGTGTAGCGGTCACGGCGTTTCACGTAGATCCGGGCCGAGTCCCAAAAGTAGTGACCGTGGAACTTCCACTGGCAGGTCTGGGAACAGTACGGTGATCGCGAGGTGGGAAGCGGAGCGGCACACTCCACGCATTGACGCGCGCGGCGGGCAGAAGCCCGGCGCTCCGCCCCATCGGAGAACCAGGCAGCGGATAGGGCGAGGATACGGCCGGCCGGGCCGACCGTGACCGACGGCAGCGAGGCCCGATGGCGCGGTGGCACATCGTCAAGGGGGAAGTGCCGGCACTTCAACCTTCGGCCGGACAGGACGGGGCCGGTAAATCGTCTGGGCCTAGCGATCGGCTCATGAAGCCGGTTTCACCGAGAAGGCTTTACGCCCTAGGGGGGTCCCGAGGTTCGGTGTTCCTATGAGTCAGAGTCGCCCTACACAGCTATCGGACCCGACCCCTCCCCCGACCTCGCACTCGCCGCCTCGTGGAGTTCGCATCGTGACCCCGATCCCGGGCCCGAAGGCGCAGGAGATCGTTCAGCGCGATGGACGCTTCCTCATGACGAGTACGAAGACCTCTCCCATCGTCGCTGACAGCGCGCGCGGCGTATGGGTGACTGACGTGGACGGGAACCGGCTCCTGGATTTCGCCGCCGGCGTTTCCGTGCTCAACGTGGGGCATTGCCATCCCGACGTCGTTCGTGCGGTACGCGAGCAGGCCGGCAAGCTCATGCATTTCGCCGGGACCGATTTCTATTACGACAACCAGACCCGCCTGGCCGAGCGGCTGACCCAGATCACCCCCGGGGACTTCCCGAAGAAGGTCTTCTTCACGAACAGCGGGACCGAAAGCGCGGAGGCGGCGCTCAAGCTCGTTCGCTACGCGCGCCAACGCCAGATCGTGGTCGGCCTTCTCGGCGCCTTTCACGGCCGGACGATGGGCTCCCTCACGATGACTACGTCCAAGACCGTCCAGCGGGAGCGGTTCAACGCCTACGTGGGAGGGGGCCATGCCATTCCCGCGCCGTACTGCTACCGATGCCCGTACAAGCTCGAGTACCCAAGCTGTGACCTGTACTGCGCTAAGGTCCTCAAGGAGCTATACTTCGAGACGTCCATCCCTCCGGACAGCGTCAGCCGGGTTCATCGCTGAACCCGTGATGGGCGAGGGTGGCTACATTGTGCCCCCCAAGGGCTGGCACGCCGCGCTCAAGACGATCCTCGATGAGCACCGCATCCCGCTCATCGACGACGAGGTTCAAGCGGGCATGGGACGAACCGGTCACTACTTCGCGATCGAGCACCATGGGGTCGTGCCCGACATTGTCACGATGGCCAAGGCCCTGGGCAGCGGACTGCCGATCGGGGCGGTCGTCTTCCGTCAGGAGTTGGACTTCCCGCACCAAGGGTCCCATTCGAACACGTTCGGTGGGAACCTGGTCGCGGTCGCCGGAGCGCTCGCTACGCTCGACGTGATGGAACGGGAGAAGGTCCTCGAGAACACGCGGAGGCAGGGAGCCCACCTCCTTCAGCGGCTCAAGGAACTCCAGAGCCGCTACGAGGAGATCGGGGACGTCCGCGGGCTCGGCCTCATGGTCGCGACCGAGTTCGTCACGGACCGCGCCTCGAAGAAGCCGGCCGCCCAACTGAGAGACCGTATCCTGAAGGAAGCCTACCGGCGTGGGTTGATCCTGCTCCCGTGCGGGCGCTCCTCGATCCGCTACATCCCGCCGCTCATCATCCAGACGGCCGAGGTCGATGAGGGCGTCGATATCCTGGACGAGGCGATCCGGGCAGCCCGCTCGGCCCAATGAGGTACGGGCGGCTCGAACCTCCGGGTCGTGTAGCGCTCGTGGAGGTCGCCTCGCCTGAGGCGGGAGCCGGCGAGATCGTCGTCGAGATGGCGGCCTGCGGGATCTGCGGGACCGACCTCGAGAAGGTCCGCGGAGGGTACACCGCGACCGCGACGCTCGGCCATGAGCCTGTGGGCCGGGTCGGGTCCGTGGGAGTGGGAGTGACGGGGCTCGCTCCGGGTGACCGGGTCTTCGTTCACCACCACGTTCCGTGTCGGAGCTGCGCGATCTGCGCTCGGGGGGACTACACGTTCTGCCCCGAGTACCAGAAGACGAACCTCGACCCCGGAGGGTTTGCCGAGCGCTTCCGGGTCTCCGCCAAGCACGTTCGAGCGGGGGCGGTCCTGCCGCTGGACCCTGCCGTGAGCTGGGAGGAAGGGAGCCTCCTCGAACCGGCGGGGTGCGTGATGACGGCCCTCCGGCGGGTCGGCTTCTCTCCCGGGTCCTCGGTGTTCGTCTACGGGCTCGGCCCGGTGGGCCTCCTGTACGCTCGGGTCGCTCGCACTATGGGGGCGTCTTGGGTCGGCGGCGCCGAGATCGCGCCGCTCCGACGGAGCGCAGCCGAGCGCGGCGGAATCGACGTCGCCATCGACCCCCGCGAGCCCGGACGCGTGGAGGAGACGGTCCTGGCCGCCACCGAAGGTCGCGGCGTCGACCTCGCGGTCGTCGCGACCGGGGCCAACGCCGCGGTGACGGGGGCACTCGCGATTGCGCGTCGGGGGGGCACGGTCAACCTCTTCGGCCTCCCGGGTGCGGGGAGCCAGCTCGACGCCGACCTGCAACGCTTCTATCTTCGTGGCCTCAAGCTGATCCCGTCCTACGCCACCGGGGAAGAGGATGTCGCGGAGATTCACCGGATGATCGTAGCTCGACGGCTCGTGGTCCGCGACCTCGTCTCCGACCGGTTCCCGCTCGAGGAGCTGGGTGCCGCCTTCGACCGAGCCCGCCAACCCGAGGCTAGCCTGAAGGTCGTTGTGACGGGACCCGCGTTCGCTTAGGCGTGGGCGCCGGCACCGATCGTGCGGTCCGCCACGCGCGTCCCTTCCGCGACCACGGAGCCCGGGCCGAGTATGGAGCCGATCACGTTCGCATCTCGCCCGATGGTGGCCCCAGCCATCACGATCGAGTTGGCCACCCGAGCTCCCGGCCCGATCGTGGCCCCGTTCTCGACCGTCACGTACGGCCCGAGACGCGCCCCTTCGACCCGAGCGCTCGGCGCGGAGCAAACGAGCGGGCTCCCGTGGGCCCCTTTGGGAAGGCCCGGGTGGGCCGCCCGACCGTCATCGAACAGCAGTCGCTGGGCATGGAGGACGCGGTCCGGGGTACCGGCGTCCTCCCAGTATCCCTCCAGGCGGAACCCGTAGACGCCGCGGTCGAGCACGGTGGGGACGATCTCCTGCTCGAAACTGAGCGGCCGGCCCGGAGGGATCCGGTCGAGGATCTCCGTACGCCATACCGCAACCCCCGCGTTGATCCACTTCGAAGGAGCCTGCCCAGGAGGGGGCTTCTCCACGAAGCGGACGATGCGGTCCGACTGAAGCTCGGCGACCCCGTACCATTGGGTCTCCGTGACAGGCGCCAACGCCATCGTGCCGAGTCCGCCGTGGCGCTCGTGCGCCCGCAACAGTTCGCCCAGGCTCACCTGGGTGACCACGTCGGTGTCGAGAAGGAAGAACGGGTCGGACATTCCCCCTCCCGCGAATCGCATCGCGCCGCCGCTTCCGAGCGGGGTGCTCTCAGCCACGGTGCGTATCGGAAGTCCCGTGGGGTGGTCACGGACGTACGCGGCGACCTGATCGGCCTTGTAGCCGGTCGAGAGGACGACTTCTTCCAGGTCCGGGGGTAAGAGGTCCAGGGCGTGGTAGAGAATCGGTTTGCCGGCGATGGGGATAAGCTGCTTAGGGACCGTCTCGGTCACCGGCCGAAGTCGGGTACCGAGACCGCCGATCAGCAAGAGGGCTTTCATCGCGCGCCCGCCGCATACCGGACCGGGGGAATAACCGTCGCCGGTCGTTCCGCTACAGCCGAAGTCCACCCGGGGAGAGAGTCCCGGCCTCAGGCCGGCGCCTACCCCGACGGGTCAAGTAGAGCCTACGCCCTCGCGGATCGGCCTCGATGAAACATTACCGGCTCTCCGCCCGTGTCTCCAGCGCAAAGGTCGAAGTGCTTCGCCCGACCCTGCGCGAGCTCCTCGGCCGGTCCGGGTCCATGGCCCGGGAGGGAGCGGACCTCGTGATCCAAGCAGAGATGGACGGAGAGAGCGCCCGGGACCTCAATCGGACGCTGCTCAGCGCGCTCCGTCACGTCGAAAAGCGGACCCGACTACGCGCGGAGTGGACGGCGGAAGGAGTTTCCGAGCGCTTCTTCGATTACGTTCCTAAGGGCACGCACCCCGCCGCGCCGATGGAGCCGACCCACTCGCGCCCTTGAGCGGTCGGAACGTCCGGTAACCCCGGGTCCCAATTCCACGCGAGGCTCCGGGCCGTGTGAGTCGGCCTAATCCTTGAGGTCCGCTGAGAACCCGGAGAGCCGCATCACCTCGCCGTAGCGCGGGTCGCTGCGGATGGGCGCGAGCAAGGGAAGGTAGCGGAGAAGGAATGGGTTCAGCGTGTGAGCCCGCGCTGCCTCCCGCATCTCCTCGAAGAATCCGTCATCGTCCCCCAAGCGGAACTTGATGAGCCCGATGAACGAGTGATTGATCCCCCGGCCGGGAGTAGGGCGTTCATCCTCCGGATCACAGCCATGGCCGCGTCGCGATCTCCCCGCCCCGCCGCCAGGTTCCCTTTCACGTCGAGCGTGCGGACGTTGTCCGGCGCGCTGGCTTCCATTGATGAGAGCATCCGCAGCGCCTCCGGAATCTCGCGTTTCCCAAGATGGTAGTACGCGAGCGAACGGCTGACGTCCAGAGGCGATAGCGGCAACGCCCGCTCCCAGACAGAAAGGGCCTCGCGGTCGCGCCCGAAGTACACGTACATCTGCCCGAGGATGAGGAGGGGGAGCGGCCAAAGAGGGTCGAGCTTGGAGGCCGTTTCGACGAGGCGCGTTCCTTCCCGCGGATAGCCCAGCATGAGCTTGAGATAGCCGAGGGTGTGGTAGGCGGAGGAGAGGCTCGGGTTGAGCTCCACCGCGCGGGTCGCCTCCTGTTCGGTCGTCGAGAAATCGTCCTCGAGCCACGCGATCTCCGCGGCGACCGAGTGGGCGTCCGCGAGGTTCGGGTCGAGCCGCAGTGCTTGGTGGGCCGCCTCCTTGGCGGCCGCGATGGTGTCGGGCCACGAGATCTGCCCGATGTAGCCCTGGTAGACATGGCAATTGGCTGTGAACGCGAAGGCCCGCGCGAAGGCGGGGTCCATCGCGGTCGCGCGGCGGAGGAGGACCAGAGCCTGTCGAAGCCCATCGGCGCTTCTCTGGGACGCGAGGTGCTTGGCCTGAAGGAAGAGGGTATAGGCTTCGACGTTGCGAGATTTCGTCCCGGCGGGATGGATGGTCGCATCCGGAAGGAGGTTCCCCGGGAGCGCCTCGGCGATCCGCGCGGCCACTTCGTCCTGGATCGCGAAGATGTCCTGGAGGTCGCGGTCGAACGTCTCGGACCACAGGTGCTCTTCGGTGGCCGTGTCGACGAGCTGGGCGGTGACTCGAATGCGCTGACCCGACTTGCGAACACTCCCCTCGAGGAGGGCCCCCACCTGGAGTTCTCGTCCGATCTCGGAGACCCGCGTCCGGGTTCCTTTGTAGTGCATCGCCGACGTCCGCGCGATGACGCGGAGGCCCCTCACCTGGGATAGCCGCGCGATCAGCTCCTCGGTCATCCCGTCGGCAAAAAAGTCGTCCGCCTCCCCGACCCCGATGCTCACGAACGGGAGGACCGCGAGCCGGTCCTTGGGGGGCAGGCGCGGCACCGCCTCGCGCGCCCCGATTGGGACCTCCCCTTCCTGGGCCGTTCCCGTGGCCGCCAGACGGCGTGCGCGAATGGCCGCGAGGACCTCCTCCGAGGGGCGGGCGCGCCGGTTGATCGAGAGCTCCGGGGTCTCGCTCTTGTGGGAGGTCTCTCGCGCCCGAACGGCGACGAGCTCCCCGCTGGGCCTCCCCTCCCCGAGGACCCAGAACCGCCCCCGTCCCAAATCCGCGAGCCCGTCGGCCTTCTCTTTTCCGAAGAACGGGCCGACGGCGCGAAGGTCCGCCTCGAGGAGGAGTCGCCCGACCATCTGGAGCGTGCACTGCCCGATGATGTCCTGGTCGACCTGGGAAGGGCGCTGAGTACAGACCATCAAGCCCAGCCCACGCTTGCGACCTCGGACGGCGATCTCGAAGGCGACCTCCAATCGGGGTCCGGAGCGCGGAACGACCCGGTCCGCCTCGTCCAGGACGATGAGATACGGCGAGCCCCCTCCGGCGCTCGCCTTCCAGAGTGGGGTCAAGAACGTGGAAACGGACTCCTGCTGATTGTCGACCCGGCTGAAGTCCAGGATGAGCGGGGGTGCGCTCGGGGCCGTGCGCACCAGCTGGCCGATATCGACGTCGCTCCACATGACGTCACACACCTCCCGGTCCCCAATCCAGATCGCCTCGTAGCGGTCCTTGATCCCCCAGGTACTCACCTTCGAGGTCGATGATGCAGAACGGTACATGGGTCTTGCAGAGCTCTTCGCAAAGTACACCGAGCGCGTAGGATTTCCCGCTCCCGCTGGCTCCGAGGACGCAGGTCCGGCCCGTCGCGAGAAGGTCCGCGGACAACGAGAACGGGGTGCCGCTCGCCGTCGTGCCGATCTCGAGCCGAGGCGCTGCGGACTCCTGCGGCATCTCGCGCACCGACCCGAAAGGGGTCATCGTATTAGCACCCTCCGAGGGGTGTCGCCCGTCCCCCGACCGGGCCGACCCGCGACCAGCGGCGTTCGTCGCCCCCCAGACGGTCGGTGGGCCCCGTCGCAGGCCGCGAGGCGCGAAGCCCGAAGAGATATCGGGTCGCAGGCCGCGAGGCGCGAAGCCCGAAGAGATATCGGGTCGCAGGCTCTTGAGCGGAGAGGATTGCTCGATGAACGCTCACGAGGTCCAGATTCCAGGGAATGCGCGAGCGCTCGCTGCCTACCTGGTCGAGCCTACGGCTCCCGCGGCTCACCGCGCGGCGGTGATTGTCATCCATGAGATCTTTGGACTGGACGACTCCATTCGGAATGTAGCGCGTCGGTTCGCCGACCAGGGCTATGTCGCTCTCGCCCCGAACCTGTTCTCCGGTCCGCTCGGCCAGTTGATGACTCCGGCGAATGTCCGTCTCGCGTTGAGCGCTTTTGCGGAGGCGCCGGCGGATCTGCGGGCCAACCCCTCGAAGTTCCGTGAGTTCGCGGCTTCCCAGCCGGCCGAACGGCGACCGATCCTGGAGGCGTTCGCCCAGGTGTCGAGCCCGGCCACCCAGGACGCGTTCGCCCTCGACCTCGTCGCGTGCGCTCGCTACCTTCGAGGTCTGCCCAACGTCGACCCCGCGAAGATCGGCGCCGTGGGGTTCTGCTTCGGAGGCGCGATGGTCGCGCGTTTCGCGACCGCGGACCCCAAGCTCAAGGCCGCGGTGATCTTCTACGGGCACAATCCTCCGCTCGACCGGGTACCGCAGATCCACGCGAAGATCCTCGGCCTCTATGCTTCCGAAGACCCCGGCATCACGTCGACGGTCCCTGAGTTCGCCGAAGCCATGAAACGCGCCGGCAAAGCGTTCGACTACCACGTCTACCCCGGCGCTCGTCACGCCTTCTTCAACGAGACCCGGCCGAACTACCACGAGGCCAGCGCCCGGGACGCGTGGCCGCGCGTGCTCGACTTCTTCGCGCGCGAGCTCACCTAGGGACGCTCGCTCGGAGGACTCGACCCATGACCGAACCAGGAGCACCCCAGGCGCTTCGTGCTGTCTCGCGGGTCCCCTCCGAGGTCCGGGTGCGGCTCAACGGCGAGATGCGGACGGTTCGCGTCGCTCCCGAGCGAACCTTGCTCGAATTGCTGCGGGTCGAGCTCGGGCTCACCGGTACCAAGTACGGCTGCGGTGAGGGTCTCTGCGGTGCGTGCACCGTCCTGTTGGACGGCGAGGCCGTCCATGCCTGCCAGGTTGCGCTCAGCGACCTGGACGGCCGCAGGGTGGTCACCATCGAGGGCCTTGCGCGTGACGGTTCGCTCCATCCCGTCCAGCGAGCCTTCGCCGAGCTGGGCGCATTCCAGTGCGGGTTCTGCACACCGGGGATGGTGGTCCGCGCGAGCGCCCTTCTCGCTCAGCGACCCCGCCCCTCCGATACGGAGATCCTCGGGGCGATGGAGGGGAACCTCTGTCGCTGCGGGGGCTATGCTCGGATCCTGCGTGCGATCCGACGGGCCTCCGAGCTCGCCCAAGCGCCTAACGGAGGGGCTCCTTGATCGAGCGACGCCCGGCCCGCCCATGGGACATGACTCCTCTGGGCGAACGGGAGTTCTTCGACCTCCTCGGAGATGGGCTCGTCGCCTGCCTTCCCGGGAGAGCGCAGGGAGCCTCTCCATCGGGCGGATGGTCCCCACCCACGGGAGGCGCATGGGTCCACGTGGGTGCGGACGGCTCGGTACACGCCTTCACCGGCAAGGCGGAGGTCGGGCAGGGTACCCGCACCGCGCTCAGCCTGGTCGTCGCGGAGGAGTTGGGAGTGCCACTCGACCGAGTGGAACTCACGATGGCCGACACCGATCTCAGCCCGTGGGACATGGGAACCTTTGGGAGCCGGTCCATGCCCGACGCGAGCCCCGCTCTACGTGCGGTCGCCAGTGGAGCGAGGGAGGTGCTCCTCGACCTCGCCGCGGCCCGAGGCCTCGCGGGACGGCCGGAGCTCGAGGCGGCGGACGGCGAGGTTCACATATTCGGTCGATCCGAGGGGATCCCGTACGGTGAGCTCGTCCATGGCCTGCGGCGGGTCGTCACGGTAGCGGCGGATACTCCGACGACCCCCGCATCCCATTGGACGCGGGCGGGCCACCCGGCCCGCGACATGCACGCGGAGGAAGTCGTCACCGGCCACCGGACCTACGTTTCGGACGTGCGGCTCCCCGGCATGACCTATGGCGCGATCGTGCTGCCTCCGTGCTTCGGGGCTCGCCTGCGGAGCGTTGACACTTCGATAGCGGACGGCCTGCCCGGGGTCAAGGTCGTGCGCGACGGGGATCTGGTCGGCGTACTCGCGCCCACTCCGCGCGAAGCCCACATCGCTGTCTCCAAGATCCGAGCCGAGTGGGACGAGAGCCCGCAACCAACGGAATCAACAATCGAGGAGTACCTACGTACGCACCCCCTGTCGGGGGATGATTGGGACACGGACGAGAACGTGGTCGGAGAGCCCGACCAGGCTCTTGCGGAAGCCACCGTCAGACGGGAGGCCACCTACCGAACCGCCTACATCGCGCATGTCCCGCTCGAGACCCGTGCCGCGGTCGCCTCCTGGGACGGTGGGCGCGTTACGATCTACCTCGGCACGCAAACGCCGTTCCGGGCACGGGAGGTACGCTCGCCCGAGGTCTCGGGACCGCGATCGAGGACGTGCGGATCGTCGTCCCCTACACGGGCGCCGGCTTCGGAGGCAAACACGGGGGAGACGTCGCCCTCGCGGCCGCGCGACTCGCGCGCGCGGCCGGCCGGCCCGTACGACTCTCCTTCTCGCGGGAGGAGGAGTTCCAGCATGGCTACCTTCGACCCATGGCGATCATCGACGTCAAGGCCGGGGCCGACCGGGACGGGAAGCTCCACGGTTGGGTCTTCCACAATGTGAACGCGGGGGCCGCAGCTCTCCTCACCCCCTACCGGGTCGCCGACCAACGGGTCGATAACGAGCTCTCGGCTTCCCCCCTACCCCAAGGTCCGTACCGCGCCCTGGCCGCGAACGCGAACAACTTCGCCCGCGAGTCGGTCGTGGACGAACTCGCGGCGCTCCTCCAGATCGACCCGCTGACGATGCGGGAACGGAACCTGGACGACCCCCGTCTCCTTACGGTCCTTCACCGAGCGGCCGAGGCGGCTGGCTGGATGCCCCGAGCCCGTCGGGAGGGGAAGGGCTACGGGCTCGCGATCGGACGAGAGAAGGGAGGCCGGGTCGCGACCGTGGCGGAGGTGTCGGTGAGCCGGGATCGCAGCTTCCGCCTCGACCGGATCGTCTCTGCGTACGAGGCCGGAGCGATCGTTCACCCGGAGAACCTTCGAAGCCAGGTCGAAGGCGCGGCCGTGATGGCGATCGGAGGAGCACTGTTCGAATCAATCCGGTTCGACCGCGGGCGGATCCTGAACGCGCATCTGTCGGAGTACCGGCTGCCCAGGTTCTCTGACCTTCCCCAGGTCGAGGTCATCCTCGTGGACCGGCCCGACCTGCCCTCGGAGGGGGCCGGAGAGACCCCGATGATCGCCGTGGCACCGGCGATCGCCAACGCGATCTTCGATGCTACAGGATCGCGCCTCCGTTCGCTTCCGCTGCTCCAGGACGGAAAGGTCCCCCGCTCCGAGCCCTCCCCTCGAGGGCCGCCGGCGGCTCCGTGAAGATCGATTGCGGAACTATCGTGCTGCCCACGGGACCGGGGGCTACCGAGGCCACGCTCGGTCGAGGCAGAGCGCCCTCCCGGCGATGACGCAACCGTTTCCGCGGCCGGACATCGTGGTCCTGGGCGGGGGCCTCTTCGGAAGCGCTTTGACCTACCACCTCGCGCGGCACCGGTCGGCAAGCGTCCTGACCGTCGATGCGGGGCCGACACGCGGGAAGGTCGGCGCCACCGGCTGCAGTGCCGGGATCCTATCGTTCCAAGGCTGGAACCGGTGGGACCTCGGCGTCCTTCGGGAGAGTGCGGAGGAGTATCGAACGGTGTCCGAGCGCGGGGGGAGGGGGCGGTACTACGAGAATGGGGGTATCCGGGTTGCGCGGACCGAGGAAGGAGAACGATGGCTCGGGCGAGTCCTCGCGGTCCTCCAGGATGATTCCGTGGAGGCGAGCTGGGTGGGTCGTGACCGGACGGAGGAACTGCTCCCGGCGGGGAATTTCGATGGCGTTCGGGCATGCCTTTACACGCCCGAGGACGCCGTGTTCTCTCCGACGGAGATGGCGTCCGCCTATGCCCGTCTCGCGGTCAGAGAGGGGGCAGAGTTCCGCCATGGGGTCGTTCTCACGGAGCTTGTGTGGACCGGCGAACGCTGGCGGCTAACCTCGGCCGACGGGGTCATGGAGACCCCCCGCCTCGTGCTCGCGTGTGGGGCCTGGACCAAGCACTTCCTCGAACGGCTCGGTTGTCCCCGACCCCTATCCCCCTTCCGAACGCAGGCCTGCCTGCTGCGTCCGCACCCCCTCGCGTCCTCGTTCCCCACCCTCCACGACCTCGACCTCAACCTCTACGTCCGGCCTGGGACCTTCGGCCGGATCCTCGCGGGAGACGGGACCGAAAAGACGGAGGCGGACCCAGACCGGATCGATCTCGCGGCGGACGCGCCGTTCCTGCAGAAGATGATCACCGACCTGAGCCAGCTGTTCCCTGACTGGGGTCCTCCCCACCTCGAGGTCGGGTGGGCCGGGGCCTGCGTAGCCTCCCCCGACCGATACCCTCTCGTAGGACAAGTCCCCGGCGTTTCGGGGCTGTTCCTGGCCTCGGGGTTCAACGGATTCGGTACCATGCGGCGGCCGGCCTCGCGTGTCGGCTCGCCCATGGGATCCTGCGGAACGAGTGGGATCCCCTTGGACCCGCCGACCCGGGGCGATTCCCCGCTGTTGGACCGTCGTTCGACCCACGGCCGGAGTTCCCCCTGGAAGCGGAAGCAACCGCTGGGGCATCTCGGCTCGAGGCCCTGGCCTCCCCGGTCCATAGGACCGCACCGGTGCCGACCCCTGATGCCACCCTGACCTACCGTTCGCTCGGCTCGCTCGATGAGGTCGACCGACTATCGCTTCCGGGGCTTTCAGAATGGTTCGACGCGTTCCTGCCGCTCTTCATGAAGGACGCGCTGCGGACCGGCGGCACCGTCGAGGTCGCTCAGATCGACGACGAGGTCGCAGGGGCCTACCTGTACAGCGCGACCGAGGAGGTCGGCTCCGTCTTCACTCGTGTCCGGGCGGTAGCCGAGCACTACCTCGCCCACCTGGGCCGTGGGGGCACGTACGCCGATCAGCCGTGGAGACCGTGTGGAGAACCGATCGAGATCCTGGCCGCCGACCTGAGGGACTGGGAACCCGCGATCGCGCTGCGGAACCCAGTGCGAATCGGTCAACCCGACGATTTGCCTCGCATCCGCGCCTTCATGCGTCAGGTCGCCGGCCCCGTCGACGACGCGTGGTTCCGAACGCTCCCTCGTTCCGAGGAAACCTGCTTCCTTTGCGAGGTCGGCGGCCGGGTCGTAGGTGTTAGCTGGGCTTCCCGGATCGGGCCTTATGCGCGGGGGCATTCCTTCGTGGTCCACCCACGCTATCGCGGCCTCGGGGTCGGTACCGACCTTCTCCGCGCACGGATGACATGGTTCCAGAACGTGGGGGTCCGCCAGGTGGTCTCCGAGATCTACGACGACAACCGAGCGTCGCGCACGGCGGCCGAGAGGGCGGGGATGGCCGTCGTGGGCCGAATGTTCCACTTCCACGCCACCCCGCCGGAGTCCCCGGCTCCCGCCCTCAGGTCCTAGGAGCACCGCACTTCGGGCAGTTCGTGGCCGTCGAGTCGATCAGGGTCCCGCAGTACCGACACGGTACCTTGACCGTCTCCTTCAGAACAATCTGTTCCACGGGGGGCTGGTCCCCTGGGATGAGATGGATCGGCGTGGGGGGAGCGTAGCTCGGCAGCGTGCCGGGAACGCTCACCGTGGGATGCCGTGGGAGCCGCCGGCGGGAGCGGCCGACAAGCAGTATCACCACGACCAGGATGATCGCGATCAGCGCAACGACCCCCACGACCGTAAACACCAGCACCCACGGGAACGCGGCCGCGGACGCCGCCGGGACGGCTGCCGGGGTGAGGGGAAAGCTCGTTTGCGTATCGGTCAGCATGTCGGTCCACGTGAACCCGTCGTTGGCGGAGTTCGAGTCGGTCTCGATGTACTCGTAGCCGACAACGTAGCCGGTCGCCGGGTCGAAGTAACCTTTCCACTGATACGAGGCGGTGAAGATCCCGTAGCTGTCATCCCGCTGGTAGGTGCCGTTCCCCTCGGCGAAGATCGTCGTGACGTACCCCGTCGAGCTCGAGGCCAGCGGGAACGCGAACGACGTGGAGACCACATCCATCTCCGTGTTCAACAGGGAGAACGACGAGCCCCGGCTCAGGGTGTTGTTCATGTAGAACCAGACGAGCGGGTCGACGTAGCCCGTCTGGTTGTCGGTCCCTTGGACGTAATGGTAGGTGTTCGCCGAGAAGGTGAACGAACCGTTCTCCGACCAGGGTCCGGATTGACCCTGGTTGTTGCTCCAGGTACCCCCGCTCTGGTAGACGGCCGACTCCGTCCCGTTCGGGAGCGTCGCCGTCACGGCGATGGAGCCGTTGTAGAACGCGCTCTCCGTATAGCCACTGTAGTTCCCGTAGCCGTTCGTAAGGAAGGTCGTCTCGCTGTAATCGAAACGATCGCCCGCCTGCGGGATGTAGTGCCCACCGGGGGCCGCGGCCACCATCGGAACGAGCAGGAGAAGGGCCGCGAGGCCCACGAGGGCCAGACGCATCATCCGCCGAAGCCCCCCCAACCCCCGCCGCCCCAGGCGTGGACGTGGGCCGGGTGCGCTCCACCGATGCCACTGAACGTCGAGTAGTAGACCCCGTGGGTAATCAACACCGGCATCCAAAGGATCGGGGGGATGCCCACGTAGGAGAACCCGGGCTGAATCGGGGCCCGGCCCGCCGTGGCGTCGAGCTCGTTGACGCTCTTGACATCGATCCCGTGGATCAGGCGGACCGCGAGGCACATGAGCTCCGCCTGGGACATCGGACCCGTCCGTTGGCCGAGGATCTCGTAGGCCTTTTCGAGCAGATTCAGCGTCTCGTTCGCCTCGAGGGTGGGAATGGACGCCAGGATGGAGGAGGCTACGAGCGGATACTGTAGGTAGCCCGCCATCCCGTGCGAGATGATCGCGAGCTTCGGGCTCACCGTGTCGACCGGAAGGTCGGAGGTCGCGAGGTAGGCCGAGGAGAGCTCCGTGTCCTCCGATCCTGAGTAGCCCCAGGAAGCGAAGAGGCTCTTCAGTGCGCCGAACTTCGCGACCAGTTCCTCATACGGCACGTTCACGATCGCGAGGAGCGCGGCCGCCTCGTAGGAAGGGGAGACAGTCAAGAAATGTTGCAAGGGGTCCGTGGCGTACGTTCCGTCGGCCCGTCGACCGAGGAGCAGGATGGATGCGACGCCGAGCGCAGCATCGCTGGGTACGTCGAACTCCCGCATCTTGTCGAGGAGAGGGGACAGCGCGTCGAGCCGGTCAGAGAGCGGGCTCGGCAGTACGGAGAGTATCTCCGCGGACATTAGGCGATTCTCCAGGTTGTCCGAGAGCGGGGTGATGCCGCGGTAGGTAGCCAGAAAGTCCTCCAGCCGCTCTTGGGGGTCCCCGCCGGCCTTCGCCACGCCGATCGACACCGCCCAGAGGTAGGAGGGGTCGACATCGGCGAGCGACTGCGCGAGGGGGGCCTGAAGGAGAGCGGCCTGGTTCGTGATCGACCAGAGCTCGGTGTCGATCTTCCTCGCTTGCTCCCAGTACGCGGAGAACTCCTCGTCCCCGACGCGGTAGAGCGCGACGTTCAGGTCCCGCAGTGCCATGCGTCCCGGCGTCGTGACCCCGACGTACCCGCCGCCGTACGAGGTCACCGAGCTCAGGAGCGCCTTCTTCACGAGGAGCTGCGCGAAATCCTGCTGGCGCTTCGCGAGATTGTCATCGATGTTCTTCAACGCCGCTTGCTCCTGTCCGAGACGTTCGAGCGTGGCGTTCTCGTGGTCGACCCCCTCGAGGCGGAAGAGAATCGAATGGCTCTTTCGAGTGTCTTCCCCTACCAGGTCCGCGGCCGCGTCCCGCTTGCTGGTATCTACCGCCAACGCCAGCTGGGCGTCCTGAAGCTGCCCGACCTCCTGTTGGAGCTGCGCCAGCTGCTCGGCGGTCAGGACCTGGATGAGGTCCAGTTGCTGGAGGTGGTCTAGGTCGCTTGCCGGCACCTGGGTCCGGATGGTCCCCGAGCTCACCTGTTGGAGGAACGTTGCCACCTGGGCACAGGTCGTCACGCTTATCGGTCGATAAGCGGGAACGTGGTATATAGCCCCTCATCGACGAGGAGGTTGCGGATCTGCATCTCGACACCGCGCGACGAGGTGCGGACCCGAACGAACCGGTCGTCCCGAAGGGCCTCGTTGAGCAGGGTTTCCAAGTGAGCCTTGCGCGGCCCTCCTCGACCGAACCGGCGCGTCCTCTCCTGCTCGAGCTGCTCGTAGGCGAACATGAACTCGTAGAGCGAGCGGTAGACCTGGTCTTCGAGCTTTTCGCGGACGTTCTCGCGGTCGACCCCATCCTCCTCGATGCCTTCCAGGTCGACGAAGTAGACCGAGCCGTTCGGTGCGAGGACCGCGTCCTTGTCGAGCCAGACGTCGTGGAAGTCCAACCCGTAGTACCGTCTCCTCGCCGCGTCCAGCCGAAGGGTCCGGGCGAACAGGGTCAGCATCGCGACGGTCGACCGGATGAACATTAGTTCGAAACGGAGCGCGCGCTCGTTCGAATCCACCCCGAACAAGTCGAAGACGTGCCGTACGTCGCTGCCCACCGTGTTCTTCGCGTGGAAGTAGATCCGAACGTTGGACGGCACGAGTCGAAGTTCCTGGACGATCGGGCCACGGAAGCGGCGGTACCAGTGGATCGTTTTCAACCGGTCCTCGAGCTCCTTCGGAACGTAGGCGATCTTGACGACCGGAGCGACCAGGAACCCCCCGATCGACGTCAGGTCGGCCCGCTCGGCGACGCGCAAAGCGATGGACGCGTGCTCGAGCCCTTGGCCCCCGTAGGGGGACCCTCGGAGCCACATCTCCCCTGTGATGATGCGCTCGGGCTCCCCCGCCGGCGTCGGAACGCTGGGATGCATGAGCCTCCGACGAACATCGGGATCGTCGGTCAACTCGGTGGCCAGGTCGCGGCCCAGCGGGCGCGAGGAAAACGGGTCGATCGTAGATCCCACCCCCTTCACCGAGAGATGAAAGCCGAGGCCGTCCAGGGTGGCGACCGGATCGGGGGAGACCGCTCCTCGGTTATCGTCCTCCAGTAGGGTCCAGGTTGCCGTGGGACGCTCGTCGACCAGACCGGTGATCGCGGGAGGCAGGTAGATCCGGTCCAAGGACGCGAGGTCGAAGCCCTCGAACTGAGGGCTCGTGGTCGTCCGTGCGGGGTAGGCCGCTAGCGTGAGCGGCATACCGGTAAGACGCACGGAGAGGACACCCGCGAGCCGGAAGATGGCCCCGGCTCATCAAGATAGGGGGCGGAGGTGCCGCCATCCCCCTTCAGCGGCGAGGGGCGAGCCGAGGGAGGGAATCGAACCCCCAGGAAACGGATCTGCAGTCCGTCGCATTAACCATTCTGCCACCTCGGCGCGGGCACGAGCAGAGGGGGCCGTCGCCTTAAAGCCTGCCGAGCAGCCAAGGGCCCGCGGGGGGGCGGACCTTGCCGTCCTCGCGTCCGGCTCAGCGCTTCCCGCCTTTGGGATCCGGTCGAGAGCCGACGACCTGCGCGAGCTCCTTCTGTAGGCCGAGCTGCTTCGCGACGCCCACTCCGTAGGCCGGATCCCCGCGCTTGGTGGCCCTGTTCGCTCCTCTATGGCTGCGGGAGGAAGACCCCCGCTCATCCGACCAGGGTAGGTATCGCACTCTCCGCCGGAGGGCTGTTCCTCCCGACGGCCCCTAGATCGGCTTGAACCCCCGGCGCAGCCGTAGCATTCCCGAGGTCACACTGATCCGCAGCTGGCCGAGCGGGGTAAGCGACCGGCCCTCGGCATGGCAGTGCCCTCGCCGGATCTGGTCGATGACGTCCTCCTCGGATTCGACCGTTTCGGCGAAGACCGTGTGGCACCGACCGACCTCTCCGATGCGATGAGCATCGCTCCCCCCCGTCGTGCCGATCTCCCGCTGAGCCGCGACCAGCTCGGCGCGAGCGTTCGCCAGCTCGGAGTTGTGACCGTTTCGGCCTTCGATGGCCGAAACTCGCGCGCTCCTAGCGACGCCGCGTCCCACCCCGTGCGTGCGGCGGAACGGGTGGGGGAGCACCACCGCGCCACCCCGGGCCTCCATCCACTCGACCACCTCCTCGAGGGGAAGGCCCGACGGGGGAGCCTCCGAGACCCCATAGGCAAGAAGGTGGCCCTCGCGTGTGGACACCTCGACACCCGGGACGAAAAGGTAGCCACGATAGCGCCGGCGGAGCTCGGAGAGGGCCGAATGTCCGCGCGTCGTGTTATGGTCCGTGAGGGCAAACCCGCGGAGCCCCGCGTCCGCGACCGCAGCCGCGATTGCATCCAGGTCCGCGCGAGAGTCCGGAGAGTAGCGGGAATGTACGTGAAGGTCGATCCGGAACTCGTCGCTCATCGCACCAAGGCGCCCGGGGGACCGGCGACGAAGGGTGGATGGGCCGTCCTCCCACCGTGAGAAGCTCGCCGGACGTCGCGTCGGGCGCATCGAGCCGGATCGCGACGAGGGCATCCGAAGTAGCCTCACCGCTCCCGCGCAGCCGCCGTGTGCCTCCATCGAGCTCGAGCGCGCCGTCCTCCGCACGCCCGACGACGCGCGCGACCACGATAGGGTTCGCGCGGAAGCTGTCGATGTCGATCTCGGGAGGAGGATCGGGGGGAGCGGGAGGAGGGAGTGGGGCCCGGGCTTCGGTATCCGGCTCGAGGAGGATCGGCTTACCGTCGAGCTCCGCCGCCAACAGCATCCCATGGCTGGTCTGGCCGCGGATCGTCCGGGGAGCGAGGTTGCTCACCACGACGATGTGTCGGCCCACAAGTTCCTCGGCCCGGTAGGAGTCTCTCACACCGGGCAATGATCGGACGGAGCCGCTCTTCACCAAGGTCGACCGTAAGGACGAAGAGACGGTCCGCGTCCGGGTGCGGGGCGGCGGTCCGCACGACCCCGGCACGAAGGTCGAGCGGAGCCTTGCCCTTCGGGCGATCGAGCGGCGGGGGGAGCTTGGACGGGCGCGACCGCGTTTCCCGGCGTGGGAAGAGGGCTTCCACCTTCCCGAGCGCCTGCCGGGGGGACGGGGGAAGGAGTGCGCGGTCCCATTCCCCCGCGTGCGGAGCCTCGGGGAAGCCGAGCATGCGGTAGAGGCGTTCGGAAGAGAACGGAAGGACCGGGGAGAGCCAGAGCGCGATCGCGCGCAGCCGCCAGATCGTCTCGTACAGGATCGGGGCCTGGCCTTCCACGGGCAGCGCCCAGGGATGCCCTTCGTGAAAAACGCGGTTGGCCTCCCGGACCTCCTCCATCGTCAGGTCCAGTGCCTCCTTGAGGCGCACCGCCTCGTACTCCTCGGTGATCTGTTGATGGGCCCGCCGAATTCGCTCCCCGACGCCCCCGGGAAGGAACGGGTCCCAGCCGTCGGGGGGCGTCGGGATCAACCCTCCATGGCGGTCACGGACGAGGACGAGCGTCCGCTGGACCAGGTTCCCGTACTGATTCGACAGGATCTCTTCGCTGACCCGGTCGAACTCGGCGGGGTCGAACTCGGTATCATGGTTCTGCGGAGCGAGGAGCGCCGCGTAGAACCGCACCACATCCGGTGCGTAGCGGTCGAGCAGACCCGGGAGAAAGACGGGCCGCTCTGCGCTCCTCGACTTCGATAGCTTCTGCCCTCCGAGGTTCATCCACTCGTTCGCCGGCACGTCGTAGGGGAGCGTGAGACCCCCGACGCCGAGGAGCGTCCCCGGCCACAGGATCGTGTGGTGGAAACGGTTGTCCTTCCCGACGAAATAGTAGGAGCGCACCGGCTCGCGCTCGTCCCAGTACTTCCTCCACGCCTCGGGTCGGCCCGCGCGGCTCGCCCACTCTCGGGACGCGGAGAG
Organism: uncultured Thermoplasmata archaeon; assembly: GCA_963797975.1. Lineage (GTDB taxonomy): Archaea > Thermoplasmatota > Thermoplasmata > Lutacidiplasmatales > UBA184 > Lutacidiplasma. Next base: position 178,338 of record CAWCRH010000006.1, read on the forward strand.
GTAGCCCACGAGGGCCTCGAACCAGACGTAGAACCGCTTCGAGGCGTAGCCGTCCAACGGGATCGGAACACCCCAGTCCAGGTCCCGCGTGATCGTGGTGGGGTGGAGGCCCTCGGCGAGGAAATTCTCCGCGACGCGCCGGGTTCCTATCCGCCAGTTCGTGTGGGCTTGGACGTACTCGGCGAGCCTACCCTCCAGCTTGTCGAGCTCGAGGTAGAAGTGCTCGGAGGGTCGGAACTCGGCGGGGGTATCGCAGAGCGCACACCGGGGCTGTCCCAACTGGCGGACGTCGATCGGTCGGCCGCATCGGTCGCATTCGTCGCCCCGCGCGTTCTCAAAGCCGCAGTAGGGGCACGTTCCGGCCGTGTATCGGTCGGGAAGGAAGCGCGCGTGCTTGGGGCAGTATGGGCTCTCCTCGGTGCGACGTCGGACGAAGTCGTGCTCGAGGAGAGCCAGGAAGACCTCCTGCACCGTCCGCTCGTGGACGACCGTGCGCGTGCTCGTGTATAGGTCGAAGGAGATCCCGATCCGCTCGAACGTGCGCATATGGACCTCGTGGCAGCGCTGGGCCACCGCGGCCGGGGTCGTCCCCTCCTTTTCGGCGGTCACCAGGATGGGGGTCCCGTGCATGTCGGAGCCGGAGACCATCAGGACCTCGTCGTCCCTCAGGCGATGGTAGCGGGCGAAGATGTCCGCGGGCAGGTAGGTGCTCGCCAACTGCCCGATGTGGACCGGCCCGTTAGCGTACGGCCAGGAGACACCGATGAAGATCCGGGGCACGCACTCCTCCTCCGTCGCCGTTCGAAACCCGTCCGAGGTTAAACCTTGACGCGCGCACGGTGAGCGACCCGGCCGGCGGGGACTGTGGCTTTATCGCTCTCGCGGCTCTTCGCCGCACCGTGACCGAGCCGGAGCCCCCCATCGTCCGAGCGAGCGTCCCCGCCGCCGACCGAGAGATCGGCGTCAGGCACCCCGTGCTGCTCCATGGGTTCGTTGTCCTGGTCGACTACATGGGCAACGACGACGCGATCGTGCAGGCGGCCCGCGTCTCCTACGGGAAGGGGACCAAAACGGTGCGCGACGATCGCGGACTCATCCGCTACCTCCTGCGTCACCGCCATACGACGCCCTTCGAGATGGTCGAGTTCAAGTTCCTCGCTCGGCTCCCGATCTTCGTCGCGCGGCAGTGGGTCCGCCACCGGACCGCGTCGCTCAACGAGGTCAGCGCCCGTTACTCGGTCCTCGAGGAGGAATATGAGGTCCCGCTCCCGGAAGAGGTGCGCCGTCAGTCGACCCTTAACCGACAAGGCCGAGGCGGGGTGCTACCGTCGGAGGTCGTCGACCGGTTCCGGTCCGACCTCGAGCGCCTCTCGCAGGACGCCTACACCGTCTACCACCGCGCGCTCGAGGATGGGGTCGCGCGGGAGACGGCCCGGCTCGTCCTCCCGGTCGCTTACTATACACAGTGGTACTGGAAGATCAACCTCCACAATCTCTTCCATTTCCTATCGCTCCGCCTCGACCCCCACGCCCAGGAGGAGATACGGCTGTACGCGGCCGAGCTCGACCGCATCGCCCGCACCGTCTGCCCGATAGCGTTCGAGGCGTTCGACGATTATCAGATCGGGGGTCTCTCGTTGAGCCGACGCGAGCAGCGCGCGGTCCGCGCCCTACTGGACGGACAGACCCCCCCCGAAGCGTGCCGGACGGCGGGGATCCCTCTCACCCGAGAGGATGGCCGCCCCATGGTCACCGGCGAAGGCGTCGAGTTCCTCGCCAAGCTCGAGCGGATCCGAACGGTCGACTGACGTTGGCCCCTATCCCTCTCCCCTAGGGTCGTTGGGCGGAGGTTCGCCCCGAACCTAGAACCGCGGATTATCCCCGGGTTCGAGCGTGAATCCGGGGCGTGGAAGGAACGGCTTTAACGGATGCGCGAACCGGTTCGGCGCGACCGCAGCGAGCTCCTCCTCGGCGTGGCTTCCCGGCCCGTCCGCAATCCGGTCGGCCAGACGGCGTGCGACGGCTCCGGCCCGCATCACCCCGAACCCGTTGAACCCCGCGATAACGAACAACCCGGCCGTCTCGGGCACCAGCCCCACCAACGGTCGTCGGTCCGGGGTCGCTGTGCAGACCCCGGCCCAGGCCCGTACGAGGTCGCAGGATGCCCAGCCGGGCAACCGAGTGGAGAAGCTTTCGGCGAGGTGGACCAAGAACCGACTGTCTCCCTCGTGCGTGAAGAGGTCCGGGTCCGCCTCGACGGCCTCCGTTCCGTTGCCGGCGAGCACCCCGCCCGGACCCTCGGGTCGAAAGTAGACGTCGGTGTCGATGTCATGCCCACTCGGGAAGTCGAGAGGGGGCGCGGTCGGTGGGCGCAATGTTGCCGCCTGCGTCCGGTACGGAAGGAGCGGGAGCGGCCGGCCGACCGACGCTAGAATCCGCTTCGACCATGCGCCCGCGGCGACCACGACGTTCGGGGCCCGCTGCTCCTGGGACCCTACCCGTAGCTCGCCCCCGTCCGGCCCCCAACGAAGGTAGGTCATCGGGACGCCGAGGAGAGGCTCCACCCCCAGCGCACGGCCCTCGCGAACGTAGATCTCGGCCAGCGTGCTCGGAGTGACAACCGCGTCCGACCTCCCACGGAGCCCGAGCCGAACGTCGTCAAAGTGCCCCCACGGGAACGCCTCGGCGAGCTCCGCCGGCCCCACGCGATCGACGGCGACACCCCACCCCCTCAGGCGTTTGTGGGCGGCCTCCATCGCCTCCGCGGCCAGCGGGGAAGCGGTCCATCGCGCGAAGCCGTTCTGCAGGTACGCGGACGGGTCGTGGCGGGCGCACAGGCGGGCGTACTCGTGCTGGGCCTCCTTCGCCACGTCGACGTCCCATCGGTTCCAAAGCTGGTCGGTCACGATCCCCGCGGCACGCCCGGTCGCCCCGGCGGCGGGCGTGGCGGGGTCGTAGAGGAGGACCGGACCGACATCACGTCGGGCGAGGTGGTAGCTGAGCGCGGACCCCGCGATTCCCGCTCCCAGCACGATGGACGCGTAGGCCGTAGCGGGCACGACGCCGCCCACGCTCGGTCGGGTTAATACACCGGCTTCGCGCGTTCGTAGGCGGCGCGGAGCGACTGCGTGTCGACGTGGGTGTAGATCTGGGTCGTCGCCACGGAAGCGTGACCGAGGAGCTTCTGGATGTAGCGGATGTCGCAGCCGCGCGATAGGAGCGCCGTCGCCAGGGTATGCCGAAGCACGTGCGGGGTCACGCGTCGTTCGATCCCGGCCCGGGCCGCCGCCGCGCGGACGATCCTCTCCACGGTGACCGGCCCGACGGGGAACAAGCGGGTGCTGGACGCCGCGTCGGCCGCGCGGTCGGCGAGGTAGCGGTCGACGGCCGCCCGGGCGCGTTCGTCGAGCACGACCTCGCGGTCCTTGTCGCCCTTACCGGAGCGCACGTGGAGCAGGTTTCGGTCGAGGTCGAGGTCGTCGAGCTCAACCGCGCACAGCTCCCCGACCCGGAGTCCGCCATAGGCGAGCACATGGACGATCGCGCTGTCGCGGCTGGAGGGCCGGACCGCCTCGAAAAGTCGGTGGGTCTCCTCTTCGTTAAGGTAGCGAGGGAGCCGCTCGGGCCGACGTAGGGGGCTCGAGCTGGTCGGCGATCGTAAGCTGGAAGGTCCGGAACAGGCAGGTCAAGCCGCGGATCGTCGTGTAGAGCGAGTTCTTGGAGTAGTGCCGTTGGAGCACGAGGTGCTCGCGGAACGCTTCGAGGTCACGCGCCGTGACCTCTTCGAGGGGTTTCGGGACGGCACGGAAGAAGATCCGGGCGATGTGCGTGTACTGCTTGACGGTACACGGGCTTCGCTCCTGGGCCTGCAGCATGCGGGCGAAGCGCTCAACGATTACCTCCGGCGCAAACGGAACGGGGTGGTCCGTTTCGGCGTTCCCCCGAACCCGTTCGGGGTCACGGGATCGACGGGCGGCCGATGCGATACGCGCCCGCGGGACCACCGACGCCATGGCACGTTGGTCTGCCGGTTCGCGCCTAATAACCGTTCGTGCGGAATGGAACCTATTCGCCCACGTTCGGCTCTCCCGGGTCACGGACCGGCGCCTGTGGGCGCGCCGACCCATGCGCCCGCAGCCACGCGAGGCGCCGATGGATGCCCTCTCGGAAGAGTGCGTAGACCCAGAGAGGCCAGAGGTAGTAGTTCCAGTGGTCCCAGAGGTCGCTCAACCCCCGGCTTCCGCTCGAGGCGCAGCCCGGACCGAGGCCCAACGTCAGGGCCTGACAGTAGATTCCCGAGGGCTCCCATATCAGGAAGGGCGAGACGATGACTAAGGTGATGACGACCACAAGCACGGCGCGGACCCACTGGCGCTGGAGGAGGTAGAAGACGATCCAGAACGCGTTCGCAAACTGTTTCATCCCGTAGGTCAGGTACTCGACGACCTTCGCCTTGGTTCCACTCCACCCGCGAAGGCTCAGCGTCATCAGGAAGAGGGCCGGGATGTCGTTGAACCCGTTGGACGCGATGAGCGCGACGATCGGGGAGGCGAGCGTCAGGGAAGCGAACTCGTCGTTGCGGAGGAGGTAGACCATCCCAGCCCAGAAGGCGATGCACAGGAGGCTGTAGCCGACCGCGCCGGTCCCGGGGATCTGGACGAAGGAGACGAGCGGCAGGTAGGTGTCGTAGCTGACCGAGGTGACGGAGTTCTGCCAGAGGTTGAAGACGTGGACCTGGTAGTGGAGGGTGAGTTGGGTGGTGTACGGGTTGATGAGCTGGACCATTTCCTGACCGTAGGCGATCGTGGTACGGCCTTCGTCCGTGACGATGCTGCCGTAGCCTGCGAAGACCCCGACGACGGCGACCACCAAGGAGATCAGGAAGATCTTGCGAAGCTCTCGATGCCAATCGGCGCCCGAGCGACGCACCGCGAAGTGGAGGCTCACCGATGCGATCGTAGCGAGGCCCCAGCTGACGGCGAAGAGCGGGACGATGATCCCCCAAACGGCGTATTCGAGGACCGTGACGGTCGTCACGCTCCCCAAGAGCGCGGCGATGACGAACTCGGGAAGGTAGTGTATCAGGGGCCGCATCGCTGAAGGAGCCTTATCGACGGCGGCCACCTAAGAATGCTGGTCCGATGGCGGGGCGCGGGCTCCCCTCCGGGGCGACGTCCCCACCGGCCCGAGCCGCCCCTAAATAGCCCACCGGCCGTGGCGACGATTGTGCGGTGCGACCGCTGTCCGAGCGACGCGATCATCGACCAGCCGTACGCGGCGAGCCGGCTCTGCGAGCTCCACTTCCGCCGGTCGGTGGAAGACCGCGTGCGGCGCGAGCTGCACAAACAGCTCCCGGGCTTTCGTGGAGGGACCGTCGCCGTGGCCCTATCGGGAGGCAAGGACTCATCGGTCGCGCTCTGGTTCACCCACCGATACTTCCGCCGCCGACCGAACGTGAAGGTCGTAGCCGTCAGCGTCGACGAAGGCGTCGCGGGCTACCGGCCGCAGACGCTCGAAGCGGCCGCTGGGCTCTGCGAAGAGCTCGGGGTGGACCATCATGTCGTGCGGGCCTCCGAGCGCCTGGGAACGACCACCGACCGCGCGGCGCGAGCCCTCCCCGACACGATCCCGTGCTCGTTCTGCGGGGTCTGGCGTCGCCGGCTCCTCAACGATGGGGCCCGGGAGCTGAACGCATCGGTGCTGGTCCTTGGCTTCAACCTGGACGACCTCGCCCAGACGATCCTGATGAACCTCGCCCGCGGGGACATCGCCCGGCTCGCTCGGATGGCGCCACACCAGAGCCGCCAACCCGGACTCGTTCCACGCATCGCCCCTCTCGCAGCGATCCCCGAGCGGGAGGTCTTCCTGTACGCGAGGCTCAATGACCTCCCCTCGGACCACCTGGAATGCCCCCACGCCGCCCGCGCCTCCCGTAACCTCTACCGGGAGGTCGTCTGGAGGCTCGAGGAGGAGATCCCTGGGACACGACACGCGCTACGCCGGACCCATGAAGCGCTCCTCGCGCGCGGTCTCTTCGAGAGCGAGGGAGGAGCTCCGGGCCGGTGCGCCGACTGCGGAGAGCCGGCCTCGGGTGCGCGCTGTCGGGCGTGTGGGTACCTCGACGAGGTCCGAGGGGTCGCCCTCGCCGCCTCGGAGGAGACGCCATGATGGACGGCGACCCGCGGGAGTCGGTCGTGGAGCGGGTGTTCGTCGTCGGGGCCGGTATCATGGGGAGCGGCATCGCGGCGCAAGCGGCCCTGGCCGGTTACTTGGTGACGCTCGAGGACGTTTCGGAGGAGTTCGCTCGCCGCGGGAAGGAGGCGGCCCGTCGCGCGGTCGATCACCAGGTGCGCAAAGGCCTGCTCGAGCCGGTGGCGGCCGACGCGGCGCTCGAGCGCATCGATAGCGCGATCGGGCTCCGCCGCGTCGGGACGGCCTCGATCGTCGTCGAGGCGGCCCCCGAGGACCTCAAGATCAAACAGGCGCTCTTCCGCGAAATCGAAGCCGGAGCCTCGCCGGAGGCGATGCTCGCGTCGAATACCTCCTCTCTCCCGATCACCTCCATCGGCCAGGTGCTCGCCGACCCCGGCCGTCTCGTGGGTGTGCATTTCTTCAATCCGGTGCTCCAGATGCCGCTCGTCGAGGTCATCCCCGGACTTCGAACCCGACCGGAGGTCGTCGAACGGGCTCGGCATTTCGCGGAACGTCTCGGCAAGACCGTCGTCGCCTCCCGCGACTCCCCCGGGTTCGTCACGACCCGAGCGCTCGCGGTACTGCTCAACGAAGCGGCGTGGATGCTCTACGAGGGCGTGGCGAGCCGCGACGACATCGACACCGCCTACAAGCTCGGCTTCCACCACCCGATGGGGCCGTTCGAGCTCGCCGACCTGGTCGGTATCGACACCGCGCTGGCCATCCTGGACGTGCTCTGGGATGGTTTCCACGACCCCAAGTACCGCGCCTGTCCGCTATGGCGTCAGATGGTCCACGCCGGTCGGCTCGGCCGCAAGTCCGGCGAGGGGTTCTACTCGTATCCCGCATCCGAGAAACGTTCGTGACCGACCTCGAGGGTGCGCTTGATGTCACCATCATCGTGCTGGTCGCTCTCGCGCCCGCGCTGATCTACCTCCTCTGGATCCGGGGCACCGAGCGCTACCGCACCGCGGCCTGGGGTCCGGTCCTCACCTCCTTCGTCTACGGTGCGGTCGTCGCCACGCTCGTCGCGGCCGGAATCGAGGCGGCGTTCGTCTACGCGGGGACCAGCGTCAGTCAGGTCCTCCCCGGACCCGAGTTCACCTTCCTCAACGGCAACTCGACCGCGGGTCAGTTCTTCCTCGTGCTGGTCGTCGCGCCGTTCGTGGAAGAGGGACTGAAGGCCCTCGGTGTGATCGGGCAGCGGGCGAACATCCAAATCGTCGCGGACGGGCCCATCTACGGAGCGTCGGTCGGTCTCGGCTTCGGGTTCTTCGAGACGGTCCTCTACGGACTGGTCGGTTTGGCCGTCGGGGGACTGCCGGCCGCGATCGCGCTCATCGTCGTGCGAAGCGTCTCGAGCGTTCTTCTTCACGCCAGCGCGACCGCGATGTTCGGCTACGGCTACGCTCGCCAACGCCTTCTCGGGGAGAGCGGGATGGCGGGTCGCTACTATCTCGTCGCGGTCGGAATGCACTCCGCCTTCAACGTTCTCGCGTCCGTGGGAGCGATCCTTCTCGTCCTCGGAGTCTCGAACAACGTGGGGGACGCGGCGAGCGTGGTCGCGCTCGTCGTCGCGATCGCGTTCGTCGTCTTCGCCTTCGAGCGCGTCGCCCAAGTCATCCGCACGACGGACTATCCGGTCCTCCTCGGAGCGCGCGGACGCTACCGGCCGCCCCCGGGCCCGCGCTCCCCCGCGCGGTAGACCCTTCGAAGTCCTACGGAGCGGGGTCGTCGGTCGGCCGACGCCAGTCTCGCTCGCCGATCGATTGATAGACCGCTTCGGCGGCCGAGGTCGTGCGACCCGCGATGGGAGGGGCCAGCAGCTCGCGGATCCTCGCCTTTTGCAGTATCCAGTAGTGGATCCGCCAGCTCCGGCCCTGAGCGACCGTGGCGTCCTCCTCCTGGCTCGTGATCAACCCCTCGTCCTCGAGCCAGTAGAACCGGTCGCGGTCCTCGCTCGCGAGGGCGTTGTCGAGGACGCTCTCGTCCGGTCCGAAGTAGCCGAGGACCATGCGCGCCGTCGGTCGCGCTTCCTCGAGAGGGATCCGGCCGTGCGCGACGAGCGTGCGCTCGAGCGCCAGGGCCATCTCATCCTCCGTGATCGAACGGTGGCTGTCGGTCCCAGTACTCGGGTCGCTCATGAAGGAGCGAGCGTCCTAAGGCGCTCCGGTGGAAAAGCTTCCGGCGACAACCTTTTGGCCGAGCGGCTACGCCGGGAATGCGAAGTGCGATGGCGAGCGCAACGTTCGACCTTCCCCCCGCGGCATGGGACGCGGCGCGTCGGGCAGCCGACGAGCCTCTCTGCCCGGAATGCTTCGGTCGCCTCTTCGGGAGGGCCGGTCGCGGGTTCACTAACCCCGAGCGCGCCGAACGGATCAAGGCCCAGCTGGGAGGGGTCGCACTACGAAGCGCGGTCGACTGCTCGATCTGCCACGGGGTTTTCGACGCCATCCCCCAGTGGGTCGACCGAATCGGCCGGGCCGCCGAGGGAATCGAGTTCTCGCGCTTCACCTGCGGTTCGCGCTGGGAGCCGGAGGACCTGGCGCGGGAGGAGGAGCTCTGGCGCCGGGTGGCGACCGAGTGGGGGGAGAGCGTTCGGAGCGCCTTCAATCGGGAGCTCGGTAAGCGCGTGGAGGCTCGAACACAGAAGAGCGGGGGGACGGAACGGCCGGACGTCGTCTTCCTCTGTGACCTCCCCGTCGGCCGGGTGACGGTAACGATCCAACCCCTCTACTTCCGCGGCCGCTACCGCAAGCTCGACCGGACGCTGCCCCAGACCAAGTGGCCCTGCCGTCGATGCCGAGGACGTGGGTGCGACGCCTGCGGAGGCAGCGGCAAGACCTACTCGGAGAGCGTCGAGGAGGTGATCGCCCAGCCCGCGATCGAGATGACCGCCGCAGAAGGGAGCCGTTTTCACGGCATGGGTCGGGAAGACATCGATGCGCGGATGCTCGGGCACGGCCGCCCGTTCGTCCTCGAGCTCCTACGGCCCCGGACCCGAAGCGTGGACCTCGCGGCGCTCGGAGAAGCAATCCGTGCCCATGGTGCCGGACGCGTCGAGGTCGAACGCCTCCGCGCGGCCGGACCCCGCGATGTCGTCGAGGTGAAGGAGGCCTCGCCCCAGAAGAGCTACCAAGTCGACATCGTCGGGAGCGTTCCCGAGGCAAAGGTTAAGGAGGCCCTTTCGCTCGCGCTCGCCCGTACCATCGCTCAGCGGACCCCGACGCGGGTCGCGCATCGGCGGGCCGACCGCGTTCGACCGCGGCGGATCGTCGCGGCCGACCTTGCTTCGTGGACGGAGGGGCGATTCACCGTAGTGGTCAGGACCGAAGCCGGAACATACGTCAAGGAGTGGGTGGAAGGAGATGGAGGACGCACCGAGCCAAACCTCGCGGGACTATTGGGAGTTCCGCTGAAGGTCGACGCCCTGGACGTTCTTCAGGTCCACGATTCGGAGGTTCCATAACCATGGTCAAGAGCTCCAAAGGGTTCCGTTCGCGTAGCCGTGGCACCTTCACAAAGGAGGTCCGCGAGCGCGGGCTGCCCTCGCTCACACGCTATCTGCGCGAGTTCTCCGTCGGCGACAGGGTGGTCGTCGTGATCGAGCCCTCCGACCCTCACGGCCAGCCGCACCCGCGCTACCAAGGACGCACGTGCACGGTCGTCGAACGCCGCGGCCGCGCCTACCGCGTCCGTTTCCTGGACGGCGGGAAGCGGAAGGAGCTCATCGCCAACGTGGTCCACTTGACCCCCGCGGCGTCGACCAAGGCCGCTCCATGACCGAGCCCGTCCCCCTTTCGACGGTCAAGCGGATGCTCGACGAGGAAGCGGCTCGTCGTCCCCTGCCCCGCGAGGCCCTCCTCGCCCAGCAGCACGCGGACGCCTTCGCGCGCCTCACACCGGAGCAGACGGAGAAGTTGCTCCAGGAGCTCGGTACCCTTCCCTTCGTTTCTGCGTCGCTCGCGGTCAAGATCGCCGACGTCCTCCCCCAGTACCCCGAGGAGATCCGGCTCCTGTTCGCGAAGGAGCGGATTGCGCTGGACGAAGCGCAGCTGACCCGCCTCCTCGAGATCGTCGCGCAGCACCGATGAATCGGGGGCGAGCGCGGTGGAGACGATGGCCTTTGTACTCGACTACTTGCCGCAAGGCCGTCCGGTCGACCGCGGGTTTCACCGCGAGCCGGTCGTCCTCGGGCTCGGCGAGACAGAACTGAAATTCCTCGAGATCCTCGTTCCCCCGGGGGTTCCCCTGTCGCCCGGAACCCGCCTTCCGCTGGTCGCGTTCGAGGGTCATCCGGCCCCGATCGACCACGTACGGCGTCGGCTCTCCTACGAGGAGCTGACGGCGACGGCCCGAGCCGAGCTTCCGCACGCGATCGAGGAGGTCGTGCGGGCCCACGCCGACCGATACCTCCGTTTCTTCAACGAATCGCAAGCGGTCTCGCGCCGGTTCCATCCGCTCGAGCTCTTGCCCGGGATCGGCAAGAGGACCATGCAGGCGATCATCGCGGAGCGCCGCAAAGCGCCGTTCGCCTCGTTCGAGGACCTCGAGCGACGGGTCCCTCTGAGCACGCCCGAACGGATCGTGGCCCAACGCATCGAACAGGAGCTTTCCGGTGTCGAGGACAAGTACCGCCTCTTCGTCGCGCCGTAGGCCCCGGGGGCCCCCCTCGTTCGAAGGGGCCCCGGCGGACGCCGGGTCCGTCGACCGCACCCTCGCTCAGCTTGGCGTGCGCCCGTCGCGACGGCTCGGCCAGTCGTTCCTGGTCGACCCGTTCGTAGCGGATGCCGAAGCTGCCCTCCTGGGTGCCGCGCCCGGGACTCCTGTGGTCGAGGTCGGCGGCGGCCTGGGGATCCTGACCGACGCCCTATTGCGTCGAGGGGTTGAACCTCTGACGGTCATCGAGCGCGACCCTCGGCTCGCCCGCTTCCTCCGTCGGCGGTTCGGCCGCCGCGTCGACGTCCTCGAGGCCGACGCTCTCGAAGTCGACTACCCCCGGGGCGCGCGGGTTACGGGGAACCTCCCGTTCTCGGTCGCGACACCGATCCTGGTATCGCTGTGGAAGAGCCGCACGCCTCGAGTCGTCGTCATGGTCCAGCGGGAGGTCGCCGAACGGATCGCGGCTGCGCCGGGAAGCAAAGCGTACGGGAGGCTCTCGATTTTGGCGGCGCTCTACGGGACGACCGCGCTCTACCAGACCGTCGCCTCCGGCCTCTTCCACCCCGAGCCCGAGGTCGAAGGTCGGATCCTCGCCCATGAGGCGCGAGCGGGACCCCTCCCCGTGCCCTCCGTGGAGGCCTTCGAGCGGCTGGTTCGTGTCCTCTTTTCATCTCGGCGCAAGCAGCTCGGGAACCTCCTGCTCCGTCTGACCCCCTCCGCCGCTGCTGCCCAGGAGTGGGCGAGCGCCGCCGGGTGGGCTCCCGGCTGGGAGCCAAAACGGCCGGAGGAGATCCCGAGCGAAGCCTACTTTGCTCTCGCGACCGCGGCCGCTCACCCCAGGAACGGAAAGACTTCCCGTGGTGCCGAGGGCGATATCAGAACCTGAGTCGACGGGCGAACGGAACGGAGAACGCCGTCAAGCACGCAACGATGAGCACGACCCCTCCCACGGGGAGCAGCTCGGGGAGCTCGAACGTCGGAGCGAGCGTCGCGATGACGAGCACTCCGCAGGGAATCCACGTCAGAATCCCTGCTCACGTCGAGAAGTAATCATTGGACTCCAGAAGCCCTATTTCGGGCAGGGCTTCGACACCACGCAGCGTACGTCGGCCTTGATGAAAGGCTACCGTGTCCACTACGACCTCGTGCGAACCGACCTTGCCCTCGGCACAACTCTGGGGGTGGCGGCCGGGATGCCGGAGATTGCGGGCTTCGAGTGGGCAGAAATCCTACGACTCGCGACGAACCTTGTCTATGTAGAACCCCCTTGATTCAGGGGTGCGGGGGAGGACCAATCGGCGAGCCACATAAACCCACAATGCAGGTCATTGACGGCCAGAGAGAATACAGGACGGCCAGAGTCACGACCGCGCCTACGACAACCACTACACCCCACAATGCGATCTTGGCGAGCCGTACCTTAGGCTTGGCCCGGGTGTAAGCAAATTGACCACGGATGAGGAGTGCCTCTGGGCCGGGCGAAGAGCCGGGCTGCATAGGGTTCTAGCCTCTCTCGGTATAGGGACTTGGAGGACATAAGGTGACACGCCCGCACCGACCGACTCCCCTCTCGCGGTCAACCGAATTGTGACGCCCTCCTCACAGGAACTCTCATCAACCGATTATGTGACAGAACCTTCGCGTTGTAGAGTCCGGTTTTTAGTTCCTCTACTTGAAGGAGGGGGGTTCGAGGGGGGAGTCATGCCTCGGTCCCTCCAGCCTCCACTCGCTGAAAGAACTGCCCCAGCTGCGTTGCCGGCGCTACCTTCCGCTGCCAGGCCTCCTGCGGAGTCTCGTAGAGCTCTGCCCACAGGCTCTCGTGGATCTGGTCGTTGTACCACTCGATGAACTCCTTCAGTGTTCGGTATCGCCACCGATGTCGATCATACTCCAACCACAACCGCTCGAGCTTCCCGTTGGTCTGCGGATGATTCACTCGGCTGACCACGTGACGAATCCCCCGCTCCGCCAGGAACCGCTGGAACTGCCCGTCCACTGACTCCCGGGCTTCCTTGTCGGCGATGTAGAACTGGCTCCCTCGATCGGTGTTGACCTCACGGACCTCTACGCCCCACTCGGCGGCTCGGGCCAGCGCCTCCGTCAATGTGGCGATCGCGTGTCCGGCCGTCGCCTCCGCGAACTCGCCTCCCGAGAGTATCCTCCGACTCGCGTCGTCCTCCCAGAGGATGACGTGCGGGTGTTGCTCTGAGGTTCGGTGGAAGTCTCCGTGGAGGAGCGAACCCGAGTGGTCCCTCTCGTAGCGGACGTAGTGCCGACGGCGTTGTTTGCGGGGGTTCGGCGTGACCCACCGTTGCCCCTTCGCGAAGCGGTAGATCTGCATCTTCGGGATGCGAATACCACGCTTGACGAGCGCCTTGTAGAGCTTCGTGGGGCTCCGAGGGGATCGGAGCCACTCCTGGGTGATGACGGCCTTCTCGAGCTCGGTGAGGGGTGGCCGAGGAGGGCGCCGACGAGGATTCAGCCGCGGCACAATCCCCGACTGCCGCCAACGCTGAATGAGCTTACGGAGCCACCGACGGGTCACACCCCATCGGGCGGCCATCTGACCGAGAGTCTCGCGGGGAGTCGCCAACCCCTGTGCCTGTCGGATGAGGTAGTCGATCCGACGGTCGGTCAGCTTGGTCATGCGGGGCGCAGGCGGGACCCGACCGATAGTCGGCCTCCCCCTGGACCCCCTCTTTCCACTCCACGGGTTCCGGTCGGTTCCCTGTCGGACAGGGGGAACTAATTGTTGGACTCCACAACAGAACCTTCGCGTAGAACTGTTTATATACAAGAGCATTTTGACGAAATACAGTGAGACCATGATGCAGGGAACGCCCATTCTCATCCTGAGGGAAGGAACCGAGCGCGACAAGGGACGCGGAGCCTCGGCCACCAATATCGCCGCCGCCCGCGCGATCGCGGACGCCGTCCGGTCAACGCTCGGCCCTCGTGGGATGGACAAGATGCTGGTCGACTCGATGGGAGACATCACGATTACGAACGATGGAGTGACCATCCTCAAGGAGGTCGACGTCGAGCACCCCGCGGCCAAGATGCTCGTGGAGGTGGCGAAGACCCAGGACCAGCAGTGCGGGGATGGCACAACGACCGCCGTCGTCCTCGCAGGAGAGCTCCTCAAGCGGAGCGAGTACTTGCTCGAACAGAACATCCATCCGACCGTCATCACCAAGGGATTCGAGATCGCCCTCCGGGAAGCCCAGCGGCTCCTCGAGAAGGATATCGGAACCTCGATCAAGACGTCGGATGAGGCCATCCTAGTCGATTGCGCCCGCACGGCGATGGGGTCGAAGGGCGTGCTCGGTTCCCGCGACCTTCTCGCGCAGATTGCGGTGCGTGCGGTCCAGCGCGTGGCCGAGACCCGTGGCGACCGCGTCATCGCGGACGTGGACCAGATCAAGGTGGAGAAGCGGCATGGGGGCGCGATCGCCGACAGCGAGATGATCGATGGGATCATCCTCGACAAGGAGCGCGGCCATCCGAGAATGCCCGGGACGGTCACGGGAGCGAAGATCGCCCTGCTCAACTCCGCCCTCGAGATCAAGAAGACCGAGATCGAGAGCAAGATCAACATCAAGAACCCGAGCCAGATCCAAAGCTTCCTGGACGAGGAAGACAAGACGTTCCGCCGGATGATCTCCCAGGTCAAGGCGGCCGGAGCGAACGTCGTCATCTCCCAGAAGGGGATCGATGACGTGGTCTTGCACTACCTCGCGAAGGAGGGAGTGTACGCGGTCAAGCAGGTCAAGGAGTCCGACATGACGAAGCTGAGCCGCGCGACCGGTGGAAAGATCGTCACGGGGCTCGGCGAGCTCTCCGCCACCGACCTCGGCGTGGCCGAGCACGTGGAAGAGCGCCGAGTCGGAGAGGACAAGATGACGTTCATCACTGGCTGCAAGAACCCCCGCTCGGTCTCGATCCTGATCCGGGGCGGAACCGAACACGTGACGCAGGAGGTGGAGCGTTCGCTCCACGACGCGCTCAAGGTCGTGGCGAGCGTCGTCGAGGACGGGGTCGTCTGCCCCGGAGGGGGAGCGACCGAGATCGACCTCGCCGTCAAGCTTCGGAAATTCGCTCCGACGGTCGGAGGGCGTGAGCAGCTTGCGGTCGAGGCGTTCGCCCAGTCTCTTGAGGTCGTCCCATGGGCCCTCGCCGAGAACGGCGGATACGACTCGATCAACATGCTCATCGAGCTGCGCCGGGCGCACGAAGGTGCCCAGGGCAACAAGAACGTCGGTGTCAACCTGAGCGACGGGAAGGCTGCCGACATGTGGACGCTCAAGGTGATCGAGCCCGCGCGGGTCAAGCGACAGGCGCTCTCGAGCGCCGTCGAGGTCGCGAGCATGATCCTCCGCATCGATGAAATCATCGCCTCGAAGAAGTCCGGACCGCCCTCTGGGGGCGGCGGCGGCCACGACCACTAAGTTGGACCCACCCCTCGCTCCTTCCCGGGAGCGAGGCTAGACGGTCAGTGCGCGCACCCGGGGCGAGGCCGCGAACGCGAGCAACGCCGCGTCGGACCCGCGGGAGCCGATAATCCCGAGACCGATCGGTCGACCGTCGAGCTGGGCGATCGGGAGGCTTACCTGCGGGAAGCCCCCGTGACCGGCGATCGAGCCGATGGCGAGCGCACTCTTCCTGAACGTCCCCCCGCTCTCTCTCCGGATCGCGAGGTCCTTCGGGAGCGCCACGGTCGGGGCGGACGGGACGACCAAGGCGCGTCCGGGACCGAGCGACCGACCCACCCGAGCAGCGAGTTCCGAGCGATTACGCTGCGCGTGCTCGACCTCTTCCATGGAGATGTGGGATGCGTCCTCGAAGCGGCGCGCGATCGGTGGCGCGAACCGGGGATGGACCTCCTCAATCCACGGGCCGTGGATCGCCCACGCTTCCCCGCCCTGGACGATGCGGTAGGTCTCTGACCAGACCTCGGGTAGCCCTGCGAACACCCGAGTCTCTCCCGTCTCTCCGAAGAGAGCGCGGAGAGAGCGGGTCAAGGCCTCACGGGCAAATGGGTCCATGAGCTCGAAGGCGTCAGTGACGACCGTGAATTCGGTCGGTTCCGGGGCGATGGGTTTGTCGAAGAAGGCCGACCCGATCCGCGCGAGGGTCGCGCCGTCGCGGGCCATCCATCCCAACGTGTCAAAACTCGGAGCGAGCGGGGTGACCCCGGTGAGGGGGACGCGACCGTGCGTGGGTCGGATGCCGAAGATGCCGCAGAAGCTGGACGGCACTCGGATCGAGCCGCCCGTATCGGTGCCCAGCGCGAAGTCGACCTGCCCGCTCGCCACAGCCGATGCGGACCCGCTCGAGGAGCCGCCGGGCAGGCGGTCGGGGCACCGCGGGTTGAGCGGGGTCCCATAGTGGATGTTGTCCCCTTCCAGGCTGAAGGCGAGCTCGTCGGTCACCGTCTTGCCCACGAGGTGGGCTCCGAGGCTCCGAAGCCGATCGATCGCGGCGGCGTTGCGCTCGGCCGGAGGGTGGGTACGGGCCCAATCCGGATTCCCCGACGTCTTCCTCACCCCAGCGACATCCATCAGGTCCTTGGCGGCGAATGTGAGCCCGGATAGGCTGCCTTCGGACAGCGGCGCGAGCGCGAGACGGGGCAGGGGCATGAACGCCGAATCCGGCGGGGGCGGAGCGACCAAGGCCGACGAGCGAGCGCTGACATCGGCATAACGCTCGTGGTAGAGCGGGCCTCGCCCGGGGTAGGCTGGTGACGATGTCATCCCGACGAGGTCGATTCATTCACCGGCGGGGCAGCGTCTTCTCCGAGGACGCGTTCGTCCACATTGGGACCCTACCCCGCCGATGGGGGTTGGTCAAGGCCGGGATCGGTTCCCGGGTTCATTGGATAGGCCTCGATTCGCTGCCGCATCTCCAGAAGGTGCGGCATTGCGACGCCGAGTTGAGTGCCGGTGTTGAGGACGTCAAAGTAGAACTGCTTCATCTCGAAGGGATCGTTATAGAAGTGCCCGGCCGCCATGACCCTGCGACCCTTCTCGGTCTTGGTCATTTGCTTCCGCATGGCGCGGACGATGAGGAAACTCGGATACCGCAGGATGGGTCGTGCATCGCTGTAGCTGGTGACATCGACGCCCCGAGCACGAACGACGGACAGCGCCTCGCGCGTCGCTAGGACGGCCCGACGCATCAGGTGAGGATCGTCTATCACCTGCCGCATCCCGCCGGCGTACAGCGCGCTCCCGATCGTGCCCGCGTTGATGGCATGGTGGATCCAGAGCCATTCGATGATGTTCGGTTTGATGTCGCCACGGACACCCGCTCTCGCAAACATTTCCGTGATGGCCCTTAGGCGGGGCGTTTGAGCGCCGTCGAGCTCACCCAGGCGTACCGTGTCGGCCATGTTGACGAACAGATCTTGCCCCTGCCGGCCGCCGCTTGCGGTCGAGTATCCCCACAGGTAGCGGCTTCTGGGTAGGATCGCATCAACCGCAGCGGGTCCGTCCCAATTGGCCGTGAAGAGGAGGAAGGTCGCATCCGGGACACAGTCACGATACTCGCGCACGGCCTCGGCCGCTTGGTAGTGCTTGGTCGCGACGACAATGAGGTCGAACCCGTCGCCCGGTGAAACGTGATCGACGACGCGAGGGGCATATCGCGCACGCTGGGTGTGGGGGTGTCGCTCGCGTTCGTCCAGCACGTCAAGCGTCACGGGCGAAGCGTGCTTCTCCACCTCACCCGGACGAACGATGTGCGTGATGTCGGCCCCGGTCTCCGAGAGCGCCCACCCGTAAACGGTTCCGACCACCCCAACGCCGACGATCAACGTCTTCATCGTGGCCTCCTCCCGTTCCAGCTCGTCCGTTGACGTCACCGCGGGACCACTCGCGGCCTTCGTTATTCTTTCGTCAACCCTAGGTGACAAAGCGCCCTCAGGTATTCTGCCTTGGGGGTCCCTTCGATCCTTTCACAGGGGCACCTCTTTGTTCACAAGAATCCGACCCTTACCCCGGCCGCGCCGGGCGAAGAGCTCATAACACACATCCGATACGACGGGCCCGATGCGTACAAAACCGGTGGAGGGCGTTCTAAGGCTCGACGTTGTTGCGCTCGAGCCCCGGCCCGCGATCTATCTCTCCTACGATGGGCTCGCCGGCCTCTCGCTGAGGCCGCTCTTGCGGGACCTGATCGAGGAGCTCCAGCGTAAGGGCGGCGACGAGCTGGCCAAGTTCCTGACGGCGATTCGCCATCGGCATTCCGGCCACTTGCACATCTACTTCTCCGACTACGTCAGCTACGGGATCGGGGGAGGAGACGCCACGGCCGAGTTCTTCTACGGAACGTTCCTCCTGCTCTACGAGCCGGCTCGAGCGGCCGGCAAGGAGCCCGCGATCCCCGAACACCTCGCCCTGGTCCGACCGGGCGCGGTCGAACGCCTATCGCTCGAAGGCCTGGCTAGCTAGCCACACTCTTTTCCGCCGGCGACATTGCCGGCCCAGGCGGACCATGGACGCGGAGACCCCCCTCGAGGCGGAGCGGCGCGCGAAGATCGCCCGGATGCGCGAACGAGGGGAGAACCCGTACCCTTGGTCGTTCCCGGGCCGGGTCCCCCTGTCCGATGCCCTCGGGCGCACCTCCCATCTCGCGGTAGGGGAGGAAGAGTCCGGGCCCGGCCTTGGGGTCGCGGGCCGCCTGCGAACGATCCGTGCGCACGGACGCACGGCCTTCCTCGACATCGTGGACGCCTCGGGCGAGATCCAGGTCCTCCTGCGGTCGGACCTCCTTGGCGAGGAGCTGTACCGGCGTTGGCTCGCCGACCTCGACCCGGGTGACATCATCGGGGCGGAAGGACACCCGGCCAAGTCGCGGAGAGGAGAGCCGTCGATTGTCGCGCGATCGCTCCAGATGCTCGCGAAAGCGGTCGCCCCGCCCCCGGAAAAGTACCATGGGCTCCAGGATCCGGAGGAACGTATCCGGCGACGCTATCTCGACCTGATCGCCTCGCCCGAAGTTCGTCAGCGGTTCCGTCTCCGTTCGCTTCTCGTCCGGGAGCTTCGCACCTTCCTCGACTCGGAAGGGTTCTTCGAGGTCGAGACCCCGATACTCCTACCGGTGGCGAGCGGCGCTGCGGCGGCGCCATTCGTGACCCGCTCCCGCTACCTCGCCGAGGAGCTCCAACTCCGCATCGCGATCGAGCTCTCGTTAAAGCGACTCTTGGTCGGTGGGTTCGAGAAGGTCTACGAGGTCGGCCGCTGTTTCCGCAACGAAGACCTCGACACGAGCCACTCGCCGGAGTTCACGATGCTCGAGGCGTACTGGGCGTTCGCTGACTACACCGACCTGCGGGCGCTCACGGAACGACTCTTCGAGCGGCTCGGTCGACGCACTCTCGAGCTCTGCCCGAATTCCCGACCGATGGCCGACGCGGCCGCACGGTTCCTGCCCCCGTTCGTAACCCTCGATTTCGTCGAGGCGCTCGAGCGCGAGAGCGGGATCGCCCACGTCGACACGCTTTCACGAGAGGAGCTCCGCGAGCGGGCGCGGGCGGTCGGCGTCACCGTCCGCGACGACTCTCCGGCGGGGGTCTTCCTCGACAAGTTGTTCGAACATTACGTCGAACCGAACATCGACCGCGTCACGTTCGTCGTCGATCATCCGGCCAGCACGACCCCCCTCGCCAAGCGGCATCGCTCCAAGCCGGGGCGCGTCGAGCGCTTCGAGGTCTTCACGAAGGGGTTCGAGCTGGGCAACGCCTACACCGAGCTCAACGACCCTGATGAACAGGAGCGACGTTTCCGCGAGCAGCTGAGCGCTCGGGGGGAGGACACCTACGCCTTTGATGCCGACTTCATCGAGGCGATGCGGCACGGGATGCCTCCGGCGACCGGCATCGGCATCGGGATCGAACGGGTCGTCATGGCGCTGCTCGGGGTCGAGTCGATCAAGGACGTGCTCCTCTTCCCGCAGGTACGCCGGCGAGCGAGCCCTCCTCGTGAGCCGGGCAAGCCTCTTTGAGCCGCCGCGGCTCGCTGTCTTTCCATGAGCCCAACCCGCGCGTCGGACGGAGCGAACGGGACCGCGGCCTCCTCCGGTTCCCTCACGTCCCGATTCGAACCCGGACCGATCGAACGACGCTGGCAGGATGCCTGGGAGGCGGCGGGAATTTTCCGCGGACCGGACCGACCTCACGGCCTCCCGTTCACGCTTACGCTGCCTCCGCCCAACGTCACCGGTGTGCTCACGATGGGCCACATGCTCGGCGATACGGTCATGGACGTACTCGTCCGCCGAGCACGGATGCAGGGACGGCCGACGTTGTGGGTCCCAGGGCTCGACCATGCCGGCCTCGCCACCCAGATCGAGGTCCGTCGCCGGCTCGCCAAGCAAGGGGTGCGCTTCGAGACTCTGCCACGCGCCGAGGCCCTGCGGCAGGTCGAGCTCTGGAAGGAGGAGCACGAGGCCAGGATCCACGAGCAAACGTGCGCGGCGGGCTTCTCGGTCGACTGGACACGGTTCCGTTACACGAAAGATGCCGGGTCGGTCCGGGCCACGCGCGAGGCGTTCGTTCGCCTCTACGAGGCCGGTCTCATCTACCGCGGGGAGCGGCTCGTGAACTGGGACCCGGTCCTCGAGACCGCGATCTCCGACCTCGAGGTCGTCCACGCCGAGGAGGAAGGGACCCTGTACACTCTACGCTATCTGTGGGCCGACGGGACCCCGGGGGGGATGGACGTCGCCACCGCGCGCCCCGAAACCCTGTTCGGCGACGTGGCGGTCGCCGTCCACCCCGACGATCACCGCCACACGGCGTCGGTCGGGCGCTCGGTCCGCGTGCCCCTCGCCGACAAGGTCGTTCCCGTGATGACCGATGCCGCGATCGACCCGACGTTCGGGACCGGCGCGCTCAAGGTGACGCCGCGGCATGACGCGCTCGACTACGAGATCTACCAACGGCACCCCGAGATCGGTCTTCCCCCCGAGATCCTGGACGGCCGCGCCCGGATGATGGGGCCCACGGTCCCTCCCGAGTACCACGGGCTTGACCGCGACAAGGCGCGGGCGAAGGCTGTGGAGGCTCTCGAAGCGACGGGGCTTCTGCTCCGCTCCGAGAAGTTCCGGCACTCCGTGGCGCGCTCGGAGCGCTCCGAGGCGATGGTCGAGCCCCGGCTTTCGACCCAGTGGTTCGTGCGCATGATCCCTCTCGCAGAACCCGCGGTCGCGGCGGTCCGAGAAGGGACGATCCGCATCCATCCGCCTCGATGGGAACCAACGTTCTTCCGCTGGATGGAAGGGATCCATGATTGGTGCATCTCACGGCAGGTGCTTTGGGGCCATCCGGTCCCCGTCTATCGGTGCCGGCCCCACCGTCATGAGTTCGCGAGCGTCGAGGAGCCCTCGGCGTGTCCGGTCTGCCAGAGCCCCGAGCTCGAGGCCGACCCGAATGTGCTCGACACTTGGTTCACCTCCTGGATGTGGCCGTTCCTCGCCTTGGGATGGCCGGAGCCCACCGGGGACCTGGCACACTACTATCCGACGACGGTCCTCGTCACCGGCCGCGACATCATGTTCTTCTGGGTAGCTCGGATGATGATGGCCGGCCTCTACTTTACCGGAAAGCCGCCGTTCTCGGACGTCGTCTTCACGGGGATGCTCCGGGACGCACAGGGGCGGCGGATGTCCAAACACCTCGGTAACTCGCCGGACCCGATGGAGGTGATGGCCGAGCGCGGCGTGGACGCGGTGCGTTTCGCTCTCGTCTTCCCCAACCCGACCGAGGAGGATGGCCCGTTTGGCCACTCGAACCTCGACGGTGCCCGTAACTTCCTAACGAAGCTCTGGAACGTGACCCGGTTCGCTCAGCTCCACCTGGCGGCCGGGAGCGACCCTCCCGCGGGGGCCCCGCCGCTCGTTGCGTCCTCACCCCTCGAGGACCGCTGGATCCTCTCCCGCTACGCGGCCACCGTCGCCGAAGTCGACCGTGCGCTCGACGGGTTCGAGGTCTCCCGGGCCGCGAGCGCACTCTACCAGTTCCTTTGGCACGACGTCGCTGACCGTTACGTAGAGATCGTGAAGGAGCGGCTGGCCGGCCGCCTGGGAACCCCCTCGCAGCGGGAGGCCCGAGCGACGCTTCTCTTCCTGGTCGAGCGAGCGATCCGCCTCCTCCATCCGTTCGCTCCCCACATCACGGAGGAGCTCTGGCACGCTCTCCCGCACGACGCGGACTGGCTCGCAATCGCTCCGTGGCCGTCCGCGACGGAGGCGCGCCCGGACCCGGCGGCGGAGCGGGAGATGGGTATCATTCTCGAGGTCGTACGGCTCCTCCGCAATCTGCGTTCGGACGAGGCGATCCCGGCCGACAGGGTCCCGGCGGGAGGCGTCCGCCCCGCTACGGGGGTCGAGGCTGCGCTTTTCGCCCAGGAGCGCCCGACGATCGAGCGGTTGAGCCGGGTCGCTCCCATCGCCCTCATCCCCCACGAAGGCGCCGTCCCGTCGGACTCCGCGACGCGCGTTGCCGAATTTGGGGAGTGCTTCCTTGTCCGGCCCTCGCAGTCGACCGCCAGCTACGAGACGATGGAGCGCGAACGGGAGAAGCTCAAGGCCCTGCTCGAAAAGACGGTCGCGAAGCTCTCGGACCCCGGATTCCGTTCCCGCGCGCCGCCCGCGGTCGTCGAGGAGTCCGAGAAGAAGGTCGAGGAGCTCCGGCAACGCATCGAACGAATCGATACCCATATGAGCGGGCTCTCCCCGAAGGAAGGTGTACCATGACGCCCACCGCACGTCGATCGCACTCCGCCCGGCGCCCGGGCCCGGCCCCACCGATGATCGGTACGATCCGCGTCCCGGGACTTCCGAAACCGCACCCCGAGATCGGTCTCGGTCTATGGAATCGGGGCCGTTGGGAGCGCGATACCGAGGCGCAGATCGGCGCGTCGATCGAGCGCGCTCTCGACCGGGGCATCCGCTGGCTCGACACCGCCGAGGTCTACGGCGCTGGTCGCTCCGAGCGCCTCCTGGGAGCGGCGCTCGGGGAACACGAAACCCTCCTCCCGGAACTGCTCATCGTGACGAAGGTCTCCTGGGAGCACCTTCGGAGCGCCCAGATCCGCGCGGCGATCCAGGGTAGCCTCGAACGGCTCGGGCGACCGAAGGTCGACCTCTACCTCGTCCACGCGCCCGACGGGCGCGTGCCCATTATGGAGACGATGACGACGCTGGGGGAGATCATGGACGACGGACGGATTGGTGCGATCGGGGTCTCCAACTTCTCGGTCGAGGAGCTCGAGGCCGCCCAGAGCGCGCTCGGCCAGCGGCGACTGGCGGTGAACCAGGTCCGTTACAACCTCATCGAGCGGGAGGATGGGGACCCGTTGCGCGACTACTGCCGCGACCATGGGATCCTTATGGAAGCCTACACGCCGCTCTGCCACGGCCTGCTCACGGGCCGCTTCCTCAAGACCGGGACAGTCCCTGCCGCCACCCGCCGGGGGGTCCGTTCGTTCTCGCCGGAGAAGGTCAACGTGACGTTAGAGCGAGCCCGAGCCCTCCAACGGCTCGCAGAGGAGGCCCACGTGCCGCTCGCTTCGCTCGCGTTCCACTGGCTTCGGCTCCAGGGGGCGGCCCCGCTCTTTGGGGCCAGCCTGCCGGCTCAGGTCGACGACAACATCGCCGCATGGGCCATGCGCCCGCCTAAGGGCGTCCTCGAGGCGGCCGACGCGATCACGGCGGAACCCCATGCTTAAGTTGGTCGCCTTCGACATGGACGGGACCCTGGTCGACGTATCGAGCTCCTGGGGCGCCGTTCACCAGCACTTCGGCCTTTCGAACGCGAAAGCCCTCGACCAGTTCATCCACGACGAGATCGACGACGAGGAGTTCATTCGGGCGGACGTTCGGCTCTGGAAGACGCAGCGGCCCGAGATCACGATCGATGAGGTCGAGGCGATCCTGGACCGTGTGCCATTGATGCCCGGGGCCTCCGAGCTAGTCGGAGGGCTCCGTGCGCGGGGCCTCCGCACCGCGATCGTGAGCGGGGGGATCGACCTGCTCGCTCGCCGGATCGGCCGGGAGCTCGGGATGGACTACGTGCTCGCCAACGGCATCCGCTCGACCGCGGAAGGGCGCGTGACCGAGGAGGGGATAGTCCGGGTCCCGATCAAGCGGAAGGGGGAGGCGTTACGGTCGGTCCAGCGCCATCTCGGCATCACCAGAGAAGAGACCGCAGCCGTGGGGAACTCGGATATCGACATCGAGATGTTCCGCGAGAGCCGGCTCGGAATCGCCTTCCGCCCCGAGGACGAGGCGACCCGCCGTGCGGCCACGGCGGTGATCGACGGACACAGCCTTGCCCCGGCGCTGGACATTCTGCTCCGGGCGATGGGCGACTGAGCGGCCCGCCCCCCCTCCGCAGGCGCGGTCCGCTCGGCCAGTAACCTTTTGGTGGGTGCCCGGTTCGGGGCCCTCTCATGGAGTCGTACGAGACGCTGCTCGAGCGGGCCCGGGCGAAGCTCCCCGAGGTCCGCGTGGGAGGGGAACGGTTCCAGGTCCCGGAGCCGGACGTGATGAGCGACGGGAAGAACACGGTCATCCGCAACCTACAACCGATCGCCGAGGTCCTACGGCGGGAGCCCGCGCACATCATCGGATTCCTCGCCAAGGAGCTCGGGTGCCCCGGAGTCCTCGACCTCCCCCGGGGGGTCCTCAAGTCGCGGGTGAGCCCGGAGGCGATCGGGCAGCGGCTCCGAGAGTACACGGAAAAGTACGTCATCTGCTCGGAGTGCAAACGCCCGGATACCCACCTCAAGAAGGACGGACGCCTCGTCATCCTCGTCTGTGAGGCGTGCGGCGCACAGCGCCCGGTCACGGTCCGCCGCGTGATCGCACCCGAGAAACCCAAGGCCCCGGTGGTCGTCGGCGAGGTCTATCGGCTCGTCATCGAGGACGTCGGGCGACGAGGCGACGGTGTAGCGAAGAAGGAGGGATTCGTCGTCTTCGTGACGGGGGCCAACCAGCGCGGCGTCACGGTGAACGCCAAGATCACCAAGGTTCTCGGCAACAACGCCTACGCGATCGCCCAGCCGTAATCGACGATGCGGGCCACCCGGTGGGCGGGGCTGTTGGCCCTCTATGTCGGCGCGCAAGCGCTTGGCCTAGCCCTCGCTCAGCCCTTTCGCTCCGCTGGATTCTCCTCGGGACTGGGCGGGACGAGCCTGCTCGGCCCGATCCTGCTGATCGTCGCGGTCATCGTCGTCCCGATCATCATCCTCCTGCTGTCCCGGAGCCGAGGAGTCCTCGGCACGTTACGTTGGGTGCTCCTCATGGCGATTGGCGGGGCATTGTTCCTCACCCTGATCGAGACCCTGGTGCTCGCCTTTCCCGCCTCGTACCTCCTTCCGCCGATGGCGGCAGAGATCGCCCTGGTCCCGGCGATCCCCTTGGCGACCGCGATCGCGGTGACGCTGTTCCTCGCGCTCGTCATGGAGCCGCAATGGTACGTCGTGGACATCGCCGGGTTCGTAGCGGCGGCGGCGGTCATCGCGATCCTCGGCGGCTCGTTCGCCCTCCTTCCCGTCTTCATTCTACTGATCGCGCTCGCCGTCTACGATTACATCGCGGTCTACCGCACGAAGCACATGCTGCGGCTCGCCGACATCGTCACCGAGATGAAACTCCCGATCCTGATGGTGATGCCGGAAGAGGCGTCGTACGATTACCTCTCCGCCCCGACCCTCGCGGAGACCCGGGAGATCCCCGTCGAGGAGCGCGGAGTGACGTTCATGGGCCTCGGGGATGTCGTGATCCCCGGCATCCTCGTCGTGTCGGCGTTCGTCTGGTTACCGGCGACCCGGCCTACCTCGGGATCGGAGCGAACCTTTGGACGGCGATCGGGGCGCTCCTCGGTTCGGTGGTCGGCTACGCCGTCCTGATGCGCCTCGTCCTTCGGGGCAACGCGCAGGCTGGCCTGCCGCTCCTTGACGGGGGCGCGATCGCCGGCTACATGCTAGCCTTCGTCCTCGCGTACCACGCCCTCACCTTTGGGCTAACCGGAGCCCTTTAGGCTCCCACGGGCTCGCGACGGGCATGCCGCGGCGCGTCGAGGACGTCCGGGTCGACGATGGACCCTCCCTCGCCGAGCTCGTCCAGCGAATCGGTGCCGGGGGGGGATTCACGGCCAAGGCCGTCGCCCAGGGCGTGGAGATCCTTCGCGACATGCTCCACGACCGCGACATGACCCTCTTTCTCTCCTTCCCCGCCGACGTGGTGGCGACCGGGCTACGGGGAGTCCTGGCGACGCTCGTTCGGCAGGGGTCGGTCGACGCCATCATCACCACGTGCGGGACCCTCGACCACGACCTCGCGCGCTCCTTCCGCCATTACTACCATGGGGAGTGGAACCTGGACGACGCGGACCTCCACCGCCGGCATCTCTACCGGCTGAGGAAATCTCGTGATCCCGCAGGCGAACTACGGGACGATCATCGAGCGAAAGATGCGGCGCATCCTCTTGGAGCTCTACGGGAAAGGAGAGCGGAAGCTCTCGACCGAGAGGCTCAGCCGCGCGATCGGAGAGGCCATCCCGTTGGGGGAGACGAACAGCATCCTGAGGGCGGCCGCCGAACGCCAGGTACCCGTCTTCGTCCCCGGGATCACCGACGGGGCGGTCGGCTCCCAACTTTGGCTCTTTTGGCAGGACCACCGCGACCTGTCAATCGACCTCATGCACGATGAGCAGGCCCTCTCGGACCTCGTCTACGGGGCGAAACGAACGGGGGCGATCATCCTGGGGGGCGGGATCTCGAAGCACCACACGATATGGTGGAACCAGTTCCGCGACGGGCTCGATGCAGCGATCTACGTAACGACCGCCGTCGAGTGGGACGGCAGCCTTTCCGGGGCCCGTACCCGGGAGGCGGTCAGCTGGGGGAAGCTCAAACCGAACGCCCGCCACGTCACGATCGACGGCGACATGACGGTCCTCCTCCCACTGATGGTGGGCGCTGCGCTCGAGTAGCCCGGTCACCGGCCCCGGGTAGAGCTTATGGAGTTCTCCGGGTCGAGGCGAGTACCCGCGGGCCCGTAGCTCAGTCGGCAGAGCAGGCGGCTCTTAACCGCAAGGTCAGGGGTTCAAATCCCCTCGGGCCCGTGCCCTATCTTCCGGGTCCACGCCGCCGGGTCCGCCGGGCGAAGCGAGGAACGGGATCCCGGAGCCCGTGTTGTAGAGCAGTACGCGCTCGCCGGGTCGAACCGCCCCTGTGCGCACGAGCTCCGGGAGCGCCGCATACGGCGCGGCTCCCTCGGGAGATGCGGAAATTCCGTGCCGATGGCCGAGGAGGTCGACCGCTCCCAGCAGGGCTCGGTCTTCGACCGTGACCCCACCCCCCCGGCTCTCCCGCAGCGCCTCGAGGATCCGTTCGGAACCGAACGGAGCCGGAACGAGCAATCCCGGTGCTGCTGTCTTCGCCCCCTCCCACGGGCTGGCGCGGCTTTGTCCTTCACGCAGGGCTCGAACGATGGGGGCGCATCCTTCCGCCTGGACGGAGTAGAGGCGCGGCATCTTCTCGAGAAGTCCGAGCGCGCGAAGCTGGAGGAACGCTCGGAACATCCCCACGATCCCGGTGCCACCCCCGGTGGGGTACACGATGGCATCGGGCATTCCCTCGGGCCCCATCTGCTCCCATATCTCGAGGCCCATGGTCTTCTTCCCCTCCGCTCGGTACGGCTCCCTGAGCGTCGAGAGGTCGAACGCTCCGCTGGCGGTCTCCGCCCGGCGCGCCGATTCGCCCGCCTCCCGGATCGTCCGTCCTCCTTTCACGACCTCCGCTCCGTAGCGTCGACACGCCTGTTCCATGGCAGGAGGGGTCGCCTCGGGGAGGTACACGCGCGCGCGAACGCCCGCGCGTGCCGCGTAGGCGGCGAGCGCGACCCCGGCGTTGCCCGCGCTCGGGACGAAGAAGCGAGAGATCCCGAGCTCGCGGGCTCGGGAAACCGCGACGCTCATTCCCCGAGCCTTGAACGAACCGGTGGGCATTCCGCCATCGTCCTTCAGCCACACATCGATCCCGTTCGCCTCCGGGACCGCGCCGAGCGAGAGGACCGCAGTGAACCCTTCTCCCAGGGTCGCAATAGAATCGGAGTCCCGGACGGGAAGGAGCTCCCGGTAGCGCCAGAGCGTCGCGGGCCGGCGGGCGAGTGTCTCCCTCCAACCGTGGACGTCCCAGCCGTCCAAATGGTAGCAGGCGAAGAGCGGGCCCGAGCACGTCGGACAGAGCGTGGTGGGTCGATCGGGCGAGAGCTCGCTACAGCAGGCACGGCACTCGAGCTGGGAGAGCCGCGAGCCGGTCGAGCTCATCGGTACGCGCCTGAGGACATGAACTCCAGATTCGCCCCTCCTCAACCGTACGACCTTCCGGAGCCCTTAACCGTCCTCCCTCCCCATGGCCCGACCCATGCGCCCTACGATCCGGTTCGTGTACTCGGGGATCCGCGTTCGCAACCTGACCCGCTCCGTACGCTTCTACCAACAGCTGGGGTTCCGGGTCGTGAAGCGCGGGTCGTTCTCGCACGGAGGTCGCTACGTTCATCTCACGTTTCCGGGCTCTGCTCATCGACTCGAGCTCAACTACTATCCCCGAGGGAGCCGGTTCTACGAGCCGATTACCCCGGGCTCGGAGTTCGACCATTTCGGTTTCTATGCTTCCGACCCCGAAGCCTGGCTTCGGAAGGCCCGTCGCGCGGGGGCCCGTTTCACCGTGGGCTACGCGGACCGGCCCGAGCAACAGCTCTACTTCGTCCAGGACCTGAACGGCGTCTGGATCGGTGTCTTTGGACCCATGCGAACCGCGCCCAAGAAGGAACGGGCGACGCGGACCCGGGCGCGGAAACAGGCCCGGTCCCGACAGTAGGCTTATAGAGAGTGTCTCTTCTTGGCCCTGGGGCGCGCCTCGTCTGAGGCACCGCGTCAACCTCCGTGACAATCCCTTCGGGGAGAGGCTGGGAACGAGCGAGGAGTTCGGAGTCACCCTCGGGAACGTCTACATCAGACCGCCGCGGATCGACAGCCACGTGAGCGCAAATCCCAGCGAAAGTCCCGATGCGGGGCCGATCAACCAGCCGGTAATGATACCGCGGACGCTCTTCCAGAGCACGGTCGATTGGCCCCGCGCGACGCCGGTGCCGAGCATCGCGCCGACGAGGGCCTGGTTCATGGACGTGAAGTAACCGAACGCGACCGATACCAAGATGACGGCCGACTGAGCGAGCTGCGAGGTGAAGGCCATCCGAGGGTCCAGCTTGACGATGTCGAACGCTACCCTCTTGAGGAGCGGGCGGCCCCAGGTGAGCACCCCGAGCGCGATGCCGACCCCTCCGATGAACCCGGCCTCGAGGAGGCCGAAGAGTCCTGTCATAACGAGCGGGCCGGAGGCGTTGGCGACGTCATTGGCGCCCATCGCGAACGAGGCGGTGAGGCCGACGGCGACCAGCCCCATCATCACGCCGGCCTTTCGTCCACTCACTCCGGCAGCCGAGGGTTTCCATCGATCGCCCATCCGAGTGGCGGCGTAGCCGAGCGCGAAGGCTGCGAATGGGGCGATGGCCCAGAGGACGAGGAGGATCCCGATCGTTCCCCAGTTGACCGCGATCCCGGCGGCGAGTCCAACCCCGATGGTGGAGAAGACGAGGATCTGGATCGTTGAGGTCGGAACGGTCAGAAAGTTGTAGGCACTCGTGAGCAAGAGGGCCGATGTTACGATCAGGAGGGCGATCCCTAACGCGACAGGGCCGGAGGAGATGAGAATTCCGTGGCCGACCGTCGCCTCGACGCCTCCGCTCGCGAGAAACGCTCCGATGAATGCGACCGGGGCCATCGCGAGCAGCGCAGGGACGGCACGGATCGCCCCGGCCGCGTACGGCATTCCCATGCACGCACCCGTATAGTGTGCGCCGATGCTGAAGGCGAACGCGACCGCGGCGGCGATGAGCAAGGCCGTGACGAGCGAGATGTCCACCCTTCCCTCCGAACGCGGTTCGACCCCTTCCCGGCCTCACCCTATGGGAACCCAAGCATAATCCTGCGGCTCAGGAGCGAGACGGACGTACCGCTCGAGGTGCGACCCTAGCCCAGCTGCGGCCGTCCCGGCGCCGCCGACCCCACGGATACCTCTAGGGACGAGCCACGGACGGCCCTCAACGCCGTCCGATCCTTTGGGCGATCGCTACCCGAGTAGCGGGTCGTCCTCTACGACAACGCCGCGAACCTATTCGGCCTTCCGCCGGTCGCTGCCCGTCGTCCTCGGTACGCGTCGGACTCCGTAGCGAACCACCCGGGGGCTCCGCGGCGGTGAGGCGGCGAACCGGGTCACGGGTGCCAGGTCGGGCCACCGTAGCCCGAAGGCAGCTCGGGGGGCTCGGGCCCACCGAACGGGTCCGGCCGCCGTCCCGGGGCCCGCCCCTTCTTCTTCGCGATGTAAACGTCGATCGCTGCGGCGGCCTTCTCTCCCGCGGCCATGGCGTGAACGACCGATCGGCCTCCGGTCGCGAAGACCCCTGGGACGTCGGTCGTCCAGTCGTCGCGCTTTCCCTGCGGCCAGCCCATCGATGCGAACGTAAAGTCGAGCTCGGTGGGGAGACCCGAGATGTCCGCCGTCTCTCCGACCGCCAGGATGACGGTGTCGCATGGGATCGTCTCCTCGGAGTTCGGCACGAGCTTCACGGCCCGGCGACCTTTAGGGTCCGCTGGTCCGAGCTCGGTGCGCTGGACGACGATCCCCTCGACTCGACCTCGGCCAAGGATCTTCACGGGCGTCCGTTGGAAGACGTAGCGGACTCCCTCGATCTCGCCGCCGGAGACCTCCTCCTCCCCGGCCGGCATATCCGCGCGGGGACGGCGGTAGACGAGGGTGACCTCGGCACCATCGGTGAGCCGACGGGCCGAGCGCGCGGCATCGAGCGCGACGTCGCCCCCGCCGACCACCACCACCCGTCGCCCCTTGCGGCCGAACAGCCCCTCCGGGCCTTTGTTGATCGCGAGCAGGAAGGGAAGGGCGGAGTAGACACCGGGGAGGTCCTCTCCGGGCACTCCGAGAGCCCGTGGTTTGGAGGCACCGATCGCGACCAGGACCGCGAGATACCCTTCGCTGAGCAAGCTCTCCGGGGTAAAATCGACCCCGGCGCGCTTCCCACCGACGAACGTGATGTCGAGGTTACGGAACCGCGCGAGGTCGACGTCAAGATCGTCGCCGTCGAGGTGATACTTCGGGATGGTGTCGATCTGACCCCCCAGGAACCCTTGGGCCTCGAAGAGCGTCAGGGAATATCCGCGCAACGCGAGGTCCCACGCGGCCATGATCCCGGTCGGTCCTCCACCGATGATCGCCACGCGTTCGTTCTTGGGAGCGCTCGGGACGTAGAGGAGGTCGGACTTTCCGTTCTCGAGCGCGGCCCGCTTCAGGTGACGGATCGCGATCGGGACCCCACGCGCGCCCATGATACAGTCCTCCTCGCAGTAGTGGTAGCACGTTTTGCAGAGGACCTGGGCGAGGGGGTTCTCGCGCAGCGTCAACCGGGCGGCATCGTCGAATTGCCCCTTTGCGATGAGCCCGATGTAGCCCCGAGCGTCCTGGTTGATCGGGCAGGCCTGGATGCAGTACGGCATGGCGCATTGCAGGCAACGCTGGCCTTCGAGGACCGACTCTTCGGGGGTATACGGGTGAAGGATCTCGCCGAACGCCTCGACCCGCTCCTCCTTCGTCTCCTCAGGGATGGGAGTGCGCACATACCGAAACATGACCTTGACCGACCGCGCCCTGCCGGCACGGCCCTTCCGCTGTCCTCAGTTCGGAAGGGGGTATATTTTGGAGGGTCGCGTCCTGGCGGGTCTCACGAGTACTCTACCAGCCTACCCCGGGGTTACCGACCGAATATAGCCACCAGAGAGCCTGGTCAACTCGATGCCACGCTGGGAGGGTGATGAACCGCCCGAACCTCGGATCGACGACCGGGTGCTCGAGGTCCTGGCCGAGAGCTCGGGGCGGATCGCGTTCAGTGGCTTGCGCCGCGTGCTTCAAGTCCATCCGGAATCCCTGACGCGGGCGCTACGCCGACTGGAGCGAGATGGGTCGATCCGACGGGCAGATGGAAGTTACGAGCTCTCAGCCCCGATCGCCCGGGACAGCGAAGGACCTCCACCGGTCGCCGTGCGGACGGTCGCGTCGGTGGAGCTCCCCCCGGGGGGCTCCCGCGAAGAGGTGTTCGGACGGCTCTCCGGACGATGGTTCGGTCGGCTGAGATGGGTCGGTCTCTTTGACCATCCGGGGGACCCGTGGCTCGTCTGGAGTGTCGAAGGGAGCCCCGCCCACGTCATGCTCTCCGCACGAGCCGGTCGACTCCGCGTCCTCGTCGAAGGGACTCCGTCGGGCGCCGGGGGTGCGCTGGACGACGCCGCCTACGAGCTTCTCACTCACGCCGTAACGCAGCTGCGCGAGGTGCCCCGGCGAGAGTCGCCCACGGTCGCGTTCCTCGCCTCGACCCTGGACCGCCCAGGCCTCCTCCCGAACTAGGCTCGCGCTGTGACCGGGTTTCCTGTCGTCCGCTCAATATCCTCCGCCGTGCCCTTGCTCACTCGACCGCGAAGCGCGGTCGGAAGGAAGAACATGAGCGAGGAGTCAGGCTGTGGAGAGATACCGGCATACGGACCCTGGGTCTGGAACGCCTACCGAGCGTACAACGAGCTCTTGCGCGAGAAGGTCAAGAAGCGGTTCGAAGCGCAGGAGGGACCGTGGATGGACGAGCTCGCAGTTCAGCTCGTGGAGCTCGTGAACGCGCGCTGGGAAGGCGGGCGCGCCGGGGACAAGAAGGAGGGCGAGGTCCTGGCTAAGATCCAGGCCCTCCTCACTCAGTGACCGTGCCGAACGCGAGTCCCGGAGGGCCCGGCTCGGGGCCGATGCCCTCCCCTCAACCCCCGGTCCCCTTTCCTGGCCCCTGGTAGGACCCGCGTTCCCGGTGGGCCAGCGCCACCTCGGCTCACTTGGGGGCGGGCCGAGCGTGGGCGCGCCGCGCGGGAGGCTTCGGGGGCTTTTCCTCGAGGCCAGCGTGGCTGTCCTGCCGATGGAGCTCGAGCGCCTCCTCGGAGAGGAAGACCCGACCGCACTCGGGGCATATCGCCTCGATCTCGTCGTATTCCACGTACGGCATGACGCGGGAAGCAGGGGCGGCCGAGGTAATGGACGTTTGCTTAGGGCCGTGACGCCGACGCGCGGCGCAGGGGTCAAACCCCGGCGGTGGGGCCCCGAGCACCCAACTTATTCCGCACGCTGCGCGACGCGACGATGATCAAGATCAGCCCAACGATGTTGAGGAGCGGGAAGATGTACAGGACCATCCCGATCTTGAAGAGCGGCTCGTTGTAGCGAACCCCGAGGCGCCATATCCCGAGGAGGACCGCGACCCAGCCGACGAGGTACAGGACCGCGCCCACTGCCAAGAGGCCCAGAGCTGCGAGGATCGGGCCCCGCGCGATGCAGCTCGTTGGCACGGGCATTACGCCCCCGGCGCACTGGAACCACTGGTAGGCCTGACCCAGTATCCACAGGAGTGCCCCGATGGCAATGACCGCACCGAAGACGGCAAAGATCGTGAAGGTCGCTGACGTCCTCAGCCCTGCGTCCCCCGCGGCCAACGCACGGAAGCTGGCTCGGAAGTACCAGAACATGAGGAGAGTGAAGACCACGGAAGCCCCCAGCGTGCCCATCAGGCCATACACGACGTTCAGGCTCGCGAAGTTCGTCGAAGGGCTGAAGGTGGAGTAGCCGACGGCGTACGGGACGACAAAGGAGGCGATCGCGCTGATCAGGCCGAAGATCGACGCGAGCAGGATCGAATCCATGGCGCGGCCGTCGACGGGGCTGAGGCGGCCCTCGGGCAACGGGCCCGCGGAGGAAGAATAGGCGGTCGCTCCCGTGGCCAGAGGGGCCGTCGCTGGGTAGAAGGTGGGAGCGGTGCCCGGCGAGGGCATCGCCGTCCCGCACGCCCCGCAGAACGTAGCGCTCGGGTCTACGGGTCTACCGCACGATGGACAGAAGCGAGCGGACATGAGGAGACCGTCCTACGCCCGAGGAGGCCCTCCGCGAGATAAGGCCTTGGAACGCCGGGACGGGCGAACCCCGCCGGCGAGCGAGGCACTGTGGGGGTGATGGTGTCCGCTCGCCCCTCCCGCGACGCGGGGACTGGCTACCGAGTACTCTCCGAAGAGGATCCCGCGCACTCCACGCAGGTCCTCCGCCGCGGCGATCACCTCCGAGCGTCTCCCGACGAGGGCGATCACCTCGAGGCACGCCTCGCGCTTGAGATGGGTGTGGCTCGTGAAGCGGATGTGGTCGCCCCACCGATGTTGCTCCGCCGTGAGGCGCCGCAGGACCCCGGCTTGGTCATGACGGTAGAGCAACGTGACCGTCGCGACGGCGTCGGCGTTCGGGTCGGCGAGGTCCTCCTCCGTGAGCTCCTTACGGATGAGCGCACGCAGCGCGTCCGAACGACTGGGCGAGTTGCGTTCGCGCACCCACCGATCCAATCGGGAAAGCAGCTCCGGCTCGAGGGAAGCTCCGAGACGAACGACCCGCCCGTTCCGCTTGGTCCGTGGCATACGATTCCCCCTTCGTCTGCGTTACGTCGGTCGCGGGCCGTCGCCGACCGTCTCGGGCGAAGGCGCGTGAGCGTCCTGAGCAAATCCGACCTGGTCATAGTGCTTGTAGCGATAGTAGCCGGTGGCGGCGCCCCAGGCGATGACGAACGTGGCGATCACGAAGTAACCGAGAACCTCGAAGTCCAAGTTCTTGAAGGAGGACCAAAACGTTCCGGTCCAGCCGAACTCGGCCGCGAGCACCTGGATGAGCTCGACCCCACCGATCGCGAACGCCACGACCACCGAGACGAGCGTCACGGTGAGGTTGTAGAACACCTTGCGCAGAGGCCGGTGGAACGCCCACCCGTACGCGAACCGCATCGTGACACCGTCGACGGTATCGACGAGAACCATACCGCAGGTGAAGAGCAGCGGTAGAATGAGCGCGACGTAGATCGGCGCCCCTCCCAGCGCCACGACCGCCGTGATCGCGAGGAGAAAGATCTCGCTCGCCGTGTCGAACCCGAGCCCGAAGAGGACCCCGACCGGGTACATCTGGCGAGGCCGCTCGATCACGCGGAAGAGACGGCCGAAGTAGCGGTTCATGAAACCGCGTTTCTGGAGCTGCACTTCGAGCTCCTGCTCACTCATCCGTCCTTGCTTGAGCCGCTGGAAGATCCGGTAGATCTCGACCGCGACGATCAGGTTGACGAGACCGATGATGATCAGGAAGACCCCGGAGATGAGGGTCCCGAGGATCGTCCCGACCTGTTGGATGGCCGGGATGGCGCTGTTGACCGCGCCCGCGGCGACCACGATCCCCAGCGCGAGGCCAAAGACGATCGTGGAGTGTCCGAGCGAGAACCACGTTCCGACCGTGAGAGGTCGCTTGCCCTCCGAGAGGAGCTTTCGGGTCGTGTTGTCGATCGCCGCGATGTGGTCGGCGTCGACCGCGTGGCGAAGGCCGAAGGTGTAAGCGAGGAGCCCCGCGGTGAAGAACGTAATCACCCCATAGCCGGCGGCTCCCGAATCGAGTGGTCTCGAGCCGACCACCGCGGAGACACCGATGAGCAGGACGAAGGCGACGACGGTCGCGACGACAATGACCCCGAGCAGGATGGCGATGGCCGCCTTCTCCCGAGGCGCGAAGGGGGACGCGCCGCGGGTTACCGAGGCCGAATCCACGTCATGCGGAACCGAATGGGGCTAATAAGGGGTTATGTCGGATTACACAGGAGTAACAACGGTACCCGTCTCGCCGAGGCTCCGGACCCTCACTCGACCTTCAACCAACGGGAGTAGACGAGCGAGCCGATGAAGAGCATGACGGCGGCGAACGCCGCGAGGAGGCCGAGGTACCCCCACTGGGCTATTCCATCGATCAACGCGTCCCGTCCGAAGAGCGCGCAATAGGTGACCGGGTTCACGTACGAGATGTCCTGCATCCACCACGGAAAGTTCGCTGCGGGGAACAAGGCGGTGCTCGAGAACATGAGGGGCATGGTGATGAAGTTCGAAAGAACGCCCGGGGTCTGCCAGTCCGTGCTCGTCGCGGTGACGGTGAGGTAGAGCGAGCTAAAGCCGAGCCCGAGCAGGAAGAGGCAGAGGATCCAGCCGATCCACATGAGCGGGGAGAGACCGTAGACCACCCCAAAGGCCGCGGCCGCCGCGACCATCACAGGGAACTGCACCAACCCACGGGAGGTCGCACCCAGCGCTTTGGCGAGGAAGACCGTGCTCCGGCGAGTAGGGGTGATCAGGACGCGCTTGAGGTAGCCGAAGCGCTTGTCCTGGATCATGCTCATCGCGCCGAACATCCCGATCGTGAGCATCGAGGTCGAGAGAACGCCCGGGAGCAGGAACTCGATGTAGCTGCACGAGGAGGTGTGGAAGATCACCTGGAGCTCCGAGCAGGGCAGCGTCGCGAAGCTCGACCCGAAGAAGGCGAGCCACATGAACGGTTGCAGGACCGTGATCGCGAGCACCCATGGGTTACGGAACGTCTTGACGATCTCGCGGTAGAACAGCCCGGAGAACTGGCTCCATGACTCGCCCAGGTTGCTCATCGGCGGGCCCGGAGGATCTGCCCGTAGAACTTTCGGAAGTCGACGGGGGGCTCCTCCCCGCCGAGCCGGTGACCGGTCAGGTCGAGAAAGACCGTCTCGAGATTGGGGCGCTCCACATTGATGCGATGGATCTGGGCGGCCGGGATCGCCTCCAAGATCCGCGGCAGGACGTCGTCGGCCGCAGCGACCTTGATCGTGAGACGACGCCCTTCGGCCTTGACGTCGGAGACGCCCGGGATGAGACGAAGGGGGGTAGGGTCCATCGCCTCGGACGTCTCGACCTCGATGAGGTCGACCCCCAGCTGGGCCTTCAGTTCGGACGGCGTCCCGAGGGCGATGATCTTGCCGTTGTCGATGATGGCAACGCGGTCACACAGGACGTCGGCCTCCTCGATGTAGTGGGTCGTCAGAAGGACCGTGACGCCGTACTCGCGGTGGACGCTCTGGACAAGGTCCCAGAACATCCGACGCGTGCCCGCATCCAGCCCAATCGTCGGCTCGTCCATGAAGATCACCGATGGCTCGTGGAGGAGCGCGAGCGCAATCTCGAGCTTCTTCCGCATCCCGGTCGAGAACTTCGAGACCCTCCAGTTCGCGCGGTCCGCGATCCCGAGATAGGCAAGGAGCCCTCGGGCACGGTCGTTCCAGTTCTTCAGGTTCTGCAGCTTCGCCTGGACCCAGAGGTTGTCCATCGCGGTCAGGTCGTCGTCCAGAATGACCTCAGCAGCGACCCAGCCCACGCGGGCTTTCACGCGCCGTTCGCTGCGGACCACGTCCAGGCCGGCGACCGACGCGGAGCCTCGCGTTGGAGGAACGAAACCGGTGAGCACCTTGATCAGGGTCGTCTTTCCGGCGCCGTTCGGTCCCAACAGCCCGAAGATCTCCCCTTGGCGCACCTCGAGGTTCACGTGGTCCAACGCCTGGAACTTTCCGTAGAACTGGGAAAGGCCGTGGACCGAGATCGCGTCGGGCGCGTCCGGGGTCATCGACCGCGTCTCCGTGCGGTCGGGCGATCTCGGGAAGGGCCGAGGCGCGTGATCCCGCGCCGCAGCTCCGCTCGGGCTCGGCTCAGGGTACGGGTGCGGGTGCGCGCATCCGCAAGGCTCTCGGGCGATCCCGCGATCTCCGCGATGGCATCGATCGCGCGGTGTAGATTGTCAAGCATGATCTCCGCGCGCTGGGGTGGGTCGACCATGTCGAGTACGAGACTGCGAAGTTCCGCGAACCGACGTCCCCGATCACGGATGCGGCTTTGCACTTCCGCCAACCGAGCCGCTCCGCGCGGCGTGAGGGCGTAGGTCTTTCGTCCGTCGACCCGATCCACACGGGCCTCCCCCCGCCGGACGAGCCCCGTGAGTATCGGGTAGATCGCCCCGGCCCCCGGTCGCCACGCGCCGCGGGTGACGTCGTCGATCCGCTGGGCCAGCTCCCCGCCGTAGATCGGGGCGCGGCTCATCAGGTGGAGAGCGTAGGTCCCGACCAACCCCCCGGGCCAACGACGATGGGACGCGGCGGGGGCGGCCATGGCCATGAAGAACGGGAAATGAATATATCGATATCAGTATCGATGGCTTTGAAAATTAATCCGCCCGGATAGGCGATTCTTTTTCACGCCCCCTCATTCTTTTTCACGAAGTTCGGGGCGATCCCGCTCTCGAACATCTCGTGGACCACGACGGTAAGGTTGTAGCAAATCAGCTTCGCTAGAATTTCGTTTACCTGAGCCACCGTCGTCCGGGATCGGATGTTCTCCCCGAACTTCCGCTTGAGCGCAGAGAATACCGACTCGACGTTAGAACGGAGGTGATATCGTCGGTCGAACTCGGGCCGGTCCGCCTGAAACAGGTGGTACGCCTTCCGCCAAGCCGGGGAGCCTTCCGCTCTGCCGACGGAGTTGGACTTGAAGGGGATGAACGTCTCCAAGCCCATCTCGGTCGCCGTCGTGTAATTCTCCCGCGAGAGGTATCCCTTGTCGGCCACGGCGGTCTTCGGGTGGAACCCCGCCTCGAAGGTCCCCCGGAGTAGCGGGGTGAACTGGGGGCAGTCGGGGCTGTTCGCCTCCAATACGCTCGCGTCGATTACGATGTGGGTCTTGGTCCCGACCATTGCGTGGACCTTGAGCCACCGCTTTTGCCGCTTCTCTCCGTGCTTTTCCTCGCGCCACCCACCGAAGGAGGTCGTCTGGATGCCGGTGGAATCCGGGGCAATGACCCCGCCCTCCTCAAGGCCCGCGAGAGGCAGGGCGCTCATCCGAAGGAGGCTGTACAAGACTGGGGTGGCCTCGGGCCGCGTGAGGAGGTTCGAGGCCACGGCGTAGCTCGGGACGTGGCCCAAGAGGCCTCGGTCCGCGACGTTATGGTAGACCCCACACGCCCGAGCCCCCGAGAGGCCCGAGTAGACCTTGAGGATCGCGCAATAGAGATCGTCCCGGAAGGGGAGCGCGGGCCGTCCGGCCCTCCCCGGGGTCCTAGGGAAGTCGGGAACGTCACTCAAAAGATCGTGGAGGAGGGAGTCCACGAGCCGCATTTCCCCCGTCTGGGCCTTGTTGTAGGTCGCGTGTTGGGGGTACTGCTTCCGAACCTTCTTCGCCGGAGCGTAGAGGGACTGTCCCGCCTCATTGAGGCGTAGGTCGAGGACGGCGTAGACGTGCTTACACGATTGGCCGCGTCCCTGATAGTCGAGGCACGTACACCGAGGGAGGTCGGCGACGAACCATACCCTGTACCGCCCAAAGCCGCATTGAGAGGGGACCGACCATTCATCGGCCCCGATCTTCTCAATCGTCTCGGGATGGGAGGCGATCTCCTTCCCCCGGGCCATCCGTTGTTCGTCGGTCGCGCAGTTTATACTACTCATTACCGCCATCATCTCACCTAACAATACCGATACTTACTCAGTATATAACTGCTTGTCGCTCGGTAATAACTTGTGACTTGACAGTATTGTTAATATACTAGTTGATACTGCGTGTTTACCATGCCGCGTACCTCGGACCTAGGTAAGCTCGCCATGCCGCCGAAAATGACCCTTAGCGATGCCGTCGAACTTGGCAAGAAGGTCGTCGGCCAGTTCGGTTCGCACGAGTTCACGGACACGGGCCTCGCCTCCCTACTCGGCCATGATACGGCCAAGAGCGGGGCATTCCGCCAACGTCAGGCAGACCTCCGACGCTTCGGCCTTATCGACGGGAGGGGTGACAAGCTCCATGCGTCCATGTCGGCCAAGACGATATCGGCTCCCGGACCCAGCGAACTCTCGGGGGCGCTCTCCCAAACCGCCTTTCGCATCCCGCTATACCGCTCCCTTCACGACAAGTACAAGGGCGCGGTTCCAGCCGAGGAGGACTTCCTTACGACCCTCGTGGACCTTACCGGGCTCGCCCGGTCCGACCTCATGCCGCACGTCAAAACCTTACTCGGTCTTTATACGGATGTGTGCCGTACGCTTGGCATGGCCCCTTCCGTTTCGACCGCGCCGCCTCCCCGAACTTTCGGTGGTTCCGTTCCCCAGCCCCCCGCCGGTGGGGCGCGGTTCGAGAGTTCGGCCGGTGAATTCTCCGTCTCCGTCGTGGACGAACCCGAGGCCATCGACCGGCTGATCGGTCTCCTCGATGCTCGGAAGAAGATGCACCCGAGCGTGAGCAAAAAAGGCGAATAGAGCCCCCTGACTCAGCCGGGAAAGGAACGGTGGGTTAATCGTCTCCATGCCATCCCCAGATACCTACAGGGGTAGATTTGCCCGAGAAGTCATTCAGGGATTACAAGGCGGACGGCGATGCGTGGATCACGCTCGCCACTGGCGAGTACTACCCCGACATTCTCCCGGACGCCTGCCGACTCTTCGCCCCGGTCCAAGTTGAGTTCGGTCGGATGCTGAAAGCTGCCCACTCCTCTGAGTTCCTTTACGGGTCGATTATGGACATGCCCGACCAGTGGATGCGGGTCCAACTCTGCCGGGTTTTCAAGAAATACGTCAGCCCCCAAACACCGGTCGAACTGCTCAAGCGAAAGGTGGACGCAAAGAAGACGGTCGCACGGTTCGGGGAAAAGTTCCGGCCTATCGTGGAGGTTCAACGGCAGTTCGGCAGTCGCCCTGTTCCCGATGAGGCCCTATGCGCCCTGCTCTGGGAGTACAAGGACCGGGGAAAGAAAGGCTACGACCTCACGGAGCAGTTGTTCCTTGCGCTACGGGCGCGGCTCAAGGACTATGAAATCAAGGGGCCCGAACGGGCGGGCAAGGACGTACTCCTCGGGTCGGTCTTCAAGGACTACACGAAGCCCGACCGGCCGGTGGATTTCCTAGTCGTGGAAAAGGGCGCGGTGGCGGCTGTAGGTCTCGCCCGGTACGATTCGGACCGGGGCGGCGCTCAAGAGGATGACCGGACCGGGCAGTACCGGGAGGTTGCACAGGAGATTCTTGGGTACGCCGATAAGCATGGACTACCCCGGCTCAAGGTTGTGTTCGTCAACGACGGACCCGGACTCCTGCTTGGTTCGATGTGGAACGACTATGCCTACATCGAGGAGAAGTGGCCCGGCCGCGTCAAGGTCGTGACGCTCCGAATGGTCTCCGAGCGTATCTCTCCGGAATGGCTGAGGTCGTAGAATGGCGGTCGGGATACCGGGACGCGGCAGACTGCCGGGATCGGGTCGGGGTAGCCTTACCTTGGAGTACGTAGGTAAGAAGCCGGCCGACCAGATTCTAACTACCCCTCCGGGCCGGTACGTCCCCAACCCGGACTACTCGAAGGGAGAGAATCGCCTCTATCATGCCGACAACCTGCTAGTTCTCTCGGCCCTGCTTAGGGATGAGGAGGTCGCCGGCAAAGTGAGGCTGGTCTACATCGACCCTCCGTTTTCGACCGCCTCCTCATTCGAGTCACGCAAGCAGGATCGGGCGTACGACGACCACCTTGTGGGGCCGGAGTTTGTCGAGGAGCTTAGGGAGAGGCTAATTCTGATTCACCGTCTCCTCGCCGAAGACGGTTCGATCTACCTACACCTCGATGAGCGCATGGTGTCCCACTTTCGGCTCATCCTCGATGAAATCTTCGGGCCGGAGAACTTCCGCAACTTCATCACGCGGAAGAAGTGTAACCCCAAGAACTACACTCGGAAGACGTTCGGTACGGTGGCCGACTACATTCTGTTCTATTCCAAGTCTGATTCGTACATTTGGCACCGCCCCATAGAGCCGTGGACCGAAGAGAGGTCCGCCAAGGAGTACCAGGTACGTCGATGAGTTTGGCCGACGATTCAAGAAGGTCCCAGTCCACGCACCCGGCGTCCGTAACGGAGAGACGGGAACGCCGTGGCGGGGCAAGCTGCCGCCGCCGGGCAAACACTGGCAGTACCTTCCGTCGAAGCTCGATGAAATGGACGCTCGGGGGGAAATCTACTGGTCCCCCACGGGGAACCCGAGACGCAAGGTTTACCTCGTGGGCAGTTCGGGCGTTCCCTTCCAAAACATCTGGATGGATGTGAAGGACGCCCACAACCAAAACATCCACATTACCGGCTACCCTACGGAGAAGAATCCGGCGCTCTTAGAGCGAATCATCAAGGCGTCCTCGAATGAGGGAGACCTTGTTTTGGATTGCTACTCCGGCTCGGGAACGACTCTCTCAGTGGCCTCCATGCTCGGACGCCGATGGATCGGGGTCGATAAGGAGGGCGAGGCCATCAAGACGTCTCTGCGCCGGTTCCAACTCGGGCCGGAACCGATGGGGGATTTCGTGAATCACAAGGAGGCCAGAAGTCGAGTCCCCCACCGCATAATCACGGACTTTACCCTCTTTCAGCCGGCCGAGGGGCAACCCACCTCATTCCCGAGATTGAAGGCCAACTGGCCTAGGCAACTTCAACTGACACATCCGACCTCTTGATACGACCCGAGACTACCCGTCACCACCCGACTAATAGAGACGGGATCGGCTGGGGGCTCACCCGATTTGTTTTCACGCCGGCCGATTCTTTTTCAAAACCGAGTTCCGGGCCGACTTAATTTTAAAGCCAGTATCGATACACCACGGTGCTCGGACGACGCCTCGCGCAGGAACGGTGGTGTTCGGGTAGGCTCAACCTTATAAGTTACCTTGGGCAACCAGATAGTGAAAGGTGATGCAGATGACGAACTCCTCCGTACGCGACGTGGCCCGCCGCTTCACCGGGACGGAGGCTCTGGAAGGCGCCGGGGTCCGTCTTCGCCGCATGTTCGGAAACGGTCAGGTCCCCCTCTTCGATCCGTTCTTACTCCTGGACAACTTCGGGTCCTCCAACCCGGCCGACTACCTCGCCGGGTTTCCGTGGCACCCGCACCGGGGGATCGAGACGGTCACCTACATGCTCAAAGGTCGTGTGGCGCACGAAGACAGTCTCGGGAACGCCGGAACGATCGACGCGGGCGACCTCCAGTGGATGACCGCCGGCAGCGGGATCATCCATCAGGAGATGCCCCAGCGTTCGGACGACCGGCTCACGGGCTTTCAGTTGTGGGTCAACCTGCCTGCGCGGCAGAAGATGGTCGAACCCGCCTACCGTGGCATGGGTGCCGCCGAGATCCCCACGGTCGTCACCGAGGACGGCACGCGCGTCAAGGTGGTGGCGGGTACGTTCCAGGGAGTCGAGGGGCCCGCCCGTGGCATCTCAGTGGACCCCACGTACTTGGATGTCCATCTTCCGGCGAACGGCTTCTTCGAGCTCGAGACGCCGGTGGGCTACACCACCTTCGCTCAGACCTTCGAAGGCACCACGCGGTTCGGGGAGGACCGGTCCACGCCGGCGCGCACCCAGGAGACCCTGCTCTTCGGCCCCGGCGGGCGCGTCCGTGCCCAGTCCCTAGGTGGCCCTTCGCGGTTCCTGCTCGTTTCCGGGCGCCCGCTCGGGGAGCCCGTGGCCTGGTACGGTCCGATCGTGATGAACCGCCCAGAGGAGCTTGCCGAGGCCGCCCTCGAGCTTCGGCGCGGCACCTTCATCCGGCATCGGGAGCCGCGCGTCGAGGAGTGACCGGACGCCCGGCGGCCACGAGGCTAACGAGCGAGCTGGTCCGCGAGGATCCCCACCATGCTCGCGGCGTGGGTCAGGTGTCGGATCGAGATCTGTTCGACGTTCGCGCCGAGGACGAGACTATGTTCACTTCCACGGAAGGTGTCCGCGACCTCCGCCATCACCTCGAGGGCGCGCGCGATGCTCCGCTCGGAGGCGACCGTACCGTCGCCCGACCCATCGCCCAGGATCTGGCGCTCCGCGCTCTCGGGCAGGTCGGCCCCCAGCCACCGCACGAACTCGACGTCCCCCTCATCGACAATCGGTGCGAA
This sequence comes from uncultured Thermoplasmata archaeon, assembly GCA_963797975.1. Lineage (GTDB taxonomy): Archaea > Thermoplasmatota > Thermoplasmata > Lutacidiplasmatales > UBA184 > Lutacidiplasma. The sequence continues at coordinate 222,175 of CAWCRH010000006.1, forward strand.
GCTCAGGAGGACCGGGGCGGGTCTAACCCCGGCGGCGTGACAGAGCCGGCCGTACTCCTTGAGCACGCTGATCACCCCCTCGGAGTCGAAGAGGATCTGCGTGGTGAAGAACGAGGCCCCGGCTTTCGTCTTGCTCAGCATTCGGTGCGCTTCGCCGGTACGCTGCGGAATGGCGACGTTGCCGAGGTGCCCTCCGGCGCGGTCGACGATCGGTCGACAGAGACGGTTCGCCTCCACTACGGGCGGGCCCGCATACGGAATGTAACGGCTGCTTCCGCCGATGAATACGAAATGCTTGAGTCCCAATTCCACGCTCTCCTCACACCATCGTACGAGGGTCGCCGGGTCGGGAAGGTGGGCGACCACCTTGTTGACCACGACGGAGCACCCGCTCCGTTCGGCCAGGTGGCGGGCGTACGTCCGAACGTCCCCGCTACGGTAGTACGGCCGCCCCTCATGGTTCTCGTCAACGAGCTCGGGGACATTGACCGCGTCAATGCGGGGCACGGAGCGGATTACGTCGACGACGGCGGCGGTCTGGTGCTCTGCCCGATCGGGAGCGATGCGCGCCGACGGGGGGACCGGCTCGAAAAAGAGCGGAGCGGAACGCAGCGCGTGGGAGAACGACCGGGTCATGCTTGATCCTAGGGAGGAATGCTGCCGCGAGGCGCCGTTCGATTTGAGGTTTGGTCGACCGGCAGCGATTACACGCGGTGCAAGGGGGGGCCCATCCTGAACAACCCCCAACCTCAAGGCCGCGCACGATTCGCTAAGAGCCGTGCCGGCATTACGACGTTCTCGTACCCACCCGAGCGTCCCGGTCGGTGACCCGAGGTCCCGCGTTCACATCGCGGCCGTCGGCTTCGAGGTCGAACGCGTCACCGATGCGATACGGGCGGATCGGGCCGACCGCGTCTACCTCATCAGCCGTGCGGAACGCGACGCGGCGGCCCCGTTCCTCACCGCCGTGGAACGCCGCTTGCGCTCGCTCCCGTGGTCCCCTGAGGTCCACGTGGTGAGGACGGACATCTGGGACCTCTTCGCCTCGCTGGCCGCCTATCGGCACATCTTCGCAGAGGAGCAGCGACTCGACCGTCGCGCGCCCGAACCAGTCCCGCTGCGGGTCAATGTCTCCACGGGTACGAAGATCACCGCGATCGCGGGCACCCTCGCGTGCATGCTGTGGAAGGGCGAGCCGTACTACGGTACGGGTCTCCAAGGCGTGGTATTCCGGGCGTGTGCCGCGTCTCCGCGCGGTCAACGATATCGTCGGGCGGGTCGAGCCGATGGGGGTCTACGAACTGCGAATGCCCTCCTCCGAACTCGTCGAGGTGCTCGAAGCGCTGGCCCGCCGCGGAGGCGCGCTGCGCAAATTCGAACTCATACGGGAGCTGGGGCTGGATCGCCCAAGCGCTTCCCATCCGTCGCTTCTCTCACCCCAAGCACGCCACGGTCGCCTTCGCCGCCGCCTCGACCCGCTCGAGGAACGCTGGGGCTTCGTGCGGATTGAACCCACCGGACCCCTGGGCCGGGTCATCCTGACCGAGCAAGGGCGCGTCGCGCTGGCCCTCTTCGGAACCCCGAAGCCTGGGGGTATTCACTGAATAAACGATTGTAACGTTACAGTAGTTAAGTACTCATATCTCGTCCTGGAATCGATGCGGGCGGCTCGCGCCTATAGCGGAGAAAGGGCTGACCCGACCCTCGTCCAACCGACCGAGCGGGTGCACCAGGCGATCTACGGATCGTGGCCGAAGCCGGTCGGTCCATCCCCCACACCTCCGATTCGTCCCCTGTCGCCTCCGAAGACCCCGGGCGAAAGACGTCCCTAGGGCAACGGGCCGGTTCCCGACCTATTCGAGGTTTTCGTCGGAAAGACTTGTTAGGACCCTTGCGTGCCCAGGGCGGATGTACCTCCCTCATCCGGCACCTGCAGGACAACTCGGCCAAGGCGGGGGTGGCCCCCGCTGGTGCCGGGGCCTCTCCCGCGCACCCCCAGGTGCCCTCTACGACGCCGCACGGCGCCGCGGCGCCGCCGATGAAGGGCGCCGCCTGGGCCATTACGGTCTCTCAGCTCTCCAAACAGTACGGCACGCTGCGCGCCGTAGACGGGATCGACTTCTCTGTGGCGGAGGGGACCGTATTCGCGTTCCTAGGACCGAACGGTGCCGGCAAGACCACGACCGTCGAGATCTTGGAGGGTCTACGGAATCGCACCGGCGGCACGGCTTCCGTGCTCGGGTTCGACCCGTGGACGCAGGGCCGGCCCCTGCACCGCGAGATCGGCGTCATCCCTCAGGAGTTCCGCTTCTTCGAGAAGATCACGCCCCGCGAGGCGATCGGCTACTATGCGACGCTGTTCGACAGGCCCGTGGACGTCGACGACCTTCTCGAGAAGGTCAAGCTCACGGAGAAGGCGGGCTCCCGTTTCGATACGTTGAGCGGCGGCCAGAAGCAGAAGCTGGGGTTCGCGCTGGCGTTGGTGAACGACCCCAGGATCTGCTTCCTGGACGAACCGACCACGGGGCTCGACCCTCAGGCGCGGCGGGCCATCTGGGACGTCATACGGGACCTTCGCAGCGAGGGACGAACGGTCTTCCTGACGACGCACTATCTCGAGGAGGCTGAGCTGCTCGCCGACCAGGTCGCGATCATCAACCACGGCCGCATCGTCGCGGAAGGCAGGCCGGCCGACATCATCCAGGAGTACGGCGGTTCCGAGCGGCTACGCGTCGACGCCGGACCTGAGCTGGTACCGTACCTTCAACAGAGGTTCCCGAACGAGATCCACTTCGACAACGGACACGTCGACATCGTGTTGAGCTCGAAGAGCGACGCGGTCGCGATCCTCTCCGCGATCGAGGCAAGCGGCCTCCCCTGGAGCGGGTTCACCACCGTCCGAGACACGCTCGAGGATGTCTTCGTGCGCCTCGTCGGGCGCATGGACGACGGGGTCCTCAAGGTCAACACCCCCCACCCGGAGGCCGTCCCGCCGTGAATCTAAGGCGCATCGGCGCCGACCTCAAGGTCACGGCGCGTGGCTATCTCCGCAATCCGATCGCGTTGTTCTTTTCCTTGATCTTCCCTTTGATCCTCATCCTCCTCTTCGGCCTCATCTTCACGAGTTCCGCGGGGACGAGCGTAACGCTCTACACCCAGAACTTTGACGTCGTCCATGGCCACTACAGCGCGCTAAGCCAGGAGTTCCTGAGCGCGCTCAACAACACCTCGCTGGTCCACGTACAGCTCGTCAGCCCCTCGTTGGGCAGCCTTTCGACCTGGCTCGGTCAGAACGATAATCCCGTCGGCCTCATCGTCCCCGCGGGCTTCCAAGCGAACTATACGAATCGATCGTTCACAAACCTCACGGCCTTCGTCAACCCGGAGGCCGCCGCGGCGACCGGCAGCGCGTTGGGCGCCATCCAGGGGGTCATCAACCAGTTCAACCTCGAAGCGGTGTGCTCGCACGGCAGCGGGAACTGTACCGACGTCCTCGGGGTCGCCTCGCAGAACGTCGGCAGCACGATCTTCACCGAGATCGATTACCTCGTACCGGGCCTCATCGGCTTCTCCATCCTGACGAGCCCGATGTTCTCGATGGTGGACATCACGAGCACCTATCGAAAGGAAGGGATCTTCCGACAGCTCTCCCTGACCCCGCTCACTCGGGGAGAATGGCTGGCGTCCCGCTTCCTGTGGTACACCATCCTCACCTTCCTGAGCGCCGGCATTATGCTCGGATTCGGGATCCTCCTCTTCGGAGCCCACGTCGTGATCTCGGTCTGGCTCCTGCCCTTCCTCATCGTCGGGCCTCTGTTGTTCGTTTCGCTCGGCATGCTGGCAGGCTCGGTCGCGCGCACCCCCGAGAGCGCGGCGGTGATCGGCAACGTGATCACCTTCCCGATGATGTTCCTCGCCGGTACCTTCTTCCCGGTCTCCGACTTCAGCCCGGCGCTTCAGGCGTTCGCGAAGATCCTGCCCCTGTACTATGTCATCGACGGGATGAACCAGGTGATGCTCTTCCAGAACCTGACCCGAGCGGCGGGCGACTTCATCGTGGTCCTTGCGATCGCGCTCGTCTTATTCGCCGCGGCGATCTACGTCTTCAAATGGAAGGGAGAATGAGCCCCGCGGTCGACCCCGTCGCCTTCCGCCGTTGGATGGGCCGTTGGGCTACGGGGGTCAGCGTCGTCACGACGCGCGAAGGCGAGCGAGACTTCGGACTGACCGTGAACGCGTTCCTCTCCATCTCGCTCGACCCGCCGACGATCCTGGTGAGCTTGAGCGAAGACGCCAACACCACCCCGGTCATCCTACGCACGCGGCGGTTCGCGGTGAGCCTCCTTCGGGCCGACCAAGAGGCGGTAAGCCGCCGGTTCGCGCAGGTCGGAGCGACCGACACGAAGTTCGACGGCATCGGGATCCACCGGGGGCCCGATGGACTCGCGCTGATTGATGGCACGCTCGGCGCACTTACCTGCGTAGTGTCGACCGACCACCTCGCCGGGGACCACCGCTTGGTGGTGGGCGAGGTGGTCGCGCTCGAGGTGGCCGCGGACGGGCTTCCGCTCATCTTCTACCGCAGCCGCTACGGAGAGGCGGAAGGGTCGGGTGGGGTTCGTCTCCCCCCGCCCACACGCTAACCTGCGGGCCCCGAGCGGTTTTTAACCTCGAGCTGGCCTAGAATACCGTCATGGTTGAAGCTCCCTCGCGGGATGTACGGCTCGCGATCATCGGAAGCGGCCCGGCCGGATTGACCGCGGCGCTCTATGCGGCCCGAGCGAACCTCGAGCCGTGGGTGATCGCCGGGGTCCCCGCTGGAGGACAGCTCACCCTGACGAGCGAGGTAGAGAACTATCCGGGGTTTCCCGAAGGGATCCAAGGGCCCGAGCTCATCGATCGGTTCCGTCAGCAGGCCGCGAAATTCGGGACCCAGTTCATCGACGACAATGTGCGGCGGGTCGATTTCTCTCACCGTCCGTTCACGCTCGAAACCGGCTCGAACGGCACATTCTACGCCGAGTCCGTGATCGTCGCCACCGGTGCGAACGCCCGCTGGCTCGGTCTTCCGAACGAGCAGAAGCTGCGGGGCAAGGGGGTCTCCGCTTGCGCCACGTGCGATGGGTTCTTCTTCAAAGGCCACGAGGTGGTGGTGGTTGGGGGTGGGGACTCGGCGATGGAGGAGGCGATCTTCCTTACGAAGTTCGCGACCCACGTCACGGTCGTACACCGCAAGAATCAGCTTCGCGCGAGTCACATCCTCCAGCGGCGGGCCCGGGAGAATCCGAAGATCTCCTTCATCCTCGGCGCTGAGGTCGTCGATGTGCGTGGCGATGACCACGTCGTAGCGGTCCACGTGCGAGAAGGCCCCGGACGCGCTCCACGAGAGCTCAAGGCCGAGGGGCTGTTCGTCGCGATCGGTCACGACCCGGCCACCGAGGTCTTCCGCGGGGCGCTCGAGCTGGACGAGCGCGGCTACGTGAAGACCCACGAGATCACCCGCACGAGCGTCGAGGGCGTATTCGCGGCCGGCGACGTCTATGACCACCGCTACCGGCAAGCCGTGAGCGCGGCGGGGCTTGGATGCATGGCCGCGCTGGACGCTGAAAAGTTTCTCGAGGGCGCGTCGGCCTCCCCGCGAGCGGCAGTTTAATAGACCCCCTTCCGTGTCAACGAAGGAGACGCCGTGGCCAACAAGAGGAGCCTCCACATCGAGTCGAGCGGCCAGCTCTGCATCTATTGCGGAGCGTGTGTCGGGATCTGTCCGCTCAACTGCATTTACCTCGATGAGACGCGGATTACGTTCGACGAGCGCGTCTGCACCCGATGCGAGATCTGCGTCAAGGGATGCCCGGTCGGGGCGATCGAGATCGGCTGAGCGGGGAAACCGAGAGGGGATACGATGGTCGCGGACCTGACGACGGACGTCCTCGTGATCGGCGCCGGCCCGGCGGGCAGCATGACGGCCAAGTTCGCCGCGAAGAACGGCGCCAAGGTCCTCATGATCGAGAAGCGCCAAGAGATCGGAAGCCCCGTCCGCTGCGGGGAGGGGATCAGCAAGTCCTGGCTTCCTGAGGTCGGCATCACCCCCGGGAAGTGGGTGAACCTCGAGGTCGAGGGTGCGCGCATCTTCTCCCCCAGCGAGAAGGTCTTCGAGATCAACGAACGTGAGGCCGGCAACGAGGTCGGCTACGTGATCGAGCGCGACGGGTTCGACAAGGCCCTCGCGATCGACGCCGCGAACGCCGGCGCCGATATCATGCTCAAGACCGCGGCGACCGGGGTCCTCAAGGAAGGGAGCCGGATCGTCGGCGCGCGCGTCAAGCAGTTCGGCGAGCCGTTCGAGATCCACGCCCAGGTCACGATCGGCGCCGACGGCTTCGAGAGCCAGGTCGGTCGCTGGGCCGGCCTGCCGACCAATCTGGCGCTGCGGGACATGGATTCCTGCCTCCAGTACCGGATGACGAACGTCGACTGTGACACTCGCTACTGCGACTTCTATCTCGGCGAGGTCGCCCCGGGCGGCTACGTCTGGATATTCCCGAAGGCGGAGGGCCTTGCGAACGTCGGGATCGGGGTCCAGCTCAGCAAGATCCACGGCATGGCCGAGCCCCGCAAGTACCTGGACGCGTGGATCGCGAAGCACCCCGCCTACGCGAAGGGCAAGAAGATCGACGTCGTCGGCGGCGGCGTCTCGATCTCCACGCCCACCAAGCAGACGGTCACGGACGGGTTCATGATCGTCGGGGACGCCGCGCGGATGATCGACCCGCTCACGGGCGGAGGGATCTCGACCGGGTGCATCGCGGGGAAGATCTGCGGTGAGGTCGCGGCCCAGGCGGTCCACGCGGGCGACGCCTCCAAGGGGTTCCTCGACCGCTATGAGAAGGGCTGGCGAGCAAAGCTCGAAGAGAAGCTCTACCGTAACTGGTACGCCAAGGAAAAGCTCTGCACGCTCTCCGACGAGACGTTCGACAAGGTCATCGAACTGCTCCACGACGTCAAGCTCGAGAAGCTGAGCGTTCATAACATCCTGAAGGCCGTGCACGAAAAGTACCCCGAAATCACCAAGGAGTTCGAGGCGTTCCTGTAAAGGACGCTCCACCATGCCCGGCGCACCAAACCGACCTCCGGAAATCGCGGCGGCGCCCTCTCCCCCGAGTGCCGACACCCACGAGCGGCGGGTCCTCCGACGGCTCGTTCCATCGCGGGTCGCACTCTCCCTCGACCTATGGAAGGGCGCACCGAGCCCGGAGCTCATCGCCCCGCTTCAGAGCGCAGAGACCGCGTACTCCCACGGCGACTGGCGCGAGGCCGAGAGCCGGCTCGATGCGCTCTCGGTCCGTTTGGCCGAGCCGCGCTGGCCGACCCTTCCCGAGCCGTTCCGACACTTGCGCGTCTCCATCCCGGCGCCCCAGCCACCTCAATGGGACCCAGAGTTCACCCTCTCCGCGGAGGTAAAGGAGGCCCGCAAGGCCGGTCGGGCCCTGGAGACCCAGGTCGCGCTCGCACGAGCGTCCGTCGAGTGGGCTCAGAAGAAGGGGATCGACGTCGCCGACCTTATCGGCCCGATCGCGACCGCCGCCGAGAAGCAGGCGGCCGGGGCTCCGCCCGCTGACGTCTACCTCGTGGTCGACCCGATATGGGAAGCGCTGAGGGCCCGGGTACCGATACCCAAGCCCCCGGCCGCTCGGGTCGCTGCGCCCCCGCCCACCACCCCCGAGCCGGCGCCCGAAGAGGCGTAGGCGATGCCCGACGAGGGCGGCGCGGACCCTGAGGCCCCCGATCCGGACCGAGCGATCCACCGCGACCAGGGGGAGGTTCACCAATGGCCGCGGGGCCTGGTGGGCTACGTTCCATCCGGGCCCGCGGATGCTGGCCCTCCTTCTGAGGAGGAGGAACGGACCGCCCAACGGATCCGACTGGCCGGACGCCTCATCGACCTCCTCCACGCCCACGGGGAGGATGACCCCACATGGCTCACGCGGCTTCGGGAGGCCGAACGCGCCTACCGCATGGGAGACCGCGATGGAGCGACCCGCTGCGTGGACGAACTCCTGGGTGACCTGGGAGAGCGGGCCGACCGAGCCCGTCTCCGCGACCCGTCCTATCGCCAGCCTTAGATTCCGGCGGGCATGCTCCCGGCCGATGAGCGCTCCACGGTTCGGTACCTTTTCCATCGTCGCCGCCGACCTCGACCGCGGGGAGTGGGGGGTCGCGGTCCAGTCGAAATTCATCAGCGTCGGTGCGGTGGTCCCCTGGGCCGAGGCGAAGGTGGGGGCGATCGCCACCCAGGCGATGGCGAACGTACGCTACGGCCCGGAGGGGCTCGCCCTGCTTCGATCGGGCACTTCCGCCCGCGATGTCGTCCGCCGACTTACGGAGGCCGACGCCGGACGCGACCACCGGCAGCTGGGGGTCGTCGATGCTCGGGGCGAGGCCGCGTCGTTCACGGGAGCGAAATGCATGGACTGGGCCGGCCACGAGGTCGGCCATGGGTTCGCCTGCCAGGGAAACATCCTCTTCGGGCCTACGGTGATCCACGCGATGGCCCGGGCGTTCGAGTCGACCCCCGGAGACCTTCCCGAGCGGCTTCTCGCCGCGCTCTCCGCCGGCCAGAGGGAGGGAGGGGACCGCCGCGGAATGCAGGCGGCGGGTCTCCTGATCGTTCGCGAAAAGGGAGGGTACGACGAGGGGACCGACCGCTGGGTCGATATCCGGGTCGACGACCACCCCGCACCGATCGAGGAGCTCAAGCGCGTCTTTCGACTCTACGACCTCACGATGCTGAGCCGGGAGGACCCGGCCACCCTCCTGCCGATCGGCGGGGAGCTCGCCGCGACCTTGCAGCACGACCTGGCCGTCCTGGGGTTCTACTCGGGTCGGCTGACGGGGACGTGGGATGAGGCGAGCCGGGCGGCGTTCGCCAAGTACATCGGCGAGAACAATTTCGAGAACAAGCTCCGGGACGACGGCAAGGTGTGGCCATCCATTGTCCGCCACATCGCCGAACAGGCCCGCCTTGAGACCGCCCGGCGGACGAAGACGGCCCCGATCGTCCCGGGGGCGCTCGAGCACGGCCCCGGCGCCCAGGGCGGGGGAGGACGACCATCGAAGTCGAAAAAGAGCGACGGACACTCCCACTGACCGTCGAGCTCGAGCGCCGCTACGACCGCGCCGAGGTGGCGGAGCAGGTCCTCCGGTCGGTCGCGGCGGACACTCCCGACTACGTGAGCGTGCGCGTTGTGGGTCCTTCGCTTCGGATTCATCTCGAGGCGCGCTCGGCGGCGAGCGCGCGCGAGACCCTCGAGGACCTGCTCGCCTGCGTCCAGGTCGCTGAGCGTACCCTCGGCGTGAAGGCCGCAGCGGCCCCCTAGGGGCGAGGGGTAACGGTCTCGAGGACTCGGGGGAGGAGCTCCTCCCATCGTCCGACGAATCCAAAGTCGACCTCGGAGAACACCCGGGCCATTGGGTCCGGATTGATCGCGACCAAGGTCCCCGTCCGCCGCCAGCCGACCATCTGGTTCGGCGAGCCTGAGACCCCCACCAGGACCCCGACCCGCGGGGCGACCGACCGCCCCGTGAGGCCGACCTGAAGCTGAGGGGGAACCCAACCGGCGTCAACGACGCGTCGGCTGGCTGCGAGCGCTCCCCCGGCGGGAGCAAGGGCCGGGAGCAAAGCTCGGATCGCGTCCGGACCTCCGATGCCCATCCCGACCCCCAGCACGACCTCGGCGCGGTCGAGGCAACCAAACTCGGGGCCTACCTCCACGCCCGTATCGAGGGGCAGGATCGGGACCGAAGGGAGCTCGAAGGGGACGTCAATCCAGTCGAGCGCGAGGCTCAAGCTCGTAGAGGGAACGAGGGGGGCGGTGGAGCGCATGAGCGCGATCGCCGGGGCGCCATGGGTCGCCACCGTTGCCCACGCGCGCGAGCCGAACGACGGTTTCGTCCAAAGGAGGGAGCCCTCGGCATCCACGGACACTCGCTCGACCGCGGTAACGAGCCCTCGGTCGATCCGGCTCGCGAGTCGGCCGGCGGTTTGCCGGCCGAACGCACTCTCGGGAATCACGATCGCTGCCGCTGCGGGCCGTCGGTCGAGCACGCGCTCCAGCGCGAGCGTAGCCACAATCGGCAGGACGTGGGTCGAGAGCCCCTGAAGTCCGTACCCTCGGGTCGCTCCGGCGGCCGCGAGCGTTGCGGCGACCTCGGGAGAAGGCGGTGGACCTGCCCAGACGGCCGAGAGCCAGAACCCTGGTAACGAGCCCGCCAGCCACGGCAGGACCGCGAGCGCGCGCGGGTCTAGCCCTCCCGTGGGTCCGCTCACCAGCACCAGGATCTCTCGGTCGAGAGCACCCGCGGCGGCTGGAAGGTGCGATTCCGTGCGCGGGTCCAGAGCGCCGGCCTCGACCCGACGGGCGGCCGCGCCTAGCGTGGCGAGCCCATCGTCCAGCTGCGATGCGCTGAAGACACGGGTGACCCGGGTCCGATCGATTGCGACCCAGCGAACGATCCGGGTGCGCGACGCGCCGGGAGCCGAACTACCCGCTTCGGTCCGAAGGTCGTCCAGGGCGATCCGCTCGACTTGCTCCAGAGGAGAACCCTCGCCCGGCCCCGGCTTGAGCGGCCGGGCGATCTTCTCCCCGACCGAAATGATGCACGGGGCGTGGACAGCGTAGCGCGCCCAACCCTCTTCGGTGTCGACCGTGACGCTGAGCCCGGTTCCTGTGGGGTCGCGCGTGATCGACCGCGCGCCGGCGACCGCGGGAAGCTCGAGATGAGAGGAAAGAGCGGCGGCCAGCACTCCCGTTTCGCTGTCGGTCGCGCGCTCGCCGGTCAGGACGATCTGCCGCCCGATAGGCTGGATGACCCGGGCCAGGGTCCGGGCGGTCGCGACGATATCGGCGCCTCGCAGTCGTTCGTCCGATAGCAGGAGTACCCGGTCCACCCCCGCACCCAGGTACGGGGCCAGAATGCGCTCGGCGTAAGGCGGACCCATCGACACGGCCGTGATGCGCTCTCCCGGGCGCCTCAGCTCGACCGCCGCCCGCAGGGCCCGTTGGTCGAACGGGTTGAGGAAGGACGATGCTTCGGTGCGTCGGGTAAGGTCCGAGGGAGGCTCGGGCTCGAGCGTCGCGCGGTCGACCACGATCTTCGCGAGAACGGTGATGTCCATGGCCGTCGGAGGAATATCGAGGGCGCCGGCGTCATAAGTAGGAGCGAAGGGTCCCCGTATTCGGATGGGCCTCCCGAACCGCGACTCCTACCGGCTCACGCGCGCGGACGTACCCTACGCCCTGGCGGTGGGAATCACGGTCGTCGCGATCGTTAGTCAGTACTTTGTCCCGCAGCTCGCGCCGGCGACGCAGGTCGTCTACGGCAACCTTCTGGGGGACGTCCTGGTCGCCTACGGCATCCCGATCGCCGCGTTCGTTCTCTTGGTCGGCGTCGGCCCGCTCAGGGGCTGGCGCCGACAGATGACCGGAGCGGTCTGGCAAGGATTCCGATGGTATGGGGCGATGCTCACGCTCGCGCTCGTGCTCACGATCGTCCTGGTCGCCGCGTACCTCGCCTACGACCCCGCCGCGCTCGGCTTCCTCAACCGACCGAACCCTGCGCTCGAGATCGGCGCGTCCAATCCGTGGTTCTTCGTGGCGTTCTCGTTCGTGGTCGGCGCGCTCGAGGAGACGATCTTTCGCGGCTGGATCTTCGGCTACTGGCTCGGCCGGACCTCGAGCTGGTTCGTGCCGGCTCTATGGACGAGCGCGTTGTTCGCCGCGATGCACCTGTACTATGGGGTGACGTACGGGCCAGCGGCCCCGCTCATCTTCCCGACGCTCTTCCTGACGGGCTTTGCGTTCGCTGCGACGTTCCAGGCCTCCCGCGGGAACCTGGTGGTGATCTCGGGACTGCACGGAGCCACCGATGCGGCGGCGTACCTCACGCTCATCTCCCTTCCGGCCGGTCTCGCGGTGCGCTACGGCCTCATGATCGTCGGCCTCCTCATCGCGGTCGTGGACGCCTACTTCCGAAGTGAACGCGGGCGGTTCCGTCTCTCCGCACGCGAGGTCAACGACCCGGCGCTGCCCTGGCAGGCCCCGTCTCCGCGGGCCCCGCCCACGGAGTCCGGGACCGGTTTCGCCCCGACCGGGTCAGGAGGGGCCGAACCACAGCCGGTGTCGGCCTCGCCTTGGGCCGTCAGCGTCATGTAACCGACCGAGGTCCGATGGCCTCATGGAGGGGCCGGACGACACGACGACACGAGACGTGCTGGCCAAGGCGCGTACGGTGGTGGTCGTCGGTCTATCGGACAAGCCGGAACGTGACTCGAACGAGGTCGCCCGGTACCTTCAGGGCCAGGGCTACCGGATCGTCCCGGTGAACCCGATGGTGGGCGAGGTGCTGGGTGAGAAGTCCTACCCTTCCGTCGCGTCCATCCCTATGGAGGTCCCGGTCGATATCGTGGACATCTTCCGGCGTAGCGAGCAGGTTCCCCCGATCGTCGACGAGGCGATCGCTCGCCGTGCTCCCGTCGTATGGATGCAGCTTGGAGTCGAGAACGTCGAGGCCGCGGCAAAGGCACGGGCGGCCCATCTGACGGTCTACATGAACCGCTGCATCATGCAGGACCACCGGCGCCTCAAGATCCCGTCGCGCCCTCGGGCGGCGTGAGGACGAAGGCTCATGGCAGCAGCATCCCCCTCGCTGACCTCGCCCCCATCCATCCCCGGGGCACCCGCCGTTATGGCTCCCTCTCTACGCGAAGGGGCCTTCCGGGAGGTCGGGGCGGTCCGGCACGCGAACGTGCACGCCCAACGCTACCGCCTCGCCGGGACCGGCAAGGTCCTGGGGGAGGTCGATGTGGAGGAGGGCCTCTTCGATGGCGTTCTCTCGATCGGAGGGAACCTAAGCGCCGATCGGATCCAGTCCGAGGGTTCGCTCGAGGTCGGAGGCGACGTCACCGTCCGCGGCCGATTCCTCTGCCGAGGCTCCCTTCGGGTCGCGGGCAACCTCGTCGCGGCATCGACCGAGCTGCGCGGTGTCTCCCGCATAGCGAAGGACATGAGCGTGGAAACCCAGCTCTCCTACCACGGGACGCTCGAGGTCGGAGGGCGCCTTTCGGTCGCCCTCTTCTCCCCTGACGGTCGCTTCACGATCGGCGGCGCGCTTACCGCCCGGGAGATCATCGGCGCCTTCGATGGCGCGAGCCAGGTCGAGACGATCGAAGCCCCGAGCGTTACCCTCCGGCCCAAGGCGTGGGTGAGACTCCCGATCGACCTTCCGCCGCTGCGACCGAAGGGCTCCCTCGTCGTCGACCGCATCGAGGCGGATTCCGTCGACCTCGAGGGTGTGACGGTCCACTACCTCAAGGCCCCGACGATCCGACTGGGACGGAACTGCCACGTGACGCAGGCCGAAGGACGGATCGTCCACCGAGACCGATCGAGCCACGTGGGCTTCGAGTCACGGAGTCCGCCCCCGCCCGGGATGAGTCGCTAGGAGCGCGGCCGCTTTATTCCCTAGCGGGGCTCCCTTGCCCACCCATGCCAGGAGAGGAAGAGACGACCAGCGGAACCCCGAGCCCGGTCGGGGTTCAGGCCCGCGTCGTGGGCTACTGGTTGAAGACCGGCGTGATCGCCCGGGCGCTCGCCGATCGCCCCGGTGCCCCGATCTTCCGTTTCACGGAGGGTCCACCCACCGCGAACGGGCGCCCTCACTCGGGCCACATCATCCCCCGCACGATGAAGGACCTCCAGCTCCGCTACCACCGCATGCGTGGAGAACGGATCGTGAGTTCGATGGCCGGCTGGGATTGCCACGGCCTCCCCGTCGAGCTCGAGATCGAGAAGAAGTTCGGGCTCCGTTCCCACAAGGAGATCGAAGCGTTCGGGGTCGAACGGTTCTGCGAGGCGTGCCGTGACAGCACGCTCTTGGTCGCCTCCGCCTGGCGCGAGATGAGCGAGCGGATGGGCTACTGGCTCGACTACGACCACCCCTACCTCACGATGAGCACGCCGTACATCGAGAGCGTGTGGTGGTCGCTCAAGACGCTCTTCGACCGAGGACTGATTGAGAAGGGGCACTATGTCCTGCCGTATTGCCCACGGTGCGAGACGACGCTGAGCTCGCACGAGGTCGCCCAGGGGTATCGGGATGCGGACGATCCCTCGGTGACGGTCCGCTTCCGTCTCGTGGACGCCGACCAGCCCCCTCGCGACCTTCTGGTCTGGACGACCACCCCATGGACGCTCGTCTCGAACGTCTTTGTGATCGCGCGCGCCGACCTGCCGTACGTCGTGGTCCGAGAGCTCGACGGGAAGGAGGTTGTCCTGGCGGAGGCGGCCGTCCCGCGCTACTTCGCCGAGCCGCCGACGATCGTCGAGCGGTTGACCGGCGCCGATCTCGAAGGCCGGGAGTACCGCCCGCCGTTCTCCTTCGTACCCTCCGCCCCGGGCCGCTTCCGCGTCGTGCTGGATGCGATGGTGGACGTGAAGGAGGGAACCGGGTTCGTCCACGGTGCACCGAACTTCGGCCCGGACGATTATCGGATCGCCTTCCGAGAGCGCCTCGGAACCTTCGACCCCCTCGATAGCCGCGGCGTTTTCGGTCCCCTCGTGCCGATCGTAGAGGGACGATCGTTCAAGGCCGCCGACCCGACCCTCATCCATGACCTCTCTACCCGCGGCCTTCTCTTCCGCTCCGAGACCGTCCGGCACACCTACCCGTTCTGCTACCGGTGCGACACGCGGCTCCTCTACCGCGCGATCGACTCCTGGTTCGTCCGCACCTCGCGCTTCTCTTCGCGACTGGTCGAGCACAACGCGACGGTAACGTGGGTCCCCGCCTACCTTCGGGACGGGCGCTTCGGAAACTTCCTGACGGAGGCCAAGGACTGGGCGCTCTCCCGGTCCCGCTACTGGGGAACACCGCTTCCCGTCTGGGGGTGTGCTCAAGGGCACTATCGGTGCGTGGGGAGCCTGGCCGAGCTCGCCGAAGTGTGGGGGCGACCGCTCCCGAAGGGCTTCGACCCACACCGGGTCGGGGTCGACGCGATCGAGTTCCCGTGCCCGACGTGCGGGGAGCCGTGCCGACGTGAACCGTACACGATCGATGCCTGGTATGACAGCGGGGCGTCCCCGTTCGCCCAGTTCCATTACCCGTTCGACCCCGGGCCGTTCGACCCCGCCGCCCCCCTCGACTACGTGTCCGAGGCGATCGACCAGACTCGAGGGTGGTTCTACTCGCTCCTCGTGCTCTCGACCGCCCTCTTCGACCGCCCGGCGTACCGGGCCGCGCTCGTGACGGGGCATGGCCTCGATGACGTCGGCCGAAAGATGTCGAAGTCGAAGGGCAACGTGACCGAGCCGATCGACCTGCTGACCCGGCTCGGGGGGGACGCCGTCCGCTGGTTTGCGTTCTCGACCGACTTTACCGAAGGGATGCGGATGGGCGAGGCGGAGATCCGCAGCCACGCGGCCCGCACGGTCGGCACGCTGACCAACGTCCTCGCCTTCTACCAACAGAACGCGGACGCCGACGGCCTGGCCCCCGTGAGCGAGCTTCCTCGGCCGTCCTCGGCCCTCGACCGCTGGCTCCTGTCTCGGCTCGAGGCGACGCGCAGCGCGGTCGAGACCGCTCTCGACCGGTTCGACCCCCGCCCGGCGGCCCAGTCGCTTCGCTCGTTCGTCGACGAGCTCTCCACGTGGTACCTACGTCGCTCGCGCCCCCGCTTTTGGGCCAACCCATCGGACCCGGCCCGGCACGAGGCCCACGCCACGTTGAGCTACACGCTCGCCACCTTCGCCCGCATCCTCGCGCCGTTCCTCCCCTTTACCTCGGAGTGGGTCGCTCAGCACTTCGTCGACCGACCGTTTGCGGAGGCCGAAACGTCGGTCCACCTCGCTCGCTGGCCGGGCGAGCTTCCGACCCGCGACCTCCCCCTCGAGGCGGGGATGGAGGCGGTCCGCTCGCTGGTGGAGACGGGGCGCGAGCTTCGTCAGCGCGCGGGCGTGAAATCGCGGATCCCTCTCCCCGAGTTCGTGGTCTTCGGCGACCGGGCACCGGCGCTCTCCCCTCTCGGAAAGGAGGCGGCGGAGCTCATTGCGAGCGAGCTCAACGTGCGCACGGTGCGCTTCGTCGCAGAGGGGGATCCGGCTAGTTTCCCCGAGGCCGATTGGGTCGCTCAAACCGAGGGCGACCAGCTCGCGGCCGCACTTTCCCGACGGCCCACGGCCGAGCTCCTCCAAGAAGGGCTCGTGCGGGAGGTCCTCCGCCGGCTTCAACAGCGACGCAAGGAGCTTCACCTCGCGTTCACGGACCCGGTAGACCTGACGATCGGAGCCTCGGCCGAGCTCGCCGCCGCGCTGGAGGAGCGCCGAACGACGCTGGAGCGAGAGCTCCTCACGAGAACGCTGTCGATCCAGGCGGGCGATCTTCCGTCCGGCCCTGGTAATCAGCGGTGGGAGTTCGAGGGAACTTCGTTCAGCGCGCAGATGGCGCGCGCCGCCGTCGCGGGGACTTCTCGGAGGACCCGTCCAGCTCTTGGACGACGGCGCCGCCCGGAGCGACCTCGCCGAAGACCGCGGCCTCGAACCGCTCGACCCGCGTCGACGCGTCGCGCCAAGCGCCCGGCCCGAGCCCGGCCTTCTCGCCGGCCTGCTCGAGGAACTCCTCGGCATCCCACCCTTGCTCGACGGCGACCTGCGGGAGGAGCAACCCGCTCGCGCTCCCGGCCGAGACGATCAGCCCGTCCCGTCCGACGACGACCGCGGCCCGGCGGCCCTCGGCATCGGCGGCGGCGATCGGCTCGGGGGCGCTGAGAAGCGAGACCTCCACCACGAGCCGTCCCAACTCCGACCAGGTAACGGGGGGGAATCGAGGGTCGTCTACCGCCGCTGCGACCGCCGCATCGTCGATCGCTTCTCCAAGCGGGAGGATCGCCCGTGGGTACCCGATGCATCCACGGAGCCGGGCATTCGGATACGTGCGCAACGTGACGAACGCACCCCCGCGTTCCGTCCATTCGGGAAGCAGCTCCCTGCCGGCCTCCGAGTCGCTCTGGGCCGGTCCGAGAGCGCTCGTGATCGCCCGCCGGGCTCGCCGGACCGAGGCGACGCCAACCTCGTTGGAGAATTTCACACGACCATCATCCCGCCCGCCCCGATAGACTTTCGCGGCCCGGGCGAGCGCGCGATGGACCCGTTCGCCTTGAAATCCGGTCGGTCGAAAGCCGGGGGACCCATCATGGTCGCGGCTTTCCGAGGTGAGCGGTGGCGACAGGCTTTATACATGGTCAAGGTCCCGCCGCCCGCGCATGCCGTTCCCCGAGGCTGTCCACCGTCTGCTGGACAAGAAAGTCTGCATGAACTGTTCGGCGAGAAACCCGCCGCGCGCTGTGCAGTGTCGCAAATGCGGCTACAAGGGCCTTCGCGTCAAGTCGCGCGAGCGGTCGGGCAAGACCCAGTAGGGCGGAAGCCCACGCGCGCTACGCGCGGGCAGTGGTCTCTTTCCGGGTCGTGCGGAGCTCCCGCTCCAGCTCGAGCCGCTTTTCGAGCAGGAACAGCAGGTTGCGCTGACCGTCCTTCCAGCTCGAGAGCTTCGGCGCTCCCCACCGCTCCCCGTAGCGAATGGGGACCTCGCGGACGCGGAAGCCTCGCACGAGCGCCTCGATCTTGATCTCTTCGCTCATCGCCATCCCGTCCTGGGTGAGGCGGATCCGTTCGAGGAGGTGTCGTCGGAAGACCCACATCCCGCTCTGACTGTCCCGAAGGAGGCCGCCGGGAAGCGCCGTGACGAAGCGGTGATAGGCCATCGCGAGCGTGAAATTGAGCACGCGATTGCCAATCCGGTGCTCGGTCGTCATCGCCCGGCGGTCGACGTACGCCATGCGGTCGGTCGAGAGAAAGTCGAGGTTCTCATCGAGAAGCAGGCGTACGAACTCGGGGACGCGTTCGACGGGGTAGGTCGCGTCACCATCGGCGGTCGCGACCACCTCGCCCGACGCTGCGGCGAAGCCGGTCCGATAGGCCCGACCATACCCCGGGCGTGGTTCGAGCACGACCCGAGCTCCGCCGGCACTCGCCCGTTCGGTGGTCCGGTCGGTCGAACGGCCGTCCACGACGATCACCTCCCAGTCGACCGGGTCGCTCGTGAAGAGCGTTCGATTCGCCTCCTGGGCGGCCTGCGCGAACGTCGCGAGCACATGACCGATCGACCCTTCCTCATTGAGGGTCGGGATGACGAGGCTAGCCCGCATCACGCATCGCGAGGCCTCTATGGTTTAAACTCGTTCGAGGCTCCCCGGTGCATGCCGTCGGGGGCTCGGGCGAGGAGAATCCGCCGACGCTGGAGCAGCTTTCCGACCACCGCTGACGAGGGGATCTCGGCCCGTGCCGACTCGACCGACCATCTCTTCGAGGCGCTCGGGCTCGGTCTCTTCGCGTTGATGACCGACCTAAGAAAGGTGCGTCGCCGCTCCGAACGGGCGGTCCGTGCCTCGGGGGAGGACGTCACCTCGCTCGCCGTCGCGTTCCTCTCCGAGCTCTTGCTCCTCCAGCAGACCGAAGGGTTCCTGGCCCGTGACCTGACCGTACGCACCATCGGCCGCCCACCCACGGCCCTCGTCGCGAGCGCCGTCGGCGAGACGTTCGACCCGGTGCGCCACCCGGCGCATAAGGAGGTGAAGGCGATCACCATGCACGCGGCGACGATCGACCTAGAGCGAGGAACCGCCCGCGTGATCGTCGATATCTAGGGCGCTACGGCATGCGCCGGGCGACCTCGGTCACCGCGACGCCCGGTCGGTCGAGACGGCCCGCCTTCGTCAGGATCCGCTCGAGGGCGGCGAACGTGACGAGGAGGTCCGGCCAGTCGGCGATGCCCATGTGACCGATGCGGAAGATCTTGCCGGTGAGCGCTCCCTGGCCACCCTGGACGAGCACATTGTACTCGCGCTCCAGAACCTTCCTCAGGTGCGCGTCGTCCAACCCATCGGGGTTGTTGATCGCGGTCACGGTGTCCGAGGCGTAGCGCCGATCCGGAAAGAGCGTGAGGCCCAGCGCGTCCACCGCGGCGCGGGCCGCCTCGGCAAGGAGGTGCGTTCGCGCGAGACGGCGGTCGAGCCCTTCCTCCTTCAGGAGGAGGAGGGCCTCACGAAGCGCGAGGAAGAGCGGGACCGCCCGGCGTCCACGGCGTGTCGTTCTTCTCGAGGGTCTTGAGGTGCGCGGCCAGGTCGAGGTAGAACGTCCGCTTCTCGAGGCGTTCCACCGCCCGATTGGAGAGATGGACGAGGGCGAGGCCGGCGGGAGCGGCGAGACCCTTCTGACTGCCGGCGACGATCGCGTCGATCCCCCACGCCTCGACCGGGCACGGGATCCCCGCGATCGCACTGATCCCATCGACCAGGAAGAGCGCTCCGGAGTCCCGCACGGCCGGCGCGAGCGCGCTCAGGTCGTTCGCGAGCCCGACGCTCGTCTCGTTATGGACGACGCAGACGGCGGTGACGTCGCCCTTCGTGAGCTCCGTTTGGGCAGCCGCGAGTGGCAGGGGCTGGCCCCACGGCGCGCTGAGGGTCGTGACGTTAGTCGTGTAGCGACGGACGATCTGGTCGGAGCGCTCTCCGAAGTTCCCGTTCGAAAAGACCAAGGTGCGCCCGCGCACGGGGACCAATCCCGCATACATCGCCTCGAGCCCACCGGTCCCGCTCGCCGACAGGACGACCGACCGGCCGGACGGGCCGAACAGGAGAGGCAGGAGCTCCCGGATCTCGGCGACGACCCCGTGGAAGAAATCTCCGCGATGGTTGACACTCGGCGTCGCCATCGCGCGCAGCACACGCGGGTGGATGCGAACCGGCCCGGCGATGAGGAACGTTGCGGTCTCCGGGTCGAACGTCATGCCGACCCTCCGGGGGGGCGACGAGCGCGGTCAACGGCATTCCCTTCAGGGCCCGAAGGACCTCTTCTACCACGAACGCCCCTGCGCGCGCCTGCCCCTCGGGCGTCGAGGCCCCGATGTGCGGGGTCACGATAACGTTCGGATGCTCCAAGAGCGCGCGATTGGTCGGCGGTTCGCTCTCGAAGACGTCCAGAGCGGCCCCGGCGACCTTCCCCGAGCGCAGCGCGTCCAAGAGCGCGGCCTCGTCCACGAGCGTTCCCCGGGCGACGTTGATGAGGTAGACCCCGGTCTTCATGGACGCGAACGCCTCGGCGTTCAGAAGGTGGTGGTTCTCCCGCGTCGCGGCGGCGTGCAGGCTGACCACGTCCGCGTGCTCGAAGAGCGAGCGAAGATCGACCATCGCGGTCGTGTCGCCGCTCGTCGTGACGAACGGGTCATAGGCCACCAGATGGACCTCGAACGGTGTCAACCGGCGGGCGACCTCGCGCGCGATGCGCCCGTAGCCCACCAGACCCACATTGCGACCCGCGAGCTCGCCTCCATGGGTTCCCCGCTCCCACCGCCCCGCCTTCGTCGCCGCGGCCGATGGGAGGAAGTCTCGCACGAGGAGGAGCGCGAGGGCGACCGTGAGTTCCGCCACGCTGGTCGTGGCGGCGCTCGGAGCATTGACGACGCGGATGTGGCGTGCGCCCGCGGCGGCCATATCGACGTTATCGACCCCGACCCCGGCCCGCGCGATGAGCTCGAGCTTGGGAGCCCGGCTGAGCAGGCGCGCGTCGACCTTGGTACGGCTGCGCACGATGAGCGCCCACGCGTCGGGGAGGGCCGCCTCGAGGGCGGGGGCGCCCGCGCTCGCGTCCACGACGCGGCACGTTCCGCTCGCGCGGAGACGCTCCACCGCGGCTCGATCGATCGAGTCCGCGATGACCACGGTGGCCGGGCCGTCCGACATGACCGATGGGACCGCCACGGGGCGATAAGTCCTTGCTGCCGGCCCTCTCAACGCAACTTGGGAACGGCGGTGTGATCGAGGGCGGCGCGGACGACGTCCTCTCCGCGGATCCCTCGGATCCACGGCTCGGGCTTGACCGTGATGCGGTGGGCGAGCGCGCTCTCGGCGAAGCTCTTGATGTCGTCCGGTAGCACGTAGTCGCGGCCCGCGGCCAACGCCGCCGCGCGACCGATCCGCAGCAACGCGAGCGACCCGCGAGGCGAGGCGCCGACCTCGACGCGACTGTCGGTCCGTGTCGCGCGGACGACATCGACGGCGTACGACTCGACCGAGGACTCGATCTCGACCCCCTCGACCGCTTGCTGCATCCGAAGGAACGTCGGTTTGTCCAGCACCACGGGAACCTCGGCCTCCTCCTTCCGTCGTTCGCGCCGCCGCTTGAGGATCTCTCGCTCCTCCTCCAGCGTGGGGTAGCCCACCCTGAGCCTCAGAAGGAAGCGGTCGACCTGCGCCTCGGGGAGCGGGTACGTCCCTTCGAGCTCGAGAGGGTTCTGGGTCGCCAGCACGATGAAGGGCCGGTCGAGCACGTGGGTCGACCGCTCGCTCGTGACCTGGTACTCCTGCATCGCCTCGAGCAGTGCGGACTGCACCTTCGGGGGAGCGCGGTTGATCTCGTCCGCCAGGACGAGATTGGCGAAGAGGGGCCCCGGCCGGAAGGTCAGCGTGCCGGTCGTGCGGTCGAGGACCTCGGTACCGAGAATGTCGTGGGGGAGCAGGTCGGCGGTGAACTGGACGCGCTGGAACGAGAGGCCGAGCGCCCGGGCGTACGACTTCGCGATCAGCGTCTTGCCGAGCCCGGGAAGGTCTTCGAGGAGGAGGTGGCCGTCGGCGAGCAACCCGACCCCGATCTGGTCGAGAGCGACCTCGCGTCCGACGACCGCAGCATGGACCGCGGCCCGTACGCGGGCCATTCCGTCCCGGGCTTCGAGAACGTTCACGATCGCTCCCGCCCGACCCAGACGGGTGGTCCTATATGGACACCGTCGACCCGTATCCCCCGGCCGTAACGAGTCCGCTTCACAGGTAGGCCACGCCCTCTCGGCGGTCTGACCCCGGCCGGGGCTGTCGGACCCCGGGGTTGTCCTCACGTCATCCCCGGCGGACGACCCGTCCGCATTGGGTCGAGAGGGACCCTTCGTCGGGACCCGGACGCTCGCCCGTAGGCGAGGTCGCTGGGCCATCGCCCTTCCCGCTATGAGCTTGGTGCCTCGCGACGCCCCACGATCGACGGTCGGGCCAGGATGAGCACGACGAGGACGACCACGAGCACGAGGAGAAGGCTCGCGAAGCCGAGGGAGAGCGGGCCGGTCGGGATGACGAAGGCGATCCCGAGGGCGACCGCGAACCCAGCCATCGGCATGATCAACTCGTCCAGCGCTCGGCCTAGTCGCCCGGGGGACCGGATTGAGACGTCGGCAAGCCAGAGGAGCACGGCGATCCCGGCGAACCCGGCCAACACCTCCGACACGACGGTCGAGGGCGCGACCAGGAGAAGGTAGATCAGTGCCGCCCCCGCCGGCGCTATTTCCACCCCGCTCCCGACCGGTCGGCCGACGATCCTCCAGGCCTCGGACAGTGCTAGACCCACCCCGGCTACGATGAGGCCCGCCACGGCGCCATGGGTATCATCGAGGCCGAGCAAGAGGAGGGCGCAGGCCAGGATCGAGAGGGGAATGACCCCGATACGGTCCAAGAACGAGCGACCTCCGACGGGGTTCATGAGGTCCTCCGGTTGCGCAGACCCTGCTTCAGGAACGCCGAGAAGACCGCGAGCGACCAGTAGTCACGCCAGTCTACGACCGGGGCCTCCGACCAGACCTCAGCGATCTGGTGGCGTCGTACGAGTTCGACCAGTCGAAGCGCGAGCCGGCGCTCCTCCCCGGACGTCCACCGATCGAGGTCCGCGACCGGGATCGGAGAAGGACTCAGGTACGATCGAAGGGTAGCCGCGTCGTCGCAGATGGAGGACCAAGTGGCGGGTCGACTCGTCCGCGAGCGAGCTCACGACGATCGTCGTGATCCCCGGCGGGAAGAAACGGCGGGCCGCGAACCCGGCCCGCTCGGACGGGCCCGCGACCGCGGCGACCTCCGCCCCCAGGAGCGCCTCGCGGATCCGGTAGCGTTGGCGCCGGCCACCGCCGAGCTTGACGGGAGTCAGGAACTCTCCGAAGATGGCGAGTCCCACGCGGGCGCGCTCGTGGAGGAAGGCATCTGCTATGCCGAGCGCCGCGGCGCGTGCTACCCCCAGGAGGCGGGCGTCCATCCAGGGCCCGAGCTCGGTCGGCCGTGCGTCCAGGAATATCAGGACGTCCCCGGTCCGTTCGAGAGAGAACTCGTTCGTGAAGGTCTCCTCCGAACGGGCGGTCGCCGACCAGTTGATGCGTCGTGTAGAGTCTCCGGGGAGCGATATCCGAACCCCGTAGAAGTCGCCGCTCTCCCCGATCGCGCGCGATCGTGTCTCCCCGGGAAGCACAATCGTCCGATGCAGGCGCACCGTACCGAGCCGACCGGCCTCGAGGGGGCAGCGCTCGATCGAGAGGGGCACGCCGTCGACGGGGAGCGGCCGTTGCATCAGTCCGAGGCCGTCCCGCCAGTGGACAGCGGGCAGGGGGATCTGGGCCAGCACCGGCTCGCGCGCTCGCAGGCTGGTGGTGAACGCGATCGCTCCTCCCGAGAGCCGCTTCGTAAGAGGCTTCGTCTCGATGAGCCCGGGGGGAACCGCGACCTCGAAATCGACGTCCCGCGCGTCGATCGATGCGGGTGGAATGAGCTCGCCCGAGACGACGACGTCCGGCCCCTCTCCCTTCTCCTGCCAACGAAGGGTCAACGGCTCACGTCCAGCGGGGGAGAGGAGCAAGGCCGCGAGAGGAGCGATGAGCAGGGGGACCGCCGCGAAGAGGGGAATGGGGGTGTGGTCCGCGACCGCGACGATCAGCAGGAAACCGGCGAGGCCGTAGCAGACCCAACTGCGTAGCGTCGGGTGGACGATCGAGGGCGTGTCCCAGTTCACGTCTCCCGCTCCAGGCGGTCGAGACGCTCGGAGACGTAGGCGTTGAACTCCGCCGGCTTCATCAACCAGAGACGGTCCAGCTCGTCCGGCGTGGCCGCCGGTAGGTCCGGGTGACGGGTGGCGCGCTCGACCGCATCGAGCGTGACGGCGATCCGCTCCCGGCCGAACGGGCCCTCGGTGAACGCCTGCTCGATCGCGCTCGGTCCGGTCGCCGGCGCGGCCAGGGTCCGGTCGACGCCGGCCGAGGCCTCCTCGGTGACGGTGCGGTCTGAGGTGTACAGGAGGATTCCCGCGATGATCGCAAAGGCGACCGCGGCGGCTGCGCCCCCCTCCTGGAGCGGAAGGCTCTGGCCGGCGTTGAAGGTGATACCCACGCAGACGACGGCGATGCCGATGAAGAGGAGCGCCAGGGTTCGCGACATCAGCCCTCCCTCGGAGAGTTCAGGTCCGCGATGGCGTCGCTCAACACCGTCCGAGCGCGCGTGACCTCCCCCGGCCCGATCGGGTGTGAAGAGTAACGGGCCCGCTCGAAGAGGCGGGTGATCTCCTCCGCCGTGTGCGGCTTAACACCGAGGCGGATCAGATAGTGCGTCCGGATCTCCTCGGCCGTCTGCGTCGCGAGGTCGCCCACCGCGGGTTCGAGCCGGTGGAGGAGCCGTCCGTACAGCTCGATCAGGACCCGGCGAGGGTCCCCGGAGCCCTCGTCCAGGGCCCGTGCCGCGGACTCGAGCTCCGAGCGGACCCCGTCGACCGAAGGACCTCCCCGGATCATGAGCTCCGGCCGGGATCGGCGAAGAACGAAGAGGGTGGCGACGGCCCCGATCGTTACCACGACCCCGCCTAAGATGGCGACCGCAACCCACGTCGGGAGGGAGAGGCCGAAGAACGAGACCGTATCGCCCGGGCCGCTCAGGTTGAGGCTGGTCAAGTTTCCGCCGGGCGGGAGGCCGGTCGTGTTGTTCGCGTTCAGGCCTATCGGCTGTTGGGAGAGCGGGGTGTTGGGGGAGATGATGTTGACACGGACGAGCACGACGAAGACGACGAGGACGAGGATGACAATGAGGACCGGGGCGATGAGGCGTGTAGGGACGGGCATCGCCTCACGGGTAAGGCGATAGAAGACGAAGAACGCGATCGCCGCGATCGGCAGGATCTCGGCGACCCATATCACGAGCTGATTGGCCGGTTCGATGACCGTGGAGCTCGTGGGGGCCCCTGGGGGGGTGAAGACCCCACTGAGGAGGGCGGCGGCCGCCCCTACCGTAAGCCCGATGCCCAGAACGACGAGCCACAGCGATGACGTGGAGGAGGCCCTGGGACGCTCGCTCACACCCATCCTAGGAGAGGACTACGTATTCGCCTTTGCCGGTCCCTGGGGCTCGATGGGAGGAGCCTCCGCGACCCCGTGAGCCGTAGGAGGGTCCGTCCTTCGGGTCAGAAAATAGAAGCTACGGCGCTCGTGCTCGCTCGCCACGACCGCGAAGTCATCGACCGTATAGCGAAGGTCGTAAGCGGCTCGGAAGGCGTCTCGAACGGCGTGGCGCCATCGCCAGAGCGCCTTGGGCTCGTGCTGGCGGACTAAGCCCAGGTCGAACGGGATCTCCAGGTGGGCGCTCGAGCCGCTCGGCTCTCCTACCGCGACCGGGAGCCGAATCCCGCTCTCCCCCGGTTCGGTCTCCACGATCGCGGTGGACCGGCCCCAGCGCTGAAGGTCCGCTTCGGGGGATGGGTAGCGGTTCTCCAGACGCTCCACCACCCGTTCGCTCGCGACCTCCCAGCGCACGCTGAGACGGTCGGTCTCGAGGTCGCGGTTGATCGCATCGTCCATCCGACCGTAGTAATGAGGGTAGTACGAGGTCGGGAGAGCCCCCAGCCGGCGCACGTTCAGAAGCGCGTTACGACTCTGAAGCGGGTCGAAGGTCCAACGAATCTCTGGGAGACCCTGAGCGAGGACCTCCTCCCGTTGATAGCCCTTCAGGCGAAAGCCGACCTTGTGATTCTGGTACTCCGGTCGGACCGCCGTCATGTGGGAGTAGTGGTAGAGCTGGTGGCCATCCCACCCAAGGAATCCAAGGGCAAAGCCGACCAGAGTGATGTCCACAAAAGCCCCGAGGACGAGTCCCCCGTTGTCCTGCAAGGCTCGCTGGAGCGGCGTCGGGATCGTGCCTTCGGCGGCCAGACCGAAGGCCGCGCGCTGGACCTCCTCTAGCTGCCGAAATTCCTCCGGCTTCCCCAGGCGGCGGAAGCGGATCGCTTCCTTCTTCTCGGCCGGGGCCGACACGGCGTCATTACGGGGGTCGGCTACTTAACTCGGGCCGGGCGGCAGCTAACGACGGATGTGCAGCTCCGCGCACTTCTGCTCGTAGCGGACCTGGTCGTACGGGAGGAGGTCCCAAAGCAACTCCTCCATCTCGGGAATGTTGCGCAGTAGCTCCGCCTTGCTCTTCGAGCGCATCAGTTGCTCGAAACGGCGGCGGGCGACCACATAGGCACCGACCAGGTAGCCGCCGATGATCACGAGGATCGGCCCAAGGATCACGAAGACCAGGTTCCAGTTCTCGCCTCCGCTTCCGCTCTGGTCGGTGGAGGCGTTGATGACCGTGAAAGGCCACACCGTGTCGAGCGGGGTGAAGTCACCCAGGGCTAGCACGACCATCACTGCCCCGCTCCTAGGACTCCGCAAGAAAGCGGGAAACGGTGGGTCCTCAACCAGTGTCGGAGGCTTTGGGTGAAAGGAAGCGGAGCGGGAACCTCTTCGGCCATCGGCGGCCCGGGAGGACGCCTCTGATATGAAGCTATGGAACCGAGGGGCGGCTCCACGGTTTGGGTCCGCCCTCACGGGGACTTCGGGTTCCCATCGCCTCGGTCCGTCCGGGCGAACCGGCTCGGGATCGCCTCCGGTCGCCCCGCGGGAGCGGGCGGCCGGATGCGGTCGAGGATGGTGCGCAGGCGGGCGTATAGGTAGATGGCCCCCGCCAAGGCGATTAGAGCCGCAACGGCGCCGACCAGCTCGCCGGCGAAGGCGTTGAACCCGAGGAGAAAGAAGCCGACGAACAGGATGACCGAGCTCGAGAGCGGCCCGCCGCCGGTGCGACCGGACCCGGGCGTGGCCGGCAGGGAGATCAGTGCGGTCGCGGCCGCGAGCATCACCAGGGCCCCCGACTGAAGTGCGATCACGGTCAGTCCGTCCCAGGTGATCGTAGGCGACGCCAGGTACTGGGCGACGAGCCCGGTGATGAGGAGCGCCGCGATTCCGCAGCGCAGTCCGATCGCGTAGAACGGGAAGCTCGGCCCGAGGCCCCAGTACTTGGTCCGACGGATCCCCCACTGGGCGAGCTCCGTGACGCCCACTAGGATGATGAGGAAGACGAAGACACCGATCAGGTCCGCGTTGCCGAAGGCGACCAGGAAGTATATCCAAGGGATCACGACCAGGATCCCGATGAACAACCCAACGGTGTAGGCGAAGATCTCTCGACGTTCGTCGAACCGGTTCTCCGAGACCTGCGGCGTCGCGTAATGGCCGACCTCCCACATGATGAACACCGCCGAGAGCAGGACCCCGACGGAGGCGGCGATGGTGACGGAATAGTCGACCATGGTCAGTCCACGCGGCGGCCCGTCGAGAGGAAGCCCGTGTGACCTAGCATGTCGAAGCTCGGTCGGGTTCCCCCTTCTCCGACCTGGAGCGAACGTTCCAGGATCTCCAGCGCGTGGACCTCGTCAAACCGGTGCTCTCGCATTCCGCGGACCGTCCGCTCGAGCTGGTTGTAGGTGGGGGTGTAGGCGACCACCGCCCCGCCGACGCGCAGCGCCGCATGGACCGACGCAAGCACGGCCCACGGTTCGGGCAGGTCCAGGATCACCGCGTCGGCGGACCCGCGGTCGAACCCCTCGAGCGCCACATCCCGCTCGACCCACGTCACCCGCTCGGAGAATCCGGCCCGCTCGATGTTCTCGCGAGCGATCCGAAGGGATTCGGCCCGACGGTCGATCGATGTGACACGGCCGGACGGGCCGACCACGTAGGCGAGCGCGACCGTAAGGGCCCCCGTGCCTGCCCCTGCCTCGACCACGTGGTCGCCGGGAGCGAGAGAGGCGAGCGACACGATCCGAGCGCAATCCTTCGGCGTGATGATCTGCGCCCCGCGCGTGAGGGAGGAGAAGAGGTCGCTAAGGGAGGGCCGGAGGACCCGGTAGGTGCTCCCGAGCCAGTCGACCGCGCCGCCCGGGGGCTTGCCGATCTCGCTCGATAGGTCGACGACCGCGGCGTCCCCGATCCGCTGCGGTCCACGGCGCAGGCGCAGGACGATGGCAGGGGCCCCGGGGTGCTTGAGGGCGATGACCTCCCCTTCTCGCCATCCTTCCTCCACCGCTCCCATCACCGTGACGCTCGATGCTTCCACGCGAACCTTAGCATATTAGGCCCGCGGAACTTGTCCTGCGCAGCTTCGCGGGACGGTCCGGCGCGTTGTCGGCCGTTTCGCACGGGAAGGGCACCGAAGAGACCGGAGGTACCAGTGACGGAACAAGCGTCGGGCTCCCGATCGCTCGGCCCGTCGTTCTTCGAACGGGTCCGGCTCCGTCGACGCGCACCGCTCCTCGCAGCGCTCCAGCATGTTCTTCAGGTCAACCCCTCGGTCCGCCTGATCGATCTGGGCGGAGGCAGTGGAGCGCTGAGCGAGTTCCTCGGCCATGGAGCCCGCGAGATCGTGGTCGTCGACCCCTCGCAGCGGAAGATCGGGACGGGCCGGAAACGGCGACCGGACCTCGTGTTCGTCGAGGCGGAGGCAGAAAGCCTCCCGTTCGACCCGGAGCGCTTTGACCGCGTGCTGTCGACCATGGCCTACCATCACTTCCGCGATCCCGATCGCGTCATGAGCGAGATCGCGCGGGTCCTGACGATAGGAGGTCGGGTCGTGCTCTGCGACATCGACCCCACTACCGGGGTCGGTCATCGATTGCGGTGGTTCGAGCAATCCCTCCTTCGACGGACTCACAACTTCGAGACGCGGGACCGCGTGGCGGCGCGACTTCGCGACCAAAGCCTCACGATCACCCGCGAGGAGCCCGTCGGACCGTTCTACATCGTGACCGCGGAGAAGCCAGGCCACGACCGGATGAGGGCTCACTGAGGAAAGGGTCCCTAATCCCATGAACGGGCGGGACCGAACCGACGCACCGCGGCCTGCGCGGAGCGAGACGGACGATGGGGTCCTTCAATTGGAGGGCTACCCCTTCCCTTGAATCCGTCCTGGCGCCCCCCACCTTCCGACCGCCGGGTGCCTAGGGTTCGTGGCCCACGAGGCCTTCCATCGCCGCGGCAGGCTCCTCCGACGCATCGAAGCCCCGGGCGCCCCGTCGCACCAACGGCCGGTCGCAGTTTTATGGGCTATGGTCTCGGGGAGCTGGCTGCGGGCATAGTGTAGTCTGGTTATCACATAGGCTTGCCAAGCCTATAACTCGGGTTCAAATCCCGGTGCCCGCACTCGCCCTTCGACCCCTTCCGTGAACGGAAAGGAGTGCCGTACTCATCCAACGATGATCCAGACTGCGGTCGCAGCGATCAGCGAGAGGACCATGATCGGGAACGCGCGCCGAAGATACTCGACGAAGCCGACCGACACTCCGTCCTTCTCTGCGAGCGTCAACGCACTGACGTTGGATATCGACCCTATCGACGTCCCATTCCCTCCGACGCCGAGGCCGATCGCGCTCGCATAGGCCAATGGCTTGGGGTCGAAGCTCGACCCGCCGCTCAGGCCGAGGATGAGCGGCCCGGCGACCGCCGCGAGCGGAATGTTGTCGACGAAGGCGGAGGCGAACGCCATGATCCATATCAGGAGCACGCCCATCAGAAGCGGGCTCGCGATCCCCGTCGCCAGAATATCTCCGGCGATCGCATCGATGACGCCGGTCTGCTGGAGCCCTCCCACGAGGACGAAAAGGAAGAGGAGGAAGAGCGCGGTCGACCAGTCGAAGTCCTCGACCATCCCGCGAGCGAACCGGGTGCCGGCGATGAGGAGGGCCGCTATCCCGCCGGCGACGCCAATCATCCAGAGAGGGATCCCCCAGACCGTCGCCTCGAAGAGGAAGGCTCCCATCACGACGAAGGCTCCTACCGCGATACCGGAGCGGACCACGTCGACCGCGGGTGGTTCCGAGAGAGCCTGGACCGGTCGACGGGAGCCTGAGGGGAGCCTCGAGAGGAACCACGCGAGAGTAACGACGAGCGCGGCCACCGCCGGAAGGGCGGCGTGCTCGAGGAACCCGGAGAACGTAAGGCCGAATTGCCCCCCCAGAATGAGGTTGGGTGGGTTGCCGAGCAGCGTCGCGGTTCCTCCTAAGTTGGCGCTCGAGATCTCCGCCAAGAGGAGTGGGATCGGGTCCAAGTTCAGCTCGCGCGAAATCTCGAGCGAGACCGGAATGAAGATGATCACGACCGCGACCGAGTTGAGGAACATCGAGAGGGCGAACGCGAGGAGCGCCAAGGCTAGGAAGATCGCCACCGGGTGACCCCGAAGGCCGCGGGCCAGCCGTAGCGCGGCCCATCGCGGCAGTCCCAGAGCCCCGAACAACGCCGAGAACAGGAAGAGACCGGCGATGAGACCGAGTGTGTTCCATTGGATGACGGAACTCGTCGCCGCCCACCCCGACGGCGGGAGCGAGGAGAGCGAGACCAGGCCGAGCGCAAGCACGAGGGCGGCCCCCCCGGCCACGACCGCGACGCGGTACCGCTCGAAGAGCGCGACCAGCGCGATGGCGCCGGCAAAAATGACGATCGATGCGACGAACGCGGGGGTCCACACAGACCGGAACCCCTACCGACCGGGAGCAACTCCCATCCAACGCTGAAGCTTTCTCAGATTGTCCTGGGTTCCCATCACCAGGATGGCGTCCCCGGGTTGGAAGCGGAAGGTCGACGGGGGATTGAGCACCGTGTGGAACTCACCGCTCGGGTCGCGTCGGGCGTAGCCGACGACGATGGAATCCGAGGACTGACGGACCATGCGCTCGGCGTCGCCGAGCGGCTGGTTGCTGAGGGGAGTTCTGTCCGAGAGCAGGTACTCTCCGATGTCGACCCCGTAGCTCGCGGTCGTGAGGTTCTCGAAGGCGTTCGCGACATCCGGGCGTAGCGCGGCGTTGGCCAGGAGCCGCCCGCCCATCTCGTTAGGCGCCGTGATGTACGTCACCCCCGCGAGGAGGAGCGTCTGCTTGAGCTCGGACCGGGCCACCGACACGACCACACGCGCGTGGGGCGCGCTCGTTCGAACGGCCAGGGCGAGGATCAGGTTGGTCGTGTCGTCGGTCGTGCACACGAGCACCGCCTTCGCGTTCTTGACCGCCACGCGCTCCAAGATCTGTTGCTCACCGCTCGAATAGTAGGTCACGAAAAGACGGTCCTCGTCGGCGAGGGCGCGGATGTTAGGGACCTCATCGGTCTTGTCCGTGACGACCGCGACACGCTCTCCCAGGGCGAGGAGCTCGCGCACGGCGGTACGCCCCGTCGGTCCGTAGCCGATCACGACCATATGGTCGGTGAAGTCCGTTCCCAGCGTTCCCATAGCTCTGCGGTGCGATGTGTCGGTCACCACGCTGATGATGATAGAGATTAGGTAGGCGACCAGGAAGACGGCGACGAGGACCACGAATATCGTGAAGAGCTGCGCGTCCCCATTGGTCGGCGTGTAATCCCCATAGCCGACCGTCGAGACGGTCACCACGGCCCAGTAGAATGAGGTGAACAGGTCGTCCCGACCGAACTCGAGGATGTTGAACCCCGCGGCGGCGACCACGATCAACGCGCCGTAGGCCAGCAGGAACTTCCACAGGCGGCGAAGGAGGAGGCGATAGTAGACGAGCCCAGGTGGAGGCACGCTGGCACGACGCCGGGAACTCATCTAAGCATTTGGATTCCAAGGTGCGACCTTCCGCTTCGGCGCACGCCGGCTCCCATCATTCCCAACCGGCCGGATGCGAGAAGGAGGAACGGTTCGCTCCCCCTGGGAGGCCGGCGCTTCGCGTGTAGAGTCCGGTTTTTAGTTCCTCTACTTGAAGGAGGGGGGTTCGAGGGGGGAGTCATGCCTCGGTCCCTCCAGCCTCCACTCGCTGAAAGAACTGCCCCAGCTGCGTTGCCGGCGCTACCTTCCGCTGCCAGGCCTCCTGCGGAGTCTCGTAGAGCTCTGCCCACAGGCTCTCGTGGATCTGGTCGTTGTACCACTCGATGAACTCCTTCAGTGTTCGGTATCGCCACCGATGTCGATCATACTCCAACCACAACCGCTCGAGCTTCCCGTTGGTCTGCGGATGATTCACTCGGCTGACCACGTGACGAATCCCCCGCTCCGCCAGGAACCGCTGGAACTGCCCGTCCACTGACTCCCGGGCTTCCTTGTCGGCGATGTAGAACTGGCTCCCTCGATCGGTGTTGACCTCACGGACCTCTACGCCCCACTCGGCGGCTCGGGCCAGCGCCTCCGTCAATGTGGCGATCGCGTGTCCGGCCGTCGCCTCCGCGAACTCGCCTCCCGAGAGTATCCTCCGACTCGCGTCGTCCTCCCAGAGGATGACGTGCGGGTGTTGCTCTGAGGTTCGGTGGAAGTCTCCGTGGAGGAGCGAACCCGAGTGGTCCCTCTCGTAGCGGACGTAGTGCCGACGGCGTTGTTTGCGGGGGTTCGGCGTGACCCACCGTTGCCCCTTCGCGAAGCGGTAGATCTGCATCTTCGGGATGCGAATACCACGCTTGACGAGCGCCTTGTAGAGCTTCGTGGGGCTCCGAGGGGATCGGAGCCACTCCTGGGTGATGACGGCCTTCTCGAGCTCGGTGAGGGGTGGCCGAGGAGGGCGCCGACGAGGATTCAGCCGCGGCACAATCCCCGACTGCCGCCAACGCTGAATGAGCTTACGGAGCCACCGACGGGTCACACCCCATCGGGCGGCCATCTGACCGAGAGTCTCGCGGGGAGTCGCCAACCCCTGTGCCTGTCGGATGAGGTAGTCGATCCGACGGTCGGTCAGCTTGGTCATGCGGGGCGCAGGCGGGACCCGACCGATAGTCGGCCTCCCCCTGGACCCCCTCTTTCCACTCCACGGGTTCCGGTCGGTTCCCTGTCGGACAGGGGGAACTAATTGTTGGACTCCACAAGGCCGGCGCTTCGCGAGCAAACCGTAAATACGATACCCCAGGTGGGCGACGTCTTGATGGCCGCTGCGTCGCGCGGCCCCGGGGAGATTGGGGTGCATAATCCTACCAGCCACCGACCCCGCGGGGCCCCACAGTACACCCGCTTCGAGCGGGCCCGGATCCTCGGCGCTCGAGCCCTTCAGGTCTCTCTCGGGGCCCCGATCCTGATCGACGTGCCCGCTGAGCTCGTTGACCCGGTCGAGATCGCCGAGCTCGAGTTTGCCGCGAACATGATCCCGATCACCGTGCGGCGCGGCCGCACCGAGTAGTTCCGCCCTACACGCCGGCGTGGTCGAGCGCCTCGCGACAGGTGCACGACGGCGGCCGGGCGAGCTTCGGGAGCAGGTCCGTGAGAAGGTTCTGCATCGATACAACATTCTTCTCCATGACCGCCAGGA
Organism: uncultured Thermoplasmata archaeon; assembly: GCA_963797975.1. GTDB lineage: Archaea > Thermoplasmatota > Thermoplasmata > Lutacidiplasmatales > UBA184 > Lutacidiplasma. Next base: position 255,675 of record CAWCRH010000006.1, read on the forward strand.
TCTCGTGGAGCTCTACCGGTCGTTCGGCCCACACGTCAAAGTCGGTCACCATCGCGAGGCATGCATAGCAGCGGGCCCGCTCGCGCGCGAGCGTCACCTCGGGGACGAGGGTCATCCCGATCACGTCGGCGAAGCCCCGGAAGAACCGGGACTCGGCCCGAGTCGAGAAGCGGGGCCCCTCCACACAGACGTACGTCTTTCCTTCCGCGAAGGGTTTTCCGAGCGCCCGGCCTGCATGGGTGGCCGCGTCCAGGATGTCGGGGCAGAATGGGTCCGCGAGCGATACGTGGATTACCCGGCCGCCATCGTAGAACGTGGTCGGCCGGCGCTTCGTGAAGTCGACGAACTGGTCGGGAAGGACGAACGTACCCGGGGGTAGCTCCTCCCGAAGCGATCCCACCGAACTCACCGTGACGAACGCATCCGCTCCGAGGCCCACCAGGGCATCGATGTTGGCGCGGTAGTTCACGAGATGCGGGGGGATCGTGTGCCCGACCCCGTGTCGAGGAAGGAAGAGAACCCGCACCCCGCCGACGGTCCCCTCTTCGATCGGTCCCGACGGGGCCCCCCATGGGGTCGAGACCCGGTGGCTCGTGCGCGCACCCCCTTCGAAGATCCCCCGCACGCCGGAGCCCCCGATGACCGCGATGGTTCGGCGGGGCTCGGTCGTCACGCGTTCTCCTCCTCGGAGGACATGGGCGCGGTGCGATGGCGCGAGTGGACCCGCGCCATCACGACTTCTCCCCGCGTTCTCTCTAGAAGCGAGCGAGCCGTGTCTTGCTTAGGCTTGAGCGGCACGATGGCCCGAGTGGTGTCGAAGCGCATGAGCGTTTGGTAGAGACGGTCCATGATGCGGACCCAACTCTCGGCGCCGGCGAGACGGTCGTCCGAGAGGTCGATGAGCGCCCGACGCCTGAGTTCGCCGACCACATCTCCCAGTCCCAAGAGGTACGGCTCGACCTCCACTCCCAGTTCCGCCGGGCCGGGGAACGGCACCCCGCGCAGCGCAGCATCCAAGAGGGTCGCCTCGACCGCTTCTTGGAGCGCGTCCCGCGCCAAGGGGGCGTCCGCCGCTGCGTCCGAGCGAACGTCACGGGAGAGCGCGCGCAGGGCGGTCCGCATCGCACGGACGTCGGTACGGTCCGCCGCTCCGTCATGGAGGCGGATCATCACTCCCTGGGCGCGACGACGCAGGGCGCGGGCCTCGTCGTGAAGACGTTCGCGCCGGGCTTCGCGTCGGGCGAGATGGGCCTCGATCGCCCGAACGACCGTTTCGGAGAGCCCGGGGGACTCGCGAATCCGCTCAGCGGAAGAGCGTGAAGCGCGCGTCATCCTCCCCCCCGTCAAGCAGCCCGAGACGCACGCCGGCGTCGATCCACCCGTGCGCATAGCTCACGGCCGCTAGAGCCCGTTCGGTATCACCGGCCTTGGCGAAGTGCCCCGCGTCCGCGAGGTAGGCTCGGGCCATCGTAAGAAAATCCTCCGCGGCCCCCATGAGGAACGACCGTGGGGGGGGTGCCGGCCGCACGCGTTCGAGCGCTTCGCCTGTCAGCTTGAGGTAGCGCTCCAGAAGGGGTTCGCTCACGATCGCAGGCAGACCCTCCGTCCCGATATAGCCCTCGAAGGGAAAGGAGGCCGCTACTTCGGGACCTTCTCCCAATCCTTCAGGAACCGCGCAAGGCCGATGTCGGTCAGCGGATGCTGGACGAGTTTGGTCATCACCTCGTAGGGCATCGTCGCGATGTGCGCGCCGACCTTCGCGGCCTCCAGCACGTGGACCGGGTGTCGGACGCTGGCCACGAGGATCTCGGTCGAGTAACTGTAGTTCCGATAGATCGTGACGATGTCGCGGACGAGGTCCATCCCGACCTGACCCTGGTCATCCAGCCGACCAATGAAGGGGCTCACGTACGCCGCCCCGACCTTCGCAGCGAGCAGCGCCTGGTTCGCGCTGAAGACGAGCGTCATGTTCACGCGGGTGCCTTCGGAGGCGAGCGTCTTGGTGGCCTGAAGTCCCGCTGACGTCATCGGGACCTTGACGTAGATCGAGGGGTGGACGCCCCGAAGTCGCCGGCCTTCTCGCAGCATTCCTTCCACGTCCGTAGCGACGACCTCCGCGGAGACCGACGGGATCCCGAGAGCGCAGATGTCGCGCAGGATGTCGTCGAACTTTCGACCTTCCTTCGCGACCAGGGAGGGGTTCGTCGTTACGCCATCCAGGATCCCAACGTCCCACATGGTGCGGATGTCCGTCACGCTCGCGGTGTCGAGGAAGAGCTTCATCGGCGCCGGCCCCACTCCTTGCCCCTTACTGAACTTTGCCCCGGAGTCGGAGAAGCTCCCACGCCTCGTCACGGAGCCGGTCCCCGGCCGGCCCCAGTCCACCGGGAGCCTGGGACGGCGCCTCGAAGAGGTCCGGAACGCCCACGCGGCGCACGGGGACCGCGAAGTTCTCTGCGACGGTCGCGGCGACCGCTTCGCCGAGACCGGTTACGACCGTGTGCTCCTCGACCACGAGGAGAGCGCCGGTATCGCGAGCCGCCCGCAGAAGAGCCGGGGCGTCGATCGGCTTGACCGAGGCCATGTCCAGTACCCGGACCCCAACGCCCACTTGCCGGAACTCTTCGGCCAGCGCGAGGGCCGCTCCGAGGAGCGGGCCAGCTGCCACCACCGTCAGGTCCGCCCCGTCCCGGACCACGTTCGCCCGGCCCAGCGCGAATGTACCATTGGTGAGGACGGGTTGTTTTCCCTCCGCGATGCGAAGGTAGGCCGGCCCGTGGAACGCCGCGACCGCGCGGGTCGCCCCCCGGGCGGTCGGTGCGTCGGCCGGTACGACCACCGTCATTCCGGGCAGGCCGCGCATGAGCCCTACCTCCTCTACCGCAGGAGGTACGCCGGTCTCGGACGTGGAAGAGGGCCACGGGAACTTCGCGACCAATTTCACGTTCGCCCGGGGATGCGCGATCGTCTGTCGGATCGTTCCGTACGCCTGAGCCAGCGCCGCAGCCTCCATGCTGACGAAGACCATCCGGTCGCCCGAGGCGCGCTCGGCCGCCGCGCGCACGAGGGCGTCCGGCGAGGCATCTACTCGGGAGAGCCGATCGGGGAACGCACGCTCGAACGCATGGAGCGGAGCGGACCCCGGATGCGATGGTTCCACCAGAACTAGTTCTGAGTATTCCCGGCCGAGCTCGGCCAGGGTATCGAGGTAGGCGTCCCAGAGACTCGCTGGGAGCGCCTGAGTCATGCTCGCGCCCCTGGCCAACGCCCTCTCGCGCGGCGAGCGGTCGCCCGCGAGGCACCGTCCACCCTTTCACACCAGGAAGGGGGAAGCATCTGCGCATCGACCGGTACGCCGGGCATCATCGGAGCCTTCGATGGCCCGGCGCTCTATTTGACCGTTGAGGCGCGCGGTCGAGGCTTCTTCCCGCGGGGGGAGCGGGAACTCCGACCCGGCGCAGGTACGAGTAGACCCCGGAGCGTCAACAGGTCCTCCACGTAGCGCGAGTAGCCGCGGTCATCCAGCGGGGTCTCGAGGTACCCGGGAACGTCGGCCCACCGCCCGTCGTTCACGAGCGAGCGAAACCCCTCAATCCCGATCTCTCCCCGGCCTATGTTCTCATGGCGATCGAGATGGGAACCGAGCGGGGCCTTGGCGTCATTCAAGTGGAAGGCGTGAACGGTGCGCCGGCCAACGGTCCGATCCAAACGGTCGATCATGTCGCCGTAGCCCTCCGGCGTGCGAAAGTCGAACCCGGCCGCGAAGAGATGACAGGTGTCTAGGCAGATGCCGACCCGAGAAGAGTCGTCGACGCGCTGGAGGATCCCCGCAAGCTCCTCGAACGTCGAGCCGATCGTGGTCCCCTGTCCCGCCATGTTTTCGACCAGCGCACGCACGCGGTAGCCGGCGGTCTCCGCGAACGCCTCGTTGAGACATTTCGCGACCCGCTCGATGGCCGACGTGCTCCCGCTGCCGAGGTGAGCTCCCGGGTGGAAGACAAGCGCGTCGGCTCCCAGCCGTTCCGCACGTCCAAGCTCGTCCAGGAACGCCGCCTGGGACTGGCGCAAGCGGGCTGGGTCCGGCTGCCCGAGGTTGAGCAAATAACCGTGGTGTACGGCCGTCGCTTTCAGCCCGGTCTCCTTGACGGCCTCCCGAAAGCGGTTGGCCGGCTCCTGCGAGATGGGGGGCCCCTTCCACATCTGCGGGCTCTTCGCGAAGATCTGGAGGGATTCGCATCCGATCCGCTTCGCCTCGCGAACCGCCTCCTCCAGTCCGCCGGCAATCCCTAGGTGGGCGCCGAGGTACACAGACGCCGCAGAGAACCCGACTCGGATAGAGTTTGCCGCGGCGATTGGCCTCGTGTCAACCGTCAGTGCGGGGGCTTGAGGGGGCGCTCGTCACGGGATACGTCGGTCGGGCGAGGAGGACGAGAAGCGGGGCTCCCAGGGCGAAGACCGGCGCCAGCAAGAGAAGCGGTTGTACGTACGCACCAGGATAGAGTAGCCCTACAAGGGGGCCGACCAGGAGGGCCAGAACGAGGAGATAGCAGACTGCGGCTGCCACGTAGGAGCCGGAACGGAAGCGGTGGCCGGAGAGAAAGAGGCCCAGTACGACCCCGATGTTTCCAATCCAGAGGAGCCAGATTCCCGCGAGGCCGGCATCGGCCCCGAAGGGGATACGACTCTGAAGGCACGATAGCAGTTGGCCATACGACCCCTGAAAGCACGTCGCGAGACTCCCCTCGCTCCCGCTCGCAATCACGGCCGCAACGATGAGCAAGATGAGCCCGATCGAGCCGACGAGGCAGAGGCCGTACGCGGCCCAGTACCGCCGAACGACCTTGCGCAGGGTGTAGTACCCCCAGTCGTACGAGAAGAAGGAGAGATAGAGCAGCACGCCGCCGGCGAGAACGAGGTCGGTAGTCCAGACGACGAGGGTGGTGCCGGTAGGAACGATCCCGCCCGGGGCGTACCGAGCGGCTTCTACGAGCACAATCGGCAGGACGATCGCTGCAATGCTACCGGCGAGCCCGAAAGCCCCGCCCGCGCCGATCCAGCGAGTCCCGCGATGGTCGAGGGCGGCCTCGTTCGATTCGTTCATCCGACTCGTCCCTTGGGAAAGGGGGTGGAGAGTGTTCCCCTCAATCCTAGCCGCCCCGGCCCCGGAGGCTGACAGCTTTCCGCGGTTCCCGTAGGCTCGCGCACTTCAGGTACCGCGCGGAACGCCAGTGGGCTTAACTGCCGGGTTCGGAATGGGACCGGGTGTTTCCCCACCGCTTTGGCCGTCAGCCGAGGCGACTACGGTGGGTCGGTTATTTAACTTTCGCCGGGGGGCCCAGTGCCCCGGGAAACGGGAGGACAAAGGGACCCTGGCCACCCGCGGATCCGACGGATCCCGATCTGGTCTCCCGGAGAATCCTTCACGCCCCGGTGAACGAGCATCGCGCCCGCCGTCTCGATGGAGCGGGCGCGTCGGAGGGGACCTGCGTCCACCAGTTCTACCCCGAGGTCGCGAGCCAGAGAGACGACAAGCACCTCCGCCGTGGGGTCTCCTCGCGAGGAACGCCGTACGAGGGAGACCGACGCGCAACCATCATTCCCTCGGCGAGTCTACGCCCCCGCGCTTCGGGGTAGGAGCGATGCCGGTTCCTGAGTGTCCGTTCAAGGTGGCCGAGTACCGGCTCGCACTCGATGTGGACTTCTCCCAGCTCCGGTGGAAGGGAACGATCGACTTCGAGGTCGTGGGGTCGGCCGAATCGGTCGTGCTCGATTCGGTCCGGGTGACGATCGAGCGGGCCTCGGTCGGTGGGACGCCGGTCGAGGTGGAGACCGACGAGGCGCATGAGCGCATTCAGTTGAAAGCCGCCGTCCAAGGCCGTGCTCTGGTCCACGTGGCCTTCTCGGGCGCGGTGGTCGAACACAGCCTGATGGGGCTCTACCGCTCCCGCTACGGCTCTACGTACATCCTCACAACTCAGTGCGAGCCGGACGCCGCACGGCAGCTCTTCCCGTGCCTCGACCGACCGGACGTGAAGGCCCGGGTGCGGCTATCGGTCCTCGCCGACGCCGGCCTGGAGGTCGTCTCCAACACGCCAGCGGAGTCGGTCATTGAGGAGGGAAAACGACGCCGCTGGACGTTCGCACCGACCCCGCCGATGGCCACCTACCTTTTCTACCTCGGCCTGGGGATCTTCGACCACCTCGACGACCGGACAGGACCGGTCGCCCTCTCCGTGCTGACCCCTCCGGGACGCTCCGAGGAGGGACGCAAGGCGCTCGAGGTCGCGCGGACCTCGCTGAGTGAGCTGGAGCATTACTACCGGATCCCGTACCCGCTTCCCAAGCTCGACCTCATCGCCGTGCCCGAGTTTCCGGCGGGGGCGATGGAGAACTGGGGGGCCATCACCTTCCGCGACATGCAGCTCCTCGTCAACGCGAAGACTCCAGCGTTCGAGATGCGCTACACCGTGGCGACCATCGTCCACGAGATCGCGCACCAGTGGTTCGGTAACTTCGTCACGCCGTACTGGTGGACGGACATCTGGCTCAACGAGAGCTTCGCGACCTTCGTCGAACACAAGGTAGTGGAGCGTCGGTTTCCTGAGCTCAAGAGCGAACAGGATTTTCTATCGATCTGGACGCGCTGGGGGTTCCTGCTCGATTCCGTGCCCTCGAGCCATCCGATCGTCGTCGAGGTGAACGACCCGAAGGATGTCGGTCAGGCGATCGACCGCCTGACCTACGGAAAAGGTGCCTCGGTTCTCCGCATGATCGAGGGCTACCTTGGGAGCGACCGGTTCGAGGCCGGGGTCGCGGATTACCTCCATCGCCACGCGGGTGGAAATGCCAGCAGCGGGGACCTGTGGGAGGCGTTGGACCGCTCGTCAGGCGAGCCGATCACGCGAATCCTCCGCCCTTGGATCGAGCGACCCGGCCACCCGGTGGTCTCGGTGCGCCTGGCCCCGGAGGGTCTCGTGCTCTCCCAGCGTCGGTTCGGCTACCTGCCGTCGGCGAACGATGACCCCTGGCCGATCCCTATGGTCGTTGAGATTGGTGGGAAGGCTCAGCGGCTCCTCTTCGATACGAAGGAACGGGTCGTGCCCGCACCGCCGGACGCCACTATCCACCTCAACCCCGGCGCTCTCGGGTTCTACCGCTCTCGTTACGACGCGCTCCTCTACGACCGACTCCTCGACGGCTTTGGTCGACGCTCACCCTCCGATCGATGGATCGTTCTCGAGGACCTGTGGGGCCTCCTCCTGGCCGGGGACATCCCTTTTTCCACGTTCGCGCGGTTCGCGCGCGCGCTCGACCATGCCACGGACTATCTCAGCGTCGGAGCGACCGCCGCCCACTTGGAGACCCTGTACGGATGGGCCGGCCAGCTCTCCCCGGTCGCAGAGCTCGCCCGCACCTTCCTCGCGACCCAGTTCGACCGAATCGGCCTCGACGCGAGACCAGGGGAGGACTCCATGGAGGGCTCGCTCCGGGCGGCGGTCGTGCGCGCGCGGGTCGATGTTGACCCCGGGTTCGCGAGGCAGCTCTCGGAGGAGTTCGGCCATTACGACCGGCTCGACCCGAACGTCCGCGGCGCCGTCGCGATCGCCCGAGCGCGCACCGAGGGCTCCCGGGCCTTCGAAGAACTGCGTCGCGCTCTCACGAGGGTCCCCTCCGAGAGTGAGGGGTTGCGGCTCGAGGTAGCCCTCGCCTGGGTGAGCGATGCAAAGTTGGTTGAACGGACCCTCGACCTCGGCCTTGAGGGTAAGATCAACCTCGGGCACTTCACCGCCGTGATGATTGCCGCGGCGGCGAATCCCGTCGGACGGGATACCACCTGGGCGTGGATCGAGCGCCACTTCCCCGAAGTTCAGCAACGCCTGCACGGAACCTCTCTGCTCCAGGATTTCCTGGACCTCTCCCTCCCGTACCTCGGTCTGGGCCATCCGGACCGAGTCCGCGCCTATTTCCGGGAGCATCCATTCCCCGGTGACGACAAGGCGGTGGTCCGCGGCTTGGCGATGCTCGATGTCGCTGAGGGGCTCGTTCACCGACTTGCGCACGGCGGCTAGCCTAACCGGCCGAAGTCCCCCTATGGCCGGCGAGCCGGTCCGCCCTCTGAGCGGGCCGTTCAGTGGCGACCGGAGGTCTGGCGTGGTGGTTTACCGTGCGCGTGGGCCCGCTGCTCCGGCGACCAGATGTACCAGGTCCCGTGGCCCTGGCTCAGCGGGCGGCCCTGAGCGTCGGTCAGGTGACCCTCGACGAAGGCGAAGTGGCGACCGCGACGCAGAAGGTTGCCTCGAGCGATGAGCTCGTCCCCTTCGCGAGCCGAACGGAGGAACTCGACGTAGAGCGAGGTGGTGGCCGTCGTCTCTCCGTCCTCGAGCGTGGTGACGAGCGCGCCACCCATCGCCGTGTCCAGGATCGTCGCATAGACCCCCCCGTGCACCACGTGATTGATGTTGAGGTGACGGGCCTCCACCGTGCCGCTCACCGTGCAGAAGCCGAGACCGCTCTGGGCGGGGTCGATCGAGAACCCGACCTCGTGGTGGAAGCCTCCGAGCCGGTCTGCGAGGGCCAGATTACGTGGAGCACGGGTCGGGCGAGGCTCAGAGGAACCGGGCCGGGTCGCCATTGCTCCAAGGACGCCTCATCGCGGATAAGTACTGTGCTCGATGCTCTGGCCGATGGGGTCTATGAGGCGAGGCGGCCCAGGCCGGGCGACGTTCGAGGCGGCACCCAACATCGCTCTCGTCAAGTACTGGGGCCTACGCGACGTCGAGCGAGCGCTCCCGTCCAACTCCTCCCTTTCCTTCACCGTTGATCGTCTTCGGACCCGAACCACGGTCGTGTTCGACCGGATGCTCCCGCAGGACCGACTCATCTTGAACGGCCGGGAGGACAACGGTTCGGCGCGAGAGGACGTCGCGCGATTCCTGGACCGGGTCCGTGAACGCGCCGGACTCCACGCGCATGCCCTTGTCCGCTCGACGAACAATTTCCCCACGGCGAGCGGTCTCGCGAGCAGCGCGAGCGGGTTTGCTGCGCTGGCCGGAGCCGCCACCCTTGCCAGCCGGGCTGCGCCTCTCGCCTCGGGCGCTTTCCCAGCTCGCGCGCCTTGGCTCCGGTAGCGCGTCCCGGTCCATCTTTGGTGGGTTCGTAGAATGGCGGGCCGGGTCGCGCTCGGACGGGAAGGACTGCTATGCTCGTCCGCTCTATCCCGCACGACACTGGCCGCGCTTCCGAGACGTGGTCGTCCTCATCGCGGATGCCCCGACCAAGACGGTCCGTAGCGCTGAGGCGATGCAGTCGACGGTGCGGACCTCGCCGTACTTTGGCGAGCGCCAGCGCGAACTCCCCGACCGTACCCGAAAGATCCGCCGAGCGATCGGCCGGCGAGACGCGCCCACCCTCTTTCCGCTGATCATGGAGGAATGCGACAGCTTCCGCCGGGTTTGCGAGACCACCGCCCCGCCGCTGGACTACCTCACGGCGGGTTCGCGGGCCGTCCTCGAGGAGATACGCGGCATCAACTGGGACGCCGGGCGCTACGTCGCTGCCTACACGCACGACGCGGGCGCCCACCTGCACGTCTTCACACTCGCCGCCGACGCGGCCCGCGTTCGCGCGCGCCTCTCGCGGGTCCCTGGGGTCGGGCGTACGATGCTCCTGAGGGCGGGGCCCGCCGCCCGGGCCCTCTGACGGGAGCGGACGCCCGCGGAACACGGGGCGGCGAGCGGTCGCTGCTCACCCAAGGTGAGTTCTTCGCGTGCGTCTGGGAGTGAACCTCCGCCGCTTCTCCTATGGTGAGGAACCCCATGTTCGGAATGATGCCCACACTCTACCGCGCGCTGGACAGCCCTGAGGCACGACTTCGACGAGCGAAAGACCACGAGGCCAAGTGGGATCTCGAACGACCCACCCTCTGCCCGGGGCGAGAGGCCCGTGCCTCGCAGAACCTACAGACCCTCGAAGGGGCTCCCCAGCGGTCCTGAACCGTTTCACGACCTCTCGGACACAATACCTTAGTAGGAGGCCGAGGTCCCGGCTTCCTTCCACCCGAGGCGATGCGCGATGGTCGAGCCCCCTGCGATCGAGGTCTGCGAGATCTACCGCGTCTTCGAGTCTCGCAAGGGATTCTTCTTCCAGGAACGGACGCGAACCGAGGCCCTGCGAGGGGTGAGCCTCTCGGTCGAGCCGGGGGAGATCTTCGGGCTCTTGGGACCGAACGGTGCCGGTAAGACCACGCTCACGAAAATCCTCTCGACCCTCCTTCTTCCTACATCGGGCGTCGCACGGGTCCTCGGGCTGGACGTCGTTCAGGAGACGCAAGCGCTGCGTCCGCGCATCGGACTTGTGCTCGGTGGCGAGCGCGGTCTGTACACGCGGATCAGCGGGCGCGAGAACCTTCGCTACTTCGCCGACCTATACGGCGTTCCGCTCCCCGAGCGGGACACGCGCATCCACGAGGTCCTCGCGCGGGTCGGTCTCACCGACGCCGCCGACCGCCGGGTCGAGGAATACTCTCGCGGAATGAAACAGAAGCTGCACATCGCCCGTGGAATCCTCCACCGCCCCGCCGTCCTCTTCCTGGACGAGCCGACGATCGGGCTGGACCCGAAGTCCGCGCGGGACACGCGCAAGCTGATCCGCTCCCTCGTGACGGACGGCGTCACGATCTTCCTGACCACGCATTACATGTTCGAGGCGGAGGAACTTTGTCATCGGATCGCGATCCTCTCCAAAGGACGGATCGTCGGGCTCGACACGGTCCCGGGCCTGCGCAAGCTGGTGGGGGGCGACCGTACCATCGAGGTGGAGGATTACGGCTTCGAGGACAACGAGATTGCGACCCTGCGCACCCTGCCCGGTGTGAGCAAGGTTGCTGAGGAGGAGTTTGGTCCGCTCACCCGCCTCACGCTCCGAGTGCAGACGGAGCGGCCGCGCGTCGAGGAGGTCGAGGATCGTCTCCAGAACCACGGGGGGCTCGAGGTACGGGAGCGTCGGACCTCGCTCGAGGACGTCTATCTTGACCTCGTGGAGGAGGAGGCCCACTAGATGGCGCATGCCCAGGCCTCCCCCGCTCAGTATTCGGGCGGCCGCTCGACTCTCGCGTCGCTCCGCCTCGCGGTGCTGACCTTCCTCGCGGACCCGCAATGGCTCATCCCGTCGATGATCGCCCCGATCATCTTCGGTCTCGTCTCCTTCGGGCTCTTCTTGGGTTCGGGACCGTACTACCTCATCTACGCGATCCTGGGCGCGGGCATGATGAGCATGTGGGGCCAGACGCTCTATGGCAGCGGTTGGGCGACCGGTCAGGACCGTAACTTCGGCACCCTAGAGCCCACGATCCAGGCGCCGACACCGTACGTCTACGTCGTCCTTGGACGGATCGTATGGAACGTGGTCTCCGGCCTCTTTGGGATCCTCATCGTCTACGTCGTCATCGTCGGCGTGGCGGGCGCCCCTCCGACGATCGACAACCCGCTCGCCTTCTCCCTCCTCTTCCTGTTCGTCATGCTGACGCTCGCGGCGGTCGGGATCGTGTTCGCGGCGGCCTACGTCTACACCCGCTACGCCGGTTTCATCCAGAACATCGGTGAGTTCGCCTTCTACGTCGGCACGGGGTGCATGTTCCCGGTGGTCCTGCTCCCGTTCTGGACGAACCCGATCGCCCTCATCTTCCCTCCGACCTGGGCGCTGGACGCGCTGCGCTACTCGAGCATCCCCGGCTACGTAGGGTTCGGTTGGGGGTTGGGCTGGGACCTGGTCGGAGCGATCGGGACGACGGCGGTCTATCTCGCGGTCGCGGGGTTCCTCTTCCGCCGCGTGGAGCGCCACGTGCTCGAGGTCGGCAACATGTCCGACTACTAGGTGGGGACCATGACGGAGTACCGTAGCTCGTTCTGGCGCACCTTCTGGGTGAACGCGGTCGTGGCGCCCAAGACCTCGCTCGGCTTCATGCGGCTCGATTTCGTCCTCGGGATGATCTTCATCATTCCCCTCACGCAGATCGTCTTCTTCGCGCTCGTGGTCGAGCTGAGCGGAGGCGCCTCGAGCGAGGTCGCGTACGTCGCGGTCGGGAACGCGGTCGCCACCGTGGCCTACGCGAGCATCTTCTCCGTCTGCCAGACGACGGACTCGGAGAAGCAGTTCGGCACGATGGAGCATCTCCTCGTCTCCCCGGCGAACCGCACCGCGCTCTATTTCGGGCGCGGCATGGTCCCCATCCTGATCTCGCTCGCCTCGGTCACGATGGGGATCGTCTACGGCGTGCTCTTCTTCGGCGTCACGGTCGCCCCCGGTGCCGAGTGGGCGGTCGCGGTGTCGATTATCCTCACCGCTTTCTCGATGGTCGGATTTGGCCTGCTGCTCGGGGGGGTGGCGCTCTACCTGAGGACCTCGATCATCCTCGGGAACATCTTCCTGTTCATCGGACTCCTCCTCTCGGGGGTCAACTTCCCTCTTTCCTCCCTGCCGGTCCCCTTTCAGTGGGCCGGATATGGTCTGCCGCTCACCTGGGGGGTCGCGTCGATCCGCTCGGCGTTGGACGGCGCCTCGCTATCGACGATGGGCGTGGTGTGGGGATTCCTCGCCCTTTCGGGCCTGATCGCCTACGTGCTATCCATCGCGCTCTGGGGGAGCTTCGAGCGCCGGGCCCTCTCTACGGGGAGCATCGCGCGGTTCTAGGCCCGGGCGATGAGGCCCCGTGGCGGGTCGAACCATCACAGAACGCGGCGGTCGAACCCCGCCGAAGGTAGCTCAAGGCCGACCGACGCGACCAAGGGGGTGACCTCCTGGATGTAGCGCTCGCGGGCCTCCTCGTTGGTCCAGCGCTTGAGACCGTACTCGATCGCCCGTCGGCTCGTGCCCGAATTGGAATGGCCGAACATGTCGAGGGCACGCGGGTACCATTTTTGGATCGCCTCCTGGGCCTCCTCCTTGGACCCCGCATAGTGGGGACCGTCCCGGGTCATGCGCTTGAGGACGTTGTATCCAAAGTTGAGGTGGAGCTGTTCCTCCGAGAGCATCAGTGGCATGGCGCGGGCGAGCGGTCCATAGGAGCATTCCTGGAAGGCGCGTATCTGGTAGACCCCCACGCGGTCGACGAAGCAGGTGAAGGCGCCGACATCGCTCCAACGGTCGAACTTCATGTTGAAGGCGTCCAGCTTGTGGTGGCCCTCCGGGCGCGCGAGGAGGTCGTCGATCATCGCTTGACCCTCCTCCCCGAAGTCACGGAGGATCCGACACGCCTGTAGGCCGTGACGCGCCTCGTCCGCAATGATCCGCGCTTCGATCCAGCGGTCCTCCAGGGTGGGGGCGCGGTCCAGCCAGGGGCGGTGCTGCTGAATGGAGGCGAACTCGGTGTCCGCCTGAACGACCATGAGCTTCACGATGAGTTCCCGCATGTCCTTGGGGACCTCCTCTGCGGTCTCGTACTTCCGGACCCCCGCCGAAGAGCCCCAGAGGATCTCTCGCACTGGCTCGACGGTCCCTCCTTCCTTCAGGGTCTGCGACGTGCTCCCCCCCTTGGACGGGGAGGCGGCCGTGCCGGTGGGTCCCGAGGAGCTCATCGGTTCTGTCCGTGGGAGGCTGGGATCGCTCAGCGGCCCTTAAAGCTCGCCGGGCGCTTCTCCAAGAACGCGCCGATCCCTTCTTTCGCATCCTCGGTAATGAACAGGCGGTTCTGAAGTTCGCGTTCGAGCGCGAGGCCCGCGACCAGAGGCATCTCCACTCCTTCGGCCACCGATCGCTTGATGAGGCTTACGGCCCGGCTCGGCCCGTGAGCGAGGGCGCTCGCGTACGCCTGCACGTCCTTCGCGAACGATTCCTTCGGGAAGACGTAATTGATGAGCCCAATGGCCAGCGCTTCGTCCGGCGAGATCAGCCGCCCCGTGATCATCAGGTCGAGCGCGCGCGAGGTGCCGATGAGGCGCGGGAGCCGCTGGGTTCCGCCGGTGCCCGGCAGCACACCCAGGGTCACCTCGGGAAGGCCGATCCGCCCCGAATCCTTCGCCATCATCCGAATGTCGCAGGCGAGCGCGATCTCGAGCCCGCCTCCGACGCAGTGACCCGGTAGCGCCGCAATCACGACCTTAGGAGTCTCCGCGAACTTGTTGAGGGTCTCCTGGCAGTGGAGGCAAAACATGGCCTTGTAGTCGGGAGCGCTGCGTTTGAGCATCTCGATGTCGGCGCCGGCACTGAAAACGCCGGGGACCGCGCTCGTGAGCACGATCACCTTGGCCTCGTCGTCGAAGCGGAACTCCTCGATCGCCTGGTCGAGCTCGTTCATCATCTCCAGGTCGTAGGTGTTCACCTTCGGGTTGTTGATCTCGATGTATCCCACGCCGTCGTCCTTGCGCGTGTGAATGACCTTCCCGTGCATCGTCCTCTCCTTGTCTGGGTGAATGACCCCGAGGCCCGGGGCCGCTTAACGCCGACGACCCGGCCGAGAGAGGGATGAGCGCACGTCGACGTGACCGTCCTCGTATCCGACGATCAGCTCGTCCGTCATTCCCGCGAAGATCCCTGTCTCGATCACGCCCGTATGTCCGCGCAACGCGGCGTCGAGCGTTCGCGGGTCATCGACAGGAGCCATGGGCTCCAGGTCAAGGATCTCATTACCGTTCTCCGTCCGCATCGGGCCCCCGAGGGGATCGACCCGGAGCCGTACGTCGAACCCTTCCCGAGCGAGGGCGTGGGTCAGGACCGGGCGAGCGAAGGGGACGATCTCGATTGGGATGCGATGGCGGCTACCGAGGCGGTCCACGAGCTTGGACGGGTCAACCATGATCACGAGCCGATCGGATAGGCGGGCGAGGAACTTCTCGCGAAAGAGCGCGCCCCCCCCACCCTTGGTGAGGTCGAGAGCCGGCGTCACCTCGTCGGCCCCGTCCAGCATGACGGCGAATCGATCGTCCCCCCGGACGCTCCGCACCGTGAGCCCGAGCGAACGTGCCAGCTCCTCGGTGGCGCGGGAACTCGCGACGAACTCGAAACCCGAGCCTCCAGGAAACCGTTGCGCGATCGCATGGACAGCGTAGGCCGCAGTTGACCCCGTTCCGAGAGCGATCCGACGTTCGGAACTCAACCGGTCGACCGCACTTCGAGCCGCGGCCTCCTTCGCAATGTCGACGGCGGCCGGCATCGCTCGGACCCAATGAACAGGCGTATTGAAAGCCCACCCTCGACGGCCTCGGGGACAAAGAGAACCTCACCTCGACGTAGACGGACCGCCACGCATCCAGTGGAGGGCGCGGGAGCATTCCGTTCCACCGGCGACCACTTCGTATCGCTGGGACCGGACCTTGATGGCCGGCCCTCCGGGTCCCTTGCAGCGTACGTCAAGAGCAGTTCCCCCGTCGAGGGTGGCGCCGACAACCGTAAGACGGCTCGACCCTCCTCCGCGACGATGGCGCGTCACCGACCTCGTGCCCCGATCGTCCTGTCGATAGGTGGCTCCGTCTTCCGCACGGGAGAGGACGACGTCACCTACGTCAAACGACTCGCCGCGTTGCTCGACCGTCTCGGTCGATCCTCTCCCCTTGCCGTCACCGTCGGCGGCGGTCGAACCGCCCGTGAGTACATCGGGATCGGACGAGAGCTGGGCCTGACCGAAGTCGAGCTGGATGAGATCGGGATCGATGTTACTCGTCTTCATGCGCGGCTGCTTGCGGGGACCATCGGTCCGCCGACGCCTGGCCACCCTCCTACGACGTTGGCGGCGGCCGTGCAGGAGCTTCGACACACCTCACCGGTCATCCTCGGGGGCACCGAGCCCGGTCACACGACCGATGGTGTGGCGGCGCTCCTGGCGGTCCGCCTGCGGGCGGCGCGTCTGGTCAACGCCACCAACGTCGACGCCCTCTACGATCGCGACCCCAACGTCGACCCGAAAGCCGCCCGCCCTATCCGTCGGATCTCGTGGCCCCGGTTCCGAGAGATGGTCCACGCCAACGCCTCCGCGAGCGCAGGACAGCACTTCATCTTCGACCGGCTCGGGGCCGAACAACTCGCCCGAGTGCGCATACCGACCGCGATCGTCTACGGGCGCGACCTACCCAATCTTGAGAAGGCCTTGCGCGGGCAACCGTTCCTCGGTACGCAGGTGACGTAGCCGACCGCAACAGGGACAATCCGAGGCCGGTGGGGGGTCGCGAATGAACCGCATCGTATTCCTGGGCCCTCCCGGGGCGGGTAAGGGAACTCAAGCCGCCGAGCTTGCGCGCACGCTACGGGTCCCGCACCTCTCAACCGGTGACCTTCTGCGAGCCGCCGTGGCGGCGGGGACGCCGCTCGGAAAGGAGGCCGACGCCTACATACGAGCCGGCAAGCTGGTCCCGGACGAGCTCGTCCTCGGGATGCTACAGGAACGGCTTCGCCAGCCCGATGCCATCGGTGGCTTCCTGCTCGATGGCTTCCCCCGAACAATCCCCCAGGCCGAAGCCTTAGAGAGACTGACCCCGCTCGACGTGGTCGTCTCCTTGGAGGTGACGCCCGCCGAGATCATCAACCGGCTCGGTCAGCGATGGATATGCCCCACGTGCCAAAGTGTCTACAACCTCGCCTCGCACCCGCCCCGGCAGCCCGGCCGGTGCGACAAGGACGGGATCCCGCTCATCCAGAGACCGGACGATCAGCCGGCGGCGATCGCAACGCGGTTGAACGTCTACGGTGAAAAGACAGCTCCCCTCCTTGAATTCTATCGTGAGCGCAGGTTGCTGCGCCCGGTGGACGCAACGGGGACCCCGGAGCAGGTCGCGGCACGCGTTCGTAGCGCGTTGGGCTGAACCTCGCCCGCGGTATGTTTATAGTGGGCCGACCGCTTCGCGCAGTCGTCCCGGCTTAGCTCAGTGGTAGAGCGGGGGACTGTAGGTGAGACTGCCGGACCTCCGGCGGCCCCCGTGGACATCCTCAGGTCGCCTGTTCGAGTCAGGCAGCCGGGACTCGCCTGAAGGTCGATGAGTGGTTCCCCCAACGACTCCCTGATCCGGGGATCGAGGTGGGGCATGCGGTTGTCGGGATTTGAACCCGAGTAGGTAGCTTGGGAAGCTACCGTCCTAACCACTAGACCACAACCGCGCGGCGGGTCGGAGGATTGGACCGAAATGAGCTTTGTGCGGCCTCGTTCCAATCGGCGACCGAGTTCTGTGGGGCGCTCCTCCCGAGCGGAGGCGGGGCTGGGGCCACTTTCCGTTCAGAGCAGGAGCCCGACGCTCTCCGAGGGGATTCTCGGAGAAGCCGCCACCAGGTCGCTGTTGGACACCAGGCGTTCGGCCGACGTGCTACTGAAACGGGCCCGGTGGAGGACCCGCCGCGCGAGCGCGACGTCCGTGGCGGAGAGGGCGACCAAGACGTGCCCGCTATCCCGTGTGAGGAGGATCGCGACGCTCTGGATGTTGACGTGCTCCCGCTCGAGCACCTCGAGCACTTTGAGGAAACTGCCCGCGCGGTCCTCCATGTGGACCGCGATCATCTCGCGCACCTCGACGGTGTAGCCCTGGCTTGAGAGCAGGCTCGTCGCCCGGTCGGGGTCGCTTACGATCAGCCGAACCCGGCCCCGCGAGGGGGTCGAATCGACGCTGATCGCCGCGAGATTGATGCGCTCCTTGGCAAGGATCCGCGCTACCCTCGCGAGGGCCCCGGGGCGGTTCGGCAACGTGAGAGAGATCTCGCGTAGCGTCATCCGTGGCACCCCTCGGAAAGGGGGACGTTCCAAAACGTTGACGCCCGTGAGCGACGGGCTTCCTGTCCCGCCGCACGTATTTATAACCGGCTCCGGGTCGATTGCCTGCTCGGGGATGGATGGCCCGGGCCGGTCCCGCCCGATGGGGGGTAACATAGCCGAACACGATACGCACGGATTCCGCCGGCGACGCCGGGGAGTTGCGTCGGTCGTGGGCGCCCTGCTCGTCCTCCTCATCGCTCTCATCGCCTTCACGCTCGTATTCACCGAGGCCGTCCCCGTCTGGATGGCCCAGAACGAGAGCGTCCTGTCGGAGCAGGTGCAGGCTTCGTTCGCCCAGCTGCAGGCGACGATCGACCTACAGGACGCCTTCGGTAGCCCGCACACCGGCCTCACCTCGATCGGGTTGACCTCGAGCGCCGTCCCGGTGCTCGCTTCGCCGACCCAGGGATCGCTCCTGTTCGAGCAGGATTCGGTCCCGGCCTTCGTCAACCTTTCGGCTGCCCCCGGGGCCGGGGGAACGGCCGCATACGACACCAACGTCTCTCTGGGAGCGCTCTCGGTGGTGCTCCCGAACCGCTACATTCCCTCGGAGACCCTCCGATTCGAGAACGGGGCGGTCTTCGTGGCGGGCACCTCCTCGTCCGCACGTCTTGTGTTCGCACCCCTGTTCTCGCTCCACCGGTCGGGCACGAACACCTCCCTCGCCTTCACGATCGTCTCCATGACGGGCCCCACCGCGGGCGTGAGTGCGCCGGGGACCCAGCAGATCGCCGACACCCTACAATCCACCACGGGCGTCGCCAGTCACGGCGCGCCCGGGCCCGGCGAAGGCTTCGGTCCCATCACGCTGACCGTGCGCATGGGTAGCCTTAACGCGTGTGCCTGGGCGACCTACTTCGAGGGTGCCTTGGCCGAGTCGGGGGTGCCCAGCGCGAACTACACCGTCGCCTCACCGGGCACGTGCTCGAGCGGCACTCCGGGGTTCGGCGTCGTAACGTTGACGATGAACTCGGTCACGTTCGCGGCGGTCACGTGGCTCACGCTCGCGGTCGGGCTCGAAGCGGGCGGGGCGTAGGAGCAGGACCCGATGAGCACCCCGACGACAGCGCTCGAGGTCGGAGACCCGCCGCCTCCTGTGCTGAGAGCCGCCCTAGGGCAGGCGAGACCTGCACCCGTCGCGTTGGATGCCTACCCTCTCGAGGTCGTCCCCGGCCGAGCGACGATCCAGCTCGCCTTCGACCCATCGGTCGGAGCCCTCCACTACCGGGTCAAGGAGCCTTCCCTCGATGGAGAGGAGGAGCACGCGCTCAAGGAACTCGACCGCACGCTTCCTGGCATCCTGGCTCCCCAAGCACGTGAAGGGGATCCGGCCGCGATGGAGCGTTCGCTTCGTGAAACGGCTCTCGATTATCTCCGGCTTCACTACCCGCGCCTCTCGGCGGAGTCCCGGGAGCGCGTGCTCTACTACCGTGTCCGCGACGCCTTTGGCCTAGGCCCGATCGATGCCATCCTACACGACCCTGAGATTGAGGACGTTTCGTGCGATGGCCATGGGCTACCCGTCTTCGTCTACCACGCGCGATTCGAGTCGCTCCGCACCAACGTTCAGTTCCCCGATGAGGAGAGCCTACGCGGGTTCGTCGTCCATTTGGCCCAGCGCTGCGGACGAGCGATCAGCGTGGCCCACCCGCTCTTAGATGGCGTGACGCCCGAAGGTCACCGAGTGCAAGCGACCTACGGGCACGAGGTCACCAGCCGAGGCTCGGGGTTCACGATCCGACGGTTCCGGGACCGGCCCTTCACCCCCCTCGACCTCATTCGAACGGGCACGGCCTCGGCGGAGCTCGTCGCCCACCTCTGGCTCGCGGTCGAGCAGGGAGACTCGCTCATCATCTGCGGAGGACCGGGTGCCGGCAAGACCAGCACGCTCAACGCTCTCGCGTTGTTCATCCCTCGTACCGCCAAGATCGTCTCGATCGAGGACACCCGTGAGCTGAGCCTTCTCCACGAACATTGGGTCCCGTCGACCACCCGATCGGGAAGCGGACCGCAACGGACCGGGGCCAAGGCGCCGGGCGAGGTCGACATGTACGACCTGCTTACCGCCGCGCTGCGCCAGAGACCGAGCCACATCCTAGTGGGGGAGGTCCGCGGGGCCGAGGCGGTTACGATGTTCCAGGCGATGGCGACGGGCCACGCCACGTACGCCACGATGCACGCCGACTCCGTCCGTGCGATGGTCGCGCGGCTCGAGAGCCCTCCCATCCGAGTGCCGCGCGCGCTCTTTGGTTCCCTTCGCGAGGTCCTCATCGAGGTGCAGCGGAAGACGCCGACCGGCGTCGTTCGCAAGCTCGCTCAGCTCGTCGAGATCGCCAGCCTCGACTCGGAGAGCGGGGAAATCGTGACGAGCCCGACGTTCGACTGGGATGCGGCGACGGACGTGTTCCACTACCAGGGACACTCGCTCCTGGTCGACCGGGTCGCGGCCCAACGAGGCACGTCCCTCCGGGACGTCGAGCGGGACCTCGAGGGGCGAGTGGCCTGCCTTCGCGCCATGGAGGCCGAAGGCCTCACGGACCCCCGGTCGATCCGAGACCGCATCGAGCGCTTCCGCGCGACCTTAGTTCTCGGGTCAGCCCGGCCGGCGGGCGGCCCTCCCACCGGGGAGAGCCGATGAGCGTCGCTCACCCCCACCTCGTGGGCGAGGGCGGAGTCGCTCGCCCAGTCCACCCGCGCCTCACCGGCTTCGAACGATGGGCCTGGTCGACGTTCGGGCACCGGTTGAGCGGGGCGACCGGCGCCCGGCTCGCCGAGGACCTGCTTCGGGCTCACTGGCGCGTGACTCCCGAGGAGTTTCGAGCCACCCGCATGGCCGCCACGTTCGTCGCGGCGACCGCCCTCATCGCCATCGCGGCCGTCCTCGGGTTCTTCCTCAGGAACTCTCTCGGAAACGGGGAGCTCCTCCTTTTGGCGGGAGCCATCGCTGTGGTGGGGACCGCGGGGTTCTACGCCACGTTCTCTCTTCTTCCGTCGTCCCGGGCCGGCGACCGCGGTCGGGCGATCGACCGCTCCCTCGGGCCGGCGATGAACTTCGTGGCGGCGTTGAGCTGCGCGGACGTACCGGTCGACACCATCTTTCGGGAGCTGGCGGACCAGGACCTCTATGGGGAGGTGGCGGCCGAGGCGGCGTGGATCATCCGGGACTGCGACGGGCTCGGCGTCGATATCCTGAGCGCGCTTCGCGCCGAGGCCCGCCGTAGCCCGTCGGTGCGGTTCCAGGAGTTCCTGCAGGGTGTTGTAACGACGGCGGAGAGCGGGGGCGAGCTTCGACCCTACTTCCTCGCGCAGGCCGAGCGGTTCGAGCGAGAGGGAACCGCCCTCGCCCAGGGTCAGTTGGAGCGGCTTGGCATCTTTGCGGAGGCGTACGTCGCCGTGGCGGTCGCCTTTCCACTCTTCCTTCTGGTTCTGCTCACGGTGTTCACGCTGATCGAGGGCACCTCGGGCGGGCTCGTCCTCCTCGTATGGCTGACGGCGCTCGTCATCATTCCGGCCGCTGAGATTGGTTTCGCGGCGATCTTCCGAACGTATCGGGAGGGACTGTGAGCGCGCTCACCCCTCGCCTTCGCTGGACCCTCGCGAAACGAGCCGCGACGGCTCAGCCGGTGCTCGACGAGCGGGCCGCCCGACGCAGCGACCGCCGTATCCTGCTCGCCAGCTTCGTTGCGGCGAGCGCTCTGTGGACGGTCGCGCTCCTGAACGCGTTCGGGACCCTCACAACCCCGCTCGGACCGAGCGAGGGAGGTGGGTGGTCTCCCGCGCTGGACTTCCTGGTGCTCGGCGCGGTGACCCTGATGTTACCCTACGGCATCGCGCGCACCATTCACCTCCGGCGGGTGGACGCGGTCGAACGCCGGCTCCCCGAGTTCCTCGAGGACGTGGCGGAGTCGGGAAGCTTCGGCCTCACGCTCGCGGAGGCGATCGAGGCCGCCGCTCGCGGGCAGTACGGGGGCCTCACCGTCGAGATCCGCCGCATGGCAGCCCAGATCGCGTGGGGAATCCCTGTCACCGATGCGCTCCAGGCGTTCGCGGAGCGCATCCCCACCCCTTTGGTCCGCCAGGCCGTTGCTATCGTGATCCGCTCACAGGTGACGGGAGGGAACTATCCCGACGTCCTCCGCCGCGTTGCGCACGACGCTCGCGCGACGCAGTTGGCCCACACGCGTCGCCGCTCGGCGATGACCACGTACGTGACCGTGGTCTATCTCGCGTTCTTCGTATTCCTCCTGACGATCTACGTCCTCGCCGCGGTTTTCCTCCCTCAGATGCTCCTCGCTTCGGGAACCTCGGGGACTTTCTCGTTCGGAGGCCTCGTCGGGATCTCGGTCGTCACGAGCCTCTTCCTCGCCCTCACGGTCGCCGTGCTCGTGCACGGGGTCGGCGACGGCCTCGTGTCGGGCCTCCTCTACCGAGGACGCTGGATCGATGGCCTGCCCCACGCGGCGGTCCTGCTCGCGGTCGGATGGATCGTGATGCGGTTCGTCGTACCTCCCATCGGGGGAGCCGGCTGAGCGATGGCGGCCACCGAACGGGCTCGTTTCATCGTCCCGCTCTCCCGGGGCCACCCCGTGGGCGACCGCTACGCGATCGACGAGCCTGCGCTCATCGGGAGTGAGCGGGCCGAGGTCGATAGGCTACGGGAGCGACTTTTCGACGGGACCTTTCCCTCCCCACCGACGAGCGATCACGACTCCATTCGGGAAGCCCTCCTCGGCCGGGTCGCGCGCCTCTGGGAGGCTTCGCCGTCCACGTTGGACGCCGCCGCCCGGGGACGCGTGCTCTATTACCTGGTTCGAGACCTGGTCGGCTTCGGACCCATCGACGTTGCGATGGCCGACCCGGAGATCGAGGACATATCCTGTGACGGGGTGGGGATCCCCATCTACGTGCACCATCGTCGGTTCGGCTCGCTTCCGACGGACCGCAGTTTCCCGGACGAGGGCGAGCTCGACCGGTATGTGACGTGGCTCGCGCAGCGCGCGGGGGCGCACCTTTCGCTTGCGAGCCCGCTCCTCGAGGCGACCCTCCCCGGGGGTGCCCGCCTGCAGGCCAGTCTGGGCCGGCAGGTCACCACCCGGGGCTCCACGTTCACGATCCGACGGTTCAGCGAACGCCCCCTTACGCCGGTCGACCTCGTGCGACACGGAACGGCGAGCCCTGCGATCATGGCCTACCTGTGGCTCGCGATCGAGGCCGGGGAGTCGTTCATGGTCTGCGGCGGGACCGCGAGCGGGAAGACCACGACTCTCAATGCGGTCCTCCAATTCGTTCCCTCCGAACGGAAGGTGGTCTCCATCGAGGACACCCGCGAATTGAACCTCCCCCACGGGAACTGGGTCCCCCTCGTCACCCGCCTCGGCACCGGCGCTGCCTCCGCCACGGACCCCACGTCCGACGGTGCGATCGACATGTTCGACCTGCTCGCCGCGGCTCTTCGGCAGCGGCCTCAGTACCTCGCGGTCGGGGAGGTACGGGGACGAGAGGCGTACACGGTCTTCCAGGCGATGGCGACCGGGAAGACCTGCCTCGCCACGTTCCACGCCGAAAGCGTCTCGGCGTTGGTCCATCGGATGGAGAGCCCGCCGATCGGGCTCCCGAGGACCCTCATCGCCGCGCTCCCGCTCGTCCTCCTCCAGCGTCAGGTCGTGGTCGGGGGCGCTCCGGCGCGACGGGTCCAATCGCTCACCGAGATCGCGGGCCGAGATCCGGAGACCGACGAGCTCGTGACGAGCCCAATCTTCGAGTGGGACGCGACGGAGGACCGCTTCACGTTCACCGGGCAGTCCCGTCTCCTGCGTCGACTGGCGGACGAAGGGGGAACCGCGATCGGACCGGTGGAGCGGGAACTCGACCGCCGCTCGAAGCTCCTGGAGCTCCTCTCGACGCTCGGACCGGAGGAGGTTGGGCCGTTCGATCTGTGCCGGTGGCTATCCGCGTATGCCCGCGAGCCGAATGGGACCATCGCCGCGGCCCGAAGCCGCGCGGCCGAGACGACCCCTTCCCCCGAGTCCGGACGGCCCGCGTGACCCCACGGCGACCCGACCGACCCTTCGCGCGCCTCGGGAGGCATGGCCCGAGCGAGGTCACCCTGTGGAACGAAGATGGGGTCGCGGGACTGGTTCACCGGCTCCCTCCGTCCAGTGTCGACGTGATCGTGACCTCTCCTCCCTACAACCGGGGCGTGGCGTACGCCCACTACCGTGACCGGCGACCCCGCGCCGACTACCTCGCCTGGATGAGCGAGCTCGCGGCGAGCGTGGACACCGTCCTCCGCCCGCAGGGGTCCTTCTTCCTGAACCTCGGGAGCCCGCCGCGCGACCCGTGGTTCGCGTGGGACGTCGCTCGGACGATGGCCGAACGGTTCACCCTCCAGAACGTGCTACACTGGGTGAAGTCGATCGTGATCGACCGACGGTTCATCGGGCGCGCCGCGCGGATCGACCGCGACCTCGCCCTCGGTCACTACCGTCCCGTAGGCTCGGACCGTTTCGTCCACGGGGCCCAGGAGTATGTCTTCCACTTCACCCGCAGCGGCCGAGTGCCGATCGACCGACTCGCGATCGGTGTTCCCTACCAAGACCGATCGAACGTCGCCCGGTGGGAGCAGGCGTCCGGTGGGTTACGGTGTCGGGGGAACACCTGGTTCCTCCCGTACCCCACGATCCAGGAGCGGACGCGGGATCGCCCTCATCCGGCCACCTTCCCTGCGGAGCTCGCGGAATGGTGCGTGAGACTTCACGGCCGGACGCGCGGACGACGCTTTGCCGACCCGTTCGTGGGGATCGGCTCGTCGGCGGTCGCGGCGGTGCGAGTCGGAGTGGCCTTCACGGGCTTCGACATCGATCGGTCGTACCTCGAGGTCGCGCGGCAACGGGTCCAACACGAGCGAGCGCGGTTTCGGGCCGCCCGATCTACAACGACCGCTTCGGGTCGTTATCGGGAGGAGGCGGGGTCCACGGGCGCATCGGCCGCTTCTTGACCCCGGCGGCCCGTGCCAAGAGGCTCCTGGTTCCCGTCTTAGCCGAGTGGCCGGCGGAGACCGCGGCATCCCGCGCCATCCCGGCGGCTTCCTTCGTCTTGGACCCGATCGTCGTTCCGGCGTCTATGATCTGACCGGGGATCCGACGGATCTCTCGGTCAACGTCGGCGCCGAGGCGAGAGAGGTCGCGCCGAATGTCGTTGCCTGCGCGTTCGGCCTCCGCCCCGGTCGCGTCGCTTAAGCGACTGATCCTCCGGTCGAGGTTCTGGATCTCCACCGAAAAATCGTGGCCGATCCCGCGGACCGCGTGCCGGATCTGGACGAGGTGCTCCCTCAGTTGCGACTGCTCTCGACTGTTGGACATGGCGCTACCGTCGCACTAGCGTCGGCCCTGGTGATAAAGGTTCATCTGAATCGGAGCCTCCTTCGGTGGGCCGAGAGGGGGGCGAGGGGGCGGTCTCGCCCGACCCTACCCGGGCTCGGTCGAGCGGGAGCCCGGGCCCACGGTTCCCGGGCGATATCCGAGCTCGCGCAGCTCCTTCAGCAGGAGGGACGCGGCCCCGGTCACGACGAGACCGCTCGCCATGATCCCGTACGTGGGTAGGATGCCGATCGTGGAGATCAGGACGCTCCCGACGATCTGGGCGACGGGCAGTATCGCGATGCTCCCGAGCTGGTCGACCCCGAAGTAACGGCCCTGCATGGCTCGAGGGACGATGAGTTGAGCTCCCGTGAGCCAGGTGGTGCCGCCATAGCCGGTGAGGATCCCGACGGCGACCAGGGCCACGATAGCGACAATCGGACCCGGCCATAGCACTAGGGCAGCGACCGGAAGGGCCGTCGCGAGCCCGGTGAGCGTCCAGACCAGCCCCATCCGATGCACCCCGGGGGTGCGCATCGCGAGAACCGCACCGACGGCGGAGCCCGCCGAAAAGCCGCCGAGGACGATGCCGTAGAGGGAGGAGCCCAGCGCGAGCGCGGAGACTACGTAGACGACAATGAAGGTCAGGATGACGTTGATGAAGAAGTTCAGGAAGGCGGCGTTCAGCGTGAGCTCGAGAAGGCCGACGTTCCTTCTCAGGTAGACGAACCCCGCGCGAACCGAAGCCCAGAACGGCTCGGAGCGGGCGACATTCGTCTCGGGGAGCGGGGCACGTTGAATGACGATCGACACGACCAGGAGCGCGGAGATCCCGAACGCGAGCGCGTCGTAGTACAGGCCGACCACGACCCCGGCGGTCGCGACGAGGAGCCCTCCGCTCGCATACGCGATGAAGCCCACGATCTGGTTCGTGGAGAGCAGGATCGCGTTCGCCGAAGCGATCTGCGAATCCTCCACGATCTCGGGGAGCAACGCCCGCTCGGCCGGGTAGAACAGCGAAGTGAAGGCGGCGGCCACCGCGACCGCGACGACGATGATGGGCAGGTGCAGGCCGACAAGCAAAACGACCGTGGCGATCGACGCCCAGCTGAGCATCCGCACGACGTCCGAGAGGGCCATCACACGACGCCGCTCGAACCGGTCGGCGATCGCCCCGGAGACGGTCGACAGGATCAGGTTCGGGACCAGCCCGGCGATCGAGAGGTAGGCGACGTCCGCGGCCGACCCCGTCGTGACATAGACATAGTAGACCAAAGCGACCTGGCCGATGTACGAGCCGCTCAGCGCGATCGCGCCCGACAACCAGAGGCGAACGAACGCACCGTTCCCCAGCACCGAACGGCCCGCCTCCGTTAAGGGTGGGCCGGCCGGCGTTGAGGTCATCGTAAGGTCCGCCGAGGACGCGGGCAGAACGTCGCCCATCGAAGGCGAGCGAGGACCATCAGCCTCCCATGCGCCGGTCGGCGCGCCGGCGTCGGCTCGCCCGAGCCGAGGTCGAGGGCGCTGGGACCAATGGAGCAACGTGGAGCGGGCGCTCGATCGTCTCTCCGCTGTGCGCCCAGCGAACGAGGAGCTCTACCCCGAGATGCTCTGGGTCGGTAACGATGAGCTCACCGCCGATGGTGCGCGCAATCGCTCGGGCCGCGGTCTCGTACTCCGGATGCGTCGATTTGAGCAGGAGCATCGAGAACCGGAGCGAGCGGACCTTGGAGAGCGCACGGGCCTCGATGAGCGCATGGTCCATCGCCGCGTCCAGCTGGCCCGAGCGCACGTGGCCTTCGCGGTCCGTGTACGCTTCCGGCAGCCCGTCCGTGATGAGGATAAACTCACGTCGGTGCGCGCGCGACGCGTCGAGCAGGCGGTGGGCCACGCGCAACACCTCCGCCGTGTTCGTGAACGATCCCGGCGTGCACTTCCACAGCTCGACCAGGTCGAGGACGCGAACCTCGTTCTCGAAGGAGAGCACGTCGATCGCCGCGGTCGGGTACTTTCGCCGGACCGCGACGTAGAGCGCCAGCAGCGCCTTCTTGGCCGCCTCCAGCTTATGGTTCTCGGCCATGCTGCCCGAGCGGTCGAACGCGAGGACGACGTGGACACTCTCGCCGGTCGCCTCCCGGTAGATGTAGCTCGTGGATTCGTCTAGGTGCCGGAGCCGGCCATCCGCGCGGCGATGAGCGAGCTCGGGACGTCCATCCGGGCCACCTCGTCCGGCTGCCGCAAGCGTGCCTTCTCGTAGACCCCCGTAGCCGCGCCGCCGCGGATCGCAAAGCGGACGTCCGTAGGGGCGCTTCGCTCCGTCTCCTGGAGCAAGAGCCGGGCGAACCGCTCGACCAGACCATACGTCACGACGAGGTCGGTCCCGCGTTCGACCAGCAACCCGCGCTCCTTGAGCTCCCGGTCGATCCGTCGGTCCTCCGCCTCGCGCGCCTGCCGGTCGAGCTGAGAGCGGGCCCGCTCCTCCGCCGCGGCCTTCTCCCGTTCGAGTTGGCGACGCTGTGCTTCTGCTTCTCGGCGCTTCGCCTCGGCCGAGCGGCGAAGGTCAGCCTCATTCGCTCGGATTCTCTCGCCCACGCGCTCCGAGAGCTCCTGCTGGTCGGCCGCCGATAGCTGGGCGAGCGCATCGCCCAACGCCGAGGGACCCAGCGTCCGGCCATCCACGGAGAGCGACGCGATCGGGACGCGGCGCCCCGTCGCGGGCTTAGGCGCGGTGGATGTGCGCCGGCGGAAGAGGCGGGCGAACAGCCGGGCGAACCACGCCCGCAGCCGCTGCCAGAGCGTCGGGCGCGGGGGAGGGCGGTTCCACGAAGCGTCGGGCACGAGCAGGGCGGCGGTCACCTCCGGCCCAAGCTCAGGCAGCCGGAACGACTGGAGACCACGCGCGCGGCTCAGCTTGAGCTTGGCCTCGAGCTCGGCCATCTCCCGGTCGAGCTCTTCCTGAGAACGTCGCTCGACGAGCGAGAGCTGGTCGAGGGCCCGGTCGTATCCCTCCGCTTTTCGCTGGATATCGCGTTCCGCCTGCCGGCGGATGCGCTCGCGCAGGTGGTTCAGTCGCGATTGAAGCTCGACATCCTCGTGGGCCTGCTCTCGCACGAGAGCGCGGGCCGCATCAACCCCCTCTTCCGCCAGCACTCGAACGAGGCGGGTGGTATCGACCGTGTCCAGAAGGTCCGTCGACACGACGTCGTCGGGGAAGTGGGAGCAATCAGGCAGGACGATCGGCCCGTTAGAGGGGAGCGTCGTCGTCGGCGTCCTCCGGGCAGGAGAAGAGCGAGAACCGTTCGAGAAGCCGGAACTCCTCGAGCGCCGCCGCTACCGTTCCCACCGATTCGGGGGGGTGCTCGACCGCCGCAACGTACGCGGCGAAGGCCTTGAACCGCGGGAAGAGGTCGGAGCCGCCCGCGAGCTGGTCGGCGAGCTTCGGGTCGTCCTTCAGTCGACGCCCCTCGGAGACCGTCGCCTCGCCCTCCGCCGTGTTCTCCTTGAGAGGTCCCCGGAAAAACCGGCACCAGTATGTCCCGCTGCTCCGCTTCAACGCTGGGTCCATGTACTGAGCGATAAACTCGGTAATGCGCCGTTCGTTCTGTTGGAACGACTCTCCGCTGCGCGCCCGAATGCGTCCGCGCATCGCGTGGAGAAGCCCGCCCCGAAGGTCGTCCGGCCCGGGGATCGTTCGGTCCTCGAGCAGAGCGACCGCGCTCGTGCGTGCCGCCACGTCGAGGAGGGTGCGGTTCGACCCGACCTCGCCAATATCCGGGTTGTCGTCCGAATTGCGAAGCCGCCAGGCTTCGATGACCCGAATGCCGGCATCGACGAGGACCTCGGGAACGTAGCCGGGGGTATTCTCCGTCCGGCCGACCGCGACGATCCGCCGGTTGTCGGCGTGATGTTGGTTATACCCGATGTGAAGGCTGGTGAGACGGTCCGAGAGCGGGTCATTGATGTTGTCGAGGTCGGAGAGATTGGACGTGCACACGGCGACGAACTCCGCAGGGAAGGTCTCTCGCGTCTTGGCCGGGGTGACCGTTCCCTCCTGGAGGGCCTGCAACAGCACGTTCTGCGTGCCGAGCGGAAGCTTCCCGATCTCGTCGACGAGGAGCAGTCCACGGTTCGCCTGCAAGAGCTTTCCCGGCTCGAGGACGAGGGGGCTCATCGGGTCGCCGATCTCCTCGAGCTTGCGCAGGTTGATGTTCCCCGTCAGATGGTCGGGGAAGACCTCCGAGCTCCCTTGGAGACGGGCGAAGCCGTAGCCCTCCCGCAGTCGGACGAGTACGGCCGGTACCTGCTTCGGGTCCACCTGGGCCGGATCGAACCGGGCCGTGTCGTTGCCCGGGGCGAACCTTCGCTGGCATATCGGGCAGGGGGGAAAGCGCTCGGCGCCAGCGATATCGATCATGTTGAGGGGGTTGTCGAGGACCGGACATCCCTCGACCACCCAGACCTCCTTCGGGAAGAGCTCCCAGATGTCCCTAGCGAGGGAGGTCTTGCCGGCCCCGGAAGGTCCGAAAAAGAGGGCGTGCGCGCCCGAGAGGAGCGCCACGGTCAGATCATCGTAGGTCTGAGGTGAGAGGACCGTATGTGGGTACAGGCTCGCGAGCGCCTCGCCCCGTGTCGTCCCGGCTCGGCTCGCAGCGGCCAACCGCTGGAGGATTCGCTCCCGCAGCCGCTCGGCCGGGCTCAACGACCGAACGCCGGCCTGCTTCATCTGGGCGGCGGTCGATCGGGTACCGACTGGTGGGCTCTCCCCCGGTCTCTGGGTAGCCGCCATGGTGCGCGGAACTGGGGTCGGGATATCTACTTTGCCCGAGTCGAGGAACGCCCACAACCCAAGCCATGGACCGACGAGAATCAAGCGAGAACGTAACCGTCATGGCACGATGAAGCATGGATGTCTCCCCGAACGGCCGAACTCGACGGCGTGGCGGCGGTTCGGTTGGCGTTGGCACTAGCCCGGACGATGTCCGCTTCCAGCGAACCCCAAGGCATCCGGATCGTCCGAGCCAGCCCCGACGATCTCCCGACGGTGGTCTCAATCCTGACCGAGGCGGCGGAATGGGCTAAGGCGAGGGGGGTCGAGGACCTCTGGCAGATCCCGTTTCCGCCCGAGTGGGTCCTCCCTAGTCTTACACGAGGAGAGGTACACCTCATCTACCGAGAGAACGCGGCCGTCGCCACGTTCACCTTTCGATGGAGCGACCCCAGCTTCTGGGGTCAGGTCGCGCCGGACGCTGGCTACCTCCACCGCCTCGCCGTTCGCCGCTCTGCTGCGGGGCAGGGCCTAGGTCGTAAGATCATCGAGTGGGCGTTGGTACGCGTCCGTGCCGAAGGACGGGCCTTCCTTCGCCTGGATTGCCATTCGTCCCACGCCGGCCTGAGGCGGTACTACATCTCTTTGGGCTTCCGCCCGGTCCGTTCCACCGTCGTGGCGAACGGGTTCGAAGTGGTCCTCCTCGAGCGACCGGTCCCCCGGCGTTCGGGTCCATCAAGAAGCCGATAGGGGCTCCTCCATGGTCGCTGCAGGGCCGATTACGTCATAGTTAAGTAAGGAACCCCGCGTGCCGACCCCCCGACGATGGCAGAGAAGGAGACTCCGGCTCGCAAGTCCACGACCGCCCGCACGGTCAAGGACAAGTGGCGGGCGAAGGTCTGGTACAAGGTCCAGGCCCCCGGACTCTTCCAGCACGCGTTGCTCGGGGAGACCGCGGCGAACGAGCCCGAGCAGATCATCGGCCGCACGCTAGAGACGACCCTCGAGGAGGTCTCGGGTGGATCGGACGTCGCCAAGAGCCACATCAAGCTCCGCTTCCAGATCGAGCGGGTGGGCGCTGACAACATCGCCCAGAGCCGGTTCATCGGGCACGAGCTGACCAGCGATTACGTGCGACGCCTCGCTCGTCGCAAACGCTCGAAGATCGACCTCTCCATCCCGGTCACGACCCGGGACGCCGTTCAGATGGTGCTCAAGCCGGTCGCCGTGGGCGAGCAGCGGCTCCAGGCCCGCCTGCGCGCCGAGCTACGACATAAACTCCGCTCGCTCCTCGAGGAAGAGGCCAAGCAACGGTCGGCCGTCGAGTTCGTTCGAGAGATCCTCAACGGGGACCTGACCAAGCTATTGGCCCACGGGGTGAAGTCGCTCTACCCGCTAAAGAAGATCGAGATCCGTCGATCGATCGTGCTCGGAACGATCGTCGATGAGCTCCCGTCCTCCGAAATGAGCGAGCCGGTCCCCCCGGAGGCGGCGAGTACCGCCCCCGAAGTCGAGACACCGGCGGCGTAGGCGGAGCGCGGGCGCCGCCATGGATCGCGCATCCCGGTCGAACCTCGTCGGAGTGGCTCAGCCTGGTAGAGCACGGGACTCATAGCGGGGCGCCGATGGCGCCTTGGGAGAGATCCTGGGGTCGGGGGTTCAAATCCCCCCTCCGACACCTTTTGGCGAAGGAGCGTCCGGCAAGTTCGGCGTCTGCCCGCGGGTGGGACGATTCGATCGTGGTCAGGGGCGTATGTATGTCCAACCCTGCTCTTGCAACTCCATCACGCGGACCACTCCGGACGGAACAACGCCGACGCCGGGGAGCGGGGTGATCGAATGGCCCTCGCGCTCTTCCGCAGCGGCCTTGGCATTCCCGCACATGCTGAGAACCAGATTGGGTATCGCTTTCCGGGCGCTTTCGATCCGATCCTTTACGGGTGACTTGTCCTCGCGCAGCATCGTGATCCCCGGCCCGAAGGTGACGAGCTCCGCCTGAAACCTCTCTCCCTTGCTGCCGAACAACCGGCTGCCGGCCAGCAGATTGTTGAGAGCGAGATTCATTCCTTCGACGTCATCCCGGCTGACTTGGACCAGCATTCGGTGGACGGGCTCCTTCGGCATTCAGGAACTCCTTGCCCAAAGCACGCGAACGTAGAGCGATCCACGTTCTTGAGTACCCGGGTCTCGCCGTTCACGGACGTTGGAGCTCCTGCAGATACTGGTCTGCGAACGAACTTGCCAGGCCCCCGTCGCCCACGGCCGCCGCTGCCCGCTTGACCATGCTCGAACGAACGTCTCCGGCCGCAAACACACCCGGTACGGTGGTCTCGAGAAGGGAGGGTGGTCGCGTCCCGGTCCATCGCCCGGTGGCCGCGGCGTCGGGCCCGGTCAGCACGTAGCCTCGGGCGTCCCGGGCAATCTCGGTAGGTAGCCAGTCCGTGGCTGCGTCGGCACCGATGAAGATGAACAGTCCCGCGGCGTCCACCCTCCGGGTCGTCCCCGTCGCACGATTCGCGATGTCGAGCCCTTCGAGACGGTCGCTACCCTGAACCGCGACGACCTCCGAGCGGAGCTCGAACCGGATGTTGGATTTCGCTTGGAGCTGAAGGATCAAGTAATGTGACATCGACTTTTCGAGGTCGTCCCCGCGCACCACGAGCGTGACCGAGCGTGCGTAGCTCGAGAAGAAGACCGCGGCCTGACCCGCCGAGTTGCCTGTACCGATGAGGAATACGTCACGCCCTTCCATCGCCCCGGCGGCGGTGCGGACGGCTCCGTAGTAGACACCTCGCCCGGTGAGACGGTCGAGACCCTTGATCGAGAGTCGACGCCAGGTGACTCCCATTGCCAGGATGATGGTTCCTGCGCGCACGACGTCGCCGCCGTCCAAGGTGAGCGACTTCGAGCGCACGTCGATCCGCTCCACCGAGCGGGTGACCACAATCTCCGCACCGAGCCGGCGCGCCTGGCGGAGGGCCCGGGCGGCGAGTTCGTCTCCCGACACGCCAACGGGGAACCCGAGGTAGTTCTCGATGCGGGAGGAGGTACCCGCCTGTCCTCCGGGAGCGTACCGCTCGATGAGCAGCGTGCTGTTACCGTCCGCCGCACCGTACACGGCGGCGGAGAGGCCCGCCGGACCGCTGCCGACGATGACGATCTCGTACGACGACTGTTTCGGAGTGACCGACAAGCCGACTCGTTGGGCAATCTCTCGGAAGGGGGGGTCGACCAGGACTGTCCCGTCGGGCAGCAGCGCGAGGGGATACTTGCCCGAGGAGCCCTCGGGTCCGAGTGGCAGAGCCTTCACCGCCGGGTCTTCCGGTGCCAGCCATTCCAAGTCGACCTGGTTGCGGTGCAGGAAGTCGCGTAGGGCGTAGACCGAGGGGAGCCAGTTCGGCCCGATCAGCCGCACGCCGACGGGGGCCGGCGCCTGGGCAAGGTCCTGAAGCCCTCCAACCCGTCCCAGGGCTTCGCGTGCGACCGTCGCAGCGACCTCGGGAGCGGCTGCAGCGAGGGTGTGGAACACCCGGGGTTCGATTCGGATCACTCGGGAGGTCTGGACGGCGCGCAGACTCGCCAGGCACGGGACATTCAGCACGACCGTCGGCTCGCCGTACAATTCGCCCGGCACCCGGTCCCCTAGAACGCGTTCCTCACCGCCGATTATCTTGGTCACCTCAAGCTCGCCCTCGACCACGACGACAAGGCAGGGCGAGTCGCCCTCGTGAGCCACGTAATCCCCACGCTCGACATGGATGTCGGGCACCGTGCGCGCGAGGTAGTCGAGCTCTTTGGGGGAGAGGCTCGTGAACAACGGGATCTTCCGGAGCTCGTCGCTGGACAACATGCGAGCGCGTCAGTCTCAAGGCGGATACGGGCTAGGATTTGAACCGTTCGGCGCTGCCCCCCTCCGCCACAC
The DNA here is from genome assembly GCA_963797975.1 of uncultured Thermoplasmata archaeon. Taxonomy (GTDB): domain Archaea; phylum Thermoplasmatota; class Thermoplasmata; order Lutacidiplasmatales; family UBA184; genus Lutacidiplasma. Next base: position 289,445 of record CAWCRH010000006.1, read on the forward strand.
AGGGCTGCCGTGGCCTCGAAAAAATGACGCAGAGCCCACTGCGCCAAGTGGGAATCCGAGCCATTCGGTCGATTCTCCCTCAACATCTGAACTAGCCCACCCACCCATGCCGGTGTGATTCGACTCGACGCTCGGCGAACCCGATTTCCGTGGGGCTGGATTGGAAGGATTGGGAACTATCCCCAAGAGCGGAAGCACCGCATTCGGCGGGGCAGCTCGTGCGCCACGCCACAAGAAGGGCTAGAGCGCTGGGGTTCACTTGGGTTTAGTCCTCCCTACCGCTCAAAACCCCCTCCGCGGGAAGGGGTGTGTGATGGCTGAGCGCGTTCCTGGCTCATCGCCCCCTGGGCGCCGAGGCGCCCGGTAGAGACACGGTCCGAGGTAGTCGATGGCCCAGCCAATACCCGGCCCACCTGGAACGGAGTGGTTTTCGGATGGGGTCTAGGTACGGGCGGCCCCTCCCCATCGGAAAGCGACCCATGAAAATACGCTTCATCGGCAGCATCGGTGTGATTACCCGTAGTCGATCGGAAGGCCGAAGATTCTTCGTGGACGCGCTCGATTTGCCCTTGAAGGGCGCGGAAGGGAGCGACTTTCTATTCAGCCAGAAGCTCGAGGGTAGTAAGTACTTCGGCGTGTGGCCCCTCGCGGAGGCAGCGCGGGTCTGCTTTGGCAGGGAACGCTGGCCGGCCGGTCGCCCCGTTCCTCAGATGTTTGTGGAGTTCGAAGTGGGCAGTCCCGTGAGTGTCACCAAGGCGGCCTCCGAACTCAAGTCCAAAGGATACACTCTACTGCATGCTCCTCGGACTGATCCGTGGGGGCAAACGGTGGTCCGGTTGCAGACGAGGGACGGAGTCATCATCGGAATCTCATACGTCCCGTGGATGCACCGCCGAGCCAATCGGAGAGCGAGTCGGGCTCCTCGGTCGCGTCGCTGACAGAGGGTGGGAAACCGACCGTTACTGAGCGTGCGGCCCGATGCGTAGTCACCGCGGGGGAAGACCGCGCCCGAGCCGGGCAGAGCTCCGAGCGGCTCCTGGGGGCCTACGCGGCACCCACTTTACGCCCCTTGACGTCCCGCGCACCGTGGTCAATCGGATCGATGCAGGTTGCACTTAACCGGCGAAGCGTCCAAGTCTACGGAACGCCCCATCCATACTGGGTAAGCTCTCCTTCGGGAACCCCCTCGAAGCTCCTTCTCGCCCTTCACGGTCGAGGCTCGAGCGCTCTCGAGCAAGCTCGGCTCTCCGGATTCGCGCAGTTCGCGGGTGAAGGTCGAGCTACGGTTGCCTTCCCACAGGGTACTACCCCCGGGCGTTACCGAGGGTACGTCTGGGAGTATGCTCGCGATGCTCCGTATTTGGACGCCGTCATCGCGGCCTTGCGGCAGGAGTACGGAATTCGCGGGCGGTCGGTCTAACTCGCAGGAATGTCGGCGGGCGCTCGTATGGCCTCGTACTACTCCGCCAGCCACTCCGTCGACGTCGCCGCAATCGCGGCCGTGGCTGGGCTGCGCGCACCATCTGAATCCCCTGCTCTTCCCGTACGGGTTCTTGCGTTCCATGGGCTGCGGGACCGAATCAACCCGTACGCAGGGGGGTTTGATGTACGGTGGCGAGAGAGTGTTGTGGAAGCGGCCGTTGCCTGGGCGAAGGCCAATAGCCACTACTTTGGCGGGATCTTGGGCCGACCCCGCATCGTGTGATTGTAAGGGAACATGTAACGGTGAGTATCGGGTCGTCCGGAGGTCACGGCCGTCCGGATGCCTCTGCTCTCTGTCGTGCCGCGCTCTCCCGTGTAGCGTTCCCGCTCACCATCCTTCGCCGGGGCGGCGGGTGACTCGTTCGATCCGCGTCTACCCCGCTCCGGCCCAGTACCGGGCAATCGCCTTCCCCCAACCCACCCGCTCCTCCTTTCGACGAGAGAGCACGGCTCGCGACACCAGCGCCCACGCCACCTCGAAGATCACCCGTCGGCGCATCTCGGCGAGCGTCGGTAGCGGCTGCTCTGCCTCTTCCGCAGCCCCTCGCTCCTCCGCGCCCGTGATTGAAACCCGGACCTGCTCACGGACGAGGAACGTGTGCGCGATCAACACGAGCGTCAGGTGGTGGTTCAGCCCCCGCCAGCGCCGTCCCTCGAAGTGATCGAGCCCGAGTTCCATCTTCACCTCCTCGTGGAATCGCTCGATAAGGAATCGACGGTGGGCGATCGCCGCCAGATCCTCGAGGTTCGCTTTCTCAAGGCCCCAGCAGATCCATGATCGAGGCCCGTCGGGGGTGGCTTCCAGCAACAGCCACGCCACCTCGTCGGTGGGCACCCGGTCCCCCCGACACACTCGAACCTTCCTCCGGATGAAGCGACCTTCGAGGGGACCCTTCGTCCCCTCGCCCCAGCGAACCGTTGTCCAACCCCGGGCTCCCTCGGCCATGGAGACGGCGCTCACGGTACCTACTCCATCAGGGATGTGCGGCCGCCCCAACCGTCGGTGGCCCTTCCGACCGGGGAGGTGGTCGCCCGCAGGGTGTACGGGTACCCCCAGGGAAACGACACGGGCCTCGCTCGAGGTCACCTCCATCACATACGGCTCGTTCCAGGCGCGCAGTTGCGCTCGAAACTCCTGGGCATCGCCGTAGCCGCAGTCGGCGACCGTCGCTCGATGCGGGAGTCCGTGACGCCGGGCTTTCTCCACTTCCTCGAGGGCGATTCGCCACTTTTCTCGGAACGTCACCGGAAGAGGGATACCAGCTTCTCGACAGCGATCCGCGTCCTCGACCCAGGCCTTCGGGAGGTAGAGATCGATCCCGAAGCACCAGCCGAGAGTCTCCCGATGGAGACCGTCCCCCGGTAGCAGGTAGACCGCATCGACCAGCGCCTGGCAATTCCCTACGCCCCCACTCATACCGCAGTACTGGCGGTGCACCCCTGGGCTCTTGGTCCCTTGCTTGACGAGGGGCACATCATCGATGACGAGGAGACCTTCGGCACCGCTCGCCTCCTTCGTCATGAGGTCGATCAGGCGCGCCTGACTCTCGTGCCAGTCCCAGGGCGAATCGGTGATGAAGTGCTGGATCGCCTCATATTGGGCGTCCGGGATACGGAGCGCCGAGGGCTGCATGCTCTTCCTCTCGCCGGGGAGGAGGAGCCCGAGGGTGTACTCGAGGGCGCGAGCCCGCCGTCGGCGATCGCGGGGGGTGTCGCGGAACGGACCGCCAATGCCAATCTGCTGGATGTGACGCTGAAGTCGAGAGAGGCTGGGGCTCTTCCCGGTGGGCAGGCGGCGGGCCATGCCGACTGGATGATCGGTGGCCGGTCTTTAGACCCAAGGTCCAGCGGAACCGAGGCAGCGCGGATCAGAGGGCAGGCTCAAATTCCGCCAAAGTAGTGTAGCTTACCGACCACGCCCGTGGAAGCCAAGCTTACACCGTCGTTGACGCGGGCCACATGGGGCGAGGGGGTTGCCGGCCAAGTCGATCTCTGGACGTTTCGGGCAGCTGGGCACACGTGGCCCGGTCGCCCGCCGGCGAGCTTCATTGCGCGACTCCTGTTGGGCCGTACGAGCACCGAGATGGACGCAACGGTCGAGATCGGGCATACCTTCCTCTGAACTCTCGGGGCTGAAGGTGGATAACCTACCGGTTTCCGGAGGGCTGCTCAGCCGAACTCCCGTGCTGTCCTCCCTGCCGGAAACACGCCAGCCCTGTGACTCAACGGAAGATGGGGACTGAGGAAGGCGGATGAAGGCTCGGCAGATTGTCGTGCCCGGCAGTTCGAGAAGGTTCCGAGCCTTCTTGACCATGCCGTCACGGTCCGCGCGTGGCGGTGTCGTCCCTCTCCATCCCGCCAGCGACCCTTCGAAGGATCAACTCCTCTTTCGGCATCTGTGCCGCATCCTGCCGCCCAGCGGCGTTGCGGTCCTTCGGTTCGACCGGCGCCCGTCGGTCACCGGGCAGGACGTCCCCCTCGAAGACCAGGCCGCGGACGGCCTGGAGGCCCTCGACGCTCTCGCATCCCACCTGCCGCGTTCGGACCTGCCGGTCGGGTTCTGGGGTTGGAGCCAAGGGGCCTGGGCGGCTACGCTGGGGGCAAGCCGATCGGCTCAGGTCGGTTTTCTCATCCTGATCGCGTGCACCGGGGTCAGCCCCGCGGCCCAGATGCGGTACGGGACCGCCGAACATCTGAGGGCCTCGGGCTTCTCGGCGACGGACCGGGCCCACCTGCTCGAAGTGCGGAATGCTTTCGAGGGGGCGATCCGTGGTACCGTTTCGAGGGCCTCGGCGCAGAGAGTCATCGATCGCTGCTCGGACCGTCCTTGGTTTCGACAGGCCTGGGTTCCGCCCAAGCTTCCGGCCGAAATGAACTGGAAGGACATGGACTACGACCCCATCCCGAGCTTCGAGAAGATCGCCGTGCCGACTCTGCTCTTTTACGGGGAGAGAGACGAGTGGACTCCCATCGAAGCGAGCGTGCAGGCCTGGATGCGCGCCCGACGGGTTTCCGGGTACAAGGATATCACGATTCTCCGACTTCCTGGGGCCACGCATGCTCCCACAATCGGGGGGAAGATGACCCCGAATGCCATCAGCCCAGAGTATTCTCGGTCGATGACAGCTTGGATTGAGAGTCACTTTCCACGGCCGGACGGAGGGGATAGCTAGGACCATCCGAATCGGACTCCCACTTGCCACCGGCCGAGCCACCCCCGCGACAAGGAATGTGGACATGATGGGTTCCGCCGATGCCGCTGCGGAATGCCCATCAGAGGCGCCTCGTGTCCTCCATCTCGAGGCGCATCATGGAGAATCCGAGAGAACAGACCTTTGTCGGGCTTGACGTCCACCGAAAGAGCGTGACCGCTACAGCGTTCGATGCCGCGGGCTCTCGAGTGAGCCAGGAGAGGTTCGGCGCCTCCGATGTCGAGCTGACCCAATATCTAGAGCGGCTTCCCGGTCAGAAGCACGTTGTCCTCGAGGCGTGCACGCTCTGGGAGCATTTCTATGACGCCGCCCGAGCTACGGGAGCATCCGTCGTCCTCTCCAATCCGTACAGGACGCGTCTGATCGCCGAGGCCAGCCTGAAGACGGATAAGCTCGACTCCGAGGCCCTCGCCACCCTGCTCCGATTGGACTCCGTTCCCGAATCGTTCGCCCCTCCTCCTGAGCTTCGTGCGCTCCGGAATCTCGTCCGTGAGCGGGTGTTCTACCGGCGGGAGACCGTGTCGATCAAGAATCATGTCTACAGCGTCCTCCTTCGTCGAGGACTCGAGTACGAGGATCAGATCCTGAGCTACCGACGGAAGCGAGAGGCCCTCCGCGACCTCCATCTCACGGAGGTCGACCGCGGTCTCGATGCCCTCAGCGCGCTCGAGACGACTTGCCGCCAGCTCGACCAGAAGATCCACGAGGCTTGGGCCTCGTCGGAGGAGGCCCAACTGCTCAGTACGATCCCTGGGGTTGGAGAGGTCATCTCACTCGCGCTCGCCGCATTCCTCTGCCCAATCGAGCGTTTCTCGAGTGCCGAGAAGATGAGCTCGTACGTGGGACTCGTGCCCACCACTCACCAGTCTGGTGAGTCGGAGTATCATGGGCACTTGAAGAAGGACAGCGTCGCATTGCTGCGTTGGCTTCTGGTTGAGGCCTCTTGGCAGCACCGACGTCGGGTGCCACGAGGCACAGTGGCCAAAGTGGCCCGACGAGTGAGTCGTCGCCGGGGAAAGGGCAAGGGCTCGGTGGCGGGGGCCCACGCGCTCGTGAAGATGGTCTTCGCAATGTTGAAGCATCGTAGTAGCTCACGTTTGTGGGCAGCCTGACGGTGGACCCACGCCTGGGAGCGGGCTTTCGGCCAGCGCGTTCAGGACGAACGATCGGAACGATCTCCCTTGCTTCCGGCACGTCCGATAGACCGTGAGCAGGCGCTCGAGGACCTGCGCCCCGACCCACGTGCGCCGCCCTCCGCTGATCTTGCGGATCAGTACCCCTTGACGGATCGCATTCTCGGCGGAGTTGTTATTCCACGGCACCCCGGGTTTCCGAACGAAGGTGAACAACATTCCGAGTCGCCGACGCAACTCCTTCGCGATCCGCCGCGCGTCAGAATCCTTCCACTCGACCCGGAGGAGGGCGGTCATCCGTTGGACCGCACGACGATACGCCCGCTTCCGCTCCCCGTTCGGCACCCGCTTGCGGTCCTTCACCATCAGGATCGCCTCGCGGTAGATTGACCGCACCCCGTCCACAAACCGCAGGAACTCCTCCGGCGGATGCCCGGCGCTCGTGTACTTCGGCGCCCGCTCCTCCAGCAGCGGCCTCGGCTCCATCCGATGACGGATCTCCGCCCGTTCCAACCACCGGTTCACGTGCACGGGATCCAACGCATGGTCCGCTGTGTCGATGGCGTCGTACGGGTCCCACGCGTCGTGCTCGACCGTGCCCTCGTATCCACCCAATACCTCCAGCACCGCCGCCCGACCTCGCGTCGGGGCAATCTGGTAGACCGTCGCCGCCAGGTGGGTGTAGACCCACATCCACCCGTTCTTGCCCGAGATTCGGAAGGAGGTCTCGTCGGCGCAGACCGCGGGCGCCTCCTTCACCTCGGCCCTCAGTCGCTCGTAGGTCGGTCCCAGCCGCTCGGCCACCCACCCCTCCAGCGCCAGGACGGACGCTTCGCTGATCTCGAGACCGAAGCTCTCCCGGGCGCTCGTCCGGACCTTCTCGACACTGAGGCCGAGCATCCGCTGGTGGGCGACCCACGAGGCGAGGACGGGACCGAACTGCTGGTTCGGTGGGAACGGCGGGTCGGCGTGGACCCGATGATGGCAGCCTGGGCAGCGATAGCGGAGCACCTCGAGATCGAAGACCATCAGCGAGGGGAGCGGAAGGTCGGTGATGGTCCGATGCGAGGAGTCGCAGGGGTCAGCGAGCCGGGTGTCGCACTCCGGGCATCGTTCGAGCGCCACCCGGACGGAGGGAGCGTTCGGGACGGGCCGATGGCGGCCGAAGCCCTGATGGCCGGGTTGCCCGCCGCTGGGGCGCTTCCGGCCCCCCGAGGAGGGACGGCGGTAGAAGGTCTTGCTCGAGGGCATCCCGCCGGCCTCGGCGGTGCGACCCGAGGCCGCGAGGAAGGGGGCGGAGGTCTTCAGGCGACGGAGTTCCTCGCGAAGGCGTCGGTTCTCCTCTTCGAGTTCCTCCAACCGTCGGAGCTTACGGAGGAGCTCCTGTCGCTGCTCGTAAGTGAGGGGTTGGGATTCGGGAGGTGCTTCGAGGAGGAGGATCAGGCCGCGCTCGACCACGTTGCCCTCGAAGGGCAACGGACCGGACCCCCGGAAAGTTGTTGCGGTCGACAGGAATCACGATGGAACTGGCCAGGATCCTGAGCTCCTACGAAGCATCATGAACCCTTTCGGACTGACGCTCCAAGACTGCCGACTGCGGAAAGGGTCCTGCGGCACCCTCGGGTGACCGCTGGAAAACGTGTGCAGCGAGTGGTCTTGGGGCCCTCGACCGCGAAGCGTCTTCCTGCGCCATAGAGCGCGAATAACTGGGTGCGGCGAGGGCAGCAAGTTAACCTCGAATCATGTGAGCCGACAAGCACGGGAGAACGCTCCCCCAGTCATCGGCCGCGCGGCGGAACCCACATAACGGGACCCTTTCGTAAGGTCCAATCGGATTCGAGATCCTATCCGTACGAATCATGCCCTTTGATAGAGTGTTCTTGCGCCTGAACCGATTCCCGGTCCCGCAAGCGCCCGAACGGAACGCGCGGGGAGTTATGTCGATGGATATCTACATATATTGTGTTGACTTATATCGACATGATGACGTCGTCGAAGCTCGAGACCGGCTTGGTCGGTAGGCTGGGAAGACTGACCGGTTCGGATGGGGACTCGTGCCTGCTGCGGTACCAAGGGATGGGAGCGCAGGTCGCGAAGACAAGGCAGTTCTCGGTGACCCTCGTGCGCGCGCGCGCACTTGCCGACGAGCAACGACTGACCGCGGTGGCTGTCCTCCGCCGTGAAGGGGAGCTCTGCGCGTGCGAAATCCAGGCCGCCCTGGGGCTTACCCATGCGACGGTCAGTCATCACATGGCCGTACTCTCCTCCGCCGGAATCGTTAGCGCCCGGCGCCGAGGGAAGTGGATGTACTATCGGCTGATTCCCGGAGCGATCCCGAAGGCCCTATGAGCGGACCTGAAGGAGACGAGGGGATTCTCCGACAGTCGGTCCGTGCGCGGTACAGCAGCCTCGCCCATGAGGGAGGCGCCGGTTGTTGCGGGGGGAGCGGGTCCACCTCCGGGTGTTCCGCTTCCAAATCGTCCCCCCACGATGTCGGAGTCGGTTGTTGTGCCGCGGGCTACACGGATTCTGAACTGGCGAGCGTCCCCGAAGGGTCTAACCTCGGTCTGGGATGCGGGAATCCCTCGAACCTCGTGCCGCTCCGGCCGGGGGAGGTGGTACTCGACCTCGGCAGCGGTGCGGGGGTCGACTGCTTCCTGGCCGCGAGTAAGGTCGGTCCGTCGGGTCGAGTGATCGGGGTGGACATGACGCCCGAGATGATATCTCGCGCCCGCGACCTGGCTCGCACGAGCGGCAGGACGAACGTCGAGTTCCGCCTCGGGGAAATCGAACACATCCCGGTAGCAGACGCCTCCGTCGACGTTGTTCTTTCGAACTGCGTAATCAACCTCGTCCCGGATAAGGGTCGGGTCTACCGCGAAGCGTTCCGGGTTCTGCGGCCGGGGGGACGCCTCGCGGTCGCGGACGTTCTGGCCACGCACCCTATCTCCGATGAACTGAGGAACGACTCCGAGCGATGGGCCTCCTGCTCATCGGGGGCGCTTACCCGCGATGAGGTGGCGGAGCGCTTGCGCTCGGCCGGATTCGAAACCATCGAAGTGACTGTGCACGGGGAAGACGCTGCATTGGATTCCCTGCGGCCCCAAGCCGAGATTGGGGTCGTAGCGGGGGTAGTTCGTGCGACAAAACCGGGAGGCTTGCTAGGGTGAACCCGCTCCAAACTGTTCCTCTGACCGTGAAGGACTACCTCGCTCGAGTCGATCCCGAGCAATTGTACACTCGGTTGCGGGTTGCCAGTCCCGAGGAGCTTCGGCGCAACGTCGCCCACTTTACCGATAAGGAAGCAATGGAGCGCGACCGGATCGTCCTCGATCACCTTGGTGAAGCGGGCGTTGCCGCGGTCGTCGAGACCGTCAGCGAGGCCCTCTTGCATTCGGGCGACATGACCCGGGAGCCGGAAGTCCTCGATGCCGGCGCGGGCAGTGGGTTTTTCACGAAGCGTGTGGCCGACCGACTGCGCTCACACGGCCTCAGACCACGGATGTTCGCAATGGACGCGACCCCGGCTATGCTTCGGGCCCTCGGGGCTAAGCACGCCGAGATCGTTTCCTTTCTCGGAGTATTGGAGGATTTGGAAGGCAGCGCGCACGAAGCGGCGCAAGTGCAACCTCTGCCCCCCTCGTTCCACGGCTTACTAAGTACGCTTGCCCTCCACCATTGCCCCGATCCGGCACTATTCTTCGCCGGCGCGGCGCGCGTACTCCGGCGGGGCGCGCCGGCCGTGGTGGTCGACCTGACCCAGCACGATCACGACGACTTCCGCGAACGCATGGGCGATGTGCATCTCGGATTCGACCCGCGCCACCTCCGAGCCATCGCTCTGAGCCACTTTGCTCATGTTGAGGCACAGATTCTACCAGCCGTTGGGTGCGTCGATAGCGGTACGCGGGTCGGGCTGTTCGCGCTCACCTTCCGTAACTAAATGCGAACATTCCGGCGATCGTTGCGGCGGCCTCGGCGATCCAACGCTGGCGAACGGTAATTCCACCCGATTCCCGCGCCGGAACACGGCTGGGCGCAACGGACCACTTTCCCGCAAGGAGGAGCGTGGACGTCAGTGTCGGGCGAGTTGAGCGACCAACTGCACGGGGTTTCCATCCGGACCTCCGGCCCACGCCCCATGTAGAACGCCGCCGGAATTGTGCGGGGAGCTGAGGGAACGGGCACAATAGAGCTGGAAAGCAACTCCATGCCCCACTATCTTCCCCCGTCGTCAGTATGATCGTGATGTCATCGGCGGGGCTAGAGTAGCTTCCCGCCAGGTACAGGGGGCCGGATCGCCCCCGGTCAGCCGGTCCCCGCGTGCTCCAGGCGCTGGAGCTCGACCTCATCCCCAGCGGCCCATCGCCGCCCTCGTTCGAGGAAGCCAAAGGCGTTGGCATTGAGCAGGGCGCTCATGCGAGCGACCCCCCAGGAGAGGGGATCCGCGTGGCCGTCGTGCAGCCGGAACAGGTAGGTGCTGTCCATCCGGTAGTTGACCGTCACCGCCTCGGAGAGCTTCGCGCGTTCGAGGCGGCGGAGCTCGCGACCCGCCATGCGCCCGACGAGGTGAAGGCCGTGCTCGTGGGCGTTCGTCACCGCCGACACGATCTGTCCGGGGAGCACGAGCACCGGGGTCCCCTCGACGAGGGCGACCGCCCCGCGCTTGATCACGTTCACCTGGACCCCCTCGAAGAGGATCTCGCCCATCTCCGATAAAGTGCTCTTCGTGACGTCCCGTCGTCCCACGGAGGCGCCCCCGATCGTGACTAGTAGCTCCGACCTCCGGATCTCCCGGGCGATCACCCTTCGCAGCCGGACCGCATCGTCCCCCACAGGGGGAAGGATTCGCAGGCTCGCGCAGTCGAACAGCCGGCCGATGACGGGGCCGATGAAATCCGGGACGGTGCCACGTCCCCTCGTGCCCGTTCCGCGGATCTCGTCCCCGACCGGGAGGATGCCCACCCGCAGGTCGTAGACCGGGAGGCTCCGGACGCCGTCCGCGAGGAGGGCCCCGTAGTGGTAGGGACCGATGCGCTCCCCCCGGGCTAGGATTGTTTCTGTGCGTCGGATCGATTCCCCCCGCAGCATGACATCCTGTCCCGGCTTGACCGGCCCCTGGACCCGAAGCAGCTCTCCCACCGAGCGTGTGGCCTCGACCCGAACGACTGCGTCCGCTCCGGGGGGTAGCCTCGCGCCCGTGGCGATCGAGATGGCCTGCCCTTCCTGGAGCGGCCGGACAGCCCGCGGGTGTGGGTCACCGTGGTCGCGGAGGAGATAGGGGCGAAAGCGGTCGGTTCGGTAGGACCGCACGGCGAAGCCATCCATGGCGGAGACGTCCGTCTCGGGGAGGTCCCGGCGTGCCCGGATCTCCCGGGCCGAGAGGCACCCGACCGCTTCCTCGACCGCACGCTCCACGACGCGAGGAGATCGCAGCCGAGTCCGGTCGATGATGCGGCGGGCCGCTTCGAGACGGACAAGCATTCTTGACCCTGTGGCGGCTATCGACGTCCGACCCATGGCCGCGATGATTCAAGTCGTTGGCCCTAGCGGCTCGGGAAAGACCAAGGCGCTCGAGGGGGCGATCCGCCGCTTTCGCCGCCGCGGGCTACGCGTCGCCGTGCTGAAGCATTCGCATCATTCGCTCGAGGTGGCGGGGAAGGACACAGACCGCCTCCGGAGGAGCGGCAGCGATATCGTCGTGTTCGCCTCCAACGAGTGCGTCATGTTCTCGGACTGGGATCCGACCGAGCTCTCCGAGGTCCTTCCGGTCGACGTGCTCCTCATCGAGGGGTTCCGAGGGCGGCCGTTCCCCGGTCGAAGGTTCGTCGTCCGAAACCCTGAGGAGGCCGACGCGATTGCCGCGAGGATCGATCGGTCCGTTGCGGCCCCCGCCGTTCGGGTCGCCCTGAGGAGCGACGGGACGCACGCACCGGCCGGGGATCTGTGGGAGCTGGTGGGGAACCTCATGCGCCGGGAGGGGGTCCGCCATCTCGAGCTCATCGACGGGCCCCCCAAACCACGCACCCGAAACCGGGTCGCTCGCGTCGAACGACCTCCCGGGGCGACGGATCCCTAACCCGGTGCGAGCCGACCCGACGGGCGCCCCGCCTGCATGCTCCGCTTCACTTTGGTTAGCCGCTCCTCGAGCAGGAGCGTGGCGAGGCCGGCCTCGCGCGCGCACCGCAAGGCGTCCTCAAGCGCGTGGGCCTCGAGATGGGCGATCCCCCTCTGAGCGTGGAGGCGCGCCTCTTGCTCGAACGACCGGGAGGCCACCGCGGCCTCCTCGAGGGCGGAGGCGGACGCGGCTGCCCAGAAGGCCCGGCGCGCCTCGACCGAGCGGACGATCGGGAGAGACCCGGCTCCCTCCCGATCCGAGACCGACCGGCCCCCGAGCTCCCCGGGCTCGTTGACGTTGGAGAAGCAGCGGGGGTCGTTCGAGAGGAGTGCCACCGGGAACAGGAGCACGACGCGCCCGCCCCTCAGCAGGTCCGTGGGCCGGATCCCCCCTCGACGCCCGCGGGTCGGCAGGGCACCGAGCTTGTCTCTCCAGGGCCCCACGCGCTGCCATTGGACGAGCGGCTCGGTCCACCCATCCGGCCATATCGGCGCGGCGGAGGTCGCCCTCTTGGCCTTCGACCGCCCCGTGAGCTCGCGCAACGCCTCGGGGGAGAGCCACGGCATGTCCCCCGGGGCGAACAGGATCTCGTCGGCGTCTAGGCGGTCGAGCGCCGTCAGCATCCCCGCCCCCGGGCCCGCCCCTCCGAGCTCGGGCCGGTCCACGAGACAGGTCACCCCGGGAGGAATCTCCTCGGCGAGCCAACGGGCCAATCGGGGATCCCTCACGGAGACGACGACCCGGTCCGTGACCTCACGCATCACGTCGACGACGCGGGCGAGCATCGAGCGACCGTCGATCTGGAAGCGGAGCTTGTCCGAGCCGAATCGCTTCGAGTCGCCCCCGGCGAGCACGACCCCCGTGAGATCCAGCTAGCCACCTCCCCGGAGAGACGAAGGGCACCCGGATAGGTAGCGATGTCGATGGGCCCTGGGAGAGGCCGGGGCGAGCCGCCAATATTCCGTCTACGAGACCCGGGCTGAGCCGGACCCGCGCGTCCTTGTACGCTGGCGTCTTGGTCATCGGGTCGAGCGTCGGCGGCGTGAGCCGGTTCACCAGAAGTTCGGAGTAGTGGAAGGTGGTGAACAGCATGCCCCTAGGAAGGGCGGGGCTCGCACCGACATTGGCCTCCACCGAACCCTGGGGGGAGATCACCCGGACGCGGGCGCCGGGGGCCAGACCGTCCCGGAGCATGTCCTCAGGGTTCATTTCGACCACCGGTCCTCCCGCGAGCGTTTCGGCAATCGGCGAGCGCCGGGTCATCGTGCCGGTGTGGTACTGCTCCCGCTGCCGGCCGGTCACGAGGAGGTAGGGGTACTCGCGGGCTAGGTCCCCTCCGTGCTCCGTCCAGGAGAGCGGACGGAACCGCCCCTTGCCCCGGGCGAACCCATGGACGTGGAGAATCGATTCTCCTTCCGGCTCCCCTCGGCGGATCGGCCAATGGAGCCCGTGCGACGCGAGCCGGTCGTGGCCGATGCCGGCGTAGGAGGGGAGGAGGTCCGAGATCTCCGACATGATCTCGGCGGAGTTGGCGTAGCGCATCGGATAGCCGAGCCGGTCCGCGAGCTCCGCGTAGATTTCCCAGTCCGCCCGCGCCTGCCCGGGCGGGGCGAAGAGCGGTCGCACCATCTGCACGCGGCGCTCCATGTTCGTGAAGGTGCCAGTCTTCTCAAAGGAGGAGGCCGCGGGCAGCACGATGTCCGCGTACTCGGCCGTCTCGGTGAGGTAGAGGTCCTGCACGACCAGGAGGTCGAGCTTCCGGAAGGCGTCCGCCACGCTCGCCGAGTCGGGATGCGAGCGCACCGAATTCTCCCCGGAGATGTACAGGAGCCGAATCTGGCCACTTCGGGCCTGGGGAATCATCTCCGTGCTCTTCCAGCCCTTCACGACCGGGAGAGACCGACCCCAGCGGGCCTCGAACTTCTTGCGGACCTCCGGGTCGGAGAGCGACTGGTACCCCGGCAGGCTGCCCGGCGTGCTCCCCATGTCCGCCCCGCCTTGGACGTTGTTCTGGCCCCGGAGCGGGTTAAGGCCGCTTCCGGGGCGACCCACGTTCCCGGTGAGAAGGGCGAGGTTCACGAGGGAGGAGACGTTGTCCGAGCCGTTCTCGTGCTCCGTGATTCCGAGGGTCCACAGGATCGAGGACGGGCGCTCCCGCGCATACGTCTCGCTCGCCCGGCGGATGAGATTCGCCGGGACCCCGGTGACCTTGGAAGCGTACTCGAGCGTGAACGGCTCTAGCGACGCGGCCCACGCCTCGAATCCTTCGGTGCGGGCCTCGATGAACGTTCGGTCCTCCCAGCCGGAGTCGAGGATGCACTTCGCCATCGTGGAGAACAGCACCACGTCGGTCCCCGGCCGAAGCGCGAGGTACATCTCCGCGAGGCGGCCGATCTCGAGCCGTCTCGGGTCCACGACGATCAGGTGGGCTCCGTGACGGGCCGCCCGCTTGACGTTCGCCGCGACGACGGGGTGCGCCCGCTCTGTGTTGGAGCCGACGAGTAGGATGGTCCGGGCATGCTGGAGGTCAGCGACCGGGTTCGTCGCCGCCCCGGCCCCGGTGGCCCAGGACAGCATCGCGGCGGAGGGAGCGTGGCAGAGCGTCGCCGACTGGTCGACGTTGTCGGTCCCCGCGACCACCCGCATGAGCTTCTGGAAGGTGTAGATGTCCTCGTTCGTCGAACGGTCGCAGGCGATCCCCGCGATGGCTGTCGGACCGTGCTCCGCGCGGATTGTGCGGATCCGATCGGCGAGAAGCGAGAGCGCCTCCTCCCAGGAGGCGGGGCGGAAGACCTCCTCCAACGTCCGCGTCCCGATCGGTTCACGTGGGACGCCATCGCGCCGTAGCAGGGGGGTGAGCAACCGGTCCGCGCTGGTCTCGTACTGGAAGGCGAACTTTCCCTTCACGCAGAGCTTGCCGTCGTTGACGGTCCCGCCCTTCACGCCGCGCGCCCAGACGATCTTCCGACCGAGGAGACCGTACTCCACCGTGCAACCGACCCCGCAGTACGGACACGTCGTCACCACGGTGCGCTCCGCCGGCGCCCACTCCTTCTCCAGGAACGCCCCGGTCGGACAGACGTCCACGCACGCCCCGCAGCTCGCGCAACTGGAGGCGCTGAGCGTCGCCCCGAGGTCGAAAGCGATGTGGGTCGCGGCGCCGTGGCCAGAGAGCCCGATCACGTCGTTGACCTGCTCCATGTCGCACGCGATCAGGCAGCGTCGGCAAAGGATGCACGTCGACGGGTCGAAAATGATCGCGGGGTGGGAGTCATCCGGCACAGCGACCCTTGAGAGGGTCCCGGTCGACGGGACGCCGTATCGATCAGCGAGTCCCTCGAGCTGGCAGCGCACCCGTGCTTCGTGGGGGCGGTGCTGTTCTAGGAGGAGGGAGAGCAATCCCCGCCTCAGTCCAAGCAGGTGCGGCGTGTCGGTCCGGACCTCCATGCCCGCCCGTACCCGGGTGGCGCAGGCCGGCACCGCGCGACCGGAGACATCCGTCTCGACCATGCACATCCGGCAGACGCCGTTCGGGTGCGATGGGTAGTCGCAGAGCGTCGGGATCTCCACGCCGACTCGGCGGGCGAGATCGAGGATCGTCTCTTCGTCCGAGGACTCGACCTCCCGGCCGTCCAAACGGAGCCGAACGCTCATGGGGGGGGCTCCTCCCGGTGGTGGAGCGTCGGACACTCGCCGCGCGTGTGGGCCCGGATCTCCTCCGGAAAGTGCTTCATCCCGTCCACCAGCGCCTTGCCTGCGACCTGCCCGAGGGCGCAGATCGAGGTCTCTTGGAGCAGCTGCGCGACGACCAACCCTTCCTCGAGCTCCGACCCGCTCGCGCGCCCGGCGCGCAACGCGCGCAGGAGCTGCTCGAGCTTCGCCGTGCCGAGCCGGCAGGGAACGCACTTCCCACAGGATTCCGACGCGAAGAACAAGGCGATGTTCTCGAGGACCTCCACGATGCATCGATCCCGCCCGATCACGACGATTGCGCCGGTGCCTAGCCCGGCGCCCTCGCGCCGAACGGACTCGAAGTCGAGCGGCAGATCGAGCTTCGACGCCGGCAGGAGGCCGCCCGAGAGCCCGCCGGGCAGGAACGCCTTCAGCGTCTCGCGGACCGAGCCGCCGTCCTGCTCGATCAGTTCCGCCACGCGAATGCCGAGCGGGTGCCGGTATGCGCCGGGCCGGGCGACGTCTCCGGTGAGGCAGTACACCTTCTCGATGCTGTCCGAGGCCGGGGGGATCGTTCCGGTACCGAGAAGGCGCGGAAGGGCGGCGAGGGTCTCGACGTTCTGGACCAGCGTCGGACGGCCGTTGAGACCGAACTCGGCCGGGAACGGAGGACGCAGGCGGGGTTCGCTCCTCCGCCCTTCCAGCGCCTCCATGAGGGCCGTCTCTTCTCCTGTAACGTACGGTCCGGGAACCGCATGGATCTCGATCGGCGGCAATGTGCCCTCGGGCCAGGCGAGCTCGGAGAGCGGCTCGAACTCGTCGAGGGCAACCTCGAGCGAGCACCGGGCGTTCTCGTACTCGCTCTTGAGCCCGATGAGCACCCGCCCGGCGCCCACGCCGAGCGCGGCGAGTAGAGCCCCTTCGATGAGCCGATGCGGCTCGCGCTCCAGGATCTCACGGTCCTTGAAGGTCGCCGGTTCCCCTTCGTGGGCATTCACGAGGAGAACGCGCACACGGTCCGCGCTCGACCGCACCGCCTTCCATTTCACATGCGCCGGGAACCCGGCCCCCCCATGCCCCTCACCGAAGCCCCCTCGATCTTCCGGATCAGCCCCTCCGGGTCCGGGGCGGCGAGGAACTGCTCCAGGGCCGAGTATCCCCCCGGCCCCGGTAGGCTGCGATGTGTTCCAGGTGGGCGGCGACGAATCCAAGCGTGCTCTCCGGGACCTCGTTGAGTCCGTCCGGTGATTGTTCGAAGTAGTGACCCGCGCGACGGACTACAGGAGCACGGGCGCAGTATCCGAGACAGGAGATCCGGGCGCACTCCTCCGACGGCTCACCCAGGCCCACCGCGGATCTCCGCATCGCGCACGGTAGTCCCACGCACGCCTCAGTCCGGCCGTCGGGTTGCTCCGGGAAGTAGAAGGTGCGCAGTCCAAGGATCACTGAGCGCGGAGAATTGCGGCGGCGTGCCAGCGCCTCGAGTTCCTCGTGGGAGAGCCGATCCACGCTCGCCATTTCCTCGAGCTCGCGCAGGAGGGCGGGCGGGTCCTCGTTCGCTTCGGTCATCCGCTTTCCCACCTGCGGGCTAGGGCGCCACCTTCCGGGGCCATGGTGTTCCAGCTCGATCCTCTGGGTTGACTTCCACGACTAAGAGCACTTCGTCAACCTGGGATAACCCCCGCCATCTCCCTCGGCATCGGTCGGCCCCGCCGACACTCCCTCTTAGCTCGAATCCCTCACGTGCCGACCGTCTAAGCGCCCAGCGCGTCGGACAATCCCCCTTGCGGATCCCGCCGTCGTTAGAAATCAGCTCGACGGGTCGACTCCGAGACCTCTTGTCACGAAACGGGCTGGCGGTCATGTTCCACATTGATGACCACTTTTCCTTGGGCGTGTCCTCCCTCAAGATACCGGAGAGCCTCAGGGACCTCACTTAGGGTGTACCGTCTGTCTATCACTGGGACCACCTTGCCGGCCTCAAGAAGCTCTCTGGTCCGTACCCCTGTAGAATCGTACACTCATCCTGGTCGGGGTTGAGGGGGGTTCGGGGGGAGCCGGAACCGACAAACGCCGACCCTGCCTGGCTATCGGTGAGGGTCCCAGCATGACCACCCGAAAGAACTGGTCCGGGGAGGAGAAGCTTCGGGTCGTCCTCGAGGGATTGCAGCCGAATGCCAACGTCGAGGCGATCTGTCGGGCTCACGGCCTCTACTCCGCGACGTTCTACAAGTGGAAGCAGCAGGCGCTCGACGGGATGAAGGCCAATCTCGCCAGTCAGCAAGGCTCCGTTACGCAGCATCAGCGTCAGGAGATCGCTCGGCTGAAGAGACTCATCGCCGACCAGGCGGTGGCGCTCCAGGTGTTCAAGGAGGAGCTCATGGGCAGCTCGGAGGGAAAAAACGACGGAGGCAGCTCGCCATGACGCTCCGCGCTCACCAGATCCCGACGGCTCGAGCCGCTCGATGGGTGGGCTACCACCGACCGAGCCTCTACTACGAGCTCCGCACATCGACCGGTCGTCGACCTCGACTCGACGAGGATCGTGTGCGCTCGGCCATCCGACGTGTCGCTCTCCGTCACGTGACCTACGGCCATCGACGAGTCTGGGCGATGCTCCGCCGCGAGGGGTTCTCCGTCAACCGCAAGCGGGTGCATCGGCTCATGCGAGTCGAGGGACTCCTACGTCCGGCCCACTTCCCTCGGCCCCGGCTTCCGGTGACGGGCCGACTGATCGCCGATCATCCCAACGAGCGCTGGTACACGGATCTCACGGATGTCGACACGACCGACCATGGGATCTGCCCGCTGATGGCGATCCTCGATGCGTGCACGCGCGAGGCGATCCATTGGGACTTCTTCCCGACCTGCGGGGCCGCAGAGGCGCTGACCGTGGTGGAGGGCGCGATCGCTCGTCGATTCCCTCGGTCCTTGCAAGCACCGGGCACGGTGCTCGTGACCGATCAGGGAAGCCAGTTCATCGCGAAGCGATTCCGCGAGGGGACGAAGCTCTTGGGTCTGGATCTTCGATGGACGCGCAAGCGACGGCCGGAGGACAACGGGCTCCAAGAGTCGTTCCACGGGCACCTGAAGCAGGACTACCTCTGGACTCGGGAGCCGGAGAGCTTCCTGGCGACCCGGAGGCACTTGGCCGACTCGATCCGTCATTACAATGAGGAACGACCACACTCGTCCCTCGGGTATCTCACGCCGCGAGAGTTCGCACAACGAAACTGGGAGGAACAAGAAGCATGAACGACCAGCAGCGAAACCCTCCCCACACCCTACCCTTAGGTGTACGAAAGTACGGGTACACGTCATCTCTCACAAGAACCAGATCTCTCTTGTTTGGTTTCATCAACATGAGACCGATCTTCTTGCTCCCGGTCCTTGACCCCCATGAGCTCCGAAACTTCACTGCGACCAAATGAGCCATGGTCGAGAATCCGACAACAACACAAATCCCGCGGGGACTCAATGCACGCTTACAATCGGAAACCGAATGATTGGCCACCGTGTCAAGAATCAGGTCGTAGCGCTGCCCGTTCTTGGTGAAATCTTCCTGGGCGTAATCAATGACATGGTCTGCGCCAATCGAGCGTACCATGTCCAAATTCCGAGTGCTGCACACGCCGGTGACTTTCGCGCCGAACGATTTGGCGATTTGCACCGCAAATGTACCCACACCCCCAGATGCACCGTTGATCAGGACCTTCTTCCCGGGCTGAATCTGTCCCTTGTCGCGAAGGGCCTGCAGAGCGGTGAGGGCCGCTAGAGGGACGGCGGCGGCCGCCTCAAATGATAAGTTGGACGGTTTCGGTGCTAACCTATCTTCACGAGCAATTGCATACTCGGCAAAACTACCGTTGGAAAAACCGAATACCTCAGCACCGGGCTGAAACTCTGTTACGCTTCCGCCGACCGCTTCAACCTCCCCCGCCACGTCCGCGCCGACCTTTGTGTCCTTGGGCTTCAGAAGTCCGACCGCCAGGCGGGCCAAGATCGGGGCCCCTCTCATCAAGTGCCAGTCCGCTGGATTAGCGGAAGCCGCATGAACTCGTACCAGCACTTCATTGTCCTTGACAGTGGGTTTCTCTACCTCTCTGAGTTGAAGAACCTCTGGTGGTCCGTACTTTTCGCATACAATTGCTTTCATGAGTTGCCCTCCAAGGTGGCTCTTATCTGGTCCATCTCACGACGACTCATCCTGAAAGCTCGCAAGACCATCTAAATCGACCGCCTCAATCTACTTTGTGACATCTGACGCCTCTGCGTGGCCGGGAGTAACCCGAATGACCGAGGCCGACGGTATTCCTAAATCACGCACTCTTCTTGGCGATCCATGCCACGCGGCCTGAACAACCACGGGGCCAGCTATGATCGTCTCGCCGTTGGTCCTCAGAGTAACGGTCAGGCCCCCACGCCAGGCGCCATTGGCCTCCGAGATGGACCTTGATGCCGATGTGGGTAACCAAGCGTTGAGAACGCACCCCTAACGGTCAGTTCATCGGTACGGCAACATTGACTTAGGTGTAGTATGTCAGGACATGTTGCCGGTTGAACTGTCAGGAGATCTTGCCGTCCTCAGCACCTCCTGATCCGGTTCCTGCTCATCAACTTGGGGTCGTTGTAGGCTTCGTGCGGCGTCGCCCAGCCGATTCCGCCGTGTAGCCGACTCCGGTTGTACTTCCCTCGCCAGCCGTAGAGCTCTCGACGGAAGTGACTGAGGGAACGGAAGTGCACCCGTCCCACGAGTTCCTGCGCCAGGATGCCGTGGAACCGCTCGAGTTTCCCTCGTCCTCGAGGGTTGTACGGCCTTCCGTAGATCACCGAGATACCTCGGGCCGCGCAGTACTCGCGAAACTCCTTCGAGATGAAGCAGCTCCCGTTGTCCACGTAGAGGGCCTTGGGTCGGCGTCCACTCTTCAACGCCCACCAGAGGTTGTTTGTAGCCTCCTGGGCCCTCTCCCGACGGTACGCTCGAGCCATCACGAGGAACCGAGAACGATCGTCCAGGATGGTGTGGACGTACACCTTGCCCCGTACCCCGGTGATTCGAAACTCGTAGACGTCCATTTGCCACAGCGAGTCCACATGACGGCGCTGAAATCGCTTGAACGGCGTCGGTTTCTTGACGGGCCGAACCATGAACCCATGACGCTTCAGGACGCGGTGGACGGTGACCCAGCTCACCCGGACCCCTCGCCGTCGAAGGATGGCGTGGATCCGTAGCGCTCCCCAGGCGGGGTGTTTCCGCCGCAGCTGGAGGATGCGGTTGACGAGGTTCCCGTGGATCCGATTCGGGCTATGGTGAGGACGCCGGGACTCGTCCCGAAGACCCTCTGCACCTTCTTCTCGGTAGTTTCGACACCAGTTGCGGAGCGTCCTCTCGGAGATGCCGAAGAGTTGACAGATCTCCGCGGTTCGGACACCCTTCTCGAGATGCTGCTTGACGGCGTGTAGTCGGAGACGAACGTCTTCCTTTACCAATGCCACCCACTCCGGGGGGCGGCAATATGTCCTGACAATTCAGGCGGCAAGATGTCTTGCTACACCACACTTAGGGTCGGCGTCGCCCTTCATTTCGCAGTCGATAGACCTCCAAGAGGACGATGGCGGACGGTATCCCGACAGCCAATCCGATGACTACCAAGAGGGCGACGAGCGCCGGGGAGTTGAGGGGGTTGACCGGAATCGGGCAGCCGGATGGAGGAGGCGCGAGGATTGACTTGGTCACCGAAACGTTCGTTCCGCTACTGTCGTTGACCGAGAGCGTGACGTTGTATGTCCCCCACGCCGGGTCATTGCCCATAAGTTAAGCCCCCTCACCTCGACCAACTCTCTCGAACCGGTTGTCGACGGATGTGCGAAGTGAGCGCGCACACTGTCAATCGGTAGTTGACGTCATGCCACTCCTTCTCCGTGAACTCCTCGTAGCCGAGGTGGGCGAGCAGACAGCCCAGCACTGCGCTGCTCCCCTCCCGAAACTCGATCGACCACATCATCGGAGTGTACCGCGCCTTGAGTTCGGGCGGAGCCCGCGTCCGCACGAGGTTGTAGAGCCGACGACTGGCGACCAGGGTCAGCAGCGCCGACCAGATCAGCGCCTCGACGATGTTCGCGTTCGTCGTGCGGAACGCATCGAGGGCATACTGGCTCTTCAGTTCCTTGAACGTCAGTTCGATCTCCCAGCGCATTCGGTAGAGGCTCGCCACCTCTTCCGCGCTCAGCACCTCGGGACCGATGTTCGTGAGGTAAGTGTGGTACTCCCGATGCGCTTCGTCCCACACCGCCACGAGGCGGAAGCGCGCGGTGTCGCCGGCCCGACGGCCATTGTAGGCTCGGCGCTTGAACGAGAGCTCGACCTCGGCGTCGAGGACCCCTCGGTTGAGACGAGGCAACACCTCCGACAGTCGCTTCCCCTCGAGGTCGATCGCTCGTCCTCGATGTACCCGGAGGGACCGCACGAACAGCGGGTCTGCGCCGGCCTTGGCACGGCTTACGAACGACCCGCCGTTCTCCACGATCTTGACGAACAGCCGGTGGGAATAGAACCCGAGGTCGGCGAGGAGGATCCGCCCCTTCACCCAGGGACCCACCCGCAGCAGCTTCACCTCGGGTGTCCGCTCGCCGACCAAGGCCACGGTCTTCGGACCGTTCGCCCTCACGCTCACCAGCGTGTCGACCTTGACCCCAGCGGCGACCGTGCGAGCGCGGGTGGCCGGCCACTTGGTGGCAAGGCTCGCGTGGAGACGGACCACCGTGGAATCCTTGATGAAGATGTCCTCAAAGGCGGCGAGCTTCGGGTCGAGCTCGCGCCCGGGTTCATGGGCGAGCTCACCCAGTGCGTGCTCAAGGCATCTCTTGAGGAACTTCGAGAGCTCGGGGGTGAAGCGGAGGTAGAACCCGGGATAGGTGATCGTGGCGAGACCCACCCGTTTGTCGTAGCCCTTCTTCAGCTCGGCGAGGCGGCGGGTGAGGCGGGTACCGAAGTGGAGGGTGAGGACCCAGAGGAAGGCGACCGGCTGGACCTTTCGCTCCCGCTCGACGAACCCGGTCTCTCGAGCGAACTGCTCGATCTTCTCGGAGGGAAGGAGGCGGGTGAGCACCTCCTCGACTTGGCCACGCTCGAACGGAACAGGTTGCACTGGAGTCGACAGATGCCGCGGCATCCCATAGACCTCACCGAGGCCGGATGAAGCATGAGGGTTCGAGTGGAAAGGTCAGCCCGCCGACGGTGGACGGTCCCTTAACTTATGGACAATGACGCCGGGTAGGTGTGGGATATATTCTGATCGAATGCCAACGACGTGTTCGCCCCCAAGTACCAGATGAATCGGTAGGGAGTGACCCCCCCCGGAGGCATTCCCGAATAGGCTCACAGTAACGGGATAGGGTGGCGCGCAGCTGCCGGTGAAGGAGTCACCTTCCGAAATGCTGGCCCTTAGCGCGGCGACGGGCGCTCCCGGGTCGTGGACGGGCCTGAAGCTGGTGGCCGACGCGGCGGTCAGACCTGTGGTCACACCGGCGATGGAAGCAGTAATCGCGACGAGTAGAACTGAAGTGAGGGTGCCACTGAGGACGCCTCGCGGTCGCGGGTGTAATCGCCACGGGGCGACACCCATGGTTACATCGAGGCTTCGCGGACCCTTAGACTTTGGGTCATCAAACGCTCCCTGAGGTAAGGGAGGGGACGACCCATCCGTTGTCGACGTGGCAGCAATTCCTGGACGTTGGTGGATGGCGCGCGCCGCCAATGACGGGACCGCGAGGAACGCGCGAGGGACCGCTGGGGGATTTCCGAGTCTTAGAAACTTTAGCGGTGAGGCGAGCTCTACCGGTCCCAGTACCAAGAACGGCGGCGCATCCCCCAGGATACCCAAAGAGCTCCCATCACTCCCGCGAGGATGATGGCGGAGACAAGAATCACTATCACGCTTTGAAAGAGTGTGAATCCCTGCGCCCAGAACCCTACGTAGAGTAGCGTGAAACTGAGCCACGCTACGGGCCCGAGGATCGAGGCCACGACGCGTGCCCGAGAGGGTAGGTCCCTCTCATTTGGATGGGAGGTCACCCTCGAAGAATCGGTGGTCGTGCTCGCCATCTCGCTCACTGGCATTGACCTCGGCGGAGTGCGGATATTCCCTCCGTCAGTTCTGCTTGACGGGCTCGACTCCTTCGGGCGCGAGACTATCTTCTTTGCGCGGACCCCTGAAACCTGACCGAGGGAACCAGCCCCATTCTTAGAGACAACCGGTCTCGGGACCAATCCCGGCGACCGGGATGTGGTATGCGGGTGGTCGACGATGGACCCATCCCGGTTCAAAGTCGGTTAGTGACACCTCGCAACGCTATCGGAGACCCGACATCGACCACCGGATGGCCGAGCAGTTCCATCGAATCGTGAAAGAGGCTAGGTCAACTTGGGTTGACGCACGAATCATCCATTCCACAGAAAGTACTCACCTGCATGTCGCTCGGCCAACCCAGTCCCCCAACTACCGTCCCCGCGACCCTAACGCGGCCGCCCTCAGCCGGGACCGCTGAGACGCTCGTACTCATCGGCCTCATCCTCCAGATACTCGGAGGAGTGCTCGCACTCGGGGGCATCGCTTGGTTCTTCGGATTCTCGATCCTTCATCCGTTCCCGTACGCCTGGGTCGCGGTGACCGCAGCGGCGGGCGTGGCCGTCCTCGTAATCGTGTTCCTCTACTTCGCCTACACGCTCTGTTATCAGCGAATCCAGCGGGACGACTACCGAGGCGCTCAGACGCCGACCCTTGTTATAGGGATACTCTCGATCTTTCTGGGCATCCTCCCGGGAATCTTCTACCTTATCGGTTACGTCAAGCTCGGGGACGCGATTCGCGAGCGGGAGGGAGTGATCGTGGCCTACGGGGCGTCACCTCCCACCGCCCCCCTCACGAATCTGATTGCGTGCAAGGGGTGTGGTCGGGTCTATGCGCTCGGGCAATTCGCCTTCTGCCCGAATTGTGGTCAGAAGATCGCCGCGTGAACGGAAGCATCGCTTCCTCTAACATCGCCCGGACGGTGAGCTGCATGCGACGCAGGCATTTCTCCGAGCTTAGCTCCGTGACGTCCGAGAGGTCCTGGATGACGAGACGGGCCTGGTCTCTTCAATGATATCGGGACCGATCACGAGGCGGCAGAACTCTCGTGCGAGTCGCGGTAGGGGCCGAACCGGACCTCGATCATACCGAAGCCGGAGACCTAAGCACCAATCAACTTGCGCAGGAGACGGTCTCGTGAATCGTCGCCGGTTTCCTCAAAGATCTTGTGTCGAGATGCAATTCGCTCGTTCGGTTGTGAGCGCACCGATGTCGACCCATCGCTCTCGTTCTGGATGAGCAGTGTGTCCCCAGCCTTCAATCCTGCTCCAACAACCCAGCGCTTCGGGAGCGAGATAAGAAAGGTGGATTTTCCGGCCAGTTGGAGTTTGCGACCCTCCATCCGGACCCGTCCCACAACCGCACTCGCTATAGAGACCTAAGCGCGACGACAATAGCCTATGGACCCGCGCGGATCACATCCCCGGGAAACTTAGGGGGAAGTTCGAGCGACCTCGAACGAGTCGTGGCTCCCTGCTCCCGCGCAATCGACCGGTTTCGTCCGATCTGCCGTTCCGCGACCTAGGTCTCGGCTCCTTTGAGAGCGACGCTTAGGACAGACGTCGGCGGGCGGCTTGCTGGATTCCCAGTCGGTCGCGGAGGGACAGTTCGGAAGTCTCCTGCGATGCCACCTCCCGACATTCCAGATATAGGCCAGTTCCAGGCGTTCTCCCGAGGAACCGTAGAAGGCTCATCCCCGACGAGACCGTGAAGCTCTGGGAGAATCCCGGGGAAGAGAGGGTATCAATCCTCGTCTCATCCTTCCGGAGGGAATGGTCGGAAATGGCGATGGCGAAGGGGGCATTCCGAGGGGTCCTCCGGTTCGCTACGCGAGCCCAGCGCTTCGCGGCCGGGAAGGCACTCCGCCAACGCGTTCCCCGCTCGAGCCATGCCTCCTGGAAACCCGCCGCGGACCGGCCCGACCCGATTGATCTTCTCCAGCGATCCGACCGCAGCCGGTTGGCGGGACTCTTGCCGATCCGCTACGGTCGAATGTCCCTCTCGGCGTTCACGTTCCTGCGCGGCTCCTCCGGTGTGATGGCGAACGACCTAGCCTCGACCCCGGTGACCGGTCTGCGCGTCCAGATATGCGGGGACGCGCACGTCGCCAACTTCGGAGCGTTCGCGACGCCCGAGCGAGATAGGGTGTTCGATCTGAACGATTTCGATGAGACGCTTCCCGGACCTTGGGAGTGGGACGTGAAACGGCTGGCGACCAGCCTCGTTCTCGCGGGAAGGCAGAACCGGTTCCCGTGGACTGCCGGCCGCAAGGCCGCCCGGACGGCCGTGCACTCGTATCGCCGGTCAATGGCGATGTACGCTCAGATGCGCTATCTTGACATCTGGTACGCGCACCTCGACCTCGAGAGCCTCCCGACGCAGGTACCGCCGCGCGGCCGCAGGGACATTCGGCGGGTGTTGGCGAAGACCCGGCATCATTCCGCGTTCCACGCATTCCCCAAACTGGCGGAATCGGTGAACGGACGATATCGGATCCGGGATGACCCGCCGCTCATCGTGCACTACAGGGATCACGCCGACGTAGCCGCCTCGATCAAGTTCTATCGGACTTATCTCGATAGCTTGCCGACCGAGCGGCGAATGCTTCTCGAGCGCTACCATCTGGCCGATGTTGCCCAGAAGGTCGTGGGGGTAGGAAGCGTGGGGACCGCGTGCTCGATCCTTCTGCTCTTGGGAGACGAGGACGTTCGGGACCCCCTGTTCCTCCAGCTCAAGCAGGCCCAGGCGTCGGTGCTCGAGTCGTACTTAGGCGCGAGCGCCTACCGCAACCATGCGGAACGGGTCGTCGTGGGCCAGCATCTCATCCAAGAAGCGAGCGATGTCCTCCTGGGATGGAGCACGCTCGGGTCGCGGGATTTCTACGTGCGCCAGTTACGCGACATGCGCGGCTCCACCGATATTTGGACCCTGAGCCCGAGAGGATTGATGGGAAAGGGAGAGGCCTGCGGGGTGGCGCTCGCCCGGGCGCATGCGCGCACCGGCGACCCCGCCCAGATCAGCGGCTATCTCGGGTCAGGGAGCGCATTCGACGATGCAATCACCCGCTTCGCCGAAACGTACGCCGACCAGACCGAACAGGACCACGCGGAGTTCCTCAGGGCGATCAGGAGCGGCCGACTCCCGGCAGAGCTCGGCATATAGGAGATCACGTTTCCGCCCCGTGCGCGTCGACGGGTCCCATCACTGACTGGTGGTTCTGTTCCCAGTCGAGTGGCGATACCTCGCCGGACTCTCGGAGGGGTTACCTAAGCTCCCCGATGGCTGAGCAGTTGCGGGTGCCTGGGTTGGTGGGGAGCGCGACGAGCCAGCCGCCAGTGCGGTGACCCTAACGTACCGTGACGAGGCAACCGACGCCGATGAAGACGGGTGCAATGGTGAGCTTGCGCAGGAGAACTCCCGTTGGTGTTCGAGGGGATGAGAGGTCTCTGCCCGTTAGAGACGAGAATGTGTTGAGAACGTGGGACCCGCGAGGAGCGCATGGGAGGCGGGGACGTCACGACGACGACGACGCGCCTCGGTCAGGAAAGCGACCGAATTCAATCCGGGGTCGGAAGCTTGGTCTCCGCCAAGAGATCCTCAAAGCGCGTCATCCGAATGTTCCACTGAAGCTCCAGCGCAGCGATATCGATCCCGAACCCACCGTGGTCGAACCCGCGGTACATCCGTAGCATCTCCTCCCCGAGGCTCTGCAACGCGTCCTGGTCCGACATCTCCACGAACCGAGCCGGGATACCCATCCGGCGTGAGATCATCTCGACGACTTCTGGGTAGGTCTTCGTATCGCCCTGTAGGTCCACACCGGTGCCGATGCTGCGGTTCGGTTGCTCGAACGCCCGGGCCACGATCTCCCCGACGTCTCGCACCGTAACCATCGGGATCTTAGTGTCCGGCTTCACTGGCATGCTTACGACCCCAGCCCGAAAGGCTTGCAGGGTCCATGCTTGGAGCAGGTTCTCCATGAAGAAGCTCGGTCGGACGAAGGTTATCGGAAGCCCCTGGGAGCGTGCGAGTTGTTCGATCTTCACCTTGGAGTCAAAGTGCGGGATTCCGGTAGGCCCGGTCTGTTGTCCGACGCCCAGGATGGTGCTGAGGACCACGTGAGGGGTCTTGGCTCGCTTCGCGGTTTCGAGCGCCACCGTGCCAGCCCGAATCTCTCCCTCGATGTCCGGTGGCCTTCCCCAGCCTCCCGCAAACGGGGTCGTGACGATGTAGAAGCCGTGAGCCCCTCGAAGGGCGGATTCCAAGCTTCTGGCATCGTGTAAGTCCCCCTGAACCCACTGGATCCGGCTGTCCAGCCCTTCGGGTCTCTTCGAAGGATTGCGAGTGAGGCCGCGAACAGTGAATCCACGCTTGAGGAGGCTCTGAGCCACCGCTCCGCCTTGCTGCCCCGTAGCCCCTGTCACAAGAATCTCTCGCTCGGAAGATGCCGGGGCCGATTTGGTAGACACCATAGAATTCCTTTCCCTCTCAGTTCAAGGGTCCGTCTGAAGGGTGGCCGGCCTATATTGGCCACCCCACCGGAGGATCGGTCACGGCTGCCCGAGAGGGCACCATCTGCGGAT
Source organism: uncultured Thermoplasmata archaeon (assembly GCA_963797975.1). Lineage (GTDB taxonomy): Archaea > Thermoplasmatota > Thermoplasmata > Lutacidiplasmatales > UBA184 > Lutacidiplasma. The sequence continues at coordinate 317,774 of CAWCRH010000006.1, forward strand.
TGGCCCCTCTTACAGTTGAACCCGAGTCTACCCTTCGACCCCTTCGTGACGGCATCGGAAAGTACGTCTCGTAGCCGAGCTCCCCCCCGCGGACGGAGCCTTTCTGCGAAGTCCAGTCTTCATTATGTTGCCACGAGCTTACGCCTGTCGCGCCGTGAGCCGAACCACCCGTCCCTCCGCCGCATCCGTCTACCGTTGACCGGAGGAGGGATGTGACCGACAGCATCGAAGTCTCCGGTCTGGTGAAGGTCTACGGGTCACTTCGGGCGGTCGATGGGATTGACTTCGAAGTCCGTGCGGGTGAGGTCTTCTCTTTTCTCGGCCCCAACGGAGCCGGGAAGACAACTACGGTCGAGATCTTGGAGGGACTGCGCCCCCGCTCGAGCGGGGAGGTCCGAGTGCTGGGACTCGACCCATGGACTCAGATGGACAAGTTGCGGACGCGAATTGGAGTGATCCCCCAGGACTTCCATTTCTTCCCGAAGCTCACCCCCCGCGAGGCGGTGAGACTCTACGCGAGCCTCTTCGCGATCAAGACCGACGTCGACGAACTGCTCGCGCGCGTCGAGCTGTCGGACAAGGCAGACGACCACTACGATGTACTCTCCGGAGGACAGCACCAGAAGCTCGGGGTCGCCCTCGCCCTCGTCAATGATCCTGAGCTCTGTTTCTTGGATGAGCCCACGACCGGACTCGATCCCCGGGCGCGTCGATCGATCTGGGATGTGATCCGACGCCTGCGCGGAGATGGACGGACGGTCTTTCTGACCACGCACTACCTCGACGAGGCTCAGCAACTCTCGGACCGGATCGCGATCATCAACAGGGGCCGCACCATCGCGACCGGATCACCGAACGAGATCATCGCTCGATACGGCCGACCCGAACGGCTGCGGATCGTCGGCGAACCCGCCCTTGCGGACCGGCTCGCGGCTCTCGGCCATCGGGTGACCCGCGACGATGATGGAGTCGAGGTCGAGCTCGGATCGAAAGCGGACGCCTTGCGGATTCTCGAGACCGTGGCATCGAGCGGCCTGCGATGGGACAGCTTCTCCACCCAGACCGACACCCTCGAGGACGTGTTCATCCAAATGGTCGGTCGGCTCGAAGACGGGTCGCTCTCGTCGTCGGTCGCATCGATGGAGCGACCGTGAACTTCCGGCGGGTGGCGGCGTACTTTCCCGCGTTCGCGAAGGGTTACATACGAAACCCACTCGGCCTGTTCTTCGCCCTGATCTTCCCAGTCATCCTGATCCTGGTCTTCGGGGCCGTCTTTTCGAATTCGGGAAGCAGTCAAGTCCCCCTCACGGTCCAGAACCTGGACCACAACTCTCCGGCGAGCGTAACCTTTCTCCAGGCGCTGAACGGGACCGGGGCGGTCTCGATCACCATGGTCTCCCCCGATGTCGGCAATCTCTCGACCTACCTCGCTCACAATGATCTGAGCGCCGGTCTCGTGATCCCGGAAGGATTTGCCGCCGACCTCGCGAACCGCACTCCCGTCGATCTCCTCGTCTTCACGAACCCGTCTTCGGCCTCCGAGGCGGGGATCGTCCAGGGTGCTGTGCAGGGGGCCGCGAACGGCGTGAACCTACGCCTCGCTGGAGGGACGGTGGTCGTCACTCCGGTGAACCTCGACGTCGGGAGCCAGATCTACAACTACATCGATTACCTGGTACCCGGCCTCATCGGATTCTCGGTGCTCGTGAGCCCGATGTTCTCGATGGTCAACGTCAGCTCGACCTGGAAGCGGGACAAACTCTTTCGCCAGTTGTCCCTGACCCCACTCTCCCGTTCGGAGTGGCTGACCGCGACCATCCTGTGGTACATCCTTCTCGCCTTCGCCTCCACACTGCTGATGCTCCTCATCGGCCGCGTGCTGTTCAACGCCCACGTGACCCTGACAGTGTTGACCCTCCCGTTCCTGGTCGTGGGTCCCATCCTCTTCGTGTCGATCGGCCTTCTCGCCGGCACGGTGTCGAGCACACCCGAGAGCGCGGCGGTCCTCGGGAACATCATCACCTTTCCGATGATGTTCCTCTTCCGGGACGTTCTTCCCCGTCTCGCTGTTCCCGTCCTGGCTCGTGCCGGTGGCCCACGCCCTCCCGCTGTACTACATCATCGACGGTCTCAGCAACGCGATGGTCTTCAACAACGCGTCGGCGGTCTACATCGACCTCCTCGTCGTGCTCGTTCTGGCGGTTGTCTTCTTCGCGCTCGCGACCCGCGTGTTCAGCTGGCGAGAGCACTGAGCTCGTCCGACCCGATAGAGAAACCTTCGGGCGACTCTAGGACGACCCAGGCGAGCCCGTATACTCTGGTCAAGGACCCCTTTGGAGCGACAAACACCCAGGCAGGCCTCGTGCAGGGAACTTGGACCATTCGGCCTTCTCCCCTTCCAAGGGCGTTGTAAGGATTCGCCCCCGGACGCTGAACGGAACCGTTGTCTACCGGTCGCATCACATGGGAAATGAATCGTCGGAGTCACCACGTCCGTCCTGCCGACCGTGTCCACCGCTTCGGTCAGAAGGCAGGGACCTTGCGAACGAGAGTCGTTCTCGCACGAGTCCGAGAAGCTCGTCCGGCCGTAACGGCAGGTCGACCTGGCGAATCTGGGCGACTTTAGGGAGGTTCGGGTCACGCGATCCGACCACGATGAGTTCCGTCCCCGGGAATCCCCCTTGGACCCATCGTCGCGCGGTCACGCAGAACGGCCCGCTGCTCGCTGCGATGATGAGGGGGTGACGCGCCCGCTCGGTCGACGCCGCCGTTGCTTCTCCTCCCTCAAGCGCGGCGACCGTGTCCGACGCGATTTCTGCCGACTCCAGGAGGCAGGCGAGGGATCGGGCAAGGCTGGGGGTTTCAGCCACGACGAGCACCGAAGGGTTCGGCATCTGGGGGACTTACCGGCATGTATGCTATCAAGTAACAGTCAATCGCGGTTGACCGGGGCCGGCCCGGGGGTGCCCTTGCATTCGGGTGTTCGAGCCTTTTCATCTCCTCAGCACCCCGACCACCGCCACCGGTCAGGGCCACAGTACCGAGGGGTAGGGTGCCCTCGTTCAGACCGTGGTCGTCCCTTCTTCTGAGAGGCCCCTCCGGTGGGGACTGCCTCGCGTGGTGCCAGTGCGCCATCGCGCGGAGGGCACCACGCCCTCGTTACCGCGCGCCGACGATCTGCATCCGCGAAGGAGTAAGCATCCCTATCCCGGATCCTGGCTGGGAGCGGCAGTCGATCCGGTGATCGCGGGGTGGGAGAGTCCCGGAAAATGCGGTGACCCGCGTGCGCCCGTTGGGACCGTGCTACCTGTACGCGCCACGGTCTCCGGCTCCACGCTCCGGTTGATCGTAACCTCGTTGACGATGATCAGCATCTCGAGCGCCATGACCATGTTGTGCACGATTTGCTGAGCCGCGACGGCGACCTTACGATTCAGAATACGCCGCGCGATCAGCTGTCCGAGGTTGGCGTCCTTCGGGATCGCGTCGCCGATCACGTTCAGCGTCGCGTTCGCGTCCACCACGGACAGGCGAACGAACGCGTCCATGCTGCGGGTGAGGAGGAGCTCCAGCCGCTCCATCCGGCTCACGAGTTCATGAGTCATGGTCCGGGGCAAGCGTCGCAGCCCGGGGAGGTTCCCCTGGAGCTCGGTTCCAATTCCGTGAATCAGGTCGCCTGTGACCTCGAGCACCTTCGCCACCAGACGATAGCCGATCTGGTAGTGATGACTCTCGACATCGATGCTCCGGGCGATTCGGGGGCTGTCGGAGGACAGCAGGAGCTGCCGGACCATCAGCAGATAGAAGCGGTCAATCTCATCCTCGATCGTCTCGATCGTCTGGAGCTGCGGGGCCTCCCTCCCGGTGAGGGCAGCGCGACAGACCTCGAGCTCGGTCCGAAGCATCTGGACGACCCGATTCAGTAGGCGGGGAAGCTCGTACTTGCCGGGGTCGACGAAGTTCTGGATCTCAACGACCGCCGGGCTGTCCCCCACCACGGTCATTCCGAGGATCCGGTCGACCATCCTATGGATCTCCCTCCGCTGCGCGGTGGTGAGCCCGCCCCGAGCGGTGACGAGGACCTGGTCTTGGCCCGTGATGTAGCTCCCGACAAGGAGCCGACCGAGCAGGTTCGGGGGGGCCCCCGTCGCGTCGATTCGCAGCACCTTCTGAACGCGGCTGTTTACGACCCCAGGCCCGAGACGCCCCTCCCCCAGCTCGTGGGCAGTGGGTGTCCTCGGTCGCGGAAGAGGCCGGCCGCTGCGGCCGCGGCGGGCCTCCGCAATCACGCCCGGCTCGGGGCCCTCCTCCGGGAGCGCGGGCCTCTGCTCGACCCGCTCGAGCACACTGTGTAGCCGCTTCCCGCCGATGGGCTTCCGCATGTAGTCCAGGGCACCCGATCGCATCGCACCGACCGCCGCATCGACGTTGCGGGATCCCGCGAGCATGACGACATGAGTTTCTGGCCAACGCCGACGGACTGTCCTGAGAACCTCTGTTCCATCGATCTGCGGCGTGAGGAGCTCCGTAAAGATGAGATCGAACGGTTCTGCCTCGAGCCGGTTGAAGGCCTCCCTCGGGGATGCCGCGACTATGACCGTATGACCCAGCTCTGTGAGGAGCTTAGACAGGGCCCGGCGGGCACGAGTGTCGTCGTCTACGATGAGCAGCCGCACAAGGACCGGACCTACCGCCCGAGATAAGGTCTCTTCGGACCCCGAGCTTGGGACAAAACCGGTGTGATTCTCCCGTATCACCCGGCCATCCTGGGTAATTGGGGCAGGGCTGGCTCCGTCCAGCGGAGATAGGCGAGACGGCGCAGGTTGTAGGTTACCGCTCGCAGGGTCGCCTCCGTCTCCCGTCGCCGTTCGAGTCGCTTGAGGATCTTTCGAGGCTGACGGACTTTCATCGCCCCCCACACCACCTCCGAGACCGAACGTAGATGATACTCCGACAGCCATCCCTGTGGGTTCACCACGAGTCCCCAGAGCGAGGGCTTCCACCCCGCCACGCCAAACGCCTGGAGATTCACTCGGCGTCTCGGCAGAAATCGACAGCTCACCCCCTGCTCGGCCGTGAGGGCCACGAGCGCCCGAATCGAGAACGCTCCGTCTCCCAGCTGTTGGGTCATCTTCGGATGATTCGCCCGAGTCTGCTCGAACACCTCCGCGTAGCAGTGGACCTCCGGGAGACTTCCATCGGTCCAGCTCTTCCATCCGGCCACCAGTCCGTATCGAACCCCGACATTGGCCAGGTTCCGCACCCACGAGTGAGGTCCGCGAGGAAGATAGCCGGCATCACGCTCGATGGACGATTGACGCTCGCGTTCACTGCGGTAGTGCTCGCGCACGGCTCCGGGGAACCCGGAGCCATCGATACTGAAGATCGTCTCCAGTCCCCGAAGAGGTCGGTTGGTGATCTCGAGTAAGCGAGGAAGGGCGGCAGCCACATCACGATCGGCGTAAGCTCGCTCGACGGTCTTGTAGGAGAAACGGTGTCGGATACCCAGTTCAAGGACTCGGAGCTCTCCCTCGGTCGGTCGGTTGGCGGTGCTCCGATAGCTCTGCCACAGGAGGGCCTTCAGTCGGTCGGCCAGAGGAGTCCGCGGGCGTCCGCTTCGCCGAGGCAAGGGGTTCGATCCCTGCTCCGCAGCATCGGTATCCACGACGAGACGGATGAGACGGAGAACCTCCTCCAACTCGTGGGTCTGGGCCAGGTCGTAGAGATGCCAGTGGGAGGGACGAGGGGGACGACGCTCGTAGGGGAAGAGACCGGCGCGGACCTGAGCGACTGTGGAGCGGAGGCGGGTCAGCCCACGGTCGAACCCGATCACACGAGACGTGAGGAAGGTCCCGGCTATATACTCCGTGTTATTATGGCACGGAGCGGGAGTACCCTCGCAGGCTTGATGGAGGGGCGGGCATTGGGTGACCTGAGGGATGGACGCGATAGCGGGAGCCCTAGTCGTCTACCGACTGGGCGGGACGGACGGGGCGCGGTCGAGCCACTTCTACCAGACGATCTTTGGTCAGGATGGAAGATCGAAAGGACGACGATACCGACGGCACGGCGTATTGGACGACATGCCCCACTGGAAGGTGATGCGAGGCTTGGTCATCGTACGGGCGGAGGATCGGGAACGACTGGTGCGGGCCCTGAAAGAATGGACCAAAGAGGTCTACTGGTGGCCCATCACCCTGGGCCCCCGGGACCTCAAGCGCCTTACAGCCGCGAGCTGAACTTCAGGGAGTTTTGTCCCAAGCTCTCGGACCCCCGCGGCGGCCGTCTAGATGCGCTGAAGCTCGAGCAGCTGGCCCCGAGTGTTCTCCAGGCGCTGCCCAATCACCGGTACGAGCCGTTGCAGGAACCGGTACCCTTCGGCCGGCCGCGATTCGAGAACCCGGCGCAGGACCGACGCCGTCGAGCGATACGACTCGTGTCTCCTTGAGCGCTCGCCCATCGAACTGACAGATGTATGGCGGGCTGATCCACGACCAGCAGAGTACCTCTCCCGGCCCGACAGTCTGGACCGTCCTTCGGACCCGGTCCGGCCCGCTGACCTCGATGGCAACCTTGCCGTGAAAGATCAGGTGGAACCGGTCCGCAACCTCTCCTTCCCGGACAATCAGATCCTCCGTCTCGTAGGTGGTATCGGCTGAACCTTGGTTCACCTCCTCAATCAGTACGGGGTCGATCCCGCGGAAGAACGGGTGGCTGGAAACCCGAAGGCGAGGTTCAGTTCGGGAGTCCTTGCTGGTAATCACGCCGTACCAGACTTCCGAAATTCCCATTGCTTGCTCTCCAGCCGTCCGGGTCGTTCAGGGACCTCCGACTCCCCAGCACCCCACGGCCGAATGGGATGAGGGGGCCGGGAGAGGGACTGGCCCTCCCCGACCCGAGGCGGTCTATCGATTCTCTTGACCCGCTCCTTTACGGCGCACTCGCGAGGTGGGCCGACAACGTGCTGTCCAGGTAGAACAGCGCCGCGATCCCCGCCAGTGCGATCGAGACCACGAAGACGAGTAGCGTGGCGTCGATGTAGACTGGGAGGTGGAAGGGGGTCCGGATGCTCGTGGTCAAGTCAGGGTCTGGGGTACCCGAGGGTCCTGCCGGGACGATCGGCTGTACTCCTCGGGTCGCCATGTGGATGGACGGGCGTCGGTGGGCGACGGAGACAGCCGAACCAAAGGCGAACGCGGTCGCGTCCGGGTGCGCGAGGTAGCGGTCGACGACGAGCGTCGCGGGCAGCGAGAGGATGCCCGCAAGCCCGAATGCACCGTAGAGGAGGAACGTCTCGAACGGGTCCTTGGTCATTCCCAGCTGGTAGCCCGACCACCCATAGGCGATCGAGACGCCCCCAGCGACCAGCGCGAAGACGCCGGCGTACTGCAGCTTCAGGGAAGCGGCCATCGAAATGGCCAGGATCACCAGCGTGAGACCAAAGAGGAGGTAGACGTCGGTGAATAGAATGTTGTAGCTCCCGGGAAGCGGCCAAGCGGCCTCGCCCCAGATGGCGAGCGCCGTGACAATGGCTCCGAGGCCTCCGATCGGGACCGCAGCCCCTCGGAGTGCGCCGCTCACCCCGGATGTATCGTTGCGACGCATCGCAAGAAACGCGATGATACCCACGTAGCCCACAACGACCGCGGCAATCAGCAGGGTGACTTCCTCTAACGCCAGGATGTCGATGAACGCCATGGTTGCTACCTCTCCGCCGCCTTCCGGTCCATGAAGGGCCCGGCTGGCTCGCTGGTCTTTGGTCGCCAGCTAACTCGGCTGAAGAACGGCAAGCCTCCACTTCTCACGCTGTGTCGCAGACTCGGGACCTTTCTCACCACGCCTCGCATGGATGCCTCTGGGGGGTGATACGGCTCGGGGTATGATGCGCGTACGCTACCGGCGGTAAGGAGAGTAAGGAGGCTGGTGGTGGGGGTCGAAAGGGATGACAGCCACCGGACGGGCCGTTAATGTGCTCGAGACTATACGGTACTGATGCCCCGGGTTCGGAAGGAACGTGGGGAGAGCCCCGGAGCGCCTGGGCTCACCCGACGGGTGCAACGGACAGGCTCCTCGTCACTCTCGATCACCCTCCCGAAGGCATGGACCGACTCGATGAACCTCCAGACGGGAGATACCCTGAGGTTCCGCGACCTCGGTGGAGGGCGACTGGAGATCAGCCCCGTGAACGCGGAGGCCCCGTCCGAACGGCGCCAGAAGCTTCTTCGGATCGACGCGAGCGGGGCCCCACCGAAGCTCCTGGCCCGGCTCCTCATCGGAGGCTACATCACCGGTCAGGACCTGATCGTGGTGACCTCCCGTGGTGGACTCACGCCCGAGCAGCGCCAAGAGGTCCAACTCACCGTCGCCCACGTCCTCGGCATGACGGTCGTCGAGGAGGAGTCAGGGGTCGTCGAGGTGCAGAACTTCGTCGACCCGGGCAAGTACCAGCTCCACCGTCTCATGAGCCAGGTCGTGCGCATGCTGCGCACCGAGCTCGAGACGTGCCGCTCCGTCCTGATGGGCGGGGACCGCACCGCACTCCAGCAGCTCGGACCGATGGAAGACGAGATCGACCGATTCTACCTCCTGATGGTACGGCAGCTGCTGCTCTCCTCGGACGATTTCCAGGTGGCGCGCGACATCGGGGTGGAAAGCCACCATTACCAGATCGGCTACCGGCTCCTCGCCAAGGTCCTCGAGGTCTCCGGGGACCTGATCGCTGGGGTCGGCCGGGAGCTGGGGGACAATCTCCCTGGGCTCCACCGCATGCCGAAGTCGGCCGTCGCGGACCTGGTCGCCATGATCGTGCGTGTCGAGGGGCTGCTCGAGCGGACGATGGACGCCTTCACCCGGCTCTCCGTCGTGGATGCGAACGCGAACCTCAACGAGATCGACCGGTTGCTGCCCACCGACTACACCGTAGGGGACGCGCTCGCGCGCCGCGTCTCCGACCGTCGCGTCGCCGTAGCGGCCCAGCGGGTTGTCTCGAACCTCCTCATGACGATGGAGATGCTCGTGATCGTCAACGAAGTAACGATCAACCGCAGTGTCGAGCCGGAGACGGTCGCGAAGACCGACCGACAAGTGGCCATGCACTCCCAGAAGCCCGAGGGACCCCACCGCTGACCTCCGTCCGCAACGGGAGTGCGAGCGGCCCCTGGGAAGCCGATACGATCCCCCACGCGGGAGATCAAACGCGAAGCCCGTTGGGGAGGTTCGCACCCGAGCCGTCCCCGTGGGTCACAGCAAACCCGCACGCCGGGGATCGCTGGACGAAGGGAAGGCGTGCCCGCGGGGGTTAGGGTCCGAGCCCGCGCGCTATCTACCTCAATGCCCCGACGAGCTTCTCGACGGCCCCGAGCACCTCTCCCGACCGGGCGGCCTTGGTCAGGTTGTTGATGTCGTCGTAGACCGGCCGGTCCTCTTCCAACTTCTTGACGTGCTTACGGACGATCTCGTAGGCCGCCGTGCAGCCTTTCGACGGGTTCGCGGGCGCGCGGAACTCAAAGGCCTGCGCTGCGGCCATGAGCTCGATCGCAACAATGTACCAGGAGTTCTCGATGATCTGCCGCGATTTGATCGCGGAGGTCATGCCCATGGAGACAAAATCCTCCTGGTCGGCGGCGGCCGGTATGGAACCCGTGGCAGCGGGATGGGAGAGGATCCGGTTCTCGGAGATCAGAGCCCCCGCCGTGTACTGCGAGAGCATGAGCCCCGAGAACATCCCCGCCCCCTTCGTCAGGAAAGCCGGCAGGCCCATGGAGAGATGGGGGTTCATGAGGCGGTTCGTTCGTCGCTCGGAAAGGACCCCCACCGTCGTGACCGCCATGCCCATGACCTCGAGCGCGAAGGCCATGGGCGTGCCCTGGAAATTGGCCCCGCTCAGCACGAGCTCCTCTTCCGGAAAGAACGTGGGATTGTCGGCCGCGTGATTGAGCTCGATCTCGAGCATGTGCCGCGTCCACACGAGCGCGTCCTTCGCGGCACCCACGACCTGGGGGCTGGACCGCAGCGAGTAGGCGTCCTGGACCTTCTTCCCCGGGCGCTTCAACAGTTCGGAGCCTTCCGTGATCTTCCGGATGTTCTCCGCGCACGCCTGGGCGCCGGGGTAGCCTCTCACATCATGGACCCGGTGGTCGTACGCCGCCATGTTGGCGTTCAACGCTTCCAGCGTCATCGCCAGAGCGACCTCCTGGGTCCGTAGCCACCTCTCGGCATCGACCAGCTGGATGCAACCCATCCCGGTGATCACGTTGGAACCGTTGATCGAAGCCAGCCCGTCTCTCTCCTTGAACACGATGGGCGTGATCCCGGCCGACTTCAACGCCTCGGCGCCGGGTCGTCTCTTGCCCTTGTAGAAAGCCTCCCCCTCACCCATGAGGACCAGCGCCATCTGCGCCATCGGGGAAAGGTCCCCGCACGCGCCGACGGATCCTTTCTGGCACATGACGGGGTTCACGCCCCGGTTGAGCATCTCGACCATCATGGCCACGAGCTCGTGCCGGATGCCAGAGTGGCCCCAGCAGTGGGTGTTCAGGCGCGAGAGCATCGCCGCGCGCGCGTCCTCTTCGGCTATCGGTTCACCGCACCCCGCAACGTGCGAATAGACCAGGTATCGTTGGAATTTCTCCGCCTGCTCTGGGCTGAGAACGACCTCGGAGAGCTCGCCAATTCCGGTGTTCACACCATACATTATCTCTTTCGCAGCGATCTTGCGCTCTAAGAGGGCGCGACACCGATTGATGCGGTCCACCGCTCCCTTGTCTATCGAGATCCGTTCCCCGCCTCTAGCCACCTTGACGACATCCTCGGCCCTCAGAGAGTGGCCGTCCAGTACTACCACCATATCGGTAACCATCACTACTTTGGCGGAATTTGAGCCTGCCCTCTGATCCGCGCTGCCTCGGTTCCGCTGGACCTTGGGTCTAAAGACCGGCCACCGATCATCCAGTCGGCATGGCCCGCCGCCTGCCCACCGGGAAGAGCCCCAACCTCTCTCGACTTCAGCGTCACATCCAGCAGATTGGCATTGGCGGTCCGTTCCGCGACACCCCCCGCGATCGCCGACGGCGGGCTCGCGCCCTCGAGTACACCCTCGGGCTCCTCCTCCCCGGCGAGAGGAAGAGCATGCAGCCCTCGGCGCTCCGTATCCCGGACGCCCAATATGAGGCGATCCAGCACTTCATCACCGATTCGCCCTGGGACTGGCACGAGAGTCAGGCGCGCCTGATCGACCTCATGACGAAGGAGGCGAGCGGTGCCGAAGGTCTCCTCGTCATCGATGATGTGCCCCTCGTCAAGCAAGGGACCAAGAGCCCAGGGGTGCACCGCCAGTACTGCGGTATGAGTGGGGGCGTAGGGAATTGCCAGGCGCTGGTCGATGCGGTCTACCTGCTACCGGGGGACGGTCTCCATCGGGAGACTCTCGGCTGGTGCTTCGGGATCGATCTCTACCTCCCGAAGGCCTGGGTCGAGGACGCGGATCGCTGTCGAGAAGCTGGTATCCCTCTTCCGGTGACGTTCCGAGAAAAGTGGCGAATCGCCCTCGAGGAAGTGGAGAAAGCCCGGCGTCACGGACTCCCGCATCGAGCGACGGTCGCCGACTGCGGCTACGGCGATGCCCAGGAGTTTCGAGCGCAACTGCGCGCCTGGAACGAGCCGTATGTGATGGAGGTGACCTCGAGCGAGGCCCGTGTCGTTTCCCTGGGGGTACCCGGTACACCCTGCGGGCGACCACCTCCCCGGTCGGAAGGGCCACCGACGGTTGGGGCGGCCGCACATCCCTGATGGAGTAGGTACCGTGAGCGCCGTCTCCATGGCCGAGGGAGCCCGGGGTTGGACAACGGTTCGCTGGGGCGAGGGGACGAAGGGTCCCCTCGAAGGTCGCTTCATCCGGAGGAAGGTTCGAGTGTGTCGGGGGGACCGGGTGCCCACCGACGAGGTGGCGTGGCTGTTGCTGGAAGCCACCCCCGACGGGCCTCGATCATGGATCTGCTGGGGCCTTGAGAAAGCGAACCTCGAGGATCTGGCGGCGATCGCCCACCGTCGATTCCTTATCGAGCGATTCCACGAGGAGGTGAAGATGGAACTCGGGCTCGATCACTTCGAGGGACGGCGCTGGCGGGGGCTGAACCACCACCTGACGCTCGTGTTGATCGCGCACACGTTCCTCGTCCGTGAGCAGGTCCGGGTTTCAATCACGGGCGCGGAGGAGCGAGGGGCTGCGGAAGAGGCAGAGCAGCCGCTACCGACGCTCGCCGAGATGCGCCGACGGGTGATCTTCGAGGTGGCGTGGGCGCTGGTGTCGCGAGCCGTGCTCTCTCGTCGAAAGGAGGAGCGGGTGGGTTGGGGGAAGGCGATTGCCCGGTACTGGGCCGGAGCGGGGTAGACGCGGATCGAACGAGTCACCCGCCGCCCCGGCGAAGGATGGTGAGCGGGAACGCTACACGGGAGAGCGCGGCACGACAGAGAGCAGAGGCATCCGGACGGCCGTGACCTCCGGACGACCCGATACTCACCGTTACATGTTCCCTTACAATCACACGATGCGGGGTCGGCCCAAGATCCCGCCAAAGTAGTGCTAGTCACCTTTCCACGTCGCCAATCGGCCAGGTTGGGCGTCCGTAAGTACTTTCTCGGGGAGTGAGCGCGACCGAGGAATCGTCGCGTCGACCCGAGCGAACGAGATGCTGTTCTGCGATGGATCTTCGGCTCAACTTCGCGGTCAGGTCAAGGTCGGGATCCCGCTCGTCCGAGGGGGTCGCGGCCGGGCACTTAGATGTCGAAGTACGGATTGGTGCGCTTGGCCTTGGACCGGGCCCGCGGAGTGCTAGGGTGAAGAGCGCCCCGGATCCGGGGCGCGTGCGTCGAAAGGTCGTCCACAATGTCGCATCGCGCGACGATTCCCACCAGGTGCTTCTCATCGTCCAGCACCGGAAGGCGGTTCACTCCCTTCCGTTTCATGATGCGAGCGGCCTCGATGAGCGAGGCTTCGGGCCCTACGCTCACCGCCGGCTGAGTCATCACGTCGCGCACCCGGGTGTTTCGGAGTCGATGGCGGCAGACCTCTAGAATGCTCTCTCCCTTCGTGGGCGCGGACTCCAAAAGGAGGTCGAGGAGCCCCCGCGGGGAAGAGACCCCGGCGGCCTGGTGAAGGTCGCGGATCAGATCCTTTTCACTGATCACCCCAACGACCCGTTCGCCGGCGTCGACGACCGGAAGGCCCGAGATGTGGAACTCGCGAAGCACGCGCGCGGCCTGGTCAAGGCTCGCGTCGGGACTCGTCGTGATCACGACTTGGGTCATCACCCGAGCTACGCTGGGCGCATCATTCATCGCCTCGCTCCGGGCCTCCTCTCTTTTGTTCGCTGGTGCAGGATAAACGTTCCGTCAAGCCGGTTGCACGGCGCTCCACCGCGCATCGTTTGACCGCGTCAACGCCCCATGAGAAGGACGGCCTCCGTGCGAGGTCGACGTGGGCGCGGTGGCGGCTCGAGGCGGAGCGCGGAGGTCAACACAACTTGACCACTTCCTCAAGCGCTCCTCGCCACCCTCTCCCGTTCGTGACAACGATTGCCGGCAGGGTGGCGGCCCAGCGTCCGGCGGGCCCCATGCGAACTGGGTTTTGACCATGGCCGTCGCGAGGAGCCTCCTGATGCCCGAGGGATCTCGGGTCCCTATCGACAAACCCGTCCATCACCACGGGACGGTCCACGTCATCGACCGTCGGTGCAAGGAGTGCAACTTCTGCGTGACGTTTTGCCCGCAGGAGGTGCTGGAGGTTTCCGATTCCTATACCGCCCGCGGCTACCGGCCCGCTCGCGTGAAGGCCGGGAAGGCGGGCGACTGCATCGCCTGTCGGTTCTGCGAAGACGTCTGCCCGGAGTACGCGATCTACGTCGAGGAGGACCGATCGTGACCGAGGTCCAGAATCTCATGCTGGCCCCCGTGTGGGACCGGCCCAGGACCGGCACGAACTTCCTGTCCGGGGACCACGCCTGCGCCGAAGGGGCGGTCTATGCCGGCTGCCGTTTCTTCGCGGGCTACCCCATCACCCCGGCGACCGAGATCGCGGAACATCTCTCGGAGCGACTCCCGGAGCTCGGCGGTCAGTACATCCAGATGGAGGACGAGATCGCCTCCATGGGGGCCATTCTGGGAGCGAGCGCGTCGGGCGCCAAGAGCATGACGGCGACCTCAGGCCCTGGCTTCTCCCTGATGATGGAGAACCTCGGTCTGGGTTACATGATGGAGGTGCCCACGGTCGTCGTCAACGTCCAGCGGGGTGGACCCAGTACCGGCCTCCCTACCTCGGTGGGCCAGCAGGACATGATGCAGGCCCGTTTCGGCCCGCACGGCGACTTCACCTCGATCGCGTTGTCTCCCCAGTCTCCGCAAGAGGCGTTCGACCTCACCATCCACGCGTTCAACGTGGCGGAGAGGCTGAGGACCCCCGTCCTCCTGATGATGGACGAGGTGGTGGGCCACATGCACGAGCGGGTCGTCATCCCTCCTCCCGGAGAACTCCCGTTGACCGGTCGGCCGAGGCCCACGGTCTCCCCGGAGGAGTACCGGCCCTATCGGCCCGGGCCGGACCTGGTTCCGCCGATGGCGCTGGCTGGAGAGGGTTACGCAGTCCTGTTCACCTCGCTTACCCACGACGAGACCGGCAGGGCCGTCACGACGTACGAGGCTCAGCAGGCTTTGGTGCCGAGGCTCAGGGAGAAGATCCTCAGGAACCGAGAGGTCTACGAACGGGTCGGACTCTACCGGACGGACGACGCGACGACCCTGGTGGTCGCCTACGGAATCACGGCTAGGTCGGCCCGTCGAGCGGTGGACCTGGGCCGGTCGAAGGGTCTAGCCCTCGGCCTGTTCCGGCCTGTCTCCGTCTGGCCGTTCCCGGCTGAGAAGCTCACCTCGCACAAGAACGTCACGAGGATTGTCGTGGCGGAGATCAACATGGGCCAGGTCGCGCTGGAAGTGGAGAGGATTGCGGGGTCGTACGCCGAAGTGGTGCACGTCGGCAACCCGGGAGGGAGCATCATCGCGCCGGAAACGATCCTGGAGGCCTGCACGAGGCCGCCAAGGGCGAGGCCATGACGGCGAACGCAGAGGCCCCGGCGGAGATCCTGGCGGCGATCGGCGGCGTCGGGCCCGCGGGTCCCCACCCCTACGACCATCTCCTGCGAAGCGAGGCCCTGCCCCACATCTGGTGCCCGGGCTGTGGCATCGGCACCGCGCTCGGAGCGCTCATCTACGGCTTCGAGCAAGCGCCGGTCCCGATAGAGAAACGGGTGATCGTCGGCGGAATCGGCTGCTCTTCCCGGGTCGTCTACTACGCCAAGACGGACGCCTACCACACGACCCACGGCCGTGCCATACCCTTCGCGACGGGATTGAAGCTCACCAATCCTAGCTTGAGCGTCGTCGTGTTCGCCGGCGATGGGGATCTTTTCGCTATCGGAGGGAACCACTTCATTCACGCGGCGAGGCGCAACATGGACCTTCTCGTCGTCTGCATCAACAACTTCAACTACGGCATGACCGGAGGCCAGGGCGGACCGACAACGCCGGCGGGAGCGTTCTCGACCACCACCCCGTACGGCAACGCCGAGTTCCCGTTCAATCTGCCAAACCTGGCCTCCGCGGCCGGCGCGACCTTCGTCGCCCGCTGGACCACGCTGGACGTGAGGAGGTTACGGGCGACCTTCGCGCAGGCTCTCCGCCGCCACGGGTTCCGCTTCGTCGAGGTCCTCGCTCCCTGCCCAGTGAGCTTCGGGAAGACCAACAAGATCGGCAGCGGCGCCGAGGAGATGGAGTACTACGAGGGGCTCGAGGTCCTGAGATCTCGCGTCGAGAGCCAGGAGATTACGAACACCGACATCGAGCTGGGGAAACCGATCGTCGTGGGCACGTTCGTGGACCGGGAGAGGGAGACGTTCCGCGACCGGTACGCGCGGGTGATTACCAAGGCGAGGGGGCTGCGCTCGTGAGGACGGAGGTCCGGTTCGCTGGGTTCGGCGGCCAGGGAGTCATCCTAGCCGCGTTCATCCTGGGAAGGGCGGTCTCGGTCCACACTCCGATGCACGCCACGATGACCCAGAGCTACGGGCCGGAGTCGCGCGGGGGGGCTTGCGAGGCCGACGTGGTCATCGGAGACCGCGAGATCGATATGCCGGTGGTCACCCGACCGGACGTCCTGGTCTTGATGTCGCAGGAGGCGGCGACCAAGAACCTAGACAAGGCGAGAACCGCGTCGCTCCTCCTCAGTGATGTCGACCTGGTCCAGCTCGACGCCGACCTCGCCGGAAAGGCCCGCTCGCTCCCCTTCACCCGGACGGCGGACACGCTCGGCCGGCGCATCGTCGCGAACATGGTGATGCTCGGCGCGTTCACGAACGCCTCCAAGATGGTGCCTCGGGAGGCCATGGAGGCCGCTCTTCGGGAGACGGTCAAGCCCTCCACAATGGAACTGAACCTCAAGGCCTTCGATGCGGGGGAACATCTGTGAGCTCGCCTCCCGTCATGGTCATCGGCGGAGGCATCGCGGGCGTCCAGGCGACGCTCGACCTTGCCGAGGCGGGCTGCCGGGTGGTGCTCGTCGAGAAGACCCACTCCCTCGGGGGCGTCATGGCGGCGCTGGACAAGAACTTCCCTACGCTCGACTGCAGCATTTGCATCGAGGCCCCGAAACTGAGCGAGGTCGCGGAGAACGGCAACGTGGAGATCCTCACCGACGCGGACGTGGTGGGTCTGGAGAAGAAAGGCGAAGGTTACTCGGTCACGATCCGGCAGAAGGGGAACCTCGTCAGCAACGAATGCACCCGGTGCGACCTGTGCGCGCAAGCCTGCCCCGTCGTGCTCCCCAACGCCTTCGACCAGGGGCTGGCCTCGAGGAAGGCGATCTACACTCCGTTCCCTCAAGCGGTTCCCGGGCCGTACTTCCTGGACGTCGAGAAGTGCGTGAACGACTACCCCATCCTCCTCCCGTGTACCCGGTGCTACGACGTCTGTGGGCCGAAGGCCATCAACTACGACCGTCCGCTCGACGCCCAGCTCACGCGTGAGGTCTCCTCGATCATCGTATCCGCTGGTTTCGAACCCCTCGACCCCCACCTCCTACCCGAGTACGGGTACGGGACGCATCCGGATATCCTCACTTCGCTCGAGCTCGAGCGGTTGCTTTCCTCGGCGGGTCCGAGCGGTGGCGAGATCGTCTGCCCTTCGGACGGGCGGCACGCCAAGCGCGTGGTCTTCGTCCTCTGCGCGGGCTCCCGGGACGTACGGAACATCCCCCAGTGCTCCCGGTTCTGCTGCATGTACTCCATCAAGGAAGCCGTCCAAGCGCGCGACCACGGTGTCGAGGACGTCACCCTACTCTACATGGACATCCGCAGCTTTGGCAAGGGGTTCGACGCCTTCTACCAGCGCGCCAAGGACCAGGGGATCCGCTTCCTTCGTGGGCGACCTTCCCGGGTCCGGTTCGACGGCAAGGAACTCAAGGTCCACGTGGCCGACGCGGTCACCGGCGACGTGAACGAGGTCGGTGCCGACCTCGTCGTGCTCGCGACGGGCGCCACGCCTCCCAAGGGGCTCTCGGAGCTAGCCCGTGTCCTGGGCCTCAAGACCGGGCCGGACGGCTTCGTGACCGAGGAGGGAGCCCCGCCCGGCGTTTTCGTCGCCGGCAGCGCGGCCGGACCGAAGGACATCCCGGACAGCGTGGTCGAGGGCGGCGCGGCCGCGGCGCGATCGATGGAGCGGGCGAAAGAACGCTACTGGGCGAAGTCGGAGATCGGTGCGCCCCTCCCGACCGACGGCGAAGCCCGGGTGGGGGTCTTCCTCTGCGACTGCGGGAGCAACATCGCCGGGACCGTGGACGTGCCGACGACGACGCACTACGCCGCCTCCTTACCGAACGTCGTGCACGCGGAGGAGGTTCGCTTCGCGTGCGCCGCGAACACGCAGGCGGACATGGCGAAGAAGATCGTGGACCTCAAACTCAACCGCCTCGTGGTGGCCGCGTGCTCACCGAAGACCCACGAAGGAACGTTCAAGCGCGTCTGCCTGCGCGCGGGTCTCAACCCCTACCTCCTCGAAATGGCCAACGTCCGTAACCTAGACTCGTGGGTCCACAAGAACGAAAAAGAGCAGGCGACGGCCAAGGCCCGGGACTTCGTTCGGATGGGCGTCGAGAAGGCCGTTCGCCTCACCCCGTTGACCCCTCTCGAGCAGAAGGTCGTACGGGCCGCTCTCGTGGTCGGTGGCGGGCCGGCGGGAATGGCGGCGGCCTCGAGCCTCGCCCGGCAGGGCTACGAGGTCCATCTGGTCGAGAAGAGCGAGCGGCTCGGGGGAGCCCTGCGCTTCATGTCCTACATCGATCCGTACGACGTGGAGGCCGCTCCGCTGCTCGGTGCGATGGTCCGTGAGGTCGAATCTTCCGGGGCGCGCGTGCACCTCTCCTCGGTGATCGACCAGATCGACGGCCATGTGGGCGAGTTCCGGGCCCGTCTTTCCACCGGGGAGATCATTGATGCCGGGGCCGTGATCCTCGCGACGGGGGGGAAGACCTCGACCCAGGCGGCGACCGAAGGCCCGCTCGCGAGCGCGAAGATGCCGCTCACCATCACCAATGAGCAGTTGCACGAGATGATCCGCGAGGGCCACGTGCCCGGAGACCGGGTCACGCTCGTAGGCTGCGTCGGTTCGAGGAACGGCACGCTCGAGTGTTCCCGGTACTGCTGCGGCTCGATGGTCGGCCAGGCCTTGCGTCTGCGGCGGATGGGAAAGAAGGTGAGGGTCCTGTTCCGGGACATGCGCACCTACGCCCGGGGCGCGGAAGACCTCTACCGGCAAGCCGCCGAGGCGGGCGTCGCGTTCTTCCGCTATCCCGACGCGAGGCCCGAGAACGCGCTCCACCTGAAGGACGGCTCCGTGGTCTTCCGGGACGAGCTCTTGGGAAGGGACGTAGAGGTCCCCACCGACCTGTTGGTCCTGATGAGCGCGATCGAGCCGGGAGAGGACACCCTCTCCAAGATGCTCAAGGTCACGAGGGATTCCAGTGGCTTCCTCCTCGAACGCCACCCGAAGCTGGGCCCGGTGGAGGCGGCCAGTGCGGGGATCTACCTGTGCGGCAGCGCCCAGGGGCCCAAGGACGTCACGGAGGCGATCGCTCAGGGCTTGGCGGCGGCGGCGAAGGCCAGCGGACTCCTCTCGCACGAGATGATCGAGAAGGAACCTCTCGTCGCGCTCGTCGACTTCGAGAAGTGCAACGGCTGCGGTCGGTGCGTGCTCGTCTGCCCGTACCACGCCATCGAACCGATGGTCGTGGACGGCAAGAAGAAGGTCAAGATCATTGGAGCGGCGTGCATGGGTTGCGGGACCTGTGGCGCGGACTGCTACCGCGACGCCATTACGAACCCCGGGTTCACCGACGATCAGATCCTGGCGCAGATCGACGCCGCGCTCGAGGAAGACCCGCAGCACAAGGTCGTCGTGTTCGCGTGCAACTGGTGCAGCTATGCCGGAGCGGACCAGGCCGGCATCGAGAAGATCCAATACCCGGCCATCGCGCGCACGGTCCGGACGATGTGTTCCGGCCGTGTCACCGAGGACTTCGTCAAGCACGCGTTCGAGAAAGGCGCCGGCGCCGTCCTCCTGACCGGTCTGCCATCCCGGAGACTGCCACTACATCAATGCGAACTCGTGGACGGAGAAGCGGTTCAAGATCTGGGGTCGGATGCTCGAGCGCAAGGGGATCGTTCCCGAGCGGTTCCAGCTTGAGTGGATCTCCGCTGCAGAGGGAAAGGAGTTCGCGCGGAAAATCCGCGAGATGGCGGCGGTCATCGACCGCTACAACACATCGGGAAAGACCGTCACGCTGCCACCTACGGCCCCGGTGCCGGGGGGGAGCTGAAACAGAGCCATGGCCCCAGTCTCCGAAAATCCGGCGCCCGTCCGTTTCGACGACGAGGGCTGGGAGGCCCTCGCGGCCACGACCAACGCGAACCTCTGCTTCCAGTGCGGCACGTGCACGTCCGCGTGTCCCCTTGCAGAGAACACGCCGATGCGGGTCCGCCAATTGATTCGCGAGGCGCAGTTCGGCGAGACCGACCCGCTCGTTTGGAAGTGTATGACGTGTGCGGAGTGCAACGCCTCCTGCCCGCGCGGCGTAGACATCGTCGGCCTCGTGCGCAACCTTCGGGGGCGCCAGTGGCGCACGAGGGAGGTGCCCAAAGGACTCCCCACGCTCCTGTGGGGGATGTACTCGGACGGGAACACCTTCCGCCTCCCTCCGACGCAGCGCGCCGCCTGGATGCAAGACGTGAAGGTCCCCGGAAGGGGTCCCACGGCCCTCTACATCGGCTGCACGGCCTCCTACGACCCCCGGGCGCAGCGGATCGCCCGCTCGGTCGCGACCCTTCTCAATCGCGCGGGCGTGGAGTATCAGGTCCTAGGCAGCGAAGAGGTCTGCTGCGGGGAGGCGGCACGGTCCGTTGGGCACGACGCTCTCTTCCGGGACCTCCAGCAGCGGAACACGGAGGCATTCAAGAAACGGGGGGTCGAGCGGGTGATCGCGATCTCCCCGCACTCCTTTGACGCGTTGAAGGCCGGCCAGTCGGCCAACGGAGGACCGCAAGTGGTCCACTACACCCAGGCTCTCGAGGAGCTTCTGGACGCCGGGAAGATCGGAGGCGGGTCCGAGAAACGCACCGTCACCTACCATGACCCGTGCTACCTGGGGCGTCACAACGGGGTCTACGAGGCCCCCCGTCGCCTCCTCGAGCTCTCGGGCCTTACGGTGGTGGAGATGGGAAATAACCGGGGCCAAGCGCTCTGTTGCGGAGGCGGCGGGGGACGGATGTGGATGGAGACCGACCCGATCGAACGGCCGGGGGTCCGACGCGTCAAGGAGGCGGCGGAGACCGGGGCGGAACTTCTGGCCACGGCGTGCCCGTACTGTATCAGCGTCTTCGAATCCGAGAGAGGGTCCGAGCCGATCCCCGTGACGGACGTCGCCGAACTCATCGCCGGGCGAGCGAAGGCTTGAGCCATGGCGTCCACGGAAGACGGCGGCCTCTGGGTCTATGCCGAGAGGCGGGGCCCGTCGTCGTTCACTCCCGTGAGCCTTGAGATCCTTGGAAAGGCTCGGGAGCTCTCGCGTCAGCTCTCCGTCGAACTAACGGCGGTGACCGTGGGGAGCGGCGATGGAGCGGCGACCGAGTTGATGCGATACGGTCCCGATCATGTTCTCGAACTGGTGCACCCGCTGTTGGCCGGCCACGATGGAAAGGCCTACGCCAAGGCGCTCGGCAACGAGATCCACAAGGCCCATCCCTCCACGCTCCTCCTCGGGGCGACCCGGAACGGCCAGGATCTCGCCGGGAGACTGGCCGTTCGGCTGCGCACGGGCCTGACCGCGCACATCACCTCGCTGGAGCTGGACGGAAACCGCCGCCTCGTCGGCTGGGTGCCGGGATTCGGCGGGGGGATTGAGGCCGGCATTACGTGTCCCGTGAAGCGACCCCAGATGGTCACGGTCCGGCCGGGGGTCTTCCCGTCGCCTTCGGCGGGGCCTTCCTGCGGAGATGTGCAGGTCGTGACCCCCGAGCTCTCGGAGGAGGATGTGGGTTCGCGCCGGATCGCCTTCGAACCGAAGGGCTCCTCCATCGATCTGACCCGGGCCGAGGTCATCATCGTCGGAGGCCGAGGGACGGGCGGGAACTTCGCTCGGATCGAGGAGTTGGCTCGTCTCCTCGGGGGAGAGGTCGGCGCGACGCGCGTGGCCACCGATGCCGGGTGGGTCGACCGGGACCGGATGATCGGCCAGACGGGCGTCATCACCCGACCGAAGCTCGTCCTTCTGCTCGGCGTCAGCGGCGCGGTGCAGTTCACCGTCGGGATCGAGGGAGCGGGGACCGTGGTCGCGGTGAACCGGGACCCTCAGGCTCCCATCTTCGACCACGCGGACCTCGGCATCGTGGGAGATCTCGGTCCCGTCGTCGATTCCCTCCTGCGGACGCTGGGGGAGAGCTGACGATGCGGATCGTGGTCTGCCTGAAGGTCGTTCCCCGGCCGGAGGAGGTCAAGGTCAATCTCCAGACCAAGACGCTCGACCGGGCGGGCGCCCGGTCGGTGATCAACTCCTCCGACATGAACGCGCTCGAGATCGCGCTGGCCTATCGCGACGCCCACGGTGGTACGGTGACCGTCCTCTCGATGGGGCCTCCCCAGTTCGAGCCGTATCTGCGCGTGGCCCTCGCGGTCGGAGCGGACGAGGCGGTCTTGCTGAGCGACCGGGCGTTCGGTGGAGCGGATACCCTCGCCACTTCCTACACCCTCGCGACCGGGATCCGAAAGATCGGTGGTGTCGACCTGGTCCTCTGCGGAGAGGAGTCTTCGGATGGTGGAACGAGCCAGGTCCCCCCGAGCATTGCCGAATGGCTGGATGCGTCCCAGGCGACCTACGTGGAGCGCCTCGTCGCCGGGACGGAAGGGACCGTCCGGGCTACGCGAGCGCTCGAGGATGGGAAGGAGACCGTCGAGCTCTCGCTCCCGGCCGTGATCTCCGTGATCACGGGTTCCAACGAGCCCCGGTTCATCGATTACGACCGGTGGGCGTTCGCCCAGAGCGCGAAGCTCCAGGTGTGGAACGCGACGGAGCTGGGCGGTGACCCGCAGTATTTGGGACTCACCGGCTCTCCCACGAGCGTGGCGGGTCTTCGAGAGGTGAAGAAGGCCGGTCGGCGTCACGAAATGGTCAGCGTGAACCCCGAGGAAGCGGCGTCGAGAATTAAGGCCGAGATCGACCGGGCCGGGTTGGCCAGTATCTGAACTCCATCGAGAATCGCTGAAGACCCGCAGCGAGCCCAGCGGCACCTCTCGGCCAAGGAGACGGTAGCTCCGTGGTCTCGGGGGCTCACGTACCCCCGCTAGGGTCGCTCGGGAGCGCCGGGGATCGGCAGGCCGTCGGCAGGGATACGAGCGATTCGGCCGCTTGCGAGGTGCGGGAACATCGGCTTGTGCGAAGGCATCATGGGATCTGGTCTGTCCCCTTCCTCGTACCGGATCCGAAACGCCCTAGTGCCGCGTCCACCAGCGGAGTGCGGGTCGTGAATTGGTCACGCAGTGGGCGTGGTTGAGCCGACGGATCGACGCGCGAACGATCCGATCGACCTCGCCCCAGTCGGTGTAATTCGTCCGAGTGAACGCCCACCGTCGGATCGTGCGGAAGTGGGTCTCGATCGGGTTGAGGTGGCTCGCGTTGGTGGGGGTCGGGACGAAGGAGATCCTCAGTCTACGGGCCTCCGTCACCGCCGCCGGCGTGGTGTGCGTGGAGAGATTGTCCTGGATCAGGTAGATCCGTCCTCCGAAGGGGTACTTCGAGCGGACCCAGCGGAGGAACAGCACCCAATCGGCCCCAGTCTTCTTCCGCGAGAGATACCCTCGGAGGCGTTTATGGTAGTAGTCGTAGGCTCCCATCAGATAGCGAACGCCGCCGAGTCGCTTGTACGTGGCCGGCACTCGGTCGGGGTGCCCCGACCGAGCCCACGTGTGGCCTCCGTAAGGCTGCAGCGAGATCGGCCCCATCTCGTCAACCGACACCACGATGGGCGGGTTGTGCTGACGGTTCGTGAGCTCCTCCAACCGACTGGAGCTTCTCCGCGAACTTCGGGTCCTTGGAGCTCTTCCAGGTCTTGACCGACTGGAAGGTCACGGACTCCTCGACGAGGATCTGCCGCAGCCGCTCGCGGCTGATCGACTCGAGGACCCCTTCCTCGACCAGACTCTCTCGGAGGAGGTCGAGCGACCAGCTGGTGGGACCTTGCCACCCGTGGTCCTTCGGTCGAGAGAGGGCGAACTGGACGATCACGCGACGGAGCGCGGGAGTGAACTTGGGCTCGGGCCCGGGACTCTTCTTGGGGTAGAGGGCGTCGCGGCCGATTCGATTGTATTCCGTGATGACCCGACGGACCCAGGCCTCGCTCCAGAAGATCATCGAGGCGATCTTGGGCGGAGAGAACCCCTGGTAGGAGTGGAGCACCACCATCGCGCGCTTGGCGACGGTGGCGTCATTGGAGCGCTTGACCAATCGGCTGAGGGCCTGGCCTTCCTCATCAGAGAGCGGGCGAACGCGCAACATCGGGAGTAGGAGCTCAGGATCCTGGCCAGTTCCATCGTGATTCCTGTCGACCGCAACAACTTTCCGGGGGTCCGGTCCGTTGCCCTTCGAGGGCAATGTGGTCGAGCGCGGCCTGATCCTCCTCCTCGAAGCACCTCCCGAATCCCAACCCCTCACTTACGAGCAGCGACAGGAGCTCCTCCGTAAGCTCCGACGGTTGGAGGAACTCGAAGAGGAGAACCGACGCCTTCGCGAGGAACTCCGTCGCCTGAAGACCTCCGCCCCCTTCCTCGCGGCCTCGGGTCGCACCGCCGAGGCCGGCGGGATGCCCTCGAGCAAGACCTTCTACCGCCGTCCCTCCTCGGGGGGCCGGAAGCGCCCCAGCGGCGGGCAACCCGGCCATCAGGGCTTCGGCCGCCATCGGCCCGTCCCGAACGCTCCCTCCGTCCGGGTGGCGCTCGAACGATGCCCGGAGTGCGACACCCGGCTCGCTGACCCCTGCGACTCCTCGCATCGGACCATCACCGACCTTCCGCTCCCCTCGCTGATGGTCTTCGATCTCGAGGTGCTCCGCTATCGCTGCCCAGGCTGCCATCATCGGGTCCACGCCGACCCGCCGTTCCCACCGAACCAGCAGTTCGGTCCCGTCCTCGCCTCGTGGGTCGCCCACCAGCGGATGCTCGGCCTCAGTGTCGAGAAGGTCCGGACGAGCGCCCGGGAGAGCTTCGGTCTCGAGATCAGCGAAGCGTCCGTCCTGGCGCTGGAGGGGTGGGTGGCCGAGCGGCTGGGACCGACCTACGAGCGACTGAGGGCCGAGGTGAAGGAGGCGCCCGCGGTCTGCGCCGACGAGACCTCCTTCCGAATCTCGGGCAAGAACGGGTGGATGTGGGTCTACACCCACCTGGCGGCGACGGTCTACCAGATTGCCCCGACGCGAGGTCGGGCGGCGGTGCTGGAGGTATTGGGTGGATACGAGGGCACGGTCGAGCACGACGCGTGGGACCCGTACGACGCCATCGACACAGCGGACCATGCGTTGGATCCCGTGCACGTGAACCGGTGGTTGGAACGGGCGGAGATCCGTCATCGGATGGAGCCGAGGCCGCTGCTGGAGGAGCGGGCGCCGAAGTACACGAGCGCCGGGCATCCGCCGGAGGAGTTCCTGCGGTTTGTGGACGGGGTGCGGTCAATCTACCGCGAGGCGATCCTGATGGTGAAGGACCGCAAGCGGGTGCCGAACGGGGAGCGGAAGCGGGCGTATCGTCGTGCGGTCCAACGGATGACCGCCCTCCTCCGGGTCGAGTGGAAGGATTCTGACGCGCGGCGGATCGCGAAGGAGTTGCGTCGGCGACTCGGAATGTTGTTCACCTTCGTTCGGAAACCCGGGGTGCCGTGGAATAACAACTCCGCCGAGAATGCGATCCGTCAAGGGGTACTGATCCGCAAGATCAGCGGAGGGCGGCGCACGTGGGTCGGGGCGCAGGTCCTCGAGCGCCTGCTCACGGTCTATCGGACGTGCCGGAAGCAAGGGAGATCGTTCCGATCGTTCGTCCTGAACGCGCTGGCCGAAAGCCCGCTCCCAGGCGTGGGTCCACCGTCAGGCTGCCCACAAACGTGAGCTACTACCATCGGGAGAGGGTCAACTCCTCCCCCGGGAAAGTACTTGCGCTAGAGGTCAGAAACCTCGAACTTCTCCACTAGACGCGGCACTAGCCACACCCGTGCACCGACGTAGACACCGAGGAACGCCGCGAGGCCCGCGCCGAAGGCCAAACCCAGTCCATACGGGTACTAGTAGGACGGCGACCAGGGCGCAAAACGCGGCGAAGCTGAAGAGACCATACTGTAGACCACGGAGGAAGACGAACACGGGTGTCGGCCCCTGGCGGGAGTGCGTGAAGATCACGAGCGTAATGGTGAACACCGGGATCGGGCTCAATAGACCGCTCAGTTGGGGCCCCAGACTCTCGGCGGCCGTGGTGATCACCAGGACCAGGAGCGCGGCGGTCAACATCCTGAGCGGGATCTCCCATCGTGGCGCCGGGGTCGCGAGGAGGGACTCGTCGCGCTTCGGAACGACCGTGAGCACCAGCAGGATCGCGAGCACCGATATCGCGAGATCGACCACTACCAGCTCCGGGACCTGGCTCAGAACGAGCGTGGAGCCCGCGAACCCCGCGGCCGCGATCCCAAGGCATACCGGCCAACGATAGAGGAGCGCAGAGCGAGCGTATCCGATGGAGAACACCGAAAGCGAGACGATCCCGAGCAGCGCCCCCAGCGAGGCGGTCGCCGCGAACGTCGTTCCTTCGGTCAGGGTGAGGATGAGGATGATGGTCCCCGTGTTGATCGGGAGCGCGACCAGCCATCCGGCGGTTCGGTGTCCATAGCGGAGCGCGATGAGGCTGACGACCCCGACGAAGGCGGGTGCGATGGCGACCTTAAGCAGGAGGAGCTCGGAGTTGACGTCCACGTGCGGCCGCCCTTGGCCATGGCAGATAGGCTCGGTGATAGCCCAGGCGTCCCCGAAGGCGCCGGGAGATGGCCGCGCCGAGAGGCACCATGGAGTGATGCCGCGAGGGTCGAGTGACGGGGACACCTCCCCGATCTCGTGTTGTCGACCGCGAGCCCGTCCCCGGAATTTCCCTGGGAGAGCCGCTCACGAATGCTCACACTTAGACCGGTCGGCCCTCAGGAAAAACTCCCATCGCGGGGAGGGCTTCGTTCGCGGCGGCGAGGGATCGCTGCGTGAAATCGTGGAGGACCGTGAGCTGAGCCGGGGTCAGGACGAGGGCCGGCCAACCCCAGTGAACGACGACCGAACGGCCCGCCTCCGCATCCGGGACCGCTTGGGGATCATACGCGATCTCTTCCGACGAATCCGGACCCCAAAGGAGCCGTCCGCTCTCGACCTGCAACGACGGTCGGAGGATGCGCAGAGCCTTCGGTCGGCGTTCGAGGACCGTCGCCCACGCCGGACGGCACGCCTCGATGTTGGCGAGCGTGGTCGGGACGTGGCCGGTGACCGCGCCGACCCCGACGAACGCGACATGGAACACGTGGTGGGGGATGGGCTCCCTCGGAAGGTTCCGCTCGAGCCGGTCCGCGATGGAGGCCGGAAGGCCACGCCGTTGGAGGGCCACCAGGAGTTTTCGAAAATCGTCCCGCTCGAACCCGTCCAGGAGCTCGTTGCCGATCCAGTAGGCTTCGACCACCCGAGCGTCCAGCGGGTCGAGCCCATGTTTCGTGCCGATCGCATCCAGGTACGGCCAGAGGGCCTCGAACCCTTCGAGGGCTCGCCGCGCGGCCGGGTCGCCCCGCCCGGACACGATCGCACGGTAGAGCGTCGGTTCCGCCTGAGCGGGTCCGCAATAGCTGAGACGGTTCGTGGCGATACTGAAGCGGGACGCGAGCGCGATGCCGTCCATCTCAGGTGGTCGGGCGGCCGAACAAGGAAGAGCGGACGTACTCCCACATCGGCCGCAGGGACTTGCCTCCGATCGCCACCGCGGCCCCGGCGGCGATGGCCGTGGCTCCCATGACCTCCAGGAACGTGACCGGGGCCCCGCCCACCGCGACGGTGAGCAGCCAGGTGATGGGGAACCCGAGGACGAGCACCGCGGTCGCCACGCTGAGGTCAACGCGCTTGAGCCCGGCGTACCACGCCATGACGAATCCGGTGAGCAGGATCGCGCTGATGGCGACCCACAGCCACTGACCCATCGTGAACGACCCGACGGCCGAGATCTGTTCGGTCACGGCAAGGTACCCAACGAGGAAGATCGCACCGAACCCCATCCGGCCGAGGGCCACGGTCTGGCTGGGGAGGCTGCGCAGGGTCTTCTTGGACAGCGTGTACTCCGCCGCCCAGAGCGCCGTCGCCGCGAAGACGTAGCCGTCTCCGTTCGCCCAGATGGGGGTGGTGAACGAGAGCAGGAGAAGGTTCCCCCCCAGCAGAAGGACGGCCGCGAGCGCAATGCGCCAGCTGAATCGTTCCTTCAGGAAGAGGATCGCGAGGACCGCGGCGATGAGGAAGAGCGCGCGGTAGAGGAACGATGCGGTGTCGCCGGCCCCGGCGGCCGCCGCGAGCTGGAGGCCGTGGAAGAAGAGGACGAAGGGGATCCCGCCTCCGACGATCCCGATGATGACGAGGCGGGTCCAGTTCCCCCGAGAAAGAGGAGCCCTCGCGGCCCCGTACGTCGTGACCACGGCGAGGGGGATCAGGAGCAGAGCGACCGCGCTGTTGCGGACCGTCACGAACGCGTCCGAGTTCGTACCCGGTACCGCGTAGAGGTTGACGAACGTGGACACGCCACTGATGACGGCGGTAAGGAGGACCAGCAGCAGGCCGGATTGCAGAAGAGTAGAGGAGCGCCCCGTAGAGCTCGTATCAGAGTTCATAGGACGTAAGAAGCGAGACCAACGGCCTTTAAGGAGACTTCGTGTTTGATAGCTCACTGAGAGCGTTTAACCCCGGGCGAACGGCTCCGCCCTCGGCAGGAACCTGACATCCATCCCGGACCTGATGTGGGATGCCCCGGAGAAATCTTCGGCGGAGCGAAGCGCCCCGTTCAGGCAACGGCGGGGTCCGTGGCGGCGAGCTCGCGGGCGTAGCGGATGGCCTCCTGGGCCTCGGCCTCGCTTACACGACGGATCGCGAACCCTGCTTGGACGATCACGTAGTCGCCCACCTGCGCCTCGGGAACGTACACGAGCTGGGCAGCCTTGGTGAGCGGGCCAAACTGCACCGAAGCGACGGGGAACCTCGGGTCGTCCGCAGCGATGCTCACAATCCTACCTGGGGTAGCTAAGCACATCGCAGTCTCCTCGCCCGTCCTACGAGTATGGCTCACGGCCCTCATGAGTCCGCCGGGGGTCGGGGTTGCCGCCGGAGATCCCCTCGGCCAGGTCGACTACGTCTACGTGGGTGAGGACGATCCCTCCCGCGCGGGGGTCGTCGACATCGGTCGAGATCTGGACATCGAGCCGAGCGGAGCGGGCGGCGGTTCCCTCGACCGTCGTGGGCCACCGCGAGCGCAGTGCATCTTCGGAGACGTGCGAGAGCGCTCCGACCCACAGCGCGACCCGGGAGATCTCGACGACGTGCTCCTCTCGGGCGATCTCCTCGATCTTCCGCCGAAGGTCGCGGAAGAGGGCTTCCTCATGCATGGGGCTCTCCTCGCGACACCACCGGTCGGTCCGTCACGACGCTCCCTCGAACCTCTTCCTCGATGAGGCGGACCACCGTTTCGACCGCCGCGGTGACCTGCGGGGAGAGGTCCTCGCCCGGGTCAAACCCGGTCGGTTCGACCCCGTGGATCACGAGGTGCTTCGGAAGTCGATGGAGCACTTGCCCGAGCGCGACGGCCTGTGCGAGGGATACCCCATGGCTGGACGTCACGCCGAGCCGGGCTGGGAGGGCCTCCTCACCGACCTCGATGCGGTACACGGTCCCCGGCGCGCCTCCGGCCCGCATGGCGTCCACGACCCACACTCGGCCCCGCCCGGTCCACACGTCGAGCAACTCGGCGCCTCCGACGTCCGGCTCGAGGACGGCACCGACCCCCATCAGACGCGGCCGAAGCCGACGCGCGACCACGAGGCCGAACGCATCGTCACCCCGGTGCTCGTTGCCCAATCCGATGACGAGGGGAGCCATGGACGTCGCCTCCGAGCGGCCCTCTCGCTTGGGCGCGGCCATCGGCCGCTCAGTCGCGGAGGAGGTCGAGGGAAAGGAAGTGCGTCGCGCAGGAGATGCACGGATCGTGATTACGGATGGCCCGCTCGCACTCATGGGTCAGGGGTTCTTCGGCGAGGTCGATCGAACGCGTGACCACGTCCCGGACGTCGTCCTCGATCCGCTTCTGGTTCTGAGAGGTCGGCGCGATGATGCGCGCCTCCTCGATGAGCCCTTCGGCGTTGAGACGGTAGCGGTGGTAGAGCATCCCTCGCGGTGCTTCGGTGATCGCCATGCACTGGTCGGACGCAAAGGGGCCCCTCGTCTCGACGTACGGCTGGGCGGGAGGGCGATACTGGTCGATGATCTTCAGTGCCTGGTCGCACGCCTCGACCGACTCGACCGCGCGGACGATGACGCTACGGAACGGATTGCGGACGACCGGCTCGAGGCCGACCTCGCGGACGATGGCATCGGCGCGGGGGCCGAGACGGTCGCGGTTGAGAGCGTAGCGCGACAGGGGACCGACCAGGTAAGAGCCTCCGTCCCGTCGAACCGAGTGGAGCGCATGGGAGTGAGGGACCTGGACCTCGTGGAACTCCTCCTCGTAGCGGGCCACCGGAATCTTCAGACCCCGACTGGAAACAACCTCCCCTTCGTTCATGGGGTACTCGTCGGGGTGCCGGAGGCTGACGAACTCGTAATCCTCCTCGACCGCGGGGAAGGTGAGTCCCGCCGTGAACCGAACCGTCTCTTCCGCGAGAGCGAGGGCGGCCTCGAGCTCCGGGCGAAGCGCCTGGACCTCCTCCCGGGCCGGGCAGCGATAGAACCCCCCGACCCGGACGTTGACCGGGTGGATCTCCCGCCCACCCAGGACCGTCATCAAGTGGTTACCCGCCTTCTTGAGCTGGAGCCCCTGCTGGACGGCCTTGGGGTGGTCCTTCGCCAGCCGGATCGCGTCCGGGTAGCCGAGGAAGTCGGGAAGATGGAGGAGGTAGATGTGGAGCGCGTGGCTTTCGATCCACTCACCGCAGTAGAGCAGGCGTCGCAGCGATCGGACCTCGGGTGCGACGGTGAGCTCCAGTCCCCGCTCCATCGCGTGGCAGGCGCTCATCTGGTAGGCGACCGGGCATATCCCGCAGATGCGGGCGGTGATGTCCGGGGCTTCCCGGTAGGAGCGCCCGCGTAGGAACGCCTCGAAGAACCTCGGCGGCTCGAAGATCCTGAGCTCGACCTCTTCCACCTTGCGGTCGTGGATCCGCACGTGAAGGGCGCCCTCGCCTTCGACCCGGGTGAGGTAATCGACCTGGAGGGTGCGCTCGGTCATGTAGCTCCCGAGGAGGCCTGCGCGGCATCCGCTGCGGCGCGGAACGTCGGCGCGTTCGCATTGAACGTTCGGTAAAAGCGCTTCAACGTCGGTGGGTCCATGCCGAGCTCGCCCAGCTTATGCGAGAGGGCCGCGGCGTTGGGCGTGTCCTGAGGTCCGAAGCAGCCGTAGCATCCGCGGTTGAACGAAGGACAGATTGCACCGCAGCCCGTCTGGGTGACGGGGCCTAGGCATGGCGTCCCGTGCGCGACCACGACGCAGACCGTCCCGCGCCGCTTGCACTCGACGCAGACGCTCTCGGCCGGGACGTTGGGGGCCCGTCCGCCGAGGAAGGCGGAGAGCACCTCGATGAGCTGGTACTTGCTGATGGGGCAGCCCCGGAGCTCGAAGTCGACCCGAACGTGGTCCTGGATGGGGGTCGACGTGGCGAGCGTACGGATGTACTCGGGCCGGGCGTAGACGGCCTTCTGGTATTCCTCGATGTTCGCGAAGTTCCGTAGGCCTTGGATGCCCCCGGCCGTCGCGCACGCGCCGATCGTGACCAGCACGCGAGAGTTCGCGCGGATCTCATGGAGGCGCTGGGCGTCCTCGGGCGTCGTGACGGACCCCTCGACGAGCGTGAGGTCGAACGGGCCTCCGGCCACCGCGCTGGACGCTTCCCGAAAGTCGGCGATCTCGACACGGTCGGTGATGGGAAGGAGCTCGTCCTCGCAGTCGAGGAGCGTGAGCTGGCAGCCGTCGCACGACGCGAACTTGAAGACCGCGACCTTCGGGCGAGGGGTCGGCGACACGCTATAGCTCCCTCAGCGAAAAGGCTCGCTCGATCGCACTGTAACGGAAGACGGGCCCGTTGCGGCAGACGAAGTCGGGACCGAACTGACAGTGTCCGCAAATTCCGATAGCGCACTTCATGTTCCGCTCCATCGAGACCCAGATCGCGCTCGGGGGAACGCCACGGGCGACGAGCACCTGGGCGGTGAGCTTCATCATGATCTCCGGGCCGCAGAGGTAGGCCACGGTATTCTTCGGCTCGAAACGGGCGTCCGGGAGCCGCGTGGTGACGACGCCGACGTCCCCGTACCACTCGCGGCCCGCAGTATCGACCGTCGTCTGGAAGCGGAGGTCGGAGCGGGCCCGCCAGGCCTGGATCTCATCGTAAAAGACGAGGTCCTTCGGCGTCTTGGCTCCGTAGATGACCTCGATGCGACCGAAACGGTCGCGGTTGCGCATCATCTCGTAGAGGAGGGGCCGAAGCGGGGGGAGGCCGAGGCCGCCTCCGACGACCACCACGTCCCTGCCGTAGGCTTCCTCAAGGGGCCAACCGACGCCGTAGGGTCCGCGCACCCCGATGACCGAGCCCGGGCCTGCGTTACTCAAGGCACCGCTGATCTTGCCGGCCACACGAATCGTATGCACGTAGCGGTCCGTCACCTTGGTGTCGCCGCAGATCGAGATGGGCACCTCCCCGACCCCGAAGAAGTAGAGCATGTTGAACTGGCCCGGGAGGAAGGAGAGCGCGCGGGAACGGTTCTGTGGGGTCAGGACGATGGTGATGGTGTCCGCGGTCTCGGACTTCCTCTCTCGGACCGAGTACGGGACCGGGGTCCAGGGACTGGGAGCCGCTTCGGCTCGGGCCCCATTCGTCGCCATCTTAGACCCCGTGCAGGTCGAGGAGCTGCAGCTGGGTGTTCTCGAGCCGCTCGGCGATCACCGGGAGCAGCCTCAACAGGAACCCATAGCCGTGCACCGGGTCCGCGTTCAGTACCGCGCGCAGATGCGCGGCGGCGAGCCCCAGTGCCCGGGTCGGTTTGAGGGCCCGCGCGTCGAGCCTCCAACGGTGCGGCGGGAAGAGCCACGACCACCCGATGACCTCGCCGGGCCCCAGAGTCTGGATCGTCGTGCGGGGCCGACCCGGTAGCACGATCTCGAGCGCGACCTTCCCCGAGAAGACCAGTAGGAACTCGTCGGCGGGGTCCCCCTCTCGGACCAGGAGGTCGCCCGTATCGAACGCGCGCTCGTAGGCGATCGTGCTGAGGTGGGCGAGAAACGCCTCGTCCATCCCACGGAAGAATCGATGCGTCTCGAGCCGGAGCTCTGACCCCGACACGCCCCGGGAGCTCACGGGCCACCTCCCGATGGCTTCGCGAGCGGAGGGTTGGCTCGGATCGCGGCGACCTCTTCCGTGATGTCGATCCCGACCGGGCACCAGGTGATACACCGCCCGCAGCCGACGCACCCCGAGCTATCGAACTGGTCGTGCCACGTCGCGAGCTTGTGGGTCATCCACTGGCGGTAGCGGGATTGGGTACTCTTGCGGACCGGCGTCGCGTGCAGCTCACTGAAGCCGGTGTTAAAGCACGAGTCCCACCGACGCCAGCGTTCGACCTTCTTGCCGGAGAGGTCGGGAACCTCTTCCGTCGTCTGGCAGAAGCAGGTCGGGCAGGCCATCGTGCAATTCGTGCAGGCGAGGCAGCGTCGGGCCACGATCTCCCATCGCGGATGCTCCGGATTGTTGACGAGGAGGTCGCGGATCCCTCGCACGTCCATCGTCCGACCCATCGATGCGGCCGCTCGCGCGACGATCGCCTCCGCGGTCTTTTCGTCCTCTTCGCTCGCAGGGCGAACGGGGACCGACGAGAGCACGGCCGCCCCCGCAGGGGAGCCGATCTCGACCAAGAAGACGTGGCGCTCCGGGGTCAGGATCTCGGTGAGCGCGAGGTCGTGCGACGTGCGCACGGCCGGGCCGGTTCCCATCGAGACGCAAAAGCAGGTACCGCCGGCCTGGCCACACTGCACGGCGATCCGAAGGGTGCGCGCACGCCGCGCGGCGTAGCTCGGGTCGCCGGCTTTCCAGAAGACCCGGTCCTGGATCGCAATCGCGGCGAGCTCGCACGCCCGCACGCCGAGGAGGGCGAGGGGAGCTCCGTCGAGCGTCTGCGGGGCGACCGTGAACGTACCGTCATTGGACGTCGCCGTCCAGAGGCGCTCGTGGGAGGGGAACAGGTACTTCTTCCAACTGTGCGGGCCGACGACATAGCCGAAGAGGGCGCTGTCGTTCCGGCGTTCGAGCCGGTACGTGCCCGCGTCCTGATGCTCCGTCCACCCGACCGGAAGGTCCTCGACGTGCTCGATATCTCCGTAGACGATCGCCCCGTCGCGGACGGTCGGGCCGACGACGCGGTATCCGTGGGCCTTCAGGGAAGAGAGGAAGGCGGGGAACGACGCTCGGTCCAGCACGACCCTTTCACCGACGCTTCGCTCGGTCATGGTGTTCGGTCGGCGGATGGAGGGTTCAGCTCCGGGTGGGGTCCACGGTGCGCTCATAGACGTGAGTACGACAACACTACCCGCCTCAACCGGGCGGCGATAGTTTCGCCGCGGCGCCCTCGTACGCCGCACTGATGTCAAGGTACCGCTGAACCCTCGCACGGAGCGCGGGCGCCTCCCGTTCGCTTCGGTCGAGGGCCGCAGACCACTGCTGAACGACCGTGGAGGTAAGATGGGTCGGGAGGCAGGTCTTTGCGTAATCCTCCTCGAACCCCTCCCACGCGAGCTCGGCCTGGGCCTCCCCGACCAAGATGAGGCCGAGGAGTTCCCGATAGCCCCCCACGTGGAAATTGTACCCGCTCCACATGGCGCGGATCGCCCGGATACGGTAGCTTCCCCGGTCGGGGTCGCTCTCGATGGCGATGAGGGCCACCGCGCAGCGATCGGAGTGATCCGGGTTGAGGCCCGCAAGGCGGAACTGTCCGACGTGGACGTCGTGCAAGTGGGTCAGGTAGGCCTCCCAGAGGACGAGCCCCTCTTCGACGACCTCGGGCGGAACGTCGTGGTCGTCCGTGAGGCGTTGCCCGATGGCCCTCAGTCGACGAAGGAGGGGTTCGAGGATCTGCTCCCGCTCGGTTCGAAGGTCGTTCTGCACACGGGCCACGAGCTCGTCCGTGGGAACGGTGCCGGTCGCCTTCGTCGTTCGTCCCGACGGCCGCTCGCGGCGGTGATGATGGATCGCCGGACCGACCTTGCGCTCCACGCGTTGGAACCCCTCCGCAACGACCTGGCGAGGAGTCCTCTTGTGGCGGGCGGACGGGGGGGAGGGCGACGGGCTAGGAGCGGCCTCCCCATGGGAGAGCCCGGTGGCCATCTCTGCGCCAGGGGAGTCGGGACGCTTCCTCATTCCGGTTCCTTCGAGTCGAGGTACGGCTAAAGTCCCTTAGTGAAAACCAGTTGACCCCCGCTCGGTCCCTATCCGTGGACCGAGGGCGCCAGCGCGGGTGGGTGAAGAGGAGCTCCCTCGCCGGTGGGCACGGGGGTGAGCCAGTGGGCGTATTCCTTCGCGCGCCCGTGGATCGCCTCCTCGTAGCGCTTCTGGAGGCGGTGCGTGACGGGGTACTTTCCGTTCCCGACGGGACGGCCGTCCACCTCTCGGATCGGGGTAATGCCAGCCGCGGTTCCCGTGAAAAGGAGCTCGTCCGCCGTGAACAGCTCTTCTCGGCTGAAGTCCGTGCGCTGGAAGACGAGTCCTTCATCCTTCACGAATTGGATTACCGAATCCCGAGTGACGCCGCGCAGGATGCCCGAGCTCGCCGGAGGCGTGCTGACGACGTCGTTCTTCACGCGGAAGATGTTCTCCCCCGGTCCCTCCGCGACCATGCCGGCGGGGTTGAGGAGGATCGCCTCATCGTAACCGGCCGCCGTCGCCTCCATCTTCGCGAGGGCCGAGTTGGCGTAATTCGCGGCGCACTTCGCCTGGGGTGGGAGAGAGCGAGAGTCGACGCGCGTCCAGCTCGAGACCATCGTCCGGACGCCCTTGCCGAGGTTCTGCTCCCCGAGGTAGGCCCCCCAGGCCCACTCGCCGATCGCGACCCGGACCTTGCTCTTGGTGGGGTCGAGCCCCATCTCCCCGTAGCCGGAGAAGGCGATCGGGCGGATGTACGCCTCGGGAATCCCGTTGTCGCGCACTAGCTCGACCGAGGCCTGCTCCAGATCCTCGCGCGTGAACGGAAGGTTCATGCGGTAGATCTTCGCGCTGTTCATGAAGCGGTCCAGGTGCTCGCGCAGGCGGAAGACCGCGGGCCCGCGGTCCGTGGCGAAGCACCGGATCCCCTCGAATATCGCATAGCCGTAATGCAGGCCGTGCGTCAGAACGTGGATCTCGGCATCGGCCCACGGAACCAGACGGCCGTCCATCC
The DNA here is from genome assembly GCA_963797975.1 of uncultured Thermoplasmata archaeon. Lineage (GTDB taxonomy): Archaea > Thermoplasmatota > Thermoplasmata > Lutacidiplasmatales > UBA184 > Lutacidiplasma. The sequence goes on from CAWCRH010000006.1 coordinate 354,088, forward strand.
AGACGCTCTTGAGCGGGCGTATCGCGACCATCGGGGGAACTAGACCGGCTTTCTAAGGTAAAGGGAAGGTCAAGCCGGCCTGACTTGGGCTTCTTAGTGCCTTACCGTGCTCTTGGTACTCAAGGGCGTCATGATCGAGGTGCGATTCCACGGCCGCGGAGGCCAGGGGGCGGTGCTCGCCTCCGAACTTCTCGCCCAGGCGGCGTTCCAGGACGGGAAGATGCCGCAGAGCTTCCCGTTCTTTGGCGTGGAGCGCCGAGGGGCCCCCGTAACCGCATACACACGCGTGGACGACCGCCTGATCGGCCTGCGAACCTCCATCACCGCACCGGACGTGGTCGTCGTGCTCGACCCCGGGCTCCTTCGAACGGTTCCGGTCACGGAGGGCCTGAAGCCGGGGGGTCTTCTGCTCGCGAACAGCCGCCTCCCTCCGGAGGCCCTGGAGGTCCCCGCGTCGGTCCGCACCGCGACCGTGGACGCGGCGATGATCGCGCGGGCCCACCATCTCGGGTCCCCGACGATGCCCATCGTGAACACGGCGGTACTCGGCGCGCTCGCCCGCGTCACGGGAATCGTAGCGCCGGAAGCGCTCGACCGAGCGATCGATGCCTTCGTCCCGGCGCACCGCCTCGATAACCGAGCCGCGGCCACCGACGGATACCAGATGGTGCGAACCGGCAAGATGGCGGTCAGCGCCGAGAGAAGGGTCGCCCCACCGATCATCGTCCCCCTCCCCGCCCTTCCCGAAGGACCCGTGGCCACGATGCCGAGCCGCACCCTCCATACCGCTGCCTGGCGCACGCTCACCCCGCAGATCCACTTGGACCATTGCACGAAGTGTAACTTCTGCTGGAAGTTCTGCCCCGACAACGCGATCGGGTTCGACAGTGCGGGATACCCCGTCATCCATCTCGAGTTCTGCAAGGGCTGCGGGATCTGCGTCGAGGAGTGCCCGCCGAAGACCATCGAGATGGTCGCGGAGGGCTAGGGAGGGAACGATGAGCCGAAAGGTCATCTCGGGGAACCAGGCCCAGTCCTACGCGGTGCTGCTCGCCGACGTGCAGGTGGTGTCCGCCTACCCCATCACGCCCCAGACGACGATCGTCGAGAAGCTCGCCGATTTCGTCGCCTCCGGTGAGCTGAAGGCACAGTTCATCAAGGTCGAGTCGGAGCACAGCGCGCTCCAGGTCTGCGTGAGCGCGTCCGCGCTCGGGGCGCGGACGTACACCGCCACGTCGAGCCAGGGGCTTCTCCTCATGCACGAGCTCATGCACTGGGCCTCGGGGTTACGCACGCCCATCGTCATGGGCGTCGTCAACCGGGCGGTCGCGCCCCCATGGAACATCGGGGCCGACCACACCGACACCATCTCCCAGCGCGACACGGGCTGGATCCAGTTCTACGCCGAGAGCAACCAGGAGGTCCTCGACACGGTGCTCCAGGCGTTCCGTCTCGCGGAGGACCCGGCCGTTCGACTCCCCGTGATGATCAACGAGGATGCCTTCTACCTCTCCCACACCTACGAGCCGGTCGACATCCCCGAGCGGCAGGAGGTCCAGCGGTTCCTACCTCCCCGCGACCCGCGGGCCGTGCTCATCCCCGGGAAGGCGATTCGGGTGGGTTCGTTCACGGGACCGGATCATTACGTTGAGTTCCGTCACGAACTCGCGAAGGCCACGGCCGCGGTCCTCCCGACCCTCCATAACGTGGAGGAGGAGTACCAGCGCATCACGGGGCGCTCCTACGGAGGGCCGGTCGCGAATTACCGCAGCGAGGGGGCGGACGCGGTGCTCGTCACGATGGGTACGGCGAGCACGACGGCCCGACGGGTCGTGGACGAGCTCCGCTCCGAAGGGAAGAAGGTAGGCCTCGCCAAGCTGAGGCTCTTCCGGCCGTTCCCCGTGGAGGAATGCCGCGCGTTGGCCCGGTCCGCGGGTCGCCTCGGAGTGGTCGACCGCTCGGTACACCTTCGGAATGGCGGGGGCGGCCGCCGAGGAGGTCCGGGCCGCGCTCTACGGCGCCTCCGACCGGCCGAGCGTCACATCGTTCCTTGCGGGCGTCGGGGGGCGTGACATTACCCCGAAGGCGATCCGCGGAATGTTCCGCAGCCTGCTCGATGGGCCACCGGTCGAGACCGTGTGGACCGACCTCGAGGCAGAAACGGAGGTGGTGGTCCATGGCTAAGCTCACGATCCCGGCGGAAGAGTGGATGTATTCGGGGCACGCCGCGTGCCCGGGATGCGGCGCGGCTCTCTCCATGCGCCTCCTTCTGAAGGCGCTCGGGGCGAGAACGATCGTCTCGATCCCGGCCTGCTGCTGGACGGTGATCGCGACCCCGTACCCGACCACGGCGCTCGGTGTCTGCCTGATCGATAACCCGATCGAGGCGACCGGAGCGTCGATCTCCGGGCTTCGGGCCGCCGCCGACGCGCTCGGCCTGAAAGACATCACCGTCGTGGGATTCGCCGGCGACGGAGGCACCGTGGACATCGGGCTCCAGGCCCTGAGCGGGATGCTCGAGCGAAGGACGGACGCGATCTACGTCATGTACGACAACGAGGCCTACATGAACACGGGCGTTCAGCGGAGCGGCGCGACCCCGATGGGGGCCTGGACGACCACGACGCCGGTCGTGAAACAGGCCCACGGCAAGACCGAGCCCAAGAAGGACATCATGGCCATCGTGCTCGGTCACCGGCCGGCGTATGCGGCGACGCTCAACCCAAGCTTCCCCGAGGATTTCGTGGCCAAGGCGGAGAAGGCGCGGGACATCCACGGCCCTCGGTTCCTCCACGTCTACGCCCCATGCCCTCCGGGGTGGCGCTACTCTTCGGAACAGACGATCCATCTGGGACGACTCGCCACCGACACCGGCGTCTTCCCTCTCTACGAGGTCGAGGACGGACACTACCGTATCACGCGTCAGATGGCGCACCTACGGCCCGTGGAAGAGTACATCAAGGCGCAGGGACGGTTCGCCCATCTTGACGCGGAAGAGATCGCGGCCAGCCAGGAACGGGTCACGGCGGGTTGGGAACGGCTGAAGGCCCGCGCGAAGGAATCGGCGACCCCGCCGCCCCCCGTCGCCCCCCTCGCGACCGCAGCCACGTAGGAGCGCGCGTGGTCCATGAGACATCTCACGGACGTCGCGGCGTCGCTCGGTCTGACCCCGGAAGAGATTGTTCCTTATGGCGCAGGGGTCGCGAAGATCCCAGCGTCCGTCGTTCACTCGCGGACCGGCTCTCCGCGCGCCAAGCTGATCCTGGTCACATCGATGACCCCGACCGCGCACGGCGAGGGAAAGACCGTCACGGCGATCGGGACGGCGATGGCGCTCGTCCGCCAAGGATTCCGCGCGGTCCCCTGCCTCCGACAGCCTTCGTTCGGCCCGGTCTTCGGAGCCAAGGGAGGCGCCACGGGCGGTGGAAGAGCTACGGTCGAACCGAGCGCGGAGATCAACCTCGGCCTGACCGGCGACCTCTACGCCGTGGCGAGCGCGCAGAACCTGCTGGCATCGATGCTCGACAACCATCTTCACTACGGTAACCGCCTCGGGATTGACCCCGACCGAATCATCGTCCCTCGTACGATCGACCTGGACGACCGAGCCCTACGCCACGTTCGCGTGGGGCTCGGCGGCCACGGGAGTGGCCCCGAGCGGTCCGATGGGTTCGTGATCGCCGCCGCCTCCGAGGTCGCCGCGATCCACTGCCTCTCCCGTGACCTCGAGGACCTCACTCTCCGACTGAACCGCATGCTCGTGGGCTTCTCGCGGGACGGACGTCCGATCCGGGTCTCCGACCTCGGAGCCGGCGGTGCGATGGCGGCGATCCTGCGTCACGCGATGGAACCGAACCTGGTCCAGACCTCGGAAGGGACACCGGCGTTCGTGCACGCGGGCCCCTTCGCGAACCTGGGACCCGGGACGGCCAGCGTGATCTCAATCCGCCTGGCCCTCTCCCTCGCCGATTACGTGCTGGTCGAGGCCGGATTCGCCTCCGAACTCGGCGCCGAGAAGTTCGTCGACCTGGTCGGACCGGTCGGAGGGTTCCAACCGGTCGCTGCAATCGTCGTGGCCACGGTCGCAGCCCTCCGCCATCACGGGCGGACCCTCTCTTCGGACCCCCCCGTCACCGGGCCGGACGCGATCCGGCGCGGGCTCGCCAACCTGGACCGCCATCTGGCCAACGTGCACGCGCTGGGACTCGAACCGGTCGTCGCGGTGAACCAGCATCCCGAGGACACGCCCGAGGAGCTCGCGGTCCTTGAAGAGCACCTTCGCTCCCGCGCTCTTCGCTGGGCCCGCTCGACCGTGTACGCCGACGGCGGGGTGGGCGCCGACGCGGTCGCGACCGAAGTGCGTCAGCGTCGCAGCCCAAGGCCGGGTCGCTCGTCCGATCTTCGCGGCGGACCTACTCGTCACCGAGAAGCTTCGTGCCGTCGCCCGGACCCTCTACGGAGCCCGCGACGTGGTCGTGCTCCCGGACGCCATGAAGGACCTAGCTGCGCTCGAATCCGTGGGACTCGGCCGAAGCCCGCTCTGTGTTGCGAAGACGCCGCTCTCCCTGTCGGATGATGCGCACCTCCTGGGCGCGCCGCAAGGTTTCGATGTGAGCCTGCACACCTGGCACCCCTGGACGGGAGCGGGATTCGCGCTCGCATCGCTCGGCGAGATCCTGGCCATGCCGGGGCTTCCCGAGGACCCGGCCGCTCGGCATATCGGGGTGAACCTGCACGGAGAGGTCACCGGTCTCGTCTGACGCGCACCGCTCGGCGACGATGGCCCGCCCCTACGGCACGCGCGGGCCGGGACCCATACGGCTTTCGCGCCGTCAGCCGGTCGAGCGCGGGCGGAGCCGGTCGGCGAACTTCTTTCGGAACGCGGCCATCTTAGGAGCGATCACCAATTGGCAGTACCCGCGCTCGGGGTGGCGTTGGTAGTAGTTGCGGTGGTACTCCTCGGCCGGGTAGAAGACCGAGTACGGAACGATCTCGGTCACGATCTTCCGCCGCCACACCCGCTCGGCCCCCATCGCGTGGACGACCGTCTCCGCTTCCGAGCGCTGGCCCTCGTCGTGGTAGAAGATCGAAGAACGGTACTGCGTCCCCGCATCGTGGCCCTGTCGGTTGAGCGTGGTCGGGTCGTGGGTCGAGAAGAAGATGAGCAGCAGATCTCCGTAGCTCACGACCGTCGGGTCGAAGGCGATCTCGACCGCCTCGGCGTGGCCGGTCGTTCCCGTGCAGACCGCTTCGTACGATGGGTTCGCCACATGACCGCCGGTGTACCCCGGCGTCACTGAGCGGACGCCGTTCAGCTCGGAGAAGACCGCCTCGGTGCACCAAAAGCAACCTGCGGCGAACGTCGCGGCCCCCTTCGCGGACGGTCCCGTCGGATCGGCCAATGTGGATCACGCTCCGGCGTGGGCAACGGTCGTCACGTTCGCCTTCTCGAGAGGGACCCGCTCGTGGAGCGCTCCGACCACATCGTGCAGTGTCGATTCGGGGAACAGGCCGCGTAAGTCGAGGGAGATCGAGTGGCGTCGCTCCCGGTGCAGGCGGCGGATGACGATGTCCGCGTGGAGGTTGCCGCGAGCTCCGAGCCGGAGCGAGAACGACCGGGCCTTGACGGCCTCCTTCCACGCTGGACTGTCCAGCGCTCGGAGGAACTGGCCGAGCGGCGTTTCCGACCCTGACCGACCTCCATCGGGCAGAGGGAGCCAGCCCCCCGGCTCGGCCTCCCAGTGAAAGACACGCAGGAAGCCGACCGAGCTGAACGCGTGCAGGACCGCCCCCGTGAGCTTGAGGAGGTCGGGGGCCTCCTCGATCTCCCGCTCGCGGAGCGCCTTCTCGATCCGCCGAAGGACGGGCGAGGTTCCCGCTGCGAGGGACTCGGGACGAAGGTCGATCTCGAGGTGGACGTGGGTGTACGGTCGTTGGCGGTGGCGACGGGTGGAGCGCGGTCCGGCCACCGGCCAGTTCAGGAAGGAGACCGGCCCGACCAGGTCCGGGGCCGAGGCACCGGTAGGAGGGAACGATGGGGGGCTCATGGAAGGGCCGATGCGCACAACCCCATGAGGCTTTGCCGCGCGGGTCTCCTCAACTCGAGGCCGGGTCGAACAAGCGGTCGAAGAGACCGATCGGCGGACATCCGAAACCGAGCAGGGTGTCGTGGAAACCGCGCAACGAACCTCCGAACTTCGGCTGGAGGTAGCGCTTCCGGGCCTCGAGGATCGCGAGCTTGCCCAACGTGTAGCAGAAGTACTCGGGGTTGAAGGTCCCTCGGATCGCCTCGCGCTCCGCGGGGAGACGTTCGAAGTGGGCTTCGCGCTGGAAGAGCTGGGTCGCCTGCTCCACGGTCATCCCGCGGGTGTGCAGGCCGATCGACGCGATCAGGCGGCAGTCCCGCAGCAGCGCGTCGTGGATCTGCGCCACCTCGGCCTCGACTCCGGGGGAACCGAACCCTTCCTCGATCACGAGCTGCTCGGCGTAGTGGGCCCATCCCTCGACGAAGGAGGGGGAGAGGTAGGCCTTGCGTGCGAGGGAGAGCGAGGCTGCTCGGAAATGCAGGAACTGCAGGTAGTGCCCGGGGTAGACCTCGTGGACGGTGATGTTCCCTAGCATCGTCCGGTTCAAGGAGCGCAGCCATTCCTCCTGCTGGTGCGGGCTCCACTGGGCATCGACGGGCGTCACGTAGTAGATCCCTTCCCCGCTCGTCGTGTCGAAGGGGCCCGGGGAGTCCATGCTGGCGGTAGAGAGGGCTCGGCCCCACGCCGGCGTCTCCTCCACGCGGGTCTTTGCGTCGTGAGGAACGGTCGCGAGCCCGTGCTCTTCCACGAACCGCCGGGCCCCGTCCACGAGGGCGCGGGCCGAGGGGATGAGTGCGGAAGCGGAAGGGTGGTCCCGATAGAGACCTTCGAGAAGCCGGGGGATGGTGGCATGGGCCTCTCGCGCGATCTGCTCCAGCCGGCGTTGGTTCCGCTCGAGGTCGGCGCGTCCCGCTTTCTCAATCTCGTGGAAGGGACGCTCGAGTCCTTCCCGGACGAACAAGAGGCGCTGGAAGCGTTCGGGACCGAGGGCGAACTCGTCGTTGGCGCGCGGCAGGTACTCGTCGCGGAGCGCCTGCAGGAAGTGGGAGAGCGCGGGCTCGGCGAGGTGGCGGGCGGCGGAGACCCGGTCGCCGAGCGCTCGGTCCGCGCGTCTCGCGAACTCTTCGGCTTCGGCAAAATGGGCGGGGAGGCCGGAGCCCATCGAGACCGCGAGCTGGAGGAAGGGCTTCGCGAGCACGGGCCTGAGCCGCCGAAGGCCCGCGTCCAGGTAGGCGGGGACCGCCTCCAGGATGGTTACGATCCCGCGGACACGCTCGGGAACGGGCGCGTAGTCTCGGGCGATGTACGATGTCAGCGACAGGGCGCCGAGGTAGGCCATCGGATTGCGGTCCAGGTCAGCGCTGTCCGCGAGGTCGAAACGGGCGCTCTCGAGCAGCAACCGCAGGAGGAAGAGGTCGATCTGACGGTCCGTCGGGACCTGGTCGCGAGCGATCGACGCGCGCTGGGCCTCGAGCGGCTGGGCTTCATCGAGCCAGCGGTCGGTCGATTCGCGGGCCACGAGGGGCAGCCGACCATCGTAGGCATGCAGCCCGAGGCTGACCGCGTAGTGGGGGTAGAGGACGAACATGTGCTCGACGATCTGCTGCTCGATCGCATCGATGGACCCCGCGTTCGAAGGAGAAGGCGTCATGGGCGATTCCCCCGACCTCCCCGCGCGGTCTAAAGGCTAGCGCGTAGCTCGGCGCGGCACCCTTTTTTGCTTGGGGCCATACCGTCGCTCGATGGCGACACGGACGTCTCGGCTCGCCGAGCTCGGAATCGTTCTTCCCCCACCTCCGCAGCCTCGAGGCACGTACGTTCCTGTGGTCGTCGCGGGCGGGATGGCCTGGGTCGCAGGGCAGATCACGCTCGACGAGCACGGGGTCGTTCAACCTGGGTTGGTCGACCGGGACGTCTCCCTCCACGACGCCCAAGTGCTCGCGCGACGTGCGGCGCTCCAAGCCTTGAGCGCACTGAATGTGACCCTGCGCTCGCTCGACCGGATACGACGCGTGGTACGGGTCGCAGTCTACGTCGCGTCGTCCCCGGGCTTTGTCCACCAGCACGACGTTGGTAACGGGGCGACGGACCTCTTGGTCGAGATCTTCGGAGACGCGGGGCGACCGGCGCGGGTCTCGATGGGGGTTGCGAGCCTTCCGCTCAACGCTCCGGTGGAGGTTGAGGTCGCGGTCGCCATCGACTGAGCGTGCGGAGCAACGTGGAGACGACGGGGTGGTCCGGGGTCCGCCGGGACGGACGTGACCTGTTCACGGCGAACGCTCGCCCCGGGGAGCGCGTGTACGGCGAGGTCGTGCGCACGATCGACGGGATCGAGTACCGTCACTGGGACCCGTTCCGTTCGAAGCTCGCGGCCTATCTTCTTCGGGCCGATCCCCCCACGGCACCGTGGTCTCCCGGAGGTTCGGTCCTCTACCTCGGAGGCGGGCACGGTACGACGGTGAGCCATATGTCGGACCTGGTCGGGTCCGGGGCCATCTTCGTCGTAGAGAAGAGCCCCACCGCGTTCGCCCCGCTCCTCGCCCTCGCTCGGAAACGGCCCAACCTGTTCCCGATCCTCGCCGACGCGCAGCTTCCCGAGCGCTACCAATCGGACGTCGGTCGGGTGGAGTTCATCTACCAGGACGTCGCCCAGCGCAACCAGGCGGGGATCTTCGTCGAGAACGTGCGGGCCTGCCTCGCTCCCGGAGGACAGGGCCTCCTCATGCTCAAGGTGCGGTCGGTGACGCAGCGGCGTCCGGCGAACGCGATCGTCCGGGAGGCTCGCAATGAGGTGGGACGGGCCGGCCTCACGGTCGCCGCAGAATGTTCCCTCTCGCCGTTCTCGAAAGAGCACGTCGCGCTCGCGGTCACGAGCTGACCCGCCCAACGGTCCTGAGCACCTTCCAGCATTCGCGACCTCGCAACGCCCCAAGTAGGCCGACCCGGGTCGGAGGGTCGGCGATGAGCTATGGGTGGTGCGAGAGAACGAGGGGCTGCGGCCCGAAGGCGCGAGACGAGCGCGGGACGGAGAGCGACCCAGGCTATCTCCTGGAACTCGAAGAGGGAAGCGACCGATGTGCTACGACGGATCCTCGAGACGACCGGCTGGGTGGACCGCCCCGCGGTCGAGGTCCAGGCGGAGGGGTACGGCGTGTCGTGGCGCTCGGTGCGCCATGAGATCGACCGACTGATCCGAGCGGGCCGGATCCGCACGCGCACGCGGCCGGGCGGGTTCGAGCGGATCGCGTGGGTCCCCGCGTCCCAAGCCGAGGGACCATGAGGCGCGCGTTCGCTCACGTCGCCCTCGCCTTGCTCGTGGTGGGAATTCTCCTGGGGATTGGCGGCAGTTGGACGTCCTCCGCCCCGACCGGGCTGGCCGCGCATGCGGTGGGGCTGGCGGGAACGAACCCACCCGCGGCCTCCTCTTCGAACCCGGTGTCGAACTTCACGAGCTCGATCAATCGCCTGGTCGAGCTCGTCGCCGCCGCCGGCGGAGGGATCCTCGCGCTGGTCTGGGCGCGGGTCGCGATGAGCTGGTTCTCGAATGACATCACGAAGAAGGTCCAGGCGAAGGACCGGGCCCGTGACGCGCTCGTTGGGACCCTCGTCTTCACGGCGGCGATCACCGGGCTCGTCTGGGGTCTCGCTCAGTGGGTGTTGACCGGGGCATGAGGCGGGGCAACGATGGACCTGGGCTCGATCGGATCGATCGTTCAGGCGATCCTCTTCGCCTTCTTCGCGCTTCTCACGGCCGCGCTGGCAGCGATCGTCGGACCGACCTACGACAACCTGGTCGTTCCCGAGTTGCAGACCGGCCAGCTTTTTCCCTCCCTCACGAGCGCGGCCGGAGGGGGACCCGGCTACCTGGTCCAGGCGTCCCACTTCAGCTCGTACCTCTTGGTCTCGGTCGTCGACCCCCTGATCGCCCTGGTCGCAGTGGGATTGGGCCTCGTCTACCTCTCTCGAGCGCTCTGGTCACGCTCCGGCCCGTGGGCCGAGGGGCTGATCGCCCGATTCGTCATCGCGGTGGTCCTCGCGAACTTCGCGGTGCCCATCGCGGGAGGAATCCTCGGCGTGGCCGGCGCCGTCTATCCGGTGGTCGCCGGCTGGGACGGGGGTGCCTGGCAGCACTGGACGAACCTCGCCGGGTACGGAGAGTTCTCGCTCTCCTGGCAGAACGGGGCGCTCGCCTTCGTCCTCGCGTTCGTCGAGTTCTCGGTCGTGCTCCTGCTGGCCCTGATGATCGGGCTCCGGGACGCGACCCTCGCGGTGCTCCTGGTCCTTCTCCCGCTGTTCACGCTCGTCTGGCCGCTCAAGCCGCTCTCCCCGCTGGCCCGCAGGGGCTGGCTGCTCTTCGGGGAACTCGCCTTCTTGCCGTGCGTCCTGGTCGTCCCGCTCGAGCTCGCGGTGGGCAGCGCGAACGTCATCATGCTCATCGCCTACCTCTCGCTCGCGCTCGCCTCCCCGTTCCTCCTCTCGGTGGCCGGCACTCACCTACCCTCGCTCGGCTTCCCGTCGGTGGGACCCGCTCTCACGGGAGGGGTGGAGCGGGGTCTGCTCGGAGCGTCGCGCTCCTCCAGCGCCACGTTCTCCGGGCTCGGCTCGGGCGGTGGGGGTGCCAGCGTCGCGGAGACGGCTGGCGGCCTCGCCCGCAACGCGGGGGCGGTCACGCTCCCGGCGTCGGCCCCGATGCTCGTCGCCGACGCGATCGGGCGCGGTGCCTCCCACCTGGCCCGTCACATCCGGGCCCCGAAGGAGGACCGACCCCGATTCGCGCCGGTCAAGCCCGGAGAAGGCGGCTGAGATGTACGAGACCGCCGGACCCCCTCGGGTCGGCCTTCGCACGAGCGCAGAGCGTCGCCTTCGTTTCGGACCGTTCCCTTCCGTGGGCGACGCCATGCGATTCGTCGGATACGCGGCTGTCGGAGCCCTGGTCATCCCCTGGCTGGGCACCCTCGCCTGGCTCCCGATCCTCGCCGCCGGCTTCGTTCTCGCGGTCTGGCAGCCGGGAGGCATCGCGCTGGACGCACGCCTCTTCGCCCACATCGCCTGGTGGGAGCGAGCGCTCCAGCCCTGGGAGGTGCGGATGAGTTCGCGGGGGCGCAGCGTTCACGGCGGGAAGGCACGCGTCGACCCCGGCTGTCTCGTAACGGTCCTTAAGTGCGGCGGCCGGCCGATCGCTTTCCTCCCACCGGAAGAGCTCCACCAAAAGTTCCGCCAGTACCCGTGAACTCCTCCGCTCGCTGGACGAGGGGATCGTCCTCGTCGGGGTCGGTCTCCCGGTCGACTCACGGCCATGGGTCCCGCCGGATCCGACCTCGGAAGGTCCGGACGGGATGGCGCGGGCGGGATACGCCGAGATGGTCGGCGTCCTTTGTCGCCACCGCCAAAGCCGCCGTGTCTACCTCCTCCAGTGGGCCCTCGAAGGAGAAGGGGACTCCTCGACGAAGCTCGAGGAGCGGACCGGGGCGCTCGCGGAGCGCCTGGAGGGACTGGGCGTCTCGCCCGTACGGCTCGAGGGTGCTGCGTTGGGCGCCGCCCTCACCCGCTTCGGGTGGAACGAAGTAGGCACCGCGGAGGGTCGATGAAGGGGGCGGGTCCCGCAACGGCGTTGGATGTCGATCCTTGCGGCCTCGCAATCCTCCTCGCCGTCGTGACCGGGCTCGCAGCGATCATCGACAGCGCGCTCGCGGCCCTTACCCTCGTCCTCGTCGCGCTCGGTCTAGGTGCGTTCATGATCGGCCTGCGTCCGCGTCACGCCGGTCGACTCGTGATCGACGCTCGGACCGTCGCCGCACTTTCGATGCTGGCGCTCGGGGTAGTGGCCTTCTTCTCGCTGCCCTCGAACGTCGCACCGTTGCGCGCGTTTCTCCTCGGAGTTTCCGCGACCCCGCTATGGTGGGCGCATCGAGCGCTCTCCCCGGGTCGGTTGGGAGGTCGGGCGTGAGCGACATTCGCCTTCCCACGGTGGAAGGGCCGGGGTGGCTTAGGCTCCCACGACGTACCGTCGCCCCGGTGGTGCTCGCGGGCCTGCCTCCCGAGGTCGCCTTCGGTTTCCTCGGTCGGATCGCGCCGACCTCGGAGGCGACGACGTTCTACATCGAGGCCCACCCGATCTCCTCCCCGCACGCCCTCGAGATCCTGCACGGGGCGCGCGCGGTCGCACAGGTCGAGCTCGCCCGGGGCGGCGCGGACGACGCACGGGCCGCGGAGCTCGAGGAGGAACGGACGGCAGCCGAAGAGCTGGGTCGCCAAGTGGCGTCCCGGGAGCAAGAGCTCTGGCGAGTCGGTCTTCGATTCGATGCTCACGGAGGTTCGCCGGCCGAAGCCGAACGGGCCCGAGGCGCCCTCGAGAATCGTCTGGCCGCTCTCGGGTTCCGTTCCCGGGTCCCTCGATACCAGGTCCGCATGGCTATCGACCCGCCGGACCTGGGTCAGCTTCACCCGCGACCGAAGGGATTCTACCACACGCTCTCCACCGACGGGGTCGCCGCGTTCTACCCGTTCATCGACGAGACGATCTTGGAGCGCGGAGGGACGCTCGTCGGCCTCGCCCTCGAGGACGCCGCGCCCATCTTCATCGACCGATGGGCGCACGGAAGTTACTCGTGGGGGATCTTCGGGGCGACGGGCAGCGGTAAGTCGTTCCTGGCGGCGCTCACGCTGCAGCGCACGGTTTGGCTAAAGCCCGAGACGACCGTCATCGTCCTCGACCCGTTGGGAGAGTTCGGCGGCTGGGCCGAGGCGCTCGGTGGGAGCGTCCTCAGGCTGGACGGGACCCCCGGCCTTCGTCTCAACCCTCTCGACCCGGTCACCACGGGAGGGGATCGCCAGGAGAAGGCCGGTCGCGTCGCGGCGATGCTTCGAGCGCTCTTCCCGACGCTGCGGGACGAGGAAGCCGCGACCCTCGACGCGGCCGTGAGCCATCTCTACGACCAGGGGCCGGACGTACCGACCCTCTCCGATCTATCGGCGGAGATCGTTCGGCGAGGCGCGGATAGCGGCCGGCTCACGACCCTCCTCGAGGTTTTTCGCTCCGGCTCGCTCCGGTCGCTGGACGGTATGACCACGGTGGCGGAGTCGGCGAGCCCCGTCGTGGTCGACTTTCGAGGCGTTGCGGAGGACCATCTCCCGTTCCATCTCGCCTACGTGCTCGACTGGGCCTACGGGCGCCTCAAGGACCGACCGGGCCCGAAGCTCCTCGTCGTCGACGAAGCCCACCTGCTCGCGCGCCACGGGTCGACCAGTGAGTTCCTCGACCGGGTCGTCCGCCACGTTCGGCACTTTGAGGGAGGAGTTCTCCTGTTGAGCCAACACCCGAACGATTTCCTGCGACATGCCAGCGGACGGTCACTGCTGGGCAACCTGGCGGCCAACATTCTCCTTAGGCTTCCCCCTCCCGACGGGGAGTTGGCCTCCTTCTTCGGCCTTACGCGCTCGGAGGTCGAATGGATCCCTCGCGCTCGGCTGCCGCGCGAGGCCGGGTATAGCGAGGGCCTGCTGCGCATGGGCGAGCTCCACCTTCCTCTCGCGATCGTCGCCTCGACGCCCGAGTTCGAGTTCCTCACACGGCACATGGGTGGGACACGGTCGGATGGGAGGGCTTTGGGTGCGCCTCCAACACCAGGCTTATGAACGGCTCGCTGGGGTTTCCGAGCAATGCCGGACGCGGACGAGGCGACGGCTCGTCGGCCGCCCAGACGCCGCGCCCCGTGGAGCCTCCGCTCGATCGTCATCGACGTTACGGGCAAGCCGATGTCCGAGTTCCAGGAGGTCGCCCCTCCTCGGCCTCGCCCTGCGATGGTTCACCCGCAGGTGGAGAGCCCAGAGGAGGACGCCATCGACCCGGTCGACCACTTCTATCCCCCGCTCTCCGGCCCGCGGGCCCGCGCACTCCATGGGCTGAAGATGGAGCAGCACCCCGACACCCTGGTGCGGCACCATAGCGGTCCCGTCGGAACCGAGACGCTCCGCCCCTCTCCGTCACCGCATCCGGAGCGGATCTATCTCCACTACCTTCTCCTCCACCTGGACCGGCTGAGTCTCTCTTCGCTTTGGTATCTGAGACGCCAGGTCAACGACGAGATCGCCGGCCGCGCGCGCCCTCCGTCCTCGCCCCCTCCCGCGGAATGAGAGAGAGCGCCTGAGCTTGCTCCGCGAGCGCGCGGTAGACCTTCGGGTCCCGCTCGACCCCCACCGCGGAACGGCCGAGCCGTGCCGCTTCCCAAAGCGTCGTGCCGGTACCGGCGAACGGGTCGAGCACCGTGTCCCCGCGAACGCTGAACATGCGGATCAGCCGCCGCGGGATCTCCGCCGGGAACGCGCCCGTCCTCGCTCCGTGGTGGCCTTGGCGTTGCCCCCGTACGTCGGTCCACACCTGGCTGAACCACGTGTCCCGCTCGGCTCGACTCAGCCGGCTCGCAGCGCGTTCGGGGTCGTGGGGAGGAAATCGACGAAGCGCTCCCTTACGGAAGAGCAAGATGAACTCGCAGTCCAGCGTGACGTAGGCGTTCGGCGGAAGGAACCCGGAGCCCAGGAACGCGTTCGGCTTGTTCGTCGGTTTCTTCCATAGGATGTAGGGGAGCGGCGTGAACCCGCTTTGGACCGCGCGCCGCGAGACCTCGGCCTGGTTGGGCCACAGTTGAAAGCTCCCGTCGGTCGAGCGCAGCGCGTCGCCTACGTTGATCGCGAGGATCCCCCCAGGAACGAGGACGCGGTAGGCGGCCGACCACGCCGACCCGAGCAGGTCGTGCATGCGGAGGAAATCGGTCGCGCCCTGCTCGCGGAAGGAGGCATCCCATTGCGCGATCATCGGGTACGGTGGCGACGTGACGATGAGGTGCACGCTCGCGTCAGCGATCGGCCTCAGCGTGCGCGCATCGGCCTTTAGGACTCGTACGGGGGTTGAGGACAACGCGGGCACCGGGAATCGGGACACCCTCAGGACAGTTAATACGCGCCTCGCGCTCCGACGGGTCGATGCGGCTCGAACGTCCGGTTCTCCAGGTCGCGCTCGATTTCGAGAACCTGTCCCGGGCCCTGACCGCGGCCCGGGAGGCCGTCGAAGGCGGCGCGGATTGGGTCGAGGCCGGGACCCCGCTCATCAAGAGCGAAGGGCTGGATGCCGTCCGGGAGCTGAAGAAGGCCTTTCCCCAGCACCGGATCGTCGCGGACCTCAAGGTGATGGACACCGGAGCCTTCGAGGTCGAGATCGCGGCGAAGGCCGGCGCCGACATCGTGACCGTCCTGGGCGCGTCCGACGACGACACGATCGCCGAGGCCGTCCGAGGCGGGGAGCTCTACGGCGCCGAGATCGTTGTCGACCTACTGAACGTTCCTGACCCGATTGCCCGAGCGCGACGCTCCGCGGAGCTCGGGGCGGCGGCGGTCTGCTGGCACGTCGGCATCGACATGCAGATGCAGGCGAAGACTCCCTTCGAGCGGCTCGAAGCCCTCGCGCAAGCCTCGCCCATCCCGGTCGCGGTCGCGGGGGGCCTCAACAGCGAGAGCGTCGCACGCGCGACCCGGGCCGGCGCGCAGATCCTCATCGTCGGCGGGGCGATCACAAAGAGCACGGACATCGTCGCCGCGACCCGGGCGATCCGCACGGCCATCGACTCGCGCACGGAGGTCAAGACCGAGCACTTCCGCCGCTACGCTGCGCCCGAGGTCCGTGAGGCGTTCCTCAAGGTATCCACTCCTAACCTCACCGACGCGATGCAGCGTCAGGGAGCCCTGCACGGGCTGGTACCCCACCTCAAGGGCCCGAACGTCAAGATGGTCGGTCCCGCCGTCACGGTCGTCACTCGGGACGGGGACTGGGCCAAGCCCGTCGAGGCGATCGACCGGGCGGGCGTCGGCGATGTGATCGTGATCGATGCGGGCGGAGGGGACACCGCCGTGTGGGGCGAGCTCGCGAGCTGGAGCGCCCACGGGCGGGGGATCTCGGGCGTCGTGATCGATGGGGCGGGCCGGGACATCGACGCCGTCCTCGAGCTCGGGTTCCCCCTCTTCAGCCGGCGGGTGAGCCCGAACGCCGGCGAGCCGAAAGGGCACGGGGAGATCGGCGTGGAGGTCGTGGTCGGTGGTCAGAAGGTACGCCCGGGCGACTGGGTCGTGGGAGACCTGAGCGGCCTTGTCGTCATCCCTCGCGAACGGGCGCACGAGGTCGCGAACCGGGCGCTGGACGTCCTCGAGCACGAGAACCGGGTGCGGGAAGAGATCCAGCGCGGCTCCACGCTCGGCCAGGTCCAGAAGCTCGAACGCTGGGAACGCGTCGGCTAAAAGAGACCGTGCTCCCACGCGAAAACTCCATAGGACCAACCGCGGCTACGCCCGCGCGGACTCGGATGCTCCCGTAGTCTAGTCCGGTCAAGGATCCGTGGCCTTCGACCACGAAACGCGGGTTCGAATCCCGCCGGGAGCACCCCTCACGGCCTGCCCAATCTCGTCGGAGACGTGGAAAGCTTATCGCCCGCACGTCCCCCTTAAGGGGCCGGTCCTTTCGTTGAAGAACTCCATCAAGAGTAGGCTCCATTCGTCCAGGGCCCCTTCCTTTGGGACGTGGATCTCGTCCTCATCGTTCGTTTGCCTCGACGCGCTCAAGGGGGTCGGCTTCGAGTGGTTCATGATCGACACGGAGCACGCTCAGGTGAACCCAGAGACCCTGGGTGCGATGATGGCCATCCTGGGGGATGCCGGTCCCGCTCCGCTCGTCCGAGTCGGTAACGTAGACCAGTACTTGATCAAGCAGGCGCTGGACTCGGGCGCGCACGGGATCCTGGTGCCGCTCGTGAACACGGAAGCCCAAGCCAAGGCGGCTGTCGCCTTCGCCAAGTACCCTCCCGAAGGAGTGCGGGGGGCCGCCGCGGCCGCTTCCTCCCGCTATGGCATCGAGCTCGCGTCCTATCTCCGTAACGCCAACGACGAAACCATGGTCGGGGTCCAGATCGAGGCCCGGGAGGCGTTGGACAATCTTGACGCGATAGCGAGCGTGAAGGGGGTGGACGTGCTCTTCGTGGGACCGCAGGACCTGACCCTGAGCCTGGGCCTCCTGGACGACCGGACGAATCCCAAGGTGCGAGACGCCATGCGTCAGGTGGTCGACGCGTGCGAGAGGCACGGGAAGATCCCGGGGACGCTCGTGATAAACCCCGACGAGAAGAAGACGGCCGTCGACCTGGGCTTTAGGTTCATCTCCCTCGCTTCGGACGTCCGTTTCCTCATCCAAGGCGCGAAGTCCTACCTGGGCAGTTGAGACACGACGGGCTGAGAGACCATTTCAAATCCCGCCGCTGTCACTCACCTTACGACGGTCACAGGATGACGGGCGGCATCGAGAGCGGAGGCTCGGAAGCTACGAGGGGACCCGGTCCCGGCCTTGCGGGAGGCTCTCAATGAGGTCGACCTCTCGTTGACTGCCGCTGGACACCGTCGCCTCGCCGGCCCGCGTGACGAGGGTGAGCGGAGCAGGGCCGGACCATTGGACCACGAGCCGGCGGGGGGACCACTCGAGGTCGACCGAGCCCGCGCCCAGCGTGAGCTGGCCGATCGACGCCGAGGTCCAGGTCGCTGGGAACTGCGGACGCACCTCGAGCCGGGCCCGTTGCGCGTCGACGCGAAGTCCCCACAGACGTTCGAACAGCACGGTGAGGAAGGGCGCCACGCTTAATCCGAGGAGGAAGCAAGAATCGAACGGCTCCGGTTGGTCCCCTCGATAGCACTCGTTCGCGAATCCGCCCTCTTCCTCGATGCGGCAGGCGATGCACTCAAGATAGGAAACGCCGATCTCGGGCTCGTTTGCGGCGAACGCGGCATCCGCCGCCCAGGCGGTGGCGATCGTCCACACCTGCCCATCGTGGTAGGCGTGCGGGTCGTACGTGGGATGATGGTCGGAGAGCGTGCGAACACCCCAATGGGTCGTGAGGTCTTCCCGCGCGGCGCGCTGAACGACCGATCGGGCGAACGCCGTGTCGAACCATCCGGCGCTTACCGCACGCAAGGCGTTCGGTCGCACCTTGCGCACGGGTCCATCAGAGTCGATGGAGTCGAAGAGATACTCTTCGTCGGTCCATGGATACAAGCGACGGACCGAGTCCGCCACCTGCCCCGCCATCGCTGTCCATCGAGTCGAGCGGGGGTCGCTCGTTCCTGTAGACAAGAGTCGGGCTCCCGCGAGCAGCGCCTCGTGCCAAAGGACTTGGAGGTCGATGGCGTGGTCCCGCCGATCGGTGGAATCCCATATCGTCGTGTCCGGCGCGTTGATACCATAGCGCACGGAGGCGAGCGAGGAACGGACCGCACCGATCGACTGAGCCTCCCCCCCATTGTGAAGGAGTCCCGTTTGGGGGTCAGTGCGCGCCTCGCCCCAACCGACGATCTGTTCGACCACCCGGGACCAGACTTCCGCTACGGCCGGGCGCGTCGAATGGCGGACGAATCGTTCGATGAGACCGGGGTAGTACAGGGTGGTGTCCGAGGTTCCGTAGAGGAAGATCGGGCCGGGCGAGATCTGCATCGGGAGCTCGCCCGGGGTTGCTCCGAGGATGGGAACGTGGGCGTGGGACTGGAAGCGGAAGACGGAAGTGAGCGACCGCTCGGCCCAGTCGACGTCGCCCAGCCAGAGCACCGCAGGGAGCATCCACGCCAGGTCCCGGCACCATATCGCCGAGTACCAAGGGTAGCCTGCTACGAGCCCGAACAGCCCGTCTCCCGGTGCGGTGTACAGCCGTCGGAGCGACGCCCGTGCGAGGGGGTACGCACGATCGAGCTCCGGCGCGTCGGGAAACCGAAGTACGGGCGTTCGCGCGGTCCACGCCGCCTCCGCTGTCCCGAGACCGCTGGCCGCCGATCGAGGATCTCGGAGCGCTGGCTCGACGGCGGTCCCTCGCCCGAGCTCTCGCTCGAGCCCACCATGAACGAGGAATGTGATCTCCGCCGTCGAGCCCGGAGGAACCCGAAGCTCGTGCTCCGAGGCGACCTCTTCGATCTGGCCCTCGAAACGGCCCCCGCGCCACGACCCGCGGTTGAGGTAGAGTCGAGTCGGGAGGACGGTCGACCGGAACGATAGCCCGAACTCCCGCTGGCGGAGGTGAAGCTCCTCGCCTCGCGTCTCGGCGTGGTAGCGTATCGGTCGGATGCCCTCGATCAGGACCGGTAGGAGATACGGCGACCAATGGCTCGCGATTACCAAGGGTAATGGTAGCTCTTCCGAGGTGCTCACACGCAGCGTGCGTATCACGCCGGGAGGGTCGGAGAGGGCGGCGACGACCTGCTCCACTTCGAGCGTTCGCCAACGATGTAGGCTATGCCAGACGCCCGCCGTCGACCCAGAGGAAACCTGAGTCGTAGGCAGTCCGCTAACAGAATCTCCCGCGATGAGGGAGAGCCGCCAGGGCCCTGTGAGGCGCACGAGCTGCCCATAGACCCCGCCCCAATCGACCGGCGTCCCCCGGGTTTCTCGCATCAGCTCGATGTCACCACGGCCGTCCAGAAGAGCCGCGGAGGTGAGGCTCGTCAGCAAGACGGGCTGCCCCTTTGCCGTCATGCCACGTTCTCCCCGCGCAGGGTATCCGTGAACTCGAGCCACACGAGAGGCGGGATCGCCGTCGACTGCAGCTCGAGACGGACCGTGAGCTCCTTCGCTTCCGCCGGCGGAGCCCCGTCCACCGCGATCTCCGTCGGATCGCCGGGGCGTAGCTCGAGAGGTCTCTCTCCGCAGAGGTCCGCCAGCACGCGCCACGGAAGGCCGGGACCCCCGCGCACGCGCGCCCGCCCCGCGGGCACCTCCGCTCCGTTGACGGACAGTCGGAGCGACGAAAAGGCACCGGTGCGCAGCGGCGGGTTGTTCAACCGGAAGCTGAGGCCACGTGAGGTCCGCACGAGCGAACCGTGTTCATAGACCGACTCCTCAACCATCTCCGCGACCGAGAGCAGCGCTTCGAGCGAATGGGTACCGAACTCCTTCTCGACCGAGAGCCCCTGCCGAAGGAGCGAGAGCAGCGAGCCGAACCTTCGGTCGCTCACGAAGTAGGGACGGTGCCGTAGACCATTATGCGTTCGGAGACGGATGCCGGCCGCGCCCGCGGGCAGGAAAGCGCGACGCTAAAAGGCTCCTCGGGACCGCCGAACCCACCCCGGCCCTCCCTAGGCTGACCGAACGGAGCAAGCGAGCCGTAGCGGCTCAAATAACCGGGTCTGCTGGCAACCCCGAGGATGGGCGGACCTACCGCAGACCCCGGCGTGACCGGCCCGCGCCATGAAGAGCTGGCGCCGACCCCGCCTCCGCCGCCCGCCGGGCCTCGTATGGCTCCCTTCGACGTTACGCTGCTCGCGGTCTTGGGCTTGCTCTGGGGCTCGGCCTATGTATTCATCAAGGAGGGGATCGAACTCGGGGCCTCCCCGCTCCTCTTCGCTTCCGTTCGCTATGGGCTATCGGCCGCTGCATTCGCCGCGATCGCAATCGTCCGCAAGGAATCGCTGCCGAGCGGGCGGACCCTCGCTATCTCGGCGGCCATCGGGGGAATCCTTTTCATCGGTCTTTATGGCGGATTCCTCTACTGGGGAGAGCAGTACACCACAGGGGGATACGCCGCCGTCCTCTCGACCACCGGCCCCATCCTGACGGTGGTCGTTGCCTTCTTCCTGCTCCCCGCCGAGCGGTTCGGTCGACTCTCTCTGATCGGATTGGCCGTCGGCGTCGTCGGGGTGGTGACCCTGGTCGCGCCTGAGCTCGCCGGAGGGGTGGGAACGAGCTGGCAGGGACCCGTGTTCATCGTCGCCGCGTTCCTCGCCGCCGCGTTCGGGACGGTCCTGCTGCGCCGGTTTGGAGGAGGTCGCCAGGGCCTTTGGCAGATCGGCTCGCAGTTCGCCATGGGCGGCCTCCTGTTGGGCGTCGCCGCGCTGGTACTTCCGTTTCCCGAAGCGCTTCCGTCCATCCCCGGCATCTGGGCCTCCCTCGCGTCGCTGGTGGTCTTCTCCTCGGTCATCGGATACTTCATCTATTTCACCCTCCACCACCGGGTCGGACCGGTCCGGGCGAACATCGTCGCATATCTGATCCCACTCGCCGGGATCGGGATCGGAACCGGGTTCTTCGGGGAACCCATCAGCGTCTGGGAGGTGGTCGGTTTCTTTGTGGTGATCTTGGGCGTGACCCTCATCATATTGGAATCGTCCCGGTCGCGACGGTAAGAGGGCCAGCGTTCCATGGGGGTCGCCCAGGATCCGCGCTCACCTCATCGGCAGACGCCCAAGCACGGCCCAGGCCGGGTCGACAGCCTATATCGAACTTCGATGATGGGGTTCGCGCGAGGTCATGACGGCGGCAGCGAGGGTTGTTCGTCAAGACGAGCCGGTGCGTCTGCGGCGCTACGACCCCAACGATTTCGTCGCGGTCCGGCGCCTCTGGAAGGCGAGCGGGCTGGAGCTCGGTCCCTCCGACACCCGCCGGGAAATCGTCCGATCGCTGGGACGGGACCCCGACCTGTTTCTGGTCGCGGAGGAAGGAGACCAGGTGATCGGTACCGTCCTGGGGCGCTTTGACGGCCGGCGAGGATGGGTCCACCGTCTCGCGGTGGACCCGCGAGCGCGCTCGCGAGGTGTAGGCTCCGCACTCATGCGCGAGGTGGAGCGGCGTCTTCGGGCGAAACGGTGCCGAAAGGTGAACCTCCACGTGGCCCTGAACAACCGAGGCGTCTGTGCGTTCTATGAGAAGCTCGGCTACGACCGGGCGGATATCATCTTCATGGAGAAGTGGCTTCGGGACTGATCGGGTCCATCGTAGGCTCGATCTCCCCGCATCGCGCGACCGGTCGCGGATCCCGAGCTCGCGCATCCCCTTCGTGACTCCGGTCGCTTCCCGCGGTCTCAGGACGAACAGCTATTGTTCCAACCGCACTCTTCCTCGGTCCGATGAAGGCCTTTCAGGACTACTATCCGGACGACCTTGCCTACTGCTTCGGTTGCGGTCGGTTGAACGAACAGGGCCATCATCTTCGAAGCTTCTGGGTGGGCGACACCACCGAGGCCCGGTTCACGCCCAAGGAGTATCACATCGCGATCCCCGGATGGGTGAACGGAGGGCTGATCGCCTCTCTGGTCGACTGCCATGGGACGGGAACCGCCGCGGCGGCGGCGTATCGCGCCGAAGGTCGTGAACTGGATACTCTACCGTCTCACCGCTTCGTCACGGCCTCCCTTCGAGTGGACTACCTGCGGCCGACGCCGCTCGGGCCGGAGCTCCTCCTGCGGGGCCAGGTGCGCTCGGTGGTCGGACGCAAGGTGGTGGTCGACATCACGGTGTCCGTGGGCGGCGAGGTCACCGCGCGCGGCGAGGTCGTCGCCGTCGAGATGCCCGAATCGATGCGGACGAAGGCGTCCTCGCACGGAGGCGCGAGCGGTCTCGCTCGCTCGTGACGCCCGCGGCCGGCCTATCTCTTGCCGGGCTGCCAAAGCCCGATGACGTTCCCCTCGGTGTCACGGAAGTAGGCGGTGAATCCCATCGTTCCGTCGCCGATCGGTTGCTTCTTTTGGATGACTTTTCCGCCGTTCTTCGCGATCTCCTTCTCCGCGGCCGCTATCTCATCGACGTGGATCGTGATTACCGGGTGCTCGAGGGGCCCTCCCCTCTTCCCCATCCCACCGTTGATCGTCCCGGGTTCTGTCGGCATTCCGTCCTTGTCGGCGGGGGCGGTCCCGATCATCGTGTAGTTGAACTCTGGCATCGGCATCAACTTCCAGCCGAAGGTCTTCTGATAGAACTTGCCCGCTCGTTCGACGTCGTCGGCCGGTACCTCAAAGTGTACGACTGCTCCGCTCATGGCTCCCTCGGCCCTCCTACTGACGCTTAGGATAAAGACGCACGGTGAGGTCATGAAACGCTCCAGCGTTGCCGTGCGCGGCGGCGCTCCCCGGCCGGGCCCGTGCCTATAGGACTTTGACCACGCGCGCTCGGACCTCGGCTCGGCGTCGCGCCTCGCGGAGATGAGCCTCTTGCTCCCGGGTCCGACGGGGGTAACGCACCGTCCAACGAACCGGATATCGAACATCCCACAGGACCAGCGCGTCCGCGGGGGCCAACGGTAGTGAAAGTCGCCGCGTCCCATTCGCTGCCTCGGTCAGCTGGTTCAACGGTAGGTGGCCCTCCTCGCAGGCAAGTAGCCCCGCGACGATCTTGCGAACCATTCCCCAAACGAACGACCGGGCGCGAATGTCGATGCGCACTCCGCTTCCATCGAAGCGTACCCGAAGCCGGTCGATAGGCCGCTGGACCGGGCCGGCGGCGGCAAACCCGCGACCGAAGCTTCGGACATCGACCGCCGAGGGGAGGTGGCTCGCGATCCGCCGAAGTCGTTCGGTTCGTCGACGGTCCCCCGGGAGGTAGTAACGGTCCTCTCGCCACGACGCCCCACGGACCCGAAAATCAGGGGGGACCTCCCGGGCCGCCGTGAAGTAGATCTTGGGGGCCAGTCCGTTCATTCCGCGCAGGAGCGACGCGACCGGCAGCGCGCTCGAGATCGTCAGTGCGTTTCCCCGCGCGCTGACCCCTGCGTCGGTCCGGCTCGCGACCTCGACCCGGGCGGAGTCCAGGTTGCGGACGAGAGCGCTGCGAAGAAGGCCGTCCCGGATCGTCCCTTCGACCGTCGGCCGACCGGGCTGGCGCGCCCATCCGAAGAATCCCTCTCCGTCATAGCCGAAGCGAATCAGCCATCTCGGCACGGACGGGGGGACGGCGACCCGACCACATCAGTCCTATCCACCCGACGCGAAGGTGCGAACCAACGGTGGCTAGGGAAGGCTCGCGGGTTGGCCCTAGGGTGCCGCGGGGTCGACTAGCGCGTCCGCGAGCGCGAGCGCGCGGTCAAGCACGTCCAGCCCGTGGTCGAGCTCCTCGCGCGTCACGATGAGCGGCGGCGCGACGATCAGGTGCGAGACCCAGCTGATGCAGTAGACCCCTTCCTTCATCATCGCCTGGGTGACGGCGTCAGCGACCAGCGGACGGCCGGCGATCTTGTCCTCCTCCGTGTTGAACGGAGCCTTGGTCGTCCGGTTTCTAACCAGCTCGACCGCGGCGAACAGCCCGAGCCCCCGCACCTCTCCTACGGAGGGGTGGTGCTCCTGGATCTCCTGCAGCCTTCGAAGGAGGTACTCTCCGTCGCGTCGTGATTTCTGGATGAGGTCGAGCCGCCGATACTCGTCAATGGCCGCCACCGCCGGAGCGAGCGTGAGGGGGTGGGCCTCGTAGGTATGCCCGTGGGGGAAGTAGCGCTCGCGGAACGTCTCGTGGATCTCGTGGCTCGTCGCGGTGAGACCCAGGGGAACGGCCGCACCGGTGATCCCCTTCGCGGTCGTGAGAATATCCGGGACTACGTTCCAGTGTTGGACCGCGAACCATTCTCCCACCCGTCCCCAGGCGCTCATCACCTCGTCCGCGATCAGGAGCACGTTGTGCCGTTTTGTGATCTCGCGGATCCGAGGCAGATACTCCGGGACCGGAACGATCACCCCGTTCGTCCCGACGACCGGCTCGAGGATCATGGCCGCGATATCGCCTTCCCGACGGATCTGGTCATCCAATGTGTCCGCGCACGCCACGTTACAGCTCGGATACGTCAGGCCGAACGGGCAGCGATAGCAGTAGCAGTCCGGGGCGAAGACGGTGCCCGGGACCTTCTGATGGCGTTCGATGACCCGGCGCCGGAACTCGCCGGTCACGCTGATCGAGGCCGCGGTCGCACCGTGATAGGAACGGTAGCGAGAGACGACCTTCGAGCGCCCGGTCACGGCACGGGCGATCTTCAATGCGGCCTCGTTCGCCTCCGTACCGGAGGTGCTGAAGAAGAACCGGTCGAGGCCGGTCGGGACGACCTCTCGAAGACGCTCGCTCAGCGCGGCCCGCACAGGCGTGGACATCCCGGGTGCGACGTAGGGTAGCGTGCGCGCCTGGTCGATGATCGCCTGCGTGACCCGGGGGTTGGCGTGTCCGAGGTTGGTCGCGATGAGCTGGGAGGATAGGTCGAGGTACTCTTTTCCCTGGGCATCCCAGAAACGGCAGCCCTCCGCGCGCGTGATGACGAGAGGGCTCCATCCTCCTTGACGGCGCCAGGTCACGTAGTTCGTCTCTTGTACGAGCCGCTTTCCCGATTCCGGGTCGAGGGCCGAGGACCCTGTGGATTCGCTCACGGTTTCGCTCCGTCGCTCAGAGTCCGGAGTAGTTCACGGAGATGAGCTTGACCTCGGTCATCTCGAGCATCGCGGAACGCAGTCCCTCTCGACCGAGCCCGCTCTCCTTCACCCCTCCGAACGGTAGCGCATCCCACCGGATGTTCGTGGGGTCGTTGAGATGGACACCGCCCGCGCGGACCCGCCGGGCGATAGAAAAGGCGTGGGCCATGTTCTGAGTATACACGGCGGCCTGCAGCCCGTACGGGGTCGCGTTCGCGATGGTGACCGCTTCATCGACCGACTCGAAGCGAAGGATGGGAGCGATCGGGCCGAACGGTTCCTCCTGGACCATCCGCGCCCGCGGCGGAACCCTGTCCAACACGGTGGGTTGGAAGTAATAGCCCGAACCCGGCGTGGTCGGGGAGGCCCCCCCCGCGAGGACGGTGGCCCCGCCCGAGCGCGCTTCGTCGACCATCGATTTGAGCCGTCCGAGCGCCGGTGCGTCGATCACGGGACCGACCTCCGTCGTCTCCTCCATCGCAGAGCCGACCCGAAGCGAACGAGCGCGTTCAGCGAGCGCGCGCGCGAACTCGTCGGCAATCTTCGCGTGGACCAAGAGGCGTTTGGAGGCCGTACACACCTGACCGGAGTAGAGGAAGGCACCCCGGCTCGCCGCATCGACCGCGCGCGAGAAGGGGGCGTCGTCGAGCACGATCATCGGGTCCATCCCTCCCATCTCGAGCAGAAGTCGCTTGGCGTGACGACCCGCGGCCTCGGCAATACGCTTGCCGACGTCGGTCGAGCCCGTGAACGTCACGAGTCGCGTCCGTGGGTGCTCGACCAGCGCCCCGCCGACCGAGTCACCGGGGCCGGTGATGACGTTGAAGGCTCCGGCGGGAAGGCCGGCGTCGGCCAGGTGCTGGGCGAGACGAAGGGCGGTGAACGGAGCGTGGCTCGTCGGCTTCGCCACGACCGGGTTGCCGACCGCGAGGGCAGGGGCGACCTTGTGGCAGAGCAGATTGAGCGGGAAGTTGAACGGGCCGATGGCGACGACGACGCCCATCGGGTCGTGCACGCTGAACAGGAATCGGGTCTCGTTCCCTTCGGGCCGTGAATAGGCGTCGGCGGGGAACGTTTCACCTCCGAGATGTCGGATCTCCTCCGCCGCCAGCTCGAACACACCCGACGCCCGGTCGACCTCACCGCGGGCCTCTCGGATCGGCTTGCCGACCTCGAGCGAGATGAGGCGGGCCATGGTCTCGCGATCGATTCGGATCCGTTCGGCGGTGGCGCGAAGGATCCGGGCCCGTTCATGACCCGGGACCGCCGCCCATGGCTCCTCCATCGCCGCTGCGGCGTCAACGGCGGCCCGGGCCTCCCCGCGGCTCAGCGACGGGAGCCTCCCCAATGGACCGGCCGGTGGAAGGGTCGACGACCGGGGCATAGCGGCCCTCCTGGGGAGCCCGCCATTCCCCCGCGATGAAGAGCTGGCCCTTGCCACCCGCCGGGATCCCATCGACCATAGGGGCTCATGAGCCGACCGGGAGCTATAATCCCGGTCCCTGACCCCCCTCCGTCGGAGCGAACTCCCCCGCCCCCGAAGCCTCAAGGACCGTGGAGGTTCACGAGAACGTGCCCTCGGTCTCCACCCCAACCCGTCGCGCGGCGGCGACAGGCCCGGCGCCCGCGCCCTCGACCTCTGCACGCAGGATCCGTTACGTCGACAGCCACACGGAAGGCGAGCCGACGCGGGTCGTCATCGGGGGCGGGCCGGATCTCGGTATCGGGTCCCTGGCCGAGAGGCGGGAGCGATTCCGGCTGAGCCACGATGACTTTCGTCGCCTCGTCATCGACCCCCCGCGCGGGTCGTCGGAGCGGGTCGGGGCTCTGCTCGTCCCACCGCGCGGACCCTCGACGTTCGGGACGATCTTCTTCAACAACGCGGGAACCTTGGGAATGTGCGGCCACGGTAGCATCGGTGTGGCCGTCACCCTCGCCCATCTGGGCGAGGTCACCGTTCCCGGCCGCTTCGAGCTCGAGACCCCCGTCGGGCCGGTGAACGTGGAGCTCCACTCCGGAACCGAAGCGTCCATCACGAACGTGGCTAGTTACCGACATCAGTCGGCGGTCCGCGTCGACGTGCCCGCCTACGGTTCCGTGGTCGGAGATGTTGCCTGGGGAGGTAACTGGTTCTTCCTGGTCGACGTCGGAGAGGAGCTCCTTCGTGTCGAGGACGCTTCGCAGCTCGTCGCTCGAACGGAGGCGATCCGCGCCGCGCTCCAGCGCAAGGGGATCACGGGACGGAACGGAGCCCCGATCGACCACATCGAGCTCTCGGGCGCTCCGGTGCGAGCGGATGCCGACTCTCGAAATTTCGTACTGTGCCCGGGCGGCGCGTACGACCGCTCGCCGTGCGGGACCGGAACGAGCGCCAAGATGGCCTGCCTCTACGCCGACCGCCGGCTGAAGGAGGGAGAGCTCTGGCGACAGGAGGGGATCCTGGGAACCCGGTTCGTCGGGACCGCGCACATCCGCGATGGTCTCTTCACGCCCATCGTGCGCGGCCGGGCGTTCATCACGAACGAGGGAGAACTGGTCGCTGACCCGGCGGACCCGCTCCTTCCCCGCACATGAAGGACCGCACCGAGCCGACCGACGTCCTCGTGGTCGGCGGCGGGATCGTCGGGGTCGCGTGTGCGGAGGCGTGTGCGACATCGGGCCTGCAGGTCCGCCTCATCGAACAAGACCGAGTCGGGTCGGGAACGACGGGGGCGGGGATGGGGCACGTCGTCCTAATGCCGGGCGACCTCCTTCCCCTGACGCGCTACTCCCAAAAGCTCTGGCGCGCCCGCGCATCCGATTGGGTCGGTCAGGTGCCGATCCGATCGACGGGAACGATCTGGCTCGCGCGCGACGAGAGAGAGCAGGCTCGGCTCGACTCACTCGAGGCGGCGCTCGCCGTTCCGAAGGTCTCGATGCAACGCCTGGAGGGAGAGGAGCTCCACCGCCAGGAGCCAGCGCTCTCCTCCGCGGTGACGAACGGTCTATGGGTAAAGGACGACCTCTTGGTCGACCCGGTGGCGGCGACCCTTAGGCTGGCCGCCCTCGCCCAGGCCCGCAAGGTGGATCTCATGGAGGGAATGCGCGTAGAATCGATCGTCGATAGTGGGGTCCGATTGGCGGAGGGGACTACCCTGCGTGCGAGGCACGTGGTCATCGCGGCGGGTGTCGAAACCACTCGCCTCCTTCCGGAACTGGGGATCTACCCCCGCAAGGGACACATCGTACAGCTCGCGACTCCGAACGGGTACGTACGCTCCCAGCTGGGCGAGGTCGGCTACGCGCTGGGCGCCGAGTTCGACGCCGAGGAGAGCGTAGCCTTCAACGTCTATCCGGCGCACCCCGGCGGTATCTGGGTTGGCGCCTCTCGTCAGAAGGGGGTGGAATCGCCCGAGGTCGAGCAACGGATCGTAGACCGGCTCCTCGCCCGAGCCCTCGACTACCTACCGGACGCTTCCGACCTTCCCGTCGTCCACCGCTGGACGGGGCTACGGCCGGCGAGCCCCGACCACCGGCCCTTCATCGGAGCGTGGCCGGGCCGGTCGGACCTCCTCGTTGCCGCGGGGCACGAGGGACTCGGAGTCACCACCTCTCTCGCCACCGGTCGCCTCATCGCCGACCTCGTGGCCGGGCATCGCTCGGAGATCGATCGAGAGCGGTTCGCGCTCACGGGACGGCTTGGGTCTGAGGCGAAACCACGAAAGCCCCCACGCCGTTCGTCGGCGTGAGCCGGGGGGAGGGGAGAACCATGCCGTGGTCGGGAGTTTGGCCCGCGATCACCACCCCCTTCGACGCCCGCGGCGCGGTCGACCTCGACCTCCTCGAACGGCACGTACGATGGCTCGTCGCCTCGGGCTGCACGGGGGTGGTCGCCCTGGGCTCCCTCGGCGAGACGGCGACGCTCTCCTGGGAGGAGAAGATAGCCATCGTCACGCACGCCCGCTCCGCGGTCGGTGCCTCCGCTCGGATCTTGGTCGGGGTCTCGGCTGGCTCGACCGAAGAGGCCGTGCGCTGGGCGCGCGAGGCCGAGCGGCGTGACGTCGGCGGGCTGATGGTCCTCCCTCCGTACGTCTACCGAGGCGATCCCCGAGAGACCGCGCTCCACTTCGACGCGGTGCTGGACGCAGTTTCCCTTCCGGTCATGCTGTACAACAACCCCGTCGCCTACGGGACGGATGTCCCGCCGGATGAGGTCATCGCGCTCGCCCATCGCCATCGAAACCTGGTTGCCGTGAAGGAGTCGAGCGGAGACCTGCGACGATTGACGGCACTGGCCCTATACGGGTCCCGTCCGATCGACCTCTTCATCGGGATCGACGACCAGATCCTGGAAGGGCTCGCGCTCGGAGCGCACGGTTGGATCGCCGGGCTCGCGAACGCCCTGCCGGTCGAATCGGTCGTGCTCTTCGAACGAGCCCGCGCCGGTCGGTCCGACGAGGCGAGGGCCCTCTACCGCTGGTTCCTTCCCCTCCTTAGGATGGACACCGAGCCGAAGTTCGTCCAACTCATCAAGCTCGTGGAGGAGGCGGTCGGAGTGGGTTCGCCAAGGGTGCGGCCTCCGCGTCAGGAATTGTCGGGCCCCGAGCTCGAACACACCCGGGCGCTCGTCCGTTCCGTGCTCTCGAAGAGGCCCGAGCTCCCGAGAGCTCCCCCGCAACTCCCCTGAGTGGGCTCCTCAGGTCTTGGGAGACGAGGGTCGTCGCTTGCGCGGTGCTTTCGTTTCCGACGCGACCGTATTCTCCTCCGCAGGGGCCTTCGGGGCGGGGGTCGCGTTCGCGGTGCGCACGAGAAGGTCGCGGAAGGTATCGAAGAAGCGGAGGTACGGGTCGGCCCGACGGATCTCCTCGAGCTCGCCGAGGGCGATCTCGTACTGGGCTTTGGCCGTGGGGTCCCCGCTCGTGGCCCTAAGGGCGTGGATGCACAGGACCTGGTAGTGCGGAAGGACGAAGGCGTCCGGGCGCGGCCGGCTCATGTCCCCCTTCCGAGGCCGGTAGATCCTCTCGAGCGGCACCCGCTCGGCGACGGCCCGTCGATGGGAGAATCCGAAGTAGTGGCCCGGGCCGAGGACGCGGTTGGCCTCGCGGACGTTCCCCTGGAACGCCAAGGTCAACCGGTCACACTCATGCCAGCACCACAGGCCGAAGCCGTAGTCCCCCTCCTGGTACGCATCCCAGGCCTTGGCGTACAGACGTCGAGCCTTCTCCTCCGGTGACCACTCGGGAAGGAGCTCCGCTCGCCAATCGGAGATGAGAAGGTCGACTCGCATCGACGCGGAAATCGTCCGGAACTCGGGGATGTCCGAATCGGCCATGGCCCGCCCTTCCCTTACGGACTTAGACCGTTTGCGGGCTCGACCCTGAGGAGGGTTGGCAGTAGACCCGAGCGCCGTCCACCCAGGTTTCGCGGACCGTCGCCACGCCTGCCTCGATGGCCTGCTCGAGAGAGGGGGCATGCAGGCGAACGAGGTCGGCCCGGCGCCCGGGTTCGAGCTCGCCGATCTCGGGTTCTCCGAGCGCCTGCGCGCCCCCCCGCGTGTAAAGGCTCACCGCCATTTCGGCGGTGAGCTCCTCCTCCCGTTCGGGGTTCGCCGACCGTCCGTTCGGTCCCACGCGGTGGATGGCCGCCCTCAGCCCGAGCCAGGGATCGAACGCATCGAAGGGGGCGTCGCTCGACCCGGCGAGGATGTGACCGTGTTCGAGCAGCGTCCGAAAGGGGTACGCCCATCGCGCTCGGTCGTTCCCGAGGCGGCCGGTGAGCCACCCATCACTCCAGACGAAGACCGGCTGGACCACGAGGACCGGGCGGACCCGGTCGACCTTGGGAAGAAGCGCAGGAGGGACCAGTCCTGCATGCTCGACCCGCTCGGGACGCGCGAGAGGATGGTCGACCGGAGGTTCGAGGCACTGAAGCGCTTGGTCCAACCCTCGATCCCCCAGCGCGTGGACCGCGGGCGAGAGTCCGAGCGACCGGGCCCGGTCGAACGCTTCCCGCATCACGTCGAGGGAGTCGACCGACATCCCCGCGTTGCTGGGATCGTCGGTGTACGGCTCGCTCAGCCAGGCCGTCCGCGTCCCGAAGGCGCCATCGGCGAACGCCTTCACGCCGGCGACCCCGAACCGACCGTCGGAGCTACGCAGCGCGGCGACCTTCCGCGAGCCCATCAGGGCGAAGCCGCGGAGACCGACCCATGCCCGCACCCGGATCGGCAGCCGATCCTCTTCGGCGAGCGCGTCGATCGCCTCGAGCTCCTCCGGGCCCGCGTTCATGGTCCCCACGGCCGTGAGCCCATGAGCGGCGGCTCGCTCCAACCTTCTACCGACGGCACCCGGCTCGGACGCAAGCGCCGTGTGAGCAAGCCCGTTCACCCGGCGTGTCGCAGCCTCAAAGAGACAGCCGTTCGGCTCGTCTCGCGCGTCTCGTCCCACGCGCCCCCCCGGTGGGTCCGGCGTGTGACGGTCGATCCCGAGGGTCTCTAGGGCGACGGAGTTGACGATCACCGCGTGGCCCGAGGCGTGGTAGAGGAGGACCGGGCGGCCGGCGTCGATCCGGTCGAGGTCACGACGCTGCGGCCACTCGGACTCGAGCGAGTCCCCCGTGTCCCACCCCCGAGCGACGATGGGTCCCGAAGGGTGCGCATCTCCCCAAGCACGAGCACGGTCGATGAACGCGGCGGTCGACGTACCCCGTTCGAGGAGGACCCCCTGCGCCTCGAGTGCCAGCTCTCCGAGATGCAGATGCGCATCAATGAGGCCCGGGATGATCGCCTCGCCGTTCAGCGGATGGTTCTCGACCCCCGTCGGCCGCAGGGGGCGCAGCGCCGTCTCCGACCCGACTGCGACGACCCGGCCGTCGTCGACCAGCAGGGCCTCGTGGAAACGGCGGCCCGTAAAGACCCGACCCCCCGACCAGAAGTGCGACTCGGTCACCGTCGGCGTCCCTCCACGGGAAGAGCCGGGACATTGATGAGCCCCACGCGGCGGACGGGGGTTCCGGAGGCCCCCCGCTCACACGTCGAGGTACCGATAGAACTCGTACGGGTGCGGACGCAGGTTGAGCTCCAGCTGCTCCTGCCGTTTGAGTTCGACGTACGTCTCGATGAGCGAGGGGGCGAACGCCGGCTTCAGGAACTCGTGGTCCGATTCGAGACAGTCGAGCGCCTCACCGAGCGAACCCGGGAGCTCGCGCACCTGGAGGTCCTTGCGCTGCGCCGTGGTGAGCTTGTAGATGTCTTGGTCGACGGGGGGCGGGGGCTCGATCTTACGTCGGATACCGTCCAGCCCGGCGAGCGCGAGGGCGGCCTCGGTGAGGTAGATGTTCGCGGCGGAGTCCGGCGTGCGGTATTCGACCCGCTTCGCCGCCGGCCGACCCCGATGGT
Organism: uncultured Thermoplasmata archaeon; assembly: GCA_963797975.1. Taxonomy (GTDB): domain Archaea; phylum Thermoplasmatota; class Thermoplasmata; order Lutacidiplasmatales; family UBA184; genus Lutacidiplasma. Next base: position 386,773 of record CAWCRH010000006.1, read on the forward strand.
AGGCGGGGATGCGGACGCTGGCCGACCGGTTCCCCGGCTCCACGCGATGAAGACGGGGGCCTCGAAGCCGGGGACCAGGCGTCGGTAGGAGTTCGTGATGGGGTTCGTGATCGCGCAGAGCGCTCGGGAGTGCTCGAGGAGTCCGCCGACATAGTAGTGGCAGGTCTGGCTGACCTCGGCGTAGGCGTCCTTCTCGTCGTAGAACGTGTTCGTCTCCTTCTGCCAGAGCGACTGGTTCGTGTGCATGCCGATGGCGTTGTCGCCGTAGACCGGCTTCGGCATCAGACACGCGATCTTCCCGTGGCGGTGGGCGACGTTCTTGATCACGTAACGGACGTCCTGGATGTGGTCGGCCATCGGCACGAGCTCGTCGAAGCGGACGTTGAGCTCACCCTGGCCGGCCGTCGACACCTCGTGGTGGTGGGCGTCCATGACGATGTGGAAGTCGTCCTCGAGGATGTTCGCCATCTCGGCCCGCATCCCGATGTCGGAATCCTGGGGCGCACTACGGTGGTACCCCTCCTTGAACCGAATGGGGGATTGGAGCGTTCCGGTCTGCCAGGGGGCCTCTTCCTGGTGGATCAAGTAGCCCGACCCGCTCCAGGCGTCACGAACCCCCTGCATCGAGGGAATCATCTCGATCGAGTCGAAGACGAAGAACTCGATCTCGGGGCCCCAATAGGAACGATCGAAGCCGGCCTCGGCGAGGACATGCTCGCTCCGCCGCGCGACCCACCGCGGGTCGTGCGCGTACGGTTCGCGGGTCCCTCCGATCCGTACGTCGCAGATGAACCGAACCGTTCCCCCCACCTCCGGGTCCCACGGAAGGCGCGCGAGCGTTGCGGGGTCCGGGACGAGGAGCATGTCGGAGTCATGGATCTCCCGGAAGCCACGGACCGAGGAGCCGTCGAGCTTCGGGACCCCGGAGGTGAACGAGTCGACGTCGAGCGTGTAGAGCGGGACGGCGACCTGGTTGAACGCCCCGAAGACGTCCGTGTAGAACAGCTGAACCCAGCGAACCCCTTCCGTCCTCAGTTCTTCGAGCAGCTGACCGATGTCCCTGCGCTCGCTCTGAACCTTCGATGGCGACACGTTGGGCCTCGGACGGGGCGAGCGTTCGGCGCTACATCAATATGTTGACTGGAAAAATGGACGATTGTCCAATATTGATATGGGAGGCGTTATCTTGTAGTGTCATCTTGGGTAACCATGGGACGTTCGTCCATGCTCGACGACCTTGACCGCGCGATTCTCGAGGAACTGAACGTCGACGCGCGGAGAAGCCATCGGGAGATTGCCCACCGGCTCAAGGTCTCCCCCACCACCGTCAGCGCCCGCATCGACCGGCTCGAAGGCCAAGGCGTGATCCGCGGCTACGTTCCAATCCTGGACGACGAGCTCCTCGGCTGGGACCTCGGGGCGACGATCGGCATCCGGATCTCGAAGGGGCGCCTACGTGAGGTCGAGGAACAGCTCGCCCGGGATCCCCACGCCTACGCGATCTACGACCTCACGGGAGAGTACGATGCGTTGCTCATCGGACGGTTCCGTGACCGGCGGGACCTCGACCGCTTCGTGAAGCATGCTCTCCAGAACCCGCACGTCGAGCGTACGAACACCCAAGTGGTGCTCAACCGGGTCAAGGAGGACCGACGGGTCCCCGTGACACTGCGTTCCTCCTCCGTTCGGGATTCGATGCCGGTCCGGGTCGTCTGACCCGCGACGGGACGTGGGTCGGGTAACGCCTAATAGGGAGGCTTCCCCTCGTGCCTCCGCAGGGAGGCAACATGGACTGGGGTCTCCGCAACCGGATCAGCCGCATGTTCCCCGGGACGAGCGGGAACACGGTCATGCTCGCGGTCGACCACGGCTACTTCATGGGACCGACGCGCAAGCTCGAGAACGCGCGCGCGACGATCGCGCCCCTCGTGAACCACGCGGACGCGCTCGCGCTGACCCGAGGCATTCTTCGGACCTCGGTCCCTCCTACGATCACGACCCCGATTGTCTTGCGGGTCTCGGGCGGGGCTACCATCCTCAAGGAAGACCTCTCGGACGAGGAGATCACCGTCGGGATGGAGGACGCGCTGAGGCTCAACGTGAATGCGGTCGCTCTGAGCGTGTTCGTCGGGTCGCCCCACGAACATGACTCCCTGGTCCATCTGGCACAGCTCGTCGACGGGGGCGAGGAGGTCGGTATGCCCGTGATGGCGATCACCGCGGTCGGCAAGGAGCTCGAGAAGCGGGACGCCCGTTACCTGGCTCTCGCCTGCCGTGTTTCGGCCGAGCTCGGAGCCCACCTCGTCAAGACCTACTACTGCGAGGAGTTCGAGAAGGTAGTCGAGGGCTGTCCCGTGCCCATCGTGGTCGCCGGGGGTCCCAAGCTCGATACGGAACGGGCCGTCCTCGAACTTGCTCACGACGCCATCGCGCTCGGAGCCCACGGTATCGACATGGGCCGCAATGTCTGGCAATCGGACAACCCGGTCGCGATGCTGAAGGCGTTGCGCGGCATCGTCCATGAGCGCGCGAGCGTGGTGGAAGCGCTCGACGTGCTACGGCACGAGAAGTCCCGGGCCGCGCCCCCGGCACCGACCATCTCGCCGTCGTAGAGCGGGCCGTCGCCCGAATGAGAAGGCATTCGCCCGTTGGACGGTGTGCGCCTCGCAGGCGTCATAACCCCGGTTCGACTCACTCCCCATGCGCGGGGATCGCCCAGCCTGGTCAAAGGCGCCAGATTCAGGGTCTGGTCTCGTAGGAGTTCGTGGGTTCAAATCCCTCTCCCCGCACTCGAACTTTTCGGCGAATCCCGGGCTTTGATTTCCGACGGCTCATGCGTACCCTTCGTCCCGATAACCGTCGTGCGGGAAACCCTCCGGTCGAGTATGGGACAACCTCGATCCGACCGTATGCGGCACGGTCGACCACCACGGACCGCTCTTCCGCGCTGGGGTTGCGTAACGAGACAAGAAGGCCATCGACCGGGGGCCGGCCGGACCATCGCCCGAATCAGGTCGTGGCGCGTGATGATACCGACCAGGCGCCCGTGCTCAACCACGGGCAAGCGATTGATTTCGTGCTCCCGCATGACCTCGGCGGCGGAGTCGAGTCGGGCCTGCGGCCCAATCACGAACGGGGGCGCGGACATGACCTCCCCGACCCGGGTGGTCTCGAGTTTCTCCAGTAGATCCTTCAGTGACTCCAGCGGCTGGTGTTCGAAACCCGACATCAGCATGTTGAGAATCCCACGGACCTCCGGGGAACCAGCTCCACCCATCATCACCCGGGCGAGATCCCGTTCGCTGATGACGCCCACCACCGTGCCGGCCGCACCGACGACCGGGAGCCCAGAGGTGCCCCGGCTGCGCAGCAGCGCGACGGCTTCGAACAGCGTGGCGTCGGCTCCGATGGTGACCGCGGGCGAGGTCATGACATCGGAGACGCGGACGTGGACCGACCGGGTGCGTGGTTCCGCGGTCCCGGACGCTCGGGTTTCCCGGGAGTCGGCGCGACCGCCTTGCTGGACCGGCCGGGCTCGGCGAGCCGGGGGCCCGGCCCTCGTGGCTCGATGGGCGGTGCGCGAGGTAGGCATGGTCTATCAATCCGTTGGGTGATGTGGGATGGCTCTCGGTTCATATTGCACTTTGCGTCGACAGGTTCCCGATCGGGCGGAGGCACTCGGACGGGCGGGGCAAGCGGCCGCTCCGAGGGGAGGATGAACGACGCCCCCGCTCCGGGAACGCCGGCATCCATCTCAGTTTCCGCCCGACCGCCGCTCGGAACTCGCTCAGATTCTTCCGTAGATCCCCATGAACTCGGCCCTTTCGATGGACTTGGCACGGGCCGCCGCTTCGACCTCCTTCGCGCCGAGACCCGGGGCAGCGCCCAGAGACTCGCGTAGCGCGTAGAGTCGGAAGAAGTAACGATGCGGCTTCCCGGGTGGTGGGGACGGGCCACCGTCAGCCGGTCCTCTTCCAACTGTTCCGCCCCTGACGGCTACCATCGAAAAGGATTGCGTCCGTGGCGACTCCTTCGGGGAGTCCCTTCGCAGTTCCGGGGATGTCGTAGATGACCCAATGGACCCACGTCCCCACCGGGGCATCCGGGTCGTCGCAGATCAAGACGAACGACTTCGTTCCGGGGGGAATCCCTTCAAAGAGGAGCGGCGGTGAGAAGTCGGCCCCATCGCCCGTGTACTTCTTCGGGATGACCCCTCCGTGCTTCCACTGCGGCGAACTTACCCTAAGCGTCATCGTTCCTCGGTCTGTCCTGTCCGCAGCGCGGTTGGCGTAGACCGGGTTCCAGTGGGTCCAAGCGCTACGGCAAATCAAACGTTCGGGTCGGGTGACTTCGCCGAGGCGCACTACGCTTGCGCGCCGATCAGATAGACGATTGGGCGCGCAGGGAGGAGAGTCGTGTTTAGAGCTCTCGGACGATCTCGCCGAGAGGGCGTCGGGAGGTCGCTTCGGGGATCTCCGCCCCGTGACCGACCGGTACTATGGCGATGGGTCGCAGCTTCATCTCCCCGCAGACGGCGCTGACCTTGGAATCATCGAAAGCGCCGACCCATGCGCTAGAGAGACCTTCGCTCGTAGCCGCGAGGATGGCGTACGCCGCCGCGATCGTCGCATCCTGGATGGCGTACAGGGACGCACCTCGTTTCCCGTATGTCACGGCCGAACGGTCGGAATCGGCAAAGAAGACGAGGTCGAGCGGAGCCTGAGCGAGGAAATCCTGGTCGCCCGCCGCCGCGGCGAGGGCCCGTCGCTTCAGGACGCGGCGTACGATGTCAATTCGGTACGCCTGCAGGTTTCCCGCCGACGGAGCTCGCGAGACGGCGTGGAGGATCCGCTCGAGAACCGCGGGGTCGACAGGGTTCGCTGAGTACGCGCGGACCGAACACCGACGCTGGATCAGCTCGTAAAACTCCATGAGCCCACCTCGGTCGGGTCGACTGATCACCGAAGACTTAGCGTAAGGATCAACCGGTTCTGAGAGCGAGTCCGAGGGGTAGCCGTTTCGTCGGCAGATCTTAGTAGCTTCGGACAACGATTCGGCCGTTCCCCCCTATTCGAACGCTCGGGCCGGCGTCCTCCAACGTTTGCGGGTGGTGACGGCACCAGTCAGTGTGTCGACGTGCGCGACCACTCCGGCCGCGCGACCCCAGAAATTCATCTCCAGCGAGTACCAGAAGACGTCAAAACCGCCCGGCCCGTGTCGAACCTCGGCAAAGGGGTGAGTCTCACCCAAGATCCAGCTCGAGGCGAATGCAGGGGCGTAGCTTCGGGCCAAGGCTTCTGAGGCGTCTTTGATGGGCAGAGACTCAGAAACCGCCAAGGGGACTTCTACCGCGCGCGGGGGAGACTCAACCCCTCGAACCAGATGGTAAGGAACGAACTCGAACTTTCGGTAGACGTCGGTCTGCTCTTCTTGGAACAACACGAAGGCGAGCGGGTTTCCCTGGGGGATGACCGCGGTGCAACCCTCCCGGCGTTGAACGATGCCCGCCCTCCAGCGTCCCAGGATCCGGATGACGAAGTACGCCGCCGCCGTCACGAGCAAGGCATCGGTGGTGACGGTCCAGAGCTCAACGGATACGCGACCACGCTCGTAGATTAGCAACCCGTATGCGAAGACCGTGAAGGCCATCGACCCGATGTTCACGATCCGGTCGACGTCGAACTTGTATTCCTTCGAAGAGAACGGGGCGAAGATTGGGACGGACCAGTGGTCAAGAGAGTCCAGGAACACGTGCGATAAGCCGCCGACCTCCAGCGCAACGAAGAACACGAAGGTGGAGCCGCTCGAGTAGCTGGGACCCAACCCCCATGCCATTACCGGGGGGACGACGAGAGAGCCGACGGCCGCGATGATGGTGACCCCTACGATCGAGTGGGAGATTCCGCGGTGACGGAGGAGCGGAAATCGCTGGGAGAGCGGATACAGTGCAATGTCCGCGTCGGGGAGAGCGCCCCCGATCGCCGCGGCCACTACGTACTGGAGGCCGGCCGAGCCCCAGATGCCGAACCCCAGGAGGTATCCCAGCAGGAGGTGGCTGAACGGATCCATACGAGAGTTTTCCAGGGAGGAACCCAAGGTTAAGAAACTGTCTTGAAACGGTGGGTGCGCGAATGGGGACCGCCCCACTACCGTGCTGCGTCGGCGTCGAGCACCCCGGAAGCTCCTATCGCCACTACGCCGGTTCGGCGCCGATGCTCGGGTACGAACCCGGGTTCGAAATCGGATCGCTGGTAGAGTTCATCCCCCCGGGCTCATTCGGACCACGGGAGCACTTTCATGGTGTCGCTGGGAGACATCGTCACGTACCTCAGCGCGATCAGCGCCATCGCGGTCATCCTAGGCGTCGGCTTCGTGGTCGTGCAGCTCCGTCAGAACGCGCGAATCCTCCAGGCCACCCTGCGCCAGCAGCGATCGGACGTAACTGTCTCGTTGATTGAGCGTATCACCGACCCATCGTTTCCCCAGAGGCGCAGCCGCATGCACGCGGTCGTACGTCAATTCGTCGAGACAGGCTGGAAGGACGCGTTCGAAACACCTGACGATTTTGAGATTAGGAACTTTGCCTACATCTACGAGCTCATCGGCGTCATGGGTAAGCACGGCCTCATCGACGTCGACATTCTCACGGACGTGCTCCAGTACCTGGTTGTCAGGGACTGGCAGATTTTCGAGCCCCACGCTACCTTCTTGAAGGCAAAGTACGGGGTTTCGTACAGTCCCTACTCCAATTTCGCGTGGCTCGCAAAGGAAACTGAGCGGCGGCTCGGGCCCTCCGGTATCGGGCGATTGTCGAGAGGTTCGGAGAGCTCCGCCCCGGTCGGCGCAGCAGTCCCGCACTCACCAGGCGTGAGTAGAGTTCGACCGCGGTTTCCGACGGGGTAAACGGACCCCTTTCGGACAGCTTCGACGTGCCGGAAGGAGGGAGCCCTCTTTTGCGATGCACTCTTCCTCACCTCAACTCCACGGGCTCGGTCACCACCGAAACGTCACTCCGTGGGCCGAGGTGTGAGCCGGACCCATTCATCTTAGCATCGTTCGTGGGCTCACCACCGGGTCTCCTTCTTCTGTAACAGTATACATAAAATATATTATCACGAAGTGACATTACACGATTATGCGAATGGACACCCTCTTCGGAAGTAAGGTGAGAGCCGGTGCTCTCGAAACCTTGGCTTCAACATCCAAGCCGCTCACGGCCTATCGAGTGGCCAAGGTGATCGGGGCGCAGCCGATCCAGGTCTTGACCATCCTCAAGTCCCTACAACCAGATGTGGTGCGACGGACCGACGAAGGCTGGGTCCTGAACAACGACGCACTCCGGCGCTTCCTCCGGGACGAAGTGACCCAGCGGGAAGCGGAAGTGCGAACGGAGAAGGATGAGTTGCTAACTCGCTTGGGACTAAGGCCGAGGTTCGGGCGTGGACGCCGCTGAATTCGCCCGAGTGATTCGAAAGGCACGAACCGCCGAGGACCGGATTGCGTGGTTCGGCGCTCTCCTCGCAAGCGAGACCCGAACGGCGGTCGAGGTGGTCGGAGGCTCGGCCATCGAAATCTATCTCTCTTCGGCGTCCTACGTTTCTCAAGACGTTGATCTGGTGGGAGATTCGACCGCGATCGAATCCGTCCTGCGCCGATGGGGTTTTCGGCCGGTAGAGGGGAGGAGCCACCGGACCTACTGGACCGACGGGTCCGTAGGGTTGGTGGACCTCGTCGGACCTATGGACCGCTCCGGCCTTCCGCCGCGCAAGGTCACAACACCCTTTGGGCCGGTGACCCTGAGCGCGCCGGAACCACTCATCATCCGCCGTCTTATGCGCGCGGACCGGGAAAACTCGGCGGAGCTCTTTCGCCAGGCGGTTGCGCTGGCCCGGCTGGGGAATCTGGATTGGGAGTATCTCCGCAGTGAAGCTCGCTATGAGCAGGTCGAGCCGCAGCTCAGGAGACTCCGAAAACTCATCGGACTCTGACCAGGACTCGTCCGGACCCTTCTCAGAGGAGGTGTCCTGCTCCGAGAGCTCAGTTCATCACTTCAAGGGTAAGTAGTGAACTTTGGAACTTTGCTGCTATGCGCTCTCCCCGCACCTCCTCGGCGCGTGGGAGGGTCGGCGCTCAAACGCGCGACGTCCGTGCTCTACGGTAGCAGGGGTTCAGGTTCGCGGGACGAGGCTTCCAGGATTTCCGGTGGGGTCGGAAGGGCTGGCATGGCGGTGACCCGAGAGCGCGTGCCCCCTGTCGAGGTCTCCCGCCATGGGAACAGGCACGCCATGAACGGAAGGAGCCGTACGATGACGTAGATGACGAAAACGATGGTGACGATGAAGAAACTGGTGGGTTCAATCTCGTAGAACCCGATGAAGATTCCGGCCCACGTCGCGAACAACGCAACGGCCACGGAGATCATCACCGCAAACAGCGGTCGCTTTGCGAGCCGAAAGCCGATCGCCGCCGGCGTCACGGTGAGTGCGAAGATGAGGAGGACGCCGATGATGGTGACCGCGATCGAGATCGCCACGGCCAGAGCGAGCATGAAAATGACGCCGAGCACCAGCGTGTGCATTCCTTTGGCTTCGGCGACGTCCTCATCCAGGGAGGCGAACAGGAGCTTTCGATACACGAGCCCGAGCACCACGAGGACGGGCAAACTCGCTTCGAGCGTGAACAGCACTTGGCTGTTGCTGATGCCTACGATGTCCCCGAACAGGATCGAGTAGGCCTCCGTAGCGTATCCGTTGTAGAAACTGAGGAAGAGCAGCCCGAGGCCGAGCATGAAGGCGAGCACGGTTCCGATCTCCACATCGCGATGGGAGGCCTTCTGGCCGAGCAGGGCGATCCCGCCGCCGGAGACCGTCGTAAACAAGAGCAGCCCGTAGAGAGGGTTCACGCCAATGAGCACCGCGCCGGCCGCACCGGAGAATCCCACATGGCCGAGAGCATGGGCGGCGAAGGAGGAACGACGCAACACCACGAGATAACTGACGATGCCGGCAACGATGGCGATGATCGTCCCGGCCTCGAAGGCGTTGCGCACGAATTCGTACTGGAGCATGTAGCGAAGGTCACCGACGATGTTCCAGTCCCACCAGACCCACTGGAGGTTCGTCATTCTGCCGGGTCCGGGTGGGAATCTTCGCCACCCACGATCACCATGTTTCCGCGGGAGTCTCGCAGAACCTCCACGTGCACCCCGTAGAGCGCCGTGAGCCTCTCCGTCGTCAGGACCTCCGCCGGGAGTCCCGTGGCCACCCGTCCGTTAGCGATGTAGATGACCTTGTCCAAGCAGTGGATGAGCGGGTTGATGTCGTGGGCCACCAGCAGCGTGGTCACGTTTCTCGTTTTGACAAGGTCGTTGATCAGTTGGACCATTTCCCGAGCCCGCCGGATGTCGAGACTCGCGAGCGGTTCGTCCATCAGCAGCATCTCCGGCTGGCCGACGAGCGCCTCCGCCAAGAAGATCCTCTGGAGTTCCCCGCCGGACATCGAGCCCAACGATTTCTTTCCCAACTCCTCAGCCCCTACCGCATGTAGGGCACCGTCCGTCGCCTCGCGCTCTCGGCGGAACATGTGGGGGGTTAGGTTCGGGATCCACTGATTGGCGGAGTACGCCAACCGGACGAGCTGGAGCGCCTCGACGTTCGTCTCCTTGTCCACGGTATGGCTCTGGGGGACGTAGCCGATCTTCGAACTGCCGCGGCGAGGCGGGGCGCCGAAGATCTCGAGATGTCCTCCGGTCGGCCGCATCAACCCAAGGAGCAGGCGGAACAGCGTCGTCTTCCCCGCGCCATTTGGGCCGATGACCGCGACGAACTCACCGCGACGGATGCGGAAGTTGGCGTCCCTCCAGACGGGGTGGTCCCGGTATCCTACTTCCAGGTGGTCGGCCCGGGCAATCTCCAGGCTGCACCGGTGGCTCTCCCCCGCGTAGCGGTCCTCTACGCTCGAGGTCAATTTCCGAGGGCGTAGGCGTTGAGCGCGTTGTACAGGTAGAGGTATTCCGCCCCCATCCATTGCTGGAACGAATAGTTCGGCGGCTGGATGGTCTCGGTTACGCTGATGACCGTGACGTTATTCTGCTGAGCGATCTGCTTCATGCTCGTCGTGATCGGCGTCACGGTCTGCGCGTTGTAGACCAGCACGCTAATGTTCCCGCTCTCGAGTTGATTCTGGAACTGCACCACACTCTGGTCGGGGGGGTCGTTCCCTTCCGCGACGGCCTCCATGAACGCCGTAGGAGAGACCAGGTCGAGGTCCGTCGCGTTGGCCAGATACACGAAGATGCTCTCCGTGGAGGCTACCTCCGTGCCCGCGAAGTGCGCTTTGATCTGGGTGACCTCGAGAGTACAGCGATCCCAAGGAGGCGGTCAAATTGTCATACTGATCGGTGAAGTACCCCGTGAGGCAGGGGGCGATCGTCGTGAGGTTGTGGTACATCCAGGCCACCGTCTCATTCACGTAGGTCGGGTTGTACCACAGGTGAGGGTTTCCCGTAACGATCCCACCGGTGACGTAGACTCCTAGGCTGTCGCCCACGTTCAGGATGGTCTGACCGCTATCGCCGTCCGCGGCAATGATCCCGGTGGCCCAATCGTCGTACCCGACGTTGTTGACAATCACGTACTGCGCATTGGTGATGCCGATGGCATCCGACGCGTTTGCTTGGTACTCGTGTGGGTCCGTATTCGGGTCGCTGACGATGCTCGTCACACGGACGTGAGTCCCACCGATCTGAGAGACCAGACTACCCCAGAAGTTCTCGGCGGCGACCACGTTAACGACCGTGCTGGAGGTGCAGGAGGTGCTAGAGAGACCGCTCGGGCTGGTGGGCCCGCTCAGGGCGTATCCTACGACGATCCCCGAAGTGATCAGCCCGCCGGCCACGACGACCGCAATGATGACCTTCGTGCTCTTCTGCATGGGTCAATCCCCCTCGGGGGCGAGCCCATGGCCGCCCTCGAACCCCGTCACCGCCATCCGATCATGGTTCTCTGGCTCGGGGCTGGATTCCATCGTTCGCGAATCGGTCATGCTCAGCTACTCCCCCTTCGGCCGGAATGGGAAGTGATCGGTTCGCCGTGAGGGCAGACGGCGGGGTGGCCCGCCGCCGCATAGATTCGTTCCACGGTCTCGTGTGAGATGGCGAGGTCCACTTCCTTCGCCGCGGCGCAGATTGCTTTCGGGGAGAGGCCGAGGTGGCTGAACAGGCCTTCCGCGATCCGGTGGTGGCGCCGGGTACTCGACCAGGGTGTTTACGCCCTTGGAGGAGAGCCGGGTCTTTCCCCTGTATCGTGACACCAGTCCCAGCTTCTCAAGCTGGGTGAGATGTCCGAGCGCGGACGGAGGAGAAATCTCGAGACTCAAGGCCACCGCGTTCAGGGAGACACCCCGGTCGGGGGTCTCCTGAATGCCGATCACCTCGAGCGTCTGGACCTGCCGACGGGTGAGTCTCAGGAGGGTCTCCACGACCGCGAATAAACAGGGCGCGATATAAAGCGATACCTAATTTTTAGGCTTTACAAATGATTGGCTAGTGCCGCAGGACGCCGGACGCGCAGCTACGGAGGGGGATGGGTTCACTTCAACGATTCCTTTCTACTTCCGTAGAGGTCCCGCGCCGGGCTCAAAAGGTCGAACACTTCAGGGTCGATCGTGGGTCGCCCGTGGATCGCGAGGGAGGCCAGGTTCATCCCGACGCCGGGACCCAGCATGAAGCCCTGGCCGCACATCCCAATCCCGAGCAGGAGGCCGCGGACGTTCGGGGGCTTCCCGAGAATGGGACTTCCGTCCGGGGTCATCGGGTAGAGTCCGCGCCAGACCCGGCGGATCGTCAGGTTCTTGAGCCGGGGGATGAGGTTCACGAGCCGGGCGGCGATGATCGGCATGAACTCGAACGTCGAGGTACGGTTCTCACCGGAGAACCGCTCCTTCGGGGTGTAGCAGAAGATGATCTGACCGTCCGAGTCCTGCCCGAAGTAGAAGTTGATGGTCTTCCCCTCGGGCCCGGGGCGGATGTCCACCACCAACGGGTCGAGGAACTGCTTGACGGGTGCTGAAATCCCTGCTTCGTGACTTTCGGGCAGCACCGGCAGGTCGAGGCCGGCCATGGTGCAGATGCGGCTCGCGTGCGCGCCGGCGGTGTTGATCACGACGGGGGCATGGTACTCTTCCCGGTCCGTTCTCACGCCGGTCACCGTGTGGTCCTCCATCACCAGGCCCGTGACCGATTCTTGGTAGCGGTACTCGGCGTGCAGGCGGACGGCCTCGTGGGTGAACGATTCCGACGCCTTGAGAGGGCTTACCTGACCGTCGTCCGGCGAGTACGTCCCGCCGCGAAGGCCGTGCGGTGTGATCCCGGAGACCACGCGCCGGATCCCCTCCGCATCCAGCCAGTCGATGTTGAGATGGAAGGACTTCTGGATCGGCAGGAGCTTCTGGAGAGTGGATTCAACGTTCTCGTCGAACGCGGGGAAACAGTAGCCGCCTTTCTTCCAACCGATATTGGTCCCGGTCGACTCCTTCCAGTGAGAGAAGATCTCGAGGCTCAGCTGAGCGAGCCGGATCTTCGCCGGGTCGGAGTGCGTTGCCCGCACCCCTCCGATGGCCGCCTTGTTCTGACCTTGTCCGGAGGACGCCATCTCGTCCAGGACGACGACCCGCAGGCCTTCTCGCGCGAGGAAGTAGGCGGTGGGGTTGCCGACCGACCCCGCACCGATGACGATGGCATCAAACTCAGGGTGTGCCATCTTCCACCGCGACGAAGGCGGTGATCGGGACTTCCTGAGCGAACGGACGATGCACGGGAGAGGTCACGTTCCGCGGGTCCACTCCCAGCTCGCGGAAGACGCGCAGGATCAACTCGCCGCACGTCTTACCCCCACAGGGCCCCATCCCGCTCCGTAGCCCGGCCTTGACCGCGTTCAGGTCCCGCGTCCCGGTCCGTTGGATGTACTCGATGACGGTCTCGCGCGTGACGCGCTCGCACCGGCAGAGGATGGTCTCGGCAACGCCGTCCGTCGCGAATCCCTCCGCGCGCACCAGCGGTTCCGGTTCCCGGATCCGGACCCCCGCGATGCGGTCCGCCTCCGATGCAGGGACGTCCAAGACCATCATCCGGCGTCGATTGAGGGCCTTTCCGGATAGGATGCGGATCACTCTCCCGGTACCTACCGCCTCCCCCTCGAAACCGGTCGTCGGAACGAGCTGGCCGGGCCGCACGAGCTCCTCGGGCATCTCCCACGGGATCGTCACTTTCGCCCGTTCACCGCCGGGGTCGTAGCGCCGGTCCACCATGCTGATCGCGAGCCCGGGGCAAACGGCCACGCATTTCAGGCACCCGACACAGCCCCCGACGAGCTTCGGGCGTCCGAGGATGTTCCCCTCCAGGATGATGATGCTATCTTCGGGGCAGACCGTGGTGCACGGGTTACAGGGGATCTCCTGGGCACAGCGGATGACCGGATAGACCTTGAGGTCGGTCGGCGGAGGGTACGACCCCCGGATGGGCCCGGGATGCGAGGCGAGCAGCGCTCCCATACTTCGCCACGCCTCGGGAACCTCGACCGCAACGCCCAGGTCGCGAAGGATGGTTCGCGCCACGATCTTCCCGGAGAACATCGCCGCGGACGCCTCCGCGATCTCGTTGGCATCGCCGGCGGCGTAGACCCGCATTCCGAGCCGTCGTCCCTCTTCGAACATCTCGTTCACAGAGGAGAGCCCGACCGCGACGAGCACGGTGTCCACGTCAAAGACGACCTCGGTTCCCTCGATCGGGTGGAAATGGTCATCGACCCGAGCCGCGATCACCCGCTCGACGCGGCCCATCCCCTCCGCGCGGAGGACCGTGTGCGAAGTGTACACGGGCACGCCCAGTCGGAGGATCTTGTCCCGATGGACCTGATAGCCCCCGACCCGGGGCAGGATCTCGACCAGGGCGACGACGTCGATGCCGGCCTGGAGCGCTTGGTAGGCGACGATGAGGCCTACGTTCCCTCCTCCTATGATGAGCAGTCGCTGGGACGGCTTGATCAGGTCGCGGTTGACGAGCGTCTGAAAGGCACCCCCTCCGTAGACCCCGGGGAGGTCCGCTCCCGCGAACGCGAGAGCCTTCTCGCGAGCTCCCGACGCCACGAGGAGGGACTTCGGCTTGACCACCGTGAAGCGCCCGTGCTTCACGACGCCGACCCGGCCGCCATCGAAGATCCCCACGACCGGTGAATCGGTCCAAACGTCGATCCCCGGCTGGGCTCGCACCTTCTCTTCGAGGATCTCTCCGATCTCGGTGCCCCGGTGGCCGGCGTAACACTCATCCGCCGAGCCGAAGAAGTTGTGCGTCTGGAGGCTCAGCTTCCCTCCCAGCGACTGCTTGTCGTCGCACAGGGTTACTCTGACCCCGTAGGAGGCGAGCTCGGCCGCGGCCGTCAGACCCGCCGGTCCCCCGCCGACGACCAGGACGTCGGTCTCGACCTGCTCGATCCGCGGGCTCGCCCGAAGGGGGGCGTCGTCCGCCTCGAGCTCTGGATTGCCCACTAAGGTTCGGACCCGCATGCCGGGTCGAACGGGCGTGATACAGGCCTTCACCGCGCGGCCGTCCGCCACCACGAGGCATTGCGCGCACTGACCGTTGGCACAGAAGATCCCCTGGGGCGCGCCGTCCTTGACGTGGCGGCCGAAAACATGGATGCCGTTTGCGAACATGGCCGACGAGATCATCTCGGACTTCCGCGCCGAGAGGACATGACCATCGAGAGTGAACTCGACCATCTCCGGGTTCGCCGGCACCTTTAGAATCGGGTGTTGTTCGAGCCGGTCGGCCGCCATCGAATACCTGCCAACGATTCGACCGGGAGGGGTCGTCTTAACCTCCGCGTCAAGGCGATTTCACGAAACCGTTAGCAGGGTAGGCCCGGTGGGACCATCATGAGCTGGAATATCGAGCGCCCAGTCAACGACGTCAACACCATCCGCTCCTACGCCCCCGGCTCTCCCGACCGTCGGAAACTCGAGGAAGAGCTGGCCGCGATGCGCAAGGCGACGGTCGAGATCCCTCTCGTCGTGGGGGGGCGAGAGGTCCGCACCGGGACGGTCGTCGATGTCCCCTGCTCCGACGACACGTCGACCATCCTCGGTCGGGCGCATCTGGCCGGCCCGAACGAGCTTCTCCGCGCCGCGGAGAGCGCCCTCGCAGCGCACGCGGCGTGGGCCAGCATGGATTCCTACCATCGAACGGCCGTCTTCGTGAAGGCCGCGACGTTGCTCGCGGGACCCCGCCGAACGCGGAACATCGCCGCGATCATGCTCAACCACTCGAAAAACCCGTACGAGGCCGAGATCGACCTCGCCGAGCTCGTGGACTTCTGGAACTTCAACGCCTATTTCGCGCACCAGATCTACGAGATCCAGCCGAACCAGTACCCGGGGGAGACCAACCGCCTCGACTGGCGCCCGCTCGAAGGGTTCATCCTGGCGGTGCCGCCGTTCAACTTCTACTCGATCGCGGGGAACCTTCCGACGGCTCCCGCGATGGTCGGCAACGTGGCGCTGTGGAAGCCAGCGCGCTCGGTGATCTTCTCGAACTACGAGATCTTCAAGGTGCTGGTCGAAGCCGGCCTTCCGGCCGGGGCGATCAACTTTGTCCCGTTCTCGAGCAAGGATGCGAACGTCCTGCTCGACCACCGTGACCTGGCGGGCATCCATTTCACGGGGAGCTACGACACCCTCGTGCACATCTGGAAGCGGGTCGGCGAGAACCTCGAGAAGTACCGTAACTTCCCTCGCATCGTCGGGGAGGCCGGTGGGAAGGACTTCATTTTCATGCACCCATCCGCCGACGCGCGCGGTACCGCGTTCAATCTCCTCCGTGGCGCCTTCGAGTACCAGGGTCAGAAGTGCTCTGCGTGCTCTCGGGCCTACATCCCGCAGAGCCGGTGGCCCGATGTGGAACGGATCCTGAAGGAGGAACTCCCGAAGGTCCCGGTCGGTCCGGTGAGCGATCTCAAGAACCTGATGGGCGCGGTCATCGACGAGGCGGCGTTCATGAACATCGAGCGCTACCTCGATTTCGCCCGCCAGCATCCCAAGGAGTACTCCTTCGTCGTGGACGGAGGGACCGACCGCACGAAGGGTTGGTTCGTCCGGCCGACCGTGATCCGAACGACGGACCCCCGCGGGAGACTGATGTCGGAGGAGATATTCGGCCCGGTCCTGACGCTCTACGTCTACCCCGATGAGAAGTTCGAGGAGACTCTCGCCCTTTGCGATACGACCTCCCCCTACGCACTCACGGGGGCGATCTTCGCCCACGACGCGTACGCGGTCGCGAAGGCCGAGGCGATGCTCCGCTGGAGCGCGGGGAACTTCTACGTCAACGACAAGCCGACTGGGGCGATTGTCGGCCGTCAGCCGTTCGGGGGTGCTCGTCGCTCGGGGACCAACGACAAGGCCGGGTCGATCCTCAACGTCCTACGGTGGGTGACCCCCCGCAACATCAAGGAGAGCGCGGTGCTACCGGACGACTGGCGTCGCCCCTTCATGGGCTAAGGGCGGACGGGTCCGCCCCGCCGGTCGGGGTCCCTCCGCGAACCGATAGGCCTTGCCGGCGTCAGCGAGAGCCCGGCACTGGGCCGACCTCGACGGGCCTTTCGTCCGACGTTTTTCCGAACGCTGGGAGGAGACGAACGGTCGATGGGAGCCCGGAAGGTGGGCGATACTCGGAGGGCGGCCGGCCCCCGATCCGAACGACCTTCTCGGCGACCGTTCCACAATAGCCGCACTCCAGGCACGCAATGTGCTCGCAATCGGTGGCGGCGATTCGCCGGAGAAACCCCGGCGGGAATGCGTCGTTATCGATCGTCACGTCGTCGAGGCGGGCGAACGCCTCCCGCAGGGGTTCGACCACCTCCGGAGCTACCCCTCGGTGGGCGAGCGTCGACAAGGCCTTGGACGGTCCTTTGATCTGGACGAAGCTCAGGATGTCCAGAAGGTTCCCGTGGTAGCTACGGTCGGCGTAGGCCTGGGCCACGCGTACCAGCCACTCGGTCGGGCGGTTACGACCGGATATCTTGAAGCGGTGTACGCCGGCCTCCTCGTAGACCGAGAGGTCCTCGGGCCGGACCCAGATCGAGGAGATCAGCTTCTGGGGGTCGCGGACGACCTCAAGTCCACACTCCAGGATCGGGAACTCGAACCAGAGGTGGTCCCCGTCGGGTTGTGAGCACAACGAACTCGTGTTCAAGTGGTGGGCTCGGTACGGGCACTCGTGGATACAGGTCTGGTTGGTCAGTACCTCCACGCGAGCGCCGGTACGGACCAGTCCGCGGATGAGCGGAAAATCGCGGTTACCTTCCTCGAGAATCACCGTGTCAGCCCCGAGCCGGAGGAAGTACTCGGCCTGGCTGACCGAATGGATCCGCGCGAAGGAGGAGACCGAGATGGGAACCTCCGGGTAGGCGCGGTGGACCGCCTCGACGAGCGCCGGGATCGCGATGACGAACCCATCGACCCCCAGGTCGAGGAGGTCACCGACTTCCCGCTGGAACGCATCGAGGTAGCCCGGACGGTACTCCTTCAGCCCGAGGTCGTTGCTGTTGAGGGTCGCGTAGAAATCCCGTCCGGTTCGATGAACGGCCTTCAGGTGGCGACGGAATCCCTCCCGGTCCACGACGCGAAGGATGAAGGGGGGACGTCCGGCTCCCGTGAGCGAGACCGCGAAGCCCCCGAAGAACGATCGGACCGGTAGGCCCGAGACCAGGTCGGGAAGCGCGTCGTCCAGGTTCGTTGCCAGTACCAGCTCCATCGTCCCGAAAAGGGCCCCGAACCTCGTCACGCTGACCCCGCACCGGTGCGGCACAAGTGGCTTCGGGACCTGTTTCCTCTTCTTTTGCCATGGCATCGAACGGCCCCCCTACTGAATCGCTCACCCGGCTACGGCAGGAGATTGAGAGCGTGGACCGGTCGATCGTGCTTCTGCTCGCCGCCCGCTTGGATGCTGCCCAGCGGGCCATTCATGCACGGGTCGGGCACGACCCCCGTCGGACCACCGACGCGGCCCAGGAGCGGCGCGTCCTCCAGCGGAGCCGGGCGTGGGCTCGCGAGGTGGGGCTCCCGGAGAAGCTCGTGGAGACGCTGTTCCGCACTCTCATCGAGGAAGGGAAGGCGCGCTTCCACCGGGGCGAGAGACCGACCAATCCTTTGCCGTTCGTGACCGTCCTGATGGCCGTCCCCGAGAGGTCCGAGGAGGACCTAGGGAGTGGCGCGGACCCTCAGCTCGTCGCCGTATCGGCCCCCCGCTAGCTTGGCGGTGGCTCGGCGCAGGAGCTCGAGCGTCGCGGATCGACCGCTTCCGAGCGTCCGGGCGACGTCTCCGAGCGATCCCCTTCGAGGGTAGTCAAAGTAGCCGATGTCGTAGGCGATGCGTAGCGCCCGGTCCTGCCGCCGCGTGAGCGCCGCGCCGGATCGGTAGGGCTTCAGCCGAGCGATCGCGAGCCGTCCGCTGCTCCCCACCGGGAGGTCTCGAAGGAACGCCTTCGTCCGGGCTCCCCGAGGAAGGACGATCCGCCAGGCGTCCCGCTCCTTGCGGGACATGAGAGGACAGGCCACGCAGATCCCCCCGGCACGGTATGTCGCGGTGCAGATCGACGGGGCCGGCTCACTGACCCGCATCATCACGCGCCCCGGCGCGATGTGAGCAAGAGCGACGTGCCGAAGGCGGAGACGACGTCGCAGGGCATGGAGAAGGCGGTCCGTTCGCTCCGGAGCGACCTCGACGTCCAGCCATCGCAGTAGACGTCGCGGTGCGCGGTCGGTCAGCCGACAGGCGATGAGATGCGTCTCGGCCCCCTCCCGCTGGAAGAGTTCAGAGAGGGAATGGGCTTCCCGCCGGTGGTCGAGCCGGACCTCGAACAGGGGGGGCAGGTGGGGGGTCGCGGGCGCTCGCTTCGGGCGCGGAGCCGGCGGGACGGGACGATGAGTGGAGCTCGCCACGGGCATGGGCCTGCTGGCGCCCGACGCCGTCGTGACGCTATGAACGTATTGTCAACGCGAGCCTTCGTTGCCGGCCCGTCTGCGCGTCCGGGGCAAGCGGCCGGGGGCCTACCGGGCTCTCTATGAGCGCGTGTCCTTCCGCGCCGTGAAGGCGAGGTTCTCTTCGGGTCCGGTCGGCGGGAGGAAGTTCACTACCAGGAGGAGGCGGACGGCCGCTTCCCCCCGCCCGGTCAGGCGGTACCTGCTCCCCTTCGTGCGTGACCAGCCCCGCGTCGACGAGCCGGCGAAGGTGGAACGAAAGCTTCGGGGAGTCCACGAGCCCTGTGGATTGCATCGCGTCGCCGAAGGAGGCCGGACCTTCGGCCAGGCGATGTAGGACGTTGCGTCGGATGGGGCTCGCGAGCGCCTCGAGCGTGCTGTCGGTTTCGTCCTTGGCCACTGCCCCCGCGAGCGCGGTAGCGACCGACTCGGAGACCCGACGCGGGTTGAGCCCCACCCGAAGCGGACCGTGGCCGGCGAGGTCTGAGCGGAGCTGGTCGAGCACCGCGACGATATCCTCGAGCCGGTGGCCCTCCACCATTCGGTCGATCCCGGCGATCACCACTGCGGCCTTCGGGTGCGACGCGACGAACCCCTCGACCCGGTCGACGAGCAGGACCGGCTGGCCCGGGTCATAGGGTTCAATGGTCAGGTGCTCCTCCGAGGACGCCGAATAGGGGCCGAGCAGCAGGACGTCGTGCTGGCCGGTCTCGGCGAGGGCGCGTGCCTCGCGCATCGGATCCCGAAAGGAGTCCGGAGCCGATTCATAGGCGTGTTCCTGCGCCACGAGCCGCAGGGTCTCCTGGACCTGTTCCGCGCGGAACGGCTTGCGGATGTAGTCGAACGCCCCGAGCTTCATCGCCTCGAGGGCCGTCTCGACCGTGGCGTAGCCCGTGATCATCACCACCAAGGTCCGTGGCCATCGGTGCCGGATCTCCGCCAGGAGCTCGAGTCCGCTCTGGCGGGGCATCTTGAGGTCGGTGAGGACAACGTCCACTTCCTGGTTCGTGAGCACGTCGATGGCTTTCGGTGCGCTGGAGGCGCTCGCCACATTATGTCCGTCCTCGACGAGCAGGTCGGAGAGCTCCTGGCGGAAGACGGGGTCGTCGTCCACGACCAGGATTCGCATGGGCGTCCTCACCCACGCGGGGAAAAATCGTTTGCACAGGCCGTAGAGCTCCCTAGACCCAGCCCAAAGACGCTCCCCGGGGCCTCGAGAACCCACGCCGAAACGACCCGAGAACAGGTCTCCCCGGGCGCCGCTTCACCCCGCCGCCGCGCCGGGCGAGCTGAGGGGAAGTCGGATCAGGAAGCTGGCGCCCGCCTCGGGATCGTTACGGGCAGTGATCGTGCCGTGGTGCGACTGTACGATACCGTGGCAGATGGCGAGTCCCAGGCCAGTGCCCTGACCTTCTGGCTTGGTCGTGAAGAACGGCTCGAAGATGTGCGGAAGGATCTCGGCCGCGATCCCCGGCCCATGGTCGAGGACCTCGACCTCGGCGTAGGGACCCCGTCGCCGCACCGTGATCCGGATCGTTCCCTTCCCGTTCATCGCGTCGCACGCGTTGTTGAGCAGATTGGTCAGGACCTGCATGAGCTGGCCACGATCCCCGTAGACCAGGACCGGCTCCGAGGGATACTCCTCCTCGATGTCGATGTCGGCCGACTGCTTACCGCGAAGGAAGGCGACCGACTCGCGGGAGACGGTCGTCAGATCGACCTCGGTGTTCCGCGGCTCGTTGCGACGGGCGAAGTCGAGCAGGCTGCGCACGATCCGCGCAGCCACGTCGACCTCGTTCGACAGCGTGTCGATCCGCGCGAGGGCCCACGGGTCCTTCGTGCGTCGGCGAAGGCTCTCGGCGATGAGCATCACGTTCGCGAGCGGCGTGTTGATCTCGTGCGCCACCCCCGCTGCGAGCTGGCCGATCGAGGCGAGCTTGTCGGAGTGGGCGGCTCGGAGCTCGAGCTTGCGCTGCTCGGAGAGGTCGACCACGACCCCCAGGTAGTGGGTGACCGTGCCGGCCTGGTCTCGGATCGCTGTGATGCTCAGCTGCACGGGTCGGTCGCTGCCCGCGCGATCACGATTGACCAGTTCCCCCGACCACGCCCCCCGCTTTGGGTCGAGCAACGCGCTCCACATCGCCTCGTAGAGCGCGGGCGGGGTCTGCGGGCTCGAGACCAGGTTCGGCTTGCGGCCGATGCATTCGTACCGCGGGTAGCCGTAGATGCGCTCGAAGGCCGGATTCACGTCGACGATCACCCCCTGCGGGTCCGTGAGCTCCATCGCATCGGTCGAGGTCAGGAACGCCTCGTGGAACAGCTGGGCTCGCTCGTGCTCCAGCACTCGGTCGCTCACGTCCCGGATCACGAGCAGGGCGCGGGCCGGAGTTCGTTCGGCCGGGCCGACGGGCCGGACATCGACGTCGAGGAAGACCCCCTCCTCCCGGGCGCGGTAGCGCGCACGGATCGAGCGGAAGGTGGTGCTCTCGTGAGCCGTCAGCGCGGCATCCACGGCTGCCCGGATGGGGAGGGACCAGGTGCCGTCGCTCTCCAAGATCGTATGAAAGTCCGTCCCGAGGATGGACGCGCTACGTCCGGTCGTGCTGAAGTACCCGGAGTTCGCCCAGGTGATCGTTCCGGGTGCTTCGATCATCGCCAACCCGAACGGCACGCTCTCGAGCGCATCTCTGGAGGGGTGGACGGCCGCCTTGGACTTGGGCATGGAACGCTCGATGCCGGAACCCCCCGGGCGTAGAAATGGTCTGGGTCTGCCGGCCAGAATCCCCGGACCGCACGGGGCGCACCGCGGTCCCAGAAATCGTCAACCATGGTTGACCGCGGTTTGATAGGATGCCCACCAGTGAATCTGCGCGATGCCAGGTTCCCGGGTGCTCGTCGTCGCCGAAACGCCTAGCCTGGCCCGATCCCTGAGCTACCTCTTGGAATCGGCGGGGATCCCCACCGATACGGTCGCCGCGCTCGAGGGTGGGGAATCGCGGGCGACGGCGACCGAGCCGGTGGGCCACTCGCTCATCATCGCCGCGAGCAGCGGACCGTACTGCGCAACGGCGCGACGGTGGATCCAGGGCGGATTTCCGGGAACGGAGCTCATCGTGGTCGGTTCACGGGACCCCACCCTCGCGAGTGCTCCGCATATACGACAGGTCGACCTGCCGCTACGGCCCGGAGACCTTTTGGAGCTGGTGCGGAAACGATTGCCTCCGATCGCGCCCTCGAACGCGAACTCGATCTCACCGGCGCCCGCCGACGGGCCGCTGGGTCGATGGGACCTCTTGGCCCTCCCGTCTCGGGACCGCTCAAATACGCCTAGCGGCGTGGCCGCCCCCGTGACGACCCGGCGTACCCAGAAGCGCACCACGGGGCCTCGAGCGACGCGAAGGCGGACCTCGGCCCGACCCTCCGCCCCCCGCCGGGCCCTGGGCCTTTCCCTGGCGGAGCCGCCGCACGGCCACATCGTCTGTCGACTGTGCGGACGGATCCACCCCCTCGACCTGCAGCCCGAAGACATCCGGCTCCTCGTAGAGCTCTCCGCACGTGGGCCTCGCGGCTGGACGGTCGAACGGATCGCCTACTCCCTCGCCGCCGTCTGCCCGAGCTGCGCTGCGAACCTGCCGAAGTAGCCTTTGACGCGGGGACCCACCGATGATGGGGTTCTTCACCAACCCGAAGATCGCCTTCGGACCCGGCGCGATCGAACAGCTCGCCGCGCTCGCTCCTCGCGAGGTCACCGTTCTCGTCGCCCCCGCGGTCGCTCGTCTCGACCCGGTCCGTCGCCTCGTCGACTGGCTCGGTGAGTTCGCTACCCGCCCTACGGTCCTCGAGGGCTCCGGGCTCTCGCCCACTCTGGAGGAGGTCGACCGTCTGGTCGCCGCGCTCTCCGGCCCGCCGGATCTGATCGTGGCCGTGGGAGGAGGAAGCCTGATCGATGCCTCGAAGGGCCTTCGCGGACGCCTTCTGCGACCCGACATCGCGCTGACGCAGTGGACCCCCCTCACCGAGATCCCGTCCGGACCTTCCTCCAGACTGGTCACGATCCCGACGACGTGCGGCAGCGGGAGCGAGATGAGCGGAACGGCGCACCTTCTGGACCGCGATGGCGACACGTGGGAGGTGACCCACCGAGCGATCACGGCAGATTGGGCCCTTCTGGACCCTGAGTTCTCCCGGAGCCTTCCGGCATCGGAGACGGCCGCCACCGGTATGGAAGCGATCGCCCACGCGCTGGAGGCGCTCGCGTCCGAGTGGGCGAACCCGTTCACCGACGCGTTCGCTCGGGACGCGCTCGCGCTCGGGCTCCCGGCCCTCACCCGACTCGCCCGACAGCCGAGGGACGTGGAGGCACGCGCGACCGTCCATTACGCGGCGAGCCGCGCGGGGCTAGCGGCAGCGAACTCCTCGCTGGGACTGGCCCACGCCTGGGCCCGCGCGCTGCTTCCCGAGATCCCTAAGGCCGACTACGGCCGCCTGCTCGCCGCAGCTCTTCCCACGGTCGTCGAGTACAACTTCCCCTCCAAGCGCGACGTCTACGAAGGGATCCTACCGCTGTTCGCTTCGTTCTCGGACGCGGTGACGGAGACCTTCGGAGCCCGGCTCACATCGCTTCTACGTCAGCTCTCTCTCCCGACCGACCTGCGCGGAGCCGGCGCTGAGCTGGACGGGCTGCGCTCCGGACGGGACCGGATCGTCCGGCGGGTCCTCGCTTCGACCGCGACCGTCGCTAACCCCCGGGTTCCATCGGCCGCCGATGCCGGACGGCTGCTCGACTCGATGGTGAGCGGGGTCGCTCGCCGACCCCCATAGCCACGGTACTTTCCGAGGGAACTACGTAGGAACGGGTCCGGCGACCATTCGACGCGCCGGCCGCTCTCCGGGCGCGGGCCCGGGCGGGGGGGTGGGAGGCGCTTCCACCGCGTGGTTGATCGCGATCTCGGCGAGGTCGGTCGCGTAGAGCCCCGTCCGTTCGATGCTCTCAAGCACGTAGGCGAGACCGACCGCGATGCGGCCCTTTTTGGTCGCGAGCTCGGCCAGGACGTGGGCACGTTCTTCGACCAGCCGGTGGACCGTGTCGATGACCTCGTTCGCCCGGTCGATGTCCCGTTGTTCGAGGCTGTCGAGCGCGTCCGAGAGTGCTTTGGTCGCCGTAGTGGCCATCGCTTCGAGCTCGTCCACCATCGCGGCGGGGGGTTTGTCCTTGTCGAGGAGCGCCACCGTTTCCGCGATGCGCACGGCGTGGTCGGCCACCCGCTCGAGCAGGCGGGAGGTCAGCAAGTACGTCGAGCAGTCGGGGAGGGTGAGGTCGAGCGAGGAGAGCACCCGGGCGTCGCGGAGTGCAGAGTTCACCTGTTTTTCCATGAACCAGTGCAAGCGATCGACCTCCCAGTCGCGCTCGACCACGTCGCGGGCGATCGATGCGCCCTGGCTACGGAGCGCCGCCATGGCGTCCGTGTGCATCGCCCGGACCATCTGGTGCATCCGGCGGATGACCGAGGGGATCGGGAGAGGGTTGGCCCCGACGACGTCCTGGAGAATAACGGACTCGGCCGTCTCCTCGAGGATCTCGGGACCGATGACGCGCTGGGCGAATCCGCGGACCACGTCTCTCGTTCGGGCGCTCATCCGACCTTCGGTCCGGATCTCGAGAAGCGACGAGCCCGCGATGTACTCGGCGATGAGGCGGCGAAGGAGGTAGTCTTCTTGCATATCGTTCGAGACGACGATCACGCGGCGAGCGACCTCCCCCGTTCCTCCATCCTCGGGGGAGACAGTGAGCGAGCCATCGGGCCGCGGCGTGAAGGAGAGAAGATCCCCCGCGTGCAGGCCGCGGCTGGTCACCCAGTTCTTCGGGAGCGAGATGATGAACGTTGATCCCCCGGTCTTCTGGATACGACGGCCGTGGAATCCCCCGGTACTGCGCATCGCGACCGGCTGGTCTCACGACACTATATAGTTTCGGCCCAGGTTCGGATGCACGAAGGGGGGCCGGGGCGGTCGGCGATCGCCCGACCGGGGCGACGTGCCTTGTACCCACCCCGGCGAGCGTAATGAACTGCCCGGCTGTCGCGCTCCCCCTCCAACGATCCATGAGTATTCCGACGTCCTCCTCCTCGAAGATATCCTCCCCCGAGGAACGCCCCTCTTCGCTCGCAACCGAGGGCGTTCTTCGCCCTCTCGAGATCACGCAGCGCTCGATGCGCTACCATCGACCTCGGGCTCCCTTCTGCGGGGTCGGGTTCTGCACGAACTGCCTGGTTCGTACGCCGGATACGCTCAACGCGCGCGCGTGCCTCCAAGGGTTCGCGCCGGCCGGTGCTACTCCGACTTCCAACGGTTGGCCCTCGACCCGGTTCGACGTCGGGGCGGCGCTCGACATCCTCTTTCCGCGTGGGATCGACACCCTGCACGGCTTCCGACGTCCGGCGTGGGCCGTCCCGTTGTATCAACGCATCGTCCGCCGACTGTCCGGCTACGGCCGACCGCCCAACTCCCTCCCTTCTATCGAGCCTCTCCCGCCACCCATACTCAAGGAGACCGACGTCGTAGTCATCGGGGGAGGTGTGAGCGGCCGCGCGACCGGCGACGAGCTCCACGCCCGCGGGATCGATTCGGTCTGCGTTATCGACCGGGCCGCTCCTGCGACGACCGGCCCTTCCTCGCCCGACCTCCCTCGGACCACGGCCCTCTTCCTTCCGTCGCCCGAACCCGAATCGGAGCGGCCGTTCGTCGTACTGGCGAGCCGCGAGGACGGCCGAGCGGTCGTGGTACGCTCTCGCCGAGTCGTCGTGGCGAGCGGGGGATACGATGCCTCGCTCCTCTTCGCAGGCAACGATCGACCGGGCGTCATGACCGCCGACGGAGCCTTCGCCTTCGCTGCGGCTCGGTTCAGGTCGTTCCGCCACGCGATCCTCTTCGGCCATGAACAGCGGGCCGTTTCGGTGCTCGAACGGTTCGACGACCAGATCGCAGCGGTGGTCGCATCCGGAGAGATCGGCCCGGACCTCGCACGGGCCGCGGCGGACCGGGGCGTTCCGTTGTACCCACGCTCGCTTCTCGTGCGCGCGAACGGACGACGCTGGGTCCGCTCCGTCACGATCCGCGCCCGTGGGAGAGGAGAGACCGCCACGTTGTCAGGGGACGCCGTCGTGCTCGCGCACCGCCGGATCCCCCACCCACAACTCTTCTTCCAGGCCGGCGCACGGATGCGCTGGTCCTCGGCGACCGCCGCCTACTACCCGGTCACGGACGCTGCGGGAGCTACGAGCGTCGCCGGGCTCTATGCGGTAGGGGAGGCGCAGGGCCCCGGGGAGCGGGAGGCGGCCGCCGAGACCGGGCGGAAGGCGGCGAAGGCGATTGCCTCGGCGGAGCCGTCCGGTAGTGAGGTCGAGCTCCCCCCGACCGATCTCGCGGCCCACCCGCTCGAAGGGTACTATCGCGAGCTGCTCCAAGAACGGGGTGGGCTCACCAAATGGGTCGCCTGCCCGTGCGAGGACGTTCTCCTTTCAGAGGTCGAGGCAGCGAACAAGCGAGGCTACCGTGGGATCGAGGTCATCAAGCGGTACACGGGGCTGGGCACCGGCCTCTGCCAGGGTCGCTACTGCCTACCGGATGCCCTGCTCGTCCTATCGATCCTCGAGGGTCGACCCCCCGCCGAGGTCGGTTTCATCACGCAGCGACCTCCCGTCGTTCCGGCAACGCTCCGTACGCTGGCTTCGGCGGCGGAGCTTCTCGCGCCGAAGGAGGGACGATGACCCCATCACCTCGCTCGGAGTACCGCACGGTGATCGTCGGCGCGGGGATCATCGGTCTGTACACCGCCTACCATCTGGCCCGCGCCGGCGCGGGACCGATCCTGCTGGTCGATCGCGGTTTCCTGTCCAGCGGGGCCTCGGGACGTAACGGCGGCGGGGTCCGCCAACAGTGGGAGACCCGCGCTACGATCCGCCTCGCGCGCGAGTCGGTCGAAGCCTACCGTCGTTTCGCCCGGGACTTCGGCTATAACCCATGGTTCCGTCAATCCGGTTACCTATTCCTCGCCGAGTCGCCCCAAGAGCTTGAGCGGCTGCGCGTCGTCCATACGCTCGTCCGCTCGGAAGGGCTCCCTTCCGAGCTGCTCGGAGCGGAGGGGGTCGCCGAGCTCATCCCGGGGCTTGCCCCGGGGGCGACGGTCGGGGGAACGTACCTCGCGAGCGACGGCACGCTCTATCCCTTCCCGGCCGTGTGGGGTGTCTACGAGGCGGTTCGCGCGCTCGGCGTGGACGTGGCCCTCGGGGTCGAGGCCCTCGGCGTGGAGCGCGACGCTTCCGGTCGTCTCTCGGCGGTTCGGACCTCCCGTGGGCGGATTGCCACGGCCACGTGCGTCAACGCCGCAGGAGGCTGGTCCGGCGAATTCTCACGCCGTGCCGGCCTGGTCGTGCCGAACGTCGCGACCCGGCACGAGATCCTCGCGACCGAGCCGCTCAAGGCGTTCCTCGACCCGATGGTTGTTCGCGTCTCCGACGGTCTCTACTTCAGCCAGACGATGCGGGGCGAGATCGTGGGAGGGCTCTCCCCGACCGCGGCGCAGCAGTTCACCCCCACGATGGCGAGCACCCCCTACTTCCTCGCGCGCATGGCCCGTGCGCTCGTCGGTCTCCTCCCGCAGCTCGCCGGGCTGGGAGTCCTTCGCGCATGGTCCGGTTTCTACGACGACACGCCGGATGGGCGACCGGTCATCGGCACCGACCCACGGCTGCCCGGGTTCATCCACGCGAACGGCTTCGGAGGCCACGGGTTCATGATCGCCCCCTCCGCAACGCGCCGCGTCGCCCGCGAGGTCCTCGGCGAGGCAACCGACCTTGACCCGAGGGAGTTCGGCCCCCGGAGGTTCGACGGCGACCGGCCGCTCGCCGCTTCGGAGGCGCTGCATCTGGGGTAGCGACCGGCGCGCCCTCCCTTCCGGAGAATCGCCGTGACCCGAGGGAGGGGAATTCACGGACGATAGGGCAACGCCGTAGCCCTCCCGAGGGGGGAGGTATCTATAAGCCGGACACCCGCTCCATCGTGCGTGATCGGCCAGTTCCCTTGGGACCCGTTCCCGGAGCAGGTCGCCCTACCAAAGGGACCGGACCCGATCCACGCCGTGACCTACCAGGCGGCCGTATCCGCCGCCGACGCCTACCGCGGAATGCGGGAGACGCTGCGCGTCGAATCGGACATGCTCCGCATCGGAAACCGCTTCGTTCCGCTCGAGCGCTACCGCGATGTCGCCTTCGTCGCAGCGGGAGTCGCCGCCGGCTCGATGGCGCTCGCAGCGCTCCACGCTCTCGGCGACGGGTTGACCGCGGGCTTCGTTGCCGGACCGCTGCCTTCGATGGAAGAGGTGCCGTTCCAACGGATCGAGATCCCTCTCGAGCTCCCGGGGACCCCGCGGGCCGAGGAGGTCGTCCGAGGGATCGAGGAGATGGCGGAAGCAATGAACGACGATCAGCTCCTTCTGCTCTTGCTCTCCCCCGGTGCGCTCTCGGCGCTCGCGCTTCCCCCTACCGGAACGACGCCCGAGGAGTTCCGCGCGATCCTTGAGCGGGCTTGGATGCTCGGCGCGAGCGGTCACGAGGTCGACCAGATCGCTCGGACGCTCGGCGAGGGAGGTGTGGGTGGAGGGCTGGGCCGGCTCTGCCGGAACACCGACATCGCCTCGTTCGTCGCGGAGCGCGGGGAGGGGGCCGTACTGCTGGGCGGTGGCCCTGTCCACCCGGTCACCTCGCTCGAACGGCAGGAGGTACGAGAGCTCCTCTCGCGGATCGGGCTGCTCCGTGAGCTTCCTCCCCATGTCGTCGAGCGACTCGCCCCCGGCTTCGCATCGACGAGGGGGGAGAGCCCTCCCATCCACCGGCCGGTCTACGTCGCCCGGCCCACGGACGCGCTCGAGGGAGCGGGCAACGACCTCTTCGACCGCAAGTGGCGGGTCCGCCTCGGAATGCTCACCCTGAGCGCGCCTCCCGAAGAGGCCGCCGACCGCTTCATGGCGCGCGTCGAGGAGGTCCTCGACCGCGAGCCGGGCGCTTCCGCCGACAAGAGCTACGGGATCGCCGTGCTCGCGGCGACCGACCTCGGCCAGCCCGAGGGGATCGACGATGGACCGGCGCAGGGCCGCTTCCTTAATCGGACCGAGCAACTCCTGCGACGCCGTTACCTCAGTGTCGGACTGTTCCGCACAGCGGGCCCTCTCGGTGCGTCCGGTTTCCCCGGCGGGGCGGTGGTCGGTTTCCCGACGAACACCGATTTTTCCCGGACCCCCGGCCGAGCGCGCGCCATTCCAATGGAGGCGGGCGTGACCGATGTGGGGAGCGTCGCGGTCGCACTCCTTCCCCTGGTCGAGCCGACAGGAGAGAAGTAGGCTACGCTCCTTGCACCGTTGCGTCGGATGTCGCCGGCGAGCCGCCCCGTGATTCGAAGTAGCGCTTGAGCGCCATGTACTCGTCGAAGGAGATCTGTCGCCGGGCTCGAACGAGGCCGGCTTCTCTCAACGACTGGATTCGGTATTCCTCCAAGATCGCCTCGACGGGCCGCGAGCCTCCGGCCCTCGGGGCTAGCGTGGGGACCGGCGGGCGACCAAGAACGGGAGGTGCGACCGGCGGCCTCTCCACCCGGTCCGGAGCACGCTGGGCCACATACGCTCGAAGGAGCTCGTGCTCCCCGGGCGTGATCTCACCCTCGGCCCGCAGTAGGTCGACCAGCTCGGCTTGCCGCGGACGATAAGCCTGGACGAGGTCCTCGAGCGGGCGGTCCGGACCCAGAGCCGCCCCCGGGATTCGACCGAGTTCTTCGCGAAGCGCGTGAAGCGCTTCCTCGAGCTCGTTGATGCTCGGACCCGTTCCGTCTCCTTCGACGTCGAATCGCGCGGTCAATCGGACGACCTCGGAACGAGGGTCCAGAGGAGAACCGAGCGGACGCTCTACCGAGAGCTCGAGCTCCTTTCGACGTAGCGGCATCAGTACCTTCGGAGCCACGGACGAGAGAAAAGGTACGCTCGCGGAAGAGTCGGGATTGGGAGCTGAACTACTTTCGCGCCTACACTCGATGAAGTAACGCTACCAAATACCATACAGTAACTATAAGAAGGGTCGCGTCCGTTCTTCTTGGACGAGGAGCCATGGAGCAGCCCCGAACCCACCGGTCCGCGCCCGCCGACGCCGAGACGTGCGACAATCAGGCCCACCACCTCTGTCCGGTCCTGGCGGCCGTCAGCGTCATCGGCACCGAGTGGCGCCTCGCGATCGTCCACCGACTGTTGGACGGACCTCAGCGATTCAGTGAGATCCTGAAGTCGAACCCGCGCCTGAACGCGAAGACCCTCAGCGCGACGCTCAAGTTCCTCGAGAGCCAGGGCGTGGTCCAGCGGCACGTCATCAGCACCCGGCCGTTCTCGGTCACCTACTCGCTCACGGAGATGGGCCTCAGCCTTGCGCCGGCGGCTCGCGAGCTCAGGCTCTGGGGGGAGCGGTGGCTTCTGCCGCGCGCCCACGCCAGCGCGCGGGCGGCGCAAGCGACCGCACGCCGGACCCCGGTGATCCAGGGAGAGCTTCCCCGGGTGCCTCTCCCCGACCCTGGGGCCCACCGCTCCCGTTAGTGAAACGCCCCTGAGAGGGAGCGTTCCACCTCCTCCCCTTACGCCGTTGAAATACCCCGGGCCCCCACATAGGGTTGCAACCACCCGAAAGGTCCCTCAACATCGCCCAAGGGGACGGCACCGCGTCCCACGCGTGCGGGGGACCTTTCAACCCTCGCGTTCGCGCGCGCGAAGATCCGTTACCAGCTTCTTCCAGAGGTAGACGGTCGCGTAGCTCCCCCACTTTGGATAATGGGCATCCGCCCACGCTCGCGCGGCCTCCTCGGGCGCGTGACGAGGGAGCAGGCCGTACTCGGCCAGTGCGACCCGTAATCCGAGGTCGCCCGCGACGAACAGGTCCGTCCTACCTACGCCTCTGAGGAGCGCGTTCTCGGCGGTCCACCGCCCCACACCCGGCTCTGCGTCCAGTCGTTCGATCGCCTCTTCCGCGCTCATCCGGCGGAACGCCGGCGTCGTAAATCGTCCTTCGACCTGGCCCTGGGCGATCCCGAGGAGGCTCGTCGCCTTCGCCCGGCTAAGGCCGACGTTCCGCAACCCCCCCGCTCCCCGGCGAAGGACCGCCTTCGGAGAGGGAATCGTGGGGAGCTCGATCCCGTCGACCACGAGGTAGGAGTCCGTGGCCTCGTAGAGTCGACGGGCCAGCGTCGCGGCAGCCTGGACCGAAAGCTGTTGGCCGATGACGGCTGTGACCAGGGATTCGTAGAGCGACGCGTCGCGAGGCAGGCGCAGTCCTCGAAACCTTCGCTCCGTCCCGCGGAGGATCGGCTCGCGGCGGACGAGTCGGTAGAACTCCTCGATCGGATGCTCCAGTGAGAAGAGCGCTCGGGCCGCCTCCCGCGCCTCCGCGGGCGACACGCCCGTGGCCTCAACGCGCCATCGGTCCCCGACCGGCTCCACGCGGATCGGCCACGGCGCTTCGGGGTCTCCCCAAGCGCGCCAGATCCCCCGGCCGTCGGAGGCGAGGACCATCGACCGGGTCGCGTACTCGAGCGATCCTCCGAGGGTAGGGAACCGCGAGAGCCGGGGAGGGGTCAGATACGTGACGGTGCGCCCCGACCCCATCGCCCCAGGGGAGACGAGCCGCACGATAACAGAAAGGGACGCCCGAAGCGCTTGAGGAGCGTCCGTTCACTTTGTTAAGGACTGAGCCGGTCCGCCATCGTTCAGATTTCATCGGTGGAGTCTGGCTCATCCATCGAGCGCCGGTTGCGGGAATGCCCGCCCGGGTACGATCGATGCCTCGGCCGCGGAGGAAAAGCGATGAGTTCAGCCGACCCGGTCGCAACCCTCACCGTCCCCAGCGACAGTCGTTCCTCCGACCGACTCTTCCTCCAACTCGCCCGAGCGCTCGCGAGTTCGGGACCGAACTCCGGCATCGCGATCGAACGAAAGGTCGGTTCCGCGATCGCGCAGATCGTCGTGCGCCCTCCTGCTCTCATCGAGGGTGTCGAGCCAGGGCTCCGGCATCTCGCGACCGGGGGAGCGCGGTCCGGCCGCTCTCCTGCCGCGCCCCCCGTAGGATGGAACGAGCGCTTCGGGGTCCTCACCGTCGTCGCTACGCACGACCGAACCCTCGAGCGACCTACGGGTGGGAAAGAGCCCGTTCGCGGACTTCCCAACCCGATGACGCTGCAGGGAGCATGGATCGACACCCGCACCTACTGGGTTCCCCGGTCGCAGGGCGGCCTTTGGGCGGCGAGGCTCTATCACCTCGCCTTCCCCTCCAGCGGTACGCCCGCCGCCTGGGTTGACGCGGCGGGGACGACCCTCGCCCAGCATTGGTCTACGATGCTCGGACGACCGTGTTTCCCACAGACGCTCTCGGGCTGGACCGCGGGGCGCGCTTGGAGGTCCTGGAGCAGCGACGCGGCTCCGAGAGAGGCGTGGATTGCCTTGGACGTTGAGCGGGCATCGGCCGCAGCCGACCTTCCTCGGCCGGCGTTTTCCGTTTCGACCGTTCATCGGGAAGTGGGGCATCTTTCGGTCTTCGGTACCTCGGGTGCGGGGGAGACCTCCTTTCTGGCCGAGCTCGGCAGTGAGGCGATCCGCCGTGGACAATCGGTGGTCGCCCTCGACCTGCATGGGGACCTGACGATGGGTATCGTCGCCCGGTTGGGCCCCGCCGAGCGAGAACGCGTGATTGCCGTCGACATCACCGACCGCCCGATTCCCGGAATCAACGTCCTCGGAGGCCGGGCCATGGGGGATGGGGATCGCTCGGTCGCGCACCTGGTCGCCGCGCTCAAGCGGTTGTCCCCCGACGGTGAGGGGATCTACTGGGGGTTCCGGCTCGAGCGGATCTTCGATTCGTTCATCCGGCTGGTCCAGGAGGAGGGTGGGTCGCTCGTCGATCTCGCCGGAGCGCTCCAGAGCCCGGAGCGGCGGGAAGCACTGCGTGCGGGCACGCGGCGGCCCGAGCTCGCGCGGTTCCTGGACGAGCTGGGCCCGGTGCTCCAGAGGCAGCCCGACTTCCTATGGCCCGCGGCCGCGAGGCTCTCGAAGGTGGTGCTGGTGCCGGCGTTACGGGAGCTCTTGGCACCCGAGGGGGCGGGGCTCGCGTGGGAAGAGGGACTGCGCAACGGACGGTCGCTCCTCGTCCGACTTCCCTTCGCGGAAATTGGCAGCGAAACCGCAGCGCTCGCAAGCACGCTCCTGCTTACGCGGATCTACCTTGCCCACGCCGCGTCGATCGCACCCGAGGAGTCTGGGCGACCGCTCCTTCTTCTCCTGGACGAGGGGCACGCGTTCTCTCCGCGACTGATTGCTGAGATCTTGAGCGAGGGCCGAAAATTCGGAGTGCGGGCGGTCGTGTCCACCCAGTACCCGGAGCGACTCTCCCCCGAGGTCGAGCACGCGGTTCGGGGGGCGGCGTCGACCCATGTCTGCTTCCGAGTTCCCCCGAGCAGCGTGCGAAAGACCGCGGAGTGGCTCGGGGTCGACCGGTCGATGCCCGCCGAACAGCTCGCCTCGCTTCCGACGGGCACCGGCATCGTGGTCGGACGCCGGATCGAGACAGTGACGATTCCCGCACCACCGAGCGGGTCCGGCGCCGGCACCTGGCGAATGACCGTCGCGCGGACTCGCACCGAGAACGGTCTTGGGGAGGAGCCGTTCGGCGTGGTCGAAGCAACGCAGGAACCGGACGAGGCGGCCGAGGCGCTCCTCCTTGCCGTCCTTGTGGCTCACGAGGCAGGAACGTCCGCCACCGATGCGACGATCGTTCAGGCCGCGGCAGCGTCGATCGCAGGTGGTGGTGACCCGGCCACCCTCGTCGCGCGCTGGTCCCACCTCGTGAAGCTCCGCTGGGTCCTCCCGGCTCCGACAGGATGGGTCCTCGGTTCCGCCGGGGCCGAGGCCCTCGGGATCGGTCGCAAGACGGGAGCGAGTCGGGAGAGCGCCGAGCACCGGGCGCTGCTCCTCGAAGCATTCCGGGTGTTCGCGCGGCGGGGCTACCGTCTTGAGATCCTTCGCCAGGGAAGGTTCGACACGACGCTCCCCGACGCTCGACTCGAGCTCATCCATGCCCCTCGAGCTCGGTCGCCGCCGGAGGAAGTGGCCCGTCAGGTCGACCGTGCTCGGACCGGATGGGCCTGGCGATTCTTCCACGGTCATAGTGTCAACGTCGAGGCCGAGGTCAGCGGAGCGTTGCGCCCCGAGAGGGTACGCCATGGCTGCCGCAAGGCGGTTCGGGAGGGGGCCTTCATCCTCTTCCTGGTCGCCGACGCCGTACGCGCTCGCCGGGTCCGTAATGTCCTGCGTGACCTCGGCCTCGGTCCCGATCGCGCCCAGGTCTGGACGCTCGCCGGAGCTCTCCGGGCCCGGACGGCTCAGGCCGAAACGAGGTAGAATACCCCTGCGCGCTTGGGGGGGGGCATGCGCCTCTTCTTCGCCGTCGACATGCCCCCCCTGCCTCCGTGGGACCCGGAATCGCGCGCCGACGCTCAGGGTCCGACGGCGGCGGTTGCGCACCTCACCCTGCGCTTCCTCGGGGAGCGCTCGGAAGCGATGCTCGCAGCGCTCGAACGGGCCGGCAATGAGGCGACCGCCGGTGTGCGCGACTTCGCGGTCGACCTGAAGGCGATCGGGGCGTTCCCCTCGAGCCGCGCTCCACGTATCGTCTGGTTGGGAGTGCGAACCGGACGCGACGAACTGGTCACGCTCGAAGGACGTCTGTCGGCGGCCTTGACGCCGCTCGGGATCCCGGCGGAGGCTCGGGAGTTCGTTCCGCACGTGACATGGAGGCGTATCCGTTCGAAGAACGATCTGCTAAGGGCCCATCGCTGGCTCGAGGCGAAAGAGCTCGGCTCGCCGGTGGAAGGGCGGGTCCGAGCGCTCCTGCTCAAAGAGAGCGAGCTCTCTGAATCCGGTGCCCGTCACCGAACGCTCGTGACGTTCCCGCTCGGGGAAGAAGCCCCCTCCGCTCAGGAGGGGTCGCGCCCGACGAGCTCGTAGTAGCGGTAGGCCGCTTCACCGGCCCCGAAGCAGGTACCTGTAATGTGCGGAACGGCCGCTTCAGCTCGGCCGCGAGGGCCCGGGTCTTCTCCGGCGAGGCGCCGCGGTGCAGGAGGCCGTCGAACAGTTCGGCGACGCCCACCATCTCCTTCTCCTTCATCCCAACGCGCGTGAGCTCTGGAGTGCCGAGACGGATCCCCTGCGGGTGCTTCGGGCTCGCGTCGCCGGGAAGGAGGTTCTTGTTCGTGATGATGCCGCTGTCGGCCAGGCGGCGCGCCACATCCTCGCCCCCGCCTTCCCGAGTGACCCGAACGGCGATCGTGTGGGAGCGAGTGAACCCGAGCTTCTCGGCGAGCACATCGAACCCCCTCTCGTGAAGGGCTTGGGCGAGCGCCCGGGCGTTCGTGACCGTCTGTCGGGCGTACTCCGCGCCGAAGGCGATGTGCTCGGCGAGGCTGACCGCAAGCGCGGCCATCGTGTGCAAGTGGTGGTTGCTGGTGACCCCGGGGAAAGCTCCCGATTGTAGTCGTTTCGCGGTCTCGGGATCCAGCCCCTCCCCGAGGAGAATGCCGTGCTGGGGACCGGGGAGGGTCTTGTGGGTGGAGGCGGACATCACCGAGCAGCCCTCTCGGAGAGGGTCCTGGAAGACCCCTCCCGCGATCAGGCCGAGGACGTGGGCTCCATCGTACCAGCCCCGGGCCCCGATCTCCTCGAGCGTCGGGCGTAACTCCTCGATGGGCATCGGGAAGAGGAACAGCGAGAGCCCGAAGAGGCAGAGTTTCGGTCGGACGGCGCGCAGGATCTCGCGCGTCCGGGCTACGTCGATCGTCATCCGCTCTGCGTCCCAGGCGTAGTAGACGGGCTTCACGCCGCGCAACCCGAACGCACCGAACGCGGCACTGGAGATGTGCGCCCCGTCCGCGAGGCGGCTCGTCCCCACCAGGTCTCCGGTATCGGTGAGCGCCTTGAGGACCGCGAGGTTGGCTACCGTCCCCGATATCGGCCGGACATCGGCGAACGAACAGCGGAAGAGACGTCGCGCGAGCTCGAGGCAGAGGGTCTCGACCCGGTCAACGTCCTCGTTCCCCTCGTGGTACCGCTCTCCCGGAAGTCCCTCGGCGTAGCGGGAGTGAAAGTCGCTGATCAGCAGTTCTTTTGCGTAGGGGGAGAGAAGGTTCTCGCTCGCAATGAGCGGGAGCGCATCCTCGAACCGCCGCGAGTGATGCTGGACGATCGCACGGACCTGCTGTACGGTCTCGGCCATGGTGGGGGTTCCGTGGGCGGAGGGGCCCAGCAAGACCCCCACCCCCCCATTTCCAGTGGAACTCTTGGACGCCCTGCCGCGCTTCGATTGTGTCTTAGGCATAGAAGTTCGCGACCCGCCTACCCCTCCATCCCATATATGAGCCGTCTTAGCTCCAGACGAACGTGACCTCACCAGAGACACGCCGGGCGCCCTCCCGTTGGCCCGTCCAACGACGTTTTCCCGTTCCGTACCACGATCTCGACGCGCTCAACCATCTCAACCACGCTGCCTACTTCGTGTACATGGAAACGTTGCGCTGCGACTACTACCTACCTCTACTCTCCTCCCGAAATCCGGGTGACCTCGACATCATCATCCTGGAGGCGGCGTGCCGGTACCTAGCTCCCGTTTCCTACGGTCAAATCCTCCTAGGGGAGGTCGCTCCGGCTCGTCCGATCGGCCGGACGAGTTTCTCTCTTCTCTACCGCTTCCAAAATGAGAAAGGAATTCCGACCGCTCGCGGCAAGACCGTGGTCGTCTGCTACGACTACGTGAAGGCCGAGAAGAAGGAGATACCTACGGAACGCAAGAAGGCCCTCGAGGCGCACGCGGTCAATCCCTCTATTGAGGGGTGGTAAGCCCGGTCTCGAAGAGTTCCAGTGGAAACAGGGGGGTGTGGGGGTTATTCGACATCCCCCGTGCTAGGCCAGCAGGATTGCCGCTCAGAAGAAAGGCACGGAGACCCTGAGCGCTCCTCAGCCCCGTCACCCCATCAGCGTCGACGGGTCACGGTAAGGCTGCTCCCGTCAGGACCTAACCCGGTTCCCATGATGGTTAACCGCTAGGCCGCTCCTCCGAGCGGTCGTCGCGGTGCCCGCGGCCCAATGGAACAGAGCTTCGACGAAGCTGCTCAGGACGCACCTCTCTTCCGAACGTCGCTCCTGCCTGTCACCCCCGCTAAGGACGGTTTCGGTGTGTAAGGGGACGCCCAACCCCCCGGTCAAGCCTAGCGACGGTGCACGGAAGGGGTCGTATTTAGCCATACGTCCGACCTCTGCCGTCTCCCGGGCGACGGTCGCGTCCATCCGGCATCGTGTAATAGCGGGGGTCCCTGCCCGCATCGTGGACACGCAAGAGCGCGTTGGCCGGGTCGCTCGCCACGCCTCGGAAGTCCTGACCATAGAGGAGGTCCAGGCCCTCTTCGCGTCGAACGACCACCCCCGCGCCTACATCGGCTTCGAACCGTCCGGCGCCCTGACGATCGCCCACCTGATCACGACCCGCAAGATGATCGACCTCCAAGAGGCCGGCTGCGAGCTGACGGTCTTCCTCGCGGACTGGCACGCGATGATCAACGACAAGCTCGGCGGTGACCTCGAGCGGATCCGGGCGAGCGGACGGTACATGGAGGCCGCCTTCACCGCTCTGGGGGT
Source organism: uncultured Thermoplasmata archaeon (assembly GCA_963797975.1). Lineage (GTDB taxonomy): Archaea > Thermoplasmatota > Thermoplasmata > Lutacidiplasmatales > UBA184 > Lutacidiplasma. The sequence continues at coordinate 424,562 of CAWCRH010000006.1, forward strand.
CGATCCCTCCCGGGCCCGATTTCGATGGGCGAGCGAGCTCGTCGTCCGCCCCGAGTACTGGGAGCGTGTCATCCGGGTCGCCCGCTCCTTGAGCCTCGCGCGCACGAAGCGGGCGATGTCGATCATGGGCCGGCAGGAGGACGAGGAGGGCCTCGATACTTCGAAGCTCTTCTACCCCGCGATGCAGGTCTCCGACATCTTCGAGCTCCCGGTCGAGATCGCCTACGGTGGGATGGACCAGCGCCGGGCGCACGTGCTCGCGCGCGAGGTCGCCCACCAACACCACTGGCCGGTGCCCGCCGCGATCCACACTCCGCTGCTCTCCTCGCTCAAGGGCGGGGGCCGCATGGACCCGGGCGACGGCACCGTCGAGCGCAAGATGTCGAAGTCCGACCCGGCGAGCTCGGTCCCCATCCCGTCGACCCCTGAGACGATGCGCGAACGCCTCGGCCAGGCCTACTGTCCAGCGAAGGAGACCGAGGGCAATCCCATCGTCGAGCTTGTGGAGCTCGTTCTCTTCCCGTGGAACGGCCGATTTGAGATCGACCGGGCGTCGAAGTATGGTGGGCCCGTCGCGTTCGAAAACGTCGAGGAGTTCCGGGCGGCGTGGTCCACTGGCAGCGTGCACCCCCAGGACCTCAAGCTGGCCGTCGCCCATGCGCTCGGACCGCTGGTCGAGCCTGCGAACCGGTACTTCATCGCGCATCCGGAGCAGGGACCGAGCTCGTTTTCGGGTCCCAGCGCTCCCTCCCCTCCGTGATGGCCACCCTGGTCGACGACCTCGGTCCCCCTTCCTTGGTCGGGATCACCATCAAACGATCGGCCACCAGCGGTCGGTTCTACCTCATCTACGGGAGCGCGGTCGCCACGCTCCTCGCCGTCGCCTTGGGCCTGTCAGGCGGCACGGCGTTCGCCTCGGCGTTCCCGCTGTTCCTGCCCGTCCTCGCGGTCGTCGGGTCGATGGGGGGACTGACGGTCTTTACGGCCGACCGCATGAAGGGGGTGCTGGAGTGCCTGATGGCCTACGGGATCTCCCCCCGGCGGCTCTTCGCGAACGTGATGCTCGCGAGCCTGGTCCTGGTCACGGTCGTCGTCGCCGTGGGGCTCGGGGTCGGGCTGGGCGTGTACCTGGCGGCCGGGAACTCCATCTCCCTCTCCCTCGCGGAATCCCTCGGCTTCTACGCCGTGCCGATGAGCTATGCTTCGGCGGCGTTCTGCGCGACCCTGGGGATGTTCTGGACCTCGCTCTCCTCTCCGGCGCAAGGCCTCAGCAGTCCGGTTGGGCTGGCGCCGCTCATCGGGATGGTCCCCCCGCTCGTGACGGTCGGGGTGATCGGGGTGCTCGCGGCCACCGGACTGGTCACCGGCTCCGGGCTCGACCTCGTGGCGCTCGCGGCGATTGGCGTGGTCGTGATCGTGGTGGTCGTGCTCCTGAGCCTCACGGGCCGGCTGCTCGCCCGGGAACGCCTGCTCTCTCCGGCATAGAAGGAGGATCGGTGCGATGAGCGTGGAGGCGTCAGAACCCCTTGGGGCGGCGGGTGCCGCGGGCGGGACCCTGAGCATCGCCTGCCGATCGCTCAGCGCGGGATACTTCGGCACCCAGGTCCTAAAGGAGATTTCCTTCACGATCGATGAACCGGCGATATACGTCGTTCTCGGCCCTAATGGGGCGGGCAAGACAACGCTCTTTCGGGCGCTGGCAGGAATTCTCCGGCCGTACGCGGGGGTGGTGGAGATCGGCGGGACTCCGATCGGGCATTCGGCGTCGCGCGACCGCCTCCATTATCTCTCGCACATGGACGCGATGCCGGACGGTCTGACGGTCCGCGGTGCGCTCGAGTTCTACGCGCGGGTCGAGCGCGCCACACCGGCGGATGTCGAACGGGTACTCGACCTGCTGGAGATCCGCGAGCTGAGCGACCGCTTCCTCTCGCAACTGAGCTCCGGGCAACGGAAACGCGCCTCCATCGCGCGGGTCTTTCTTCGAGAGCGGGCGATCTACCTGCTCGACGAGCCGACGACCAGCCTCGACCCCAAGGTCGCTCGGGAGATCCGTACCCTGATCCTGAACTTGAGCCGCGAGAAGATCGTGCTCTACTCCTCGCACAACATGTTCGAGGCCCGGGAGATCGGGCGCTACGTGATGGCGATCAAGAACGGGCAGCTCGCCCTCTTCGACCGGATCGAGAACCTGAAGGGGGCTCGATTCGTCATCGGGGTCCGGGTCCTCGAACCGTCCGATGCCCTGGGGGAGTTCACGCGCCAGGGGGAGTACTACCTGAGAGAACTCTCGGGGCCGGAGGAGGTTCCCGCTCTCATTCATGACCTCGAATCGCGAGGCGTGCGGATCCGCGAGCTCCGGGAGATGGACAACCCGCTCGAGGACCTCTTCACCTGAGGAGGGTGGCGTTCCGGACACGCTCGCCGCTAGGGCACGCTTAAGTAGCGAACATCCTACGCGCTCAGGCCCGTGAGCCGAGGATCCCCCGATGGGGGGTTCCGCTGACGCGAGGAAGAAGATGGCGCGACCAATCTACGTACGGTTCGAGACTCCGGCGGACGTGGCCGATAAGGCCCTGCAGCTCGTCCAGGTGGCGAGCGAGACCGGGAAGATCCGGGTCGGGACGAACGAGGTCACGAAGTCGAGCGAGCGCGCGGAAGCGAAGCTCGTCGTCATGGCCGAGGACGTCGACCCCGTGGAGATCCTGATCCACATCCCGATGCTCTGCGAGGAGAAGCGGATCCCGTACCTCTACGTCGGGAAGAAGCAGCAGCTCGGGCAATCGGCCGGGCTCTCGAAGTCCGCTGCGAGCGTCGCCGTGGTCGAAGCCGGTGAGGCGCAGGCGCTTCTCGAGGAGCTCGCCCAGGCGTTCGCCACGCTGAAGAAGTAAGCCAACCCAAGCAGGTCCGGACAAGAGGCACGTTCATGGCGGAGGAGAAGGGATCCCCAGCCGAGGTCGTCGAGCTCATCGGCCGCACGGGCATGGCGGGCGAGGCGACGCAGGTCAAGGTCCGAGTCCTCGCCGGACGGGACCGCGGGAAGATCATCACCCGCAACGTCGCGGGTCCCATCCGCCTCGGTGACGTCCTCATCCTTCGGGAAACGGCGCGCGAGGCCCGCAAGCTTTCCGTCCGATAGGCACAGGGTGGGTTCCGATGGTCGTCAAGCGACAATGCTCGTTCTGCGCGAACGAGATCGAGCCCGGAACGGGCACGATGTTCGTCAAGCGTGACGGGACGGTCTTCCACTTCTGTTCCTCCTCTTGCCGCAAGCAACAACTCCACCTCGGACGCGTCGGTCACCGGCGCAAGTGGACCCGCGCCCACGCGATGAAGAAGGTCGCCGGCCACGCCGCGGCCCACGCCGCCGAGAAGGGGGCCGCGCATCCCGCTCCTTCGGGCCCTACTCCTCCGAGCGCCCCCGCGCCCCCCGCTCCCAAGGCGGGATCGGCCGGTGGAATGGCCCTGAGCCCGCCCGCAGAGGCCGGAGCAGCGCCGGCGACGACCCCCGCCACGGCCGCGCCCGCCAAGCCCCGTCGCCGAGCGGCGAAGGCATCGAAGAGCGCTGGCACCGATACCCCTCCGGCGGCCCCACCGGCGCCGTAAGCGCTGCCCGACTCGTTCCCCTGGAATCACATCGTTAAGCCTGCCCGCGACGCGGTCGATGCGTGGAATCGCAGGGACCGTGGGTCTCGGCGAGCGACCTCGCTGAGTACGCCTACTGCCCACGCTCCTATTGGTATTCGACCCACCCTCAGACCGTCGGTGGGAACGTCGCGCCGCACCCTAGAGCTCGCCAAGGCGTACGCCACCACCAGCGAACGCTCTCGGCCGAGCGGAGCCACCAAGAGCACGTCGGCCTCTACGTCGCGCTCCTCCTCGTGGGGCTCGCGCTCGTAGCACTCTCCCTCGTCGTCTTCGGGGGCATGTGACGACCCTCCTCGTGATCGCCTTGGTGGGCGTCGGTCTCCTCCTCGTCGGGCTCGCGGCGCTGTCGCTCGCCCGTTGGACGCGAGAGAGGCGGGTGGGCGCCTTGGTCGCCGTCGATGCGGGAGGCTCGATGAGCTGGACCCTACGCTCCGAACGCTACCGCCTGGTCGGACGTCCTGACATGGTGCGCCGGCGTGCCGATGGGCGGCTCATCCCGATCGAGCTCAAGAGCCGTGCTTCGTTCCGCGACGGACCGCCCCGCTCGCACATCATCCAGCTCTGGGCGTACTGTCTCTTGCTCGAGGAGAGCGAACGCAAGAGCCCGCCCTACGGTATCCTCCGCTACGGGGATGGCGTAGAGTACACCGTTCCTTGGGGCGCGGAGGAACGGCGGATCCTCTTGGACCTGCGCGAGGAAATGGCGATGCGATACGACGGCCGTGCGCGTCCAGCGGCACGGCGATGCGCGCACTGTCGCTGGTGGGCGGTCTGCGACGCGCGCGCCTAGCGAGCGGAGCGGCCGGAGCGAAGGCGGCTGACGTAGACCTGGGTACGGTACGGCAGATCGACGACGGCTTGCCCGCGCGTGACGGGATCATGGCGGACGACCTCGAGGATGCCGCGGGCGACCTTCCGTCGCTCGGAGGCCGGCTGAACCGCGATGCGGCTCACGGATAGGAATCGCTCGACGAGCTCCGAGGTCGTGAGACGCTGGACAAAGGGGAACGTGCGCTTCTCGAGCCGGGTGAACGGTAGCTCTCCGGTATCAAAGAGGCGGAGCCACCGACCTTGGCGCGTGCGCGGAATCCGCTGGCTGTACCGATCGATGATGCGGCCGATCCGATCGACCCAGTCCACGAGCCCGTCGCGACGGTTCCAGATGAGGCCGAGGCGCCCATCCTGTACCAGGACGCGTTCGATCTCCCTCAGGGCGGGACGGGGACGGAACCAGTGGAAGGCCTGGGCTGCGACGACCGCATCCGCAAAATCATCCGGGACCGGGATCGCCTCGGCGACCCCGTCCAGGACCGGCTGCTGCGGGAGCTGGCGGCGGAACTCCTCTCGCATTCCACGGGTGGGTTCCACGGGAACGACCGCCGCGCCGGTAGGCAGCAGCAGTCGCGTGAACTTGCCGGTTCCGCTCCCGAGCTCGACGACGGTCCGTCCCGGGCGAAGCCCTAGGGTCCGGGCCAGGTAACGGACCGCGGCCTCGGGGTAGCTGGGCCGGCCGCGCTCGTACGCCGCTGCCGCGCGGTCGAAGCCCTGCACTGCCGGATGGGTGCGGTTGCCCCGGCTCTTCGGTGCCGTCATCGCTGTTCGACCCCGTTCGGCTCCCGGGCAACGTTCGGCTCGAGAAAGGCTTTCATAAACCCCGCGCTCCGCCGACCGATGGCCGAACCGAGCATCGAGCGCACCCTCGTCTTGATCAAGCCGGACGGGGTCCGACGCGGACTCATCGGAGAGATCCTCTCCCGGTTCGAGCGGAAGGGGTTCAATATGGTGGCAGCGCGTCTTCTATGCATCAGTCGCGCGACCGCCGAGGCACACTACGCCGAGCACCGGGGGAAGCCGTTCTACGGGGAGCTGGTCGATTTCATCACCTCGGCCCCGGTCCTTGCGATCGCGCTCGAGGGACGCTCCGTGATCGCGACCGTCCGAGCGATGGTGGGTGCGACCGACCCGCTCAAGGCCGCTCCCGGGACGATCCGCGGTGACCTCGCCCTCTCGACTTCCTCCAACATCATCCACGCCTCGGACTCGCCCGCCTCTGCCGCACGGGAGCTCGCCCTGTTCTTCCGGGAGAGCGACTTCGTCACCTGGACCCGGGCGGGTTCGGAGTATTTCTAGGAATGGCCGACCCGCTCGGCCAGGCGATCGCCCGCCTTCGTCATGGTGGGCTCGTGGTCTACCCGACCGACACGCTCTACGGGCTCGGCGCCGACGCGCGGAACGAAGGGGCGGTCCGCCGACTCGTATTGGCCAAAGGTCGGGCCGGCACCCAGCCGATCTCGGTCGCTGTCTCCTCCTTCGAAGAGGTGGAACCCCTGGGCGAGCTCTCCCGACCCGCTCGAGCGTTCCTGCGTTCAAACCTGCCGGGTCCGTTCACCCTTCTATTACCGGCCGCGCGAGACATCGGCCGGCTCGGCCTCGCGTCCCCCATCCGAGCCGCCGGCGCCACGGTCGGTGTCCGCCTTCCGGACCATCCCCTGGCCCGCGCGCTGGCCCGAGCGATCGGCCCGATCACCGCGACCAGCGCGAACCGCCACGGGGAACCGGCGTGCCGCACGCTCCACGAGGCGCGTCGGACCTTCGGGGACGAGGTCGATGCCTACTTGGACGGGGAGCCGAGACCCTCGGGGAAGCCATCCACCCTGGTCGATTGGACCCGGGGGGATTCCCCCGAGCTCCGCACGCGGTGAAGAGTATGGCGCCGTATCCGGAGGATCTAGAGCGTTGGCGTGAAGCCGGACGGATCAGCGGGGAAGCGCGGCGGGTCGGCGCGCGAGCCCTGGTGCCCGGAGCTCGTCGACGGGACGTGGCCGAGGCGATCGAATCCTATATCCGCTCGAAGGGAGCCGAGCCGGCGTTCCCGGCGAACCTCTCGCGTAACGACGAGGCGGCCCACTATACCCCGAGCGTGGAGGACGAGGTCCGGTTCGAGACCGGCGACCTCGTGAAGGTCGATGTCGGCGCCCACCTCGACGGGGCGATCGCCGATACCGCCGAGACGGTCGAGGTCGGGGGGACCCGACAGTTCGAAAACCTCCGCCGAGCCGCCGATGAGGGGGTTACGGCGGGGATCGCCCACGTTCGGGCCAACGGCTTGGTCGACGACGTGAGCCGCGCCATCGAAGAGGCGATCCACGCCCGCGGGTTCAAGCCGATCTCCGACCTGACCGGTCACTCCATCAATCGCTACCTTCTCCATGCGGGCAAGTCGGTCCCGAACGTCCGCGGTCTCACCGGGGAGCGGTTTGTGGAAGGGGAGATCATCGCGATTGAACCGTTCGCGACGAATGGGGTCGGGCACATCATGAACGGACCCTTCGGGAACATCCTGCGCTTCCGTCGCGACCCGGGTCCCTCTGACCCCACGCTCGCGCGGCTCTACGAGCGCTTCCGCACGCTCCCGTTCGCGGCACGCTGGGCGGCCGCCCCCGAAGAGACGGCGGCCCTCGCCCGGGTCGACGCTTCCTCCAACTCTACCCGGTCTTCATGGAGACGGGCGGAGGCCACGTCGCCCAGGCAGAGCACACGGTGCTCGTGCGTCCGAACGGGGCCGACGTCCTGACCGAGGTAGGCCATTAGGTCCGGCGTTAGCCGCGCGGGCGCTCGAAGTCGGCGCGGGCGATCGCCGCGCCCTCGACCATCACCTTGAGCTTCGCGTTCGCGACGTCGAGCGAGCGCGTCCGCAGCCCGCAATCCGGGTTCACCCAGATGCGCCGCGGGTCGTCCAGGATCTTGACCGCCCGGCGGATCCGTTCGGCCACGAGCTCGGCGCTCTCGAGGTCGTCGCGATGGACGTCCGTCACGCCCAGGCCGACCTCCCGCGGGTCCTTGTACTCGCGCAGCACGTTCAGGATCTCGTAGCCGTCCCGACCGTCGCGGTCCCGGTTCGCGAACTCCCATGCCCACTGACGGCACCGCTTCGCCTCCAAGAGCCCCGGGAACAGATTGCGGTAGTCGGAGAAGCAGATGTGCATCGTGAACTCGGCCTCCAGTCCTTCGGTAGCGACGTTGAATCCCTCGGCGACCAGGTCGCCTTCGCCCGGATGGGTCCCCGCCGCCGGCTCGTCGATCTGGATGACCCGGCACCCTCGCTCGATGAGCGCCGCGAGGGTCGGCCGGAGCGCGTGCCGGGCGATCGCGGTGATCAATTCCCGCTGGGCCTCTCGTCGCTCCTTGCGTCCTTTCCATCCCGCCTGACGCCCGAGATAGTGCTCGTTGTAGGACCAGTCCGCGAGCGTGTAGGCGCCCGTGACCGGGAGCTTGGGTTCGGCGGTGGCGTGGCGTCGGACGAAATCGAACTCCTCGATGTGGTACGGCGCGATGAGCCGGACCTCGCCCGTGTTGGCGGCTTTGAGGTAGTACTTGTTGTCGAAGGAGCGGACGTGGCCCACGAACTGGAAACCGTGCATCTGGCGGATCGGGTGCTCGTACATCTCGATGCGTCGCGCCTCGCCATCGTAGACCCGCCGAAGCCCCGCCGACTCGAACAAGCGGAGCGCGAAGAGCGCTCCAAGGTCCCGGACCGCTTCGGGGGAGACCTCGCGGCTTCGACCGGCGAGGAGCGCCCGGGCGGCGTCGGGGGAACCCTGGCTGAATCCGAGGATGCGGTCCCACCGCTCGAAGTCGGTCCTCGCTGCGTCGTCCAGAGGAGTGCCCCGCTGGCCGAGCAGTTGCCATCGGGGTTTCATCAGGCTACCGATCTCTTGGGACGGGAAGAGCGAGGCCATCACGACGACCTCCTTGCGGCGGACAGGGCCTCTCGAGCGGCCGCCAGAACATGCAGCTTGCGCGCCGCCGGCTCGGCTGCGAGCAGGTCGAGGGGCGCACCGGGTCCGAGCCATATCGAAGGGGGGTCGAGGCGTTCCTGAAGGTCACGAACGATCCTCGCGATGTGTTCGGGGTCCTCGCTCAGCGTCGTACGCGGGTCGACGACCCCGAGCCCCAGCCCGCGACCGCCGAGGCGGTCGGTGATCGATGACGGGTCGGTCTCCGATAGGTCGAAGCCGACGCTGGAGACCGATAGCCGGCCGAGAAGCGGGAGGAGCGGCGCCGCGTCCCCGAAGTACGTCCACAGGAGCGAGGGGGAGTCCTGGGCGGCGGCTCCGATCGCCTGGTAGGCGGCGATCACGGACTCCGCCATGGTCGGGCTGGGCGGCTGGTAGACGAGGAGCGGCTCGACCCACTCGAAGGCGGCGAACCCCTGTCCCTTGAGCTCGCGGACCTCCTCCGCGAAGAGGCGGCCCAGGCGGTGGACCAGCGCTTGCGCGGTTTCGCCGCTGCGGTTGTCAAGAAGACCGGCGAGCGTGTACGGACCGGGGAGGATGATGAGGCCGCACCCGGGCCCCTCCTTGCGTAGGGAGGCGGGAAGGCGAACGGAGAGCGCTCCCGTCGTCCGCTCGGGCGGAGCGTTCAAGATCGGCTGGCGGAAGAACGTGTTCGTTTCGAACCAGCGGGTGAGCGGACCGACGGCGAAGCCCCCCCATCCCTCCGCGATGGGGCGGAAGAGGTCCGGCCACTGAAGGTAGCCCGCTGTCAGTCGGTCGGTCCCGAGGCGTTTCTCGAGCTGGACCACCTCGCTCTCCGTCCGAGCATAGGCCTCTTCGAGCGCACCGGCGCTGATTCGACCGCGGTCGAAATCACGGGTCGCCCCGACAAGCGCCTCCGTCCGGGGGAACGGTCCGGTCAGCGTGATGCGGACGGCCATGGCGCGCGTGGACCAAAGAGCGAGGTTTAACGCTGCCGCTTTCGTCACTCGATGCGAGAGGAGAAAGCGGGTTACGCGGTAGGCAACGGGCCGACCATGCCATTCGCGCTACGGAGCGAGGTTGGCCCGGACGACCTCCTCGAAATCCCGCGGCTTCGGTGGCCAGCCGTCGGTCATGTAGTGGATGAATGCCTCCCGGCTCTCCTGTCGCAGGGCCTCATTGGTCGCGCGTTCGAACCCAATCGAAGAGACCCACCGGTCGACCAAGGCGTGGTGCGGGCCGAAGTGGGCCGGGTAGACCTCGGTCTCCGGGGAGAGCCTCAGAAGCTTGTCCGAAAGGCTTTCAAAGAGGAGCTCAGGAGAGCCGCCACCCAGGTCCGTTCGACCGCAGGAGCCGATGAGCAAGGTGTCGCCCGTGAAGGCCGTCTCGCGCAACGTCAACGTCAGGTGGTCTCGGGTGTGGCCGGGGGTCTCGAGGACCGTAAGCTCCTTCGCTCCGAAGGGGATCGCTTCCCCCTCGGTCAAGACGCGGTGGGGATAGAGGGCGGGCGAATGCCGGCTCACGTAGATCGAGGCGTCGGTCCTCGCGTGGAGCGCGGCGTGGCCGGCGAGGTGGTCGGCGTGGGTGTGGGTCTCCACGATCGCGCCGAGACGCCAGTCCCCTTCTTTCAGCAGGGCGAGGTACGGGGCGACGTCCGCCCCAGGGTCGATGATGATCGCCTCCCGGCTCGATAGGTCGCCCACGAGGTAGGAAAGGCATCCGGTCTCGAGACGCGGGAGCTGATGGAGGTAGACCCCCCCCTCGCTCTCCTCGACTCGGTAGCGGGGAATGGTCGGGTCGGCCTGCAGGGCGTAATCGTCGATCCCTCCTTCGAGGACGGCGACCTGCGGGAACCCTCGGGTTTCGAGGAACTCGGCCGCGCGGGATGCCTGGCTTCCGTAATGATCGTAGGCGACGATCGTCCGAGCGCGCGAGAGCTCACTCAGGCGGTCGGGAAGCGCCGAGAGAGGGATGTGCACGTCCCCCGAGAGGTGGGACCATATTCGTTCTCGCGCCGCACGGATGTCGAGCAGAACGGGCGGTTCGCCGCTTTCGAGGAGCGCGCGGAGCTGCTGGGGAAGGATCCGGGCCGCGGAGCGATGATGCTCGGGGCGGAAGAAAGGATGGGGGAGAGGCGGCGGGGTGGATGTCACAGCCTCACTCTGTTCGCCCAGCTCAGTATGTAGCTTTCTGTCTACGCCGTTTCTAGCTTCGGCGGAGCCAACTCGCGAGCGGTAGCAGGCTTCGGTAGAGGGCAGTGCCCCCGACCGTGAGCGAATAGGCGCTCGGGTCGAAGCGACGCGCGCCGAGGGGGGTCCGTTCGATCAGTTCCTCTCGCTCGAGTGCTCGCAAGGTGGCCGTGAGCGTTGCCGGGCTCACGCGGGGTAGCGCCCTCTGGATCGGTCCAAAACGTAGGGAGCCGTTGGAGCCCAGGAGGGTGATGACGCAGATCGCCCACTTCTTTCCGACCACGTCGATCAATCCGACCGGAGGACAGGGACATTCGGTGGGGCCACCCTTCGCGTTCATCACTACGCGGGGAAGTAGTGATTGCTTATGACCACTTCAGTGATTGAAGCGCTCGACGCTACGACCCTGAACCGCTCCGCGGGCGGAATCGGTAAGGGGGTCCAGACCGAGAAAGTCGATGGAAGAGCGAACGGTCCTTTTCATTTGCATCGAGAACGCCGCCCGGTCGCTGATGGCCGAGGCGACCTTCAACGCCAATCCTCCCCCCGGCTGGAAGGCGGTGTCGGCGGGCACGCGTCCGTCCAACGCCCCGAACCCTCGGACCGGTCCGATGCTCCAGGAGGTTGGACTCGAGCTACCGGCCCACCCGCCCCAACCCCTGACCGAGGAGACGATGCAGAACGCTCGGATCCGGGTCACGATGGGATGCCTGGACGACGCCAGCTGCCCGGCCCGGCTCAAGAGCATGGAGCTTCGGGACTGGGCGCTTCCCGACCCGACCCGATTGGATGACGCAGGCTTCCGGGAGGTTCGCTCCCAGATCGCCGATAAGGTCCGGCGACTGAAGCTCGAGATTGTCACGACCGACCGTCGCCTACGGCGAGGTTCGTGACTCCATGAACGAGAGGGTACGTCCGGGTGGTTCGTGGTCTCACGAGGGCCCGGAAGACCGCTGAGCTCCTAGGGACTGACCCGGGGTGAACGGTCGTGCTCGTTTGGGTCGAGAGCGTCTTCGACAGCCATAACGAGGAAGGCCCCGATGTGATCCAGGGCCGAATCGCGAGACATGTTCTTCCCTAATCCTCCGAGGTACTGAGGGCGAATGTCCACGACGAGCCCGGAGCGAGACATCCTCAGCCACCTGTCGTGGCTCGACCGTCTCCTGCCCGTCTGGATTTTCGTGGCCATCGGTCTCGGGATCCTGATCGGTGACCAGTGGCCCCAGGTCAGTCCGTGGCTCAATTCGCTGCAGATAGGCTCAATCTCCCTGCCTATCGCGTTGGGTCTCATCTGGATGATCTATCCTCCATTGGCTGCCGTGGACTATGGGAAGATTCGGGAGGTCCGCGAGGCTAAGCAGGTGATTGGGCTCTCGCTGATTCTGAACTGGCTTGTCGGTCCGTTTCTTATGTTCACCTTGGCCTGGCTTCTCCTTCCGGATCTTCCAGGGCTGCGCGACGGGGTAATCCTCGTGGGACTGGCTCGGTGCATCGCCATGGTGCTGGTCTGGAACATGCTGGCCGGAGGAAACAACGAGCACGCAGCCGTACTGGTCGCGCTCAACGCCGCCTTCCAGATCGTGCTCTATTCGGTCTATGCGTTCTTCTTCCTCACGGTACTATCCAATGCACTGAGCCCGGCGGGAGCCCCCACGACGGTGAGTGTGAGTCCGTATGCGATTGCGCTCAACGTCGCGATCTTCCTGGGGGTGCCCTTACTCATGGGGTTCCTGTCCCGAAGTATCCTCACGCGTAGAAAGGGCAAACGCTGGTACGAATCGGTGTTTCTTCCTCGACTTGCGCCGACTGCTCTGATTGCGCTCCTGTTCACGTTGGTCGTGATGTTCAGCCTCCAGGGGAACGTCATTGTGCAATCCCCGTTCACGGTCGTGCGGGTAGCCTTGCCGCTAGTGGCCTATTTTGCGATTATGTTCCTGAGCTCGTACTTTCTCGCGTGGAAGCTCCGCTTTAGCTACCGCGATACTGTCACCGTGTCGTTCACGGCGGCGAGCAACAACTTCGAGTTGGCAATCGCGGTCGCTGTGGCCACCTTCGGGTTGACCTCTCCCCAGGCCTTCGCAACCGTCGTTGGCCCGTTGGTCGAAGTTCCCATCATGATCGGCTTGGTCTACCTATCACTCTGGCTACGGAGTCGACTGTTCGTCGTTGAAACAGCCTCGGCCCCCATGACGGGATGATCCGCCGGCCCGCCCGCCTCCCCTTTCCGCTCCCGTCCGGAGTCCACATCGACCTCGCCTCCCGGCGCTCGCCCTGTTTCTCGGAAGGGTGGGGGGGCCACGGTCATGCAACGACGCGTTCAGTTGGCTAGCTCGACCGGGAGATCCGGCGGTGCAGACTCTTCGCGATGACCGTGCGAACCATCTTGGAAGCTTCGGAAACTTGTCGAGGGGGTCCTACCCCGGTTCGGTGCATCGTCAATCGCCGAAGTACTACTTCGTCCCGGACAAAGGGTTAAGAGAGGGGGACCGGGTCCGCCGACCCGTCCATGGTGCAGGCCGGTTCTCCACCCGTCGATCCGGGGTCCCCCCGTAGCCGCCGCAAGGACGCGCCCACCGGCGGAGCCTCAATGACGGACGAGGAGCGTACCCGCGCACTGGGCGAGCGCTCTCTCGCCCTGGCCCGGTTCTACCATGGGAAGATCGAGACCGTTCCGAAGGTGCCGGTCCGCTCCCTCTCCGACTTCTCCCTATGGTACACACCGGGGATCGCGCACGTCTCCGAGGCGATCGAGAAGGACCCCGATTCCTCCTTCGAGCTCACGGGTCGTTGGAACACCATCGCGATCGTGACCGACGGGAGCCGCGTGCTCGGCCTCGGGGACATCGGCCCCGAGGCCGCGATGCCCGTGATGGAAGGCAAGGCCCTCCTCTTCCGCTACCTGGGGGGCGTGAACGCCATCCCGATCCCAATCCGGGTCGACTCCCCCGAAGCGTTCATCGCGACGGTCGAGCGGATCGCCCCGGCGTTCGGAGGCATCAACTTGGAGGACATCGCCTCCCCGAAGTGCTTTCAGATCCTGGAGGAGCTCAGCCGCCGTCTCCCGATCCCGGTCTGGCATGACGATCAGCTGGGGACCGCCGCGGCGACGTTGGCGGGGTTTATCAATGCGCTCGAGCTCACGGGCCGTTCCATCACGACGGTCCGCACGGTCCTCCTCGGAGCGGGCGCGGCGAACATAGCCACCGCTCGCCTCTTGCTCGCGATGGGGCACGACCCGCACCGGATGACGCTCGTCGACCGCGCGGGGGTACTCTACGCCGAGCGACAGGACGTGGACAGTCTCTCGCTGCGGAACCCGTGGAAGTACCGCATCGCGCTCCAGACGGACGGCGGTCGTCGACGGGGCACGGTCGCGGAGGTCCTCGCGGGAGCCGATGCCCTGCTCGCGGCGTCCACGCCCGACCCGAACACGATTAAACCCGAGTGGGTGCGGTCGATGGCTCCCCAGTCGATCGTTTTCGCGCTCGCGAACCCGGTGCCCGAGATATGGCCCGCGGCGGCGCGCGGGGCCGGCGCCGCGATCGTTGCTACGGGTAGGAGCGACTTCCCGAACCAGGTCAACAACTCCCTGGTGTTCCCTCCGGTCTTCCGAGGCATCCTGGACGCGCGCGCCCGGTCGATACCGGACGAGCTCATCATCGTCGCCGCCCGCGAGCTCGCGGCCCACGCCCGCGACCACGGACTGACCCCCGAGCACATCCTGCCAACGATGGAGGAGACCGGTTTCTTCCCCCACGTCGCGGCGGCGACCGCCGAGGCCGCCGTCCGATTGGGCCTCGCCCGTCGCAAGCACACCCGCGCGGAGTTCTTCGAACGCGCCCGCACGCTCATGCGGCACTCGGTCGACCTAGCAACGCAACTCCGTCAAAGCGGCCTCACGGTCCCCATGCCCGATGAACCACACGCGCCCGGAGGAGCCCCATGACGTCCCATACGCCGAAATCGCATGAGTCAAGGACGGAGGCGAGGCCTGTCCCGGGAGCGAAGACGCTCCCCGTGCACGTTCGCCCCGCGACCAAGAGAGACGTCCCCGCGCTCGTCCCCCTCATCCTTCGGCTCAAGCACCTCAACGAGGAGTTCGACCCGCTGCTCAAGGTGCGGGCCGATGCGGAGTCGAGCGCGAGCGAGATCCTGATCAAGGACCTCGAAGACCCCGAGGCGGTCGTCCTCGTCACCGACGGTGTCGGCCCTGACAAGGACCGCATCGTCGGCGTGATCCGCGCCCGCGTACGGGAGCGACCGTTCTACGCTCCCGAACGGGAGGGCGTCATCCTGGACATCTACCTGCTCCCTCTGTATCGGCGCCGAGGTGTCGGAGAGTACTTGCTCGAGGAGACCACGGGCGCGCTCAAGGCGAAGGGCGCCGGGGTCATCACGGCGGAGTTCCCGCTCCAGAACCAGATCGCCGCCGCCTTCTACCACAAGCGCGGCTTCCGCCCGACGATCGGGTACTACTCCCGGCAGCTGTAGCGCGCTGCTACGCGTCGCTCGCGAGCGCACAGCTTAAGGAATCTTGGCCGACTGCCTGAGGCGATGAGCCCTCCCGTGGCGAAACCGGCCGCTCCGCCGCCGCAGTACTTGCGTCGGGGGAAGGTCAAAGAGGTCTACGCGATCTCCCCGACCGAACTCGAGTTCCATTTCACGAACGACATCTCGGTGTTCGATAAGCACATCCCGAGCGAGATCCCGTGCAAGGGGGAGACCCTCGCGCGCACGGCGGAGGTACTGGTTCCGCCGCTGCTCCGAACTGGGGATCCGACACCACTTCCTTCAGCTCACCGCCCCGACCGTGATGCGCGTGCGCCGCGTGCAGGTGGTCCCTCAGCCCCGCACCCTGGGGCCGAACCCGAAGAACTACCTCATCCCGCTCGAGCTCATCGTCCGCTACTACCTCGCCGGGTCGATGTGGGACCGCGTCAAGGCCGGTAAGGTCCGCCCGACCGACCTGGGGTTCCCCGCCGGGCGCGAGCTCCAGTACGGGGAGAAGCTCCCCGAACCTCACTTCGAGATGACGACCAAGCTCGAGGCGGTCGACCGGCTCCTCCCGAAGGCCGAGGCGATGGAGCTCGCGGCGCTCGACCCCGCCACGCTTAACGCGATCCGGGAGACGATCTTCCAGATCGACGAGGCGATGCAGCTCGACATCGCGCCGCGAGGACTTCTCCACGTCGACGGGAAGAAGGAGTTCGCGATCGACGCCGAGGGGGTTCCGATGGTCGTCGACACCTTCGGCACGGCCGACGAGGATCGCTTCTGGGACCGCGACGCCTACGAACGCGGACGACCCTTGGAGTTCAGCAAAGAGTTCGTCCGGCAACACTACCGGTCGACCGGGTACTACGACCAGCTGGTGAAGGCGCGCCAGGAGGGGACCGCCGAGCCGAGCATCCCTCCGCTCCCCCCGCTCTTGGTAGACGAGGTGAGCCGTCTCTACACGACGGTCTATACGCGTCTCACCGGCCGGCCGTTCGTATCGCTGCGGCCCAAGGTATAGCGGAGCAGGGATCCCGTCCCGGAAACGCCCTCCGATCAGCTTCTGGGGACGTAGAGCCGGTCGCTGAAGCAGTAGTAGCGTCCGTACTGCGGGATGAATGTGGTCGGCTTTCCGCAACGTGAACAGACGGGGGTGTCCGGCGGGGGCGGGGGCAGTGGCAACTGGTCCAGCGAGGAGGGAGAGTATCCCCCGGCTGTACCGGGGAGCACGGGGGCTACGTTTCCCTGCCAGTTGATCAGCGGGTCCATCTTGATGTAGGCGACGAGGAGAAAGATGCCGATGAGAATCCCGCCGAGAAGAAACCCGACGATGGTCCAGATGAGGAGGCTCGACTTCGCCATGTCGTACTCTCCCTCGTAGACCATGGTTCGGATGCGGCCCGTCGCGATGAAGATGATGAAATTGATCAACGCCCCTAGGATCGCGAGCGCAACGAACAGGGCCGCAAAACCGCCCAGGCTACTGCAGTCGATTCCACCAGCGGAGACACACGAGTTGTAGACCGAAGAGACAACGGCGGCGTAGATCAGTCCAATCAGGAAGGCCAGGACGCCGAAGATGACCGCGAAGATGCGGACAATGTGCAGCATCCCTACGGCCGATTCGATCTCGGCCGGCTCTGGGGCTTGCTCGGATATAGGAGGTGGGGCCGCAAAGCCCATCGTAGGGTAAGATGGGCGGCGAGATTTCAGCTGATGGGTCGAGGCCGCGAGGCCTCGATCGGCCCATCCTGCCGACCCTACCCATCGTCAGGGTGGCCCAGGTGGCCCTCAACATTCACCGTTTCACGCCCTCTCCCCTACCCTTATCTCCGCGGGGCGCGGTCTCGCCGGCGTGCCGAAACCGACCCCCAAACCCCCGGCGACCGAACCCGCTCCTGCGGTGCCGCAGCCGTTCGACCTCGAGGACCTCCCCGGGGTCGGGACAACCACGGCTGACAAACTGAGAGAAGCCGGGTACACCGACCTGATGGAGGTCGCTGTCGCCTCCCCCGGGGATATCGCGGAAGCGGCAGAGATCGGGGTCGCGATCGCACAGAAGATCATCGGCGAGGCTCGCCGCAAGGCCGACGTGGGCGGGTTCGAGAGCGGGAACACGATCCTCGAGCGGCGCCAGAAGCTCGGACGCATCTCCATGCACTCGAAGGCGCTCGATGACCTTCTCGGAGGCGGGGTCGAGACCCAGGCGATCACCGAGTTCAGCGGGGAATTCGGAACGGGCAAGACACAGCTTGGTCACCAAATCGCGGTTGACGTCCAGCTCCCTCCGGCCCAAGGGGGCCTTGAGGGTGAGGTAGTCTACATCGACACCGAGAGCACCTTCCGCCCCGAACGCATCGTCGATATGTCGAAGGCGGTCGGGACCGATCCGGAGGAAGCGCTGCGACGCATTCACGTCGCCCGCGCCTTCAACTCGAACCATCAGATGCTCCTGGTCCAGAAAGCCCAGGAGCTCGCTCGCGAGCGGCCGATCCGGCTCCTCGTGGTCGACTCGCTCACGGCCCACTTCCGTTCGGAGTACCTCGGCCGTGCGGAACTCGCCCCGCGTCAGCAGATGCTCAACAAGCACTTGCACGAGTTGCTTCGGTTCGGGGACACGTACAACGCGTCGATCGTCGTGACGAACCAGGTCAGCGCGCGCCCCGACATCCTCTTCGGCGACCCGACCCGGCCGATCGGTGGGAACATCGTCGCCCACGCGGCGACCTACCGGGTCTACCTTAGGAAGTCGAAGCCGCCGAGGCGGATCGCACGGCTGATCGACTCTCCCAACCTCCCCGAAGGGGAGGCGGTGTTCTCGCTGACGACCGAAGGGATCCGCGACTAACCCTTGCGGACCGCGACCGCCTTCAGGTAGAAGAACGCCGGCTGGCCGCGGGCTAGGTGGAGTCGTTTCACCGAACCCGGGGTCAGGGTCGCGCGGAAGGGAAGCCCGTCCCATCGGGCCTCCAGCACGACCCGACCGGACGTGAGCGGCCGAATCGCTTCCAACCGAGCCGTGAAGACGTTACGCGCGCTCGACTCGAACCGCTCCCGAGCGATGACGAACGACTCGGGGTCGACCTCGACGGTCACTCGTTGGTCCGGGCGGGCTCGGAACGTGACCTCGACACGACGACCCTCTCCCAGGTCGACGTAGGGTGACGGATCTCGATGGTAGACCCCCTTCCACCGGTTCGCGCCGGGGTGGCCACGTCGGGCCGAATGGACCAGGCTACGGCCGAACGGCGTCAGCGTGGTGGCTCCGACCGCGCCGCCCCCCCGGCGGCCGACCGCCGCCGCTTTCCCGTAGAGCCTTCTAAGTCGCTGAAGGCGGTAGACAGCGCGGTCCCGGCTGATCCCCACATCGCGGGCGGCGTGGACGAGGTTCGCTGCCCCGTCGAGGGCGACCAAGAGCCGACGGTCCGTGGGGGTCAGCCAGCGCTCTTGGGTCATGGTCCCGTCCGGGTGGAATCGGCGAGGGGCTTCAGGCTGCCGAGGTCGACCTCGAGCGTGACCCGATCGCCGGCGCGCACGGTCGGAGCCTCCCGGGTGGGGCTCCCGTGCAGCGTGAGCGTTCCCTGCTGGAGCGCGACCACCCAACCCGCGGCTGTCCATCGGACCGCTCGGACCTCGACATTGTGCCCCTGCGCGGAGGGCTCCTGAGCCCAGGTAAGCGCCTCGCTCGGAACGACGACCCCGCCAGCGCCCGCGGCCTCGAGCAGCGTCGGTCCGAGCGAAACGTCGGAGGATCGGGCGAGCTCGGGGCGCGAGAAGAGGTTCTCGTATCCGAGGAAACGCGCGGTGAAACGGTCGAGGACCCCCCGCGCAAGCTCCTCCGGGCGACTGTCGGAACGCACCCGGCCCTCTTCTAGCACGACGATTCGGCTGGCCAGGGCGAACGCGGTCGTGGGGTCATGGGTCACGAGCAGGAGCGGAAGTCCCTCCTCCTCGATCAGCTCACGCACGAGACGGAGCAAGGTGTCCCGGCTGTCGACGTCCAGGGCGGAAAGGGGCTCGTCCCAGAGGAGGAAGCGCGGCCGCGCGGTGAGGGCCCGGGCCATCGCCACGCGCTGCCGTTCCCCCGAGCTGAGCTCGGAGGGGTACTTGCGGGCGAGCGACAGGAGGCCGAACCGGTCCATCCAGCGTTGGGCATCGCGCGTCGCATCCGCATCCCCGGCGAGGTCGAGCGGATAGCTCACGTTGCGAGCGACCCGCCGGTGTGGAAGGAGACCGAGACCGGGCGGGACGAACCCAAATCGGCGTCGCTCCGGGGGTTCTCGCTCGACGCGCTGGCCGTCGACCCACAGCGCGCCGGTCCGTAAGGGAAGGAACCCGGCGAGGGCCCGCAGGAGGGTCGTCTTTCCCGCGCCCGAAGGCCCGAGAACGACGGTGGCCGTTCCGCCGTCGACGCGCAGGTCGATCGGTCCGAGCTCGAAGTCGCCACGTCGGAGCGCGAGCCCTTCGACCTGAATCTCGGTCACGAGAGCCAACCCCCACGGGGGGTGTAGAGACCGGAGTGGTCGAGCAGGCGGACGGCGACGAAGATGGCGAGCGCGACCAGGACGAGGAGGCAACTCGCGGCGGCGGCCCCGGGCAGCCCCGAGATGGAGTAGAGATTGTAGATGTAGATCGATGCGGTGTTGGTCACCGGCCCGAACCACGGCGGGCTGGGCGAGATTGCGTAGGCGAGGATCAGAAAGCCGCCGACCTCGCTCACGCCGCGGGCCCACATGAGGAGGGCGCCGGTGGCGATCCCGCGTGCGGACTGCGGGAGCGTGACGGTCACGAACGCCTCCCCCGGTGTGGCGCCGAGGGAACGCGCCGACTCGACGACCTCAGGGTCCACGGCTTGGAAGGCGAGCTGGCTCGACAGCACGATGTAGGAGGCGCCGACGTAGACCATGACCAGGACGACGCCCCAGATCGCATCGAAGATCGGGATGCCGAGGGAATGAGTGAGCTGTCCCAGGGGGCTCGTGGGCTCGAACAGCAGCAGGAGCGCGATCCCCACCACGAGGTGCGGGATCACGACGGGAAGAAGGACGATGGACTCGACCAACGTCCGACCTCGGAAACGGTAGCGCGCGAGGAGGTAGCCGAGGGGCACCCCGGTCAGGAGCCCTAGACCGACCGCGATCCCCGAGGCGAGCAGGGTGAACTCGATCGCGACGATGAATCCCGAGTTCTCCCCGGCTGCGGTGAGACCACCCAACCCGACGTAGACGAAGAGGGCGACCAACGGCAGGACGAACAGGGCGAGGAGGGAGGCCGACAGGACGGCCGCCACGGTCGGGCCAATGGGCCTACTTGGACCTGGTGCGGTCACGGCGTCCTCAGATGAGCGCTGCGAGGTACGGGGGAAGGCTGGGCCCCCCCCCGGGGAGGAATGGGACCGACCCATAGGTCCAGGCGGTAGGGGTCAGGACGAACCCATCTTCCGTCCAGGTAGGGGCGGAGGCGTTCGACAGGAGCCAGGCGGCGAAGGCATCCCCGACCGCCGGAGTGGGGGCGTTGGTCGGGACGGTCAGGGCGAAGAACGCCGGGGCACCGACCACGACCTTCGTCGAGCCTCCGGACAGGACCGTGGTGCTAGCGTTCCCGTAGTTCGCGACATCGGCCGCGGTGAATCCTCCGAGGTTGACCGATGCGCTCAGGTTGACGTAGGATAACCCGTCCGCCTCGGCGTAGGACTGGTAGATCAGGTAGGCCTGTACCTCGTCCGTCGTGAGCGCCACCCCGGCGTCGTTCTCCATGACGTACAGGGTGTTCTTGGTGGGTGTCGCGAAGCTTCCCGGGGCTCCCGAGAAGAAGTGAGAGTAGAACGTTCCGCCGGCACCGGCCGCGGCATCCTCGAGCTCGATCGTGAAGATCACGTTGGAGCCGAGCGGGTCCGCGCTCGCGTTCGGAACCCCGAGTTCAACGCCCGAGGCCACGATCTTCTGGTACCAGTTTGCAGAGGTGACCCCGGTTATCACATGGGGATTGTAGGCGAGCACGATCGGGTCGCTCGCGAACACGGCCTCGCCCGTGGCGTAGGATGGGCTCACGTGGACGAGGTGCTGGGGAATCACCCGGAAGTCCGCCGAGACGAAGATGTCGTACGGGGAATCAGACCCAGCGGAGACGATCGCCGTCGCCGCGGCCGTACTCCCCTCGTAGAGCTGGGCGGATATCGGAGCGGAGACCCCCGGGGTAGCGTTCGCGTAGGCGGAGGCGAGCGCGGGGAAGAGCGAGCTGGGGCTGAGGCTTCCCGCGGCGATGATCCCGAGGGTGGTCGGCGATCCTGCTCCGGAGGCCGAACGAGCGTACCAGCCCCCGACGAAGCCCGCGACCACGGCGACCACGACCACAACGACGACCAGAGCATTACGCATGACCGGACGCATGGATGTGGGAATATCCCACATCAATTAACGTCACGCTTCGGGAATCGCCCCTCGCCGGGTGCTCGGCCAGTACCGAATCCGCACGACACCGATCACCGAGCGGACCGGCACCGGACCGAAGGCACGGCTGTCGCGACTATCGCTGGCGTTGTCGCCCGTGAGGAAGAGCGTTCCGGGAGGCACGGGTGGGTCTCCTACCCCGGGAAGGTCGTCGGCGGTGGCGTGGACCCTCTTGATCAGCCATCGTGTGGGAGCTTCGGGATCTAGGACGACGACGATCTCACCGCGGCGGTACTGTCGCTCTACCTCGCGCGATCGCTCAACGTAGAGCCGATCGCCGGGGAGAAGGGTCGGCTCCATCGAACGGTCCTCTACCGTGACCCGTTTGCGACGCCCGAAAGGCGAGCGTTCCGAGGTTCCCGGCTCTTTGCCCTTCGGCAACCTTATCCTCCGAATACCGTAGCGTTGAGCATGCCCGCATTCGAGCGCATCCGTGCATGGGCGATCACCGCCCGCGACGCCCTCTCCCCTCCCCGACCGGTCTACGCGCACTGCGACATCCCTTGCGGTATTTATGACCCGCACGAGGCCCAGATCGCCGCGCTCACGGTCATTCGCATGGACCAACTGATCGCCGAGCTCCCGAAGCCGACCGCCGGGGCGAAGCCTGAAGAGATGGAAACCTACGGGGCCAAGCTTGCGCGGTACATGGTGGTCAAGGAGCAGCATTCCGAGAGGGTCAAGCAGGAGATTCGGGTGATCTGGGGGGATTACTTCACCCCGGACCATGCGAAGCAGTTCCCGCAGATCCATGAGCTCACGTGGAAGATCCTGAAGCAGGCCTCCAAGGCCCGGCAGGGAACGAACATCGCCGATGCGCAGGAGCTCCTCAACCAAGTACAGGCGTTCGCCGAGATCTTCTGGAAGACGAAGGGAGCCACCCCCCAGCGCAAACCGTCCCTACAGAAGCCGGGCGGAGAGCTCGTAGTTCCGGCGTAGCTCGAGGCCCGCCCGCGCCGCGATCGGCCCTAGCGAAGGTCCGGCCGCGATGACGGAATCGTTCGCTCTGGACGGTCGCTCGCTGACCCTCGAGCAGTTCCTCGCCGTCGTGCGCGGGGGCGCCTCGGTCTCCCTCGCGCCCGACGCGCGGACCGCGGTCAGCCTGGGTCGAGCTGCGGTCGACCGGATCGTCGCCGCCGGCCGGCCGGTGTACGGCATCAACACCGGCGTGGGAGCCCTCTCTCACGCGACGATACCCCGCGAGAGGATCATGGAGTTGCAGACCTCGCTCGTGCGCAGCCATGCGAGCGGGAGCGGCCCGGCGCTCTCGGCCGAGGTCGTTCGGGGTCTCCTGCTGCTGCGCACGAACTCGCTCGCCCATGGACTCTCGGGGGTACGGCCGGAGCTCGTAGATGCATTGATGGAGCTGCTCAACCGACGGCTCGTTCCATGGATCCCCGAACAGGGCTCGGTGGGGGCCTCAGGAGACCTCGCTCCGCTCGCTCACCTCGCGCTCGCCCTCAGCGGCGAGGGTGCGTTCGTCTCCCCTGATGGCCGACCGGAGGACGCCGCGACAACCCTCCGCCGGGAGGGGCTCGCTCCAATGGTGTTCCACGAGAAGGAGGGAATCGCCCTCCTCAACGGTACCGCGTTGATGACGTCCTACCTTGCCCTCGCGGTCGCGGATGCGGCCGCGCTGCTCGAGGCGGCCACGATCGCCTGCGCGCTCTCCTTTGACGCCCTGCTCGGGGACCCGGGCGCGCTCGACGACCGGATCGGACGGGCGCGCAACCTTCCCGCCCAGCGCGAGGTCGCTCGGGCCTTGCGAGCCCTCCTGCACGGTAGCCAGCTCTCGACCGCCCGTGCCGAGTGGTCGGGCCAGGACCCGTACACGCTGCGCTGTGCCCCCCAAGTCCTCGCGGCGGTCCGGCTCGGTATCGATTTCGCTGAGGGGATCGCTCGCTCTGAGCTCAACGCGGCTACAGATAACCCGCTCATCTTCGAAGGCGATGAGGCACTCTCCGGTGGGAACTTCCACGGCCAACCACTC
The DNA here is from genome assembly GCA_963797975.1 of uncultured Thermoplasmata archaeon. Lineage (GTDB taxonomy): Archaea > Thermoplasmatota > Thermoplasmata > Lutacidiplasmatales > UBA184 > Lutacidiplasma. The sequence goes on from CAWCRH010000006.1 coordinate 448,089, forward strand.
GCCCTCGCCCTGGACACGTTGGGTCTCGCCGTCCATTACTGTTCGTCCTTCGCCGAGCGTCGGATCTTCCGGATCCTTCACCCGGCGCTGAACCGGGGACTGCCGGCGTTCCTCGCCCCGGTGAACGCGGTCTCTTCGGGGCTGATGAGCCCCCAGTACCTCGCCGCCGCTCTGGTCAACGAGAACTCCACGCTGGTATATCCGGCGAGCGCGGGAAGCTTGCCCACCTCCGCTGACCAGGAGGATTTCGTCAGCATGGGGCCGTGGGCGGGGGTCAAACTCCGTCGGATCCTAAACAACACCCAGCACGTGGTGGGGATCGAGTGGATCGTAGCCGGTCAGGCGCTCGAGCTGCGACGCCCGAAGGTCGGAGGCAGGGGCTCGGAGGTCGCTCTACGCGCCCTCCGCGAAGAGGTAAAACCGTGGTCGCAGGACCGCTCACCGGCGGTCGATATCGAGCGAGTGGCCCAGCGAATCGCGACCGGCGCCTTGGTCCGGCGCGTCCGCTCTGAGGTCACGTTCTAGCACGCCGCCTCTCGACAAGCACTCAGAGAAGAGGGAAGGCACCGGCAAAGCGTCTCCGGGTCTCTTGGACGGTGCCACCAAGAGACGCTTTCCCGATGCCCGAGGCCATTCTACACAATTCCTCGCCCGCCTATATAGTTATCAGGGTGCTCTTGGAAGGTGCCCACGGCGGGTTCGGACCTTAGGGAGGCTCCGGGACGGGTCGGGCGGCCCTTTGGAGGGTCCCATCCACGAGCTCGACCACCTTTTCGGTCGCCCTGGGCAGAGGGAGCCGGCGCAGGTCCTGCCCGGCTCGCCCAGCGCTGGGAGGGGCCAGGAAGGGAGGACGGGCGGTGCTTGAGCCGAGCGTGAAAGACGTGGAGCTCCACGGTGAAGTGGCTGTAGGCGTGCCGAACGATACCTCGAGACTCGAGGCGCCGAAGGCGAAGGCCCGCCTCCTCCCAGGCCTCGCGACGAGCGGCCTGTACGGGTGTCTCCCCTCTCTCGATCTTTCCCCCAGGGAACTCATAGAGTCCTCCTAGTAGACCGGTGGAGGGGCGCTTCTGGACCAGGTATCGGCCTTGCTCTTCCACGACGACGACCGCCGCACGCACGTGCGGGCGCCGGCGCGGAACCGGGAGCGAGGGATCGCCCCCGGGTCGCTCAGGGTGGCGTAGGCCCGGCAGTGCGGGCGCACAGGGCAGATTGTACACCGGGGGGTCCGGGGGAGGCAGACCGTCTCCCCGAGCTCCATTATCGCTTCGTTGAAGCTCCCGGGATGCTCTGAGGGCAGGATTGAGGCGAGACGCCGCTCGAGCCGCCGCTGCGTCGCTACCGTTCCGAGGTTCCCACGGTCGGCCCACCAGCGGGCGGCCACGCGCCGGCCGTTTGCTTCCAGCGCGACCACCGGAACGTCGAACGCGAGGCTCGCCACCGCCCGGGCGATGTATCTACCGAATCCCGGCAGCTCCCCCAGTCGGTCGAGGGAGCTCGGGAGTCGGCCGTCATGGTGGTCGCGCACGAGCATGCGCGCCGCCGCATGGAGGTGACGTGCCCGTGCATAGTAGCCCGCTCCTTGCCAGAGCCGAAGCACGCTCTCTTCGCGAGCCCGGGCGAGCGCACGGACCGTGGGAAAACGCCGGATGAACCGCTCGTAGTACGGGATCACCTGGGAGACCCGGGTCTGCTGCAGCAAGACCTCGGCGACCCAGATCCGGTAGGGGTCGCGGGAGCGGCGCCACGGTAGAGGACGTTGCGTTCGAGCGAACCAGCCTAGGAGCGAGCGAGCCAGGGCTGGCCCCGGAGAAGGAGCGAGACGCGAGCGGAGTGCCACAACCGATGCCGAACCGACTCCTAGCTTAAAGCTCCCCAAGAGTTCAAACCGCGAGGCCGTCATGGGTGGAGTGGTTATCGTGACCGATGCGACGTTCGGTCGCGAGGTCATCGACTCCCCCCTCCCGGTCGTGGTCAACTTCACGGCGGAGTGGTGCGCCCCGTGCCGTATCACCGAACCGATCCTGAAGGAGCTGAGCTTCAAGCTCGAGGGTCGGGTCAAGTTTGCCACGGTCGATGTCGATGAGGCTGGCGCCGTCACGCGCACCTACGGCATCCACTCGATCCCTACCTACCTGTTCGTCCAAGCGGGGCAGGAGAAGGGGCGCGAGATCGGGCCGGTGGAGCCTCTCGAGTTCCGTACCGATCCTCAAGCGGTACCTCGACTTCGTCGAGCCGCGCGCGCCCGGGTCAGTGCCGGAAAACCCGCCAGCCGGTGAAGTACATCGTCACGCCGTAACGCTCTGCCATCGCGATGACCTCGGGGTCCCGCACGCTGCCACCGGGTTGGATGATCGCCTTGACCCCGGCCTTGCCCGCGATCTCGACCCCGTCCGCGAATGGGAAGAACGCATCCGAGGCCAGCACGGCGCCCTGCGCCCGGTCCCCGGCGATCTCGCAAGCGAGCCGCACCGCCGTAGCGCGCGTCGGTTGACCCCCACCGATGCCGACGGTCCTCGACCCTTGGGCCAGCACGATCCCGTTCGACTTGACGTGTCGAACCACGCGCCAGGCGAAATCGAGGGAGCTGGCCGTCTCTGGGCTCGCCGCGGGACCCGTCACAAGGCGGAAATCCCCTAAAGCGAGCTGGCGCTGGTCCGCTTCCTGAAGGAGGAGACGACCGAGCGCAGCGTGGGCCTCCCAGCGGAGAGCATCGCTCGCGGGCGGCGCGATCCGAACGACCTTCAGCTTCGGACAGTCGGTCGAGAGCGCGCCGGGCCTCGTCGTCGACCGCCGGCGCCCCCAGAAGGTCGACGAAGACCCCATGGAGCACGGCCGGGTCCTCCGGGCCGATGGGGCGGTTCACCGCGATCGTACAGCCGTAACGGGCGACCGGGTCCGTGGCGATGGCGCGCTCGATCGCCTCGCGGATGGTCGTGCCGCAGGCGACTCCGCAGGGTGCGGCGTGCTTCACGACGGCGGCGGTCGGGTTCGGGAACTCCGACACGACCGACACCGCCGCGTTCAGGTCGAGCAGGTTGGTGAACGAAAGCCCCTGTCCCTTCAGGAGGTCAAACCGGTCGCCCCCCGATGAGGAACCGGGAAGCTGGTCGGTCGCGTACGTCGCGGCTCGTTGGTGGGGGTTCTCGCCGTAGCGTAGCCGCAGCGGTAGCCGATGGAACGTGAGCTCATCGGGGAATGGGTCCGCCGTCCCCGTCGGCTCCGCTTGGAGCCCACGGGCGATCGCCCGGTCGTAGGCGGCGCACCGTTCGAAAGCTCGCACGGCCAGTTCGCGGCGTGTCCCATCCGAAAGACCGCCGCCAAGGCGGCGCATCTCCTCAAGCACCGGGCCGTACTGGGCCGGGTCGATGATCACCGCGACCCGCTCGTGGTTCTTCGCGGCCGCGCGGGCGAGGGTGACCCCACCGATGTCGATGTACTCCTCGCGGTCGTGCGCATCGGGGTGGGTCGCCGTGTACTGCTCGAAGGGGTAGAGCTGGACGGCGACCAGGTCGAAACGGAGGAAGCCGCGTTCCTTGAGCTCGGCCTCTCCCTCGGGCGAGGCGGGGGACAGTATGCCCGCGAGCAATCCCGGATGCAGTGTCTTGATGCGACCGCCGAACCAGGAGCCGATGCCGGTCAGGTCCTCGGCCGCCCGAGGGTGGGCGCCTGCCGCCGCGAGCGCCGTGCGCGTCCCTCGCGTGGCCCAGATTTCAACGTCCAGCGATTCCAGGTCCTGAGCAAACCCGACGAGGCCGCTCTTATCGTGGAACGATAGAAGGGCGCGCGCTACCCGGACGGTGGGAACGGTTTCCGGCGCCACTCGCCTTACCCTCTATCGGGAGCGGGCCCGAGAGATAAGATTCGCGGACCCTCCCTTCCCCGCCACCGTCGAAAGGCGTCGCAGGAACTTCTTCCGTTGTTATTCGTGTTGCCTTGGCTACGGGAGTGCCTCACGAAACCACGTCTTCGCCCGGACGAGCGTGCCCCAACTGCGAACGGTTGAGACGCGAAACGAACGCCCGTCATCGGTGTCGAGCGTGGCATTCCAAGCCACCCGCGCGATCGATGCGGTCCGTTGATCGACCTGGACTATGGCCCGTGGCCCTTCCGAGCGAATGATACGGAATCGCATGGGGGCTTCGGTTTGCGCTTTCCAGCGGTGGTTCAACAGGTCGTGCCACGCCGCTGGAGCGAGGCGAGGAACGGGTTTCCCCGCCACCTCGATCCCGAGGTAGCGGGGGCGCACGGAGTTCGCCTTAGCGGACGAGGTCGATGACTTCCTCGGACTCGCCGGCGGCGTAGCCCCCCTTCTGGCCGAGGAGGCTCGTGGCGCGGACTCCCGTGATAATGAGGAGCACCTTGATGGTGTTCTCCATCTCCGAGGAGTTCTCGACCGTACAGCCCCAGATGATTCGGGCCCGCTTGGAAATCTTGCTGCCGACGAGCGCGGCGGCCTTCTCGGCCTCGCTGACCGTCATCGTCGGGCCGCCGATCACGCGTACGAGCGCACCGGTGGCGTCCTTGAGCTCCACGCTACCGAGCAGAGGGCTCGTGAGCGCTTCGGTGACCGCTTCGGTAACTCGGTCGGTGGCGCTCTCGCTCTCTCCGAGTCCGATCAGCGCGACGCCCCCATCCTTCATCACGGTCAGGATGTCGGCATAGTCGAGGTTGACCAGTCCCGGGCGGGTCACGATCTCAGCGATCCCTTTGATTGCCGTCATCAGGACCGCGTCCGCGAGCTTGAATGCCGCGTCGAGCGGCATCCTCGGAACGAGCTCGAGCAATTTGTCGTTCTGGATCACGATAGTGGTATCGCAGACTCGCCGCAGGCGCTCGAGTCCATCGCGGGCCTGCTCCATCCGAGTAGCGCCTTCCCCCGCGAACGGAAGAGTGACGACGCCCATCGTCAGGGCACCCGATTCTTTCGCGAGCCGCCCGACCAGGTGGGCGGAGCCGGTCCCGGTCCCGCCTCCCATCCCAGCGGTCACGAAGACAATGTGAGCCCCTTGGATGAACTGGCGGATTTCTTCCTCGTTCTCGCGGGCTGCCTCTTCCCCAATCTCAGGGCGGGCCCCCGCCCCGAGACCCTTCGTGGCCCGGCGCCCGATGAGGATCTTGCGGGGAGCATGGATCGTGAGCAGATGTTTCGCGTCGGTGTTGATCGCGCACATCTCGGCGCCTTGGATCCCTTCCTCGACGCAACGGTTGATAGTGTTCGACCCGCCGCCGCCGCAGCCGACGATTCGGATGTTGACCTTCAGTGTCTCCGCGAGCTTTGCAAGCTCTGCATCGTCGGCGCTCACGTAGGACGGAGCCTGAGGTGGCTTGTCATCCGCCGCCCCTGTGTTCGTCCGGTGTTCCGCGATCGCTTCCTGGATGATGGACTTCATTGTTCGTTCTCCGCTCCCGTTTGTCAGACGAGCGTCATACGCTCAGCCAACGAGTCGGGACTTTGATACTTAAACGTTTCCTTGAAACGGCACTGTTGCAGATTCGCGTGGTCAGTTCTCGCTCCCCTCTCGTGTTTCTTTTCGCGTGGCGGCCTCCAAAATCGCCTTCCACCGGAAGTGCGGACCGAGAGGGATGCCCGCCGCCTCGCCGGGAGTCATGCCGAGGGCTTGGTGCTCCCGAACGAGGTTGTAGTGGACTCGGAATCCCTCGGCGATTCCTGACGCTCCGCTGAGGTTGTCGAACGCCCGCATGACCTTCGTCCGCTCCTTCTCGGTTCCGTGGAATCGCTCGATCTTGTTGTTGGACTCCCGCGCACGAATGCTCGGCACTCGGCGGTGGGGGTTAAACCGGCCACCGTGGACGAGTTTCGGGTCGTCAAAGGGGGTCGCCTTGCGCCCGAGTTCCTTCCCGACCGCCACCGGGTAGGAGTTCATCCCATCCGTTAGCACGTCAGCGGGGCGGTCGGCGGTGACAGCCTTCGCCCTGCGAATCGGGGCGCGAGTGTTGGCGAGACTTCGGTCGTGGCTGATGTGAGTCGCAAGCAGGAACCGGCTTTCCCCATCGAGGACGTTCCACAGATACTCGTTCTTGCCATTCCATTGCCCATAAGTTAAGCCCCCTCACCTCGACCAACTCTCTCGAACCGGTTCTCGACGGATGTGCGAAGTGAGCGCGCACACTGTCAATCGGTAGTTGACGTCATGCCACTCCTTCTCCGTGAACTCCTCGTAGCCGAGGTGGGCGAGCAGACAGCCCAGCACTGCGCTGCTCCCCTCCCGAAACTCGATCGACCACATCATCGGAGTGTACCGCGCCTTGAGTTCGGGCGGAGCCCGCGTCCGCACGAGGTTGTAGAGCCGACGACTGGCGACCAGGGTCAGCAGCGCCGACCAGATCAGCGCCTCGACGATGTTCGCGTTCGTCGTGCGGAACGCATCGAGGGCATACTGGCTCTTCAGTTCCTTGAACGTCAGTTCGATCTCCCAGCGCATTCGGTAGAGGCTCGCCACCTCTTCCGCGCTCAGCACCTCGGGACCGATGTTCGTGAGGTAAGTGTGGTACTCCCGATGCGCTTCGTCCCACACCGCCACGAGGCGGAAGCGCGCGGTGTCGCCGGCCCGACGGCCATTGTAGGCTCGGCGCTTGAACGAGAGCTCGACCTCGGCGTCGAGGACCCCTCGGTTGAGACGAGGCAACACCTCCGACAGTCGCTTCCCCTCGAGGTCGATCGCTCGTCCTCGATGTACCCGGAGGGACCGCACGAACAGCGGGTCTGCGCCGGCCTTGGCACGGCTTACGAACGACCCGCCGTTCTCCACGATCTTGACGAACAGCCGGTGGGAATAGAACCCGAGGTCGGCGAGGAGGATCCGCCCCTTCACCCAGGGACCCACCCGCAGCAGCTTCACCTCGGGTGTCCGCTCGCCGACCAAGGCCACGGTCTTCGGACCGTTCGCCCTCACGCTCACCAGCGTGTCGACCTTGACCCCAGCGGCGACCGTGCGAGCGCGGGTGGCCGGCCACTTGGTGGCAAGGCTCGCGTGGAGACGGACCACCGTGGAATCCTTGATGAAGATGTCCTCGAAGGCGGCGAGCTTCGGGTCGAGCTCGCGCCCGGGTTCATGGGCGAGCTCACCCAGTGCGTGCTCAAGGCATCTCTTGAGGAACTTCGAGAGCTCGGGGGTGAAGCGGAGGTAGAACCCGGGATAGGTGATCGTGGCGAGACCCACCCGTTTGTCGTAGCCCTTCTTCAGCTCGGCGAGGCGGCGGGTGAGGCGGGTACCGAAGTGGAGGGTGAGGACCCAGAGGAAGGCGACCGGCTGGACCTTTCGCTCCCGCTCGACGAACCCGGTCTCTCGAGCGAACTGCTCGATCTTCTCGGAGGGAAGGAGGCGGGTGAGCACCTCCTCGACTTGGCCACGCTCGAACGGAACAGGTTGCACTGGAGTCGACAGATGCCGCGGCATCCCATAGACCTCACCGAGGCCGGATGAAGCATGAGGGTTCGAGTGGAAAGGTCAGCCCGCCGACGGTGGACGGTCCCTTAACTTATGGACAATGCTTGCCATTCACGTTCACTACCGTTTCATCGATGTGCCAGCGGTCGCCCGTCCGGGCTCCCTGCGCGTCCATCCACTTGGCGGCCAGCTTGGAGTAGTACCGGACCCACCGATAGACAGTCGAGGCATTCAGCTTGAGGCGGTGCACCTGGGCGAAGTGGTCTGCGATCTTCCGAAGGCTCATCCCTCGGAAGTATAGGTCCAAGGCGAGAGCGATCTTCTCCGGGTCCGCTCGCCGGTTGTGGAAGCCCTCGCGCCCGACGAACCGCTTTCCGCACGTCTGGCAAAGGTAGGTCGGGACATCACCCGACTTGTTGTGTCGGAGGCCGAAGCGAATTACCGAGGCCGACTGGCAGCGGTCGCAAAGCACCGAGTCCTCGTGCGTCGGGGCCGACTCCTGTAGGCCCTCACGGAAGCGGACCGCGAGGATATGGACGCAAGTCTTCCGCGTAGCCGAGAAGAACTGACAGTCGCACTCCCATCGAGCCCCGTCCTTCTTGACATGGTGGAACGATCCCGGTTCGCTCTGGGAGCACACCGAGAAGGTTGTCGGCGTGAGCACACGAATCTGATCACCGCGCCCCACGATGGCCAGGGCCGGAGTCCGTTGGTCCGTCCACGCCGCAAAGTTCCACCTCTCCGTCTCATTCATCTGGCCCCGGTATGCCTCCATTCTCCCCTGCCTCCGTCTGTTGGCGACATTTAGCCTACAGTCTCGGAGGCATATAAGGCTGTCGGCTACAGGTATGCCGACCTGTAAGCCATAGTTAAATAGGCGACCGCTCGTAAGGGTGAGTGGAGAGTCCATGCCGGGAATCTTTCGATCTGCCGTCCAGAGAGTGGTCGAACGCTCGGAGTCCGTCCGCACAACCATCCCCGGCGGAATTGCCAAGGCGCTTGGGGTCGAGGCGGGCGGGGTGCTGCTTTGGACGCTCGATCTCAAGGCCGGTCGTGTGACCGTTACGGCGGAACCGCCCGACTCGGGCGGCAAGAAGTCGTCTAGGCGACTCTGAGAGAAGCGACCTCCACCTCCAACCATGGGGGCTCGGAAACGTCGTCGAGCCCTGAATGTGGCACTGCTTGGAGCTGGGGGGAATGCGCTCATATACGGGGCTCACCTCAGGGGGTTGTTCCGCGCCCCCCGAGGATCATTGCCCACCCTTGCCTCCAACAAGGGCTCTCGGCACGACTGGGTTGTCGTGCTCTGACTTGACACCCCCACCTCCACGTCGGAGATAAGGATTTCCAGGCGGATGCTTGACGCGACTCATATGGAAATGGCGAGCATCCACATTCCAAAGGCTCAGCTCAGGGGCGGTGCGCCGATGGCGGCGGCGGCATTGTCCAAGTTGTTCTCACGCATATGCCATATCCATATGCCATACATATGTATGCGTACCACACCACCTTCTCACCATCTACATAGTCGGCAAGCAACCAATCAATGCGCAATCGTGCCTGTCTCTGGAGAAAGGTTAATCTAATGGAGAAGGTTGTTATGGTACGAGTCTATGGATGAGAAACCGCTCAATGACTGGTTCGACTGGGTTGAGTCGTGGGTGCCACGGCTAGGCAAGATCGCAGGTAAACTCCCGGAGGAACTTCAGCCCATATTCTTTGAAGTGGCCCTTCGCCACATTATTGGCTCACCCATCACTCCTGGCCTTCCACAGCCCCTAACACCGACCACTCCTACAGCCGTACCCTCTCCAACTGTCAATCCCATCCAGCCTGACACCCCACGTCCCGAAAGATGGAGTACGTTTGCAAAGGAGTTCTCAGTATCCATCTCAGACGTCGAGCGGTTGGTCAGTGCTAGCACAGGTGAGGTTCTTGTACGCAACTTGGGGAAGACAGGCTCGCAGATCCAGCGGAAGGTGGCGGCACTGCTGGCCGTTTGGAAGTGCTCACAGGGCCAAGAGATGGTAGTGAGCACCGACGAGATAATGAGGGAGGCAAAGAGGTTCAGTATTGACGACAGCGCCAACCTAGCTGCTAACCTCCGACGGACTGAGTTGAATGGCTTCGGCGTGTTTGCTGGGGAGGGCCGGGAATGGCGGGTGACAAGACCTGGCGAAGAGTACGTCGCGAGCGTCGTCAAGGAGTTGGTCACCGCCCCTGAGCCGGCCTCGTCCCAGTGACCGCATCACTTCTTCTGAAAGAGCCCAAATCCTAGGCCGGGAAGTACTTTCGGCCGAACCGCAGAATGTACCTGGCAATCGGTCCGCGGTTGAACCAGTTGAACGCGCCCTCACTCTCCATCCGCTTCCCCATTTCGTTTAACCGGGGGACGCTCCCGTAAAGTTGACGGAACGCAACCAGGAATGCCCTCGCTGACGTGTACCCTGTACTTTCGTACACCTAAGGGTAGGGTGTGGGGAGGGTTTCGCTGCTGGTCGTTCATGCTTCTTGTTCCTCCCAGTTTCGTTGTGCGAACTCTCGCGGCGTGAGATACCCGAGGGACGAGTGTGGTCGTTCCTCATTGTAATGACGGATCGAGTCGGCCAAGTGCCTCCGGGTCGCCAGGAAGCTCTCCGGCTCCCGAGTCCAGAGGTAGTCCTGCTTCAGGTGCCCGTGGAACGACTCTTGGAGCCCGTTGTCCTCCGGCCGTCGCTTGCGCGTCCATCGAAGATCCAGACCCAAGAGCTTCGTCCCCTCGCGGAATCGCTTCGCGATGAACTGGCTTCCCTGATCGGTCACGAGCACCGTGCCCGGTGCTTGCAAGGACCGAGGGAATCGACGAGCGATCGCGCCCTCCACCACGGTCAGCGCCTCTGCGGCCCCGCAGGTCGGGAAGAAGTCCCAATGGATCGCCTCGCGCGTGCACGCATCGAGGATCGCCATCAGCGGGCAGATCCCATGGTCGGTCGTGTCGACATCCGTGAGATCCGTGTACCAGCGCTCGTTGGGATGATCGGCGATCAGTCGGCCCGTCACCGGAAGCCGGGGCCGAGGGAAGTGGGCCGGACGTAGGAGTCCCTCGACTCGCATGAGCCGATGCACCCGCTTGCGGTTGACGGAGAACCCCTCGCGGCGGAGCATCGCCCAGACTCGTCGATGGCCGTAGGTCACGTGACGGAGAGCGACACGTCGGATGGCCGAGCGCACACGATCCTCGTCGAGTCGAGGTCGACGACCGGTCGATGTGCGGAGCTCGTAGTAGAGGCTCGGTCGGTGGTAGCCCACCCATCGAGCGGCTCGAGCCGTCGGGATCTGGTGAGCGCGGAGCGTCATGGCGAGCTGCCTCCGTCGTTTTTTCCCTCCGAGCTGCCCATGAGCTCCTCCTTGAACACCTGGAGCGCCACCGCCTGGTCGGCGATGAGTCTCTTCAGCCGAGCGATCTCCTGACGCTGATGCTGCGTAATGTGGACATGATGGGTTCCGCCGATGGTCCGGCGGAAAGCCCATCGCAGGCGCCTCGTGTCCTCCACCTCGAGGCGCCTCATGGAGAATGTGAGTGAATCGGTCTATGTCGGGCTTGACGTCCACCGAAAGAGTGTCTACGCGACCGCGTTCGACGCCGGCGGCTTGCAAGTGAGTCAGGCGGAGTTCGGAGCCACCGACGCTGAGCTGATCAACTACCTCGAGCGGCTTCCCGGACGCAAGCACGTCGTTCTCGAGGCGTGCACTCTCTGGGAGCATTTCTTCGACGCAGCGGAGGCGACAGGCGCCTCGGTCACCCTCTCCAATCCCTACAAGACCCGCCTCATCGCCGAAGCGAGCCTCAAGACCGACAAACTCGATTCGGAGGCTCTGGCCACTCTCCTCCGACTGAACGCCGTTCCCGAGTCGTATGCACCGCCACCCGAGATTCGAGCCCTTCGGAACCTCGTCCGCGAACGCGTGTTCTATCGACGCAAAGCCACCTCGGTCAAGAATCACATCTACAGCTTCCTACTCCGTCGAGGGGTCGAATATGAGGATGGGATCCTGAATCTCCGCCGGAAGCGTGAGGTTCTCCGAGACCTCCATCTCGAGGAGGTCGACCGCGGACTGGATACCCTCACCTCGCTCGAGACCACCTGTGGGCAGCTCGACCAGAAGATCCATCGGGCCTGGGCCTCCTCCGAGGATGCCCAACTGCTCAGCACCATCCCCGGCGTCGGGGAGATCATCTCGGTGGCGCTCGCGGCGTTTCTCTGCCCGATCGAGCGGTTCTCGAGCGTCGACAAGGTGAGTTCATACGTGGGGCTGGCGCCCACGACCCATCAATCGGGTGAATCGGAGTACCACGGGCACTTGAAGCGGGACAGCGTGACGCTGGTCCGCTGGCTCCTGGTGGAGGCCGCCTGGGCTCACCGGCACCGCGTACCTCGTGGGACAGTGGCGAAGGTCGCTCGACGGGTGAGCCGCCGTCGCGGGAAGGGCAAGGGCTCGGTGGCCGGGGCCCACGCACTGTTGAAGATCATCTTCGCAATGCTGAAGAATCGAGAACCCTTCCGTGCTGACGCTCCAAGATCGCCGACTGCGGAAGGCGCCCTGCGGCACCCTCGGGTGACCGCTGGCAAACGTGTGCAGCGAGCGGTCTTGGGGCCCTCGACCGCGAAGTGTCTTCCTGCGCATTGAAGCGCGAATATCTGGGTGCGGCGAGAGCAGTTGACTATCGCAGAACAATGTGAGCTTTCGAGATCGGGAGAACTCTCCCTCAGTCAGCAGCGACGGCGGAACCCACATATCCGGAGCCTTGCTGACTGGCGAGATTGGCCTTCATCCCGTCGAGCGCCTGCTGCTTCCACTTGTAGAACGTCGCGGAGTAGAGGCCGTGAGCCCGACAGATCGCCTCGACGTTGGCATTCGGCTGCAATCCCTCGAGGACGACCCGAAGCTTCTCCTCCCCGGACCAGTTCTTTCGGGTGGTCATGCTGGGACCCTCACCGATAGCCAGGCAGGGTCGGCGTTTGTCGGTTCCGGCTCCCCCCGAACCCCCCTCAACCCCGACCAGGATGAGTGTACGATTCTACAGGGGTACGGACCATCTCTGCATATCGGGATGAGTTGAGGGCCCTCCTGCCCCTCCAGCCCACGATGTAGACCCCTAGGCGATCCACACCGTGTAGCCTAGGAAAGGCCTCCCAGAGACGGTCGGAAACGCTCGACAGGACCCTCTCTGCCCCCTTTCGGGTCCGCCCAATGTAGAGGATGCGACTTCGGCCCTTCGCGTAAGAGTGGAGCCGGGGGGAAACTAACAGATAGACCGCGTTTGAGTAGTTGATTATCGACCGTTCCACTTGGACGACCTTGCCCCCGTTCCGGATGCGCAACTTTCTCATGCCAAGACCAAAGAGGGAGGTTCGACCTCCGGCACGCATTGCCGTCCGCCTATTTAGGCCGCGCCGCGACGGGGGATGAAAACCTCTTCGGCGCCGAAAACCGCTACCCTTCGCGCGACATTCGGGCTAACGCAAGCTGCCTCGCGATCTCGTCGATGCCGCGCTTGCGGACCTCTTCGATGATGTCTTGCTCATTCGCTTCGAGGTCGCGGGCGAATTCCTCCCAACCGCTCCCTACAAGGGCAGCTTCCGCGCGTTTCGCCATGAGGGCCGAGGTCGGCCGCCCCCCGCGAAGGAGAAGCCGATACTTCATCCAGTACTCAAGGAAGCGTACGACGTCGTTCTCGGCGGTTCTCTTATCGAGTGCCATCAGACAATCAATCGCTGAATCGGCTGATAACGTGCACGGGCCATCCGCCCGGGCGGTGTGGTCACCCCGCGAATTGAAACAGGAGAATTTGCCACTCCTCGACCCCGCGAATAACAACAGAACCCCTTGAAACGGCACTGTTGTGGAGTCCAACAATTAGTTCCCCCTGTCCGACAGGGAACCGACCGGAACCCGTGGAGTGGAAAGAGGGGGTCCAGGGGGAGGCCGACTATCGGTCGGGTCCCGCCTGCGCCCCGCATGACCAAGCTGACCGACCGTCGGATCGACTACCTCATCCGACAGGCACAGGGGTTGGCGACTCCCCGCGAGACTCTCGGTCAGATGGCCGCCCGATGGGGTGTGACCCGTCGGTGGCTCCGTAAGCTCATTCAGCGTTGGCGGCAGTCGGGGATTGTGCCGCGGCTGAATCCTCGTCGGCGCCCTCCTCGGCCACCCCTCACCGAGCTCGAGAAGGCCGTCATCACCCAGGAGTGGCTCCGATCCCCTCGGAGCCCCACGAAGCTCTACAAGGCGCTCGTCAAGCGTGGTATTCGCATCCCGAAGATGCAGATCTACCGCTTCGCGAAGGGGCAACGGTGGGTCACGCCGAACCCCCGCAAACAACGCCGTCGGCACTACGTCCGCTACGAGAGGGACCACTCGGGTTCGCTCCTCCACGGAGACTTCCACCGAACCTCAGAGCAACACCCGCACGTCATCCTCTGGGAGGACGACGCGAGTCGGAGGATACTCTCGGGAGGCGAGTTCGCGGAGGCGACGGCCGGACACGCGATCGCCACATTGACGGAGGCGCTGGCCCGAGCCGCCGAGTGGGGCGTAGAGGTCCGTGAGGTCAACACCGATCGAGGGAGCCAGTTCTACATCGCCGACAAGGAAGCCCGGGAGTCAGTGGACGGGCAGTTCCAGCGGTTCCTGGCGGAGCGGGGGATTCGTCACGTGGTCAGCCGAGTGAATCATCCGCAGACCAACGGGAAGCTCGAGCGGTTGTGGTTGGAGTATGATCGACATCGGTGGCGATACCGAACACTGAAGGAGTTCATCGAGTGGTACAACGACCAGATCCACGAGAGCCTGTGGGCAGAGCTCTACGAGACTCCGCAGGAGGCCTGGCAGCGGAAGGTAGCGCCGGCAACGCAGCTGGGGCAGTTCTTTCAGCGAGTGGAGGCTGGAGGGACCGAGGCATGACTCCCCCCTCGAACCCCCCTCCTTCAAGTAGAGGAACTAAAAACCGGACTCTACATTGAAACGGCACTGTAACACGCCCGGTGGGTCACTACGAGTGATTTTCCTCTGTAACATTCCGGTGGGCGAGCTTCCCTGCCTCCTTCAGGATTGCCTTCCACCTGAACCCATCGCCAAGAGGAATACCCGCCGCCTCGCCCGGAGTCATTCCGAGAGCTTGGTGCTCCTGAACGAGGTTGTAGTGGACCCGTAGCCCTCGGCCCGTGCCGCCGTGCGCGGCTCGCCGTCCCGCGAAGAAGGACGGAACCCCGAAATCGGCGTTGGGCGCGCGCACGACGCGGTAATCTGCTCGTGCCGCATGCACCCGAGAGGAGGGCTTCGGCTCGGAGCCCACAGGTCGCCTGACCGGGGGCCTTGAGCCAAGTCTGGTGAATCAAATGACGTTGGTCTTTGACCCAGTGACCGTGCTGAACCTTTGCTTCGACGTAGTCATCCTCGCCCTGGGGGCGGTCGCCTTCGTGAAGGTGAGAGGTACCGTCGGGCTCATGGTGGGAATAGGATTCGGTTTCTTTGCGATTTCCTACATCTTGACGATCTTCGGGTACGGGAGTGCGACGGTCGTTCTGCTCCCGATCAGAGTGGCCGGCTGACCTCTCGGTCATCGTCGGTCTCAGCTTGTACCTGTTCCAGGCTCCTCCGAGACCGCACCCTGCCATCGCTTCGCCGGCCTAAGGGCACTCTAGGCCGGGGGGGACGCCCTGAGAGGTCCAAGTGTAACACGGCCCATCGGCCGGGGGCCAGATGCGTTACAGCCGATTCTTGAGGGCTAGAATGGCCCGACAAGTTACAGTACACGTTGAAACGGCACTGTAACGCTACCGGGGCTTCACGACTCTTGTGTTTGCTTGGCAATACCTCGGGGCTTGCCCGCCTTCTCAACGATCTTCATCCATCAGACCATTCAGAGTGCCCGCCTCTTCCCCTGGCATCATGCCGAGGACCTACTGTTGGCTACCCAAGAAGAACAGCGCTCACAGGGCCTTCGGAATCGGCCCGTGGCTTTCTCCCTCACCCCACGAAGAGCAACAGAACGGGCCATCTCGTATCTGCGAGCAAGCCTCCCTCGGGGCGACACCACGGAGCTAGAATGGATCGGGCGTTTTTTGGGCCTAACCTTGACAGAACATCTTTGCCCAGTCCAGGTTAGTCCGAGCGGCCCCGTAGTCTCCAGAGGTGATTGCCTGTTCGGCTAAGTCCGCGTAGCGAGCGACGAGACGTGCCCGTTCCTCGTCCCCCATCCCGTCCTCTCGTTGGTCCAGCGTGGCTTCGAGCGTGTTGAGTCTTTCCGTCAGGTCCATGTCGTTCGCCTCTGCACGAGGACAAGCATCCTCCCAGATTAGTTTCCCCATGTAACGAGTGCGGGATTGTCCAAATGCCCCGACCTGTTACACCCGAACGTTAGCAGAACCAGCCCGGAAAGGGGGTTACCTCACCGAAAGGATGAACCCACGACGCAGCATCCGCCGGACCGTGTACAGAGCATTGGGGCGGTCGCAGAATCAGACGTGTTGGAGAGAGCGTATGATCGTGATCTGGGCAACCAGCCTCCTCGTCATCGGGGCACTTGTCCCACTCAACATTCCATTCCTTGCTTCATCCGGAAGGGCTTCGGCCACCCTCACCCGAGGCATAGGCTGCCTGGCCGTGGGAGCGTAGATCGTGTTGGTCACCGTATGGGACCTGATGACGGGCCTGCCATCCCGTGACTTGGGTTACCTTTCCCCAGCCCCAACCTATCCCGCAGGCAGGGACAGGATCTTTGGATTGCTTCGGGATCACCAAACCGCGGTCGAGGTCCTCGGTCTCATCGGATTCGTGGCCGGGCTAGGTGGCATACTGTTCGGGAACGCTCCGGTAGCCTTGGCGGGGTTCGGCGTCATGGCGCTGGCCGAGACCGCCATCGTGGTGCAGTGGGCTTTCGTCACGGTCCCGGCCGGTCTAGTCCTGATCTTTGCGGCCATCGTTATCTATCTAATCCATTGACCGGTGGCCCTCTCTTTGCCGCGCGATTCAGTCGTTTCCGCGAAGCCCAAGGCTCGACCCGTGACACTCGGAGATGGACCGCTGAGACACCGCGAGAAGTTCCAGCCCAGGTCGCGTGGGCCGCCTTGGCGGGGTAGGCGAGGATGCGTGTCCCTCGTCAAGCGATCGGGTTCGACGCCAGCGAACGCATCGAACCCGGCTACGGTCGCGACCAAGGCCGGGAGACCCAGCCGAGGGGGCTTAGTGTCTTGCCAAGCTACAAGAAGCTCCCGATTCGAACCTGCACGCCACGAATTAGGACAACCGAGAGGCCCTCTAACCTACAACGTGAATGGCAACAGAGCCACCCCGCAGGCCATCCTTAAGGGGGGCGGTCACTGCGACACGCGATGACGGTGCGCCGGCCGAAACGCCCCGCCGCCAGAGCCCTCCCGGGGCGACGCCGCGAGCGGCCCGCGAGGCGTAACCGAACCTACTGGGAGAGGACGAGCGCGTCCTATGATCGGCGGTTCGGTAGGACTCTCCGAGGTCACGGTGGGCTCGCCTGGGGTCTCTGGCGCGTGCCAGAGGCTAGGACAGGCTACCTCGGCCCGGTGCGCGGACGCTTGGTCCTCGAGGTAGGTTGCGGAGCCGGACGATGGTCGCTCGGGCTGCGCCGCGTCGGGGCTCGTCCCATCGGTCTTGATCTCTCCCTGAACCAGCTTCGGAAGGCCCGTGCCCTCTCCGGCCGACGACCGTTCCCGCTCGTTCGAGCGAATGCAGAGACGATGCCGTTCGCGGACGGCGCCTTCGACCTCGCGTTCTGCGACTGGGGGGGCCTAACGTTCAGCGACCCGTGGCGAGCGCTACCCGAATGCGCCCGAGTCCTGCGCCCCGGTGGTCTGCTGGTCTTCGCCACGGCCAGCCCGATTCGCTTCATCGGACACGACCCGCGGACCGATCGCCAGACTCACCGGCTCGTCCGGCCCTACTTCGGTCCACGCCGTCTGGACTGGGGTGATAACGTGGAGTTCCAGATGCCCTACGGGGAATGGGTCGAGCTGTTCATCCGCAGCGGGTTCACTATCGAGCGGCTGGTCGAAACGCGTCCGGCACCCACGCAAACCTCGGCCTACCTCTCCCGCAATGACAACGCGTGGGCTCGATCGTGGCCGATGGAATGCGTCTGGAAGCTGCGACGCCACGGACCGGACGGCCCTTAGCAGCCTATCGCGAATGGCGGTGTCCACCCTCGCTTCTCAGCTCTCTCCGCACGCGGGCCAGGTTCGAGGGAAAGAACGGGGACCCGGACCAGGAACGGTAGCGCTCAGGTACCGGAATCGACCTCAGCGGTGCGTGGGTCGACTCGGCCGTGCGCACGAGGCGGGAGAGGTCGCGAAGGTAGTCCTGGATTCGCGTCACGTCCCGGGCGCTTCCGACCGGTCCGTGACCGGGCACGACCGTCTCTGAACGCAATCGGCGCACGTCCTCAAGGATTCGGACCCACGCGCGAGGAAAGCCATCTCCCACGCTGGGATGCATTTTCGTCACGACGAGGTCGCCGAGCATCGTGATGCGTTCCTCCTCTAGGTGCGCGTACAGGTCGCTCGGCGAATGGCCACCGCCCCGCGTTATCAAACGCAGGGTGCGACGAGACCCGTGCAGCGTCATTTCCGATTCCACGGTGAGGTCGGGAACGCGAACCGAGAACGAACGGGGCATGGCGAGGATTCCCTGGAACCATCCGCGGAAGAACGGTCGCTCGGCCTCTGGGATGGTGGAGCGGGGGGCGTCAAGGTCGGCGAGCTCACGACGTACCTCCCGTCGGATTGAGGTGAACTGCTGGCGGCCCCGGCGTGCCAAGAGCTCCCGAGTCCGCCGCGTCGCGATGACATGTACCGGATCCACCGCGCCGTTTCCCCAGACGTGATCATGGTGGTAATGACTGTCCACGACGAAGTCTGGGCCGCGGCCCGTTAGCTTCCGAGCGACCCGAGCGAGGGCGCCTCCCGCCCGCGGAGTGAGCATGGAGTCGAAGACCACCGTCGCCTCCCCCAGGTCGACGATCGTGGAGTTAGAGAGCGCGTAGCCCCCGGGACGAGCGATGGCCGCGTGGACCCCGGGCGCGAGTTTCTCTATCGTGAAGTCAGGGGCCGACGCGGGCGCCATCTTTCCCTAGTTCAGCGCGCGAGACTATCAAAGGGAGCCGGTCGGCCTGGGGCCACCGGTCGATGGGGTCGGTGTCGCCGGGTCCCTCGCGGTGGGAGGAAGCGTCGCGTGGGGGGGTCGTTACGACCGAAGGAGACTGCCATGGAACGCCGGTTCTCCAAAGGACACTCTCACTGCCGTGCCGGAGTTGGACCTATAGGATTCGTGGAAGGGTAGGCACAGACCCATCTACCGCGGGTCGCCAGCGAGAGGGACAGTCCCGCGGCGTTTCCGGAGCCGTCATAACTCGCATTCCGAGAGTTGAAATAACACGAGTCCGATTAGGGGGACGAGGACCCGGAAGCACTCGAGTAGTCACCCACTCAACGGCACGCCAGCGAGCGCTCCCCACGGTTCTCATGGTGGAGCGAACGGATGAGGACGTGTACGAAGTGCGGGCACTCACAGGAGGATTCCGCCCCGTTCTGCGACAGTCGCGGTGCCCCGCTCGCAACGGCTGGGGTCCCAACGTATGCGCCCCATTCCCCATCGATGCCCCCCACGCCAAGCCCCGATCCTTCCGCCCATCGGCGGGATACGGGTTTTCGCCGGGCGCTGCCCCCGCTGGGTCGTATCCGATAGTCCCTCCGCTCGCTCCGCCATCCCTTCCCCCCTCTCGCCGTACGTTGTCGCGGACCCGTTTCGACTGTTACCCCAGCGGCCTTCCGGTTACCGCCACCGAGGGAGAGCGGCCGCATCCGTCGTGCTCGCACTATGTTTCGTCCCATCGGCAATCTCTCTGGGAATCCGCTGGGGGTCCCAAACTGCATCGGGCACGACCAGACCGGCGCCGTCGCGGTAGTCCAGATCACGAGACTCCCCGTCGATCGCTGACCGCCCGGGGCTCCGCATCCATTAATCGGTCCGGCCCCTGGGCCGGGATGTGGAGGCCTATCGTGCGGCGATCAACAGCGCGATCGATCGGGCGTACGCCACCGCCCTAGTCGCCCGGCAAGAAGGGTTCGACCCCGAGGTCGCTCCCGAGATCCCTCGGGCGCAGGACATGGCGAGCCGCGTGGAAAAGCTCCTCGCCCACCTCAACATCGAGGGCATCTCAGAGGAGATTCGAGCCCTCGCCCGGGAGATGCCCCGGGAGGAGCTCGCCGTTACGATCGCGCGTCGGCTGGCAACGGACCTGCGTCGACCGGGTACCCTCGCGGACCGCGTGGACGCGGCGCTTCGTGTGGGTTTGGCGATCCTGACGGAGGGCATCCTGGTCGCGCCTCTCGAGGGACTCGCCGAGGTACACTTGGTCGATGGGAGGGAGGGATCGTTCATCGAACTGTACTATGCAGGCCCTATCCGCGCTGCTGGAGGCACTGCCCAAGCCCTCTCGGTCCTCCTCGCCGACATCATCCGCCGGGACCTCGGCCTCGCTGCCTATCACGCCGAACCGGGAGAGATCGGACGTTACCAGGAGGAGATCCCGCTCTACAAGCGCTACCAGCATCTCCAGTACACTCCCTCCGCCGAAGAGATCGCGCTCGTCGTCCGTAACGTCCCCGTCTGCATCTCAGGCGAAGCGACCGAAGGCGATGCCGAGGTCAGCGCGTTCCGCAATCTCCCGCGCGTTCCTACGAACGGCCTCCGCGGCGGCGCGTGCCTCGTCATCGCCGAGGGACTCTGCCAGAAGGCCTCCAAGATCGGGGGGATTGTGGACAAGCTGGGGATTCCCGGCTGGGAGTTCCTCGGCAACGTGGGCCACGCCGGCGCTTCCGACGATGAGACCAACGTGGCGAAGTACCTCGCGGACGCCGGCGTGGGCGGTCGTCCCATCCTCGCCCACCCGAACCGTCCGGGCGGCTTCCGCCTGGTCTACGGACGCGGTCGCACGACCGGGCTCGCGGCCTGTGCGATCAACCCGGCGACGATGGTCGTCCTGCACCACTTCATTGCCGTAGGGACTCAGCTCAAGCTCGAGTATCCGGGCAAGGCTGCGGCGATGAGCGTATGCGACCTGGTGGAGGGGCCTATCGTGGAGCTCGCGGACGGCACGCTCACCGCAATCCATGACCCCGACCGGGCGCGGGACCTTCTCCCCGAGATCCGACGGATCGTTGACCTCGGAGAGATCCTCGTTTCCTACGGTGAGTTCCTCGAGAACAATCGGCCGCTCGCACCCGGCGCCTACACCCTCGACTGGCATGAGGAGGAAGCCCGCGCGGTCGGAGCGCCGTGGGAGGAGGTGGGCCATCCCCGCAGTTTCCCCGAAGCGGTTTCCCTCGCTCGACGCTTCGGTCTCCCGCTGCACCCTCGTTGGCTTCTCTTCTGGCACGACCTGACCTCCTCCGAGATCCGAACCCTCGCCGAGTACGTCGAACGGTTCGGAAGCTGGAAAGGAGGTCGGCTCGAGCTCCCCTGGGATGCACAATGGAGGGAGCTCCTCGTCCGCCTCGGCTTTCTTCATCATCGAGGACCCGAAGACCTCCTCGTGGGCGAACCTACGTCGAGCGAGGCCCTGGTCGGGACCTTGGGCCTCGAGCCGGACGGAGCCGGCCTCGTGCGCCCGGTCCCGCTCGGCGCTGACGTGGTCGGCGACCCGCTCGCCTATGTCTCCCGGCTCGCCGGTGTTCGTATCATGGCCCGCGGGCCGTCCCGGATCGGAGCGCGGGTGGGTCGCCCCGAGAAGGCCCATCAGCGCACGATGGAACCGAACGTGCATGGACTGTTCCCGGTCGGGGAGAGCGGCGGGCCGTCGCGCTCGGTCGCGGAGGCCGTCCGCCGCACGATGGCGGACGGTGAGGTATCGATCACGCTCGGAGTGCGGTCGTGCTCGAAGTGCCACCGTAACGCCGTCTGGTGCCGCTGCCAATGCGGAGGCCACACCGAGCCGACGGGAGAGACGATCACTCGTCCGTTCCCGATCGCGACGATCTGGGGGGAGGCGATGAACCGCCTCCACCTCCCGCGCCTTCCCCAAGTAAAGGGGGTCAAGGGTCTCACGAGCCGCACCCGAACGCCGGAGCCGGTTGAGAAGGCGATCCTGCGGGCGGCCCATGGTGTCTCGGTCTACCAGGATGGCACGGCCCGTTTCGACCTGATGGACCTACCGATCACCCACTTCCGTCCTCGGGAGATCGGGGTCGATGTCGCGCGCCTACGGTCGCTCGGCTACGGGACGGAGTGGACCGGAAAGCCGCTCACCGACGCCGACCAGCTGGTCGAGATCATGCCGCAGGACCTGATCGTGGCACGCACGTGTGGCGACTACCTGCTTCGTATCGCACAGTTCCTTGACGAAGAGCTGGTCCACCTCTACGGGCTCGACCCGTTCTATCGGGCGCACTCGCCCGAGGACCTGGTCGGCTCCCTCGTGGCCGCGCTCGCGCCGCACACCTCGGGCGCCGTCGCCGGTCGGATCATCGGGTTTACCAAGGCGGAGGCGTGCTTCGCGCACCCGATCTTCCACGCGGCCAAGCGTCGAAACTGCGACGGGGACGAGGACTCCGTCACCCTCCTTCTGGACGCGCTGCTGAACTTCTCGAGAGCCTATCTGCCGGACAGTCGCGGAGCGCTGATGGACAAGCCGCTCGTGCTGACGACCCGCCTCGATGCGACGGAGGTCGACAAGGAAGCGCAACACGTCGACGTCGGGCTACGCTACCCGCTCGAGTTCTACCGGGCCGCTTCTCAGCGCCGTCCCGCGAAGGAGGTCGAGTCGCTCGTCGACACCGTCGGCCAGCGGATCGAGCACGGGTCCCCGCTCCACTTCTATGGGTTCACCCACGACACGACGGACATCGCGCGCGGTCCGGTCCGCTCGGCCTATCGCGACGGCCGTACGATGGACGGGATGGTCGACGAATCGGTGACGCTGATGACACAGATCCGCGCGGTCGACGCGGCCGAGGCGATCGGCGCCATGCTCACGACGCACTTCCTGCCCGACGTGATGGGGAACCTAAAGAGCTTCGCGACGCAGAAGTTCCGGTGCAAGAGCTGCGGGACGAACTACCGTCGTCCTCCCCTGTCGGGGCGATGCACGGGCTCGGGCCGAGGCAACGCTCGATGTGACGGGGCGTTACTTCCTACGGTCTACGAGGGCATGGTCCGCAAGTACCTCACTCTCTGCGAGCGCCTCGGCTCCATCGACGGGGTACCCCCCTACGTCCGTCAACGCGTCGAGGTCCTGGTCCAGTCTCTTTCGACGCTCTTTCCGGCAAGCGCCTCGCAGACAACGCTCGATTCCTTCCTCGTGCCCGCGGGCGGTGGGGAAACTCCCTCGTGAAGCCCGCGGACCAAAGCAACCGTCCGGAGCGTGGGGGTCCGTCCCTATCGTTCCAAACGGCCAAATAGACGGGCTCCGCTAGCGCCCTCGGGCTTGTGGGGTAGTCTGGACTATCCTGTTGGCCTTCGAAGCCAACGACCTGGGTTCGAAATTGCGGAGGCCCCGCGACGAAACTCCCAGCAAGCCCGTTCCCATCAAGACCCACGACCGTAAGTAGACCCCGGCGGTATTGGCGTCCTCTCGAGCGGCCCTGGCCGCGAGGATCCGATGGACCCCCAGCTTCCGTCCCGGAGCGCCCGAAACCCGGCCTCCCCGCGTGCCCGGCGACGGCCGGCGGGGAACGCCTCTGCCGGGACGATGGGCGCATCCTCGACGAAACTCGCCTCGGCACTGCTGAGCGACGAGGCGGTCGGGTTCCTGACCGAGCTCTCGCGACGGTTCGACGCTAGGCGACGCAAGCTTCTCTCGGTCCGACCGCTCTTCCACGAACGCATCACGGCGGGAGAGCGACCGGGCTTCCTCCCCGAGACGCGCTCCCTGCGACTCGCCGGGTGGACCGTGGCCCCTCCGGCGCCGGACCTCACCGACCGTCGGGTCGAGATCACCGGACCCCCCGAGCGCAAGATGGTGATTCACGCGCTCAACTCAGGAGCGCGTGTGTACATGGCGGACTTCGAGGATGCTCATGTACCGACGTGGGTAGGCACTCTCGAAGGCCAGGCGAACCTCATCGACGCCGTGCGCGAGACGATCGCCGTAGAAAGCCCGACCGGCGCGCGCTTGGCGCTCTCCCACCCTCACGCGACGCTGATGGTACGTCCGCGCGGCTGGCATCTGAGCGAACGCCACTTTACCGTGGAGGGAGAGGCGATTTCTGCGAGCCTGTTCGACTTCGGTCTCTTCTTCTTCCACAATGCCCACGAGCTCGTTCGCCGGGGCACGGGCCCGTACTACTATCTACCGAAGATCGAGCATTGGCGCGAGGCAGCGCTCTGGGCCGAGGTCTTCGATTTCGCCGAGGACTGGGCGAGCCTTCCGCACGGGAGCGTCCGCGCCACCGCACTCATCGAGACCCTGCCCGCGATCTTCGAAGCAGAGGAGATCCTCTACGCCCTCCGTAGGCACTCCGCGGGGCTCAACTGCGGGCGGTGGGACTACCTCTTCAGTTTCATCAAACAGTTCCGCGACGACCCGACCGCGGTCTTCCCCGACCGAGACGCGTTGACGATGACGGCACCCTTCTTGGATGCCTACGCCCGTCGCATTATCCAGGTCTGCCACGGTCGAGGGGCCCACGCGATGGGCGGCATGGCCGCTCAGATTCCCATCAAGAACGACCCCAAAGCGAACGCAGAGGCCCTGGCGCACATGGCGGCCGACAAGGAGCGTGAGGTCGCACTCGGCCATGACGGAACCTGGGTCGCCCATCCGGGCCTGGTGGCGCTCACGAAGCAGATCTTCGACCGGGGCATGCCGGGTCCGAACCAGCTCGGACGACCGATCGAAGGGCCCAACGTGACCCCCGCCTTCCTCCTGAGGATCCCCCGCGGCGACGTTACCCGCGAGGGGGTTCGCAAGAATGTCCACGTCGCCCTCGGCTACCTCGAGGCATGGCTGGGGGGCATCGGGTGCGTCCCCATCGACCACCGGATGGAAGATGCCGCGACCGTCGAGCTCGCTCGCTCCCAGTTGTGGCAGTGGATCCGTCACGGATCTCCGCTTCGCGGAGGGGGGCGCGTGACGGCGGAGCTCGTTCGCGAGGAGATTCGGGAGGAGATGCAGCGGCGGACAGGGAAGAGATCGGGAGGGTCTCGTCGCCATCCGAAGTTGAGGCAGGCGAGCGAGCTCCTGGACGACTTGGCGACCCATGAGGCATTCACAGAGTTTTTCACCATCCGCGCCTACGAGCTTATAGAGACAGTAGGGAGCTCCCGATCATGAACGACGCGAAGGCGCTCGCAGAGGGATGGTCGAGCGACGACCGGTGGAAGGGCGTGCAGCGGCCGTATCGCCCCGAGGACGTAGAGCGATTGCGCGGTTCCGTCCGTATCGAGCACACGCTCGCTACGCTCGGAGCCCGCCGTCTGTGGAAGCTCCTCAGCAGCGAACCGTTCGTCCCGACGTTGGGCGCCATGACCGGTAGCCAGGCGGTCCAGATGGTACAGGCCGGCCTTCCCGCGATCTACGCGAGCGGCTGGCAGGTCGCTGCGGACGCGAACGACGCCGGACAGACCTACCCGGACCAGAGCCTGTACCCGGCGCTCAGCATGCCGACGCTCGTTCAGCGGATCAACAACGCCTTTCGGCGGCAGGACGAGAAGCAGCACGCTTCGAAATCGGGGTCGATCGAATGGTTCGCCCCGATCGTCGCGGACGCCGAGGCGGGCTTCGGCGGTACGCTCAATGTCTTCGAACTGACGAAGGCGCTCATCGAGGCCGGTACCGCCGCTCTCCACATCGAGGACCAGCTCGCCTCCGTCAAGAAATGCGGTCACATGGGCGGCAAAGTGCTCGTGCCGACGCGGGAGTTCAACCAGAAGCTGTGGGCCGCCCGCCTCGCCGCGGACATCCTGGGCGTGCCCACCGTCGTGATCGCCCGGACCGACGCGCATTCTGCGAAGCTCATCACGAGCGACATCGACCCGAGGGACCAGGAGTTCTTGACCGGCGAGCGCGTGACCGAAGGATTCTTCGTCATGCGCGGCGGGCTGGACGCGGCGATCGCCCGCGGTCTCGCTTACGCCCCTTACGCCGACCTGCTCTGGTTCGAGACCTCGGGGCCGGACCTCGAGGAGGCCCGCACGTTCTCGGACGCGATCCACGCGAAGTTCCCGGGGAAGCTCCTCGCCTACAATCTCTCCCCTTCGTTCAACTGGCGACGCAAGCTCGCGCTGCGCGATATCGCCTGCTTCCAGTCCGACATCGCCGAGATGGGCTACAAGTTCCAGTTCGTGACCCTGGCCGGGTTCCACGCGCTGAACCTATCGGCGTTTCGCCTCGCGACGGAGTACCGTGCGCGTGGGATGCTCGCCTACTCGGAGCTCCAGCAGGAGGAGTTCGCTGCCGAGGAGGAAGGATACCGGGCCGTCAAGCACCAGAGCTTCGTCGGGACCGATTACTTCGACGAGGTCGCCCAGGTCCTTTCGGGCGGCCTCACCTCGACGCTCGCGCTGGGGGGCTCAACCGAGGCAGAGCAGTTCGCGCCCCCGCCCGAGCCTTCCTCACCCCCGAAAGAGCGGACGGTCGGGCCCGCTCCCCCAGGGCCGGCGCCCAGCAAGGCCTCCTGAAGAGGTCCGCGCGCGGCCCATTTAGCCGTAGGCGGGGCTCACCGTGGGCTTCTCCGTGCGTCGTTCCTCCTCGGGCGTCGCTGCCTCGAGGATGTCGACCGCCCACAGGGCCGAGGTGGCGATGAGCCGGATGTGGCCCTTCTCCGCCTCCGGCTGGTCGAGCTCGATCGCGAAGACGTTGTCCCCCGCGACGGAGACGAGCCCGCGGTAGATCCCCCAGGAGACCAGACCCGCGTTGTCCGGACCGGCGGAGTAGACTCGTACCCGCGACCCGGCCGTAAGGGTGATGTTCGGGCGGGTCGCCTTTCCGGTGAG
The DNA here is from genome assembly GCA_963797975.1 of uncultured Thermoplasmata archaeon. GTDB lineage: Archaea > Thermoplasmatota > Thermoplasmata > Lutacidiplasmatales > UBA184 > Lutacidiplasma. Next base: position 474,503 of record CAWCRH010000006.1, read on the forward strand.
GGAGGCGTCGGTCGCGGTCATCGGCCTCCCGCGCGGGCCGCGAGCCGAGCCGTCGAAGCTATTCGAGCCGCCGGCGGTGCGGTGGCTCCCTTGTCGATCAAGCTCTGTAGATGGTTCACGGTCTCTCGGTAGCGGCGTAACGCGTTCTGGGCGTGGGCCTCGGTGAAATCCCAGGCACGGGCCAGGTTGCCGTAGCGCAGTCGGTAGCCCTTACGCCCCTTCCCATCCGCCGCGCTCCCCACCTCCTCGAGCAGGTCGAGCGACTTGAGTTTGTTGATGTGGCGGTAGATGGTGGGCTTCGAGGTCTTCAGCACCGCGACGAGCTCCTCGACGTACCATGCGCGGGACGGTTCCCCGAGGAAGCACTGCCGCACGAGTCGGTAGGCCAGGCTCTGGGAGACCGGCCCCTCGGCCCCCCGGCCCTCCTCCCCCTCGGGGAGGTACCCGATCAGTCGGAGGAATTCTCGGAGGACTTCGTCGACGTCCGAGATCGGGGTCAAGGGAGTGCTGTAGCGCAACGATATATCGAACGGCATGCCGCAACGGCCCCACAGACACGCTCCGGGATAAAAGACGGGGGGTCTCCGAAGGCGAAAGAACCGCGTATCCGCCCGTCGCGGCGCTCCTGCGCGTCGTGGTAACGCGACCGATTCAGAAAGGCTATCCAAAACCACCCTCTCGGGAATTTCCCCATGCCGCCGTTCGAGCTGGTGACCCCCACGAGCGTCGACGAAGCGCTCGCCACCCTGCGCTCTTCCTCGCCCGGCGAAGTCGCGGTCCTCGCGGGGGGCACGGACCTCCTCATGGACATCGACCACGGTCGTGTCACCCCGCGCAAGGTCCTCTCGCTCCGTCTCCTCCCGTGGAAATCCCTCGAATGGTCGGGAGAAGGCCTGACGATCGGCAGCACGCTCCCGTTGCGGGACCTCGAGTCGGACCCGATGCTCTCCGAACGGATCCCAGGGCTATGGCAGGCCGTCCGGGCGGTGGGCGGCGTAGCCCTTCGCCATCGCGCGACGCTCGGCGGCAACGTCGTTCGGTCCGCGCCTGCTTCGGACCTCCTTCCGATCCTTCTGGCGCTGGACGCCGAGGTGGAGATCGTCGGTCCGAAGGGATCGCGCCGGGTCGAGCTCGACCGCTTCCTCGAGAGCTCCCGTCGTCCCAAGCTCGAGAGCGCCGAGCTCCTTCGCTCGGTACATATCCCCGAAGCCCGTCCCAGCATCTACCTCTGGCAGCGCGTCCGCCCCGTGAACGACATCTCACAGGTGGGGGTCGCCGTGGCGCGCTCGCCGTCGACAGATCGCTGGCAGATCGCGGTCGGGGACGTCGTTCCACGACCCGTGCGCGTCCGAGATGCGGAAGCGGTCTTGGGCACAGGGGAGCCTACGCCCGAAGCCGTGCGACAAGCCGCGGAGCTCGCGTCGAGCCAATCGCCGTTCACCACCGACCGTCGCGGGACGGAGACCTATCGCCGTCGGGTAGTCGGGGCGTTGGTCGCGCGCTCCGTGAGCGCGCTCATCGGTCGAACGCATCCGGGCAGGCCTCTATGAGCGCGCCCACGTCGATCATCGTGAACGGCGCAAGGGTCGACCTGAACGAAACCCCCGGGCACGAGCGGCTCCTGGATACTCTTCGCTGGCGTATCGGGCTCAAGGGGACCAAGGAGGGCTGCCGGACCGGCGGCTGCGGCGCGTGTACGGTGCTCGTGAACGGACGCAGCGTCCTCTCGTGCCTCACGCTCACGCACGAGGTTGCCGGGGCCGAGGTGACCACGATCGAGGGGATCGGGAACGACCCCGTCGGCCAGAGGGTCTTCGCCGCCTTTGAGAAGGAAGGTGCCGTCCAGTGCGGGTACTGTACGCCGGGGTTCGTGGTCGTGCTCACCTCCCTTCTCAAGGAGCGTGGGAGCCGGGCCTCGTCCGAAGAGCTCGAGGAGGACCTCCACGGGAACTTGTGCCGGTGCACGGGCTACGTGTCGATCCGAGCGGCGGTCCGAGCGGCGCGGGAGGAGGGGTCACTGTGACTTCGACGATTCGTGCGGACGCGGCGGACAAGGTCCGGGGGAAGGTCCTCTACGGAATGGACATCGAGCGGCCGAGCATGCTCTGGGGGGCGCTCGTGCTGGCGCCCGTGACCCACGGGCGCCTCACCGCCGTCGACCTCACCGCGGCACGACGGCTTCCGGGGGTCACCGCGATCGGCGCGGCGGACCTCGCGAATCTTCTGGATGAGACCCGGGCCGACCCGGAACACCCGGTGTTTCCCTCCGAAGAGGTTCACTACCGTAACCAGCCGGTCGCCGCCGTCGCGGCGCCGACGCTCGAGCGGGCCCGCGAAGCGGCGCGCGCCGTCCGCGTAAGCGCCGAGGAGCTCCCCGCGGCCGAGGGCGTCGAGGAAGGCGCTCAACCGTCGCCGGAAGTGATCGCCCACGTCCACGCTCGCCACGGCGACCTCGAGGCGGCCTTCCAGAACGCCGACCTGGTGCTCACCGAGACCTACCGAACCTCCGGCATCTGTCAGGTCGCTCTCGAACCGCACGCCTGCATCGCGGAGGTCCGCTCGGATGGCACCTGGTACGTGCAGAGCTCGACGCAGAGCCCGTTCGGTGCGCGAGAAGACATCGCCGCGCGCCTCGGGTTGCCCGAACATCGGGTCATCGTCGACGGGACGTGGGTCGGAGGCGGTTTCGGAGGGAAGGGCGCGGCGTTCGTCGAACCGTACGCGCTTCTGCTGGCGCGCGCGAGCGGCTCGCCGGTCCGACTCGCGCTGACCTACCAGGAGGAGTTCGTGCTGGGCCACTCGACCCTCCCATCGTTCATGCGCATCTCGAGCGCCGTCCGGTCGGGCCGCGTCGTCGGCCGACGCGTCCTCTGGAGGCTGGACGCCGGCGCCTCTCTTCCGGGACGGGACTTCGCGACCGGCTACGGGATCGGCTTCATCTCAGGCCCGTACCGGGTCCCGGCGGTCGAGCTCGAGGGGTTCGCCCTCCGCACGCACAAGCCGCCCCTCGGGCCGCACCGAGCCCCGCTCGCCCCGCAATGCGCCTTCGTCGCGGAGTCGCATATGGACCATCTCGCGGCGCGTCTCGGCGTGGACTCGGCGGCGTTCCGCCGAGAGCATGCATGGGTCGAAGGGGACCGGACCGCCCTGGGGCAGACCGTGCGGCCCTTCGCCCTCGCGCGATGCCTTGAACTCGCGGAGAACCGCGCCCGGGAGTGGAGGTCCGACCCTCTGCCCAACCATGGCGTGGGCGTCGGTGCCGGCTTCTGGTCGACCGCGACGGGAGCCGGCGGAGAGGCGCGGCTTCACCTCTCTCCCAGCGGGCTCACCATCCTCCAAGGTGAGCGCGAGATCGGAAGCGGGAGTGTGATCCAAGGTCTGAGCGCGGTCGCCGAGCGAACCCTGGGCCTTTCTCGCGAGGTCATCCGCGTCGAGTACGCTGACACCGCGAGCGCGCCGTTCGATTCGGGCGTCTGGGGGAGTCGGACGCTCGGCGCACTCGGTCAGGCGGTCAGTCAAGCTGCCCATGCGCTCTTGGGAACACTCGCCCGTCGCGTCCACGCCCTCCCGGATGCAATCCACCTCGAAGCGGTGGGAGCGGACGTCATGGTGGTCGTCGCCGGTCGCTCAACCCCGCTCCGGACGCTCTTGACTCCTGAGGAGCTCGCCGCGGGCGGCTTGGACGCCGAAGGTAAGCACTACGGAAAATCAGGAACGATCGACCCGACCCGAGTGGTCGAGGGGAACTTCTTCGCCTACACCGACTTCGCGGGAGCGGCCCACGTCGCCGAGGTCGCTGTCGACCCCGACACGGCCACCGTTCGCGTCGTCCGCTACGCCGCCTTCCACGATGTCGGGACTCTGGTCGACCCGGTGAGCGCCCGGGCCCAGGTCGAGGGAGGCATCGTGATGGGACTCGGCACGGCATTGACCGAGGAGGCCCTCTGGGCCGGGGACGGCCGCCTCCTCAACCCGAACCTGCTCGATTACCGCGTCCCGACCTTGGGAGAGACCCCGCCGATCGAGGTGGTCTTCGTCGAGGGGTACCTCGGAGCGGGGCCGTTCGGTGCGAAGGGGCTGGGCGAACCTCCGATCGTCCCGGTCCCGTCTACGATTGCGAACGCCATCCGCGATGCGACGGGAGCCGAGATCACCGAGCTTCCGATGACCGGCGAGCGCGTGGCGCGAGCGCTTAAGCTCCTGTGACCGTGAACGGTCTGCGATGCCGCTCTCGACGGAGGAGGTCCGTGCCCTTCTCGAGTCGTATCCCTCCGGCCCACCGTGCGTGGGCGCGATCGGGTCCCATTCGGCGATCGACATCGCCGACGGGGCCGTCAGCGAGGGGTTCCGATCGGTCGTCCTCTGCGAAGCCGGCCGGGACGCGACCTACGCCCGCTACTTCCGCCGTCGACCCGCCTCGCCCGGCTGCGCGGCGAGGGGTTGCATCGATGAGGTCTGGACGTTCCCCAAGTTCCGCGACGTCGCGACCCCGGCCGTTCAGGAACGCCTTCGCCGCGCCGGCGTGCTCGTCGTGCCGAATCGCGCGCTAAGCTCGTACGTCCCGCTGGAGACGATCGAGTCGGAGTTCCGCGTTCCCTTCATCGGCTCGCGTTCCATGCTCCGGATCGAGGAGCGCAGCGAGCGAGAGAACTACTACACCCTGCTCGAGGGGGCCCACATCCCGATTCCGCGGGCCATCCCCTCTCCCGAAGCGATCGACAAGCTCGCGATCGTCAAGCTGCCCCACGCTACGCGGAGGCTCGAACGGGGATTCTTCACCGCGGCGAGCCCCGAAGAGTTCCGTCGGAAGAGCGGTCAGCTGATCGAACGGGGGACGATCACCCGCGCCGACCTGGCGAGCGCCCGCATCGAGGAGTACATCCTCGGCCCGGTGTTCAACTTCAACTTCTTCTTCTCGCCTCTCGCCCCGCGCTCCGAAGGTCTCGAACTCCTCGGCATCGACGAACGTCGGGAGAGCACGTTGGACGGCCTCGTTCGTCTCCCGGCGAGCCAGCAGCTCGAGCTCCCCGAATCGAGCCGCATCCCTGACTTCACGATCGTAGGGCACGGAAGTCTCACGGTCCGTGAGTCGATCCTGGAAGAAGTGTTCCGCTTGGGAGAACGGTTCGTCGATGCGAGCCAGGCCCGCTATCCTCCCGGGATCCTGGGTCCGTTCTGCCTGCAGACCTGTCTCGACCGGGACGGCCACCCGACCGTGTTCGACGTCGCCGCGCGCATCGGCGGAGGGACGAACATCCACCTCGGGGTGGGACACCCATATGCGAACGCGTTGTATCGCGAACCGATGAGCACCGGCCGTCGGATCGCCCTCGAGCTTCGCCTCGCTCGCGATACCGGCCGCCTGAAGGAGATCATCACATGAGCGGGCCTCCTTCCGCGACGCCGCTTCTGAGGACCCCGCTCATCGATTTCCATCGCGCACACGGCGCCCACCTCGTGCCGTTCGCCGGGTGGGAGATGCCGCTCTACTACTCGAGCATCCTCGCTGAGCACGCCGCGGTCCGCACGCACGTCGGTCTCTTCGACGTGGGACACATGGGTATCCTCACCGTGCAAGGGACGAGCGCCGACGGGCTCCTCTCGTCGCACGACCGCTAACGTGAACCGGCTGGGCACCGGACAGGTACGCTACACCTTCTTCCTCGAATCGGAAGGGCGGATCGTGGACGATCTCCTGATCACGCGCCTCGACGTCGACGACCGTCCGGAGCGTCTGTATCTTACCGTGCCGAACGCGGGTCGCGCGACCGAGATCCAGCTCCTGCTCGAACAGCACCGCCATCCGGACACGACCGTGAGCCGCTGGAACGACGTCGCGACGATCATCGCGATCCAGGGTCCGGAATCGCGCTCGCTCCTCGAACGGACGATGGGCTGGTCCCTGGCCGACCTCAAGTTCTACACGGGCCGTTTCTTCCCGGCCGATCCTCGCCCCGGCGCGCTTCGCGCGGGCCGTAGCGGAGGGTCGATCCCGAAAGACCTCGACCGGGAGATCTTCGTCAGCCGAACCGGCTACACGGGGGAGCTGGGCTTCGAGCTCTTCGTCCAGGGCGAGCGTGCGGCCGCGCTCGCGGAGGCGTTCGTCGCCGCCGGGGCGACGCCCTGTGGCCTTGGCGCGCGCGATACCCTGCGCCTCGAGAAGGGCTACCTTCTTTCCGGGCAGGAGTTCTACCGTGACCGGACCCCCATCGAGGCCGCTCAGGAGAAGTTCGTGGAGCTCGACCACCCGTTCGTGGGCCGGCCGACGCTCGACAAGCAGGTGGTGGAAGGCACCGCGGAGCGCCTCGCCGGGCTTCGGGTGCTGGAAGCCGGGGCGATCCCCCGGCATGGCACACCGATCCTTCAGAACGATAAGCCGGTCGGGGTGGCGACGAGCGGGGGGCTTTCGCCGACCCTTCAGGTCGGCATCGCGTTGGGCTACCTTCCCCGCGCGCTGACCGAGCTCGGTACGCGTGTGGAGCTCGACCTGCGCGGTCGTCGGGCCACCGCCGAGGTCGTTCGGCTCCCGTTCCTACCCGCCTCGGCTCCGACCTCATCGCCCCGATGAATCGCTCCTCCCGGGACCGACGGCTGAAGGAGGCCGTCGCCCGTGCGCTGGAGGAGGACCGGTTCGACCATGACCGAACGACCCGCGCGCTCGATCTGGGTCCGAGACCGATTACGGCGCGGATCACGGCCCAGGCCTCAGGGGTCCTCTCCGGGATCGTTCCGGCCCGCCTCGCCGCGGCGCACGGCCACGTCAAGGTACTCCATGCTCTGCGCGACGGCCAGCCGATCCGCTCGGGAGAGGAGGTCCTCCGCCTGCGCGGACCCGCGAACCGGGTCCTCGGCGTGGAACGGACGGTGCTCAACTACCTCATGCATCTCTCCGGGGTCGCGAGCGCGACCGCCCGTGCCGTTCGGGCGGTCCGCGGGTCGACCCCTCCCATGGAGGTATGGGGGACCCGAAAGACCGTGCCCGGTCTACGTGACCTGGAGAAGGCCGCGATCCTTCACGGGGGAGGGCGCCCCCATCGCCGTGACCTCGAGGAAGGGATCCTCGTGAAGAAGACGCACCTGACCCTTCTTCCGCTTCCGAAAGCGTTGGCCCGCATGCAATCCTCCGGCCTGCGACCCACGGAGGTAGAGGTCGAGGTTCGAACGAGCGCGCAGGCGCTCCTCGCGGCCCGTGCCGGGGTCCGCCGCCTCTTGATCGACAACGCGAGCCCCGCTCGCGCCCGGTCGATCGTGAAACGCCTCGAACGGGCGGGCGTGCGTGACCGCCTTCATATCGAGCTTTCCGGCGGGATCACGCCGCGGAACGCCTCCCGGTTCGCTCGGGTGGGCGCGGACGCCGTGAGCCTTGGTGCGATCACCCATTCGGCAGAGGCTCTGCCCTTCCACCTCGAGATAATAGCCCCGAGTCGACCGTCACCTTAAGTCGTCCCGCGGGCTCGTTTGACCGATAGGAGGTCGGTCATGTCCCTCGAGGCGGAAGTCCGCCGGCTGAAGGAGGAGCGCAACGCCGTGCTCCTCGCGCACAACTACCAGCTCCCCGAGGTGCAGGACATCGCGGACTACGTAGGGGACTCGCTCTACCTCTCCCGCCGCGCGATGGAGGTCGACCGTCCCGTGATCGTCTTCGCCGGGGTCCGCTTCATGGCGGAGACCGCGAAGATCCTGAATCCGGCAAAGACGGTCCTCCTGCCGGACCTGAAGGCCGGCTGTAGCCTCGCGGACGCGATCACCGCCGACCAGTTGCGCGAATGGAAGCGCCAGTTCCCCGGCGCGGCGGTCGTCGCCTACGTGAACACCTCGGCCGAGGTGAAGGCCGAGGCGGACTACTGCTGCACGAGCTCGAACGCCGTCCGGGTGGTCAACTCGGTCCCGCCCGGACAGGAGATCCTCTTCCTCCCGGACATGTTCCTGGGGGACTACGTTCGCCAGCAGACCGGGCGCACGATGCACCTGTGGGTCGCCGATTGCCACGTCCACGGACGTCTGCGTCCGGAAGAGATCGCCCGGGCCCGTAGCGAGCATCCGAACGCACCCATCGTTATCCATCCGGAGTGCGGGTGCGCGAGCCGTGCTCTGCCCTACGTCGACCACATCCTCTCCACCGACGGGATGGTCCGGTTTGCCCAGGAGACCCATGAACCCGAGGTGCTCGTCGCGACCGAGGTCGGCATCCTCCACCGGATGCGTCAGCTGAACCCGGGGACGAAGTTCACTCCGATCGAGGCGGGGGCGATCTGTCCGTTCATGAAGGAGACCGACCTCGTGGACATCCGCGACTCGCTTGCCGAGATGCGCTACGTGATCGACGTCCCGCCGGCCGTGGCCGTCCGTGCGCGCCGTGCGCTCGAGCGGATGGTCGCATCCTAAGGCTGCGCGCTTCGGCCGTCCGCGGAGCCCTGGGATGGTTCCCCGTCGACCAGCTTGCGCGCACCACCCCGACGGCTGAGTTCTCGGTACGATTGGCAGTTCACGACCTGGGAGGCGGACACCCACGCGCGCCGTGCCCAGGCCAACGAGACCGGCCCATTCGGAGGTGCGTCCGGCCGTGCGAGGCCCGTAGAGACCGCGAGCGCCGCTCCGCGGTCTCGGGCTTCCCGCGCAGCATCGGAGTCCAGACCGTCCCCCGCGCTCGCCACCTCCACGCCCAGATTCTCCTCGCGGGCCAGGGTGATCCAAGCGGAACGGTGCTCCGAGCGATCGGCCCTCCCCCCCGCGTGAGCGATCATACGGACGAAGGCGGACGCGGGACCGTGGAGGCGAGCGGGGGCGACCGAGGGGTCGGCGCGCAGGACGAGATAATCGATGGCGGCCGAGGGTCGCTTTCGTCCCTTGGGCCTCACTTCCCCCACGAGCCAGACGTACGGCTCACCGGGTCGATGCTTTTCGCGCCGCCGCTCGAGGCATTCATGGACGTCCATAGCGAGCCGGATCTCCCGCCCGTCCTCGCCGACGCCTTCGACCACCGCCCCGACGTATTCGAAGCGCCGTCGCCGCGCCTCGGCGAGGATCGCGTCCACGTCCCGGACGGAGGCGTCGTTCGCTACGTGCCAGTGCAGCTCACCTTTCAGGTCGTTCGCCTCGACCAGAGAAGGGAGCTCGCCTCGCTGGGCCGCGTCGACCTCGCCTCGGTCCTCGCGGATCTCCGGTGGGATCCACGGCAACCCCAGCGCGCGGTAGACGTCGACCTCGGAGTGACCCGCGATCCGCTCGTCCCCCCGGTACACCCCGTACTCGTTGATCTTCAGCCCCCGGTCCCGAGCGAGAGTGCGGATACGGATGTTGTGGTCCTTGGAGCCGGTGAAGTAGACCAGGGCGGACCCGAACGATTCCGGCTCGACGACCCGTAGGTCTACCTGGAAACCCGTGCCGAGCCGGACCGTCATCTTCGTGTCGCCTCTCAGGACGACGTGCGCGACCTCAGGGAGCCGCGCGGCCGCGTCGAAGACCTCGCGAGGCCGAAGGCTGCTCACCAACAGGTCAAGGTCGCCGATCGTCTCCCGTCCGCGTCGCAGGCTGCCCGCCGCCTCGACCCGCTCGTCGGCGTTCAGCGTCGGTTTGATCTCGGCGAGCAACCGCTGGGCGATCGAATACGCCTCGATCGTGGGGATTCGCCCGCCCACGGAGGGTGCCTCGGCCGCGACCGCCGCACGGAAGATCTCGATCTTGCGCGGGCCGAACCCCTTGACGTCGCGGAGCCGTCCCGCGTCAATCGCTTCCCGAAGGGCCGTCGGTCCCTCGATCCCAAGCTCGGTCCACAGCCGGCGCGCCGTCTTGGGACCCAGGCCGGGAAGTCCCATGATCGTGAGGACACCGCTGGGGATCTCCTTCTGGAGCCGATCGTAGTAGCTGATCCGACCGGTGCGGAGGTATTCCTCCATCTTCTCCGCAATCGCCTCGCCGACACCCGGGATCTCGTGGAGTTCGCCCCGCGACGCGTAGCGTTCCAGCGGCTCGGGCAAGGCCTCAATGGAGCGGGCGGCCCGTCGATAGGCTTCCGGCTTGAACCGCTCGCCCGTCAGGTCGAGAACGTCCGCTATCGAGCGAAGGATCCCCGCGGCCTCAACGTTGGACGGCATGGCGCCCTTCTCCCTATTTCTCCCCTCCTTCTAACGATAGCATGGCCGGGATCCACCTTCGCTCCCGCGGTCGAACGGGGGAACCAGGTCGATTACGGACGGTGTTCTACCGTGGATGGGGTGCGCTCGTTCCCTCCGTCCTTCATTTCGACCAGGACGACGCGATCGTGCTCGACGAACCCAAGGCGCTCGTACACGCGTCGGGCGGGGGCGTTGTTCTCCCGAACATTGAGCTGGGCCAGGGCACCGGCCCGCCGCGACGCCTCGAGACCGCGGGCGGTAAGAGCGGTTCCCAGCTTTTCCCCGCGGGCGAACGGGTCGACGTAGATCGAGGTCAACGTCCAGATGGACGGTAGTCGGACGACGGCGGATGCCGCGCCGACCACTCGATCGCCGTGGAACGCCGCCCAGACCACGTCCCGGGGGTAGGGTTGCGCACTGTAACGCGCCGGGTCGAACTGGGCGTAGCCCCGCGCCATCGGGTCCGGGTGGTCGCTCGCCCACGCGCGAAGTCGGTCCGCGTCCGAGCCCAGGGCCGGCCGGACCCGAGGGTCATCGCTCATCGGCACCGGTCCCACCGGTCGGGCGGTGAGGCGGAGCAGTGAGGTCACCGTGCATGGGCCCCGCGTCCCGGTCACCGCTTCCACGACGGAGGGCGTCCCCGCCACCGACAGGGGACGAGGGGGCAGCCGCTCGGCCAGCGGCAGGGACTCTTGCGGGGGGCCCACCCAGTGGACCAGGGGTTGCGCGGGTGTGCCGAGCCAGATGAGCAGATACGCGAGGGTCGACCCGGGCCGACCGTAGGCGACGAACCGGACGCGGTCCATCTCGTACTCCAAATCCCACGCCGCGAACGCATGCGATACCGGGTCCCGGTGGAAGGCCTCCATGAGCCAGCGGCGGTCGATCCCCTCGGTGATCGTAGGCGGCCGTTCCATGCGATAGCGATGCGCGGTCCGCACATATCCGAGCGCTTCATCCACCCGAGAGCCCCACCGACGTAGCGTCTCGGGTCCCTCTCGCGCCCCCGAGACCGGTAGTCGGCCGCCGCCGGTACGTGGGTCGTGGACTGGGAAGAATAGCGGTGGTCCCTAGTGCCGGCAGGGTCTTCTTCGCGGACGAAGGGAGCGTATACGACGCCTCCGTGGAGCGAGTTTGGGATCTATCGACGGCGCACGGCGCCCACCATTCGGAGATCCACCCGAAGGTCTCGAACCCACGCTACCTGAAGTCCCTGTGAGGAGCGCCGCCGTCCGGGCGACCCCCTCCGACCTCGCTCAACGGTAAATGCGCCCGGCGGAATGGGAACGCGTGGCGCGCCTCCACCGCCCGACGCCCGAGCTTCCGAAACATCTGACCCAGCTCTACGACCGGTTCCCGTTTGACCGATCGATCGCCGACGACCCGATCCTACCGATACGTGAGCTCGCCACCGACCGAAGGCACGCCGAGGTCGCCGGGATCTTCGGCGCGACGCTCGCGATAGGGAACACGACCGCGATCCGCGGGGCGATCGCCCGTCTGGTCGCGGGAGCAGGAGGGGATCTCACCGAAGCGGTCACCTACGCCGGGCGAGGAGAACGAGTTCGCGGCTGGCGGACGTTCCGTCATCGGTGGATACGGGGCGACCAGATGGAGCACCTCGCCCGTCAACTCTCGCGGCTCTACGAGAGCTCCGAGACGCTGGAAACGATCTTTCTGGAGGGAATGGCGCACGCCGGCTTCGCAGGAGGGCTCGACCATCTCTCCCGATCGCTGCGGGGGGACGAGGACACGGTGCGGCGCTCTCCCCGCGGCTACCGCGCCCTGTTCCCGAGCCCCCTCGAGAACCGAGCCACGGCGGCGAAGCGCCTCACGCTCTACGTGCGATGGATGGTCCGCGACCGCTTCCCAGATCTGGGCGTTTGGAAGCGCGTGCCTATGGGGGAGCTTCGGATCCCGCTCGACCAGCACGTCTACTGGATTGCCTACCATCTCGGCCTGACCTCGCGGCGGACCCGCTCCTGGGCCGCGGTCGAGGAGGTGACCGAGGCGCTCCGCCGCATCGACCCCATCGACCCGATCAAGTACGACTTCGTCCTCTGTCACACGGGGATATCGGGCGATTGTCCCAAGCGCCGGGACCTCGCGGTGTGCGGTCCGTGCGTCGTGCGGCCGGACTGTCTGCTTTGGCGGCGCGCCCGGACGGCGTCGTGAGCTCGTCCGCGGTCCCGGCCGATTCCCATCTCCTCGCCCGATTCCGCGCGGCCGGTGCATCGATCGCATGGCGCCCGGCGACCTCCTCCGTTCCCGGGGCGAGCGCGCGGGTCGCCCACCTTCATGACGAGGAGGCGCGCGTGGAGGAGCGTACTCTTGCCGACGGGCTCCTCCTCGTTGCCGACGCGGGGCCGGTGGGCGCGCTCGTCCTCCTCCTCGAGATCGACCGACGAGGGGAGAGGCCCCTCCTCACACCGATCCCGGCGGGGTCGGACCCCGACTTCCCCGAGGGAGGAATCTCCGCTCGATGGTACACCGTCCCGCCCGTCTCTTCTCTCGGGTCAGGACTCCCGATCGCCGAGCTGATCGCGCTGGCCCGGTACGCGCTCCTATAGTCCGCTCCTACCAATGATATTTCCCGCCGAAAGGGTTCGGGAAACCGGCGCGCGGCCTCGGGTGGACACGCATGGGAGCGAGGATCACGGGAACCGGCCCCGTGATGACCGCCTCCGGCGGCAGCGTCTATCGACCACGGGACGCGACGATCGCGCTCTACATCATCGCCGGAATGTCGCTGATGGTCACGTACGTCGAGACGATGGTCCTTCCGGCGTTCGAGACGTTCTACAAGTTCTTCAACTACCCGCCCGACACCACCATCGCCTGGATCCTCTCGGCCTACCTCCTCGTCGGAACGATCGTCACGCCGGTCTTTGGGAAGCTCGGCGACATCTACGGCAAGAAGAAGATGCTCCTGGTCGCGATGAGCATCTACGCGGTCGCCGTCTCCATCGCCGGGTTCACTCCCAACATTGGAGCTGCGTTCGGGGTCTCGCGCTACGACCAGGTCTACTTGCTCATTGCGGCGCGGGCCTTCCAGGGGATCGGGATGGGGATGTTCCCGCTCGGGTATGCGCTCTTGCCCGAGATGTTCCCGGCCGACCGGGTGGGTCGGGCCCAGGGCGTCATCAGCGCGATGTTCGCGCTCGGGGCGTGTCTCGGCCTCGTCATCGGAGGGTTTCTCGCCGAGAACGTGGGTTGGCAGTTCACCTACCATACGATCATCCCGATCGCCGTGCTCCTCCCGCTCCTCGCCATCTGGAAGGTTCCGGAATCCCCTTCCACCTCCCGCTCGCGCTTGGACGTCGTGGGAGCGAGCACTCTCGGACTCGGCCTTCTGTTCCTCCTGCTCGCGATCACCGAGGGACCGACCTGGGGCTGGACGACCCTCCGTGCGCTGCCGAACAGCCCGATCCCATGGGGGGTCCCTGAGCTCCTCATCCTGACCGCCCTCCTCCTCGGATTCTTCGTCTATTGGGAACGTCGCGTCCTCGACCCCATCATCCGTCCGGCCGCGCTCAAGGTACGCAACATCCTGGTCTCGAACATCGATGGCCTGCTGGTGGGGATCACGCTCTTCCTCGCCTTCACGACCAACACCTACCTCATCGAGCTCCCGTACCCGCCGGGCTTCGCGCAGCCCGAGTTCCTGATGGGCGTGATCTTGGTCCCCTCGGCGATCAGCATCCTCGCCGTAGCTCCGATCTTCGGCCGGATGGTCGGTCGCTACGGCCCGAAGCCGGTGATGCTGATCGGTTTCGCGCTGATGGGCGTCGGCGCATTCCTTCTGACTCAGGTCACGAACCCCGCCTTCCAGCTCGGTCTTATCCACACCGGTGCCGGCTTTGCGGTCCCCGTCATGATGTGCGTGGCGCCGATCTTCGTGCTGAGCGGTAACATCGCCGGGATCATCGCGATGTCCAACGTGATCGTGCTCGGCGTCAAATCGGACGAGCTCGGCGTGCAGACCGCGATGAACCAGACGTTCAGGAACCTCGGAAGCGCGCTCGCCCCGGTCCTCGTCACGGCGATCCTGACGAGCCTCGCCGTGGGCCTGTACGGTTCGAACCCGATGTTCACCCTCCCCGGGTTCCAGGCGTGCTACGCCCTGCTAGGGATCTGCGCGGTGGCCGGCTTCCTGATCAGTCTGCCCCTACGCAACTTCCGTTTCGTGCCCGGGGCGACGAAAGCGGCCGTGGTAGGGTGACGATAGGTCGAGGGGCGGGATCTCGTGGAGATCGGTGACCCGGGTCCCGTCCATCCGAAAGATTATCCCCGTTCGCCCATCGGTCCTTCCGTGCCTTCCTCCCCCCGAAGCACGCGGAGGTCCCGGTGAGCACCCCCGTGATGACCGCCGCCGGTGGCCAGGCCTACCACCCGAAGGCCGCCCGGAACATGCTGATCATCCTCGCCGGGATGGCCCTGATGGTCACCTACGTCGAGACCATGGTCTTGCCGGCGTTCCAGAACTTCGTCGTCTTCTTCGATTATCCCCCCGACTCTACGGTCGTCTGGATCCTTTCCGCCTACCTCTTGGTCGGAGTGGTCGCCACGCCGGTCTTCGGCAAGCTCGGCGACATCTACGGCAAGAAGAGGATGCTCCTCGTCGCGATGGGAGTCTACGCCGTAGCCGTCTCTATCGCCGGGTTCACCCCCAACATCGGGAGCGCGTTCGGCGTTAGCACCTCGAACCAGATCTACCTCCTGATCGGCGCTCGGGCCTTCCAAGGGATCGGGATGGGAATGTTCCCCCTCGCCTTCGCCATGATCCCCGAGTTCTTCCCGGGGCGGGAGGTCGGCCGCGCCCAGGGGATCATCTCCGCCATGTTCGCCGGCGGGGCCGTCGTGGGCCTCGTGATTGGAGGTTGGCTCGCCCAGGACTACGGGTGGCAGGTTACCTACCACACGGTGATCCCCTTCGCCGTCGCCCTACCGATCCTCGCCTACTACATCCTCCGAGAGTCGCCGACGCAGACCGGGGAGGCCATCGACATCCCTGGGATCTCGTCCCTCGGCCTCGGCCTGACGATGCTGATGCTGGGCATCACCGAGTCGACGTACTGGGGCTGGACGAGCTTCACGGCCGGCGCGCTTGGCCCCATCCCGTGGGGCGTTCCCGAGTTCATGATTCTCGCATTCGCTCTCTTCGCCTTCTTCGCCTTCTGGGAGAGTCGGGCACGCTTCCCGGTCGTCCGGCTGCGCTCGCTCAGGGGCCGCAACATCGTCGTGAGCAACATCAACGGCGTGATCAGCGGGCTCACGATGTTCCTCGTCTTCACCACGCTCACCATCCTGCTGGAGCTTCCCTACACTCCCGGGGTCAGCGTGACCGGATTCGGGCAGAGCGAGCTCTGGTTTGGGATCATCGCCGTGCCGGCGGCCGCCTCGATGCTCGTGCTCGGCATGCCGCTCGGGCGGCTGACCTCCCGCTTCGGACCGAAGCCGGTGATGCTCCTCGGCTTCGTTCTGAGCACGGTCGGCGCGCTCCTCCTGACGCAGTACGCGAACCCATCCTTCCAGATCGCGCTCTGGACGACCGGGAGCCCCTCCTCCCCTCCGTTCAACGTGCCCCAGGCGGTCCCCCTCTCGATGGTGCTCGGCTCTGTGCTCGCCCTGGTCGGCACCGTGGCGGTGCTGATCTCGATGTCGAACGTCATCGTCCTAACGGTCGGACCGAAGGAGTTGGGGGTCCAGACCGGGGTGAACCAGACGTTCCGCAACCTTGGCAGTGCGATCGCTCCCGTGCTCGTGAGCTCGATCATCGCGGGGTTCGTCCTGACCCACTTCAACTATGGGCCGCCGATCGGCATCCAACCCGTCTACTCGGTCGCGGCGTTCCAGGTACTGTTTCGCGGCTCTGGCCGGCATCAGCATGGTGGGGGTGTTGCTCACCCTGTTCTTGAGGAATTACCGTTTCCGTACGGACGGCACGCGCCTCACCAATGTCTCGTTGGTCGGGAAGTACCCTCCCCCGGTCGCGCCGCCGGGCGAACCGGACCCGCCGTCGTGAGGGACGGGCGCGGTGAGCTCTCGCCTACGAGCATCCGCTGGTCGCACCGCAGACCGTGCACGCGTAGCACGTGCCCGAGCGGACCATGATGCCGCCGCAGACCGAGCAGCTCGGTGAATCGTCCGTGACGCTCCCTTCGCCCCACTCCATGGGGGGCGGAGCGAAGGCGTCCAGCGGCTTCACCTCGAACTTGACGACCGAGCTGGGAGAGGAGCCCGCGGTCGACCCGCCGCCGTGGCCGTAGCCATTCCCTTCGGCCGCCGGTCCTTCGAGGCCGATCGATCGTCGCTCTTCCTCGGTCAGGAACTCGATCGCCATCCACCGCGCCACGTAGTCGGGGATCGACTTCGCGAAGCGGATCTTCGGGTTGTTGGTCGCGCCCGCCGGCTCGAAGCGCATGTGGGCGAGCTTTCGCACGAGGTCCTTGAGCGGTACCCCGTGCTGGAGCGCCATCGACATCGAGATCCCGAGCGAATCCATGAGGCCGTTGACCGTAGAGCCTTCCTTCGTCACCCGGAAGAAGATCTCCCCGGGCCGGCCGTCCGGGTAGAGGCCCACGGTGACGTAGCCATCGTGTCCACCGACCTGGAAATGGTGCGTCAGGGCCCGGCGCTGGTCGGGAAGCCGTTCGCGGGCCGGAGCGTGCACTCCGACCTGGGCGGCGGCCGCGGCCTTGCTCTTGCCGGTCTCGTACGGCTGGGAGGCCTTGCAGCCATCCCGGTAGAGCGCGACCGACTTGATCCCAAGCTGCCACGCCTCCAGGTAGATCTTCTCGATGTCCTCGACCGTGGCATCGTTGGAAAGGTTGATCGTCTTGGAGGCGCCGCCCGAGAGGAACGGCTGGACCGCGCCCAGCATTCGAAGGTGGCCCATCGGGGCGATGGTGCGGTGGCCGCCCATCGGAGCGAGCGCGCAGTCGAAGACCGGGAGATCCTTGTCGTTGAGCCCCGGAGCTCCCTCGATCGTTCCGTTCGTCTCGACGTGCGCGACCACCTGTCGGATGACGTCCGGCGTGTACCCAAGGCTCTCGAGCGCGTTCGGCACGGTCTGGTTGACCATCCGTAGCGACCCGCCCCCGACCAGGTTCTTCACCTTCACGAGGGAGAGCTCGGGTTCGAGCCCGAGGGTGTCGCACCCCATGAGAAGACCGATCGTCCCCGTCGGGGCGATGACGCTGATCTGGGCGTTGCGGTAGCCCCAGAGCTCGCCGGCCCTCTTCGTGTCGTGCCAACGGTCGATCGCGGCGTTGACGAGGGGCGTGAGGCGGGGGTCGTTGAGCGGGATCTTCTCTGCCGCGCCCGTGTGCTTGCCCATCACGCGCAGCATTGGCGAGCGGTTCTTGTCGAACCCCGGGAACGGGCCGACGCGCTTCGCGATCTCGGCGCTCGTGTGGTAGCCTTCGGCCGAGAGGAAGGCGGAGACTGCCGCGGCGAGAGTGCGGCCGGCGTCCGAGTCGTAGGCGAGCCCGTAGTGCATCAGGAGCGCGCCCAGGTTCGCATAGCCAAGCCCGAGCGGTCGATAATCGTGCGAGTTGCGTGAGATCGGGGCCGTGGGGTAGCTGGACGCGTCCACGAGGATCTCCATCGCAAGGATCATCGTGCGGACGGTCCGCCGGAAGAGCTCGATGTCGAACTGGCCCTTCGCGTCCACGAACTTCATCAGGTTGATCGACGCGAGGTTGCACGCGGTGTCGTCTAGGAAGAGATACTCGCTGCACGGGTTCGAAGCGTTGATGCGGCCCGTGGTCGCGCACGTGTTCCAGTCGTTCGTGATATCGTCGAACTGGACCCCCGGGTCCCCGCAACGCCATGCCGCGTAGGCCAGCTTGCGCCACAGGTCCCGAGCCCGGTAGGTTGCGGCCACGCTGTGGTCGGTGCGGTTGGTCGTTTTCCACTCCTTGTCTTGGGTGACGGCCTCCATGAAGGAGTCAGGGATGCGGACCGAGTGGTTCGCGTTCTGGTAGGCGATGGACGCGTAGGCACTGTCCGGATCGGTCCCGTCGAAGTTGGCGCTGTACCCCTCGCGGATCAGTGCGAGCGCCTTATCCTCCTCCTTCACCTTGCAGTCGATGAATTCGGCGATGTCCGGGTGGTCCATGTTGAGGATTACCATCTTCGCCGCGCGGCGGGTCGTCCCTCCGGACTTGATCACCCCGGCCATCGCGTCGAACGCCCGCATGAACGAGACCGGCCCGCTCGCGATCCCTCCGCCACTCAACCGCTCGTGACTGCCCCGCAACGGGGAGAGGTTGGACCCCGTCCCGCTGCCGCCCTTGAAGAGCCGGCCCTCGCTGGTCGCGAGTGCGAGGATTGAGTCCATATCATCGCTGACCGACTGGATGAAACAGGCCGAGCACTGGGGCGGCTCACGGACCCCCACGTTGAACCAGACGGGACTGTTGAACGCCGCCATCTGTTGGACCATGAGGTAGGACAGGCTCTCTTCCAGCGTACCGGCCTCCTCGGGGAGGTCGAAGTAGCCGAGCTCGAGTCCCTTCTGGGCGATCCAGTGGCAGACGCGACGGATCATTCCGTCGACCGAGTTCTCGCGCCGGTTCTGGAGGATGCGGAAGTACTTCGACGCGGCGATGTTGACCGAGGTGTCCGACCACGTGGTCGGGGCATGGATCCCTTTCTGCTCGAAGATGACCTTTCCCTCCGCGTTCTTGATCGCCGCGTCGTAGCTACGCCACGAGACCGTCTCGAAGGCGGTCTTGCCTCGCGGTACGAGGCGGGGAACGGGGATCGGCTCCTCGCCGTAAGTGCGGGTCACGACCGTTGCGTCGTCCATCGGCAGTGGGGTCGTCCGTTTTTTGGATGTTGCCATGGGGCCTCGAGGTAAAGGAAGGTACACGGGGGGCGATGCGAGCTCGCGATGCCGAGAAGTGCGACGCGCCGTGCGCCTATGGCGCCGTCGCGAAGAGGGTGGAACGCCCTCGGGAATAGGGTGTTTCAGCCTCGGCGGTGGTGCGATAGAACGCGGGCGTCAACGCTTCCGACACCCGTCGTGAAACCTCCGGTCCGTTGGAGACCGTTGCCCCTATTTGGGCTAGCGGTCGGTCAAGTGGCCGCACGGCCTAACCGGCCCGGCTTTGACACGCTTCTTCCATGTGGCACGTAACCGGCGCAACTCAGAGCGGTCGTGCCGGGGCCCGGGGAGGGATCGCGACCGGGAGGACGCGCATCGTGCAGGGCATCAACACACCGCACTCCCCGCAGAACAGTCCCTCTTCGGCCACCCAGAGGAAGGCGCCGCACCGCTCGCACTTGCGAGGGTCGTCCGGGTCGTTTCGGCAGACCATCGTGAAAGGGAATAGGATCTCGGCATTGAACTATCGGACCGCACAGAAGCCCATCGGGAAAAAAATCGGGGAACCCTCCGTTGTGAGGAGGGTTCCGGGGAAATGGTCGAACGGTGTTCAGGCGTTCTTCATCTTGGCGCGGGCCACGTACCCCTTCTTGTCGAGGAAGTACATGAAGCCGGCCTGGCGCGTGACCTTCTCGGTCCCCACGCGTGCCTTCTTCCCACTCTTGTTGAGCTTCGTGGGCGTCTTCCAGAGGTACCCATCTTTGCCGAGATAGTACAGGTACCCATTCTCTCGCTTGATCTGCTCCTTGCCAATTCGCTCCGCCATGTGGCAGCCTCACCGGCGAGAAGACGGTCTCCCCTATTTAGATGTAAGGTCGGACTCTCGGCGGAGAACGGAGGATTCCCTGACGGAAAACTGCGGTCGGAATCGACCCGATCCGGTACGGGATGTCAGCGACCCGGGGGAGGTCGAAGACCGCGAAGTCCGCGGACCGGCCTACCGCGATCGTTCCCGCCCTATCGGCGACACCGATCGCATGGGCGGCGTTCACCGTCGCCGCGCTGATCGCTTCCTCGGGTGTTAGGCGCGCTCCATAGACCGCGTGGGCGAGGACGAGGGGCATCGACTCTACCCACGCGTTAGGCGAGCAATCCGAGCCCAGAGCAACGGGTACCCCACCGTCCACAAGGGCCCTACCGGGGCTTCCCCGGGGATGGAACGAAGCGAACGGGGTGGTCGGTAGGAGCACCGCGGTGACCCCGGCACGGGCGAGCAGCCGGATGTCGCTGGCCCGCGCGCTGAGCAGGTGCTCGGCGGACCGGGCCGACAAGCGGGACGCGAGAGCGGCCCCTCCCGACCAGACGAACTCGTCGGCATGGACCTTGATGCCGAGGCCCAACGCCGCCGCCGTTCGAAGGATCCGTTCGGACTGACCCAGGGTGAAGAACCCGGGCTCGCAGAAGACGTCGCAGAAGCGGGCGAGTCCCTCCCGTGCCACCACCGGGAGCGTACGCCGCACGATCTCGCGGACGTAGCCGTCGGGGTCGCTGGCCCAGCGTACGGGAATCGCGTGGGCACCCAGATAGGTCGGGACGAGGTCGACTTGGCTCAGGCGGGCAAGTCTCGGGATGAGCCGGAGGAGTCGGATCTCACCGAAGTGGTCGAGGGCGTAGCCACTCTTCACCTCGACCGTCGTGCTGCCCAGGGTGACCATCCGTCCAAGACGGCCCGAACCCGAGCTCAGAAGCTCGCGCTCGGAGGCCGCTCGGGTGGCGCGAACGGTCGCGAAGATGCCGCCGCCGCGCCGCGCGATCTCGGCATAGTTCATCCCGCGGATCTTGAGCGGGAGCTCGAAGGAGCGGTCGCCCGCAAAGAGAAGATGTGTGTGGGCGTCTACCAACCCTGGGACGACGCATCCTCCCTCGACATCCCAGAGCCGACCGCCGCGACGTAGCCTAACGGAGCGCGTCGCGTCCCGGTCCCGACCGATCCAGCAAAACCGACCGTCCGCGACCGCGATCGCCATCTCCCGCCGGATCGAGAGCTCGTTGAGCGCCGGGCCACGACGGGGGATCGGACCGCGTTCGAGGGTGGCCCCTTCCCCGATATGCCGGACGAGGAGGTCGGCGCGGATCATGGCTGACGGATGAGGTGGGAGAGAAGGTCGCGGGCCGCGTGGCTCGAGGCGAATACGACCTTCGCCTCGGCTTCGAGCGGCTCGACCTCCTTGTAACGCGAGGAGAAATGGGTCAGGAAGAGCGTCTCGACCCCAGCGGCGCGTGCGAGCTCAGCGGCCTGACGGGCGGAGGAATGGCCCCAGGCGTTCCCTTCGCTCTCGAGGTCGGCCATCGTCGTAGCCTCGTGGATGAGCAGCGTCGCGCGCTCGGCGAGCTTACGCACCTCCTCGGAAGGTGCGGTGTCGCCGGAGTAGACGATCGACCGCCCCGGGCGCGGGGGTCCCTGGACGTCGCACGGGTGGACCGTCCGTCCGCCTACGTGGACCGGCTCGCCGGCCTCCAAGCGGGCGAAGTCGGGTCCACGGATCCCGAGCGACCGGGCCAAGTCGCCGTCGAACCGCCCGCGCTTCGGCCCTTCCTCGAGCCGATAGGCCAGCGAGGGGACGGGGTGCTCCGCCCGCTCGGTCCGTACCCGGTATCCGTCGAGCTCGACCGATTGCCCGGCCTGGAGCGAATGCACCGTGATCGGAAACCGTAGGGTGAAGTAGCCCAGTCGGAGGGCGCGGCCGACCATTTCCTCGGCGTCCGGGGGCCCGTAGATGTCGAGGGGCTCGCTCCGCTGGTTGAGGCACATGCTCTGGATGAGGCCGGGGAGACCGAGGAAGTGGTCCCCGTGGAAGTGCGTGATGAAGATACGTCGAAGGCGCATGAACGAGGAAGAGGACTGGAAGAACTGCCGCTGCGTGCCCTCGCCGCAGTCGAAGAGGACCAACTCGCGCTCCGTCTGGAGCGCGATGGCACTTGCGGAGCGCTCTTTGGTCGGCCAGGACCCAGCGGTCCCGAGGAAGGTGATCTGCACGTTCCGCCCCAGAAGCCCCATCGGTAAAAGGGCGCCCGGAGGCCCTCGGAGAGCCCCGAGAGGGGGCGCAAAAAGCAAAGTAGAGTGCCCGGCCTCGGGAACCCGTGGTTGACTGGGAGCGGGTCGAGCAACTGCATAGCAGGGGGCAGAGCTGGGAGGAGATCGCCGCCGACCCCAAGGTCGGTTTCCACCCCGACCAATCGGTGAGCCAGGCCGGCCCGGCGCTCCGTCGGCTGTACTACCGACGCAAGTCGCGCTCCGAGCGACAACCGGAGGAGGCGCCGACCGTCAAGCGGGTCGACCCGAACGCCGACCGGCGGTGGTCTCTCGCGCGGATCGGCTATCTCGTCGTTCCGCTCGTCGGGATCTGGTTCGTCTTGGCCTTCGTCTTTCCGTCGCCGCTAGGCTTGATCCTGCCCGCGATCCCGTACATCGCCATCATCCTCGCGGTCGGGGTCTTCGTGCTCGCGTTCGGGTTGCTCCGGACGACGCACCGATGGTCGAAGGTCTTCCGGTCCACCCTAATCATAGGCGTAGTTCTGGGACTCGTCTTCGTAGGGCTCATCAGCCTGACGGCGGCACTCATCGGCTGTCCGTTCCTCCCTTCCTCCTCCGCACTGACCGCCACGAGCGGCCCGGGATGGTCTGCGACCCCCTCCTACGTGGCTGCGTGGCAGTCGAACGGCCAGCCGATAGTATACTACTTCGGGGCGACCTGGTGCCCATACTGCTCGGCGAGCAGTTGGCCCTTGTGGAAGGCCCTCACCGAGTTCGAGCTCGGGTTCAGCGGTACTACGACGGGGATTCCAGGTACATCCTTCAGTTACTCGAGTCCATCGGACGTCTATCCCTCGACCCCGGAGGTCGTGGTGGCGAATGCCCAGATGAACTCGAAGGCCCTGAGCTTCGTTGTTTCGGAGGACACGAGCGGGGTCGACGGGAATTTCCCCGGAACTTCCAACTGCGTCCAGCAAGCGTACGTATCGTCCTATTCGGGTAGCTCGATACCCTTCGTGGTCGTGAACGGTCAGTACGTCCACGGCGGCTCCACTCTGATCAACCCGAGCCAGTTGAGCACATGGGCGGGTGGCGGCAGCGGAGGCGCTGGCCAGGTCGCTACGAACGTGCTTCAGGAGTCGGGCACGCCATGGACGGTGGTCCAGCCCCAGGCGGCTTGGATATGCGCATTCATAGTGAAGAGCAACGGTTTCAGCACCGTTGCTTCCTTCCTCGCGGCGAATCCGGGGCTGACCGCTGCGTACCAATGGACGTCGACCATGACGGGTTCTGTCAACGCGGACCTCTCGCAGATCACCTGACGGTGACGGGATGCAGACGCGCTCGATCCGCACGCTCATCTATCTCGCCGCCGGCATCGGAGTGATCCTTTCGATATTCTCCGGGCTCGAGCTCGTCTACACCAGTCTCTCACAGATCTGCTCGTTCAACACGTTCTTTTCCTGCGCCACCGTCTCGCACAGCGGCTACACCACCTTCCTCTACATTCCAGACTGGCTGTGGGGGTTCGGCGGGTTCGTCGCCATCCTCGTGGTGGCCGTGGGCGCGGAGCGCTACCCCTTCGACCCCCGCTTGGCCTACGCCCTCCTCGCGCTCACCACGCTCGGAGCCGGGTTCGCGCTCTACTTCCTCTACGTGGAGCTCGCGATCATCGGCGCGTTCTGCATTATCTGTAGCTCCTCCTACGTCATGGGGTTCATCTGCTGGGCGGGGGCGCTCACCCTCGTCCGGCGTACCCACGAGAAGGAGCCGAGCACCGACGACCAGTAGCGCGATTCCTTCCCGAGGACCACGAGCGAATTCGCGGTCGGCTTCCGTTATATACACGACCCAACTCGGCCGCCGGGGTTCCACGCCCCTAGGTCCAAAAATGGTCTCTGACTATGCCGTTCTGGCCGCCGGGATCGCGATCGCGGGAGGGCTCATCGGGACGGGCATGGCGCAGTCCGGTATCGGTGCCGCGGGGATGGGGATCATCGCGGAAAAGCCGGAGAAGTTCGGTCAGGTCATCTTCTTCTTCGTCATTCCTGAAACGCTCTGGATCATCGGATTCGTGCTCGGCATCATCCTCCTCCTGGGGATCATCTAGGCGACCGGGCCCCGACTATGAGCCTGGAGCGCCTCGTCGAGGAGATTCGCTCGCGGGGCCAGGCCGAGCTCCAGGGAATCGCGGACCACGTCAAGACCGAGTCCGAGCACATCGTCGAGGAGAGGGAGCGCCGCATCCAGGAGATCACCCAAGAGACCGAACGGCAAGGCACCCTGGAAGCGAACCGCGAGCGCACGCAGCTGGTCGCCGCGGCGAAGCTCCGTTCCCGCCAGAAGCTCTACGAGGCGCGCGAGGCGCGGCTGGAGAACGCCCTCCTCGAAACGCGTGAGCTGCTAGGCGCCTACACCGCCTCCCCGCAGTACCCCCTCGTCCTCGAACGAATGTACCGTGTCGCCCAGGCGGAACTCGGAAACGACGTGGTCATTCGGGGTCGGACCGAGGACGGCCCCCTTCTCACGAGGATCGCGGGCCAAGCCTTCCAGCCCCAACCTGAACCCATCGTCGGGGGCCTCGTCGCCGAGACCCCGGACCGTCGCCGTCGGCTCAACCTGTCCTTCGATGAGCTTCTTCGGCTGCGCGAGGATCGCGTGCGCGAACTCCTCAGCTAAGGGAGGAAAGGCGCTCCATGGCTTCGAGCCCGTACGCGAGCTCGCTCGGGCGGCTCCGCGCCGACGCGGGAGCGTTCCTCCCTCAATCGATGTACGCGACCCTCGCTCAGGCTTCGAGCGTCGATGAGTTCGCGAAGCAGCTGGGCCCCACCCCCTACGCCTACGACCTCGAGACGGCGCGCGCGGCCTACACGGGGATCGCCCTCATCGAGACGGCCCTCAACCGTACGCTCGTTCGGCGTAACCGCCACGCCTACGAAGCGACCCCGTTCGCCGGTCGGCTCGTGGTCGCGAGCTACTTGAAACGGTGGGACATCGAGAACATCACCCTGATCCTTTCCTCCAGGGCGCAGAACCGCCCGCTGAGCATCGGGGAGACCGAACTCGTTTCGAGCCGGGACATCCCGGCCGGCCTCTTCGCGGGCGCCATGACCCTGGATGACTTCCGCGACCTCCTGCAGCAACCGACGGTCGACGCGCTCCTGGCCCATCTCGTACGATTCGGCTACGGGAGCACCCTACTGCCGTTGGTCGAGGAGTTCCAGCGCACGCGCGACATCTTTCCGCTCATCTTCGCGTTGCGGGTCCAGTACTATCACGACGTGTTGGAGGCGAGCCGCTTCTTCCAGGGCGACGAGTGGATCGTCCGCCAGTTCCTCCGCAGCGAGATCGACCTGAGGAATGCCCTCGTCCTTCTCAAGGGAAAGGACGCTGGGACATCGGTCGAAGAGGTGCTCACGCGCTGGCTCGAGGGGGGCACCCTTCTATCGAGCGAAGTCAGCGACCTCTACTCCTCCCACGCCGTCCCCGAACTGGTCGAGCGTTTGGCGGTACGTTTTCCCGCGTTGCCCGAGGGGAACGCGCCCTACGAGGAGGCCAAGAGCCTCACGGGGTACGACGCCGCGCTCCAGCGCGAGCGGGCCGCGAACGAACTCCACCGTCTCCGTAGCTATCCCATGAGCCTGGGGGGGATCTTCACCTATCTCCTCCTTTCCGAGCTCGAACGGTCCGACCTTCAACGCATCGCCTTTGGGATCCTCTATGGACGTTCTGCGGAGAAGATCACCCCGCTCCTCGTGAGCCCGCAGCTATAGCGCCGCACCCCCCTCGCGACCCTACGGGATGCTTTGCGGTCCGCGCACGATCGGTCCGCCGGGCGACGACCCCACGGCATTAGGTGGCGTGGGCGGAAGCGTGTGGGTCCGTTCGGCCCCGAACGGATGGAACGGACGGCCGTTGCCCGTGTAGAACTTCGAGAAGTACTCGACGAAGAGAAGCCGCGCCCCTTGGATGCCGGGCTCAAAGACCCCGAGGATGACGTTGAACGCCTGGCCGAGCACGATGATGAGGGCCCCGACCACGAACCCCAAGATGAGAAGTTCCGGGGGGAAGTGGTAGGGGATGCGGTTCCCGATGTGATTGATGACGACCGCGAGGATGACGCTCGCGAGCAGGATCCCCACGAGGCGCGTGTAGGAGAGGATGTGGCTGACGACCTCGATCAGGCCCATGAGCGCGTAGAACTTCTCTGCGATGAGCATCAGGAGGACGCCGGCGATCGCGACCCCGAGGTCGATGAAGAATGAGGTCCCCGAGAACGAGCCGGTGTGAATGACATAGAGGCCCACGAGCGCGATTCCCCACGTGAAGACGATACCCCCGACCTTGCCTACCGCGCCCGCGTAGTGGTGATGGAAGTACTCCTTGATCGCACCCATGGCGAAGCCGAGGGTCACCATCGCGACCCCGATGTAGCCCGCGATCAGGAGCAACAGGCCGATGTTGACGTTCGGGCGGATCGCCGGATTGTAACCGAAGAGCGAGTGGAGAGCCCCAAAGCCGAAGAACGCATCGAAGTAGAGGCCGAGGCCGATCGCGATGAGGCAGCCGGGGACCAAGGCATAGGCGAGCTGGCGCATTCCTTTCGGCCCCATGATCCGGGTGATGAAACTGCGAAGCGATCTCGGAAGGTGCTGGCCGCCGGGGAACCCCGCGATCATCCACAGGCAGATCGCGAGAATGACGACCCCGTAGCCCCAGTCGCCAAGCATGAAGCCGAAGAAGATGGGAAAGGCGATCGCGAAGACGAGGGTCGGGTCCCATTCCGTCGACTGGGGGAGGGAATAGAACCGGATGAAGAACTCAAAGCGACGGACCCCCGCCGGGTTGCCCATCAGCGTGGGCGGCTCCTCCTCGCTCGGCACCGTGTAGAAGTAGGCCCGTCCCTGGCTCGTCGTCTCGACGGCCGCCTTCAGACGGTCGAAGTCGCGCACGGGCACCCAGCCCTCGACCGCGAACGTCGACGTCCCGCTCCCCAGCTTCGTGTAGACCTCGAAGAGACGGTTCTGGATCGAAAGCGCCTCGTCCAGCGCAGCGACGGTGGGGTACCACTCCCGCGCGATCTGGCCGAGGCGCGTGCGGATCTCCTGCCGTCGAGCGTCCACGGCGTTCCCTCGGACGTCGACCCTCTCGCGGGCCTGGGTGACCGTCCCCTCGAGCGCGGGGATCGCGGTCAGGCGGATCCCGCTGGATGGAGCGACCCGGCCCACGAGGTCGGGGTGGTCACGGGGGATCAGGACGATCGCCCGATCACCGACCGGTGCGCGGATGATCTGCGCGCCGGTGTCCTGAGAGAAGGTCGCGCCGAGGGTGTCGGCGACGCCTTCGATCCCCTCCGCGAGGAAGGATAGGAAACCGGTCACCTGGAGGTCGTTCAGTCGACCCGGAAGGAACGAGAGCCGGTCGAGAAGCGAGTGGGTCTCCGCGAGCGTGCGGCCTTCGCTCTGCAGCTGGTCGTCCTCGCGCACTAAGGCGCCGACCTCCGTGTCAATCGGGACGGTCTTCGCCGTTGCGAGCACCTCGGAAAGGTCCTGGAAGCGGAGCGGGCTCTCCTCCGCGGTCGGCGGGAGGGCGTTCTTCAGGCCGCGGAAGCGGAGCGCCTCATCTCCGACCGCGCGTTGCGTCTCGCTCGCCCGCTCGGTCTCGAGGTAGCGGAGCGTCTCCTGGGAGACCGGCTCGATCTGGGCAACCTTGAGGTCGTGGAGCGTCGTGAGGATCGCCTCGCGGTCCTGCTTGAGGCCGAGGATGCCCACCTTGCGCATCCGCTCTGGTCGCAGGACCCCCATAGGTGAACCTCCTCTCGCGTCCGGTCAATCCGTGCGGAACTCACTGAGCACGGCGGAGAGGATCTCCTCCCGTCGGTCCGCCGGCCGCTTACCCGGCTCGGCCACGACGGCCCGCGCCTGCCGGTCGCCGTCGAACAGGATCTGCGTCGCTTGGGCTCCGGCTTCCTTCTTCGCCGCACTTACGCGCTCTTCGCGCGTCTGTTGGGCCGCCGTGCGCGCGAGCCCGATGCGCCCGTCGGCCTCCTCGCGCAGCCGTTTCAAGGTCGCCTCGCCCTCATCACGGGCCGCTCGAACCCGGGCCGTCCACTCGGCCTCCGCGTCCTTCACATGCTGGAGCTCCTCGAGCGAGCCAACGGGCGCCGGGGCGGGGGTCGCGGAAGTTGGGGACGCCATCAGTGGCCTCCCGTGAGCTGGATCACGAGGAAAAGGAACAGCGCGAGGACCCCGATCTTCACGGCCCAGGAAAGGGCCCAGACGGCCGTGAAGCGGCGCATCGCGCTCGTGGACGCATTAGGCGCTGACGCCACGGGCCGCCTCCTGCTGCTCCATCTTGCGCTTGACCGTCTTGAGCATGCTGAAGGAATCGCGCTCCAACTCATCGAAACGGAACTTGATGTAGCGCACGATCTCCTGAAGTCGCGGGATGAGCACGTTCTCGATCGCGCTCGCCCGGCGCTTGGTCTTCTCGATCTCGAGGAGGAGCCGACGTAGCGCGTTCTCCTTCTCAGCGATGTCGAGCACGACCTGATAGATCCCCTGGAAGTGTCGGACCGCCTCGTGCACCGAGGTCGGGAGGTCGAGGAGCGTGACGGACGGGAGCGGAACGTAGTCGCCGCGGTTGACCCGCGGCGTCTTCACGCCCATGACGTTCTTGGTCGATACTGCCACGTCCGCGAGCTCGGGGAGCAGCATGGAGATGTTCTCGAGCCGGGTCGGGCCTTCCATCATCTCCGCGAAGCGGATCGACTCGAAGCCCCGCGCGACGCGGGCCTTGAGGTCGCCGCGCAGCTTCATCGCTTCCTTGGAGAGGTCGAAGAACTCCGCGATGAGCGCGGAGCGCTTCAGCTTGAGCAGGTTGAGCCCCCGCTTCGCGAGCCCGATGCGCCGGCGCGTGTTGAGGAGCACGAGGCGGGTCGGTCGAACGTTCTCCGCCACCACGTTCGTCTCCTTTCCTCGCCGACCTTCTTACTTCGCCGAGGCGACCCGGTACTTTTGGACGTACTCGGGTCGGACCCGCTTGAGCTCGGACTCGGGCAGCGCCGAGAGGATCTCCCAGGCGATGCCGAGGCTCTGGTCGATCGAGCGGTCCTCGTCGGGACGTTGGTTGACGAACTCGGTCTCGAAGCGGTCGGCGACCTTGAGGTAGATCCGGTCGGTCGCGCTCAGCGACTCCTCGCCCACGATGGCGCTCAACGCCCGCTGGTCCTTGCCCGTCGCGTAGGCGGCGAAGAGCTGGTCGGCGACGCCTCGGTGGTCCTCCCGCGTTCGGTCCTTGCCAATCCCCTGGTTCATGAGACGGGAGAGCGACGGCAGGACGTCGATGGGAGGGTAGACCCCACGACGCTGGAGTTCCCGGCTCACGTAGATCTGTCCCTCGGTGATGTAGCCGGTCAGGTCCGGGATCGGGTGCGTGACGTCGTCGGCCGGCATCGTCAGGATCGGGAGTTGGGTGATCGACCCCTTGCGGCCGTGGATCTTCCCCGCGCGTTCGTAGATGGTGGCGAGGTCGGTGTACATGTACCCGGGATAGCCGCGACGGCCGGGGACCTCTTCGCGCGCGCTCGCGACCTCGCGGAGCGCCTCGCAGTAGTTCGTCATGTCGGTCAGGACGACCAGGATGTGCATGTCGCGCTCGTAGGCCAAGAACTCGGCCGCGGTGAGCGCCATGCGCGGCGTGACGACCCGCTCCATCGAAGGGTCGCTCGAGAGGTTGAGGAAGACGACCGCGCGCTCGAGCGCTCCGGTCGACTCGAACTCGCGCAGGAAGAAGTTCGCCTCCTCGCTGGTGATCCCCATCGCCGCGAAGACGACCGCAAAGCTCTCGGAGGAGTTCCGCAGCTTCGCCTGCCGGACGATCTGGGCGGCGATCTGGTTGTGCGGGAGCCCGGCCCCCGAAAAGATAGGAAGTTTCTGCCCTCGGACGAGGGTATTGTTGACGTCGATGGTCGAGATTCCGGTCTGGATGAACTCGCTCGGCTCCTCGCGTGAATAGGGGTTCATCGCGTTCCCGACGATCTCGTAGCGTTGCTCGCTGACGATCCTCGGACCCCCGTCCCGCGGCTCTCCGAGACCGTTGAACACCCGGCCCAGGAGCTCGTCGGAGACGGCGAGCTTGGCGACCTCGCCTAGGAACTTGACACTCGTCGCCTCGACGTTCATGCCCATGGTGGGGCCGAAGACCTGGACGATGGCGAGGCCCTTACGCGAGTCGAGCACCTGACCCTGCCGGCGCTCTCCGTCGGGGAGCTGGATCTCCACGATCTCACCGTAGGCCGCGTTTGCAACCTCCCGCACGAAGATCAGAGGTCCCGTCACGCGGTCGACCGTGCGGTAGTCGATGGGGACCCGGGGCTCCTTCGACGTGGAGGCCGCCATGGTCACGCGCTCCCCGAGGCGGCGGAAAGCTCGCGGACGGCCTGTCCCACCTCAGTCTCCATCCTCTGGAACTCTTCGCTCACTTCGCCCTCGGGGATCCACTTCATCCGAGAGAGCTTGGTGCGGACGGGAAGCGCCTGCAACTGGGCCACGGTGGCGCCTTGACCGATCGCCTCTTGCTCCCGGTCCCCGAAGCCGAGAATCGCGCGAAGCATCTGGTACTGCTTCTTGATCGAAGTGTAGGTGTCGACCTCATCGAAGGCGCTCTGCTGGAGGTAATCTTCCCGGAGCATTCGAGCCACGTCCAGGATCCCTTTCTCGCGCTCGGGGAGCGCGTCGACCCCGACCAGTTGCACGATCTCCTGGAGCTCGGACTCCTTCTGAAGCACCTCGAGGGCCCGCTGACGCAGCACGACGAAGTCGGGGCCCAGCTCGCCACGGTACCACGGTTCGAGGTCCCCGACATAGAGCGAATAGCTCTGGAGCCAGTTGATCGACGGGAAGTGACGTCGGGAGGCGAGCGCCGCGTCCAACGCCCAGAAGACGCGGGTGACCCGAAGCGTGTTCTGGCTCACAGGTTCCGAGAAATCTCCGCCGGGCGGGCTCACCGCCCCGACGACGGTGACCGAGCCGGTGCGCTGGTCCGGGGACACGGTCACGACCCGTCCTGCACGCTCGTAGAACTCCGCGACCCGTCGGCCGAGGTAGGCGGGATACCCCTCCTCTCCGGGCATCTCTTCGAGCCGTCCGGAGATCTCGCGCATCGCCTCGGCCCATCGGCTGGTCGAGTCGGCCATCACGGCGACGTCGTAGCCCATGTCCCGGTAGTATTCCGCGATCGTGATGCCGGTGTAGACGCTCGCCTCGCGCGCGGCGACCGGCATGTTCGAAGTGTTCGCGATGAGGATCGTCCGCTCCATGAGCGGCCGCTTCGACTTGGGGTCGATGAGCGTCGGGAACGTCGCCAGGACCTCGGTCATCTCGTTGCCGCGCTCTCCGCACCCGACGTAGACCACGATGTCGGAGTCGGCCCAGCGGGCGAGCTGTTGCTGGGTGACCGTTTTTCCGCTCCCGAAGGGGCCTGGGATGCACGCCGTCCCGCCTTTCGCTATCGGGAAGAAAGTGTCAATGACCCGCTGGCCGGTGACCAGCGGAATGCTCGGAGCCAGCTTTCGGCTGACCGGACGCGGTATCCGAACCACCCACTTCTGGACGAGGGTGAGCGGGACTCGTCCCGCGTCCGTCTGGATCGCGCCGATCTCTTCGCGGATCGTGTAGCTCCCGCTGGCGAGGGCTTGGAGCGTCCCCTCGAACCCGGGCGGGACCATGATCTTGTGAAGGATGAGCGGCGTCTCCTGTACGGTCCCGAGGACGGTGCCGGGAGTGACCCGCGTGCCGGGCTGGATCACCGCGTTGAACTCCCACTTCTTGGCCTCATCGAGCGCGGGGGCAACGAAACCGCGGGTGATGAAATCCCCAAGGTTCTTCTGGAGAACGTCCAGCGGTCGCTGCACGCCGTCGTAGATCGATTTCAAGAGGCCCGGGCCGAGCTCGACCGATAAGGCCTGCCCCGTACTCTCGACGGGATCCCCCGGGCGCACTCCGGTCGTGTCCTCGTAGACCTGGACTGTGGCCGTCTTTTCGACGAGACGGATGATCTCCCCGACCAGGCCGAGCTGACCGACGCGCACGACGTCGAACATCTTGGCCCCCTCGAGGCCCTCCGCGATGACGACCGGACCGGAAACTCGTGCTACGGCTCCCATCTCCTTCTGCTCCTAGTGCGGTACGGCCAAGGAGACCCCGAGGACCCGTTTCGCGAGCGCCTCGATCCCTTCCCCCTCAGCCGCGGCGCTTCCCGGCGTTGGGACGAAAACCACGAGGGGCTTCAGGGCCGAGTCGGCGTGAGCGCGTTGGCTTTCGGAGAGGCGGCTACGGACCGATTGGCTCGCGATGACGAGCGAGTACTCATCGCTCGTGACGATCTCTTGGAACTCGCGCTGGGCGGTATCGGCAGTGACCTCGAAGACGTCCTTGAAGCCGATGAGGCGAAATCCGATGGCGAGCTCACGCTCGCCCACCACCGCTGTACGCCCCGTGACGGCTGACGTTTCAGGCACGGCGCTCTCGGCGGGGAACGACCGTATTTAACCCTACTCCGGCGGGAGGGCTCCGAGAGCGCTCCGGCAGCGCTCAGCCCCTCACTTGTAGGTCGAGTGGTGGACGTGGCCTTCGTCGTCCGTGATGATGATGCACTCGCCTTCGCATTCGAAGAGACAGGCCTCGCAGACGATACACTCGGGGCCGTTAACCGCGATCGACTTCTCGCCGCGGAACTGGAACTTGGCCCCCACGGCGGGGTCGTCGACAACATCGGGGAATTGGTCGCGCGGCTTGAGCTCGAAGACGTTCACGGGGCAGACGTCCCGACAATGCGCGCACCCCGTGCATTTCTCTAGCTCGATGTCGACCTGGACCATGCGTCGTGCCCTCGGCCGCCGACCACCAAGGGTGGATATTTACGGTTTGGTACGGAGCGGTGGCGCGCCCACCGAAATCGGCCCGTTCGACCTACTTCGATTGCCCATCAACGGGAGCGGTCCCTCGACCGGAGGAGCCTTCCGGGAGAGACGCCATGACGAATGTCGCTTCGTGGCGAACGGGGAAGTTGACGGAGTTCGCGATGAAGCACAACCGATGGGCGTCATCATGCAGGGCGAAGGCCACGGACGCGTCCCCCTTCGAGAGAGTAACGTGCGGACGAAGGAGCACCGACGTGAATCGCCCGCTCCCATCCTTCGTCACTTCCATCGTTCCTTCCGGCTCGTCGCGGTAGTCGACCACTACGATGCCTCGGTCGGCGCACAGGTGAAGGTACCAGAGAAGGTGGCAGGCCGAGAGGGAGGCGACGAGGAGCTCTTCGGGACTCCACCGTGTCGCGTCCCCTCGATAGACCGGGGCCGAGGAGCCGACGATATCGGGCTTTCCCGGCGCGCGGATGAGATGCTCTCTGCCGTAGTCCCGATACGAACTCGTCCCCGAACCGCGATCGCCGGTCCAGGTCACCGTGGCGCGGAACGTGTGAGCTTCGGCCATGAGGGGAGATTCTCTCCCCGTGCGTGAGCTTAACGGGAGCAGCGGCGTTACGCTCCCAACAGGGCCGGGATGGGCGAGATACTGCTCGGAACGAGCGGCTGGGACTACCCCGAGTGGGTGGGCCGAGTGTATCCGCCGCGAGGCGCGGAAGACAAGCTCCGCTACTACGCCGGCCGCTTTCCGATCGTAGAGGTCAACTCGACGTTCTATCACCTACCTTCGGTGAACGTTGCGGCGTCGTGGGCCCGCCGCACGCCCTCGAAGTTCCGGTTCGCGGCGAAGTTTCCCCAGAGCATCACGCACGAGCGCCAGCTTGTCGGCGCGAACGAACAGCTCCAGCAGTTCCTCACCGTGCTGCGGCCCCTTCGGGAGGCGGGCAAGTTCGCCGCGGCCCTCCTCCAGCTCCCGCCCTCCCTTCGGTTCGAGCCCGGCACGGTCCGCTCCTTCTACGAGCTCCTGCCCGCGGACCTGCCGGTCGCCGTGGAGTTCCGGGAATCTTCCTGGCTCGCGCCCGAGTCGTTCGACCTGCTGAAGGAATTTCGGCTCGCC
Organism: uncultured Thermoplasmata archaeon; assembly: GCA_963797975.1. GTDB lineage: Archaea > Thermoplasmatota > Thermoplasmata > Lutacidiplasmatales > UBA184 > Lutacidiplasma. Next base: position 508,529 of record CAWCRH010000006.1, read on the forward strand.
TACGTGATCATCGACGAGCCCCAACTACCGGTCCAGCTCGACGTGACCGCCACGTTCGCCTACATCCGCTGGCACGGTCACGGTACGACGGTCTGGTACGACTACACCTACTCTATGGAGGAGATCGTCTCATGGGTGCCCCGGGTCCGCGAGGTCGCGGAGAAGGCGGGAACGGTCTACGGCTTCTTCAACAACCACTTCCGAGGGGATGCCGCCGTGAACTGCCAGAGCCTCACGGAAGCGCTCGGTCTTCCGCCGCTGCCGTGGCGTTCGCGTCTCGATTCCTAGCGTTCCCCTCGACCCGCGGCGGTCGCGAAACACCCCTCGGGAGCTGTTTCGCATCCTCCCGACCGACCGTTTTAGAGAACCGTTCCCGTCTGAGGAGGCTGCATGAATGGCGTCCTATCCCCGGAGATCCCCCTTCCGCTCGAGGAGCTCTCCTCGTTCGAGGAATCGCCCGATTCCGTTCCATGGACCGCGCCTCTCTCTCCCTCCCGCCTTCGCCCGTTGCCGCCTCGACGCTCACATCGTCTCTCTTCCCGTATCCTTCCGGAAGCGCCGGCGATCTTTCCGTGGCTAGCCCGTCATTTCACACCGGGTGAAGCGACGATATGGTGGGGGCCTTCCTCGGCCGTCGAGCCGCTCCTTGAACTGCTCTACGTCGGGAACGCGCTCGCGAACGGTGCGATCTCTCTCATCGAGGGGGCCAACCGCTTCCATCCCTACCGCATCGGGGAGCTCGGCCGGTCGTTGGGCGTGACACCGGAGGAGGTCCTTTCCCGCGTGCGGATCGCCCGAGCGTTCACCGCGCATCAACTGGTCACTCTGGTCGATGCATGGGCGACCGAGGCTCGACGGCGACGGCCGACGCTCTTGGTCGCGCACGAGCTCCCCGCACTCTTCGAGACCGAGGAGGTCACGTTGGAGGAACGCCACGCGCTCCTTACGCACGTCGCCCGGACCCTTGGCGCATTCCTTCCTCCGACCCGCTCTCCCCTACTCCTCGTCTTGGATGGGGGCTTCGAACGGTTCCCCGGCCTGATCGAAGAGGGTCCTCCCTTCGCGGACATACTCTCGCTGGGGCGCCGTCCCTCGGGGTTCACGGTACGTTCTCACCGCGATGCCACCCGGGTCGAGCTCGTTCGCCGCCCGGACGGCCAGCGCGGAATCGAGGAATTCGTCCCCTCCGAGGCACCGGGGGTGATTTCTTGGGCCGCACGGTACCCACCTATCGGCAAGCGCTGGACGAGCGACTGAAGCGATGGGACGCGTTCGAGCGTCTGTTGACGACGCCCGAAGAGCGGGCCGCCTTCTCCAGTCTGCGTACCGGGGCGCGGCGCTATGTCGCCCAGGCAACGCAGGTCGGAAGCCCCGACCTCCTCGAATCGATCCTGCTCTCCGTGCTCCTCGACCTCGCCCGCCGCCTCCCGCCCGCGACCGAAAGGAGCGGCACCGCTCCCTCCGGACGCTGACGGGCCTTTCCCGTTGCGCGACGCGGGAGGAGGACGACGATGAACAGATGGCTGCTCGACACCACCGAATCGAGTGACGGCCGCTCGATCCTTCTCTGGGTGAAGGAGCGCTCGACCGAGCAGGTCCGTCCGCTCTGCGTCCCGTTCCGCCCGCCGTTCTTCGTCGCGGCGCCCCGGACCGAGCGGACCGCGCTCGCCCGGACGATCGCCGCTCGGCCCGAGGTCGACCGGGTGGATTGGCGGACGGAGCGTTCCTCGCTGTTCGACCGTCGTCCGTCCGTCCTGCTCGCAGTGACACCGGTGTCGAACCGGTACCGACGCGCGCTGGCCGGCGCGATCGATCGACAGGGGGATTTCCACCGCTTCACGCTCTTCGATGTCGACCTCACGCCACCGCAGATCTACCAGCTCGCTCACGACCTCTACCCATTCGCCGCGGTGGAGGGAGAAGGGGTAGGCTTGCGAGCGAAGGCGCCCGCCGAAGCCCTGGAGTACGAGGTCCCTCCGCTCAAGGTCGCTTCGCTCCGCGTTCAGCTCACGGGAGGTCACGGACCACGGCTCGACGGGCCGAACGCCCGGGTCGCTTCCGTGCGCATCGGCCCTACCCTCATCGAGGGCGGCGATGAACGGGAGCTCCTCTACACGCTCGCGGCCGAGGTCGCCCATCTCGACCCGGATGTCGTGCTGACGGAGGGCGGGGACGCCTTCGACCTTCCCGTGCTCTACCGGGCGGCCGCGCGCGCGAGCCTCTCCGACGCCGAGTTCATCCTGGGGAGGTCGCCGGGCCGCTTTCGCGCAGCGCGGGCGAGCCGTTCGTACATGAGCTACGGTCGCATCCTCCACAGCGCCGCCGCCTACGACCTTCCCGGGCGGTTCCACGTTGACCGCGACAATTCCTTTCTCTTCCGAGACACCGAGCTTCCTGGTCTCATCGATGCCACGCGCCTCTCTCGCCTGAGCCTGCAGTCGGTCGTACGTCAATCGCCCGGGACCTGCTTCAGCGCGATGGAGATCGCGGAAGCGGTCCGCTCGGGCGTGCGCGTGCCTTGGAAGAAGAACCGACCCGAGCGCTTCCGTAGTGCGGAGCACCTGGTCCTCGCCGACCGCGGAGGGTCGATCCTGAGGCCGCCGGTCGGTGTCTTCGACCGTCTGGACGAGTTCGACTTCGCGAGCCTCTTCCCGCAGATCATGGTCCGCCACAACCTCTCGGCCGAGACGCTCGACTGCGCCTGTTGCCCGAAGAGCCCTATCGTCGCTCCCGAGCTCGGGTACCGCTCCTGCACCCGGCGCGTCGGCCTGTTACCGCGGACGCTGAAACCGCTGTTGGAACGGCGCCTCGCGCTCAAGGCCGCGCTCCGCCGTCCCGGGCTCTCGAAGCCCGAGCGGGAACGTCTGCGCGGCCGGGTCAAGATGCTCAAGTGGATCCTCGTCACCGCCTTCGGCTACCAGGGCTATCGCAACGCCCGCTTCGGGCGGATCGAGTGCCACGAGGCGATCAACGCCTATGCCCGCCAGCTTTTCGGAGACCTCATCCGCGACGCGGAGGCGTGGGGGTACCGAGCGGTGCACGGGATCGTCGACTCGATGTGGCTCGCTCCCTCGGGTACGACGGGCGCGCCGGAGGAGTTCGCCCAACGCGTGAGCGAGCGCTACGGCCTTCCGCTCGGCTACGAGGGACGCTACCGCTGGATCGTCTTTCTGCCGGCGGTCGACGATGGGCTCGGCGTGCCCAACCGATACTACGGCTGCTACGAGACGGGTGAGTTCAAGCTGCGCGGGATCGGCGCCCGTCGCCATGACACGACCGGCCTCGTTCGCCGCTTCGAAGGGGAGCTCCTCGCACTCTTCGCTCGAGCGAAGGACGCGGAGAGTGTTCGCGCCCTTCTTCCCCGGGCCCTCGCGCGAGCCGACCGGTTCGCCGAGCGGGTCGCCGACGGCTCGTGGCCCGTGGAGGAGCTCGTCATCCGTCGGCGCACGACCACGACGGTCGATCGCTACTGCGTCTTCACCGAGACGGTGAGCGCGTTACGCCAGTCCGAGGCCCTCGGCGTCCCGCGGGAACCGGGCGAGTCGGTAGGGTTCGTTGTGCTCGACCGCAGTTCCCGCTCCTGGGACGGACGGGTTCGCCTCGCCAACACGCTCGAGGGGAACGAGCCCTACGACACGGTAGCGTATCTCGAGCTCCTTGCACGGGCGGTCGAGACGCTCCTCGCGCCGTTCGGGGTGGAGCGGAGGGCGTTGCTCACGCGGTGGAAGGTCCGCGAGCCGCTCCCGCGCTCCCGTTACGCCTCCCCGAGCCGGCGAGAGCAACGTCGCCTCGACCCACCTCGGGACGGAGGAGCTTTGTACGCTCCATCGTCGTAGCCCACCGTGAGCCCCTCCGTCCCTCACGCCCACCATTCGCACCGGACCCCAGCGGCGGTCCACCGAAAACCGAGGAGCCCCCCGCCGGAAGAGGACCTCGCGGAGATGATCCGCGCGCTGAGCGACGTGGACCCCGCGGTACGACGTACGGTCGCGAAGCTCTTGGGCCAGAGAGGGGACCCGAGGGCCGCGAGCGCGCTCGCCGCCTCGCTCATCGACCCGGAACCCTCCGTTCGCGCGAGCGCGGTCCGATCGTTGGGCACGCTCGGCCGCTCCGAGAGCCGAGAGCCAATCGAACGGGTGCTGGACGACGCCGATCCGCGCGTCCGCGCGCAGGCCGCGTGGGCGCTCTGGCTCATGGGGGACCCGCGGTCGAGCTCGGCGCTCGTCGCCCACAGCGGGGACCCGGCGCCCGAGGTCCGATGGACGGTCGCCGCCGCCCTCGGACGGATGCGCGAACCCGCCGCCGCCATAGCTCTTCGTCTCCTGCTCGAAGACCCGAACGACCGCGTACGCCGGGAGGTCGTCCTCGCGCTAGGGAACTCCGACGACCCTTCCGTGGGCGCGCTCATCCGGCCCCGGTTCCACGACGAGGCGCGGCGCGTGCGCACGGCGACGGCGATCGTGATGGGCCGGCGCAGGGACCGAGAGAGCGTGTCGATTCTGCTCGACCGAACGGACGGGCCGGACCCGTGGGAACGACCCGCGGCGATCGTTGCGCTCGGCCGGATCGGCGACCCGTGCGCTACAGAAGCGCTCGTCCGCGCCGCCGATGACCCGGCCCACTACATTCGGGTCTGCGCTCTGCACGCCCTGGGCGAGATGCACTCGGACCGGGCCCGGGAGGTCGCCCTCGCCCGGGTCGACGACCGCTCGTGGGCCGTCCGGGGCGCCGCGGCCGTCTGTCTGGGGGAGGTCGGCACGCCCCTCGATCTACCGGTCCTGTTGGCGTTGCTCGAAGATCGCCATCCCTGGCCGCGGAGCGCGGCGATCTACGCTCTCGGGCAGCTCGGACTTGTGGAGGCGGTGCCCCGCATCCGCGAGGAGCTGGCCCATCCGATCGCGGATGTGCGCCTCGCCGCGGTTTGGGCGCTCGGACGCCTGAAGGATGACGGGGCTCGTTCGGAGCTGGTGCGATTGCTCCAGAGCGACGATCGTGAAGAAGCGGAGGCGAAGCCGACCCTCCTCGCTGAGGGGGATGGGGCGATTCGCCTCGCATCGGACGCGGAGAGCCGCATCTTCGACACCGTCGTTCAGGCACTCGGCCGGCTCCGCCGGTCCGACGAGGACCCGTACATCGAGGACGCGCTGGCCGAGGCCCAGGCGCAATTGACCGACGAGGAGCTCGACCGCCTCGCACGGCTTCCTTCGGCCGAGGCGTTGGTGAGCCCAACGATCCCAACGCTACGGGCCCTTTTCGACCAGGCCCTTCCGCCCGAGGCGCGGGACGGTGAGGTCGGATGATTCGTGACTTTCGGTTCTCGGACGCGTCCCAGCTCTTCGAGCTCCTTAGCACGAACTTTCCGGAAGAGGAACGGGTCTACGGGACCCGCCCCGAGTCCTGGAACGAGGTGGCGAAGCGGATCCATCGGCCGTCGATACGATTCGTGGTCGCCTTCGCGCGCCTCCTCCGGCGACCCATCTACCGCTTCTTCACGATCAAGGAGGAGGGCCGACTCGTCGCCACCTCCCTCGTTTCCTTCGCTCCGAGGATCGGCTACATCTCGACGGTGATGGTCGATAAGTCGTACCGCCGACGAGGCTACGCCCGTCGCCTCCTCGAGTCTTGCCACCGCGAGATCGCCTCCTTCCACCGACCCTACGCGGTGCTGGACGTTCTCACCGACAACACACCGGCGCGCACGCTCTACGTCTCCAATGGCTATCGCCTCCTTCGGACCTCGGCCCTGTACGCCCTCCCTCTCTCCCCCGCGCCCAGCGCTCCGCACCCGTCGGGCCAAGGGACGATCCGCCCGTACCGGAACTCGGACCACAAGACCCTCGCGGGGATCGCCGATCGGGCCGTCCCACCCGAAGTGGCCCGGGTGCTGCCCCCCGCCGGTCGACGACTGAACGCCTCTCCCACGATGGACCAGATCCTCGGCTCCGCGTCGTCGAGCTGGGTCCTCGAAGAGAGAGGTCGACCGACCGCCTGGGTCTCCGCGACCTCCTCCAAGTTCATGGAAGCGGCCGGCCTCGCGACTCCGATCGTGGCCACGGAGGCCGACCCCGGTGGGGTCCGGGCACTGCTCGCGACCGCGATCGATTGGTGTCGCGGCCAGCTCGCGGTGCGGATCATATGTCGTGTCCCGAACGATAACGCCGCCAGCGTGCGGGCCGTCGTGACGGAAGGGTTCACGTCGACGCTCTCCTTCGACACCCTCTACCGCTCGCTCCCCTGAGCCGGCGCGATGCAGGCGGGGGTCGACATCTACCTCTTCCCGGCGGTAGTCGGGGGGGGACTCGGCGATATCGAAGAGGTGCTGGCCGCCGGTCGATATCTCGAGCACGCCGGATACCGGCTCCTCCTCTACCGCCCCGCCGGCCGCCCCCTCCCACGGATGGTCGATGGGCCGTGGGATTGGCCCAAGGTCGAACGGCGCAGCACGCTCCGACCTCGAGCGGGTCATGCGCTCACGGTCTCACCGTCCTGGGGGATCAGCGCGGCCCCGGACCGAGAGGGGCCGCTGGGGCGCGGCGGGCCCTGGCAGGAGGAGGCCCAGGCGGTCGAGCGGGTGTACGGGCGTGAATGTACTCTCCACGTGAGCCTCGAGGAGTTCGCGCGGACCTGGCCGAGCCGGCGCGAAGCGATGGAACGCTGGCGGGAGGGCGGACGACCGATGCGGACGATCCGCGCCTCGACCCGGAAGCCACAATTTCGCCGAGAGGCGGCCCGATGGCACGTCGCCTATCGACGTTTCCGCGAGTTCGACCGGCCCAACGTGGCCCATCTCTACGCGACGTTTCACCCTCACCCGGGCTTCTCCCGAGAGTTTCCCGAGGCGGTGCAGTGCGGGCCGCTGTGGCCTAACCGAACGCTTGAGCGGAGACGGTCCGCTCCCACAGCTCGGCGATCGTGGGTGTGGTACGCGAGTCCCGCGAGTGCCGAACGTCTGCTGCCCTCGGTGCTGGAAGGCCTCGAAAGGGCTCAGCCGATCCCCTTCCTGTGGGTACGATCGCCTCGTCCATGGCCGACCATCCCCCCGCCCAAGCGCGGTCGGGTCGACACGACGGCCCAACCGACCGTCGCGTGGCACCGTCGTTTTGCGCAGGCCGACGTTCGGATCGTGACGGGAAGCCGGACCCTCCTCGAAGCGATCGAGCTCGGCGGTCCATTCCTCTACTTCAACGGAGTCCTCGGTAGCGGGCGCGGCCAGCGGCGGCATCGACCGGACAAGGTCGAAGCCTTGACGCGCGCGGCCCTCGAACGCGGGGTCGACCCCTCCCTCGTTCGAGACCTCCGCGATTTTGCGAGCGGGCGACGTGTTCGTGATACGGTTCACCGGGCCGCGGTGGGCATGGGTCCGTGGGCCCACTTCCCCCGGGGTCCTTGGGTAAGCGGCTTTCGCTCACCGTACGACGACCTAGGTCGCCTCGTGCTCGCGATGACCCGAGCGCTGGCCGACGGAGAGGCAGCGACGGACTTGGTGGGAAGGGTCCGGGCGCGTGCGCTTCGCTGAGCGCGCGCCCGGGACGTTGGCGGATACGAACTCCTCCCCCATCAACGCCGTTGGAATGCCCCGTCGCGGGGCCGGAACCTCCGGACATACGTGACCGAGCCACCGTCCTCTCCCTCGTCCATCACGAGCGAGTCGGGGGTGACCTCGCCGGTCTTCCGCAAGCCTCCCGCGCTGACGCAGTTCCTCGACCAGACCGAGGAGGCCATTCGCGAGCGTCTCTCTCGGCTCCGACTGTTCGATCGCGTCTTCCTGCTCCACCGCGACTGGATGACCCGGATCACCATGCTCATGATCATCCTCTCGATCTTCTGGGGGGCCGTCGGCGCGTTCGACGCCTTCGGTTTCCAGACTCAGGTCGTGGCGTGGACCCAGGTCGAGGCCCTTCACCTCTCGAACCAGGAGATCGACTCGTCGGTCACCCTCCACGGCATCCGCATGCTCTTCGGGTTCGCGCAGCAGCTCGAGATGGCGGTCTTCGGACTGCTCCTCATCAACGCGATCGGGCTCGCGCCGCGCTACAAGTGGCGCCTCTACACCTCGGTCCTGCTCATCAACCTCTCGATCATCCTCATTGAAGGGCCGATCTACTTCTTCCCGTTCAATGACAACTACTTCCCGGCGCTCGGGTGGTACTTCCTGAGCCCCCTCGGCGTCCAGAACCAGAGCCTCTACGTGGCCTCCCCCCTCTGGTTCATAGGCTGGCTTGCCCTCTGCGCGGCCGTCCTCCTGTGGACGTGGTGGATGTTCTCCCACTTGTTCGCGTATTGGCGCGAGCGCAAGACCGCCGGCACCGGGCACGAGCGGATCCCCGTCTTCATGCTCTTCATCATCGGTACGCTCGTCCTGATCCCGATCTCCTACACTCCGCTGATCGTTTCGACCGTATGGGACCTGGGCTCCTTCTTCGCGAACTGGCCGATGAACCCGCTCGTCAACCAGGTCATCTTCTGGATGTTCGGCCACGGGATCGTCTACATCCTCTTCCTGATCCCGATCACGGGCCTCTACCTCCTCCTCCCGATCCTCGCCCGTCGTCCCGTCTATTCGTACCGATGGGCGTTCGTCGCCGCGATCCTCTTCGTCCTGTTGACGCCGCTTCTCGGGATCCACCACCTCTACCTGACGCCGGTCCCCGATTGGTCCGTCTGGCTCACGATGGTCCTTTCGTTCGCGATCATCATCCCCTCGGCGATCACGTTCTTCTCGCTCTGGATGACGCTCAAAGGCGTCCGCAGTTCCCAGTGGGAATGGAACATCGTCGCCCTGTTCGCATTATTGAGCTTCGGGGGCGCGATCGTCGGCGGGCTCACCGGCCCGGTGAACGCCACGGTTCCGTGGGACGTCGATCTCCACAACTCGCTCTTCGTCCTCAGTCACTTCCACGCGATCACGATCCTCGCGATCACCACCGGGGGCTTCGCGCTCGCCTACGCGTTCTTCCCGATCCTATCGGGACGCTCGTGGTTCTCTCCGTGGCTCGCGCGCGGTCACTTCCTCATGACCGCGGTCGGTGGGATCATCATGGTCCTCGCGTTCGACCAGCTCGGGGACCTTGGGCTGCTGAGACGCTCGTTCATCCTTCCACTTTTGCCGGCGGTCTCGCTCTACCAGCTCGTGCTCTACGGGGGGATAATCATCATCATGCTCGGCCAGCTCCTCTTCGTGGCGAACGGGTTCCTCACGGTTTTCCGAGGCGCCACGTTCTCCGCGGCCGGGCTCTCGTTCGACGAGGCCGTGCGTAAGGCCGCCCAGTCGACCGCCACCGTTCGGCAACGCGTCCCGGTGAAGGACGTTCCGTTCGTCCGACGTGTGCCCCGGGTTCGGCGGGAGCGGGTCGAGAAGTATTGGACCGCGACCGTCGCGATCCTCGTCGCCTTCGTCCTCGCCGCCTACACCCCGGCGGCGTTCTCCACGTCCGTCGCGATCGGGGCCCCGAGCTCGTATCCCACCGGCACCGAGTTCGTCACCGCGAATGGGCTACAGTACTACTGGTCCGTGAACGAGACCGGGAGCATCCGGGGCTCGTTCAACAACGCGATCGTCGCCTACGCGAACCAGTGGATCAGCATCAACGCAACCGCGAGCGGAGCGACGCAGAGCCTGTACATCCCGTTCCGGAATTTAGCGGTCATCAATGTCCAAGTCGTTCCCGGCTCCTCGTCGTACGCTCTCTTCCAGGCTCCCAGCATCCCGGGGGTCTATGCGGCGCCCGACGGGGAGTTCGATGGGCCCTGGTTCGGCCAGGATGTCGCCGAGCTCATCGTGCTGCCGACCACCGCGAGCTTCCCGACACTTGCCGCCTACCAGTCGAACGGGGGGGAAGGCGACATCTACGATCCCCCCGTGCTCACGGCCGCGACCGCGGACCTCGTCAGCAACCAAGCGGGTCTGTTCAACTACTCGGTACCGGCCCCGACGCTCACCGCCCAAAGCGGGGTCGTTCGCTTCCAGTGGCAGGTGCCCCTATCCTCCATCGGGATCAACAACTACCTCGTCAACGTCACGTCCAACGACCCCAACGGGCAGCAACAGTACATCATCGACCACGACTACCAGCTCCCCTACCGCTTCGGGATCTGGGCGATTAACGCGACCCTCGGCCTCGTCCCCGTGACGAGCGCGCCCCTCACCATCGACTCGGTCATGACAGAGACCGAGACCCTCACGCCCGGAGCCTATCTCTACGGGGTCGTTACGCCGGTGAACTACTCCTACGACCCGGACGGACAATCGACCCTGACGACGGGCAGTCAGCTGGGCTACGTGATGGGACTCTGGGGGGTCCTCTGGGTGAACTCATGAGCGGAGGGGAGTCGGTTCGAGCACCCGCCGGCTCGGTCTGGGTGGGCCCCTTCGCGATCTTCGGCTACGTGATGATCGTCGCCAGCATCTGGGCGGTCTTCGAAATGTCCTACTACGCGGGCGTCTCCGCGCTTGGCGCAGAGACGCTCGGGACGATCGCCGGCGTGGTGATCGCCGTCATCGCCTTCCTCGTCATCGGGATCGAAGGTCCTCCGAACGAATGAGCTCCCATCCTCGGGGAGACCCACGCCACGGCCGGGGGTCGAGCCGGCCCGGTCGGCCCCTTCCACGCTCGTTCTTCGCCCGATCCACGACCGTGGTAGCGCGCGAGCTGCTGGGCTCGGTCTTCTCGGTCCGTTCGCGCGACGGGACGCGGTCGGTGAGGCTCGTCGAGACCGAAGCGTACGTCGCCGACGACCCGGCGAACCACGCGAACCAGGGTATGACCCACCGCAACCGTTCGATGTTCGGGCCGCCCGGAACGATCTACGTCTATCGGATCCATCAGGTCGTTTGCGCGAACGTCGTTACCCGATCGGGTCAGGCCGTCCTCCTGAGGGCCGGCGAGCCCCTCGGTCCCGTTTCGGGCTCGTCGAGTGGCCCCGGCCGGCTCTGCCGCAGCTTAGGAATCACGATCGAGGACGACGGTCGCGATGCGGTCCGCGGTCCGAGGTTCCGCTTCCGTACCGGTACGATCCCGGCGGAGGCGATCGCGGTCGGGCCGAGGGTCGGGGTCTCACGTGCCCAGGACCGGCCCCTCCGCTTTGCGGTACTCGGGTCGAAACACGTGAGCCTACCTCGGCCGAGCACGGCCGGCCGGCTCAGCGCAGCTTCGCCCAGGCGTAGCCGCGCCGGTGCGCGGTATCGCCGAAGCCGCACGAGGCGCACACACCCTTCTGCCGATGGTAGGAGTGCCGTCCGCAGCGCCGGCAGATGATGTGGACGATCTTCCCACCGCGTGACGATGGTGTTCCCTTTCCCATGAGCGACCTCCCGAGATTCCTACGGAGCGATGTAGACGATCGAATCGCCCCGCAATAACGTCTGCCCGGGCTGAGGGCCCCCCGGGGTCGGAGCGACCTCTTCGACGTTCGAGAGGATGACGTTCAGGTGTTGGTCGTAGGCCTCCAACTGGCCGCGGTAGGAACGGCCTCCCTTCATCTCGATCAATACCTTATGGTGGAGGCTAGCCTGGAGGACGTCGGAGGGCTTCATCGGCGAGGGGTCGGGCACGACCCGTTCCGTTCATAACGGTTGCAGTCAACCTCAGTCGACCTCAGTCAAGCGGCGTGGTGGGCCGGTGCCACGCCGGCGGCCGACCCGGCCCTCTGAGGTCGGTTCCTCACCCAGGCGAGCGCGCGCCCGGCGAGTGAACGGCTAAGTCGAGTGCGATTCTTCCTCTCCCGGGGACGGGAAAACGTGGGGATCGTGAACGAGGCCATGCGGCGGATGGTCAACGAGCAGAAGCTCGGTTTCATCGCCACGGTCTCGGAGGACGGTCGGCCCAACCTCTCCCCGAAGGGCACGCTCGCGGTTTGGGATCCCGACCACCTCATCTTCGCGGACCTCGCTTCACCCACGACAGTGCGGAACCTTCGGTCACGACCCTCGGTCGAAGTGAACGTCGTCGACCCCTTCACGCGCAAGGGATTTCGGTTCCGTGGACGCGCCCAGGTGCTTTCTCCCGAAGCGGAGGGTGGACGCTACCTCGAGTTCTTCGCGCGGATGGGCGTACTCCGTCCGGCCGAGCGGGTCCACGCCGTCGTCCTCATCCGTGTGGACCGCGCGCTTCCTCTCACCTCCCCGACGTACGAGAGCGGGATCTCCGAAGCGGAGGTGCGCGTGCGTTGGCGCACCTACTACGATCGCCTTGCGGCCGGAGAGACTGACCTGCCCGACCCAGCGTAGACCGGGGATTCTAGGCACCGGAGGAGGGATAGGACGCGGGCCTGTTCGCTCGAGCCCCGGGTCCGCATAGCGACCGGCCTCGTTCGAAGGAGGTCTTGGGCGCGCCGGACGACCGTCGGGATGGAGGAGGGAGGGGTGACCCTGAGAGGACGGACCCGAAGCCCCCGCCGCCACGCGCCGAGCACGATTCGCCGTTCCCATCGAGCGACGCGCCGGTGTCGCTCGAGGAGCTCCGACGGGTGTTCGCGGGGAGTGCGTCGTGCTCGTCGCACGCGCTCCCGCTCTGGAACGTCCAGGTAGATCGTAACGGAGGGTACGCCCAGGCTCCCCTCCCGAGCGAGCCTACGCGCGCGGCGCAAGAGGGATTGCAGGACGGCGGCCGAAGCTTCCCGTTCCCGGACCAGGCCGTAGGTGTACGTGAGGGGGCCGAAGGGGCCCGTGTCCATGAGCGCGAGCCGGCCCTCGGCGACGGCGTGCGTAGCCTCCTTCCAGCGAGCCGCCTCCGCATCGAGCAGGTCGCGCTCCAGTCGGTGGAGGGCCCGTCCACTCGAGTAGGTGAGCGAGGGACGAGGCCGGAGCCGCACGTAGGCCTCCTCTAGGACGACCGCATCGAGCAACCGCCCGAGTCGGCGGGCGATAGTGGTCTTTCCCGATGCCGAGGCCCCCTCGATGGCGACGACCCGACCGACGCTCACGCGGTGAGCAAATCGCTCTCGGGGAAGAAGGCGACGGTGGACGCCCGTGAGGTTAAGGGGCGCCGGGGCGCTCGCGTGACGATGCCGGAGCCTGCCCGCGATCGCCACCGGTTCGGCGCCCGGGTCCTCGAGATACGGTCGGCCGGCGACCTGGCACTGGAGATCATGCGGACCGAATCGGACCCTGAAGGGGTCGGGATCATGACCCGCAAGGGCCGGATCTATCCCATCTGGCTCGACCGCGTGTCGCTCAAGGCGTCGCCGCTCCTCAAGCAGGAGGCCCTCGCGGTCGGAGCCGATACGGCGCACGCCCGGGGTATCGCGGACCACTCGGTCGCCGAGAGCGGAGTGGTCGTGCTGGCGACCATAAGCCAGTACCGCCGGCTCGTAGCCAAGCTTCGGCGCCAGCCGTTCCGCCTCGCGCAGGCCGCCGACGAGATCGAAGGGGCCCTGGCCCACTACCTTAGGCGCGGACCTCGGCTCGTTGCGGGCGCTCACCGAAGCCTGTCGGTGGGCGACCGCCCTCGGGTGATGGGCGTTCTCAACGTGACGCCGGACTCCTTCAGCGATGGAGGTCGGTTCCTGGACCCGAAGGAGGCGGTGGCCCACGCCTTCACGCTGGTCGCCGAGGGGGCCGACGTGGTCGACGTCGGGGGCGAGTCGACTCGACCCGATGCGCTTCCGCTCGACCCTGAGGAGGAGTGGCGGAGGGTCGAGCCCGTCCTGGAGGCGCTGGCCGGCCGGATCTCCGTTCCGTTGAGCATCGACACACGGCACGCGGAGGTGGCCCGACGTGCCATCGCGCGGGGCGCGGACATCGTCAACGACGTGAGCGGTCTCGCCGACGCCGAGATGCGTCGTGTCGTCCGCGAGAGCGGCGCGGCGGCGATCGTGATGCACATGCGCGGGACACCAGCGACGATGCAGAAGGATACTCACTACGCCGACCTGCGGGGCGAGGTCTTCGCGGCCCTCGCGGAGGCGACCGACCGCGCCGTCGCGGACGGCATTCCGAGCGATCGCCTGATCGTCGACCCTGGCCTCGGGTTCGGTAAGAGCCCCGAGCAGAGCTTGGAATTGCTCCTGCATGCGGGCGAGTTCCGCAGTCTGGGCTATCCGGTCATGGTCGGCGCCTCGCGCAAATCGTTCTTGGGCTGGACGCTGGGCGGGGCGCCGGCCGAGGGCCGGGGCGAGGCCGGCATCGCGGCTGCGGTCCTCGCCGCGATGCAGGGGGTGGAGCTCGTCCGCGTCCACGACGTGGAGCCCACCGTCCGCGCGCTCGCGCTGGTCGCGCAGGCCCACGCGCTCGAGCGGGCGCGCATGCCGTCGCTCGAAGGGCCGGAGGAGTGGGACGGCTGACCTACTTCGGGTCGGCGGGGGGCGCGTTCGGGTTCGGCTCGTCCATCTCGATGATGAAGGAGCCGACGTAGTTACAGTCGAGACAGTGATAGACCTGGCCCGTGATGAGGCCCGCCTCGTAGACGACGTGCGCCGAGCGGCATTGCGGGCAGAGAAGGACGGGGTTACGCGTCGCCCTCGGGTGGTGTCGCATCTCCCTCTTCCTCCGTTTCCTTTGAGGCCGTCTCCTCTGGGTCGGCCGGTGGAGGGGTCTCGTTCCCTCCCGGTGGGCCCGCGTCCGGGAGCTCCGCGTCCGCGTCGATCGATCTCGCGAGAACGACCGCGTCGCGCACGCTATCCCCCTCGTCCAACCGGATGACACGCACGCCCATCGTGCTGCGTCCCTGTGAGCGGATGCCGCCGACCGGCGCGCGGATCGTGATTCCTCCTTGCGTCGTCACGAGGACCTCGGAGTCCTCGGTGGCGGGCAGGACCGCGACCACGGAACCATTACGGCCGCCGGTCGCGATCGTGCGGACCCCCTTCGCGCCACGTTGGGTCCGGCGGTACTCGTCGATCGGGGTTCGCTTGCCGTAGCCAGCGGTGGTCAGGGAAAGGAGGAACGGGAACTGAGGGCTGACCGGGGCCATCATGACGACGTGGTCGTCCTTCGCGTCGCTCAATCGTACGCCGATCACACCGTAGGTCGCCCGGCCCATCGGTCGCACATCGGAGAGACGGAATCGAACGAGTTGCCCGGCCCGGGTCGCCAAGATCACCTCGACCTCCGGGTTATCGATGAAGGCGACGTCGACGAGCTCGTCCCCCTCCTCGAGCAGGATCGCCTGGATCCCGCTCGTGCGGATGTTCTGGAACTGGTCGAGCCCGGTGCGCTTGACGATCCCACGTCGGGTCGCGAAAAGGAGCGAGCCCTCGGTCTCGAGGTTGCGGACCGCTAGCAGCGTCTGGATCCGCTCGCCTTCCTTGAGCCGGGGAAGGAGATTGATGACGGCCTTTCCCTTGGAGTGGCGGCTTCCTTCGGGGAGCTCGTAGGCCTTCAGCTCGTAGACGCGCCCCAGGTTCGTGAAGAAGAGCACGTCGTCGTGGGTGCGCGTGACGAACGTGCGGATGATGAAGTCCTCCTCCTTCGTTTCCATCTGTACGAGGCCGCGGCCGCCGCGGCGCTGGCGCCGGTACTGCTCGAGCGGGAGGCGCTTGATGTAGCCATCCCGGGTGACGAGCACAACCACGGGCGAGTCCGGGATGAGGTCCTCCAACGTGCGCGCCGTGAACGCCGGAACGATGGGGGTGCGTCGAGCGTCGCCGAACTTCGTCTTGAGCTCCCCCAGCTCAACGATGATGAGCTGGTCGAGCTCCTTGGGCGAAGCGAGGATCGCCTTCAGGCGCCGGATAAGGGCCTCCTTCTCCTCCTTCTCCTTCAGAATCGACTCGCGCTCGAGCGCGGTCAATCGGGCGAGGCGCATGTCGAGGATCGCCTTCGCCTGCTCGCTCGAGAGCAGGAACTTGCCCATCAAGGACGCTTCGGCGGCCGGCGTGTCCCTGGAGCGGCGGATGATCCGGATCACCTCGTCGATGTGGTCGATGGCGGTCAGGAATCCCTCGAGGAGGTGGAGCCGCTCCTCCGCCTTGCGGAGCTCGAACTGCGTGCGCCGGGTCAGGACATTGCGGCGATGGTCGATGTGCAGTTGGAGCAGCGTCTTGATCGGAAGGACCCGCGGCTGGCCATTGACGATGCACAGGTTGATCACGCCGAAGCTCGTCTCGAGCGGAGTGTGCTCGTAGAGCCGGTTGAGCACGATCTCGGCCGGAACGTCGCGGCGAAGCTCGAGGACCACGCTCGTCCCCTCGCGGTCGGACTCGTCCCGCAGGTCGGTGACCCCATCGAGCCGTTTCTGCTTCACGAGGTCAGCGATGAGCTGGAGGAGCGACGCCTTGTTGACCTCGTAGGGAATCTCCGTGATCACGATCTCGTCGCGTCCTTCCCGCTCCCGAGGTTCCGCCTTTCCCCGTAAGTGCAGCATCCCGCGGCCGGTCTGGTACGCCTCCCGGATCCCTTCCTGGGAGAGCCAGCCTCCGGTAGGGAAATCCGGGCCGGGGAGGACCTTCATCAGTTCGTCCAACGACGTCTCCGGGCGACGTACGAGGAGGAGCAGCGCGTCCACAACCTCGCCGAGGTTGTGCGGCGGCATGTTGGTCGCCATGCCGACGGCGATTCCCGCCGAACCGTTCACGAGCAGGTTGGGAACCTTGGAGGGGAGCCAGTTGGGTTCCTTGAGCGACCCGTCAAAGTTGTCGGTCCAGTCGACCGTTTCGCTCTCGATGTCGCGGAGAATCTCCTCCGCGAGGGGGCTCAACCGCGCCTCGGTGTAGCGCATCGCGGCCGCGGAGTCCCCGTCGATCGACCCGAAGTTCCCCTGGCCGTCGATCAAAGGGTACCGCAGGCTGAACGGTTGGGCCATGCGTACCGAGCGCGTCGTAGACGGAGAGGTCGCCGTGAGGGTGGTACTTGCCGAGGACATCCCCGACGGTGCGCGCGCTCTTACGGTAGGCCTTGTCGTGGGTCGCACCGGATTCCCACATCGACCAGAGGATCCGGCGCTGGACCGGCTTGAGCCCGTCACGGCCGAGCGGCAGCGCTCGGCCGATGATCACGCTCATCGCATAATCGATGTAGGAGCGGTGCATCTCCCGCTCGAGCGGCTGCTCGCGGATCCGGTCCTGGGGCGGCGGCGCATCGAGACGGGGCGGGGCCTTCGCGCTCACGGTCGGCCCCCGCCCGAGTCATGGGCCGCGAACTGGCCGCGGACCTCCCGGTCGCACGCCGCGAGGAAGGCGTCTCGGGACCCACCCGGGATGGTCGCTCCGCTGGCCACGCGGTGCCCGCCCCCCTCTCCGCCGACCTCGGCTGCGGCGATGCGGCAGGCGCTCGCGAGGTCGAGCCCCCGCGCCACGAGACGCGTGGTGGCTCGGGCGGAGACCTTGGTAGGACCTTCCGTGGAAGAAGAAAAGACGAAGACGGGGCGTTCCGGATCGAGGAGGTAGTTCATCGCCATCCCAGCCTGGGTGCCCGCGAGCGTGGTGTCGGGGCTCTCGAACCATTGAAGGGCGCCCATCGAATTTAGCCCTCCCTCCTCTAGCCGTACGAGGCCCGCGAGGATTCCCTGGCGCCACGCCTGCTCGGCCGACCGCGCGGATTCCAGAGCTGACGGGTCGCCGAGGGCGATTGCGACCCCCGTCCCCGGGTGGCCCGCGCGGCCACAGGCGTTCTGGAGGTTCGATAGCTCCTCCGCGTCCAGGCCGAGGGAGGGGATCGTCCATCGCGGTGGGTCGACCATCGCCACGAACTCCGGAAGGACCCCGGCGGAGGTCAGTCGGTCCTTGAGCGCCATGCCCAGCTGCGTAACTTCCTCGGGATGAAGCGCGGAGACGGGCCTCGCCCCATCCAGGCCCAGCCCCTTGAGGAACGCCCGCACGGCGTCGGGCCGGCCCGAAAGCCCTCGGAAGAAGGGGTCGATGCTGTGGACGATTGCGTCCACGAGGTCCTTCCCGTAGAGCGCGAGCCCACGCCCGGGCTCGACCAGGGACCGACTCACGGCCTCGTCGACCAGCTGCTGGTTGAGCCCGCGGAAGCCGCCGACATGCTGGCGGTCGGCGATCCCACCGGAGAGGCCCCACGGGGCATTGTCCCAGTTGCGCGGGTCGAGAAAGATCGTGAAGAGCCAGGTGAGCGTCGCGGCGCACATCTCGCTCATGCCGTCAACGCCCCAGTCGAGAGGGTTGACGAGCGCGACACGCTCACCGAGGGCCGCGGGAACAGGGTAGCGGTGATGGTCGAGGACCACGACCGGGTGAGGGTGCGACGCATACAGGTCGAGCCAACTCGCTCCCGTGTCGACGACCAGCACCGGTCCGTGGGTCGTATGGAGCAGCTCGGCCATCCGATCGCGCTCGACGCCGAGGAGCGAGGTCGCCTGGGCAGGGTAACCGAGCCGGGCGAGCGCACGGAGCGCGCTCGACGCGCTCGCGATGCCATCCCCGTCGTAATGGTAGATGACCCGCCAGCGGCCCGGGTGGTTCAGGAGAAGGTCGCGGGCCCGCGCGAATTCCTCCCCGTAGCGCGGGTCGGAGACGAAACGCTCCGGCCCCGAGGCCATCACTCCACCTGGAGCGCGGCCGTCGCGGCCGAGTAGTGCCAGGTCTCCGCAAGGACCTTACGGTGGCGGTAGTAGCGGGCGAGCCGGCGGATCCGCGACTCCATCAGCGAGAGCCCTCGGCGGTTCGCGTTGTCCTTCGGGTGCGTCGCGAGATGGCGCTGAAGGTGAACGACCCTCTTGAGGAGGGCCTGAAGGTCCTCGGGGAGGTCGGGCTGGATCCCGTTCGCCTTGAGGAGCTCAGAAAGCCTCTCCCCCGCGACGGCCCTCACCGATGGGACACCATAGCTATCGCGGAGCGCCTCGCCGACCTGGGCGCCGGAAAGACCCCCTTTAGAGAGCTTGACCGCCTGCTCGACGACCTCTTCCCGGGTCGCCGTGACCCAGGCCGGCTTCGTGAGCGGATAGGGTCGATGGGAACCCGAGCGGCCCTTGCGGCTCGAGTGGATGCGTGACATGGACCGGCGCGGATTAGTGTCGGCTACTTAACGGTGGCCGGGCGGGGGTAACGGAGGGCCGCATGGTGAGGGGGTTCCCTAGCGGTGGTCTAAAGGCTCCGGACGCGTGGCCCGCACGGTTGGGCCGTGGCTGAGAAACCGGAATTCATCGTCACCCCCTATGAGGTCAAGGGGCGGATCGACTATGCCCGGTTGCGCGAGCAGTTCGGTACCCAGGAGATCACCGAGCCGCTCCTCGAGCGGCTGAGGTCGGTCACGCATGGGCCGCTCCACCCCCTCCTCTCCCGGGGCATCTATTACTCCCACCGAGACCTCGAGCAGGTCCTCGACCAATACGAACGGGGCGATCCGTTCTTCCTCTACTCGGGGCGGGGGCCCTCGGGGCCGCTCCACCTCTCCCACCTCGTTCCGTTCGCGCTCTGCCAGTGGTTTCAGGAAAAGCTCGACGTACCGATGTACATCCAGATCACGGACGACGAGAAGTTTTGGGCGCGGAGCAAGCTCACCCGAGAGGAGACCATCCGGTGGGGCTACGAGAACCTGGTCGACATCCTCGCCCTCGGATTCGACCCGAAAAAGACCCGGGTGTTCTTCGACTCCCGCTCGATCGCGGCGCTCTACCCGCTCGCGATCCGCGTGGCCCGAAAGATCCCCTACTCCACCGTGAAGGCGGTCTTCGGCTTCCCACCGAGCACCAACATCGGCCTCGTCTTCTACACCGCCCTCCAGACAGTGCCGTGCTTCTACCCCTCCTGGGAGTCCGGGAGGACGGTCCCGTGCCTCATCCCCTGCGGGATCGACCAGGACCCCCACTTTCGCGTCACCCGCGACATCGCAGAACCGCTCGGTTACCCAAAGCCGGCGCTCATCCACAGCCAAATGATCCCCGGCCTCCTCGGCGAAGAGGTGATGTCGACCACGGGGAACGAGGTGGACAACGCCCTCTTCCTCAACGACCCCCCCAAGGTGGTCGAGCGGAAGCTCCGGCGCGCCTTCACGGGAGGCCGTGCCTCCGTCGAGGAGCAGCGGCGGCTAGGAGCGACCCCAGAGATCTGCTCGATCTGGGCGCTCTGGCGCACCCGGTTCGCCGACAGCCAGGAGAAGTTCGAACAGGTGACGCGGGACTGTCGCTCGGGCGCGCTCCTGTGTGGGGACTGTAAAGGGGAGCTGATCGAACGCGTCCATGCCTTCTACCGCCAGCACGCAAAGGCCCGGGAGAAGGTCTATGACTCGGCCCAGAGCCTGATCGTCACTCAGGCGCCCAGGCCCGACTGACGAGCTCCTCCCGTGCCGGCCACTATCTTTAAATAGATGGGCTTACGTGGAATGGGTGAAGGAATCCGAGAGCCCCGAGCGTTATCGAGCGTCCCGCCCGTACTAATTTTAGAACTGGTTGTTCGCGCGAGCGTCAGGGGCCATCGGTAACCAACGAAAGGAAACGCGTAAAGCGAAGAGGCAAACGACATGGAGAAAACCCTGACGAAAGTGCGAGACCTGACGCCGAGCTCGAAGCAAGTGAACGTAATGGCCAAAGTGGTCAGCGTCGGAGAGTCCAAGGAAGTAATGGGCAAATTCGGCGACCCACGGAAGGTGGCGGAGGCCGTCGTCGGCGACGAGACGGCGACGATCATCCTGTCCTTGTGGAACGAGCAGATCGGCTCGATAGCGAAGGACGAGGTAGTCCTGGTGGACAACGGCTACGTGAGCCTGGTCCGAGGCCACATGCGCCTCAACGTGGGGCGCTATGGTAACCTCACGAAGTCGACCGAGGCGATCGCCGAGGTCAACCAGAGCCTCGACATGAGCCAGCAAGAGTTCGAGAGCGAGCGCCGATCCTATGGTGGCGGTGGCGGCGGTGGCTACCGGGGCGGCGGTGGCGGTGGCGGCGGCTACGGCGGAGGTTCCTCCCGTTACGGTGGGGGCTCGTCCGGCGGTGGCGGCGGCGGGCGCGAGCGCTCGGACAGCTACAAGCGCTACTAGGCCGGCGACCCCGGCACGAGCGGGAACCCTTTCCTCGCTCCTCGTCCGTTAGGACGGGGAGCGTTCTTCTCCTACCGTGGATTAAATAGCCCCGTCGGCATCGACTCGTGAACATGGCCGGAGCATCCAACCGTGAGCTCACGCTCTACGTCGAATCAAAGAAAGCGGTCACGTCCTTCTACCGACAATCCGCACTCCCCCCCTCGGCTTCGGTCGGAACCGCACCGGTACCCGGAACCGTGGAGACGCGTGGGGCGACCATGGACCAGGCGATCGCCGATGAGTCGGTCTTCTTCCTATCGGATGACCAGGCGCGCTGCCTGGCCATCACCGAGGACATCGCCAAGCGCCGGGGCTACCACCTCACCATAGTCGACATCGGAAAGGCGGGGCGACTAGAACGGCTGGTCGCCGAGCGGCTGAAGGGGGTCCAACACTTGCCGGCGCTCATCACGCCCGGGGCCGGCGCATCGAAGGCCCGAGCTCCTTCACCGACGAGCGCCTGTGCGAGATCATGCCCGCCGACCTCGTCAACACTCGGGCGTTCACCTATCTCAAGATCAAGGGAGGCGACTTCGACAAGATCCGGGAGGCGCTCGTTGCCTTTAGGGAGGTCAAAGAGCTTCACTTCCTCACCGGGGACTGGGACGTCTTCGTCGTGCTCGAGTTCCCACCCGATCCAGCCCGGAAGCGCCACGTCCTCGACTTCGTGACCTACCAGATCCGGTCCATACCGGATGTCGTGGACACCTCGACTCTCGTCCCCGAGTATACTCTCACGAAGTTCCCCATCTAGGCGGGGTCCGACCGGTGGCACTCTCGTTCATCGTCGCCGGCGTCGCGCGGTGCGCGGGACGACCGCGCGGGGCTGGACCGCGGGCGGCAGCGTGGCGGGCTCCTTAGAACCGTAGAGCGCCTCGACCGAGAGAGGGTGCTCGCGGAGCCAAGCGAGCCCGTCCACGTAGGCGCTGAACGCCTCCGGGCTCGTGAAGAGCGGGATCCCCAGCTCGATCGCACGCCGGCGCAGGACGTACTCGTCCTCCAGCATCCGTTCGAGCTTCTCCTGGGTGAGCGAGCTCGGAACGTTCAGGATGAGGTCGATCGCTCCGGAGTCGAGCGCCTCCAGCACGTTGGGGTGGCGCTGGGTCTCGCTGACCTTGTAGAGGACGGTCACCCCGCTCACCCCCCGTTCGGCGAGGAACGCCCCCGTGTCCTCGGTGGCGGCGAGACGGATCCCAATCGACTTCAGGCGCTGGGCGATCGGAAGGAGCTTCTCCTTGAGCTCGGGACCTCCGACGCTCACAAAGGCGGTCCCGCGGGCGGGAACGAGGCGGACCCCGGTCGCCAGAAGAGCCTTGACGAGCGCGTCCGAGAAGCTCGCTCCGAAACAGGCGACCTCTCCGGTCGACTGCATCTCGACCCCGAGCAGCGGGTCCGACCCGCTCAGTTGTAAGAAGGAGAACTGGGGAACCTTGACTCCCCAGCGTCCGGCCGGGAGTGGGGCCAACCCCTCCTGGGTGAGCGGTCGACCGAGCATCGCCCGGGCGGCCTCTCTCAGGAGCGGGACGCCCGTCGCCTTCGCCAGGAACGGAAGCGACCGGCTCGCCCGCAGGTTGAGCTCGATGATCTGGTAGGCGCCATCCTTCACCAGGAACTGCACGTTGAACGGTCCTCGAATGGCGAGCGCGTGGGCGAGGGTCTCGGCGGCCTTCACGAGGTCGGCCTGTACGCGGGCCGGAGTGTTCCGCGGAGGAAGGCAGAAGATCGCATCGCCTGAGTGGACCCCGGCTTGCTCGACGTGCTCGAGGATACCGGCGACGAGCACCGCGTGGCCATCACTGATCGCGTCGAGCTCGATCTCGCTCGCCCCCTCTACGAACTTCGTGACCACGACCGGGTACTCGGGGGAGACGCGCGCTGCTTCGGAGAGGAAACGGGCGAGGTCCTGCCGGCCGTAGATCACCCGCATCGCCTGGCCGCTCAGCACGTAGGAGGGCCGGACGAGGACCGGGTAGCCTACCTCTTCGGCGAACCCGCTCGCCGATTCTCCCGTCGCGAACGCCTGCCAGGGCGGCTGAGGGATCTTCTTGCGCTCCAGGAACTGGGAAAACCGTGCGCGGTCCTCGGCGGCGTCGATCGACGCCGGAGCGGTGCCGAGGATGGGGATGCCGCAGGCTGCCAACAGCGGGGTCAGGTTCTGCGCGAGCTGGCTCCCGACGCAGGTAACGACCCCTTCGAACCGCTCGAACTCCTGGATGTCCCGGACCCGTTCGAGGGTGATCTCCTCGAAATAGAGACGGTCGGAGCGGTCGTAGTCGGTCGAAACCGTCTCCGGGTTCGAGTTGAGGACCGCGACGGACGGGACCCCTTCCGCCTTCAGTCCGTCGACCAGGTTCATGGTCGACCAATCGAACTCCACGCTGGAGCCGATGCGGTAGGGGCCGGCGCCGAGAACGAGGACCGAGCCGGGTGGCGATGGGAGGATGTCGTCCGCGTCCGCACGGTAAGTGAGGTAGAGGTAGTTCGTTCGGCTGGGCCATTCGCCCGCGAGCGTGTCGATCATCCGGACGCGAGGGCGGATACCGTGCTTCAGGCGCTCCGCGCGCACGACCTCCTCGTCCTGGCGGAGGGCGCGGGCGATCGCGCGGTCGGAGAAGCCGAGCTCCTTCGCCTCCCGAAGGACCGCCGGACCGACGGGGCTAGCGCGCAGAGCGCGGAGCGCCCGGTCCGCCTCCTCGATGAGGGCGAGCTGGTCGATGAACCACGGGTCGATGAAGGAGACCCGAGCGATCGTGGCTCGGTCGACCCCGGCGCGGAGCGCTTCGAGCACGCGGTGGAGGATCTCGGGGGTTGGCGCGGCGAGGTCGGCGAGGATGGCGCCGGTGGCGCGGGGTTCGGTGGGCGGGAGCAGGTCCGAGCGCGGGTCGCACATCCGAACCGCCTTGCTGAGGGCCTCCGGGAACGACGCACCGATGCCCATCACCTCGCCCACCGATTTCATCGAGGGACCGAGGCGCCGGTCGGCCCGGGGGAACTTGTCGAGGTCCCAGCGGGGGTGCTTGACCACCACGTAGTCGAGCGCCGGCTCGAAGCAGGCGGTCGTCACACCGGTCACTCGGTTCTTGAGCTCGGGGAGGGTGTAGCCGAGGGCGAGCTTGGCGGCGATGTAGGCGAGCGGGTAGCCCGTGGCCTTGCTCGCGAGCGCGCTCGACCGTGAGAGGCGGGCGTTGATCTCGATCGCGTAGTACTCGGCGCTCGTGGGATTCAGGCAGAACTGGATGTTGCACTCGCCCACGATGCCCACGGTCCGAGCGGCGCGGAGCGCCGCCTGGCGGAGCATCTGGTATTCGGCGTCGTCCAGCGTCTGGCTCGGGGCGATGACGATGTTGTCCCCGGTGTGCACCCGCATCCCGAGGACGTTCTCCATGTTGCAGACGGTGAGCGAGTTCCCTCGCCGGTCACGGACGACCTCGTACTCGAGCTGTTTGAACTCGCCGACGTAGCGCTCGAGGAGGGCCTGGCCGACCGGGCTCGCGCGAAGTCCCCGGCCGACCACCTCGACGAGCTCGGAGGGGTCGTGCGCGATCCCCCCGCCCTTGCCTCCCAGCGTGTAGGCCACCCGGACCATGACGGGGTAGCCCATCGTTTTCGCCGCGGCTTTCGCCTCCTCGAGGGAATAGACCGCGTGGCTCGGGAGCGTGGGGACATGAGCCCGCGTCATCGCGCGGACGAACTTCGCACGGTCCTCGGTCGCACGAATGCCGGCGAGCGGGGTGCCGAGCACGTTCGTGCGGCTCGCGCGGAGGGCGCCGCGGTCGGCGAGCCCGATCCCGCAGTTGAGCGCCGTCTGGCCCCCGAAGCTGAGCAGGATCCCCTCCGGTCGCTCCGCCTCGAGGATGGGAATGACGAACTCAGGAACCAGCGGCTGGAAGTAGACCCGACCCGAACGGGGAGGGTCGGTCTGGAGCGTGGCAATGTTCGGGTTGACGACAATCGAGTAGATCCCCTCCTCTTCGAGGGCTTTGAGGCACTGGCTTCCGGAATAATCGAACTCTCCGGCCTCTCCTATCTTGAGCGCCCCCGAGCCGAGGAGAAGCACCTTCTTCGGGAGGGTGAGCGTCACGCCGACCTCCGTCGGAGCTTGGACGCGAATTCGTCAAAGACGAAGCCGGCCTCCTGGGGACCGGGGTGGCCCTCGGGGTGGCCTTGGAGCGCCCAAGTTCGCCCCGCGCGGTCCCGGATCCCCTCGAGGGTACCGTCGTCCGGGTTCATCGCCCACGGCTTGAGCCCGGTCGTCTGGAGCGAGGAGGGGTCGACCGCGTAGCCGTGGTTCTCGCTCACGATCATCGCGCGTCCGTCCGGAAAACTGACCGTCTTGTTCTGGCCGCGGTGCCCGAACTTGAGCTTGAAGGTGCGGCCGCCGCGACTGAGCGCGAGGAGCTGGTGACCGAGGCAGATGCCGAGGGTCGGGAGCGATCGGACCGTGGGTCGCCCGAGTTCCTCGATCGTCGCGCTCAGCCGCTCGGGGTCGCCGGGACCGTTCCCGACCAGGACGCCCGCGACGCGCCGGCCTTCGAAGCGCTCGGGGACCTCGTGGTCGTACGGGAGCCGAAGGATGGCGAGCCGGCGGTCGAGGAGCGCCCTAAGGATGCTCGTCTTGATCCCACAGTCGAGGACAGCGACCAAGGGGACGCGAGGGGGCCCCAGGAGCGAATGGGTCCGCGGGCTGACCTCGGCCATGTAATCTTCTTCGGCGTACGCCGGGGCGTCCCGGATCGCTCGCAGGAGCTCCTCGGTGGGCGGGCGACGATCGGCGGGGCCGACGTCGACGACGCCCCGAACCACCCCTTCGCTGCGCAAGTGTTCGGTGAGACGGCGGGTATCAACGCCCCGGATCGCCGGGACTCCTTCGGCGTCGAGCCAAGTGTCCAGGGACTCTACGCTCCGCCAGTGGCTCGGGCGGGTCGTCCCCCGGACGATGACGCCCCGAACCTGTACGCCTTCGGACTCTCGATGGAGCGGGAGGCCGCTCGCGTCCCGCGCCTTAGGGTCCGGAACTCCGTAATTCCCGAGCAACGGGTAGGTGAACGTGAGGATCTGCCCTCGGAACGATGGGTCGGTGAGCGATTCAGGGTAGCCGACCATTCCGGTCGTGAAGACGACCTCGCCGACCCGGCGCGTGGCGTGACCGAGGCCGGTCCCGTCGAAGCGGGTCCCATCCTCTAGTAATAGAGTTCCCCCGAGCTCGACCCTTTCGGGCTCGGACGGCACGGACGCGGAAACCCAACGCTTTCCAGAAAACGTTCGCATCATAAGTCTTACGCCGTGGACACGCCCTCCGGTGCGTTCCGGTCGCCTCGCTCGCGACGCGAGGGGCGAAATAGCTCGCAGGTCCTGCGCGGGTCGTGCCGGGCTTCCCTCGCCTGAAGGAGGAGTACGACTTCGTCATCCTGGGGGGCGGGCACGCCGGTCTCACCGCCGCGCTGAAGGCCGCGCTCCTCGAGTACACCGCCCTGATCGTCGACCGCGGCCCGAAGTACAGCCGTTCGTACTATGCTCCGAAGATGGACAATATCCCGGGGTTCCCCGACGGTATCTCAGGCCACAAGTTGCTGGACCTCCAGATCGCCGCGCTCAAGCACGTGGAAGACCGTGTGACCTACGTCACGCCAGCGACGGCGACCGCGATGACCGCGGAGGGCGACGGACGCTACCGGGTCGACTTCGATTGGTTGAAGAACTCGCACCACGCGCAGGGTCGCGCCGCGATCCTGGCCATGGGGGTCGTCGACCGGATCCCGATCGTTCAAGGGAAGATCGACCCCATCTTCCCCTGGGCGAATCAGGGAATCGTCGACTTTTGCGTGCTGTGCGACGGGCACACCCTCCCGGAAAAGTCGGTCGCCGTCATCGGGGACGACGCGTTCGCGGCCCGGACCGCGCTCGAGCTCTTGCACTTTAAACCGCGGGAGGTCGAACTCCTCTCCCACGGTAAGCCCCTTCTCGACGGCCTAGGGGAGCCCGAACGCTCGGAGCTCCTCCGGGCGCTGAGCGACGCGGGAATCGTCACGAGCTCTCTCGAGATCGTCGAGTTCGATGGGATCCGGGAGAAGCAGTTTCACGTGAAGTTCGCCGACGGCAGTCAACGGAAGTTCGACCTGGGGTTCTGCGCGCTCCCGTGGTACGACCAGCACCAGGCGATCCCCCGCTCCCTTGGTGCGCGGATCGACCCGGAAGGGTACGTGGCTACCGATAGCGACTCTCGCGTCCTCGCCGACGCCGACGGTTCCGTCATCCGTGGGCTATATTGTGTCGGCGACCAGAAGAGCGGTTGGAACCAGATCCCGGAGGCGTGGGCCAGCGCCGAGCGGGCCGTGATCCACGCCTACGCAGAGTACCTATAGCCGGCTCAACGCCGGGGCGGCACGATCGCTCGGTGCGGGTCGGTCTGAGGCATCGCCACCCGAAGCTGTCGCGCGAGCTCGAACAGGTCGGGAGCGATCGCCTCGGCTCCCGCGGCGAGGAATCGGTCGACGGTCATCGTCCCCGCGGTCGTCTCGCTGGGATCGGGCATGACCGCGTAGAACCGCACCTGCGCGCTGGTCGCGCATTCGGCGTCGATGAGGTGGTCCCCGACGTAGAGCGCGTGGCCCGGTGGGACCTTCATCTCCCTAAGGAGGTGCAAGAGCGCCTCGGGGGACGGCTTCGCGGGAGCCGGGGAGCTGCGCGAACGTAGAAAAGGGAAGTACTCAGCGAGACCCGTGCGAGCGAGCGCGGCGCGAGCGAACGCCTCGGAGCTGCGCGTGAGGAGGCCGATGCGGAAGTCGCGCGCCGCGAGCCCTCGAACGAGCTCCTGGGCGCCGGGGCGTTGGACGGTTCTCTCGAGCGCCTCCATCTCGATCTCGTCGACCTTCTTGTGGAAGTCGGTCTCGTAGCGGAGCAACAGGGTGTCGGCGGCTCCCGAAGTACGGATCTCCTCGCGAGAGAGCTCCAGGATCCGGTGCATCGGCATCTCGACCGAGAGATGCTGCGGGTTCACTCCGTAGCGTTGGGAGATCTGGATGACCTCACGGCGCATTCGATAGAAATCGTGGCGGGAGAGGACGAGCGTACCGTCCAGGTCGAACACGATGCCCAAGAGAGGCTCGAGAAAGCGCGGTTCGGGCTCGCGGATGGGCATCGGTCCCTTCGTATTCGCCCCGACGAGCCGGCCACCGCTACGTAAGCGTTTGCCTCGAGGCGCAGGCTCTCTACTCGGGACCCGAACGGGGCCGCTCGAGGGCGACGACCGACTCCCGTAGCCGGAAGTGGCGCCGCTGACCCGAGCGCCGGACGCGAGCGACGTCGACCGACCGTATCGAGAACCCGAGGCGGGTCCCGATCCGGGCGGTGATGAGGTCTCCCGGAACGTACGTCCCCGCCAAGAGCGAATCCCCGACCACCAGTACGAAGCGGCCGCCCGGGCGCAGGGCGCGATAGACCCCCCGCATCACCTGGGCCAAGTCAGCGAAGTAGCGGTGGACCACCCCGTGCATGTCGTCACGGCGATAGGTTCCCTTTCGGGCGACGTTCTCCCGGATCCGCGGTAGGATTTCGCTGAGCCAGGGGTCGGGTAATCGGTCGGTCCCCAAGAAAGCACGGGTCTCTGAGCGGGGAAGGTTGTCGCAAGCGACCTCCGCGCTTCGAAATCGAGCCAGGTCGTGATAGGAGGATGCGTAGCCGAGCCAGGCCAGGTCGATCTTGTAGTTCATCACATAGTCGAGACCGTTGACGTACGGAGGGCTCGTGATGGCGAGGTCGACGGAACGGGCCGGCACGGAGATCCGCCTCGCGTCTGCGGTCACGACAGAGGCCGGGGGTCCCCAACGCGCGCGTTCCGAGCGGAGGGCCTCGAGATCCTCGGCCATGACCATCACGCTTCGGCGGAACCGCTCGAACGGTGGGACCGTGGGCCGGGGTTGCGGCGCATAGCCCAGGCAGGGTGAGCGGCGGAGCCGACTGGACGGGATGAGGATCGCGTCGAAGGCGAGTCGAAGGGCGTCGTTCAACGGGCGCCCTTCCCTTGGTAACGCCGCGCAAAGCCGCCGTAGTGCTCCCAGGGACGAGGGGCTGAACTGTCGACGAGTCTCCCGGAGAAAGACGAGGGGGGCGGGAGAGGAGCGGCTCGCCTGCCGGAGGAGAGCGTCGCTCGCGTCGATGAGGTCGGCCGGCTCGAGCTCGAAGGTCGTCTTGACCCGCGCGGCGAGCGCCGCCGGGGGAGGAGCTCGTAGCCGAGGGCACGGGCCCCGGATCGCCGGGCCTCGACGAGCGTGGTCCCGCTCCCCGCGAAAGGGTCGAAGATAGTGGCCCCCTTCGGGAGGCGTTCTCGGTTGACGAGGTCCCGAACAAACTCGGCCGAGTACCCCTGAACGTACGGCCACCAGCGATGGACGGGTAGGCGGTCGTTGGTCCGGAACGTGATCGACCCGGTATAGGTGCCGAGCGTGATCCCCGCTTCGCGCGCGAACCGCTCGACGTACGCCGCGGGGTCTTCGAAGTCGTCACGACCTTCCAAGGCCTCGAAGGCGCGGAGGATCCACAGGCCGCGACCCATCCTCAGCACCTCGCCGCGGGTCTGCATCGCCTCGAGTTCCTCCGCCACATTCGGCGGTGGGCGCTCGAGCCGGTGGGCGATCTGAAGGACCGTCGCTCCGAGCGCCCCGCTCTCCCCGAGAGCCGAACGGACCCCGCCGGCGAGCGCGAGGTCCCCCGAAGCGGGCACGGTTCGACCGACGTCAATCCGGGCTATGGGAGTATCGATGCTCCGGCGAGGGCCTGCCGCTCCTACGTCAGGTGCGTGCCGGCCGTCCCCGTCCGAGATTTCGCCGGGGATGGAGGTCCTTCATCTCCTTGAGGAGGTCCTTTCGTAGCTGTCGGTGCTCCTCTCGGAAGCGTCGGCTCCACGCCTCGGCGCGGTGGCCGGGGTCGACGGAGTCCAGGTGCGCGGCCAGGACGTCCTGGTCGTGCAGCTCGCCCAACCGACGGAGAATGCGCGCGTAGCGGGCGGGGAACGTCGAACTCGAGCGTCCATTGAGGTGATCCTCGAGGTCGGAGAGGTAGCGGAGCCGACGGATGAGCACCCGGAACTCGTGCAATCGCTCCTCGTCCGCGTCGCGCAGGGCCCGCCGCCGCATCCGAGCGGCCCGGTCGGCCAGCCGTCGGCGCTCCTTGGCGATGGCGCTCGCCAGGGCGCGGGCCGATGCGGGCGAACCGACGGCGTGCAGCGCGGCACCCACTCGTTCGAAGAACCCGGCGTTCACCTCGGCGAGGAGCGTCGCCTTCAGGAGCTCGCGCCCGGTGTGGCTGTCGTCCTGAAGACGATGGCCAAAGGTTGCCAGCGCACGGTGCGCACTAGCGGACGAGCCGCGTAAGCCGGGACGAAAGCTCCCCCATAGGGCGAGCTCGACGTCGAGGTCCCGCACGCGGCCGACGAGCCGCGTGATGCGGCGGAGCCGCAGAGCGAGCTCGTCCAGCGTCTCCGAGTTGCCCGGAGGCTTGAGCTTCCTACGCCAGTCGACAATCACGCGGAGGCGTCGTAGGTCCCGGTGGAGGTCGTGGAGAGCCTCCGGCCGGGCGTGCCCCGGGTGAAGGAGCCTCTGGACGGAAGCTTGGACCCTCTCGACCTGGCCGCGGACGTACGCATTCAGCGGCGCGCCGGAGAGGGTCGACGGACGCTCCGCGCTCATCTGGATCACTCAGGGAGGTGGCGAGCAGCGCCGGCCTCCCGAGGGCGTCAATCGTTCCGGCTCCTAAGCCCTTGGGTCCTTGGCCGCGTACAAAGGACGGATACTTATGCGAGCGTCCCTTCCCCTGGAACGTGGGCCGGCTGCGAGGGGCGATGGTGGAGCGGACCGAAGATCGGACCCCGGCACACGGCCCGGCCCCCATCGGGATCATCGACGTAGGGTCGAACACGGCCCGTCTTGTTGTCTTCGACACGAGCCCGGCGTTCGTCGTTCGGCCCATCTTCGAGTTCAAGGAAATCCCCCGCCTGGGCTCGGAAACGCACGAGGACGGTTCGCTCGACGCCTCTGCCCTCGAGCGAGGGGTCCAGACGCTCCGGCGCTTCGCCCGTACGCTGGAAGGACTAGGGGTAACGCGAACGCTCGCGGTGACGACGAGCGCCGTCCGCGATGCCCCCAACGGCCCGGATTTCCTTCGCCAGGTGGAACGCAGTAGCGGCGTACTCCTCCGCGTGCTCACCGGGAGCGAGGAGGCGCGCTATGGCTATCTGGGTGTGGCGAGCGCGTGGGAGCTCCACGACGATCTGGTCGTCGACCTAGGGGGCGGCTCCCTTCAGATCGCCGAGACCCGTGCGGGAGCGCTCGCGAACTCCGTGAGCCTCCCCCTCGGCGTGCTCCGCCTGACCCAGCGGCACGTCGAGCATGACCCCCCCCGCGAGCGTGAACTCGACGCGATGCGGGAGGAGGCCCGCGCTTCGATCCGCTCCGCGATCGACGCCTTCGGCGGGAGCGGCTACCGCCTGTTCGCGATGGGGGGAACGGTACGGGCGATCGCGCGAGCGGCCATCGACCTTCGCGGCTATCCGATCCCTCGCGTGCACGGCTACACGATCCGAAGCCACGACCTCGACGGACTCGCCGAGCTGATCGCGGACCTGCCGGTGGCGAAACGACGCGCCGTTCCAGGGATCGGCAGCGAGCGCGCCGACGTGATCGACGCAGGGCTCGTCGTCTTCTCCGAACTGCTCAGGAGCACGAAGGCGAGCGAGATCGTCGTGAGCGGGACCGGGATCCGCGAGGGGATCGCGCTGGAGGCGATTGGGGCGCCTCTGCCCGCGTCGGCCGTCGAGTTGGTCACCCGCTCGGTCGCCGCGGCGGCGGAACGGTTCAGCTTCTCCGTCGCCCGGGGAGAGGAGGTCTCCGAGCTTGCCCTTCAGCTCTTCGAACTCTTCTCGGAGCGCTTCGAGTGGGGCGAGAGCGAGCGCCTCGCGCTCTTGGTCGCGGCGCGCATGCACGACGCCGGGATTTCGATCGACCTCTGGCGGCATGCTCATCACTCGGCCTACCTCATTCGCAACTACCCCTTGTGGGGGCTCAGCCACCGTCAGACCCTCCTCGCGGCCTCGATTGCCGCCTTGCACGCGGGGGATGCGCTCCCCTCGGGGATGCGGAAGGTCCTCACCCCCATCCTGCGCGCGAGCGACACGGACGTTACCCGCAAGCTTGGTGCGCTCCTCCAGGCGGGCGGCCTCCTCGCGCCGGCCGGTCCAAAGTTCTCGCTCGGCGGCGGAGGGCGGACGCTCACCGTCAGCTTTACAACCCCGCCCGATACCGCACTTCCGCCGCGCACTTTGGAGAAGGCACGGAAAACGATGGAGCGGGAGCTCGGCATCGAGGTGCGGTTCCGCGATGGCTGACTCGAGCCTACCCTCGAAGGGCTACCCCGGCCGTCTTTTCGTGTTTGAGGGACTGGACGGGAGCGGCAAGTCGACCCAGGCCCGTCTTCTGGGCAAATGGCTCCAGTCCCAAGGCTACCGGGTCTTCTTCACCGAGTGGAATTCCTCTGACCTCGTCAGCGGGACCATCCGACGTGGCAAGAAGAAGGGGCTGCTCACCCCAACCACCTTCAGCCTGTTGCACGCGACCGATTTCGCCGACCGGTTCGAGCGGCAGATCCTTCCTCCGCTCCGCGCCGGCTACTTGGTCGTTTGCGACCGCTACTCCTACACCGCCTTCGCCCGGGATGCGGCGCGCGGGTGCGACCCGGGCTGGGTGCGTAACCTCTACCAGTTCGCTCCCCGGCGGACCGGACCTACTACTTTCGGGTCCCGGTGGCCATCACGCTTCGACGCAAGATCGCCTCTCGGCTCAAGATCTCCTACTACGAGGCCGGCATGGACCTCGGCCTTTCGGACGACGTGACCGAGAGCTACCAGCGCTTCCAAGGACGGCTCAAGCGCGAGTATGACCGCATGGTCGACACCGACGGGTTCGTCGTGATCGACGCGCATCGCCCCGTCGAGCCGATCCAGCACGACCTGCGCGAGGACCTGCGCCCGCTCCTCCAAGGGTTCCCCACCGGAGCGAAGCTTCAGCATGAAGGATAGGACGTACGGCACGGCGCTCCCGGGGACTCGCGGGGAACCGATCCGAGGCAAGCTTGTCGTCATCGAAGGGGCCGACGCCTCGGGCCGGACGACCGAGGTCGAGCGGCTCAAGGAGTCGCTCGAGATCGAAGGGCATGCCATCGTGGACACGGGACTACGGCGCTCGACGCTCGTGAGCGAGCAGATCGACCGCGCCAAGCTGGGCCACACGCTCTCGTCCACGACGTTGGCCCTCCTCTACGCGACCGACTTCGCCGATCAGCTCGAGAACAAGATCCTCCCGTCCCTCTCCGCCGGGAGCACCGTGCTCGCCGACCGCTACATCTACACGCTGATGGCGCGCGCTGTCGTGCGGGGCGCCTCGCGCCAGTGGGCCCAGGCGCTCTACGGATTCGCCCTGCGCCCGGACCTCGTGGTCTTCCTGGACGCGCGCCCGGAGATCCTGATGCATCGTGCGATCTCGAAGTACGGCTCCCTTGACTACTGGGAGTCGGGGATGGACATGTCGATCTCGGCGGACCGCTTCGAGAGCTTCCTCGAGTATCAGGCCCGGTTACGGCGCGAGTTCGCCTGGATGGAGGCACCCTACCATTTCCACCTGATCGACGCGAATCGCAACCCCGACCTGGTCCACGCCGATGTCTCGGCGCTCGTTCTTCCGCTCTACTCGAAGAAGGCCGGCCCTTCCCGCCGTGCCCTTCCCCCTACTTGACCCGCGCGAGCCACTGCTTGCGCGTCAAGAGCCAGTCGAGCTGTCCCGCGCCCGGCGCGATCCGTCGAGGAAACTCGATTGCGCATGCCCCCGCCTTCGTGAGGTGAGCGACCGGGAGGGATTCCCCCGTGAGTGCAAGACCGATCAGGTCGGCGAGCCCGGGCGCGTGGCCCACCACGACGCCGCCAGCGGAATCGGCCCAGGTTAGCGCGACGCGTTGAAGGACCGCATCCGCCGACTGGTCCAGGTCGAGTTCAGGCCAGATCTCGACCTCGAGGTCGCCGGGGAGCACGCTGGCCCAGATCTCCGCGGTGCGGGCCGCTCGTCGGGCGGGGCTCGAGGCGATGTGGGCAATGGGGCCGGCCTCCCGGGCGAACGCTTTGGCGGCGGCACGGGTCGTCCGCGCTCCCCCCGGGCTGAGCGGTCGCCCGGCATCGTCGTGCCAGCGACGCGGGTCACGCACCGCCGCCGGCCCATGCCGTACGAGGTAGAGGTACATCGGTGTCCCGGCGCACGAACTCGGGACCCCTATAAGTCCCGTCCCGCCGGCGGGAGGCGACCCAGGGTGCGCGTCCTCCGTTACGCTGGTGTTGTAGCGGGTGGAGAAGGGCGACGGAGCAGGAACGCAATCGCTCCACGAACGATCACGACTCCCGCCACGAACAGCGGGATCAGGAAGAGGTCCGCGAGCGGCCAAGCCACCCCGAGCGCCTCTCCGCCCCAGAAGACAGCGTAGGTGAAGACGAGCGCGGTGGCGCCGAGCTTGAGCCAAGGCGTCTTGATCTTGCGGATCCGTTCGTGGGTGAGGAGCACCGCGACCACGAGCACCGCGCCGGCCGAGAGGGCCCCCACGAGGGCGGCGGTCCCCTGGCCGGCGGCGGCGATCGGGATCAACACGACCACGGTCTCCACCGCCTCCACCACGCCGACCGTAAATCCGCCCGCGAAGTGGACGACGGGCGCGCGACGCGGCGGCGGGGGTCCACCGGTGGAGCGCGCTTGGGCTTGCCGAAAGGTCCGTAGCGTGCTGCGAAAGAGGAAAACGCCGAACCCGGTGAGGACGACCGCAGAAGCGGCCAGGAGCTCTTGGGAGGGGATCGCGCTCACGGCGCTCCCCACGAAGAGCGCGGCGACGGCCACGAGCGCGGTCCCGGCGATCGCTCCGGTCGCAGCGTGACGCAGGGACTCCTCTCCGGCCCCCAGCGCGAGGACGAGGACCGCGACCTCGGTCATCTCGATCAGCGTGATGACGAAGGCGAGGACGAACGCACCGGGGAGGACGAAGGTCACGGCCGCGCTCCGCGGGTGGCCCGAGGGGACGCTCTCGATGGGGTCAACGTGCGGACGCCCCTCGAGCGCCCGCGGACCATCAATCGCTCTCCGGCTTACAGGTCAGGCAGTCGAGCTGGTCTCGGACGGGCACGGGCTCGGCAGGCCCGATGAGGTGCCCCGCCTTGACCCGCTTCGTTTCGAGGTAACGGGCGTTGTGCCGGTTCGCCCGGACCGTCAACGGCACCCGTCCCTCGACCCGTACACCGTGAAGCCGAAGGTTCTCGATCTTGCGGGGATTGTTCGAGAGCAGCACGATCGAGCGCACGTCCAGCGCATCGAGCATGCGGGCGGCGATCTCGTAGTCCCGCTCGTCAGGACGGAAGCCGAGCGCCTCGTTCGCCTCGATCGTGTCGAGCCCTTCCTCCTGCAGGCGGTAGGCCCGGATCTTGTTCGCGAGCCCGATCCCCCGACCCTCCTGGCGCATGTAGAGGAGGACGCCGAGCCGTCGCTGGTCGATCTCCTTGAGCGCGAGCTCGAGCTGCTCGCGGCAGTCGCATCGCAACGAGCCGAACGTATCTCCGGTGAGGCACTCGGAGTGGAGGCGCACGGGGACGTTCTCCTGCCCCGACGACCCCGCGGAGGAGCGCCACGTGCTCCTTGCCGTCCGATGGGCTGTGGAAGGCCACGACCTCGAAATGACCGAACCGGGTTGGAAGGTGGGCGGTCGCGACGATGCGAACCGATGCCTTTCCTCCCCGCCGCGGGGGCGAGCCGGCCCCCTCCCCGGGAGTCTCGGCTGCTTCGCGCGCAGGCTTCGGCGTTGTCGTCATCGTCGACCCTCCGACGCTGGCCAGAGGGGAATCGGGGTCGCTTAATGTTACCGGGGGCGACGAGTTACCCTAGGCGGCGCGGGTTCGAGGCCCGAAACCGCTGGACGGCTCTTCACCAGCGTCGGCCGCGGCGGTCCTGAGAGCGTCGAGGCGGCGGGGGCCGGTGCGGCCGTCCTCGCGGACCTCCCGACCGTCCGCGCGGCTCGAATGAGGGAGCGGCTGAAGGAGGGGGGCGGCGTCGTAGCGGAAATCGGGGATACGGGCTCGCGGGATCTCGAAACCGAGGAGGCGCTCGATTCGCGCGAAATCGGCCACGTCCTCCGGGCCGAGGAGGGTCATGGCGTCCCCGCGGCGCTGAGCGCGAGCGGTGCGGCCGACCCGATGGACGTAGACCTCGGGCTCGTTCGGCACGTCAAAGTTGATCACGTGGCTGATGCCTTCGACGTCGATACCACGGGCCGCGATGTCGGTCGCCACCAGGACCCGATGCTCTCCTTCCCGAAACCCTTCGAGCGCGCGGACCCGCTGGCTCTGGCTGCGGTTACCATGGATCACGGTGACCGGGATGTGCCAGTCGTCCAGCTGGCGAGCGAGTCGGTCCGCGCGGTGTTTGGTCCGCGTGAAGACGAGGACGCTGGTCATCATCTGGTCTTGGAGAAGCTCGCGCAGGAGCGCGGCCTTGAGTTGGGTCGGGACGGGTAGCGCGAGGTGCGAGACCCCCACCGCGGCGACCGTCGACGGGTCGACATGCACCATCCGCGGGTCGCGCAGGAATTCGTGGGCCAGCTGGACGATCGCCGGCGGCATCGTCGCGGAGAAGAGCATCGTTTGGCGTTCCCGCGGGAGCTGGGAAAGGATCATGCGCACGTCCGGCAGGAATCCCATATCGAGCATCCGGTCCGCCTCATCCAGGACGAGGATCCGAAGCGACCTGAGGTCCACGTGCCCGCGACGAAAATGGTCGAGAAATCGCCCCGGGGTGGCGACGACGATCTCCGCTCCGCCACGCAGTCCGCGTGTCTGCCCCTCCATGCCCACCCCGCCGTAGACCCCGACTCCCCGACGGGGGGTGTAACGGCTGAGCTGCCGGAGAAATCCCTCAGCCTGGATCACGAGCTCGCGGGTGGGCGTGAGCACCAGCGCATAGATTCGGCCGGGCGGCAGGTCAAGGGTCCGCTCCAGGATGGGGAGGAGGAAGGCTGCGGTCTTGCCCGTGCCCGTCTGGGCCGTCGCGATGATGTCGCGTCCGAGGACGGCCTCGGGGATCGCCCGGCTCTGGATCTCGGTGGCGATGTGGTAGCCCATCTCCTGGACCCCGCGGCGTAGCGTCGGGTGGAGCGGAAGTTCCTCGAAGCGCGTGGACGTATGTGCGGCGGCATCGGCACGATGCACCCGCTTTGGCTCGGTCATGGACGCCGGCGTCGGAGCCGGCCGAGGTTAAGAGTGGAGCGGCCGACGTTCACGGCTGCCGGCGTGCGTGGAACCGCCGGAAGACTGGGCCCCCCGAGACACTTTCACTGTGAAGGAGGCGAGCGCGGGGGGAGCTCGGCGGCCGGGCCTGCATCGGCGTGCGGGTGCTTCGGCGGTCGACGTCCCAAGTGGAACCACCACGCCAGCGCGACGACGAGCACGACGATCCCCAGGACCGCGATCAGCAGGTACGCCAGCGTGCTGAAGGAGTTCCAGTAAGGGCTCCCCGTCGCCACCGGCGTCAGGGCCCGAGCGAGCGGAACGGTAGTCGTCTGTCCCCCCGTCACCGTCACGTTGTTGAAGTATGGGTAATACCCGTCGGCAACGACCTCGTAGGAGACCGTTCCCGCTGGCACAGCGTCCCGTGTGTAGCTACCGACGGTTCCGTCGGTAACGACCTGGACGCCATTGACCCACAGGTTGTAGCCCGAGGTCGGTAAGCCCGTCAGGGTGAGCTCGCCGAGCGTCGAGGTAAACGTCAGGTTGATGACCAGATTCGCCGGTCCGAAGGCGAGCGTTCCGCCCTCGGGTGAGACCGTGTAGTCCACCGGAGGTGTGACCACGAACGTGAAGTTGGAAGCGACGTTCGTGTCGTTGACGAAGGTGAACACCAACCTGGGCGTGGTACCGCTCCCGGTCTCGGTCTCGCCGTTCACCGCCGCGGACCACGACGCCGCCGTGGTGGGCAACCCGCTCGTGACGAAAGTGATCGTATACGATGTTCGCAAGAAGGAGAGAGTCTGAGCAATGGCCGTAGTCCCTTGGCTTTGGTCCGTCCCGTTGACCACGAACGTCCCAGACGAGGGGGTCGCGGTCCAGCCGGGGACCGTTACGAGGTAGCGGTACGTCCCGTTCTGGACGAAGAACGTCAGTGTCGGGGCCGTCGTGCTCTGCGTCTGGCCAATAACTGTCGCCGTCCAGGTGGCTCCTGGAACCAGACCCGTTTCGGTGAGGACAATCGCATAAGTAAACCCAAACGTAGGCGTGTAGACAACTACCTGTGAGGCACCCGAGGCCCCGACCGTGATTGTTCCGCTCTGACCCGAGACCGAGTAACCAATCGCACCCGAGGCCTGGTAGCTGTAGTTACCCTGCGGCACGGAGATCGTGATCGACTCGGCCTGCGTCGAGATCAGGCCGAGGCCCGACACCGGAGGGTTCACGCTCGCAGATGCGGTGAGAAGGACAGACCAGCCGGTGCCGGTCACGAGACCGGTCGCGGAGAAAGTCGCCGGTTCACCCGAGGTGAACGCCGTGTAGGTGACTGAGACGTTCGCCCCGCCGCTCGTCAGGTCGACCGTCCCAGTGGCCGGCGAGACCGTGTAGCCGGCCGCGAACCCGATCATGTAGGTGTAGGTCCCCGTCGCCAGCTGCACACTGATGGACGTCGTCGTGCTCGACAGCGTCGTTCCACCGACACTGACCGACCACAATGTTCCCGACGCGAGGCCGGTCTCGGCGAACGTCGCCGTTTTTACGCCTGAGGTGTACCCGACGGTGTACCATGTGTTGACACCACCGCCTCCAATCATGACGTTCGTGTTCAGCGTGGCACCGTCGATCCACGGAGCGTAGGTCGTGGGGAACGTCTCCTGGAAGTTCCAGATACAGAGGGCGAGCAGGTAGTCGAGTTGATTCGCCATCTGGTAGTCCAGCGTCCGCTGGGGGCCGAGCGCTAGCGAGGCGGCCGCCACATACCAAGCGGTCGAGATGTTGTAGGCGACACCCTGGCAGCCGTTCGGAAGCTCCTGCAGGTTGTGATAGTAGACCAGCGCCTTCCACGCGTCACTCGGGTTGCTCCAGTTGCCTACGTAGGGGCACGAGGGCTCGTTGAACTGCGGGAGGGCCAGCTCGGGCGCGACCGCGTCCCCGAACGTATACGTCGAGGCCGGCAAGTACATCGGGGTTACGTAATCGGTCGGGTCCGGGTAATCCGGGGCCCACCCGAGGTTCCAAAGAGTGAATCCGTTACAATAACAACCGTATGGAGGAATATACAGGCCTGGAGTGAAGGTATACGGCTGAAGTCGCCCACCCGTGAGCGACTCGATCTCCCCGATCAGGTCGGGGATCGCACCGTCGTAGTACGTCGACCCTGTCAGGCCTATGATTGGGAACGTGCATGGATTCGAGGTCGTGCACGCCGCGAGTTCGCTGTCGTAGTACGGCGAACTGGCATTGTTCGCCTGCGCCCACCACCACGCCGCCCCTCCGACAACATTCGGGTTGGTGATGGGGTCCGTATCCGGCCACGAGATGTTGTACGAATAGTAGTTGCCGAGATACTTTGGAATCGCACCCCCGTAGCCGAACCCGGTGGAAATGCCGCCGGCTTGGAGCAAGCTCGTGTTGACCGTCGCATACGGAAAGGCGTCAGTGATGAATTGACGGAGGCCGATTTGGCTGAAGAAGTCGCCCGGAACGTTGGTCGTGCCAGGGTTATTGGGAATCGTGTTGGTCACGCTGACATTGAAGTTCAGGTTGTACGGCATGACGAAGATTGAGATCGTGGGGATGTAGGTCAGGTCGACCTTCCCGTCCCCGACGAGTGTCTTCAGTGTCGAAACGTGGGCCGGCAGTTGGATCCCGGCGAGGTCGGCCTGGCCGGCCTGGTAGTTCGCGATCCCTTGGCTGTCGTCCTCGTCCCAGTACACGTTCACCGTTCCCTGGTAGGTTCCCGGGAGCGGCTCGCACCCCGGCTGGCCGGCGCAGCCCGTCGGGGCCGAATAGGCCGGGTTCGCCTTCAGCACATACCCGATCGCCGTGTTGATCGTCTGCGTGTAGTACGGACCCGAGCCGACCATCGACCATTGCACCGCTGGTTGCGGGGTCTCGGGGCTGGACAGCTCCAACCACTGGAGCGCGTCCCACGCGGTCGGGCTCACGGTCGATAGGTAGTACCTGGAACGAGCTCTGGCTCGTGCTCGTCGCACCGCCGGGAAGCAGGCACGGCCCGTCCCCGTTCACGGCTTTCGTCCCCGTAAAGCCGGGCACACCGGCGCCGACATACGTGAAGAAGCCGCACGGCTGAATGCCGGCCCCGAGCGGGTCCGCGACCAGCTCAAGGAAGAACGGCCAGTCCATTCCCCCGCCGTTCGCGCTGAAGGTGATGCATCCGTCCTGGGCCATCGCCGCCGCGGGGCAATACGTCGTGTCGTTGACCAGCATCGAGGAGAGAACGTTGCCCGGAGTGTTGTTGTAGGGGTTGTGGATTCCACCGTCCCAAGCGGGGTTGCCGAAGGGAACCAAGGCTTGCGTCTGAATCCACCCGCCCGTGACCCCGACCCCGGGAAGGTTGGCGAAGCTCGTTGTCCGCGCGAAGGTGAACATCACGTCGGACGGGAAGACTGGCCAGCTCGCGCCGCTGAGCGGATCGTAAAAGCGTGCCTTGGAGTCCAGCACGAACGTGAAGTACTGAGGGTAGCCCGTAGAGAGGTTGTTCGCAATCAGGGAAGACCCGTAGAGCGCCGTGCACTGAATCGAGCCGGGAACGCAGGTGGCGAGTTCAGGGACGAAGTTGTACGTGCTGGAAGCGTTGTACGCCACCAGCGTCTGATAGACGTTGATAATCGGCTCGTAGCTTACCGTGTCATAGGCGACCGACGGATCCTCGGTCTTTGCACCGCCGGGGGCTACCTCGTAAATATCCAACGTTCCCGGGTGGGGACCTCCGCTCGGAGCGCTGACGGGCAACGGCGCGGGTGCCCTCTCCGTCGCGCTACCGGAGGGCGACGCGAGCGCAGGCGCAGGTGCACTGGTCCCCGACACAAGCGATGCTGCGAGGCTCGTCAACAGGATGGCGGCTACGACTCCGCTCAAGATCGCGGCACGCCAGCGGATGGAGCGCTGCATGTCGTGTCCGGACGGTATCACCCTCTGTCCTGACAATACGCCCGACTGCGTATAACCCCCGGTCTTGAGGCGGGATTTGCGCCGGGAGAAACTACGCCGGTCGCGTCAGCCGAAGAGGCATCGAGAGGCTGGCCCGTCTTGCGGGCATGGGTTCGACACCCTTCGAGCTACCCAGGGATGGGCCGGGACGGATTTGAACCGTCGATCTCCGCGTTGTAAGCGCGACGTCCTAACCGCTAGACCACCGGCCCTGGCGGCTCAGGTCCTTCCCCTTTCAAGGGTGTATCGGTGGGGTCGTGCGCCCGGTGACGGATGCGGACCGCCAGCCCGTGACCGAGCGTTGTCATCAGCGGACCGGGGAGAGCGGCTTCGCCCACCGCGGCGAGAACCCCGTCCTTTCGTACGAGCACAGAGTCGCCGATGCGGATCGCCGGGTCGGATCGAAGGATGCCGGGAGCGAACAGATCACCGGTCAGCGGCACACGAGAATCCACATCGACCGCTAGGGCGTCCCCGCCGTCGATCCGCGCCGCTCCCGCGATGGTAAGATGGAACAGTCCGCGCTCTTCCCTCCAGCTTCCTAGGTCGGTCCCCGCTCCATCGGTCAGGCGCTGGAACCACGGTCGACCCAGGAGCCGAAGGGGGGGGCGGAACAAGCGCTCGGCGGGGGCTCTCCCGAACTGCCAGCTCGCGATCTCGCGGAGCTCCTCCCGCACCACCGCGAGCGGCCCCCCCGGGGTCGGCGGGAGCCCGTCGAGCGATTCTACGACTGCGGTCCGCAAGGCCGAGATCGCCTCCTCCGAGGTCGAGCGCGCGTCGCCCAGGGTCCAAACGGTCGGTCGCTCAAATCCGAGGGTCTCCCGAACGAACCCGTACTCGCTGGGGTCGAGGTGGACGATGACACTGCGGTAGCGCCCTTCCCGCAGGAGGTGCCTCAGGCCGACCTTAACCACCTCTTGTTCCGCCTCGGACCAGTCCCCCGTCACCGGAATGTCGTAGTGTCTCGCCGGATAGATGTCCTCCAGTTCGCGCGGTACGACGCCGATGGGAGAACTGACGGAGACCACGTGCAACCGCTCGACCCGGGACACTCCCTCCCAGGCCCGCGCGAAACGGCGGTGCGAACGCGACAAGCGATAGGGCTTGGTCCGGCTGCACGGGACGAGCAGGAGTACGTCCTTGGACGGAGGAGGGCGATATCGTTCGACCAGCCGCTCCCGGAATCGTCGCATCTCGGGCCGCCGAAGTGACTCGGCGAGCACGTACCGCCCGACTCGGTCATCGCCGACCACCGAGGCTCGTTCCTCTAGCAGGCCGGCCAGTAAGCGGTCGGCGTGCCGAAGCAACTCTCCAAGAGCCGGTTCCGCCGTCAGCCGCGACTCCACGAGCTCTCGCAGGCGACCGCGAACGATCGCGCCCTGCGTTTTCGCGAGGGCGCGCCGGTACTCCTCGACCGTACGCTCCGGGGTCGTGGCCTCCGGCTGGTCACCATCGGTGTCCGCTCCGAGGGACTCGTCCAGCTCGATCCCGTGAAGAGCCTGAAGCAAACCCTCCGTCGTGTCGAACAGGTCAACTCCGAGGTAGACGAGTAACGGAATGCGATGGGGCAGTGCCACCCGCGGGGTCCACAAAAGCGGCCCTCCGCCGAGAGCGGTATGGATACCGTCCAAGGCTTCAATGAAGGGTTCCCCCTCCGCGAAGAGCTGGCGGGCGTTCGATAGGATCACGAGGGTCGGTTTCTGCGCACGGGCGGCCCTCAGCTCGTTGGCCGCGACCGGGCCTCTCACGAGGACGATGCCGGGTATGATGTCGGTGACGCCGGTCGTTGCGCCGGAGATCTCCGGTGCCGCGATGGGGAGGTCGAGGTCGAGCGGAGGCTCGATGCCGATGCGAAGGAAGCGCCGGCCCGAAGGGGCGCCGGGTCTCTCGGTGAGTAGCGGGAACTGGGACGCGGTGTCTTCCCCTCCCGCGCGGCCCGCCTCGAGCAGGGTCGGCACTCTGAGCCGGCTCCCTCCCAGGGTCGCTTCCCCAGACAGGCAGAGCCCCTGTAGTCGTTCCACGCTCCGCGTCAAAGGGCCCTCACCCGCCCCTCGAGACGGCCCCCGTCCTAAGCTTAGCGAGTCGGCGCGCGGGACGGGGGCGGCTTCCCGTCGTCACGGACCGCCCCGTGCAAGTCGTCGACTCAAAACCCGGCGACAGGAGGAAGGGGCACGAAGAGGGCGAGGAGCACGCCCGCGAGGTAGATGATCCCCAGTGCGAAATGGCGCTCGAACGGAACACGGGCCTCGGTAGGTCGACGCTGGAGCCCCACATCCGTGACCCCAGCGACGATCGCCATGAGGACGAGGCCCACAAAGTACAGCCAGTCGAGCCCGAAGACCACTCCGAACACGGCGAGAAAAGCGAGGGCCACCGCGTGCAAAACCGGGACGAGCAGGGCCGCGCGTCGCACACCGATGCGCAGGGGAATGGAGCGGAGACCCAAGGCGCGGTCGCTCTCGAGGTCGCCCAGGCTGTGGACCGTCTCAAAGGCGGTCCCCCAGCAGAGCATCGCCGCGACCGCCAGCAAAACGAACGGCGGCAACGTCCCCTGGATCGCGATGTAGATGGCAGCCGGGGTTATCGCCTGGACGAGACCGAGGTAGGCGGTCGTCAGCGAGCTCGCCCGCTTCGTGAAGGAGTAGACGAAGATGATTGCGAGGGCCACGGGGGCGAGGATGAAGGCGAGCGGGCTCAGGAAGTAGGCGGCCACGACGACGATCACCGCGTTCCCGTACGCGAACCCGAGCGCGAACCGAGGCGAGAACCGTCCCGTGACGAGGGCGCGGTCCTTCGTCCGCGGGTTCTGGCGGTCCTGTTCCCGGTCGGCCCAGCGGTTGAAGCTGTGGCCGGCGTTACGCGCGGCGACGAACGCTACAACGATGAGGGCGAGCTTTTCGAGCGACGGGAGACCCCCGGAAGCGAGGAACAGGAAGGCGAGCGCGAACGCGAGGTTGAGGCCGAGGGTCTGGATCTCGAGGAACCGGCCCAACGCGGC
Source organism: uncultured Thermoplasmata archaeon (assembly GCA_963797975.1). Taxonomy (GTDB): domain Archaea; phylum Thermoplasmatota; class Thermoplasmata; order Lutacidiplasmatales; family UBA184; genus Lutacidiplasma. Next base: position 552,680 of record CAWCRH010000006.1, read on the forward strand.
GAGGAACGAACCGTCCTCGCTCACGGTTTCGAGTTCCGGAACCACCGGGCGAGCACCGGGTCGTTCGCGACAAGCCGGTCGATCGAGCGGACGGTCGCCTCGTCCGCGTGGATCTCCTCCGGCCACGGGCGAGGGAACCCATCCTCGGGGCGCTTACGGGTCGCGTCGATGCCGATCTTCGCCCCCCGGTTCGGCACGGGGTTCGAGATCGAGAGCTGGTCGACCGGACCGTGACTGAGCTCGAGGTCGTCCTCGGGATCGGCCTGGAGACCGACCCGGTAGAGGACCTCCGAGAGGTCGTGGACGTTCACGTCCTCGTCGACGACGATGAGGTAGCGCGTGAACATCATCTGCCCGAGCCCCCAGAGCGCGTGCATCACCTTGCGCGGCTGGTCCGGGTAGACCTTGTGGATCGAAACGATCCCGACGTTGATGAACAGCCCCTCCATCGGGAGGTTCATGTCGACGATCTCGGGCAGCACGAGGCGGAGGACGGGCAAGAAGATCCGTTCGACCGCCTTTCCGAGGACGGCGTCCTCGGTCGGGAACTTTCCTGTGACGGTCGTCAGGTAGACCGGCTTCTCCCGGTGCGTCACGTGGGTGACGTGCATGACGGGGAACGGTTCGGGCGCCGAGTAGTATCCGGTGTGGTCGCCGAACGGCCCTTCGACCCGTTGTTCGGTCGGGTCGACGTAGCCCTCGAGGACGATCTCGGCCTCTGCGGGGACCTCGAGGTCGACGGTCCGGGCCTGCACGAGCTCGACCGGTTCGCGTCGAAGGAACCCCGAGAAGACGAAGTTCGAAATCCCCTCCGGGACCGGGGCGAGCCCCGAGAAGAGCGTCACGGGGTCTGCGCCGAGCGCGATCGCGACCGGCATCCGCTCGCCGCGCGCCGCCCACCGTCTAAGGTTGTTCGCGCCGACGCGGTGGATCTGCGCGTGGAAACCGAGCGTGTCAGGCCCGTATTGCTGCAGCCGGTAGATGCCCGTGTGGGCCTCTCCCGTCTCCGGGTTGCTCGTGATCACGATGGGGAAGGTAATCGTCCGGCCGCCGTCCTTCGGCCAGCACTTCAGGATCGGCCAGCGGTCGAGGTCGACCCGCTCCTCCTCGACCTCCTGGCAATGTCCCGAGCGGACCCGCTTCGGTGCCAGCGATCGGAGCAAGGAGAGGGTCTCCATCGTTCCGCCCAGGTCCTTGACCGCGCCGACGAGCCCGGCGGGCGGCCGAAGGTGCGCGAGCTGCTCGACGCGCGCGGCGGTCGCGTCCAGGTCCGCGTCGCCAAGCGCGAGCGAGATCCGACGGGGTGAGCCAAGCAGGTTGGTCACCACGGGACACGCGGCCCCGGTCACCGACTCGAAGAGGAGCGCCGGACCGTCCCGGCGGAGGACCCGCTGGGTGACCTCCGTGACCTCGAGATCCCGTGAGACGGGGCTCGTGATCCGCATCAGGTCGCCCCGGGTCTCGAGCGCGACGAGGAAATCCCCCAGCGACCGGAACGCCATCGCCGCCGGCGAGGAGGATGCGCTATTTGAGCGCGGAGTCCCGGGAGGGTGGTTAATATACGAACCTCGTGGGTCGACGCGAGCGTGCGGACCGTCACGCTCGAATTCGCGACCGAGCCCCTCGTGGCGTTGGGTTTCATCCCGCCCCGCTTCTTTGAGCGATACGAGGAGGTGGAACTTCTCGAAACGCTGCGCCTCGAGCGCGGATGGCGCCTCCAACTCCTGCGGGTTCGTCGACGTGGCCCGCTCAAGAGCGCGGCCGAACTCGCGCGCGAGTCCCGTCGCATCCTCCAGCTCTACGGTCTTGCGAGCTTCGAGCTCCTCGAGCGGCGCCCGCGCACGCGCGACTACATCCTCCTCGTTCGCCAGCGAAATCCCCCCGTCCTAGCGGAACTGGTCGGTCTCGCGGGGGGCCGGATCGCGCCCACCGCTCCGTTCCGCCTCGGCGCCGATAAGGTGGTCGCGTCCTTCCATGGAGAAGAGGAAGCGCTACGACGGGTCGTGCGCCGATTAGAGAAGGAGCGCTTCCAGTTCCGAGTGCTCCGGGCGTCCCGGCGACCGTATCCCGACGGGGAAGAGGGCAGCGCGTTGACCGCGCTTCAGTCCGACCTTATCGCGCGGGCGTGGGTCCTCGGGTACTACGCGGTCCCGCGTCGAATCACGCTGACACGCCTCGCGCGCCTAACGGGTCGCAGCGCCCCTGCGCTCGGAAAGATCTTGCGGCGCGCGGAGGGGAGACTCGTCCAACGATACCTTGCGGAGGAAGCGCCCGGCGCCCAGGGCCGCGACGCGGACTCCGCGCCATCATAAGGGCGGGTGGCTCCCCGAAGAACAATGGCTCGTGCCGAATGGACGGCCATCGCCGAGCGGGTGCGAGGTCGCACGCCGCTCCCGGTCCGCGCGACCCGAGGTTCCGCCGGATTCGACATCGCGGCCTGCGAGCCGGTCGACTTGGAACGAGGGAAGGTCGTACTCGTCCCCACGGGCTGGAAGCTCCGTGCGCCCCGCGGCACCTTCCTCGAGGTCCGGCCCCGTAGCGGCCTGAGCTCGAAGGGGGTGCTCATGGTCAACGCGCCAGGGACGATCGACCGGGACTACGCGGGCGAGGTCTTCGTGCCCATGACCTACCTGTTCGAGGGGAGGTATCGCATCGAGGCCGGGGATCGGATTGCCCAGGTCCGCCTGGTCCCTGACCTCCCCGCCCGCTTTCGGGAGGGAACGGTCCGGGCCAGAGCTTCGCGGGACGGCGGCTTCGGGAGCACCGGCCGCTAGTCGTCGAACTCCTTCAAGGTCGTCTGAACCGGGCGCGGGGGCGGGGGAGGCTGGATCGTCCCTGCGCGCGCGTCGGCCTCGACGTCCTCGAGCATCGCGTGCATCCGACGTTCTCGGGCAAAGGAGGCGCGGTGCATGCCTTCGTCCCGGGTCCCGCGCGCGACCAGCACCAGGACACGGCCGGCGTGGCTTCGCCCGGTGCGCCCGCGTCGCTGAATCGTTCGGATGACGTCCGGGATCGGCTCGTAAAAGACGACCAGGTCGGTCGATGGGATGTCGAGTCCTTCTTCCGCCACGGACGTCGCCACGAGGCAGTTGACCTCGCCCGCTCGAAACCGGTCGAGGAGCGAGCCCTGTTCCTTCTGGGAGAGACCCACGTCCTCTCCGTGCGTGGCTTGGCCGACGAAGCGCGCGGCCCGTACTACCGGCTGGGCCTTCGAGAGCTCGTTCACGAGCCGGTCGACCGTGTCGCGGTACTGCGAGAAGACGATCACGCGCGCCGCGGGTCGGGCCTCCAGCTCCGCACGGACGATGCCCGCCGCAGTGGCCAGCTTCGGGTGCTCCACCGTCGACGAGCGGAGACGGCGGAGGAGCTCCACGACGTCCGGGTCGGTGAGGAACGCTCGTTGAGCCGGAGTGACGCGCCCCTTTTCCGGCTTCGCCTGTCGGTCGAGGAACGCTCGCAGCGCGTCGACCCCTTGGCTCTCGGCCAGCTCCAACGCGTGGAGCCCCTTCATCGCGACGGACTGCTGGGTGACGGCGCCCCACACACCCGCCGGCGCGGGCTCCCCGCGGGCGCGGTAGGCGCCCAGCTCGCGATGCAGGCGGCTCCCCGCCTCCAATAGCGTACGACGGGACGTGTCGCCCGGGGATACCAGACCGACGTGCGCGAGCCGCTCGACCGCGCGCGCAACGACGGCGCGTAACAGCACCGCGAAGTGCTGGACCTCGGGGGGAACGGCTACCTCCACGGTCTCAACCCCGATCGCGTGGATGTACGGGATCACGTCCGGGGAATGCTCCGTGCGGTACTCGAAGTGGTCCAGGTTGAGGTTGTACCAGACCGCTTCGATCCGACCCTTGTTCGCCCCCGGGGAGGCGGTCATCGCGAGCACCCGCGCGTTCGGGCCGAGGGCGTTGGCGCGACCGATGGGCACGTACGGGTAGTCTCCCACGGCGCGGTGGGCCTCATCAAAGACGATGAGCGAGAATGGGTCGAGTGTGAGCCCTTCATGGAGGAGGTCGTTGGCGATGACCTGCGGGGTCGCGACGACGATCTGGGGCGGCGTGAGGAGCTCCGCCCGCCGCTCGGGAGTGACGGCCCCGGTCAGGGCGAGCGGGGCCGGTCCGACGAGGGTGGTGGCGACCGAACGAGCGTGCTGCAGGACGAGCGGTCGCGTCGGAGCCATGAGCAGGATCGACCCGGACGGTCGACGCAGCAGCATCTCGGCCATAGTACGCAACGCGATCGCGGTCTTGCCGAGCCCGGTGGGAAGGACCGCCAGCGTGTTACGGTCGACGGCCACCCGCGCGATGTCGGCCTGATAGCGTCGGTCTTCGAGCGCTCCGGGCCGGATCCTCGGGTGCTCGACCGTGGCCATGCCAGAACGTTCCAGTGCCCCCACAGGACGGCGCTTTATTACGCTCGGGCTGCGCGGGGGTGATGCTCCCGCTCTGGGTGGTCGTGCTCCTTCTGCTCGGCGCCGCCGTGGTCCTCCTCTACCAGGGCGTCGCGATCGTCTTCGCCTATCAGATGCCCCGGCTCGACCCCGAAGCGACCCCGATGGAGGGGCCCGGACCGAGCGTCGTCATCGCCGCGCGTAACGAGGCCAACGATCTACCCGCGATGCTCGACTCGCTCCTCGCCCAGACCGCCAACCTTCCGGATATCGTTGTGGTCGACGGCGGGTCGACCGACGGGACCCAAGCCGCCGCCCGAGCTCGGGGTCCCCGGGTCCGACTGATGGAGGAGCCGCCGCTGCCCGAGGGCTGGGTCGGGAAGAGCTGGGCCTGTTGGACCGGGGTCCAGGCCACGAAGGGAGAGTGGCTCCTGTTCCTCGACGCCGACGTGCGGCTCGACCCTCGCGCGGTCTCGACCGTCCTCGCCTGGGCCCGGCGGGAAGGCGCTGACCTTGCCTCCGTCGGGACGCAGATCGACATGGGTTCCACGTGGGAGCGTATCGTCATGCCGTTCTACGTCCAGATGGTCCTGACCCACTTCCGTTCGCCCCACGTCAACCGACCCCACTCCTCGGCCGCTGTGGCCAACGGTCAGTTCCTCCTCGTTCGCCGTGCCTCCTATGAGGCCGTGGGCGGACACGAAGCGATCCGCGGCCAGATCGTGGAGGACGTCGCGCTGGCCGAGCGCTTCCGCGCCCAGGGACGGAACCTTCGGTTCGCGTACGGTCCCCTGCTCGCCCGGACCCGAATGTACCGGGGTCGTGCCGAGATGTTCGAAGGGCTGCTCAGGACGGTGCACGGCACCCGGTATTCCACCGCGCGGCAGGTCGGCCGAATGGTCGGTCTCGTAGCGCTCTTCCTTCTCCCCCTCGGCCTCCTCCCCCTCGGAATCGTCACGGGAAGCCTGGCGCTGGCCGCGATGGGTGCCTTCCTGTATGTGGCGCTCTTCGGAAAGCACGCCGCCTTCGCCCGGGCCACCGGCGCACCGGCCGCCTATGGCCTCCTCTACCCGGTCGCGGTCGCCTGCTATGTTCGCCTGCTGTGGATATCGATGTGGCGGGACGCCGGGGACGGGAGCATCGACTGGAAGGGGCGACAATATCGACTACGAACGGATCCCGCGCTCCCCAAGCCATAAGTGACCGGCCCGGTTCCTAAAACGGCCCATGGACGCGAGCGACGTAAGTCACTACGACCTCTTCATCGACGGCGCCGAGATTCCCGGGGAGCGTTCCGAGCGCCAGCTCCTGACGAACCCCGCGACGGGCCAGCCACTGACGAGCGTCGCCCTCGCCGGCCGCTCCGACGTCGCCCACGCGATGGAAGCAGCGCAACGGGCCTTCGAGGAGTCTCCATGGGCATCGGACGATGGCGCTCTGCGCGCCCGAGTCCTGCGGCGACTTGCCGAGGCGCTCGAGTCGGAGGTCGAGGCATTCGCTCGACTGGAGACGCTCAACATGGGTAAAGCGCTGCGAGAGGCCCGCGGCGACATTCTGTTCGTCGTGCGCACCCTCGAATACGTGAGCGGGCTCGCCGACAAACTCGAAGGGGAAACGATCCCGGTACCCGGCGCTCGGTTCGACTACACCGTTCGGGAACCGCTCGGCGTTACGGTCCATATCGCGCCCTGGAACTACCCCCTACTGCTCGCGATGCGCTCGGTCGCTCCCGCGCTCGCGGCGGGGAACGCCGTCGTTCTGAAACCGGCGAGCCTGACTCCCCTCACGGCCCTCTCGCTCGCCCGCCTCGCGTACGTAGCCGGAGTACCGAAGGGGATCTTCAACGTCATCGTCGGCCCCGGGAGGGAGGTCGGGGAAGCGCTCGTGCTCGATCCTCGATGCCGATCGGTCTCCTTCACCGGCAGCGTCGAGGTCGGCCAGCGTATCGGCGAGGTCGCCGGGCGGCGGGGAATCCCACAGACGCTCGAGCTCGGAGGTAAGAGCCCGGTGGTGGTCTTCGCGGACGCCGACATCGACCGAGCCGCCAAGGGGGTCGCCTTTGGGATCTTCGGCAACGCCGGTCAGATGTGCTGGGCCGCCTCGCGGCTGATCATTCACGAAAGCGTTCGCGCTCCCCTCCTCGAGCGGGTCGCGACGATAGCCCGGGGCCTGCGACTCGGGCCGGGCACCGAGGACGGGGTGGAGATGGGACCCCTCGTCAGTGCGGAACAGGCCGAGCGCGTGCTAGGGTTCATCGAAATGGCCGTCCACGACGGGGGCTCGCTCCTCACGGGGGGCCAACGCCCGTCGGGGGCCCACGTACAGGTCGGAAACTTCGTCCAACCGACGGTGATCGATCACGTGCCCTCGACCTCTCGGGCCTACCGGGACGAGATCTTTGGCCCGGTCCTATCGGTGAGCGCGTTCACCGACGTCGAGGAGGCGGTCCGAGCGGCGAACGACACGCGCTTTGGGCTTTTCGCAGCCCTGTGGACCCGTGACCTCGCGACCGCACACACCGTGGCTCGACGGCTCCAGGCGGGGATGGTCAGCGTCAACGAGCCGCCGAACACGTTCCCGCAGACCCCCTTCGGAGGCGTCAAGGAGAGCGGGCTCGGCTTCGAGCAAGGCCGTCGAGCGATCGAGTTCTACACCCGGACGAAGAACGTCCTGGTCAACGTGGGTCTCCCCGGAAAGAAGGCTTGAGGTTCGTACGAACCCTCAAAGAACCCCCCCCGGCTCGAACCGAGCGAGCGATGCCGGATTCATCCGACTCGGTAACGTGGGGTTCGTGCCTATACTGTGGGGACGCCGTACCTCCCGGGAGCCCACGCTGCCCCATCTGTGGCGCTGAGGAGCCGCTTCGGCCATCTCAGGAGAAGAGTGCACCTCCCCGTACCCGCCGCCGTCTCAACGCCCTGCGTGCGCTGCGTGCCTTCATCGTCGTCGCCGCGATCGCCGGCGTATGCTACCTCGTGATCTCGCCGGTCTTCTCCGGACCTCCCGTCATCACGGACCCATTGACCACGAGCGGATCGTACGTGATGGCCCCCTCCAACACTACCGTGCTGGCCGGGGAGATCACCGGAGAGGACTACCTGATCGGGAACTTCACGGTCCTCAGTCCGTTCGGCACGTCGATCGGGCTTACGGTCTATAACACGACCGAGTACCAGGCCCACCTCGAGGGGATCCAGACCGCGAACCAGAGCTTTGTCCCCCCGACGAGCAGTGGACGGTTCAATTTCCCCGCCCCGCTCACCGACACCTACTACTTCGTATTCTACAACCCGTATCCGGTCGGCAGCGGGCTCACGCTCACCGCCTACATCGCGACGACGTACACGCCGAGCGTCAATTCGTTCGACTGATCTACGGTTCGGGAGCCGGGGCGCTCGGGGCCGAGGGGGCTCGCTTGAGGAACTCGGCGGGAACCTGGTCCGTGAGGTAGACGGTGCGGCCGGCCTCCATGATCACGATGCCGGCGCCCCGCGCCGCTCGGGTGTCGACCTCGAGGATGACCGGGGAGGGTGTCCGTACCGCTCCCGCCGCACGGGCGTCCTCCGCGGTCTTCGACAGATGGACTTTCTTTCGGTCGGAGGGCTTGAGCCCGATCTCGAGGACGAGGGTCGCCTCCTCCTCGGTCACAGGGTAGAAGAGGGCATCCGGGATGTTCTCGGTCGGTAGGTCGAGCGCGATCTCGACGGTATGACCGTACGTTGCCCGGATGAAGTCGTCGCGGACCTCGTAGCGGCCCTTGCTATCGGTCTCGGCGATCGCGACCAGGTGGTGGACCCTCAGCCAATGGTAGCCACGGTACTGTTGGCCGATCGCGCGAACGATCTGGGGCATCGAGACCCAGCCGTGCTCGTCCATCGTGAGGTGGAAGCGGTCCGGGAAGTGACGGAGGATGCCGGTCAGGATCCGTCCGAGATGGTCGAGCTCGTGGTCGTTCATCAGAAGCCGACCGGGCTGGCCGCAGACCGGGCAGGTGTCCGCCCGGAAGTAGCCGTGCTGCTCGCACTCCTTCAGCATCGCCGCGGCGACCTTACGCCCTGACCTTGTCGGCCTTCTTGTCGAAGTCCGTCAGCATGTCCCCGTAGGTGTCCGCGAGGTCCTTGAGGACACGCTTGAGGACCTGCTGCGGCCTCTCCCCCTTCGTCCGGACGTAGAGCGCCGGCCGGTCCAGATAGGGATGGCCCAGGTAGTAGCGGGCCTCCACGACCTTCTCCTCGCGCTGCAACGCCTCCACCAGCGGGATGAGGAGCGTCTCCTCCCCCTTCGGAAGTTCGAGGCGCAGGCTATCGTGATCCTTCTCGGCCACGCGAACGTCCATCGGTAGTCCTGGGAAGCGGCCCACCTAAGCTCGGTTCATAACGGTGGCGGAGGCGGGGCCGGCACCGTTTCCTCGGGGCGGCGTGTCCCCGTGCGGCCGCGACGGCTCTATAACCGTCACCGACTAGCCGGGTCGAGCCATGCGGGTCCTCATCGTAGGCGGGGGTGCCCGAGAGCACGCGATCGCCCAGACGCTCGCGACCGCAGGCGCCGAAATCGTCGTTGCCTCGCCCCAGGCCAACCCCGGTTTGGAGCGCGTGGCCCGCGCGTCGCTCCGCGTCGACCCTACGGCGGCCGAGCGGATCGCCGCGTTCGGCGAACGACAAGAGATCGACTACGCGGTGATCGGGCCGGAAGCGGCGCTCGCAGCCGGCGTCGCGGACCAGCTACGGGCCGTGGAGATCAGCGTGGTCGGCCCCTCGAGGGCCTCGGCGCAGATCGAATCCTCCAAACTCTTTTGCCGCGAACTGCTCGACCGTCACCACGTCCGCGCGCAGCCGAAGTGGCTCGCCCCTGCGACCATCGAGGAGGTCGACCGGGCCATCGCCGAGTTCTCGGGTCCGTTCGTCGTGAAGCCGAGCGGGCTGACCGCGGGCAAGGGGGTCTGGGTCATGGGTCCGGACTTCCCCGACGCCCGGCCGGGCGCGGCCTACGCGAAGAGTATGCTTGCCCAGGGTCAACGCGTCCTGATCGAGGAGAAGCTCGAGGGCGAGGAGTTCAGCCAGATGGCGTTCGTCACCGACTCGGGCGTTTACCCGATGCCCGCGGTCCAGGATTTCAAACGAGCGCTCGAGGGCGACCACGGCGCGAATACCGGAGGGATGGGGTCGTACTCGCAGCGCGACCATCTCCTCCCGTTCCTCTCCGCTCCGGAACGCGGGCGCGCGCTGGAGACCCTTCGCGGGGCCGTTCAGGCGTTGAAGGCCGAGGGGTTCGACTATCGCGGGATCCTCTACGGGGGGTTCATGCTGACGAAGGACGGCCCCCGTCTGCTCGAGTTCAATGCCCGCTTCGGCGACCCGGAGGGGATCAACGCCCTCTCGCTCTACGAGGAGGGGAATCTCGACGAGCTGCTCTTTGGGGTCGCCTCCGGCCACGTCGACCCCAACTTGGTCCAGTTCCGCCTTCGCGCGACGGTGCTGAAGTACCTCGTCCCTCCCGGCTACGGGGCCAGTCCACGCCCCGGCGGGATCCTCGAGCTTGACGAGTCCGCGATCGAGGGGGAAGGCGTCCACGTCTTCTTTGGAAGTGTCGAGGCGGCGGGCCCGGGCGCCATACGCCTCGGCTCCGGTCGCGGCGTCGCTCTGCTCGGGGAGGCGAGCGCGATCCACGAGGCGGGCACGCGCGTAGAGGCGGCGCTCGCCCACGTCCGCGGGGACTTCTACGTCCGCCACGATATCGGCACGGCGGAAAACCTCACCCGCCACATTGAGCATATGCGCCAGCTCCTCGCCCCCGGCGCGAAGCCGTCGCCTCTCCCTCTGAGCGTGGCCGCGCCGGACGCTGCCCCGTCGAGCGCCGCTGCGGCCGAGCGCCTGCGGTAGAGATCCGGTCACCCCTGGGGCGGCTCCGCCTCGCTGAGGGCGCCTCGTCTTGAACGGCGAACCGTAAAATAACCCGAGCCGCGTAGAAAGGGTTCTGATGTTCTGCCCGAAGTGTCACCGGCTGATGCGGCCGGACAAACCCGCGAAGGTCTGGCGTTGCTCGGCGTGCGGGACGAAGGTTCCGCTCGGCTCCGGGGTCGAGGTCGGCCGTTCGGACGCACGCGGGAGATCGGTCGCGGTCGTCGAGGAGGCCAGGACCGCAACGCTCCCGACCACACAGGAGCTGTGTCCGAAGTGTGGGAATGACCAGGCCTTTTGGGTCCTCCGACAGACCCGGGGCTCGGACGAACCCGAGACGCGGATCTTCGAGTGCACGAAGTGCGGGCACAAGTGGCGGGAGTACCAATGAGCGACCCGGCGATCGTCCCGGTGGAGACCGTCTATCGACCCGAGAGCGTCGGACAGACGCTCCGCGTGCGAGGCTGGGTACTCCGCTCGCGGTCGAGCGGGGGCATCCTCTTCGCCTTCCTGCGGGATCGTACCGGCCAGGTCCAGGTCACCGCGCGGCGCAACGTGATCGGGAGCGACGCGTTCGACCGGGCGGAGCACGTCCAGGTCGAAGGGGCGATCATCGTCCAGGGAACCGTCGCCGAGGACCGCCGGGCCCCGGGAGGCCGAGAGGTCCGCGCCGAACGCATCGAGATCATCGACGCCGGTCGGCCGTTCCCGATCTTCGAGGAGCAGACGGAGGAGTTTCTCCTCGACCAGCGCCATCTCGCGATCCGCTCCCCTGACCACGTCGCAACGTTTCGGGTCAAGGCGGAGCTGTTGCGAGCCTTGCGCCAATTCCTAGAGAAGGAGGGAGTCCTTGAGATGACCCCGCCGATCCTCACCGGTAACCCCGCGGAGGGCGGGGCGGAGGCATTCACCATCGACTACTTCGGCCGCCCGGGCTATCTCTCCCAGACGGCGCAGCTCTATCTGGAGGCGCTCATCGCTCCGCACGAGCGGGTCTACGCGCTCACGCCCTCTTTCCGAGCCGAGAAGATGCGCACGCCCCGCCACCTGACCGAGTACCAGCACCTCGAAGTAGAGCTCGCCTGGTGCGACCTGGACGGGTTGAACCAGTTCATCGAACGGATGATCGAATCGGCGTGCCGCGAGATTGCCGAGCGACGAACCGCCGAACTGACCCAGCTCGGCCGCCCTCCCGAAGAGCTGCTCGCGATCCGAGCGCCCTTCCCTCGGATGCGCTACGCGGACGCCCTCGAGGAGCTACGGCACGGGGGCTACCCGCTCGAGTGGGGCGCAGACCTAGGGACCGCGGAAGAACGAGCGCTCACCCTCGAACGCAAGAGCCCGCTATTCGTCACCCACTACCCGCGAGAGCTCAAGGCGTTCTACATGCTTCGCTCGGCGGACGACCCGCGGACGGTGGAGGCGAGCGACCTGCTCGCGCCCGAGGGGTTCGGCGAGATCGTTGGGGCCTCGTGCCGCGAGACGAACATCGACTTCTTGCTCGATCGGCTGCGAACCCTCGGCGCCGACCCGTCGACGTACGAGTGGTACCTCGACCTGCGCCGGCACGGGAACGTCCCCCACGCCGGGTTCGGCCTCGGGGTCGAGCGTTTGCTGCGATGGATGCTCCGCCGCCCCCACATCCGCGACACGACGCCGTTCCCACGGACCCCGAGTCGCCATACGCCCTAGGGCGGGCCGAACCGGAAGGAAAGGCTCAAGAACAGAAACGTCGATAGGAGGCTCCGCGCTCTTCCGTCGGAGGACCCTAGCGTGGCAAGCCAACAAGATCAGGACCGCGTAGGGCGGGCCACTGAAGTTTCGGCAAAGCCGCCCGACGCGGCCGACGCCTCCTCCCCGGCCAAAGCGGAGCCGGCGAGTCGCGCCGAGCTCGGCGTGGAACGGCTCACGCACCAGGACGTCAACGAGATCTGCGCCCTCTACAAGCGGGTCTGGGATGCCCAAAAGGGCGATCTTTCGGCGGAGATGATCAAGGCGTGGGAACCGACCCCCCTCGAGTTCACGAGCTGGATGGAGGGAGTCACTTACTTCATCGCTCGACGCGGCGGGAAGCTGATCGGCGCGGTGGGTCTCGAGATCGACCAGGGTAGCGGACGCATCGTCCACCTCGCCGTCGACCCGGATGACCGTCGGCAAGGGGTCGCCACCGCCCTGGTGCGCGCGGCCGTCGAATGGGCCCGGCACTCAAGCTGCCCTTCGGTCTGGGCCGATGCTCTCGCACGGTTCACGGCGGCCGCGGAGCTCATGCGCCATCTCGGCTTCCAAGAGAGCGGCGTTCTGCACCGCCATCAGTGGAGCGAGGACGTTCGTTTCTTCGAGGAGCTCCTCTGAGGGACCGCGCCTCCCAGTAGGAGCCAGGGCCCACGACGAATCGCTCGTAGAGAATGCGTTCGTCTCTTCGGGGGTTCCCTTGGGGGCGGCGTGCCTCGGTCGAGGCACCCGCCCCGGGTCTCACCGTTCCGTTAGGGGGCCTTCTGTAGGTGAGTCCAGATCGTGTTGCCCAAGATCGCGAACGTCGCCGCCATGGCCAGGACGAGCACGAGCGCGAACACCAGTCCGACCACGAGCCAGTAGGTCGGGATCGGGTACATCGAGCGCTTGCCGGTCAGGGTCTTGCCGGTCGCCGATCGCGCCTCATCGAGCTTGATGGTCGCCACCGTGATCGCCTCGGCCGTCATCTTCGTGAGCCGGTCGGAGATGACCGCCACCGGGAAGGCGAGGATCGCGACGAGGCCCCAGCCACCGTACAACAGGAACATGGCATAGGGCTCGCTCGTCATCCCGAGATAATAGCCGGACGCACCGTACGCGATGACGATGCACCCCGACATCAGGCTAAGCGCTCCCATGAACTGCAGGCGGAATCCGAAGTACACCGAAAGCCCGAAGCCGAGGACCATCACTCCGAAGAGGGTGTAGACGTCAAAGAACAGGATGTTGTACGAGCCGGGCAGCGGCCACGTAAACTCTCCCCACAAGCCCAGCGCGAGGGCGACGATGCCCACGACGATCATCGGGACCGCGCTCTCGCGTAGCGTTTCGCCGAGCCCGGCCGGGCCACGCCTGGAGTAACTGTACAACTCCACCACGACGGTGTAGGCCACGGTAGCGGCCACCAGCACGAGCAAAATCATCGAAAATGCGAGGTCGTCAACAAACACCATTTTTCTTTCCTCTCCTTGGTTCCCCGGCGCGTGCCGGAGTTAGGCTGGCATTCAGGTCGAGGTATTTGGAAGCAGGGTAAATCCTGGTTGACGTTGTCGAAGGCGGAAACGTGCGATTCTGCGCCATGAACCGGGAGTGCAGGGGGTGAGATTCGAACTCACGAACTCCTACGAGACCAGGACCTCAACCTGGCGCCTTTGACCAAGCTGGGCCACCCCTGCGCGCCCGCGCGTGGTACGGAGTCGGCAGGATAACTCTTACGACGAGCCATCCCTCCTGCGTGGCCCTTGCACGCCTCTCGGGGAAACGCTTCCGTCCGTGAGAGTGAGCTTGCGGGCCTCGGAATCGACCCACCGCCGCCACATAACCTCGGCCGTCGGGCCGGCTCCTATGCCTGATACCGACGCCTCGCGGGCATCTAGGGGTCTCGCGTCGCGCCGGTAAAGACTATTAGCGGAGCACGTTCGGAACCCCTGTGCCCGGCGACAAGCCGGAGACCCGGCGGGAAAACCCTCTCGGTCCCCCGACGATCTACATCGGTCCGAAACCGACGATGACCTACGTCTTTCAGGTCGTCACCCAGCTCAACTCCGGTGCCGACCCGGTCCTGGTCAAGGCGCGGGGGAACGCGATCGCCAAGGCGGTCGACGTGGCCGAGGTCGTGCGGCGTCGCCTGCTCAAGGACCAGGTCGAGGTCGGGGCCATCGTGATCGACACGGAACGCCTCGTGAATCACGACGGGCGAGAGGCGAACGTCTCCGCGATCACGATCCCGATACGCCGGACGGCGCCTCCTTCTCCGGCAGCGTAAGCAGGGTCGTCTTCGTCCGCCGCACCACGAGAGTACCGGCCATCCGGTCGCCCAGGCGCTGGCGGTCGGAGGACGTGCCGATCGCAAGGACGGCGGCGGTCCCGGTCAGGGCGAACACCACGAGGATGACCCCACCGAGAACGAGCGCGGCGATCCCCCCCGATAGCGATAGGCCCCCGAGGCTGACCGTTCGCCCCGCTGCGACGGCGAGCAGGACGGGTCCCAGCACGCCGATGGCGGTCAGGTCGAGGAGCTTCGGTGACTCGCGCACGAAGCTCGCGATGAGCCCGGGGGATCCGGTGGCCCGTTCGCGGACCTCGACACGGACGAGGTACTTGCCCAAGGTGGTCCCGGTCAGAAGATCCAGGACCACGAAATAGAGGAAGGCGAATGCGATGAACCCGTACGACGCGGTGATCAGGGGAAGGCTGGAGAGAGGGTTCGCTGAGGCCGGAAGACCATTGAGGAGAAGCAGCCCGACCAGCAGCGCCGGCGCGGTGACGACGGCGAGGTCGATTACGAAGGCGAGCACCCGAGAGCCGATGGTCCCGAACCGCGGCGCATTGAGGAAGCGGCCGAGCCCGACCAGCATGCGGGCCATCTGCGCCGCCCGTTCCGCCTCGGCAGGTTCGGACGACCCGCTCTCAGCGAGCGCGTCCAGGTTCGCCTGGTCCGCGACCACCCAGCCGGCAACGGGAAGGCCCTCCCATGGACGACCGTCCGGGGCCACAGGTCGGTTGAGGAGGCGCTGGCTCTGGCCTGCCGCCGCCCGAGAGGCCGCGCTCGATTGTCGGATTGACTCCGAGAGCCGTCCAGCAAACCGAAGTCGGATCGCCTCCGCAAGCAATCGCGTGGGCGCATGGGGTTCCTCCGTTTCGCCGGGTAGACTCGGGGTCCGTGGAATGCCGGTCGAGCGGTAAGCGAGATAGGCGGCGGCGAAGGCCAGCAGCCCAGAGAGGTAGACTAAGTCAAGGAGGTTAGCCCCCCCGATGACGTAGAGGCCGGTCGGGCCGCTCCCGTAGAGCGGTGGCTGGCGCAGGAGGTCCGCTCCCACGATCACTCCGAACGTACCGGCGGCATAGGCGAGCGGGATCGACCGGGCCACGCTCGGCCCGTCGAAGATAATGACCCCGAGCAGGGCCGCGATAACTCCGGCGGCCACGGGCGCGACGAGGTCGGCCGGGAAGGGCGCCGAGATCCCTACGCCGGGGATCGCCGCGGTGATGACGAAGGTGACGGCCAGCACCCCGGAGGTGAGGCCGACCAGGGTGGCGATCGCCCGGTCGAAGCCGTAGCGCGCCGGCAGAAAGACGGCGGCCAGGGTCGCTCCCGCGGCGACCGCCGTGACCGCGATGTCCTGCGTGCCAGGGTCGCTGACGAAGAGAACGACCGCGAGCGCCGAGGCGCACTCCACACCGAAGAGGATGAGGAACGCCGGGAGCGTGCGTGCGCGAGGGGGCGCGAAGCGGGCGAACAGGACGCACGCGAGGACCAGCGGGATCAACCCTCCGCCGATGTTGATGGCGAGGTAGTCTCCGTCGAACTGGGCGAAGGGCAGGTCCGCGAAGAACGCGAGCACGACGCCGGGCACGAGGAGCCAGAAGGTGCGCGGTCCGAATCCGAGGCTGCGCGCGAATGGCCCGTCTTCCCAGGCGACCAGGAAGAGCACGACCCAGAGGAGGGGGACGAGCCCGTAGTAGGCGACCGTCCCCGCGATATCGTAGGCGATCTGGATGGGAGGGACCAAGCTCGAGCTCCGCGCGACCGCGATTCCTTGAAGGACTGGCCGCGGCCTCCGACGGGCCGGGGACCTAAAGTGTTTTCTTGACGCCCCCCGTCCACCATCCCGCATGAAAGCGGTGCGTGTCGAGAAGGATTCGATGGGCTCTCGCGAGGTACCGGCGGACGCGTACTGGGGAATCCAGACGCTGCGGGCCCGCGAGAATTTCCCGGTGAGCGGGCTCCGCGCTTCTCCCTATCTGATCCGCGCCTACGCGTGGCTCAAGCTCGCCTGTGTCCGGGCGAACATGGAGCTCAAGGGAATCGACCCGGTGAAGGGGCGGGCGATCGCCCAGGCTGCGGAGGAGATGGCCCAAGGGCGGTTCGACTCCGAGTTCCCGGTCGACGTCTTCCAAGCGGGGGCGGGCACGAGCTTCCACATGAACGTGAACGAGGTCCTCACGAACCGGGCCCTCGAGATCCTCGGTAAGCCGCGCGGCGACTTCGCATCGATCAGCCCCAACGACGACACGAACCGCGGCCAGTCGACGAACGACACGTATCCCTCCGCGGCCCAGGTCGCGAGCCTCCTCGCCCTCAAGGACCTGAGGAGCGCTCTCGCCGTTCTGACGAAGAGCTTCCGTCGCAAGGCGGAGGAGTTCGGGGGGATCCCGAAGGCCGGCCGCACGCACCTCAAGGACGCCTTGCCCGTGACCCTCGGCCAAGAGTTCGGCGCCTACGCGACGGCCCTCGAGCGGCTTTCGGCCGCGCTGCCCTCGGTCGAGAGAGCGCTCGCGGAGATCCCGCTGGGAGGCAGCGCCGTCGGCACCGGTGTGAACTCGGTCCCCGGCTTCCGCATCGCGGCGGTCCGCCATTATGCACGCCTCACGCACCTACCCTTGCGGACCGCGCGCGACCCGTTCGAGACGATGCAAAGCCGATGGCCGCTGGCCCTGGCCGCCTCCTGGCTCAAGCTGGTCGCCCTCGAGCTGATTCGGATTTCCAACGACCTCCGGCTGCTCTCGAGCGGTCCGCATACCGGGGTGGACGAGATCCGCCTCCCCGAGATCCAGCCGGGCTCCTCGATCATGCCGGCGAAGGTGAACCCGTCGGCCGCCGAATGCCTCGCGATGGTCGCCTTCCACGTCGTGGGCTCCGATACATCGGTCGCCTTCGCGGTGCAGGCCGGCCAGCTCGAGATCAACGTGATGATGCCGCTCGCCGCCTTCGAGGTCCTCTTTTCGACGGGCATCTTGACCGCCTACCTGCCGGTCTTCGCCCGCACGTGCGTCGACGGGATCACACCGAACCCGGAACGGCTCGAACATTACCTCTTGAAGTCCGGGGCGCTCGCGACCGTGCTCACGCCGAAGCTCGGCTACCAGAAGGTCGCCGAGCTGATCCACGAGTCGGAGAGGACCGGCCGCTCGGTCAAGGAACTTCTCTTGCACCACCAGCTTCTGACCCCGACTCAGGTCGACCGGGCTCTCGGCCCCGCGGCGCTCCTTCGGCTCACCCGGCCGGTCCCGTAACGGGGAGTGGGCCGGAGCACCGTTAAGTGGCGCCGCCGTCCTCATTCTCGCGACCCATGCAGTCCCTTGGTGGAACGAACGTCGCCCTAGCGAACCAGGCCACGGAGGAGTTTCGCCGGGCGGTCGAGGTCCTCGGGCACGTCGGACTCACGCAGGACCGAGGCCCGAGCGTACATCGCGCTGGTCGCCCGGGGCCTCGGGGACGCGACGGCGGTCGCGCAGTCAGCCGGTATTCCTCGTACGTCGGCGTACAAGGTCCTGGAGTCGCTCGCCGCGAAGGGCTATGCGAAAGCGACCGGCGGTAAGCCGATCCTCTTCCGCCCGACCCCTCCGCTCGACGTCGCCGAGACGCTCAAGGGTGCCATCCAGGAGGTCTTCCAGTCGCTCGCCGAGCTGCACCGGGAGGTCGCCGAGCACGGCGAGCCCCAGCTCGTGTACCTCCTCAGCGGCCGGGAAAAGGTCATCGCGAAGATTAGTGACCTCCTCGACCAGTCGACCGCGGAGTTCATTCTGACGACCCCCCGCCTCGCCGAGATCCGCGACGAGCTCGATAAGAAGTTCCAGCACGCGGTCAAGCGCGGCGTCCGCGTGACGTTCGTCACCGATCCGCTCCAGAAGGTTCCCGAAGGGATCCGGTACGTAACCCGGGAGAACCTGATGGCGACCGAGGTGCTCGCGGACGGGCAACACGCGGTCCTCGCGGCGCCGGGGCTGGAGGCGTGCGGCTTCACGGACAACCCGATCCTCATCGCCCACCTCCAACAGTTCCTCGAGCTCATCCTCGACCGTGAACCCGGGACGACGGCCTCTCCCTGACCGTGCCTTCCCGCGAACGGCGATCACGGGGCCCACCGAGCGCGCGGGTGCGACGAGCCCTGGCCGAGGTGGCGGGGGAAGCCGTCGCCGCCCGAATGCCCCCCGGCTACCATCGAATGGGCCGCGTCCTCCTCCTTCGGCTCCCGGCGGACCTGCGGCGCTACGGAAGGACGATCGGCACGGCGTGGCAAGATGCGCTCGGGGTGGAGACCGTCCTCGCCCAGTCCGGGCCGATCGAAGGAGAGATGCGACGGCCTCGGGTGGAGCTCCTCGCGGGGACCGATACGGTCACGGAGGTCATCGAGCACGGCGTTCGCTACCGTTTCGACGCGGCGTCGGTGATGTTCGCGACCGGGAACCGCACCGAGCGGCAACGCATCGCATCGCTGGTCGTACCGGGGGAGGTCGTGGTCGACCTCTTCGCCGGGATCGGCTACTTCGTGCTTCCTATCGCGCGCTACGCACGCCCTCAGAAGCTCTGGGCCGTGGAGAAGAACCCGGTCGCCTACCGCTACCTCCTCGAGAACCTGCGGCTCAACGCGGTCGCCTCCGACGTGGAGGCGCTCCTCGGGGATAACCGGTCGGTACCGCTGCCCGAGAACGCGGCCGACCGGGTCATCCTCGGCTATCTCCCCGATAGCCGGCCATGGATCGGCCGGGCCCTTGAGCTCGCGCAGGATAGGGGAGCCTGGTTCCACATCCATCTCGTTCACGACGTGCGACCGGGTCCCGCGATGGCCGCACGTGCGGTGGAACGGGTAGTCCGTTCCGAACACGGAGAGCTTCTGGAACCTGCGCTCGCCCGGGAGGTCAAGCCGTACGGACCGGGCCGCTCACATGTGGTCGTGGACCTTCGGGCCCGACCGGTGCGGCGCTGACCCCCGAAAACCTTGGTCCTTTCGCGGTCGCCGCCAATGTGTTCTGCGCGCACGTTTCGAGTGCAAGTGGGAACGCCTTCACGAAACGGTCGATGTCGGAGGGTGGGTTCGAGAAGGAAACCCGGACGAACTGCGACCCGAAGGCCTGCGAGAGGTAATTGCCGGCGCGGAGGAAGACCCCGTGGCTAACGAGGAGCTCCCGCTGGAGGGTCTCGGGCACGATCCCGGTCTCGCTGATGTCGATAGCGAACATGTTCGCGTGGCTCGGGAACACGGGGAGGTGCGTCCCCGGCACGCGGGCGACCATATCGCGGATCCGTGCGCCGTTCTCCAGCGTCTGTCGGCGGACGGCGGGGAACCACGTCGCCTTCGTGCGGAGCGCGGCCCGGGCGGCCCACTGGGCGACCACATCGACCCCGAGGTCGTTCGGGTGGAACCGGGCGATCTCGTTGGCGAGGGCCGGGGGGGCTGCGAGCCCACCGAGCCGCATTCCCGCGAGACCGCAGTTCTTGGAGACCGACCAGACGGTGATCGTCTCCTCGGGAGCGAATTCCCGCGCGAGTGTGTGCCGCTCGGGGAAGTCGCGGTACGTGACGTCGTTCAATAATAGAAGGTGGTGGTCGTGGGCCATCTCGGCGATCGCCCGGACCTCTTCCCGCGGGTAGCCGCTACCGAGAGGGTTCAGCGGGTCGATGAGCAGGATCATCCGCGTCTTCGGTCCGATCGCCTCCCGTACCTGGTCGGGCGTCAAGCGGTAGGGATCCCGGTAGATCGGAAGGGCGAGGACCTTGGCGCCCGCGAGCTCGGCGAACCGATGGATGATGAGATAGCTCGGGTCGGTGGAGATGAGCTCATCGCCCAGGCGGAAGAGCGCCCGCTCGATCATGTACAGTGCCTCGGTCCCGCCCCCGGTCAGAATGAAGGGGTCGTCGGCGGAGAGGCGCAGGTCGCGTCGGGCGAGCTCGAGGAGTTCGGGGTCCCCTTTCCCCATGGGGTACATCGCGTAGCGCCGCTCGGCTACGGCCGCCACGATCCCGGGTTCGACGACCTCGCGCGGGACCAGGTGGTTGGTGTTTTGGCACATCCAGGCGATCTCGGAGAAGCGCGCGTGGGCGTACACGAACGGGTCGAAGGGTGGGTCGGGCATGGGTATCCAACCACGCCGCTGCGCGGGCTTAACCCCTTGCCCCGCCCGGCGAGGACGCAGGCCCCGTCGCCTCTCCCAGGAACGTCGTGACGATCCCGAGCGACTGCGTCGGTGCGGCGACGCGGGTGAAGCCGGCGCGGCCCAACGCGGAGAGGATATCCGCCCGGGACGGGAGCGCCTTGAGCGAGTCGGGAAGGTAGCGGTACGGTCCCTCGCTCTTGACCGCGGCTCCGAGCCAGGGAACGACGTGGTCGAAGTACGCATGGAAGAGCTGCCCGACCCGAGGGGAGATCGGCTCCGTGATCTCAAGGTGGAGCGCGATCCCTCCGGGAGCAAGGACCCTACGCGTCTCCCGTAGCGCGACGTCGAGGTTGGCGAAGTTTCGGAGGACGAAGGCGCTCGTGACGAGGTCGAACGACCCATCGGCGAAAGGGAGGGCGAGGGCGGTCGCACGTCCGAGCTCGATCCGTTTGAGCTCGCGGCCGCCCGCGTGCCGTCGCTTAAGCTTGCGGAGCATCACGGCCGTGAAATCGACCGCGACGACCCGTGCCGAACCAAAGTGGTGGGCCATGTCGACCGCGAGGTCCCCGGTCCCGCAGCCGACGTCGAGGATTGTGCGGACGGACCGACCCCTTCGGAACCGGTCGAGGTCCCAGATCGCCCGTGGCCGCCAGACGAAGTCGCCTCCGAGCGAGGCGATGTGGTCGAATCCGTCGTAGCGCTCGGCGATGTGCGTGAACATCCGCCGGACGTCCCGCTCGAACTCAGGGTTGCCGCGATGGGGGTACGGCGAGCCGTCCGAACTCTCGGCCTCGGCGGCTCGTTCGGTCCCCATCCTGCGCACCAGCCGTCCGGTCGGCTTAATGATGCGCGGGCCCCGAGCGC
>CAWCRH010000007.1:0-116763 GCA_963797975.1 uncultured Thermoplasmata archaeon
GTAGGAGCTCAGGATCCTGGCCAGTTCCATCGTGATTCCTGTCGACCGCAACAACTTTCCGGGGGTCCGGTTCGTTGCCCTTCGAGGGCAATGTGGTCGAGCGCGGCCTGATCCTCCTCCTCGAAGCACCTCCCGAATCCCAACCCCTCACTTACGAGCAGCGACAGGAGCTCCTCCGTAAGCTCCGACGGTTGGAGGAACTCGAAGAGGAGAACCGACGCCTTCGCGAGGAACTCCGTCGCCGGAAGACCTCCGCCCCCTTCCTCGCGGCCTCGGGTCGCACCGCCGAGGCCGGTGGGATGCCCTCGAGCAAGACCTTCTACCGCCGTCCCTCCTCGGGGGGCCGGAAGCGCCCCAGCGGCGGGCAACCCGGCCATCAGGGCTTCGGCCGCCATCGGCCCGTCCCGAACGCTCCCTCCGTCCGGGTGGCGCTCGAACGATGCCCGGAGCGCGACACCCTGCTCGCTGACCCCTGCGACTCCTCGCATCGGACCATCACCGACCTTCCGCTCCCCTCGCTGATGGTCTTCGATCTCGAGGTGCTCCGCTATCGCTGCCCAGGCTGCCATCATCGGGTCCACGCCGACCCGCCGTTCCCACCGAACCAGCAGTTCGGTCCCGTCCTCGCCTCGTGGGTCGCCCACCAGCGGATGCTCGGCCTCAGTGTCGAGAAGGTCCGGACGAGCGCCCGGGAGAGCTTCGGTCTCGAGATCAGCGAAGCGTCCGTCCTGGCGCTGGAGGGGTGGGTGGCCGAGCGGCTGGGACCGACCTACGAGCGACTGAGGGCCGAGGTGAAGGAGGCGCCCGCGGTCTGCGCCGACGAGACCTCCTTCCGAATCTCGGGCAAGAACGGGTGGATGTGGGTCTACACCCACCTGGCGGCGACGGTCTACCAGATCGCCCCGACGCGAGGTCGGGCGGCGGTGCTGGAGGTATTGGGTGGATACGAGGGCACGGTCGAGCACGACGCGTGGGACCCGTACGACGCCATCGACACAGCGGACCATGCGTTGGATCCCGTGCACGTGAACCGGTGGTTGGAACGGGCGGAGATCCGTCATCGGATGGAGCCGAGGCCGCTGCTGGAGGAGCGGGCGCCGAAGTACACGAGCGCCGGGCATCCGCCGGAGGAGTTCCTGCGGTTTGTGGACGGGGTGCGGTCAATCTACCGCGAGGCGATCCTGATGGTGAAGGACCGCAAGCGGGTGCCGAACGGGGAGCGGAAGCGGGCGTATCGTCGTGCGGTCCAACGGATGACCGCCCTCCTCCGGGTCGAGTGGAAGGATTCTGACGCGCGGCGGATCGCGAAGGAGTTGCGTCGGCGACTCGGAATGTTGTTCACCTTCGTTCGGAAACCCGGGGTGCCGTGGAATAACAACTCCGCCGAGAATGCGATCCGTCAAGGGGTACTGATCCGCAAGATCAGCGGAGGGCGGCGCACGTGGGTCGGGGCGCAGGTCCTCGAGCGCCTGCTCACGGTCTATCGGACGTGCCGGAAGCAAGGGAGATCGTTCCGATCGTTCGTCCTGAACGCGCTGGCCGAAAGCCCGCTCCCAGGCGTGGGTCCACCGTCAGGCTGCCCACAAACGTGAGCTACTACCTTCAGTGTTCGGTATCGCCACCGATGTCGATCATACTCCAACCACAACCGCTCGAGCTTCCCGTTGGTCTGCGGATGATTCACTCGGCTGACCACGTGACGAATCCCCCGCTCCGCCAGGAACCGCTGGAACTGCCCGTCCACTGACTCCCGGGCTTCCTTGTCGGCGATGTAGAACTGGCTCCCTCGATCGGTGTTGACCTCACGGACCTCTACGCCCCACTCGGCGGCTCGGGCCAGCGCCTCCGTCAATGTGGCGATCGCGTGTCCGGCCGTCGCCTCCGCGAACTCGCCTCCCGAGAGTATCCTCCGACTCGCGTCGTCCTCCCAGAGGATGACGTGCGGGTGTTGCTCTGAGGTTCGGTGGAAGTCTCCGTGGAGGAGCGAACCCGAGTGGTCCCTCTCGTAGCGGACGTAGTGCCGACGGCGTTGTTTGCGGGGGTTCGGCGTGACCCACCGTTGCCCCTTCGCGAAGCGGTAGATCTGCATCTTCGGGATGCGAATACCACGCTTGACGAGCGCCTTGTAGAGCTTCGTGGGGCTCCGAGGGGATCGGAGCCACTCCTGGGTGATGACGGCCTTCTCGAGCTCGGTGAGGGGTGGCCGAGGAGGGCGCCGACGAGGATTCAGCCGCGGCACAATCCCCGACTGCCGCCAACGCTGAATGAGCTTACGGAGCCACCGACGGGTCACACCCCATCGGGCGGCCATCTGACCGAGAGTCTCGCGGGGAGTCGCCAACCCCTGTGCCTGTCGGATGAGGTAGTCGATCCGACGGTCGGTCAGCTTGGTCATGCGGGGCGCAGGCGGGACCCGACCGATAGTCGGCCTCCCCCTGGACCCCCTCTTTCCACTCCACGGGTTCCGGTCGGTTCCCTGTCGGACAGGGGGAACTAATTGTTGGACTCCACACGCAGCCAGGTGTTCCGAAACAGCTATATACCTATCGCAAGCTGTTTATACCACTTGCCGCCCGTACGGCCCCATTCTACACCTCGAGAGGTCGGCACGGTCCTCGCCGTAACTCCTACCGGTTCACTCACGGTACGCGCACACGGCCCCGAGATTGCGCCAGAGGGGACTTTAGTCGCCGACACGAGAGGACATTTTCGGGGGCGGGTCGTACGAGTGTTCGGCCCGGTCGAACGACCGTACATGAGCGTCCGACCTCGCCGGGTCGTCTCCGCCGAAGAAGGACTGGCCCTCCTCGGAGAGTCGCTGTACGTAGAGGCTCGGCGCCTCGGGAGCGAACCGTGAGCAACACGCCCGCCAAGGACGTCCCCGCGCCCCGCCGACCCAAGGCGAGTGAGGTGACGGTCCCCGAGCCGCCGACGGAGGAGTCCAACACCCCGCGACGCGAGAAGGTGAACGGAAAACCGGGGGACATCGTCAGCGCAGCCCGGTGCACGAATTGCGGGTCGAACCATCTCACGCGCGACTACGAGCGGGGTGAGCTGGTCTGCGACGAATGCGGCCTCGTCCTCGAGGAGTCGATGATCGACCAGGGGCCCGAGTGGCGGGCGTTCGACGCGGAGCAGGGTGAGAAGCGCGCGCGCACGGGAGCCCCGACCACCTTGACCATGCACGATAAGGGTCTCACGACCGAGATCGGTTGGCGCAACCGCGACCCGTTCGGAAAGTCGATACCGACCCGCAACCGGGCCCAGCTCTAT
This sequence comes from uncultured Thermoplasmata archaeon, assembly GCA_963797975.1. Taxonomy (GTDB): domain Archaea; phylum Thermoplasmatota; class Thermoplasmata; order Lutacidiplasmatales; family UBA184; genus Lutacidiplasma. Next base: position 3,274 of record CAWCRH010000007.1, read on the forward strand.
CGTCTCCGGAAGTGGCAGCGCCGCATCCGCGTCTCCAACGCGACCGAGCGAAACCTCTCCTTTGCGCTCGCGGAACTCGACCGGATCGCTTCGAGCCTCGGCCTGCCGCGCAATGTCCGGGAGACGGCGGCGATGATCTACCGAAAGGCCGTGACCCGCAACCTGATCCGGGGCCGCTCGATCGAAGGGGTCGTCGGCAGCGTCGCTCTACGGAAGTTGTCGACAGTGCAAGGTCCCCCGCACCCTGGACGAGATCGCCTCAAAGTCCCGCATCGGCCGCAAGGAGATCGGCCGCACCTACCGCTTCATGACGCGCGAGCTCCAGCTCAAGCTCCTGCCGACCAAACCACAGGACTACATCCAACGGTTCTGTTCGGAGCTCAAGCTCAAGGGCGAGATCCAGAGCCGGGCGAACGAGATCCTCAAGCTCGCGACCGAGCACGAGCTAACGAGCGGGCGGGGCCCGACCGGCGTCGCGGCAGCGGCGATCTACATCGCCAGCGTCCAAGCGGGGGAGCGTCGGACCCAGCGCGACGTCGCGGAGGTCGCCGGGGTCACCGAGGTCACGATCCGTAACCGATACAAGGAGCTCACCGACAAGCTCCAGCTCAGGGTCATGCTGTAACCCCGACGCTCCGCCACCGTCTTTATCGCCTCCGTCTCCAACCCTACGTGACCGCTCCGCTGCGGGTGGCCGTACTGGCCTCGGGCGCTGGCACGACCCTCGAAGCCTTGGCCGGGCTCTGGTCCCAGCCCGGGAGCCCGGTGACGATCGTGCTCGTGGTCTGTGACCGGCCCGGCGCTCGCGTGATGGAACGGGCGCACGCCCTCGGGCTTTCCGTGGCGCTGCTCGAACGCCGTGGTGTGCCCCTCGACGCGTGGAGCCAGGCGCTGACCGAGCGGCTACGGGCCGCCAACGCCGAGCTCATCGTGCTCGCCGGGTTCCTATCGATCCTCCCCCCGTCGTGGGTCGAGGCATGGCGAGGACGGGCGATCAACCTGCACCCATCGCTCCTTCCCCGGTACGGTGGCCGAGGGATGCATGGCCACCACGTGCACGAAGCGGTGCTCGCCGCGCACGACCGCGAGACGGGAGCGACCGTGCATCTCGTGACCCCCGATGTCGACGCCGGACCGACGATCGCCCAATCGCGGCTCGCGGTCCGAGCGGACGATACTCCCGAGAGCCTTCGCGCTCGGCTCGCGCCCGTGGAAGTAGACCTCCTCAACACGACCGTGCTTCGCTTCGCCCGGGGCGAGCTACCGCTTCCCTACCGGTGAGCACGCGACGGCGACGGGCGTTCCGGGTGGATGGGGGACCCGCCCAGGAGCTCGGCGAGCGGGACGTCGTGGGGGGGGAGCTCCGTCGCGAGGCGATGGCGCGTCGTCTTCGGCGGGAAGAGGCGGCCGGTCTCTCCCGCCTCCACCACCTCGGACTTGGAGATGGGTTCTCCGGGGGTCCAGCGGTCGAGGTGAATCGTATCGTCGCCGAGGTAGTCGAACACCCACGCGGGGATCCGGCGCGCTCCGATCGCCCGCATCGCCGCCCATCGGTGATGGCCGTTCAGGATGACGTTCGAGTCCCGCGCGATCCAGATCGGCTCACGGAAAACGCGCCGGATGTGAAGGTCGGCGATGATCGCCTGGACCGCGGTCTCGTCGATCGCTTCGTGGGGTCGCAGCCGGTCGAGCGGCACGAGTTCGAAGGTCGGATTGGGGGTCATCCCGCGGCACCCCCCGCGCGGAGCTCCTGTAACGCCCTGCGAACGAAGACCCCCGTCATCCGGCGCCGGTAGTCCGGGGGCAGGAACGTGTTGTGAACCGGGTGGACCGCGCGAGTGACCGCCTCGGCGATGGTTCGGATCCGCTCCTCGGAGAGAATCTGCCCGATGAGCGGTGTCGTGAGGTCGTCGAAGCGCCTCGGGGCCATTTCGAGCCCGCCGACCGCCAGCCTAAGCTCCGAGATCGAGAGTCCGTCGAACCGTCCCGCGGCGGCGACGCCGAGCTCGGGGAAGTCGAACGCGGGGCGCACACGAAGCTTGAGATAGGTCGCGCGACGCTCTCGGGCCTCCGGGGGAAGGTGGACCGCGACGAGAAGCTCCCCCGCAGCGATCGTCGTCCGCTTGATCCCGTCGCCGGCCCGGTCATAGAGGTCGACCAGCGGGAGGCGACGGCGCCCGTTCGCTCCGGCGACCTCGACCTCCGCGTCCAGAACGGCGAGGGCTGGGGCGAGGTCGCCGCTGAAGGTCGCGTAGCAGCGTTCCTTCTGCGGGACGACGTGACACGCATCGCCGTCGGCCTTCAGACAGTATCCGAGGCTCGCGCGCCAGAACTCGCTCTGGTTGAAAAAGAAGCAACGGGTCTCCAGGAGAAGGTTTCCGCCCACGGTCCCGCTCTCGCGTACGAGGGGCGTGGCCACCTCGCGCACCGCCCGTAGGAGCCCGGGGTAAGCTTCGGTCGTCTCAGGGGACTCCTCGAGACGGGCGAGGCGGACCATCGCTCCCAGGCGGTCGGCAGCGATCCCGTCGAGCTCGGGGATCGCGTCGAGCGCGATCAGATGGTGACGGAGGTTGAGATGCATCTTGTAGTTCGGAAGGAGGTCGGTCCCGCCAGCGACATAGTCCGCGTCGCCCGCGTAGGCACGGCGCAGCGCCACGGCCTCTTCGACGGTCGTCGGCCGGTGCAGCTCGAACGGGTCGAGGTGCATCAGGGATCTCCCTTCCAGGGACGACCTTCGGCGCGTCGCGCCCGGATCGCGCGCTCGAGCCGGTCGGGCGTGATCGGGACCTCAAAGCAGCGAACCCCCACCGCATCGTAGATCGCGTTCGCCACCGCGGGCAACGTCGCGACGAGCGGGCCCTCCCCCGCTTCTTTCGCGCCGAAGGGGCCCTCGGGGTCGTCCTCGCCGACCAGCAGGACCTCGACGGGCGGCATCTGGTCGGGGGCGAGCACCTTGTACTCGAGCAGCGCCGGGTTCATCAACCTCGTCCCTCGGTAGTTCATCGATTCGCCCAACAATTGTCCGAGGCCCATGTGGATCGAGCCCTCGATCTGACCTTCCACGGCGAGTCGGTTGAGCGGTCGCCCGCAGTCGAAGGCGGCCCATACCTTCTCTACGCAGACGACCCCGGTCTCGGAGTCGACCTTCGTCTGTGCGACGTAAGCCGCGAAGGAGTAGGCGGGAGCCGTTCCCGCACGGGCGCCCTTGAACGTCCCCCCCCGCTTTCCCGTGGAGAACGAACCGGATGCGGTCAAGGCGCCAGAGTTCTCCATCGCCTTGTGGAGCGCCTCGAGGAAGCTCACCCCGATGGTGGGCTCGTCGATCGCTTCGATGCGCTCGAGGGCCACCCTCAGACCGGTCGCCGGCCGACCGAGGAGCTGGCTTGCGGCCTGGACGAGTCGGTCGCGGATCGACCCCGCCGCCTGACAGGCCGCGTTGCCCATCATGAACGTGACACGACTCGAGTAGCTCCCGAGGTCGATGGGGCTCACGTCGGAATCGACGCGCTGAACATGGACCCGGTCGAGGTCGACCCCGATGACCTCCGCGACGATCGCCGCGAGGAGCGTGTTCGAGCCTTGGCCGATGTCGGCCTGCATCGAGTGGACGGCGATCCCTCCGTCCATGTCGACCTTGAGGTGCACGGTCGACTGGGGCATGACGGGTGTGAAGTGGATCGGGCTGTTGGAGCCCGAGATGTAGAAGCCGCATCCCAGGCCAATCCCCTGCCCGTAGGGCAGGCGGTGGAACTTAGAGTCCCACCCGCTCGCGCGACGCGCAGCGTCCAAGCAGCGAAGGAACGAGGTGGACGTGATGAGGAACTGGTTGACCGTCGTCGAGTTCGGGGGCAGGGCGTTCTTCGCCCGCAGGTCGAACGGGTCCATGTGGGCCTGCTCGGCGAGCTCGTCCAGTCCGACCTCGATCGCGTAGCGTACGTTCGTCCCCCCGTGGGCCCGCATCGCGCCGGACGGGGGGCGGTTCGTGTAGACGCGCCGACCGTGGTAGCGGAAGTTCGGGACGCGATAAGGCCCCATCGCGAGCACACCGTTGTAGTAGGTCGTCACGGTCCCGAACGAGCTCCACGCACCGCCCTCGATCAGCGCATGGATGTCGTAGGCGAGCAGGGTGCCGTCGGCGTCGGCGGCGATCCGCACGTCGTTCTCGGTCGGGTGCCGGCCGTGGTTGGTGTAAAAGACCTCCTCTCGGTCCAGGAGCATCTTCACGGGGCGACCGGTCTCGAGTGCGAGCGCCGCACAGACGATCTCGTGCGGGAGGGGGTCCGACTTCCCGCCGAACCCACCACCGACCTCGGGCTTGACGACTCGGATTCGGTGCATCGGTAGGCCGAGCACTTCGCTCAGGGAGCGATGGAGGTAGTGAGGGACCTGGGTCGCGCTGTAGACGGTGAGCCGGCCGTCCGGGCTCGCCTCCGCGAGCGTGACGAGCGGCTCGGTGAAGGCGTGGGTCACTCCCGCAAAGCGCCCTCGCACCCGCACGTGGTAGGTCGAGCGGGCGAACGCCGCGTCGACGTCGCCGAAGTGCTGTACCACCTCCTTCTGGATGTTCGTTCCGTTCAGTCCTCGCGCGTGGATCGGCTCCGTGACCTTCTCCACCCCCATCCTCGGGTCGGAGAACTCCGGAAGGGGGTCGACCTCGACCGCGATCTCCTGGAGCGCGCGCTCGGCGGTGAGCTCGTCGGTCGCGGCGACGGCGGCGATGATGTCGCCGATGTAGCGTACCTTTCCGACCGCGATCATGGTTTCGTCGTGCGTCATGGGGAGCACGCCGAACGGCGTGGGGTAGCGCTCTCCCGTCAGGACCGCGAGCACGCCGGGCATCGCTCGAGCGCGAGAGACGTCGATCGACCGAAGGCGCGCGTGCGCCCACGGGCTCCGCAGGACCTTTCCCACGAGCATGCCCGGGCGCCGAAGGTCATCGGTGTACTCGGCCCGCCCGCTGACCTTGAGGGGGCCCTCGACGTAGGGGATCCTCTGGCCCAGAAGACGGTAATGAGTCGGTGGGCCGGCCACGACCATCAGGGTCGCTCCCGCGAGGCGGCTTCGATCGCCTCGATGATCTTCGTGTAGCCGGTGCAGCGGCACAGGTTACCGCTGATGGCGCGCACGATCTCCTCGCGCTTCGGCTGGGGGTGGTCACGCAGGAACGCGCTGGCCGTCATGATGAACCCCGGCGTGCAGAACCCGCATTGGGTCGCACCATGCTCCACGAAGGCCCGTTGGAGGGGCGTCAACGACCGAGGGGAGGCCATTCCCTCGATCGTAGTGATCGAGCGGCCCTCGACCAAGCGGGCCAGGGTGAGGCAGCTTAGCGTCGGCCGGCCATCGACCCACACCGTGCAACACCCACAGGTCCCCAGGTCGCAGCCGCGCTTGGTCCCGACCAGTTCGAGGTCCTCGCGCAGAAAGTCGAGAAGGACCCGTTCCGCCGGGGCTGTGGCCGCTACCGGCTGGCCGTTGACGGTGAGCCTAAGCGGTGGACCGGTGGTCATGTCGCTGGCCCTCCCTTAGCGACGGCGTCCTCTTCCCTTCTTCCGGGCGTTCAGGATGTTGCTCCCGGATCAGCTCGCTGACCACGCTCACCGCGATCTCGGCGGGGCTTTCGGCCCCGATGGATAATCCTATCGGCGAGCGGATCCGCCGGATCGACTCGCGGGTCCATCCGGCCTCGCGGAGAGCCGCGAACATGTGCTCGCGCTTCGCGGCGCTGGCGATGAGGCCGATCGCGCCCGGAAACCGGCCGAGGCTGGTCCGTAGCACCTGAAGGTCCTTCGCGGCGTCATACCCGAGCAGGTAGAGATGGGTGTACCCCGTCGGGTCGAGCACGTCCCACAACTGGGACGGCCCGACCGTCGTTCGTCGCTCGGCGTACGGGAAACGGTCCTCGCCGATCCATTCGGGCCGGTCGTCGGCCACCGTGTAGCTGCAGTCAAGGGCGGGGAGGAGCTCCGCGATCGCCCGTGCGACGTGGCCACCTCCCCACAAGAGCAGGTTCGGGCGGGCGGCGACGTATTCGATCGCGACGTCGACACTCCCTCCGCAGAGGCTCGGGAGCCCCCCTTCCTTCCACGCCGCCAGGTCGAAGTGGGCGAGATCGCCCTCGCGCTGTTCGAACGCGTTTCGCGCGAGCTCCTTGACCCGCTCCTCGAGGGCGGCTCCGCCGACAGTCCCTTCGAAGCTGCCGTCCGAGCGGATGATCATCGATGCCCCCATCTTACCCGGGGTCGAACCCTGGACCCGAACGACGGTCGCCCGAACGAACGGCTGATGGGCCTCCAACAGGCGCAGGGCCTCCCGCGTCAGTCGACGATCCACGGTCCCTCCTCAGGGTCGCTCGGTCGTTGGCACGCGGCCCGGTACGCCTCCGGGGTATCGACCGGCTCCGCCACCGCCGGGTCGTCGACCGGCACGCTCACGACCTGCGGACCGAGGCCTCCCAGGAGCCGGCGGAGAGGCTCGCCCGCAGCCAGGGCCAGGATCGCCGGGAACACCTCGTGACCAATTAGGACCGGGTGACCGCCCCGTCCTCTCCACTTCGGGATGAACCAGCGGCCGAGCGGATCAGCCGACCGCGCTTGGAGGAGAGCGCGCAACGTCCGAGCCCGAACGAAACTATGGTCGACCGGCCACAAAAGGACGTCCGATTCGGCGGGCAGGGCGCCCAGGCCCTCTTGGATCGAGGCCGTGCGCCCGAGCCGGGAACGCTCCGAGCGAACGACGAGAGGGGCGACCGCATGAGCGACCTCCTCCACCTGGGGAGACCCCGGGGGAACCACGATCGCGAGCGGGGCGACGCCCTCCTCGGACAGGAGTCGCGCCATTCGAAGGAGCGCGGGCGTCCCATGAATTTCGAGCAAGGCCTTGGGGTTGCCTCCGAAGCGCACCGACTCGCCTCCACTTAGTAGGAGACCGCTCACATTGGACCCGAAACTCTTCACATGACCCACCCCGGCGCTTTCTCTCCTCCGGCTATCGGGGACGCTTATATATGCCGGCCCAGTGGGCCGCCGCCTCATGACCCACCCTCGCGACCTCCCGGCCTCGGTGATGCTCCCACGCCTTGCGCTGGAGCTGCGGACGCGGCAGGCGGTAACGCCTCCCCCGTGGGCTACGTTCGTAAAGACGGGGGTCCACAAGGAGCGCGCGCCGACGCAGCCGGACTGGTGGTACATGCGCAGCGCCTCGGTCCTGCGGAAGATCTATCTCCACGGTCACGTCGGCATCGCCCGTTTGAGCGCCGATTACGGCGGGAAGCGGGACCGGGGAAGCGCTCCGTACCACGCCCGGACCGGTTCGAGGGCCGTCCTGAGGGAGATCGTCCAGCAGCTCGAGCGTGCCGGCCTTGTCCAACCGTACAAGACGATGGGTCGACGCGTGAGTCCCGAAGGGCAGAAGCTGCTCGATACGCTCTCCCGCGATGCCCTCAAATCTCTGATCGAGACCCGGCCCGAACTCGCCAAGTATCTTTGACGTCGTAACGGGGACGGGAACCATGGCGTTCGACGAGGATGCGGAGCTTGCCGAGATCCGCCGCCGCAAGATGCGGGAGATGCAAAGCGTCCCCGCCTCGAATGGGACGCAGAACGCCTACGCCGCTGCCCAGCAGGCCGAGTACGAGCGTCGCGAGGCGGAACGACAGGAGATCCTTCGACGGGTGCTCACCCCCGAGGCACGCGAACGACTGGGGCGCATCCGACTGGCCAAACCGGACGTCGCTCAGGCCGTGGAGCAACAGGTCCTCTCGCTCGCGGCCAGCGGCCGGCTCACGCGCGCCATCGACGACCCGACCCTTCGCGCGCTGCTCGAGCGGATCATGCCCGAGCGACGTGAGATCAAGATCACCCGGCGGTAGGCAGGAGGAAGGGTCGATGGCGAATCGTCGTAAGAGTCTCGCGAGGAAGGTCCGCCTGTTCCGAGCGGTCAAGAGCAACCGGCGCGTGCCAGCGTGGGTCATGCAGAGGACGAACCGGCGCGTGACGCGCCACCCGAAGCGCCGCAGCTGGCACCGCGGGCATCTGCACCGGTAGGACGGAGGAAAGACCATGGCGGAAAAGAGCACGGGAGCGAAGATCGAGGAGCTCGAACGGGAGTACGTCGTCCCGCTGAGGGCCAGCCAACACGCCCCGAGCCGCCGCCGCCGCGCCGGCCATGCCCTCACGACCGTCCGCCGGTTCATCAGCCGGCACATGAAGGGGCGGGAAGAGGACGTCTGGATCGACCCTCGTCTCAATGAGTTCCTTTGGCGCCGCGGGATCCAACACGTCCCGCGCGAAGTGCGCGTGCGTGCGATCCGTTTCGAGGACGGCCTGATCGAGGTCGACCTCCTCGAGGAGCGCTAGCGCTCGCGCGGAGGCCCGACGGCGTGCCGGTCGGCCGCTCGCTCTATTGCGGAAGCCCCTACCTAGGGGTCTATCTTCGGGTCGCCGAGCGCTGTGCGATCCTGCCTCCGAGCACTCCTCATGCCCTCGAGCGCGACGTGCGCCGTCTGCTCCAGGTGGAGACCGAACGGACGACCGTGCTCGATAACGAGGTCGTCGGCTCGATGCTCGCGATGACGAGCCACGGCGCCGTCGTGGGCGACGAGCTCGACCCCGTCGAACGCGAAACGATCGAGAAAATGATCCCGGTCACCGTCGTGCGCTGCCGCCAGAACGCGATGGGCAACAATGTGCTCGCGAACGACCACGGCGCCCTGGTCCACCCGGAACTGTCGGAGGCGGCCACGGAGGCGGTCGGGCGCGCCCTCGGTGTGCCCGCGCGCCGGGGGACCGTCGCAGGGCTCGGCACCGTGGGCATGTGCGGCGTCGCCACGAACCGCGGCGTCGTCGTCCATCCGAGGACGACCGAGATCGAGGCCGGCATCCTCGCGGACCTGCTTCAGGTCCCTGTCCATCGCTCCACCGCGAACTTCGGCGTGCCCATCGTCGGCGCGTGTCTCGTCGCGAACTCGAAGGCAGGACCTGCTGGGACGCCCGACCACCCCGGTAGAGATCGTCCACCTTCAAGAAGGGTTCCAGATCTTCGATTAAGGCGTAGGCGACGCCCTGCATGTTACCCGGCCTTCTCGACGATCCCCCGGGTACGCGGGCTGGCATGAGTGGCCCGCACGTAGTAGCTCACGTTTGTGGGCAGCCTGACGGTGGACCCACGCCTGGGAGCGGGCTTTCGGCCAGCGCGTTCAGGACGAACGATCGGAACGATCTCCCTTGCTTCCGGCACGTCCGATAGACCGTGAGCAGGCGCTCGAGGACCTGCGCCCCGACCCACGTGCGCCGCCCTCCGCTGATCTTGCGGATCAGTACCCCTTGACGGATCGCATTCTCGGCGGAGTTGTTATTCCACGGCACCCCGGGTTTCCGAACGAAGGTGAACAACATTCCGAGTCGCCGACGCAACTCCTTCGCGATCCGCCGCGCGTCAGAATCCTTCCACTCGACCCGGAGGAGGGCGGTCATCCGTTGGACCGCACGACGATACGCCCGCTTCCGCTCCCCGTTCGGCACCCGCTTGCGGTCCTTCACCATCAGGATCGCCTCGCGGTAGATTGACCGCACCCCGTCCACAAACCGCAGGAACTCCTCCGGCGGATGCCCGGCGCTCGTGTACTTCGGCGCCCGCTCCTCCAGCAGCGGCCTCGGCTCCATCCGATGACGGATCTCCGCCCGTTCCAACCACCGGTTCACGTGCACGGGATCCAACGCATGGTCCGCTGTGTCGATGGCGTCGTACGGGTCCCACGCGTCGTGCTCGACCGTGCCCTCGTATCCACCCAATACCTCCAGCACCGCCGCCCGACCTCGCGTCGGGGCAATCTGGTAGACCGTCGCCGCCAGGTGGGTGTAGACCCACATCCACCCGTTCTTGCCCGAGATTCGGAAGGAGGTCTCGTCGGCGCAGACCGCGGGCGCCTCCTTCACCTCGGCCCTCAGTCGCTCGTAGGTCGGTCCCAGCCGCTCGGCCACCCACCCCTCCAGCGCCAGGACGGACGCTTCGCTGATCTCGAGACCGAAGCTCTCCCGGGCGCTCGTCCGGACCTTCTCGACACTGAGGCCGAGCATCCGCTGGTGGGCGACCCACGAGGCGAGGACGGGACCGAACTGCTGGTTCGGTGGGAACGGCGGGTCGGCGTGGACCCGATGATGGCAGCCTGGGCAGCGATAGCGGAGCACCTCGAGATCGAAGACCATCAGCGAGGGGAGCGGAAGGTCGGTGATGGTCCGATGCGAGGAGTCGCAGGGGTCAGCGAGCCGGGTGTCGCACTCCGGGCATCGTTCGAGCGCCACCCGGACGGAGGGAGCGTTCGGGACGGGCCGATGGCGGCCGAAGCCCTGATGGCCGGGTTGCCCGCCGCTGGGGCGCTTCCGGCCCCCCGAGGAGGGACGGCGGTAGAAGGTCTTGCTCGAGGGCATCCCGCCGGCCTCGGCGGTGCGACCCGAGGCCGCGAGGAAGGGGGCGGAGGTCTTCAGGCGACGGAGTTCCTCGCGAAGGCGTCGGTTCTCCTCTTCGAGTTCCTCCAACCGTCGGAGCTTACGGAGGAGCTCCTGTCGCTGCTCGTAAGTGAGGGGTTGGGATTCGGGAGGTGCTTCGAGGAGGAGGATCAGGCCGCGCTCGACCACATTGCCCTCGAAGGGCAACGGACCGGACCCCCGGAAAGTTGTTGCGGTCGACAGGAATCACGATGGAACTGGCCAGGATCCTGAGCTCCTACGCCCGCACCATGGGTGGGGCCAGGCCGGGCCTACGTGCCCCGCTTTCGCTTCACGTAGCGCGTCGCGTACCCGGCGATGCGGTTCGCGAGCTTCTTGTACGTGACCTGGAGCTGGCCGTCCACCATCACGCCGAGGTCCGTCAGCTCGAGGACCTTCCTCTTGTTCTGGGCGAAATCTCCGGTAAAGTCGCTGGGGTAATTGCGGACCAGTTCAATCGCGACCCGCTTAATGTACGTCTGCCGGATGTTGCCCATGTGAGCGGCTCGGACTCGGGCACCGTTTATAACCGTTGTCGAGGGTCGCTTTCACGTCCGTCGGTCGAGGGACAACGGTAAACGCAGGTGAAGGTAGTTCCGTCACGATGGCGCTGGGCCAGGACCACCGTCACTGCAAGATCTGCGGGAGGGTCTGTCCCGTGGGAGCGGACACCTGCAGCGCCCAGTGCGCGACCACGAGGGACGAACGCCTGCGCAGCCGGCGGTTTTGGACGGGGATCATGTACGCGATGATCGTGTTCCTCGCGGCCGTCCTCGTCATCTCCTACATCCGATAGTGGCCGATATGCCCGAGGTCGCAAAGGTCGTTCTCGGGGGAACGTTCGACCGCCTTCACGTCGGCCACAAGGCGCTCCTGAGCGTGGCACTTCAAGTGGGAGGACCGGTCGCGATCGGCCTGACGACGGACGACTATCTTCGCGCCAACCCTAAGCCCGGTGGAGGACGGATCCGTGCGTACGCACAGCGGCGCCGGGCACTCACCGCCTGGTTGCGAGCCCACGCTCCGCGCCGGAGATGGACGGTCGTCCCGCTCAGGGACCCCTTCGGCCGCTCAATCACGCCGGGGGTCAGGGTCTTGGTCGCATCGGTCGAAACTCGCCTCGGCGCTTTGGCGGTGAACCGCGAGCGTCGCCGGCGGGGCCTCCCGCTCCTCCGCGTCGTTCTGGTGCCGCTCGTACTGGCCGACGACCTCGCTCCCGTCACCTCGACCCGGATCCGGGCGAGGGTCGTCGACACGAGCGGGAGACGTCTCGCGCCGATCCGGGTCGGGATTTGGAGCTCTAAACCGGAGGTCGCGCGCTCATTCCAAAAGGGTGCACGGACCGTCTTCCGCCGTGCCCGCTTCGCGGTCAAGGTGGCTCGGGCAGAGCCCGGGCGGTCGGCCCCTTCCCAAGCCCGCGAGTGGTCGCGCCAAGCCCTGCGAGGGAACGACCTCGGCTTCGGCGTCGTCTCGACTTCGAAGCCCACTACGGGCGTGGTCCTATCGGAGCGTTCCTCGGCGGTCGAGCTCTTTCCTCGTCGCTTGCCCGGCCCACGGGAGCCTTCTCCGACCGTATTCGCTCGATTCCTTCGTCCCGCCGCGCGCCGTTGACCTGGCGGCGACAGCGCACGAAAGGCTAAGGGGAGAGAGGGGCCATGCCGGGGCGAATGGAGACGTATCTGCGGGTGACGTTCGACAGCGAGGGTGCAGCGCCGAGCGAGATCGCGGTCCGGCTCCTCGCGCTTGGGTTCCACCCGACGCAGGGAAACTACGATTTCGTTTACGATTGGCAGGGTTCGGCGTCGACCGAACAGATCCTCGACCTCTCGGACGAGCTCACTCGCCGCCTACGCGGCTACGGAGTTCGGTTCGAGATCGAGACCGTATGAGGGTCAACGGACCGCGCTAGGCTTTTATCGACTGAGACGGTCGAAGTCCTATCGTGCAGCGGTATCCGGTCCGCCGTGACCACCTCGCCGGCCTGAACCTTCCCGACCTCGAGACGGTCGCGCGAACGACCTTCGGAGCGGCCGAACGCGACGGGGAGTTCGTACGGGCGAACTTTGGTGCGCTCGAGGAACTCCGCGTGCGGGCCGTAGGGAAGGAGCTCGAGGTAGAGACGCGGATGAACCCGAAGGTCCCGGTCGACACCGCCGCAGAAACGGTGCGTCGGTATAACCAGTTCCTCGAGGCGGCGACCGGCTACTCCTCGAAAGAGCGCGCGAAACGCCTTCGCAAGTCCGCCGGGAGCTCGAGCGCCGAGAAGTAGGCGATGGGCGGCCCCCTTCCGAGCGGGACACCCCCGCCCCGAGACGGAAGCGAGCTTGACCGGCTGCGCGCCCGGATCGCCGCCTACTTCCCCGTCTACGAGACCCAGGTCGGTCCCCAGTCGGTCAGCTTCGCCGTCCACGTCGACCCCGCAACGCTCGAAGCGAAGTTCGAGCGCCTGGCCAACGAGCTCTGGCCGGAGTACTACGTTCCGCTGCTCCACCGCCGGACGGGGGAGTACTTTGTCGAGGTGTTGCGCCGCCCGACGCGCGGCGCGGGCGGGATCACCGTCAACCTCGTGCTCCTCTTCGCAACGGTCGGATCGACCGTTTTCACGGGCGCACTGATCTGGCTGTCGTTCTTCGGGGGCCAGAACCTCACCGCCGACGACTTCCTCTGGGGTGGCCTCTTCTTCGCCCTGCCGCTCATGACGATGCTGGGCTGCCATGAACTGGCGCACTACCTGGTCGCGCGTCGGTATCGGCTGGACGCTTCGCTTCCGTACTTCATCCCGATCCCTCCGCCCTTCCTCTTCGGTACTCTCGGTGCCTTCATCAGCATCCCCCAGCCGTTCCCCGACCGCAAGGCGCTCTTCGACGTCGGAGCCGCGGGACCGCTGGCGGGCTTCGCCATCGCGGTTCCTGTCACGATCGCCGGGATCTTTCTCTCCATCCACACGGCTACGCCGGCGCTCAGTGCCTGCGGACCGACGTTCCTCGGCACGAGCTACTCCTCTCTGGTCATCGGGACGCCCCTGATCTGGAGTGGCTTTACCGCGCTCTTCCCGTCCGGGCCGGTGAGCCTCCACCCTCTCGCGCTCGCCGGGTGGGTCGGGATCTTCGTTACGGCGATCAACCTCTTGCCCGCCGGCCAGTTAGATGGGGGGCACGTGTTTCGTGCGCTCCTGGGGGACCGGACCCGCTACCTGAGCTACGGGATCGCGCTCTTCTTGGTCACGGTCGGTCTCTTCTTTTACTTGGGCTGGCTCGTTTTCGCCTTCCTCGTCATCGTGCTTGGGTTACGTCACCCACCACCGCTCAACGACCTCTCACCGCTCGGTTGGCGCCGAGGGCTCATAGGCGTGGCCGTCGCGGCGATCCTCGTCACGGGGTTCACCCTCGTACCGGTGGCAGCCCAGAGTGGCGCGATCGGCTTCGGCACTCCTTCCTCCATCGGGGTCACTCACCCCGGATACGCCATCGCGGGCAACCTGTCTGTGCCCGTGGTGAACCAGGACCTGGTCGAGCACGGGTTCATCTTCAGCACGCAGATCACCACCGTCTGGTCGAACGCGACGACCCCGCTCAACGCATCCGAGCTACGGGCGTGGGCGGCCACGTCCAATTGGAGTTTCAGCTTAGGAGGGAGCATCTACAATGTCACCGACTCCGCGAACGCGACCGCTCCCGGGGGAGGCGAGTACTACGCTATCAACGGCAACAACGGCCAGGTCGCAGTCGCCATTTTTTATGGCAACACCCAGCCGGCGTCCCAGGTCCAGATCGTTCTGACCGCGAGCGAGGTCTGCCCGCCGCCCGGCTCAGGCCCCCAATCGGTCACCTTCACACTGATTCCAGCGTAGCCCGAGGCGCCGGGCGCTCATACAGCGAGAACGTCCGCGTCAGGCTCCGGTGCTGACGCACCGACACCGACCGGACGCGATGCCATGGTTCTCCCAGAGGGTCGACGTCGCTCGCCGAGACAATGACGACGCGTCCGCCCCGGCGCACCCGGGCCGCCCAGAGTGGGAGCACCCGGCGTAGAAGCGACCCCACAGGTTCGCCTTGGGTCCCCGACGATCGGCCGTAGGGCACGTCGGTCACCAACGCATCGAACGGAAGGCCGATCGACCCGACGGAAGCGACCTCCGCGGCGTCACCGGCGATCCATGCTTCCGCCTGTACCCCGAGATGTTCGAAGTTCTGTGCCGCCCCGCGGATCATCTCCGCGTCGACGTCCACCCCGGTCACGCGCGCGCCGATGAGGGCGGCCTCGGCCAGCAGCGCCCCGGTGCCGACGAACGGGTCGACCACACGATCGCCGGGGCGGACCCGAGCCAGGTTGACGGAAGCGCGGGCCAGGCGGGGGTCGAGACCGACCGGGCGGCTAAATGGGAGGTGGGAGAGCCGGCGGGAGAGGAGGGCGTGACGGTCGATCGGTACTGACCTCTTCCCCGAGCTCGATGCGGCCGGGCGTCGGCTCTCGCAGCCAGAACCGTCGTTGGGGTTGCTTTAGGTCGATGCGTCCCCCCGCCGCGGTCCACGCCTTCGCAAGGTCGGCAATGAGCGGGTCGTTCCCACCTCCCCGGCGCTCGTGTCCCTGCCATCGGATTGCGGCGCTCTCCCCCGACCCCCCGGCCTCATTCCACCACGGGCGGACCGTGTCCACCGGCCCTCGGAATTCCACGCACCGGTAGGCGAACGCAAGGCGCCCGGCGAGGGATATGGCCGACGCACGGTCGGGCAGTTCCACCTCCACATTAGGCTCCGTCCGGCTCCCGTCGGGGGACGCGAGGCTCGAGCCCCCGAGCGCCTCGCACGCCCCCTCAAGCTCCGCCACCGCCAGGAGAAGAGATTCGCCCGAGAGTTCGACCGTAACGCGCATCATCTCGGGGCGGATTCCGCCGCCTCCTGGAGGAACGCACGGATCTTCTCCGTATGCGAACCCTCCCAATACGGTTGGCCGCATCCTTCACAACGGTAGAGTGATCCCGGTCGGGCAGTTTCAACGATATGTTCGGGAACGCCGAACCGCCTCGCTTCGCCCACCTCGATCGGGAGCAGAGGGCCGTTACACCTCGTGCAGCGGCTGAACCGGGGTTCCCGTCCGAGGGTGGGACGCTGGGCCCACAGCTCCCACAGTTGTCCGCGCAAATCGGTAGAGATGAGAACGATGGCATGGGGGGTCCGGGCCGCGAGCGCGCCGTCCCTCGTGACCAGGGTGCGCCCCTCTGCCCGTGCCCTTTCGCGGATTGCGTCGTCCGCGATGTCCCGGGCGTACTCGGTGTCGTAGCCGAGGATCCTCAGGAAGCGTGCCAGCCGCCCGAGCATCTCGTCCGCAAGCCAACGCTCCTCGCCCGGCTCGATCACGTGCCTCGGAGACTCGTCCGCACTCATATATCGCGGTCCGCTTAGCCCCACGGATGGCCCCCCGTCTTTTCGGCACCAACGGCATCCGTGAGGTCGTTGGCGAAACGCTGACCGCAGAGTTCGCGACCCGGGTCGCCGGTGCCATCGGCAGCGTCATACCTCCGGGCCCCCCGGTCGTCGTCGGATGGGACGGGCGCACATCCTCCCCCGGCCTCGAGCGCATCGTCGCCGGCACGCTCGCGCTCGCCGGCCACCACGTCGTCGAGGTCGGGCTTCTTCCTACACCCGCAATCCAGTACCTGGTGCCGCGGCTGGGCGCCCAGATGGGCGTCATTGTGACCGCATCGCACAATCCTCCCGAGTTCAACGGGTTCAAGTGTATCGCGGCCGACGGTCTCGAGGTCCCGCGGAACGTGGAGGAAGCGATCGAGGAGCGGGTGGCCCACGGGGGTGGCCGCTCGGCTCCCTTCGACCGGATCGGTGACATCGTCGGGCGGGGCGGAGGGGCAGAAGAGTACGTTCGCGGCATCCTAGCCTGCGTCGACCAGCCCCGGATCGCGGCGCGGAAGTTCTCGGTAGTCGTGGACGTGGCGAATGGGACGGCGGCGGTGACAAGCCCGGCGCTGCTCAAGCAGCTCGGTTGCCGAGTGCGCACCCTCAATGGGCACATCGACGGAACGTTCCCCGGTCGAATGTCCGAGCCGACCGAGGACCACTTGGGCGACCTCCTCCATAGCGTCCCGGCCTTCGGCGCCGACCTAGGCATCGCCCACGACGGGGACGCCGACCGGGCGGTGTTCGTCGACCGGCATGGCCGCTACATCCCGGGAGAGGCGATGCTCACTCTCCTAGCACGGGAGGCCGTGGCCCGCAACGGAGGCGGGGTCGTGGTCAGCCCTGTGACCGCATCTCAGTCGCTCGCCGACGCGATCACCCCCTTGGGGGGCCGGGTCCTGTACACTCGAGTCGGAAGCCCGAACGTGACCCGCGCGATGCAGGCGGAGCACGCGGTGCTCGGGGGGGAAGAGAACGGCGGGATGATCTTCCCCCGATTTCAGCTGGCCCGCGACGGCGCGATGGCCGCGGCCGCGGTCCTTGACCTGCTGGCGGCACGAGAGGAGCCCTTGGACGAGCTCCTGAAGACGATCCCTCGATACACCATGGTGAAGGAGAAGCTGGCGTGCCCCGTAGAACGAAGAGCCGAGGCGTTGGAAGCCGCGGCCCAGCGGCTCGCCGCAGATTCCCTTCGCGTGGAGCGGATCGACGGCGTCAAGGTCTATCGAACGGACGGATGGGTCCTGATCCGCCCTAGCGGCACCGAGCCCCTCGTCCGGGTATTTGCCGAAGCCCGCGAGCCAGCACGGGCCCACGCGCTGGCGGCGGAAGGGATCGCGGCGATCGAAGCGGCGCTCGCGTAGCGGGCGGGCAGGCGCCGCGCCCTCAGTGGATGACCGGCCCGATGACCAGCAGTCCGAGGATCAGCAACACCGTCACCACGAGGGCAATGCGAGCGATCGTCTTCTCCCCGTTGCGCTGAAAGAAGTACAAGCCCGTTATGACCCGCAGGATCGGCGTCGCGAGGAGTACGAGGATGCCGACCGTCAGGTACGCCTCGGGCACTCCTTGGGCGAGTGCCGTCGCGAGCGCGGCCAGCCCAAGGTACTGGGCGATGGGGTTCGACTGGATCACCTCGCTGAACGTCTCCGAGGGATTCGCGACGAGGTAGGCCACGAGCGCCCCGAAGAGGATGAGGAGGCTCAGGACGAGGCCCGCGCGAAGGACCCGGGACATGTCGACGTACGCCGAGTTGGGAAGGTCCTGGGTCCGACCCTCCGGATGCTCTGCGGCCGCCGCCATAGTCTAGAGCCCCCCCAGCCCGTGAATCACGAGCTC
This sequence comes from uncultured Thermoplasmata archaeon, assembly GCA_963797975.1. Taxonomy (GTDB): domain Archaea; phylum Thermoplasmatota; class Thermoplasmata; order Lutacidiplasmatales; family UBA184; genus Lutacidiplasma. Next base: position 21,008 of record CAWCRH010000007.1, read on the forward strand.
GACCGACAGGGCGATCACGACAAGAAGGAACGCGAACCGGACCGTTCGGCTCGCGAGCCCGGGCAGAAGGCGGCTTCCGGCGAACGCCCCCACGGTCGCGCCGATGGCGATCGGGGCGGCCAGAACCGGGTTCACGTAGCCGGCGGCGAGAAGGACTCCGGCTCCCGCACACGCGGTGACCCCGATCATGAAGTTGCTGGTCGCCGTCGCGACCTTGATGGGGAGCTTGAGCGAACCATCCAGAGCGAAGACCTTCAGCACGCCGCTTCCGATCCCGAACATCCCCGAGATGATGCCGGCGCTGAACATGATGCCCAGAGCCGAGTTCGTGTCCGCCGCCTGGTAGCTCACGGGGTGGCCGAGTCGCTCGTCGAAGTACTCTCCCCGCAAGCCGAGCCGCCGCGACCGTCGGTCGGGTACGGCCGGCACCGTCGAATCTTCGCGGTGACGTAGATATCCGGCGATCGAGAGCAAGATGAGGATGGTCCCGAGGGCGACCAAGAGCGCATCCTCGAGGTTCGCGCGAGCGAGCAGGACGGTCGCGACCGCGCCGATGATCGCTCCAGGGACCGTAGCAATCTCGAGGAACATCCCAATGCGTACGTCGGTGATGCGGTCGTGGACGTAGGCGGCCCCCGTCGTCGCTGAGTTCGCGAGGATCGTGATCACGCTCGCCCCGACGGCCTCCACGAACGGGACCTGGAAGAAGATCACAAGAACGGGGATGACGACCACGCCCCCACCGATACCCGTGAGGGAGCCGACAAATCCCGCTGCGACCGCGATGAGCGCGAGTAGCAGGAGGTAGAGCACGAGGTCCGACCCGCTCGGGAAGAGGGCCACGGGCGCCCGACATGCCGTCGGCCCAAAAGCCCTTGGATGGGTCGGACCTTCGGGAGTCAACGTCTAAGGCTACGCGGCCCTCCGGGGTCGCATCCCATGGATCTTCGAGGTCACCGCGTGGCTCCCGGCGCCCCCGGGACGACGATCGGCTGGGCCCCGAGCTCGAAGGATGGGTTTGGCACGGCATACTCGGCCGACTCCCGCATGTGGTACACCACGTGGAAAGGGATCGTGACCGAGCTGTACTTTCCGCGAATCGACCAACCTCAGATCCGCGGCCTCGAGTACGCGGTGACGGACGGCGAAACGTTCTTCCAGGACGAGGTCCGCCACCTCAAGACCACGATCACCCGGCCCCACCCGAACGCGCTCTCCTATCGGGTCGTCAACACTGACCCGGAGGGCCGTTACACCATCGAGAAGGACATCCTCTCCGCGCCCCACCACCCATCCCTCCTCGTCCACACTCGCTTCATCGTTCATCGCCCAGAACTTAAGGACCGGCTACGGCTGTTCGCTTTTTGTCTCCCTCACATCGACGAAGAGGTCTCCGGGACCGACGCCGGCGTCTACAACCTCCTCGGAAATCCGGTCCTTACGGCGAGCCGGGGGAACACCGCCCTCGCGATTGGGACGAGTATCCCATTTCGGAGCGCGTCGGTCGGATACTTCGGGGCGAGCGACGGGCTCTCGTCGCTCGAGTCGGCGTTCACGATCGGCCCTGAATGGGATCTCGCGCCCGCGGGGAGCGTTGGGTTGACGGCCGAGATCGCGGTGCCCGAGTCGGGAGAGTTCGTTCTCGCGGTGAGCTTTGGCCTCGGATTGGAAGCGGCCGCGACGAACCTCCTCCAGTCGCTCGGCAGCGCGTTCGAGCGCCAACGCGACCGCTTCGCGCTCCAGTGGCAGAGGGCCACGCACCACGGTCGCCCGCTGAGCCGAGCCTGCGGAGACGGAGGCGCCCTCGCCCGCGCGAGCCGAATGGTGCTGCTCGCCCTTGAGGACAAGACGTTCGCAGGAGCGTTCATCGCCTCACCGTCGACTCCGTGGGGGTGGGCTCGCACCGATGACCGGGGAGGCTACCACCTCGTCTGGACGCGGGACCTGGTGCATACCGCCACGGCTCTCTTAGCGAACGGCAGCCGGGAGGCGCCCTTGCGGGGGCTCATCTACCTCGCCTCCCGGCAGAAAGCGGACGGCTCCTTCCCACAGAACTTCTGGCTGGACGGGCGTCCGTACTGGACGGGACTCCAACTCGACGAGGTCGCCTACCCCATCCTCCTTGCTTGGCGCTTGGAACGCGACCACGCGCTCGAGCAATTCGACCCGTACCCGATGATCGTTCGGGCTGCGCGCTTCCTGGTCGAGCACGGACCGGTGACCCAGCAGGATCGTTGGGAGGAGCTGAGCGGGTTCTCCCCGTACACGCTGGGGCTCCAGATCACCGCGCTTCTCGGGGCCAGCGACTTCGCTCGCCGCCGTGGCGACCGCGAGACGGCCGTCTTCCTCGAGGAGACAGCCGACTTCCTCGAAGAGCACCTCGAAGGCTGGACGGTCACCGAGTCGGGCGTCCTCGACCCTAAGGTCCGGCGTCACTATGTCCGGCTCCGACCGGCTCTTCCGTCGGACCCCTCTCCTAGGGAATCCGGCCCGATGGGCTCGGTCTACCTCCCGAACCTGGCACCGGGCGCTCGCGCCGAATTCCCCGCGGAGGAGATCATCTCGACCGAGTTCCTCTCGCTGGTACGCTATGGAGTCCGCTCCGCCCTCGACCCGATCATCGTCGACTCCCTTAGACTCGTGGACCGGATCCTCAAGACCGATACCCCGTACGGACCGGCGTGGAAGCGCTACAACCATGACGGCTATGGTCAGGGACCCGACGGAGCGCCGTTCCTCGGCTGGGGGATCGGACGCCCGTGGCCACTTCTGACGGGGGAGCGCGGGCATTACGAACTCGCGGCGGGAGGGGACGCGGCCCCCTACGCCCAGACGATGGAACGGTTCGCCACCGGGACGGGCCTTCTTACGGAACAAGTCTGGGACGAGCCGGATCGGCCCGAGCTCGACCTGATCTTCGGGCGGCCCACCGGCGCCGCGATGCCGCTCGCGTGGGCGCACGCGGAGTATCTCACGCTGTTACGCTCCATCGATGACGGTCAGGTCTTCGACCGCATCCCGGCCGTAGCCGCGCGCTACCAGTCGAAGCACCGCAAGAAGGTGCCGCGAGAGGTCTGGAAGTTCAACCGGCAGATCGGCGAGATCCGTCCGGGGCGAACGCTCCGTATCCAGGCCGGTGCGGAGTTCGTCCTCCACTGGTCCGACGACAACTGGCGGACGGCCCATGACGAGCCATCGCGTCCGACGCCGATCGGCCTCCACTATGTCGACCTGCCCCCGGTGGACTCACGAGGCTCCTACCGGTTCACCTTCCGTTGGCCCCTTACCGAGCGCTGGGAAGGCCGTGACTTCCGTGTCGCCGGCTCGAGGGCATCGCGGTAAGGGCCCCCGGCTCGCGACGCGCCGGTAGATCGGTCGTCGAGAGCCTAGGCCGCCGCCGCCACGGGCGGAGCGCGCTGGAACATCCGGCCGACGCGGCCCAGGGCGTTCGAGACGATCCGATCGCGGACCATCCCGAGGTTCGACCAGGAAAAGATCGACGGCTCGAGATAACACGCGAGCGCGCACTTGTTACAGGTCTCGTAGCGAGCCCAGTCGAACGCGTTCCACATCGTGGCAATATCGACGTCCCAGACCGGAACGTCCCCGGCGTATTCGTGGAGGACGTAGCAGGGAAGGACGACACGTCCGCGAGGGTCGATGTTGATCGTCAGCCACGGCTTACAGTGCCAGCTCTTGCCGTGGAACCAGGACTGGATGATCGTCTCGAAGTAATCGGGGGACTCGATGATCGGTGCTCCCGCGATGCGGCGGGCTTTGAGGGCACGCAGCGTCTCCAGTAGGTCCGGCCCCATCGGGGAAAGTGCGTCGGCCGTAGAGTAGTCGTAGGCGACCTGGAAGGTGATCCCGACACCGAGCGTTTCCGCGAGGTCGACCATCGCTTCGGCCTGGAAGAGATTGTCCTTCGTAATCGTGCTGCTGATCGCCACGGGCAGTCGCTCCCGAGCGAGCTTGATCCCTTCCACGGCCCGTTCGTAGGAGTGGGGGATTCCTCGGAGGAAATCGTGCAGCGGGCCGATCCCGTCCAAGGAGACGAAGAGGAGCTCGAGGTTCGGGGCGATCTCCTTCAGCCGCTGCTTCAGCAGCCAACCGTTCGTGACCAGGGAGGTGTGGAAGCGCTCGTGGGACGCGTGAAGGATCTCGGGGAGGTCGTGCCGCAGCAAGGGTTCACCGCCCTCGAACCCGAGGAACGACACGCCGGCCTTGGCGAGCGAGTCCATCATACGGATCTCGTCCGCCAGGCCGAGGAGCTCCTCGTCCTCGCGTCGCCAGAACGGGCACATCTTGCATTCGAGATTGCACCGATAGAGCAGCTTGTGGCCCGCGATGAGAGGAAGCCGCTTCCCCCGCGCCTGGTGTACTCGACGCCAAAGGCTGCGGACCACTACCGGCTCGAAAACCGCCATTCCGTCCCCGTCGCCAACCCATATCGTTCCCCCACCTAACCCTTTGGGAGCGCACGGAACACGAAACCGGGTCGGGGGCCAGAACCATCAGCACGGGCACGGGTGAGGTCGGCCTCCTTCCAGTGTCGTGACCTTTGGCCGTCGTGCGGATGGGGAGGAAGGAGCCCGCGAACTCTCGCGACCGACGCCAGGTCGGAGATGGGTCGTACGTCCCTTTCGGCGAGAGACCGGAAGCAAGTGTTGGTCACGACCCCGGGACGCCTGTGCTCGGGTTGGCTACCCCCGGGGTGACGAACCCCCTGAACTGAGGCTAGGGGAGACCCAACGGGACCGGGCGCGGGGGGATTTGAACCCCCGACCACCGGGTTAGGAACCCGGTGCCCTATCCAGGCTAGGCTACGCGCCCCGATGGGCCGGCCCTTTTCCGCCCCTTTACGGTTTCGCTCCTGGCCGACGGAACGCCGCTCGCGACGTGGACGGCCTGATTGCGCGGTCCCACCGGCACTATGAGCCGACCCTTTCCCGCAATCGAACACCTACGGGGAGCGTCCGCCGTCCTTGACGTTGCGCCGGTGAACCCGGTGAGCCCCCCCGATGATCCCGTACGTCCCGGCTTCAAGGTAGACGAACGTACGATACGAGGCGAAGGGGTCCTTGGCCTTCGTTATGGTCTTGTCAGCGGAGGCCGCGACAATCCTCCCGAAAAGGACTACCTCCTGCCCGTAGTTCAGATGTCGATCCAGAACGCATTCGAGATGGACGCGACATTCGGCCACCCGCGGCGGTTTGACCTGGGCGGCTGCAAGAGGCGTGAAGCCTGCCGCCTCCACGGGGCGTGGATGGGGCAGATGGCCGGTGGCCCAAACGGTCGAAGCTATCTCTGCCCCGGGCACGTTTACGACAAACTCCCGGCTTCGGAGAATGTTCCGGGCGGTCCAATGCTGGAGGTTACAATTGAACGCCAGAGTCGGTGGTTCCGACGCCACCATCGAAGCCCAGCATTTTGGTGCGATGTTCGTGGTGCCATCCTCGTTAAGGGTCGTCACCAGCACGACCTGCCCCACGAGAGGGGCAGGCCGCCATTCCGTTGTTGAAAGAGGGAGATCCACCTTCTTCGATCTCACGTCCGGGATCGCAGACGGGTGGGGCCGGGCGTTCCTGGCCAAAGCCTGGGATTGGCGGGCCCGAAAACTGTTCAGCCGTCCGGTGGTCAGTGTCTCCCCTTTGAGAGTGTCGCGACGCGGAACCACCCTGCTCTGAACAGCTATGCGCCTCCGCTCGCGAACGGCACTGCCCGGTGTGATTCCCATCCCCAAATGGCCTGAACGGGTTGTGCACGAGCAACATCTGGGCCCCCGTCCTGCTACGTTGACCCAGTTCTTCTTTCTGAGGTCAGGGATTGGTCCGCAAGCCCGTCCGGTGCGTGCTGAACGCTTAAGGGAGCCATCGAGATTCAGGAGGTGTGGATGCACAGGAGTGCGAGCTGCTCACCGGAATGGGTAACTGTTACAAGGCCTGCGGCAAGGATTTTGAGGCGACCGTGGAAATGGTCGCGGATTCCCGCCATCGGCAGATCGCAGAGGTCAAGGCGACTTTGGCTCGAATGCGCGACAGGTACCGAGACGACCCTGATTACCAAGCTCTCCGAGGGCGCCTCCCAGGGGCGTTCCCACTCTGAAGGGCGAAGGGGGATTTCGTGACCAAGTGCCCTGCGTGCCTTCTAGCGTTCGGAGAGGGGGATTTTCCCGCTCTGGCCCGCCACCTGGTCGACCGGGCCGGCGGGAGCGACCCCGACCACGTACGGTGGCTCAACCAGAACCTCACGCGGCGGAAGTCCGACGCGGTCGACCTGATCCCGAAGCTGCGGGAGGTCTACGCGGTTGGCCCCGGCGGGATTAAGGAGTGGATCAAGTCGAGGTTCATCGCCAAGTTCTACGGGAAGGCCCCGCATCCCTTCGTGGTCGCGCTCCAGCATCCGTCACGGGCCACCCTACTGGGATACGTGGTCGAGCACCAGCACTTCCTTCGACAGTGGGTCCGCTCCTGCGCCTACATCATGGCGCGCACCGACGAGCCGAAGGTAGTCCACTATGAGCTCGACAACCTCGTCACCGAGTTTGGAGGCATCGACTCGGAGCACGTGTCGCACTACGAGTTGCTGCTTCGGATGGGAGAGAGCCTCGGCGTAGACCGGGCTCAGGTGCTGGCCACCGGACCCCTCCCCGCGACCCGCCGTGCGATCGAGGCGTGGAACGACATCGCCGCCCGAGAGCCCTGGGTGTCGGTGGTCGCCGCGATGCACAGCCTCGAGCTGATCGCCAACCGCAATCTCGTGAACGAAGGAGCCACGATGAGGTACTTCGACCCGTCCATCCTCGAGGGCTCGGAGGTCACCGACGCGGCGAAGAACTTCCTTCGGGAGGGGTACGAAGCCGACGTGGGCCACTCGGACGAGGCGCTTGACCTCGTGGCGGAGTTCGAAGATGGTGCGGAACTCCGTGAGGCGATCCAGTCCACGTTCCTACGGTCCATTGACCTGTTCGATGATTACCTGATCGCGCGCCTGGAGAGGGCCGGCGACTTTGAAGCGTAACTACGCCGGCTGTGCCATCTGTGACTCGACGTGGGGGGACCTCTGGGAGGAGGTCGACGGCGAGCGGATGTTCTTCTGTTGTTCCATCTGCGCGACCCAGTTCCGCCAGCTGGTCGATCGGGTCAAGAAAGAAACCGGGTGGCCGCGCATCGAAGCCGTCGAGATCAGTGGCGATCGACGAGGCCGAACGTGCGTCGCTCAAACCGGGGGCGATACGTTTCGAGTGCGAGTGGCGTTCAATCCGGAGGGAGAGCTCTTGCGATTCGAGAAGCTGCTCCCTCCGTCATAGCCCACCCCCCCCGAGCTGAGCGTCGGGCTCGCCCCGGTACGGAGGACCGCGCGCACGCCGGCAATGGCTGGCGGTCCCTGGGCCGCCGGGAACGGAAAAACCGGGCTCGAGTAGGGTTCCGGTGGGCCGGTCAGTTGACAGCCTCCAGGCCCAATCATGGAGGACATCCTCAAGACCTCCGACTGCATGGATTCGAGCGGCCCGCACATGACGATGGACCTCACTTCGGCATCGGAGAAGCTTTCCCGATATCTCGAGCTAGATACGCCTCCGGTCCAGGTCACGTACTTGGACGCTCCGCCCGCCGGAGTCGCAGCCCACCCCGGCGGAGTTCCTTCGGTCTGCACGTTCTTCGCCTATGGAACGCAGAGCCCGTTCGTGGCGACCACCTCGCAGCACGAGGATTGCGAGATCGGAGCGTTCGTCCTGGGAATCCCTCCCAAGGGAGAGCTAGGCAGCCGCCTCATGAGCACGATCGGCACGATGCAGCACGAAGGCTACTTGAAACCCGGCGAGGAGGCGGTCGTCCCCCACAACGCCGAGGCTCCTCGATTTGTCGCGTACGGCCCCCTGGGCTCGCTCCCGTTCCCGCCGACGGGGGTCTTGATCTTCGCGCGACCGAGCGCCGCCATGCTCGTCGCGGAGGCCGCCGAGTCAGGGCCCGAGGCTCGGTCGGTGCCGATGCTCAGTCGCCCCATGTGCTCCATCATGCCGGTCCTCAACGGCGGGACACCGGTGGCCATCTCGCTCGGCTGCACGGGGTCCCGGATCTACACCGACCTGGGAATCGACAAGATGGTGATCGGCATCCGCGGTGACCACATCGAACGGTTCGTGGAGAAGCTGGGTCGAATCGTCAAGGCGAACCAGTGGGTGGCCCAGGAGGATGCGGCGCGCAAGGAGCGCTCCTCCGGGTCGTTCCACGCTAGCCCCCAGTAGCGGAAACCGGGGTCGCTCGACTCCGACGCGACCTCGGCTGAGCGAAGGGAAAGGTCGATGGGAACGGAGCTCGCAGGGATCCACTCCGACCGTGCGCTCCTTTCCTTGTCAACAGCATCCTCTTAGGCCTGCGACCAGGTGCTGGGGTCGTGCCCGCTACCAGAAGGTCCGCGCCCCGTTCGACGCACGAACGACCACAGCCGCCGCACCACGACGGGCCCGCCCGTTCGATTCCCGTGGTGGGGATCCGGGACGTGAAAACCTTCCTCGACGAGCTTTCGGGTCCGGACTTCATTCGAGCCCGTCAGGCCGCTCTCCAGTTGGGTAGACTGCGGGACGCCCTCGCCCGCGTCGCGCTCGAGGCTGCCCTGCACAGCCCCGACGCCGGACTCCGGGTCGCCGCCGCATCCGCGCTCGGATCGATCGGTGAGGCGAAGAGCCGGAGCGCGCTCGAATCGAGCGTCGGGGACACGGACTGGCGCGTTCGTGCTCAGGCAGCCTACGCCCTCTCTCGGCTCCACGACGTGAAGTCAACGACCCTACTTGCCACCCATCTTGTGGAGGATGAGAGCGCGCTGGTGCGGAACGCCTGTGCGCTAGCGCTGGGACGCATCGGCGACCCCGGAGCCATTCCGGCGCTCGAGCGGGCCCTGAAGGACGAATCGGACCGTGTTCGAAGGGAATCAATCTTGGCTCTGGAACGATCGCGGGACCCCGACGCGCCGAAGAAGGTCCGCCCCTTCCTTCGTGATCCGGCGCGGCGGGTGCGCATTGCCGCGACCGTCGTGCTGGGACTACGCCGGGACCGGGCCAGCGTGAAGTCGCTGTTGTCGCTCCTAGGTCGTTCCGATACCTGGGAGCGGCCAGCGCTCCTCGTCGCCCTCGGCCGGATCGGGAGCCGAAAGAGCGGGGAGGCTCTGGCTCGAGCGGCGGACGACCCGATGCGTTGGGTCAGAGTCTGTGCCCTTTACGGCCTTGCCGAGATGCGTTCCCCTCTGGCGGGGAGGGTGGCCCGGACGAAACTGGGCGACTCCTCGTGGGCCGTTCGCGGGGCGGCGGCGTTAGCCCTGGGGCGGATTGGGAGTCCCGATGATACCCACCTCCTGGAGCCACTTCTCCGTGACCCTCACCCCTGGGTCCGACGGGGGAGCGTCTACGCCCTCGGCCAGGTCGGTGCCGCGGGACTGCTGCCCGGGATCCGGGTCGCCCTGGACGACCCGGATCCCGAGGTCCGGCTCGCGGCCATCTGGGCCCTCGGGCGCCTGAGGGACCCGGTCGCTGCTCCTCGGCTGATCCACCTCCTGAAGGTCACTCGGCCTCAACCGGCATCGACGCGGACGACGCTAACGATAGGCGAAGGGGCGGTCCGGCTCGTCTCCGATGCGGAGGCACGACTCTTTGACGCCCTGGTCGAAGCGGTCGGCTCCCTCACGCGGGTCGTGCCCGACCGATCCGCTCGCGAGGCGATCGCCGGGGCCCGTCGTGGACTGACCCCAGCCGAGCTCGATCGGTCGGCGCGCCTGCCGACCCCCCTCGGTCCCGGCGCAACCCCACCGACCCTCCGAGAGCTGTTTGCCTCGGCCGAGTCGCCACGCTGAGCGCCGGACCCGCCCCGCGCCTCAGAGGCAGGCTCTTGTACCTCGGAGCCGTACGAAGGTCGTGAGCCTTCCCGACGCTGAAGACCGGCACGGCTTCGCGTGCAGTTGCTGCGCGTGCTCTGCCTGTTGCCGGTGCTGCGCTTGCTGTTCGGTCGGCGAGCCGTGTTGCCCAACCTGCCCGACGTAGCTAGACCCAAGACCGGAGGGTCGCTCGGTCCACGGATGGCGCGGACTCGGAGACGGGCGGCCTTCGCCGCCCAGTGGTATCCTGCAGCCGCTCACGCGTGCCCGGGGAGCAACCGATCGTAGCGATGGTCGGAGAATAGGGTCAGCGTCGAGAGCGGTTCCTGGAAGATCTGAATCCCTTCGATCATCTCGGTGAGAGTCGGGAGCACGGGCGCGCGCTCCCGCCGGTCGTCCTCCGCGCCCGCGGGAGTCGGCTCCCCGCCAAGCGCGCCGATCAACCAACGGTCGCTCCCGACGATGTAGAGGAACGGAAAGACCCGGCACTCTCGCGTCAGGCGAGCGAAGAGGGTCTCCGGGCGAGCTCCGGCCCTGGGCGAGCCGACAATCAGGAACACACGGTCCCCCGCGCGGCCGGGATAGGCCGGTACGCGCGAGGGATCCAGGAGGACCCGGTAGCTCACCCAACCCCGCGTGAGGAGACGGCGCTCGGAAAAGGGAAGACCGAAGACACCGGTCTGGTGCCCGTCCTCCGACCCCGCCTGCGGCCGGAACGGGCGCGAGAGAAGGTTCGATAGGGCCCAGAGCGTGTGCGGTGAAAGCGGCGCCGGTTCTTCATCGACGGCGGTCCGGCCGCCCAGCCCGTGGGGATAGGCGATCGTGCCTGAGAGCCGAGCCATGTGGTCCCATGCTCCCTCAAAGTCGAAGAAGACGGGAATGCTGGGACCCCGGACGTCGGCGGAAATGCTCACTTCAGAGGCGATGAGCTGCTGTTGCCTCCATCGCTCCACCAAACGCCCGGCCTCGGAGGGCTCCGCGTGGAAGAGGACCGCGAAGGCGAGCTGCGGGCTTGCCCAGAGGATCGTCGGGGTTCCGATCTTTGGAAGCGGTCGGGCGAGGTCCTGCACGTGCTCCGCGAACGGGCGAGCGATGACGAACGTAGCGTACGGCCGCCCCAGGTACGCTGGGTCGGGCACGTAGCGGTCCTTGAGCCAACCGTCCAGGTACGCGCGGCGCCGTACGGCATAGTACGTGGACCGCGGAATCCCAAGCTGTCGGAGCCGCTCGCGCTCGTGTTCGGGCCTGGCGGCCAGCAGCGTTGCGATGACCGCCGCTTCTGCCTCGGTGAGCGAGCGCACGAGAGCCTCCAGTGCCGGTCGAGCCGCGTCGACCGATGGTTAGGTTGAGCAACAGGGGGCGGCGATAACGTGAGCGACACAGCCCGACCCGGCGAGCGCGGGCCGGCTGGCGACGGTATAGCATGCCGTCCAACCCGGAGGCCGTCGTGGCGCACATCGGATTATGTGTAGGTCCAGGCGTTGCCACTTCCGATGTCGCCGCACACGACTGTCCGTGGACGGACCAAGTTCCCTATCGCTCTCGGCGCTGCAATCGCCATCTTGGTGGCGAGCCTGGTCGCCGTTCCCTCCATCGCCGTCGTTTCCGCGACTACGACCCCGCCACCGGCCTCGGGGAGCTCGACGGCCGGGACCTGGTCGTTCGGGAACGTAACCACGGTCTCGGTACAGGGGAAGGACTACCAGGGATCATACTCCGGCAGCGCCACGTACGGCTTCGTGACGAACATCACCGCGATCAATACCAGCGCGACCACGATCGAGGTGGTAGTACAAGAGACCGTCGGCGTCTCCCTCTCGCTCGAGTACCTGCCGCCCGAGCTGCTCGAACCCGGTCCAGGTCACCCAGTTCTCCTACCAGGCTTGGCAGAGCCGCGATGCTCGCACGAACGTGAGCACGGTCGCTAACGTGACCGAGACTTCCGCGAGCAACGACACCGCCACCGTGGCGAACGCGCTCGGGATCATCAACAGCACCGCCGAGGTCCGTGGTGCGGTCAACGAGTCTGGTTCGGACACGCGGCACGGCGCGAACAACGTGACCCGGGTGAGCATGGTCAACGCCTCGTACGAGTTCAGCTCCAACTCGACGGTCGCTTTCACCCCCGCCCTCGGTGTGCTACCGACCGGCGCGGTCGTAGCCGGCAACTCCTGGGTCTCCACCGCGGTTTATCAGGCGAGCGCCGATTGGGATGCCCACTGGCTCGTCAATCTGACCGGGCCGCGCGGAAAATCCATCGTCGCTCCCGGCTCGATCGAGATCAATGTGCCGGGCGCCGCCGGGTCCGTGACGCTGATCGGACGCGCGAGCGAGAGCGGGGTCCACATCCACGCGACGCGGCTGCTCGCCATCGGGTACGATCTCGGCTCCCACTTCGTCCTTGGGCCGGGACTTGCCGTCAGTTGGGCTGTCCCCGGAGCGTTCGGGGAGGGGCTCCCGAGTTCCTCGACCTGGGCCTCCGACGCGGTCGTGGGGGCGAACGTTCAGGTGAGCTCGCTCGACGCGGCGCCGGGTGCGGGACTTGCGACCCGGGTCCAGTCGAGCGACGTTTCTTTTTCCCTGCGCGTCCTCGACCCGAACAACGGTAACGGGGTCAACGATACGGTCCCGCAGTCGGAGGTCGCCGGCGCGCCGCTGACCCCGAGCCAGGCGAGCAGCACCGCTTCCTGCCTCCAACAGGCGGGAGCCTGCTCCACCAGCACGGGCCTCGGGTCGGGCGGAGGGCTGGGAGGCAACGGTACCGTCCTCCTCGTCGTCGGCAGCGTCGTGATCCTCGCCGTGCTCGTGGCCGCCGTCCTCGTGACCCGCCAGCGGCGGATCCCGCCCCCGCAGTATCCGAACGCACGACTCTATCCTCCTGGGCAGCCGGTGTCTCCCCCGCGGACGAACCCGGCCCAGCCTAAGGCCCCGACCGCGCCCCCCTCGGGGCCCTCGGACGACCCTCTCGATCAACTCTGGTAGGAGCCGTTAAGGGGCAGGCGCGCCGCGTCGCCCGGCGGGCCCCATCGGCGTCCGGGGCAGGGGATAGCGCAGGAGCGCCCCCAGGCCACCGAATGCCTTCTGGAGCATCTCTCCTTCCTCGCTCTCGGTCGAGATGAGTCGAACGGTGCCTCCCGCTGCGGTCGCTCGTTGGAAGAGTCCCTCGACGTAATCTTCGCTCGCAGCGACCGTGAGCGCGGTCTGCCCGCACTTCGGGCACGCCCCTTGCACCAGCCGGTCGGCCTCCTCGTCCGGCGCGATCCGGTCGAACTGGTGGGAGCAGGCCGCGCAGGCGAGTCGGAGCCGGCGGCGCCGTAGCCCCTCACTTACAAGGAGCGTTTCGACCGCGCGGGCTTCGAGCGCGCGCTCCACGTCCGCTTCCCCGTAGGCCGCGAGGCCGGTATCGGCCTTGCGGATCTCCGAGAGGAGGCGCTGGATGATCCGCTTTTCCTGCGTGATCTCAAGTCCGTGCAGGACGGCCATCGCCTTCTCGACGAGCTCCTTGAGCCCGTAGTCGTCGGTGTAGCCTGTATCAAAGAGAGGTTGGACGACCTTCTGTTGGAGCTCGTGGTGGAGGTAGCCCTCCTTGTAAAAGTACTCCTTGGTGGCGCCCGGTCCGCCGATGAGGATCCCCTTGAGGAGGTCCTTTTTCGGCAAGAAGAGTTCCCCGGCCATGTCGGCGATCTTGACGAAGAACTCGTGGGCGGCGTGCTCGATGATTCGCTCGAAGCGGTGCTGGGACTGGCCGCCGCGCCCGTGCTTGCTCGGGACGAGGGACTGGCGGTTGCGAAGCGCCTCGACGCGTTTACCTCGAAGAAAGCCGAGAGTCACTTCGGCCCGGTCCATCACGACGAGTCCCCACATCTCGGGCTCGTGGGCCATCGAGAGCAACGGGTCGAGAAAGAACGTCGAGTCGCAACGGTAGAGGTACGTGTTGAGCGGCTCGGGCGGTTCGACGATGAACGTGACCGTCTCGGAGCGGTCCGCCCCGATGGCCTTCGACCCCACGAAGAAGCCCACTCCGTGTTCGGGAACCTCCTTGTAGGACCGAACTCGGTTCATGAGCGACTCGATCGCCCACATGACGTTCTTGCGGGTCGTGCGGCTCTTGATGTTCGAGCTCTGCGCGTACTCGTTCCGTAGGTAGGACATCACCTCGGGAACCTGTTTGCCCGGGGGCACGTAGAGCGAGATGAGCTCGGTCGCCCGGCCGCGGCACGCGCTGATCTCGTCCAGCTTGCGCTGGAAGGAGTAGCGGCGAAACTGCTCGTCCTGGGACGGTACGCTCACGACGCACCGCCCGCCGCCGAACTAGGGGAGGCGCTCTCCGGGGACCCGTTCCCCGGGTGGCGGAGTCACAGGAGCCGACGGATGTGCTCGTCGATGACGTCCTCGGGGTACGCCCCGACGATGCGGTCGACCAGCTTTCCCTGGCGGTAGAATAGGAGCGTAGGAATGCTCATGATCCCGAGAGCTCCGGCCTTCTCGCCGTTGTCGTCCGAATTCAGCTTGCCGAAGGCGACCTTCCCGGAGTACTTCTCGCTCAGTCGGTCGACGATCGGAGAGACCATGCGGCACGGACCGCACCACGGCGCCCAGACGTCGATCACGACGGCGGGGTTCTTTTGAGCAAAGCCCTCGAAGGCAGCGCCATCGATCTCCTGAACGGACATGGACACTCTGGATGGTTTGAATTCGGGCAGCGTATTAAATGGTTGGGAACCCCGATGCCACCGAGGGAGGTGGGGGCGAGCCGCTCATAGCGGACCCGTCGTCCCCCCACGGCCGACGACGTGAACCATTTGTAAGGGAGACCCCTGACGGCGAGCATGCGAGGACCGGCCGGCGTGGACACGATCCCGCCCGGCAGCTCGGTGGGTCGCCACGCCCCCCACGCCCCGCTCATGTCGGCGGCGGCCCACAAGGCTCTGAAGCAGCGAATGCTCCTTCAGCGACGAGCCGCGTTCGACCGCCTCTCCCGACTGACGGGACGGCCGGTCGGCGAGCTGCGTCGCTACCACCACGACCTCACCCAGAGCGACCTTGCGGACCGGCTTCTCGCCCGTGGGGCGAGCCCCGCCTTCCTCCGAGAGTTCCCCCACGGTGCTCTGCTCTACGTTCTCGTCCGTGCGACCAAGCCCCAGCGGGTCGTGGAGACCGGTGTGCGCCCCGGATACTCCACGACATGGATCCTGGGAGGGCTCGCGGCGAACGGGAGCGGGGAGCTCTCCTCGCTCGGGCCCGGACCGACCATGGGTCGGGCCCCCGGCGTTGAGAACGTCGCCGTGGGCCAGTTCGTCCCTCCATCCCTTCGAGCGCGATGGACGCTCGTCCTCGGCAATACAGCGGACCGTCTCCGCTCGATCCTCGCCGGGACGCGGGGGATCGACCTCTTCCTCTATGATAACGGTCCGGACGTCACGCGGGCCCGCTTCGAGCTGAAGAGCGCGTGGGAGGCGCTCGCCGAGAATGGGGTGCTTTTGGCGCATCACGTAGAAGCGAACACTGCCTGGAGCGACTTCTGCCGCTGGCAGGGCCTCTCCGACCAGATCCTCGACCCCGGTCCGCCCCCGCTCGGGGCGCTCTCGATGCGACGCGGTGTGGCCTAACGCTCGAGCTCGGCGACCAAGTGCTGCCCGGCCGGAAGGATGAGCTTCTCGAAGGCGGTCCGCACGGCCCGTTCGGAGCCGGGCAGCGCGAAGATGGCCTTGCCCTGGACCAGGTAGAGCGCCGCGCGGCTCAGCATCGCGAGAGGTCCCACCTCCTGAAAGCTGAGGGAACGGTAGATCTCTCCGAAGCCGTCCAGCTTCTTCCCGCCCATCACTTCGAGCGCGTTGACCGTGAGGTCGCGGGAGCTGACACCGGTACCCCCGATCGTGACGACGAGCTCGACCTTGTGGTCCGCGAGCCACGGGTCCAGGGTATCGCGCACGTCGGCGATCGAGTTCGCCACCAGGGCGTGATGGACCACGTGATGACCGGCTCCCTTGACGAGCTCGCGCGCCAGATGGCCGGACGGGTCGTCGTCCTCGCTGTGAGTGTCGGAGACCGAGAGGATCCCGAACCCGAGAACGCGCTCTCCGCCGACATGATGTCGATTCGAGACGTGGGCCTTAGCTTCCTCGCTCATTTCCGTGCGGTACTCCCTTTGTGCTTGACGCGAACCCGCACCGGACCGAGCCCGGTGGACGGATAGAGGCCGCGTGCATCTTTCTCCAAGTACTTGACCATGTCCCACACCGTGAGCAGTCCTACCGTGGCGCCGACCAGCGCCTCCATCTCGACCCCCGTGCGGCCGCGACTCTGGGCTTCGACGGTGATCTGCACCCCCTTCGCCTTCGGAACGATCGCCACATGACTCCCGGTAAGGGGGACGACGTGGCAGTGCGGGATCAGATCCGGCGTTCGTTTCATCGCGAGGAGACCCGCGAGTTCACCGGCGGCGATCGGGTCTCCCTTCGCGACTCGGCCGTCGCGGATCCGTTCTACGGTCGACGCGCGTAGCGCGAGCCAGCCCTCAGCGACGGCCCGTCGATGGACGATCGGCTTCCTTCCAATGTGACGTTGGTGGGCGGCCATGGTCAGGGACGCGACGGGGCTCGGGAGGCGAGCCGCGCGAGCAGGGACTCGATCTGGATCCGGTCGCTCCCTCCCTGGGCGAGACGGAACTCCACCTCGGCCAAGTGGTCGATGACGTCGATCTTCGCCCGGAGCGGAAGCTCCGCGTCGGGGATGTCCGGGATGTAACTGTGGATCGCGCGCACGATGTCCTCCCCGCTGACCCCTCGTTCGCTGAAGAGATGGTAGAGCCGGGAACGGGCCCCGAGGAAGTCGCCTCGGATCGCTGCTCCGAGGAGCTCGGCGATCTCCCCTCGCAACGGAACGGCCGCGTGGGATCGAACCGCTTCCTCCGTGACGTCGTCCGTGTCGGTCGCCGCGAGCTGAAAGAGATTGACCGCTCGGCGCATGTCCCCCGCCGCGGTCGAGACCATCGCCGAGAGAGCGTCCGGGTGTACCCGTTTTCCTTCGGCCGTGGCGATCCGCTCGAGCTGCTCGCGGATCACCTCCGGTGGGTACGGGCGGAAGCGGAACACGGCGCAGCGCGACTGGATAGGATCAATGAGGCGAGAGGAGAAGTTGCACGAGAGAATGAAGCGGCAGGATGCAGAGTAGCGTTCCATCAGGCGGCGTAGGGACGCTTGGGCCTCCGCCGTCAGGTTATCGGCCTCATCGAGGAAGAGAAGCTTGAATCCGACGTCGCTGAGCGGCGCCGTGCGCGCGTACTCCTTGATCTTCGTCCGGACGGTGTCGATGCCCCGCTCGTCGGACGCGTTCAGCTCAAGGAAGTTGTCGCGCCAGTCCGCGCCGTAGAGGTCACGCGCGAGGGCGAGCGCCGCGGTCGTCTTTCCCGTTCCCGGTGGGCCTGCGAAGAGGAGGTGGGGCATGGAGCGGCGCTCCGCGTAGGCGCGTAGCAGCGGGACGATGGTGTCGTGGCCCACCATGTCGCGAAGGGACGACGGTCGGTACTTTTCGACCCATACGGCCTCCGCCGCCCGTGGCTCCATCGACGCTCCTATACGCGTCGGCGATGGCCGTTCGGCATTAACCTTTCGCGGCGGCCCGTCGATGCTCGAGCAGCCGGCGCTCGTCGGTGAGGTGGCGTCGGACCGCCTCGGTGACCAGGCGCCCGTACCTGACCCAGGGCTTGTCGATGGCCGCCGTGGTCCTCCCCTTCCACGATGCCGAGAAACCAATGGAGCTGTTCGAAGGAGGTGCCAAACCAGGTGTGGTCGGAGTCGATGACCCGGCGAAGCGAGCCCCACGGGGGCGTCCGATCATCCTCCCCAGCCCCGGTCCTCGCCCAATCGGCCACGTGGTGGGCCATCCGCTCGTGGAAGGCGTCCACCGCGGCACGGACGTCATCCAGCGGGTACGGCTCCAAGAGCACCAAACCGTAGCTCAACGACTCGAACCACTCGGCTATCTCCGATAGCGTCGCCGGTGGCTCGTGGGCTTTGGAGGCGGCGAGAGCCTTCGTCAACCTGCGGCCTCCGATGGGAGCGGCCTCGTCGTCTCGGCCGATCTCGAGAGCACCCGCTGCCGCAGGAGCAGGATTAGGTAGGCCGAACCGGCGATGACGAAGGTGACCGCCCAGTAACCCATGACCAGGAGGAGGATGTCCCAGCCCCACAAGATGGCGAGCATCCCCAGCGCGAACGATACCTCGGAGACCTCTAGCCGCTCCCAGCCCGCGCCCAAGAGAACGAGCGCTAGGGCGAGCGCGTTGCCGACGATCACTACGAGAGCAGCTCCGCCCGCCGGCACACCGGGGGCCGCGGCGAGAAGAACCGTGATGACCCAGGTCGCGAACGAGATCATCCCTGCGCCGACGAGGGCCCGCGGAGTAAGGCGGCCGACCCGCCGGCGTAGAGTCAGCGCGTCCGTGGGGACCCACCACGCCAGGAGAAGCAGACCTCCTACCACGGTAAGGAACAGCGCGAGCAGCGGCCCACTCGGGCCTTGCGGGGCGGCCAGGGCGAGCACGGCCACGACCCCGGCGTAGACGGTGAACGTCACCGCGAGCGCTCCCGTGTCGAGCCATCGGACCCCACGGGTCGCGGGGTAGACCAGGTAGACCAGGAGGATTGGGAGGGCGATGCTGTAGGTCGCGTGGAAGATCGTGAGCCCGAGCGCCCAGAGCCAGTTGACCCCCGCGAACCGCCCGTAACTGGCGAAGGCGCCCACAGGGCTCCCCGAACTCTGGAAGAAGGTGTGGACCGCGATCCCCTCTTCGACGATCCCGTATGCTGCCCCGAGCACGAGGATCGAAGCCCAGCCTTTGTGGAAGATAGCAGCGAACTCACGGACGAGCAAACAGCCCGCGCCGTAGAGCCCGAGGAGGAGGACGATCTGCACCGCGAACTGCGCTGGGTCGAGGACCAGGCCGTTCAGCGATGTGGAACCGGTCATGAGCTCGGGGATGGCGGGGGCAAGAAGGACCAGGAGCCAGACCGCGCCTCTTGGTCGGACGAGGATCTTCACAGCGGTGGCGCGGCGGAAGACGGGAGAGGTGATTACGCCCTCGCCATCGCCCCATTATATCGCCCCAGCGACTTGGGTCAAGTGGTCAGCAACAATGTGGGAGCGGCTTGCGGTCGTACAGTTCCGTGGCACGATCCGAGAGCGGTCGGTAGAGCCGTACGTCAAGCTCCTGCGCGGGCTTCGAGAACGCGCGAACGTGAAAGGGGTCCTCTTCGACATCTCGAGCGGAGGCGGGGAGGCGATTGCCTCCATGGACCTGTATCTCGCATTGAAACGACTCGACTCGACGAAACCGGTCTTCACGAGTATCGGTGCGATGGGTGCCTCCGGCGCGTACTTGGCCGCCCTGGGCACCCGACGAATGTACGCCTACCCGGAGTCGGCGGTCGGGTCGATCGGCGTGGTCATGCCCCACCTCGCCGTTCAAGACCTCCTCAGGCGGATCGGGATCTCGGTCGAGCTGCTGCACGCGGGTCGGCACAAGGACGCTTACCAGGGGCTGCGGCCCCTGGATGACGAGGAACGCACGAAACTGATGGCGTTCGTGCAGGAAGACTATGACCTGTTCGTCAACCTGGTCGCGCGCGAACGCAAGCAGAGCGTGGAAGCGGTCCGGGCGCTGGCCACTGGCGAGTTCTGGAGCGGGCACCGCGCGAAAGAGCTCGGTCTTATCGACGAGCTCGGCGACCGGGAGATCGCGCTCGAAGGCCTCGCCCAGATGACCGGGATCCCGTCCCACCGAGCGGTACGCCTCGCCCCACCCCGTCCCTTCCTCGACCGATTGCTGAACGGTGCGATGGAGAGCATGGGCCCGTCTCTTCTCAGCCGCCTGCACGAGTCCGTCGAAGATTCCGTCCTAGATGCGACGAACTGGTACCGGTAGGCGTCTGGGCGGACCAAGTCGGCGAACGCGACCTCGACGGCTTGCCGGGGGGGGCCTACTGCAGCCGTGGTCCTATCGTGCCGGGGCCAGCGCTAGTCAGGTCACGGAGGGACCCGATATGCCCGCCCGTGACGTCATATCGATGGGGCCGTTCGGCCGACCCAGGCCCTCCATGATTTCCGGAGCCCACGTCATCCTCTACAGCACGGACGCTGAGGCCGACCGCGAATTCTTCCGCAAGGTCCTGAAGTTCCCCCATGTGGATGCGGGGGACGGTTGGCTCATTTTCGCGCTCCCACCGGCCGAGATGGCTGTCCACCCGGCTCCGCATGCCGAGTCGCACGATCTTTACCTGACCTGCGGTGACCTAAAAGCGACGATACGTCGGCTGCGGCGCCAGAAGGTCAACTGTTCGGCGCCGGTCGAGCGGGATTGGGGGACGCTCACGATGGTCACCCTGCCCAGCGGAGCCCAGCTCGGGCTCTATCAACCGAAGCACCCTCTGCCCCATCAGCGCTAGCCGACGTGCCCTCATCCGACCGAGGGGACCGACGCGCTCCGACAACGTCAGGATTCGTCGCGCGGCCTCTATCATTCGTTATATAGTTCGAACGTTGCTCGCACTCTCGCCATGCCGGACAGCCGACGGAGTGGATTCTCCAGTGCGGCGGGTCTCATCCAGTACTACGACATGGAGGAGACCCGGGCGGTCAAGATCCACCCGTGGATCATCATGGGGATGGGTCTTGGGGTCGCCATCCTGGTCGAAGTTCTGAACTGGCGCATCGGGTAGGCCCGCCGCTTCCGACCCTTCGCGTATTCAGCCGGGCGGGAGCTTAGGCGGGCAATGCCACTGAAGGTCGAGCGTTACGCGGGACCGCTACGAAAGAAGGGCCGAGTGGTCCACCGCGAGGATGGGGGCCCTAGCCTGGTCCTCTTCGACCTCGACGAGACCTTGTTTGACGACGCGTATGCGCGTCGACGGGGTTTGGCGGCCGTACGTCGGCTCGACGCTTCGCTGGCCCGTCATTCGCTCGAGTGGCTCTTTGATCGGTACGGCCAACTCCTGGATGCGTCGCACCGTCTCGAGGTGGAACAGGGTATGGACCCTCTCGTTTCGCGCCGGGAACGGTTCCGTCGTCTGGGACGGTTGTGCGGGCGCTCGTGGTCCGAACGCCGCATCGACACGCTCGTCGGGCGATACCGGCACGCGTACGCGACCGGTGGGCGTTCGATCCGCGGGTCCGGCCCATTGCTCGACCACCTACGTGTCCACGCCCAGATCGGGGTCGTGACCAACAACCGAGTCCAGGAGCAGGAAGCGAAGCTCGAGGCGATCGGCCTGCGGGACCGCATCGACTTCCTCGTCATCTCCGAGGGGGTCGGTGTCTGGAAACCGGATCCCCGGATCTTCGAGATCGCTCTCGACCGCGCCGGCGTCACGGCGGAACATGCCGTCATGGTCGGGGACTCGTGGGAGCTCGATGTCCTCGGCGCGATCGCGGCCGGGATCCGGCCGGTCTGGTTCGACCGCTATCGTCGGCCCGTCCCGGCCTCCCCGTTCCCCGTGGAAATCGTTCGTTCCTACGTGCCCCGGGGGCCCGTCCTCCGCGCGCTCGGCGCTCCGGCCTAGGCGATGACCGGCAGTCCTGACGACGGTCCGAGCCCCTCGAGGAAGCGGCCTTCGGCCCGCTGGCCCAAGAGGAAGACCTTCGAATCGGAGGATTCGTCTAACACCGGGTAGCCGGTGCGACGAGAGAGCGCGCGGGCGAACCCGCCGATCTCCTCGAGCGACGGCGCGTGGTCCTTGCCGAGCCGTTGGCGGGACTTTCCCATGTAGACGTAGCCCTTCGGCTCGATGAAATCCGGCCGTGCCACGAGGTCCATCTCGGCGTATCGGTCGACCCAGCCGAGATTCCACCCCTTGACGAGCGTGTGGCGGACGACCCGCCGCGTGCGTAGGTCGCGGAGGATCTCGAGCGATTCCTGCAGCC
This sequence comes from uncultured Thermoplasmata archaeon, assembly GCA_963797975.1. GTDB lineage: Archaea > Thermoplasmatota > Thermoplasmata > Lutacidiplasmatales > UBA184 > Lutacidiplasma. Next base: position 42,794 of record CAWCRH010000007.1, read on the forward strand.
GTTGCCACGCGTCCTCCTGGGCGGGAAGGGTGAGTCGTCGAAAGATCTCGGCGTTCGGGGCCGTCACCGAGACGTACAGTTGGGTCGGAAGCGGGTTTAGGTGGCGGAGAGCGTCCGGGTTCGTCCCGTTCGTCACCAGGAACGTCGTGATCCCACGCTCGTGGCAGAGTTCGAGGAACCGGTTCATCTTCGGATAGAGCAGCGGTTCGCCGGTGAGGGAGATCGCGATGTGCCGAGGGGTATGCGACTCCTCCCAGCGCCCCGGGTCGACGCTAGGGTCCCCGCCGAATCCGGAGAGGATGCGCCGCTGCGCTTCGATCGAACGGTCGAGTAACCCCTCGGGGTCGTCGTACTCAGCCATCGTCTCGTCGTTCTCCCAACCCTGGTTGCGCCAGCAGAACCGGCAGTGCAGGTTGCACGAATCGATCGCGGGCGACATCTGAAGACACCGGTGGCTCTGGATCCCGTAGAAGCGGCCCTTGTAGCAGTCCCGCCGGTTCACGAGCGATTGCCGGGTCCAGTAGCAGAGCTTGACCGCGCTGTGGCGCCCGGTGAGCTGGTAGCCTTGGCCGGCCAGTTCGTTCGAGAGATCCTGGTCGCCCATCGCGCGGTGAGGAGACCAACCCACGCCCCATAAGATTTTGGTCATGCCTCCGGTCGGCGGCCGGCCCGGAGGTCCCAGAGTACGTGAACCCGAACATCCGGTGGCTCGGTGCCGGCGCGGGGTCCGGGCGCTCGGCATGAGCCTGATCGCCCCCTTCCTCGTGCTCTACCTGCGCAACGTCCTCGGCCTACCGTACATCGAGATCGGGGCCATCGTGGTCGTCGTCGCGATCCCGCCGCTGATCGTCTCCCCGTTCTCGGGCCTGTTGACGGACCGCTTCGGGCGCCGTCGGCTCATTCGGCTCGCGCTCGCCTTCGAGGCGGCCTCGATGCTGTTGACCGCCCTCGCTCTCGCGGAGAGTTCCGTCTCGGCGGTCGTGGCCGCGTTCGCCTCCGTGAGCACGATGGGCGCGCTCGCCGGACCGGCGATCAGCGCCTACGTCGCCGACTTCGCCTCGGGGTCGGACCGGACCATGGGCTTCACGTGGGTGCGCGTCGGCTGGAATGCCGGGTTCACGATCGGAGTGTTCCTGGGCGGAGGGCTCATCGGAGCCATCGGTTTCGTGAACGTGGCACTGGCCGCCGGCGTCGTCCTCGCGGGCGGGGCGCTGTTCATCGGTCTGGGCCTCGACCTCTCCCCCTACGACCTCGAACGTCGGCGTGGGACGACCACGTCGGAGGCCACCGCGCGCCCTTCCCCCGGCTCCGTTCGTGAGAGCATGCGGATCCTTTCCAAGGACCGGCCTTTCCTCGTTCTGTGTATCGGGGGCGCTCTCGCGGCGCTCACCGTGTCACAGTGGTCGACCACCTACCCTCTTTTCGTGAACACGATCCTTGGGATCCCCTACCTCATCCTCGGTATCGGACTCGCCATCAACGGTCTCATCGTTGTCTTCGGTCAGACCCTGACCACCCAACTTTCGCTCGGCCACCGCCACACGAGCCTGCTGATCCTCGGCACGATCCTCTATGTGATCGCCTACCTTCTGCTCGGTACCTTCGGCCTCCTCGGGTTCGCGGTCGTCACGGCGTTCTTCGTCAGCGTCGTCATCCTGACGATCGGCGAGAACCTGTTCTCGATCCCGTCCACGACACTGCCCTCGAACCTAGCCCCATCGACGGAGGTCGGAAGCTACAACGGCGCCTTCGCCGCCCTAACGGGAACGGGTTCGCTCTTTGCGTCGCTCTTCGGTGGGTTCGTTCTCTCCCTCACGGCTAATGTGCTCGTTATCTGGATCATCCTCGCGATCCCGGCAGTGCCCGCCGTTCTCCTGACTCGGTGGGTAGCCGGGCGCCTGCCCGCTACAGCGAATCGGGCCTAGATGGCTCCACGGGGTTCCGTGAGGAGATTCCTGCGGGGGTTGTCGCCCCGTCGAACCGCCGCCTACCGCAGCTTCACGAACCCGCGGTCGTACCCAAGGGAGAAGTCCGTTGCGCCGGGCGTGCCGGTTCTCCCCGACGTACGAGCAACGAGTTCAGCACGACCGTAGTGGAGGAGAGGCCCATGGCGAGGGCGCCGACCATCGGCAGCACGTTATAGACCGAGAGACCGAACCACGGGACCAGGGCGCCCGCCGCGACCGGAAGCAGGACCGCGTTGTACCCGATCGCCCATTCGAGGTTCCTCCGAACCCCGGCGACCGTTCGTCGCGCCATACGCAGGGCTGTTGGGACCGCGGCGAAGTCATCCCGGACGAGAAGGACCTGTCCTGCCTCCCGGGCGACATCGGTCCCGGTACCGATTGCAATCCCCACGTCCGCGGCGGCCAACGCAGCGGCATCATTGATCCCATCACCCACGAACGCGACACGGTGGCCTGCCTGTTGGTAGAAACGAACCAGGTCGACCTTCTGCTGGGGTGTGCTCTCCGCGTGGACCCGGCGGATCCCGAGAGGGCCGGCCACGCTCTGCGCGGCAGCCGGATGGTCTCCAGTGACCATGACGACATCCACGCCCATCGTTCGGAGCGATGCGACCGCCTCCGGGACCCCCCGAGCGATGGACGCGCGGAAGCGGAGGAGACCGACCAAGGCGCCGTCATCGATGACCGCCGACCACGACTCGCCGTCCGCTTCCGCCACCCCGATCGCGTTCGCGGCCGGAGCGAGATCGACCCCGGCCTCTCGAGCGGCATCGCCGCGCAGGATGGCGACCGGGCGGCCGCCCAAGGTCCCGAGGATACCGCGGCCCGGGTCGGCCCGAAGATCCTCGACCGCTCGAGCCCGTACTCCCGACTGGTTCGCTCGGAGGAGCACTGCCTGGGCGAGGGCGTGCTCGGAGCCGACTTCAAGGCCCGCGGCTAACGCTAAGACCGACTCGCGTGTTGCTGGGGGAAAGCCCGTCACACCGGTCAGCTCCGGTGAGGACGTCGTTAGCGTGCCGGTCTTGTCGGCGAGCACGATGTCGGCCCGAGCAGTGCGTTCGATCGCATCTTCGCCGCGGAAGAGGACCCCCTCCTCGGCCGCACGGCCCGTTCCCACCATGATCGCCGCGGGAGTGGCAATACCGAACGCGCAGGGGCATGCGGTGATCACGACCGTTACGAACACCAGGAGCGCGATGGTGAAGTCCGCGCCTCCGAGGGCATACCAGGCGAAGGCGGCCGTGATCGCGAGCCCGAGGACGAACGGCACGAAGATCGAGGCGATTCGGTCCGCGGTCCGCTGGAGCGGCACCCGCGACATCTCGGACGCGGTCAACAGCTGCCCGACCTGGGCGATGAACGTATCCGACCCGACCTGGGTAGCCTCCACGTCGACCATACCCTCACCATTGATCGCCCCGGCCAGCACGCGGTCGCCGGGGCCTCGTGCGATCGGGACCGCTTCCCCGGTGAGGAGAGATTCGTCCGCCGTCGTCCGGCCGGCCCGTACGATACCGTCGGTAGGGAACCGCCCGCCCGGACGCACTCGAGTTCGGTCGCCGACGCCCACCTCGCTTACTGGGATCGCCTGCTCGCGGCCATCGCGGACGACGGTCACCTGAGCTGGAAGAAGCTCATTCAGGCGTGTCAGAGCGGAGCTGGCCCTCGCCCTGGTGAGATGCTCAAGATAGTTCCCTGTCAGGATGAGCGTGACGATGAGGGCCGAGGCGTCGAAGTAGTAGTCTGGCGGAAGGCGGCCGGGCAGTGCGAGCGCCGCGACGCTGTAGAGGAACGCCGCCGTCGTGCCGACCGCGATGAGCACGTCCATGTTCGCGACGCGGTTACGTAGAGCGTCATACGTACCTCGGTAGAACACTGAGCCCGGGTAGAATTGGACGACGGTCGCGAGAACCGCGGCGGCGTAGACGGCGGAGCTAGTGGTCGGGACGTACGTGAGGAACAGAATCGCGATCGATAGCGGCCAGGCGACGACGAGGCGCGAGAGCAGTCGTTTACGTTCGTGTTCCGGCTCGGCGAATGAGAGAAGACAGCTCTCGGAGCAGAAGTAGTAGGTCCGGTTGTCGCGTAGGAGCTGGAGCGATGCCGGACGGGCCTCGACGAACATCCCGCAGATGGGATCGGTGGGCATCGACGGCGTCCGGCACCTTCCACGCCGGGGAAGGAGGGCTTACGGGCGGTCGCGCCGGTGCGTTCGTTCGTAGGAGGTCTGGCAGGCTGTCGAGCAAAAGAAGACGGGCTGGCCACCGTAGCTGCCCTTGCCTTTGGCGGTCGCACTCTCGATCGTCATGCCGCAGACCGGGTCCCTCACATTCGCCATACTAATGCCTCCGGCTGGACAGCCGCATTAGCTTATTTAGCCTTTAGCTCCTGCGCGTTACCGGGCCAGGGCGAGGGAGAGATGAGCACGACGAAGTCCGTCCGGCTGAAATCGCGGGTAGGGTCGGTCGCGATTGATTTCGTGAACACGGTGGCGTGTCCCGGCTGTCGGGGAGGCGACGCGTTCGCCTCGGTCACAGAGGCGCGGAGCTGGATGCGGGCGAGGCGCTTGGGGGACCCAGCTGCCCTCGATTGGGTCGAGCTTTCCCGGCTTCGGAGATTCCGTCGAGAGCTCCGTGAGGTCCTTCAGGCCGCCACCGCCCGCACCCGGCCCCCGATGGCGGCGATGGCGTCCATTAACCGCGCGGCCGCGCGCTCCCCGACGCACACGGAGCTAGTGTGGGAGAACGGCCGCTGGAAAACATTCGAGCGCAGCGACGCGCGGTCGGCGTCCACGTGGCTGACCGCTCTCACGGCCCGCTCGGCCGTCGAGCTCTTCAGGCGACCTCACCCACCGCCGGTCCGGCGGTGCCAAGGACCCGGATGTGTTCACTTTCTGCTCGCCCGGACCTCCCGGCAGCTTTGGTGCTCCCCGAGCGGTTGCGGGAACCGCGTGCGCGTACAGCGCCACTATCAGAAGTCGCGGTCCCTCACAGGACCAGGGCGAAGCCGGCGGCCGGCGGTCCGCCGAGAAGCCCGTCCCCGAACGCGACAAAGGCATATGGCCGCCGGCGCATCCCGCGACCGATGATCGACCGGTTTACCCCGGAAGAGGTCGCGCGCCGCTTGAACCAGGACCCGGATTCACTCCTCTTGTTGGACGTTCGGGAGCCCGAGGAGCGCGCGCTCGCCGCGATCGAACCCTCTCTGCACATCCCCATGGGAGAGGTGCTCGAGCGACTCGAAGATATCCCGAAGGACCGCCCTATCGTCGTCTACTGCCACATGGGGAACCGTTCGGAGATGATCGCTACCTTCTTGGAAACCGAAGGGTTCGAGCACGTCGCCAACCTCACCGGCGGCATCGACGCGTGGTCGGCCACGGTGGACCCATCGCTTCCCCGCTACAGCTGACGCGCTCTCTGGGTCGGGCCGGACCGCCTCCCCTCCGAGACCGGTGTGCGTGAGGGCCGCCGCTACGGCGCGCGAGCGGTGGGGGTTCGGCCCGCCTCGTCCAACCCCTCGATGTAGCCGCGCATCTTCCAGTAGGTATCGAGAAACTCCTGTCCGCGGGCGGTCACATCGTAAGCGGTGTGACCATCGTCCTCCTCGCTCGACAAGAGGCCGGTCGCCACGAGGCGGTCGATCGCGACGCGCAGCCGGTCGACCGGCATCCCGGCACCATAGCTGATGCGGGTGATCCGCGCGCGGCCGCGGTGTCGCTTGACCACCTCCAGGATCGTCGCGAAGAGGTCGGTCGGCTCCCTGCGACGGGGGCCCCGTTCGAGTCGCGCGTCGGGGTCTCGCATCTCCTTGGACCCCGACTACAACGGGAACGGGTCGAGCTGGCTAACCTGAAGCGGGGGTCGACCGATGCGGGCGGAGGGATGGATCGTCGCGGACCGGGTGTAGGTCACTTCCACCGCGGAGGCCCCCGACCCGATCGTTACGACCTCCGCGAAGACACGTCGTGCCTCCGCTCCGCTGTCCATCACGACCTCGCTGCCGTAGAGGTCCTCGACCACGGTCCTCGCGGCGAGCTCGATACGCCCACCGACCAGGGGGCCCGACGCGCGCGAGCGACGATGGAGTACGATGCGCTCCGCTTTCATGCCGTCTCGAGTCGTCACTCGCCCCCCGACCTCCGCCAGGTGAATGACCCTCGCCCGTTGGGCTTCGACGGACCCACCGACTTCCAGGTTGTCCGCGGTCAACTCCTCCCCCACGGTAATCTGACCGCCGACCTCAAGTCGGCCGGTGAGCTGCAACGAGCGTCCGACATTGAACCGGCCTCCGACCTCGACGTCCCGCCCTTGGGCCTCCCCACGGACCTCGCCCAGCCCACCGACCTCCAATCGTTCGAATTCAAGGTTGTCCCGGGCGGTGAAGAAACCGCCCACTTCGATCGACTTGCCCCGAGCCGGCCCCTTCAGCTCGGCCATGCCTCCGACCTCGAGGTCGCCAAAGGTGAAGGCCCCGTCCGCCACGAAACGGCCCCCGACCTCCACGCGGTCGCGGACCGTTCCGCCACCGATAGAGACACTTCCTCCGACCTCGAGCCGGTCGGTCTCGACCTCCCTGAGTTCGGCGGAGCCGCCCGCCTCGACCCTCGTCACATGGACGCGACCGACCGCGGTGAACCGTCCTCCGACCTCGACCGAGACGGCGTCCAGGCTCGGTCCGGTCTCGAGGACGCCTCCGACCTCGACCTTCTGGGCGGTCATCGGACCCCCGACGCGAAGACGGCGATCTACATCGATATCCTCGGCCGTGAGGCCGCCGTCAATCTCGAGACTTCCGTCGCGAACCCGAGTCGGACCCCCCACCGTGAGGGTCCCGTGCAACAACACGGTGCCGCCACGGGCCTCGAACCCCGCGCAGTCCATGTCTCCAAGGATCTCGGCCGCCCCGTCGAAGTAGGCTCGTCCACGAACGACCACCTTGCCGTCCACGTCGATACGCACGCGGGCGCCGGCCCGCAGGTCACCGTCCACCAACCCGACCCGCATGTGGCCGCCGCGAGGAATCGTCGTCTCTGGCATCGAGTTCTCTGAATCCCCCGGGGCCTAAAGGGGTAGGTCACGCACGGTGAGTACCCCCCGTGACCTCATTAGGCCGGCCGCGAAACGCCGGGAGGGGTTGTGAATCCGTGGTCGACAGCTTGGCAGCCGTCGGCCGGGAGGTCATGGCCTGCCGGCTCTGCCCGCGTCTCGTGCGCTACCGTGAGACGGTCGCACGAGAGAAGAAGCGGGAGTTCCAGGCCGAAGAGTACCTGGGGAAGAGGAGTCCCGGGCTTCGGGGATCCGCAAGCTCGGCTGGTCGTCGTCGGCCTCGCACCGGCCGCCCACGGCTCGAACCGTACGGGACGTGTCTTCACGGGAGACCGGTCGGCGGCCTTTCTCGTCCGCGCCTTCTACGCGGCGGGTTTCGCGAACCAGCCCTCCTCCGTCCAACGGGGGGACGGGCTTCGGTACCGCGACCTGTACCTCACGGCCGCGGTCCGCTGCGCTCCCCCGGATAACCGGCCCACGCCGGAAGAACTGGGGCGGTGCGCTCCGTATCTCGAACGCGAGATCGGGCTGCTCGCCAACACGCGGTCGGTACTCGCTCTGGGAGGGTTCGCCTGGGACGCGACCAAGCGAGCGGCCGCTCGCGTCTATCGGTCGGAGCCGGTCCGTGCCCCGTTCGCTCATGGTGCGGTTGCCGCCCTCGGCCCGGGAAAGCCGGTGCTCTATGCCTCCTATCACCCGAGCCCCCAGAATACCAACACCGGTAAGCTCACCATGCGGATGCTCGTTAGCCTCCTCGACCACATCCGGGGCAGCTGGTCGAGCCGGCCCGCTCCTCGCGTCGTGGGCGGAATCCCATGATCGAGTTCGAGGTACGGGAGCGGGACGGTTTGGCCCGCCTCGGCCGGTTCGCGACCCCCCACGGAACGATCGAGACACCCGCGCTCCTCCCGGTGGTCCACCCCGACCCCAAGCGCCAACCCCTCGCTCCGTCAGAGATCCGGCGCCGCTTTGGGTTCTCCGCAGTGATCACTTCGTCCTACATCACCTGGCGGAGCCCGGAGTTACGACCGATCGCGGAGGCTCAGGGAATCCACCGGCTCCTCGATTTTGACGGTCCGGTGATGACCGACTCCGGGGCCTTCCAGCAGCATGCCTACGGTCACATCGAGGTCAGCCCGGAAACCATCCTCGACTTCCAGGAGCAGATCGGCTCGGACATCGCCACGGTTCTCGATGTCTTCGTCGAGCCTGACCTGCCACGTGCGGACGCGGCCCAAGGGGTGGAGGTCACACTTCAGAGGGCGCGCGCCGCGCGCGAACGGCGCGCGGGCCTCCTCGCGGTGCCGGTCCAGGGCGCCCGCTACCCCGACCTTCGGGCTCGCTCCGCGAGCGGGGCGAGCGAGGTCGGAGATGTCCTTGCGGTCGGCGGTGTCGTGCCGCTCTTCGAGCAGTACCGCTTCCGGGAGCTCGCCGAGATCCTCCTCGCGACCCGTCCCCATCTGACCCCGGCCGCGGCCGTTCATCTGTTCGGAACGGGGCATCCGATGACCTTTGCGTTCGCTGCGCTTACGGGGGTCGACCTCTTCGATTCGTCAGCCTACCACAAGTTCGCGCGACGCGGACGGCTCCTCTTCCCAGAGGGTAGCGTCGCGATCGACGAGCTCGACGAGCCGATCTGCCAATGTCACCTCTGCTCCGAGGTCCCGCTCCCGAAGGTCGCCGAACTCCCTCCCGAGGAGCGGGAGCGGGCCATCGCCCTCCACAATCTCCTCACTTCCGCCGAGGAGATGGGCCGCGTCCGCCAGGCGATCCGCGACGGAACGCTGTGGGAGCTGGCCGAACGACGCGCGACCGCTCATCCCGCCTTGCTCGCCGGCCTCGCAGCGCTCAAGGAAGGAGAGGCCGTGTTCCAGCCCACCGAGCCCGAGAGCCGCCGCGCGTTTCGGGAGACGGGACCCACCAGCTACGACCGACCGGCAGTCCGCCGGTGGTTACGAAAGGCGGAGGAGTATCGGGCCGGCCGACCCCACGCCCGCAGCATCGCTCGGTTTCCTCTGGTCCCCACGTTCTTGGAACGCATCCCGCTCCGCGACCAGGACGGAGGGGAACTCCGCTGGGAGTGCCCCTCTCCGTTCGGAGCGGTGCCGCTCGAGCTCACGGACCTGTACCCGGTCGGCCCTGCCCTTACGGAAGTGGAGTTCCGTGCGGACGGGCTTGGCCCCCGTACCCCCTCGATGGCTTCCCTGGCGGTCCGTGATGCCCTCGGCCGCGACGAACCGCCCTCGGCCGACTGGGGCGATGCATGGACCCGGCTCCAGCTCGAGGCGACCCTGGAGTGGCGCTACGGCCGTCCTCTCGCGCGAGCCCTAGTGTCCAGCGGCCTTCGCGGGGAGCGCTCGCAACGCACCGGGCGGCTCCGCTGGGCGACCCGGGACGGTCGGCCCTCCTTCGTCTTCGGGAACGACGCGATCCCTCGGCCTACCTTCGCGGGAGGAGACCTCCTGAGAACGCACGTTCCGCCCTCGCGAGAACGGGTGGTCGTCGCGACGGACGCGGTGCCGTTTGTCCGCGAGGGCCGCAGCCTCTTCGCCCGCTTCGTTCAGGGGGCCGACCCCACCCTCGTCCCGGGGATGTCCACCCTCCTTGTGGACGAGCAGGATGAGCTGCTCGCCGTAGGACGGCTTCTCCTGGCGCCGCACGAGATGCGAACGCTCCGACGAGGCGTGGCGGTCCGGGTAACCGGCCACCGTCATACGCCTAGCGAGCCCCTGAACGACGAGGCGACCAACCGAGCCGACCCCACCGAGCTTTAATGGGTCGCTCCCGTAGGTCACCATCCTGGGCACTCTGAGCACCATGACGAAGACGTTCCTGCTTCTCCAGCTCGATAGTGAGGGGGCATCCTACGGCGAGGTGGCGGAGATACTCCAGGACATGGGTTTTCGGCCCCAGATCCAGGGCTACGACTTCGTCTACGAATGGGGTCGCGGGGTCTCCGTCCCAGAATCCCTCGCCCTCGCGGACCGCATCCAGGCGGCTCTGAAGGGCAAGCGGGTCGGCTTCCGCCTCGAGACGTCGGAGGAGTAAGCCCTCCGGCGCCGCTGCGCGGCCGCTGCGGTCGGGTCCATGACGGTCCTAGGTATCGAATCGACGGCGCACACCTGTTCGGTCGGGATCGTCGATGATTCCGCGCACGTCCTCTCCATCGCTTCCGACATGTACCGCCCCGCGAAGGGGGGATCCACCCGCGCGAGGCCGCGAACCATCACGTCGACCTATTGCCGGATCTGCTCGGACAAGCCCTCGAGGCCGCCTCCATCCGGCCGCGCGAGATCGATGGGATCGCCTTCGCTCAGGGGCCGGGGCTCGGGCCGTGCCTTCGCGCCGGAGCGACCGTCGCCCGATCGCTTGCTCTGGCGTGGGATCGCCCTCTGCTTCCGGTCAACCACTGCGTGGCCCACCTCGAGATCGCCCGGGTTCTCAGCGGGCTTGACGACCCGATCCTGCTCTACGCGAGCGGCGGAAACACACAGGTTATCGCCTACGCACGAGGCCGATACCGGGTCCTCGGCGAGACCATCGACATCGGGATCGGTAACTTCCTCGATAAGCTCTGGCTCGCGCTCGGGGGAACATTCCCGGGCGGCCCCCAGATCGAGGCCGCGGCCACACGAGGCACCGAGCTCTACCCGCTCCCGTACTCCGTTCATGGGATGGACGTAGCGTTCTCCGGCCTGTTGACCGCCGCGCTCGCCCTGAACGCCAAGGGAGCGCATCGCGAGGACCTCGCCTACTCGGTGGAGGTGACGGCCTACGCGATGCTCACCGAGATCACGGAACGCGCGCTCGCCCACCGCCAGATGCGCCAAGTGGTCCTCGGGGGAGGGGTTGCGTGCAACGAGCGATTGCGAACGATGGTCCGGACGATGGTCGAGGAACGGGGCGGCACGATGTTCGCACCTCCCCGCGCTCTGTGCGTCGACAACGGTGCGATGATCGCGTGGACCGGTCAGCTCGCCCTGCGGGAAGGCTCGGGGGTTCCCGTGGAAGAGTCCCACGTCGATCCCCGCCAACGGACCGACCGAGTGACCGCGCCGTGGCGTGGACCCAGCACACCCGGGGACGACTGACCCGCACGCGGGCTCCGAGGTTATCTGTCCCTCTCCCTTCGTTCGAAGGTGGAATCGGTCGACGTTCTGGTCGTCGGTGCCGGGCCGGCGGGCTCCACGGCGGCCTACGAGCTCGCGCGTCGTGGTCACCACGTCCGGGTCGTCGAAGAACACGCACGGGTCGGCTATCCGGTCCAATGCGCGGGCCTCGTTTCCCGGCGGGCGCTCGCCCTTGCGGGGTCGGAGAAGACCGTCCGGCGCGCGGTGCACGGTGGCGCGGTCTTTGGGCCGTCGCTGCGCTCGATCACCTTCCGTGCGGCTGAGCCCCGTGCCTTCGTCATCGACCGGGGAGCGTGGGACGTCGAGCTCGCCGACCGGGCCGCCCGTGCCGGGGCGCAGTTCGACCTGGGCTGCCGGTTCGACCGTCGCCTCTCCGAGGCTGATGGACGGGTCCTCGTCTCCCTCACGCGCTCGGACAAGAGCGTGGAGGAGGTCGCGGCCCGCCTGGTCATCGGGGCAGACGGAGTGACCAGCGCCGTCGCCCGGGCGTTCCGGCTTCGCCCGCCGGTCGAAATCCTTCCGGCGTTCGAGGCGGAGTTCCCATCCAGCCCCGGCGACCCGGACATGGTCGAGGTGTACCTTTCGAACACGTTCGCTCCGGGGCTGTTCGGATGGTGGATCCCGGACGGAAGCGGCGGAGCGCGCGTCGGCGTCGCGGCTCACGCCGACGGCACGAGCGCGCGTCACTACTTCGACCGGATGATGACGTATCTCGCGCGGCGCTTCGGTGCTCCGCTCACGAACCCCACCGGCTTCATCGCCTCGGGCATTCCGATCGGCACCGTTCCGAAGACCTGCTCGGACCGCGTCCTCTTGGTCGGAGATTCCGCCGCTCAGGTCAAACCGCTGAGCGGAGGAGGGATCTTCGTCGGGATGCGCTGTGCCCAGATCGCGGCCGAGGTCGCGGACCGGGCGCTGGGCGCGGACGACCTCATCTACGCCCGCTTGGCCGAGTACGAGCATCGCTGGAGAGCGGAGTTCGCGGAGGAGTTCTCCCGTGCCCTCACGCTCCGCCGCCTCTTTGTCCGGCTCACCAACGCCGACTTCGACCGGTTGATCGACGTGTTGCGATCCTCCGACCTCCTCGAGACGATCGTCGCCTTCGGCGATATCGACTTTCCTACCCACGTCGCACGAAAGCTCCTGGGCCAATCCCCGAGCCTGCTTCGGTTGTTCCCGAAGGCGTTGGGGGCCTGGCTCTCTCCCGGCGGGGACTATCGCGCGCCGGACTTGGAGTGGGCCGAGCGGGCGAAGTAGAAGTACGCTCCCGCGCCCACGAGGATGAACACGGCGGCCAGGATCACGTAGAGCGCTACGTCCAAGGCCGAGCTCGTCACCTGGATCGACGTCTCAGGAACGACTCCCGAGACGTTGAGGATGCTCAGCGAGTGGTTATCGAGGACCGTGCTCCCGTTCGGCTCCTCGGTCGCCGCTTCCCACAGCGCCTGAGTGAACCAGCCGCGCGATTCGAGGCGATAGACCGTCCCGTTGGCGGCCGTGAAGGTGAGCGCTGTTCGGACGGAGTAGGCCCCGACGGGCGTGGTGGACGAGGTCACGACCCCGGCCGAAAGGACGAGGCGCGAGCCGCTCGGGATCGAGGGGAGCGAGTAGTTCGCCCAGAGGCCCTGCGTGGTCGACGTGGCGAAGAGCGGGGGAGAGGAGAGCGGCAGGGTCGAGGTGGCGTTGCCGGGGAACGCGTTGAAGGCGTAGAGGTCCAGCGCAAGCTCCACCGCGCTGATGCTCGTCGGGAACGGGTTCGAGAGCGTGAGACCGATGCTCCCGCTGGCCCCCGAATCGAGGCCCGGCGCGGAGAGGTTCCCTACGAAGCGGCTATCGAGCCCGACCGGGAGCGGCGTGTTCGAGCCAGCCTGGGCCGTTCCCGCAAGGCCGAGCGCGCTGAGGAGGAGGAGGAGCGCGACCGACCATGTGAGGGCCACTCGGGTCGATGGGGTCCTGCGGTCAGGCACGATCCGCTCCGGGAACCGGCCGCCGGTCGGCCAGGGCCACCAACCGGCGGATCCGCTCGACCGCATCTCGGCGACCGCTCCGGCCCCCGTCCCCCAAGAACCCGGCCGCCGCGGTCCGCCTCGCCAGGCCGGGGAGCGTGATCGCCTTGAACAACGCCCGGGCTAGGGCAAGGGGGTGCTGCGTCGATGCCACTGCTTCGTCGTCCGCCCGGAACTCCTCGCGGTGGGTCAGTCGCCCGGCGAGGTATCCGAGGACCGGGTCCCAGCGCATCAGCTTCGAGAACGTACGGAAGAAGGTGAGGTAGCGGGAGTCGAGTTCGAGGACGTGCGCGAGCTCGTGGGCGATGACGGCCTCCCGCTCCACCGGCTCGAGGGCCTGCCAGAGGGCCTCCGAGAGCAGGATGATCTCGCGGCGGCGCCATCGTCCCGAGCTCCGCTCCGCGAGGGTGAACGAGAACGCCTCAGCGGACGAGGAGGCAAAGAGCCAAAGCTCGGTCGCTCCCGCGCTCGCGGCGAGCCGCGGGGGCCAGGCGAGGCGCCGGGGTTGGCAGATCCTGAGGAAGCTGCGGCCGACGAGCTGGTTCACGAGGAAGGCGGCCGATAGCACCGCCAGGGCGCCGAATGTCCCGAGCACCCAGAGCCAGAGCGAGGAGGAGGCAAAGATCGGGGGCGGGCGCTGGGCGAGGCTCACGAGCGCCGGCCACCCTCCACCGCCGACCAGCCAGACCAGGGCCGTGGACGCCAGGAGGGCCCATAGTGCGAGGAAGACCGCAGCAAGCCGAAGGAGCAGGCGCGATGTTCCCCTATGCCGAAGCAGCACCACGACGGCAACGCCCGAGGCGACCCACGCGATGACGGGGAGGAGGAACCAGCCAACGGAGGGTAGTTCCATCACGGGCCCGGACCCGAAGGGACTACAAAAGGCCGAGGCGTCGGCGGAGCTGATCCTCCTCTTCGGGCCGGAGCTTCGCGATCTCCTCGTTGAGATGCACGACCCCCGCGGGACCGAAGAGCGTCACAACGCCCTTGAGGAGGTTCACAAGGTACTTGCGCTCGAAATCCACCGCGCGATAGACGTATCGCTCCCCGCCGCGGCAGGTCTCCCGACGTCGCTTCACCAGTCCTTTCTCCCATAGGCGTGAGAGGATGGTGGCCACGGTCGTGTAGGCCACGCGGACGCCCCGTCGCTCGAGATGGAGGCGGACCGTCCGTGCGGGCGCCTCCTTCAGTTCCTGAAGGGACCGAAGGACATCCGCCTCCAGGGAACCGACCATGGGCCTCTCGACGCTACGGGCGGTTCCCTTGCCTTAACTACTAGGCCCTGTAGGAAAGGACGAGTTCGTACCGTTCGGTTTCCTCATGGTCGGCCGACCAACGCCTCGGTGACCGAGACGCCGTCGGCCCCCGCTCCACAGGGAGCAAGCCGGACCTCTGCTGCCCGTCGGGCTCGTGGCTCGGAACGACCCGAAAGGGCGTGGGACCTACCCAAGATTGTCTCGGTTGGCAGGTCGGGCAGACCCGGTGACCGACTCGGATTACGTTGGCCCGGGGCTGGCGGGCCCGTGGTTCGCGGGACGCTCTTGCGACGTTGTCCCCATCAGTTCGAGGTAGACGTTCTCGAGAGAGAGAGAGGTGCTTCGGAAGGAGACCACCGGCGCGAGATCGACGCAGTGGCGTAGGATGGCCGCCCGCTTCGCTCTCTGGCCGTCAAAGGAGATGCGGACCACGGTGGGTGAGAGCACGCGCACGTCCAGGACCACGGGAGCGATCCCCTCGATAAGCTCGGGCGTTGTCGGTTGCTCGAATTCGACCTCGATCTCGGTGGCGGTGTGCCGTTGGTTGATGGCGGCGACCGTATCGTTCAGCAGGATCTTTCCATGGTTGATGAAGATCGCATGGTCGCAGATCTCCGTCACCTCGTTCAACAGGTGCGAGCTCATCAGAATGAGTCGCGTCTTCTTGAGGCGAAGAAGGATGTTGCGGATGGTGACCCGCTCGGCCGGGTCGAGGCCGCTGGTGGGCTCGTCGAGGATGATGATCCCCGGGTCGCTCAAGAGAGCCGCGGCGATGACGATGCGCTGACGCTGCCCCTTCGATAGCTTGCCGCTCTTCCGGTTCAGCGGGGGAAGGTCGAGCTCGTCCACGAGCTCGCGGATCCGGGCCAGAGCGAGTTTCCGCGGTATGTCGCGGAAGTGGGCGACCATCTCGAGCGTCTGCTGCCCGGTCTGCCATGGATACGGCTCGGGGGACTCGATCATGCTGCCGACGTCCCAGAGCGCTCGGTGCGGTTGAGCCGCGACTTCGATCCCATTGATCAGCGCGTGGCCCCGCGTCGGGCGCGCGAGGGAGGTCATCAGCTTGAGGGTCGTCGTCTTGCCGGCGCCGTTCGGCCCGAGGTAGCCGATCGCACCGGCGCCTTCGAAATGGAAGGAGGCGTCGTCCAACGCGACGGTCGAACCGAACTGCTTGCTGAGGTGGCTGGCTTCGAGCGATGGCATGGAGATGTCCCTACGTCTCCTCCCGATCGAACAGGACGAGGGCGAGAGCGAAGAACCCAACGGCGTATCCGCCCGTGATGACCACGGCCTGCCAGAGCGCCGGGCCCGACGCAGAGAATCCCGATGCTATGACCGTCGAAACCGCATCCGCAGCGTAGAGGATGGAGAACCATAGGTAGTTGTTCCCGAGCGTTCCGCCGATGAAGGCGTCGATGATCTCGAACACGACGAGGAGCACCATGATGGTGAGGACGAGGCCGAACGAGGGGCTCTTGGACATCGAACTCAGGCAAAAGGCGAACGAGAGGATCCCCAGCATGAGCAGCGCAAAGAGAAGGAAGGAGAGGCCGACGTTTCCCCACGGCATCGAGCCCGCCGAGTAGAAGTTGACCCCTCCGAAGATCACGAACCCATAGAAGACCCCTAGCACGAGCAGGCTCACCAGGACCGCCGCCACGTACCGCCCTGCGAGGAGGACGTTACGGCGGACCGGGATCGGGAGCATGTAGTAGCCGGTCTTCGACCCGAAGTCCGTCGAGATCGCGTCGCCGCCGAAGAGAGCCCCGGTGACGATCGCGAGGTACGGAACGAAGGCCGTCAGGCCGCCAACGTAACCCGCCGCAGTAGAAGCAAGGCTGTTGGTAGAAGCGACCAGCGTGATGAGCCCCCCGACGCCGGCAACGATCCCGAGGGCGACCCAGAACCGGGACGTGCGGACGTAGGACTGCAACTGGGTCGAGACGGAGACCCCGAATTGGCGCCAGTCTACGCCCGCGGGCCGGGTCGCCCGATGGGCCCTCTCCTGCTCGCCGGAGGCCGGGAAAGGGAGTTCGGCCGGCACATCCACTGCTTCGATCCCCATCTCCGAACCTTCCCCCTCCTCACCCAAGGGGTGCTCAGACGTATCCCTCGACGAGCTGGCCCGGAGCCCTTCTTTCCTGTGTCCGGATGACGAACAACGGACGGAGCTGGGAACCTGGAGCGGAAGGAATCTTTCCTACAAATCGTTCCGATCTTACCGTCGAAACGTACATTTTGCGAGCATCACAGTTCACTTGGATAAACCTTGTCCCGCGCCGGTGCGGGGTCGGTCGTCAGGATTCGGGCGTGATCTCGGCCACCCACGTCGACTTGTTGATGAGACCGCTCGTGGGAGATGGTACGGCAAGGGTCTCGTTCCTCACGTCGGATAGGGTTCAATCAAGGTTCGGTCGCCCGGAGGGCGAGAATGGTTGTAGCCGCACTCCGGCCGGCGTGAAGCTGAGGTCTCGGTCCGGAATGGTCAGGGTCGGGCAAGGGGGTACGCAGGCCCCTGATGAACGGTTATAACACGAATGCAACTCGCTCTCCCATGAAGTACCTCATTCGAGGGTTTGTCCCCGCCGAGGTCGGCAATCGGCTTGATGAATCGGGTGGACCGGGGAAGATCATCGGTCACCTTATGCTCCGATTCAAGCCAGAATGTGCGTATACGAACTACGAGAGGCGCGAGATCATCCTCGTGGTAGACTTCGAGACTCCCGCGAAGCAAGCGGAGTTCATGATCCTCTGGTCCCGTTGGTTCGGGAACTACGCTGAGATGACGCCCGTGCATCCCATGACGGAGACGCCGAAGGTCGCCGAAGAAGCGATCGCCCAAGCGAAGAAGGCTCCGCGCTGACCCGCGCGCGGTCTGGAATCCGAGCCTTGTGCATCTAGGATACGGACTCGCCGGTCCGTGGGCATCCCCACCGACCTTTGGCCCCGGCCGCCCTGAGCGAACGCGTCCACTGCTCGCGGGTAGTCCTCGATCGGACGCGCGACTTGGCGAGGTCGTCGTCAACGGACGCCCCCGTTCCCCCTCCTCAATCTGGGCCCCTCCTTGTGTTCGGAAGCGACCCCTGTCGGTTTCTGCTGCTTGAGGAGTCCTGCTTCGGGCGCGGGGCTCAACGAAGTGCTGAGGGCTCCCAAATGTTGGCTATGGGTTCGATGCACGCTTCGCGCTTTTCCGCGGGAGGGTCCGAACCACGACCCACCGATGCATCGCGATCTTACGGGTCTTCTCGAATCCCGCTCTCTCGAACATGCCCAGTGTCCCACTGCAGAGGAACGAGCGTGAGACCTTTCGGCCGGTGACATCCTCGGGATAGGCTTCGACGGTTCCTCCTCCGAGTCGCGAGATCTCCCGCAGCGCCTCGCGAAGGGCTACGGTCGCGATCCCTTCTCCTCGGCGTTCTCGGTCAATGAAAAAACACGTGATGCGCCAATCGGGAAGTTCCGCTAGCCCCTCTTCGTAGGCTTTCTTGCTCCGTATGTTCGGGAGTTCCGCGGGAGGACCGAACTGGCACCATCCGACGGCGGTCGGACCATCGAAGACGAGCGAAGCGTGGGCTCTCCCTTGCTGGACGCGCGCCTCCTTCATCGCACGGTACGCGGCCGCCCCGCGTTTCCCCTCGCCCGGCCCGAGATGAAATGAGATACACCAACACCCGCCGAAGATCCCATTGTGCTTCTCGACGAGGCGGGCGAACGCGGGCCATGTGTCCGGGGAGAGCGGCTTCGAGGTGAGGGTCATCGTGGATGCCGGGAATACACGCCATGGAAGACGCGCGGGAAAACCCTTCGGCCAGGTTGTGAGAGGCTCTCCCAGGTCCGGTCCCCCGCGAGCGGAGGGGACCCGGAAGCCTCGCCACCTTTCGAAACGCGAAGGGAAGAATCCGGACGCACCGGTCGTCCTCGGCTGGCCCTCGGGCGCGGCCTCTCGCAAATGGAAGTCTGTCGCTCATCTGACGACGGCCCCAGGATCGGGGGGCCGGGGGTACGAACTTTAACTGGCGGGTCACTCTCGCGGTGTTCATGCACGCACATGGAACGCGCACGGCGGAGGTGCGCAAGACTCCCTTCGTGCTTGTTCCGGGGGCTTGGTTAGGCGGGTGGTGCTGGAGGGACGTGGTCCCTGGCCTGGAGCGAGCGGGACACCCCGCCTACCCGATCACGTTGACGGGGATGGGCGAGAGGGTCCATCTTTCGTCGCCTGAGGTCGGCATCGAGACCGCCATCCAGGACGTCGAGAACGTCCTTCGCTACAACGAGCTCTCGAATGTGACCCTCGTGGGTCACAGCTTCGCGGGAAAGGTGGTGGCCGCTGTCGCCGACCGGAACCCGGACCGGGTCGAGAGGCTGCTCTACCTGGACGCCTTGCGGCCCGACAAAGTGAGGGAACCCCAGGGAGGGTTCGACCCAACCAGGGAGTTCGGACCCGTCCCCCCCGGAGGTTCGGGTGTCCCACTCACTGAGAAGACCATTGACATCATCGGAAAGGACGTTCAGGGTTCGAACCGGAGATGGCTTATGGCCAAGGCGACGCCTTGGCCCGTGAGGCTCGCGAGCGAGCCGGTGACCCTCTCGGCCCGGTTCGATACGGTGAGGAGCGCCTACATCTTCTGCCGTGACAGCGGCGACCCGGTCGACGAGATCATCGCGGGGAAGTGGGGGAAGCTGGATGGCCCCCATCGGGTGGTGGATTCAGGCCACTGGCCTATGATCACGAAACCTGACGAGCTGGTCGCGGCCCTGCTGACGTTTATTCGAACCTGACTGGGCGGGTGGGGCGCAGATTATGAACAACTTCCGCGACAGCACCGGGCAGACCCGCACTGTTCGGGAGACGAATCCGACAGCCGAGATGAGGCAACAACAGTAGCGAGATTTCGGGCGTTTGGACCTATCGAAAAGTTGAGGTCACGTAACTACTACCGGTTGGCATGGGGCGGCGCCGCTATCGGGGGATTGGACCAGCAACGATTTCGGTGTTCCTTGGCCTCCTGCTGCTGACCTCGTTGTTCCTCGTTCCAGGCTCCAGCGCGGTCTCGGCACCACAAGCAGGCGGCTCCGCCTCTTCTCCTCTGCCGAATCCCTGGAGTCTCAACGCACTCCGCTCCGCGCCGCTCGCCACAGTCCAGGACACCGAGCCCGGACTTGGGCTCCATGGCGCGACTGACATGGGACCTACGTCGGTTCCCTCGATCCTAATCCTCGTCTCCTTCCCCATCCAGCACTCGGGGGAACTCGCCCAATTCCTTAGAGCTCTGTCGGACCCGTCCTCCCCTCTCTATCACCATTACCTCACCGCCGCTGAGTTCAATGGGGAATACGGCGGCTCCGCCACGGTCTATGCGGCAGCCACCACCTACTTCCAATCGTTCGGGGTCGGTCAGTTCCAGGCCTTCGCCGACCGGTTGACGCTGACGTTTCAGGCCTCCCCAGCCCAGATACAGGCAATCTTTCACACGGCCATAGACGAGTTCACCTCCAGCGGGTGGACGTACTTCGCCCCGACAGGGAGTCCGACGCTTCCGGCACCGCTCGCCTCGGCCATCGCGAGCGTCGAGGGTCTGAGCAGCTACTCCTCCTTCCTCATCCATGCTGGTTCGTTTGGATCCATGGTTCAACGTTCCCCCGCTGGTCACTCCACTGCGGTCGGCACGGCCGCGGGGTACCTGGAACCGGTGACGATCAATGGGATCCAACTCGAGTACGCGCCAGATTTCCAGATCGCGTACGACGAACCATCGTTGTTCGCTGATTCCGGCTACCCCACGAACGAGGTCATCGGGACCATCTTCTGGTCCGGTTGCGCGATCACGACGTCGGGAACGTGCCCTACTTCCGACCTCACTGGTGCTTTCGTTCCTTCGGATATCTACGACTTCTACAACGAGACGCTACCTGCGGGGGAGCCCCACGCGAGCGTCTACGGGGTTCCACTGAACGGTGCCCCTCCGCCCGGTCCGAGCGCGGGTTACGACGCGACGGGAGCGAACGGCGAGAACACCCTTGACCTAGAGATGGCCGGCAGCACCGCGCCGGGCGCCTCCATCTACAACGTCTATGGTCCGACCCCTTCGGAGGCCAATCTCGACAATGCCTTCAACTACATCCTGAATCCGACGAACACCCCAGGGCTCTCGAACGTGAACGTGATCTCTAACTCCTGGGGTGGTATCGACGGTAACGACACGGCGTGGTATCAGGACCTTCAGGAGGCTCAGGCCCGCGGAATCTCGGTGCTCGCCTCGAGCGGCGATGCGGGGGACAACCCGTCCAGTTCTAGGTGGGATGGGACCAATGTTGATTTTCCCTCGTCGATGGCGTACGACGCGTTCGGCGTGACGGCGGTCGGTGGGACGACCGTCCTGATGAATTCAAATTTGGAACTCCAAAGCCAAGTGACGTGGTACATTAGCGCGGCCGATACCGCGGATGGGGGCCCGGCGGGGACCTCCGGAGGTATCTCAACGGTTTTTGGTGAGCCCTCCTGGCAGCTGGACACATCGGCCAATTCGGTGATCGGCGGGGCCGGCCGGGGCGCTCCCGACATTGCCGCGATCGCAAACAATACGCTCGTGACCATGACGATCGACGGCTTTCAATACCTCGCTTCGAACGCGACCTCCGGTGGAGAGTTCTACGACGACTGGGGGACCAGCGTCGCCGCCCCGCTCGAAGCTGGGATCGTCGCCGAGATCGATCACGTTCTCGCCGCCCACGGTAACGGCCTGCTCGGCTTTCTCAATCCACAGCTCTACGCTCTCGCCAACGAAGAGTACGCTCCTCTGCCTTCGCCGGCGATCACGGGATTCGACGTGACCGGAACCTACGTTTCCCCCCTCCCGACGCTGCCGCTTCTCGATGTCACCACCGGGGCGAACTACGCTTACGCGGCCGGACCCGGCTACGACCTCGTCACCGGTTGGGGCTCGATCGACGCCTACAACTACACGATGTACTTCCTCACGGTCTCTTCGACCGGGGTCTACGGGCGCCTTTCGGGTGTGGAGGATGTCCTCACGTTGGACAACCTCGCCGTAACGTCCTATTTCCCGAACGGGACGGTGAATCCATATTACAACGCGTCGATCCAGCAGAACTTCTTCCTCGCGAACAGCCTCGGTGCGCCGGTCTACTGGATTCAGAATGTGATCTACATCGTCGACACTCCGAACGGGTGGTTCATGAACTACACGGGGTGGGTCATTTTCCCGTTCTATGGCCTCTACTCCTCGCTCACGATCTACGAGTACAACGTTCCCCCGGGCCAGTACGTTTCCCTCCCCTCCACGTTCGATATGGAGACCGCACTGGAAACTCCGGCAGGATTCAACGCACAGTACGTCACGTTCTCGGTTGGCGCGAACACGCTGACCCTTCCGGTCCCCGGGGCAGCGTATATCATCGGGAGTCTCGCCTACACCTACTCCTGGCAAGGAGTCAGCTACACGAATGGGCCCTTCCCGGACAATCCGACGCCGGGAGGACTAGCTCCTCAGTTCGGGCTCGTCGGCGGACCCTCACTGGGCACCGGAGAGTTCACCTCCCCCACGTCGGGAAGCCTCACGGCTCGCGTGTTACCCTACGGCGCCTCGACCTATCTTGCGGCCACGACCATGGCATACGAGGACAACGCAACGTGCGAGCAGTCGGGAACCTGTATCGACCAGACAGGCGAGCTAGCGGCGAACCTCCTGTGGACCCCCCAATCGTCGGGTCAATGGATGCTGGGCATCTCGTCGGGAAGCATGCTGCAG
The DNA here is from genome assembly GCA_963797975.1 of uncultured Thermoplasmata archaeon. GTDB lineage: Archaea > Thermoplasmatota > Thermoplasmata > Lutacidiplasmatales > UBA184 > Lutacidiplasma. Next base: position 64,970 of record CAWCRH010000007.1, read on the forward strand.
GGGGTGCTCGCCTACGAGCCAACGGGTTCCTCAACCTACAGCGTGACGTACACGGAGACCGGCCTCCCGTCGGGAACGATCTGGTCGGTCACCTTCAACTCGGTGACCGACTCGTCTACCAGCAGTTCGATCCAATTCACGGTAATCTCGAACGGGACGTACAGCTTCTCGGTGAGCAGCACGGGGTATTCTGCGAGCCCGGCGAGCGGCAGTGTGGCTGTGAACGGCGCGAGCGTCGCGGAATCCATCGCCTTCACATCGTCCGGTGGAGGAGGGGCCTCCAGCGGCTCGGGATTCCTCGGGCTTCCCGGGTCTACCGGATACGTCCTGCTCGCCGGCCTCGCGATCGCGGTGGTGGTGATCGTGGTCGTAGTCGTGCTGGTCAGGAAGTCCCGAGCCTCGCGAACCCGCGGCGTTACCGGGCCGAGCGCGCCCTGGGCTCCGCCGCCCCCTCCCTACGCACCGCCTCCCGCTCCTCCTAGCGGAGTCCCTCCTCCTGCACCCCCTTCCGGTTACTACTATCCTGCCCCCGCGACTCTCCCGACTCCGCCCGCTTCGAGTGGATGGCCTCCTCCTCCATCCACGCCCTGGGTGGTCCCAACGACCCCGCCCGCTCCGTCGGCCGGATCGGTCCTGCCCCTCGTGCGGGCACCGGTTCGAACCGACTGCCCGATTCTGCCCAGAGTGTGGCCGGCCACGCCATTGATGTTCGGAGGAGCGCCACACGCGTCCTCTTGACCATCGGACCGACGATCCAAGGAAAGGCGGAGGGTTTCGTGAGGGCCGTCCGTTCCGTGGACGCCTCTTGTCGGGGTCACCAAGGGATGCCCTTCGGACGACTTCGCGGGTCGGACTCTCGACTTACCAACGTTCAAATATTCAGACACCGTTCATGAGCGAGTACGAGGAAAGTGACCGCTAGAGTCATGCCGGGGCTGCGTCGATCACCCCTTCGTGACGCGGTCAGTTCTCCTCGGAGAGCGAGCCTATGAAGACCTGTGGTAAGTGCGGGCGTTCCAACGAGGATTCCGCCAAGTTCTGCGACGCTTGCGGCGCGCCGCTCGCAATGGGTGCCCCCCCAACGCCCGCACCCCCGATGCCGCCTCCCGCTCCTCCTCCCTCGAGTCCCTATCCTGGGCAACCCCCGATGGGCTACAGTGCTCCCCCCAGCGCTCCGGCATATCCCCCGTATCCGCCTGGCGTGGGTCCTCCCCCGGTTTTTTCGCCCGGGCCCTCTCCCTATGTAACAGCGGATCTCTCCCGGTCGGGGGCACGACGCCCTACCGGCTACCGACACCGCCGGAGAACGAACGCAGGGATCGTGCTTGTGATCGGATTCGTTCTATCGGCTATTGCCCTGGGAACCGGGTGGTGGTCATTGAGCGGAGGAGGCGAAACCCTCTCCTTTACGCCCGGTAGTAGCTTCGCCTGCACCGGTACTGGCTGCCCTGCAAGTAGTGCCTACTCGATGTACAGCAGCCAGATGTCGAACCTGTACGGTGCAATTGACTACATGATCATCGTCGCGCTGATTTTCGCAATCATTGCCGCCGTCTTCGCATGTCTTGGTGCCTTCGGAGTGGCCTTTGGCCGAGGCCAGCTGACGCTGGTCGTGCTCCTCGGCGTGCTAGCAGGGCTCCTCTGCGTGGCGCCGGCCATCTACGTCGTCCTAGCACAGCCGGCCGCGTGGGGGGCACTAGCCGGGGGTTGTAATGGCCCCTCGTTTTGTTCCTCATTCTTCTACGGGTCGTGGACTTCCGGGACCACCTCCTTGACCTATGGTCCGTCCATCGGGTGGTACGCCGCTCTCGTGGGTTTCGTCTTCTTGATCGCGGGGGCCCTCCTATACTCCAGGACGAGACAAGAACCCTTCACGATGGATGAACTGGCGGCCTCGACGCACCCGGCCGTGCCCGGCATGACTCCGGGAACGTTCGCTGGGGGAGGTCCTCCCTGGGCGACGCCGCCGGCTCCGCCACAGTATCCACCCCCCACGGGCCCCCCGCCCGCGTGGCCCCCTCCGCCACCTCCCGCGTCGCAGCCCAACTGGCCCGCTGCGCCACCAGGTTCTGCCCCATCGATGGCATGCCCTCGCTGTGGAGCGACGAACGCGGGGACGGCGACCTACTGCTGGCGTTGCCAGTCCCAGCTGCGCTAGAGGGGCCTGCGGGACGCCGGGGAACCGGTCGGTTGACCACGCCATGAGCCCGACCTCCGACCGGCGAGGCTGACGAAGTCGACTCCCTGGCCAGGGGGGGCCACCGCGCCGACCGGCCCTACCGACGATTGAAGACAATCGAACCCTTTCAACGGGAGGTCAGCACAGGGTTGATGCAGCCATCATCTCCATTCCCTTCGAGAAGGCCGGCGAGCCGTGCCAAGCTCATGATAGTCATTGTCGTCGTCTTGATGGTGCTTGTCGCCCTGCTGACTCTAGCCGTGTTGGCCCTCTTCGCCGTGCCAGTGGCGCACCCGTTCTCGGGAACTGTCTCTACCAGCTATTGTTCCTCCTGCGGTTCGCCGTACTATGTCGGATCCGTCATGCAGGCCTTTCCGACTGAGGTCTCTGTCACCTTGAACTGGCAAAGCAACAGCAGCTCCGGGGTATCGTTCACGGTGTTCCCCTCGTCGTCCACTGCTGACGTTTGCGACCAATCTGGAGCATCCGGTGTTTGCTCGTTCACCGCCAGTGCCGCGACCTACACCATTTTCGTAGAAGACCTCGAGGAGAGTCAGGGTGTGTTGATGATCTCCTATTCAGGGTCATACAGCGCCCCGTACATTTGAGCCAAAAAGCGACCCAGGGGAAGCTCCTCTTGGGACAGCCCAACCGTGATCGCGGATTCGCAGATCGATGTCAGATCCACCCCGCCCTAGAACCCATTCGATACCCGGTCCGATTGGAACATCCCTTGGCGCTGCCCTCATCTCCTCGACTCGCTCCGCACCACAATCGTCCGCTGGCTCGTAATCCGACACCCCTGCCCAACAATCCAGCCGTGATGGAGATGGTGTTCTCCCGACCGCGTGGTAGCGCTATGCCCTTGCCCGGCGTGGCCTTCTCTCGAAGGTCGGGTGGTTTCTAGCGTCGAAGAGGTTCCACCCCCCCCGTTGAGAACGCAAGCTATCTGCCGCTCAACATCCCTTCCTCGCAAGTGGACGGGGTCATGGTCTTCTACGTCGTCATCCGCGGGCCGTTGGGGATCGGCAAGTCGACCGTCTCGGAACGGCTCGCGAAGGTCATTGGGGCCGAGTATGTGTCCGTCGATCGGATTCTCGATGAGCCGGGCGTAGAGGAGTGGGACGATGAGGTGGGGCACTACTCGGAACGATGCTTCCTGCGGACGAGCGAGCTTGCCGCCGACCGCGCTAGAACCTTCCTCGAACGGGGGACGCCCGTGATCTTCGACGGAAACTTCTACTGGAGGTCCCAGATCGAGGACCTGGTAGTGCGACTCGGCTCTCCGCATCACGTCTTCACCTTGAAGGCTCCGCTGGACCTCTGTGTCGAGCGGGACAGCCAACGAGACCCGTCGCACGGCCGAGAGGCAACGGAGAGCGTCTACGCGAAGTCCACCGAATTCGACTGGGGCGTTGGGATTGACGCGACCCAACCCGTCGAGTCCGTGGTCCGCGAAATCGCCTCGTACCTGCCTCGGGACCCGGCCCAGAATGACCGGTAACCAGACCCCCCTGCGGTCGGACCCACGCGTTCCTCGCGGTCGATGAGACAGTCCCGAGAACAAGATTGTCTTCGGGAGGTGACTGGCCAGCGGCCCGGCACAGCTCGAAGACATACCCAAAAAGGGGTCGGTTCCCAAAGGGCTGGCCGATCCTGGTCGAAGGTGGAGGCCTGCGGGCTACCTGCTAACCGGATTGCGCGACGAAGGCTGCCTTCAAGCGGTATTATGGCCTGGGAAGAGGTGCGGTTGCCCGTGGTCGACCTGCTTCGGGGCCTTGTGCACCCCCCCGTTCCGGACGCCGCAGCGGGTGGACGATGAGCGAGCGGGGCACCTACATCGTCGTCGAAGGCATCGATGGGACCGGAAAGACCGAACTGGCCGCCCGGCTGGTCCCTCCGCTTCTCGCGCGCGGTCACTCGATCTCGAGCTACCGAGAACCGACTGACAAGTTCCTCCGGTCGGAGTTCGCGCGCCTCCGCAAGCTCGATCCGTTCGCGGCCGCGCTCTGCTACACCGTCGACCGAGCGTTGCTCCGGCCCCTCATTGAACGCGCACTCGAAATGGGTGACATCGTCATCCAGGACCGGTCGTTCTACTCCACGCTCGCCTATCAATACCCGGGACTGGACCCTGAAGAGTGGCGCGAGGTCGACCGTATCGAGCGCGAGATCGCGATCGATCCGGACCTCGTCCTGTACCTGGACGCGCCGGTGGACGTCGCCATGAAGCGGGTCGAGTCTCGGGGCCAGCGCGACGCCTTCGAGGACGAGCCTTACCTCGTCAGAGTGAAGCGGAAGTTCGAGCAGATGTTCCAACCCCCGCGCTGGGTCCGGATCGACGCGAACGGCACGCCCGACCACACACTGGAGCAAGCGATGAACGCTCTCCTAGCGATCGGCCTCTGATCGGCCCGGTTGCAATTTCCCCACCTTCTCCCCACGGTGATCAGGGCTGAGCCCCCCTCGGAAACGAAACTGTCACCGGCCGAAACGCCTGGGACGGCTGCCTAAGCGGCTCTGACAGTCTCCATCATCGCCCGCTCACTCCCGTGAGGGTACCTCTGCGCCCGGGCGGCCGGGACTAACGATCAATGCCGAGCAGTGGCGGCCGGTGGCCGAGCGGCTCGGGGCCAAGGAGGGGCGACTAGGTCGACCCTTCAACCCGGAGGCAAGTCGGCATCAAGGGGCTCAGGAGACTTTCTGGGAAGCCCTTATGGAGAGCCCTTCCTCTTGCCGACCGTGAAGGGTTCTCGGCCCCCGCCGGAGTCCATCCTCGACCTGGTTGGGAACACCCCGCTTCTGCCGCTCAAGCGAGTGGCGAGCACGGTCCCCTACCGGGTCCTGGCCAAACTGGAGTTCCTCAATCCCGGCGGGTCGGTCAAGGACCGCATCGGGGCGGCCATGATCGACCGAGCGGAGGCCGACGGACTCATCAAACCCGGGGGCACGATCGTGGAGGCGACCAGCGGGAACACAGGGGTCGGGCTTGCTCTCGTCGCCGCAATCCGGGGCTACCACGCCGTGTTCGTCATCCCGGACAAGATGAGCTCGGAGAAGATCCGGCTGCTGCGCGCCTACGGCGCGCGGGTCGTCGTTACCCCCAGCCAGCTCCCCCCCGACCACCCGATGAGTCACTATTCGGTCGCACGCCGCCTCGCCTTGGAGATCCCCGGGGCCTACTACCCTAACCAGTACGAGAACGACCGCAACGCTGAGGCACACTATCTTACCACGGGGCCCGAGATTGACCGGGACGCCGGCGGGCGGTTGGCTGCGGTCGTGGGGACGGTCGGGACCGGTGGAACGATGAGCGGGATCGGCCGTTACTTCAAGGAGCATCGCCCCGAGGTCCGCATCGTCGCGGTCGACCCGAAGGGGTCGATCCTCGGCCCGTACTTCCGGACGAAAACGATGACCGCTGCGACCCCATATTTGGTCGAGGGGATAGGGGAGGACATGGTCCCGCGCTCGATCCAGTTCGAATTCCTCGACGATTTCGTGGAGGTGGACGACCGAGAGTCGTTCCTCTATGCACGTCGCCTCGCGCGCGAGGAAGGCCTCTTCGTTGGGGGCTCCTCGGGCTCGGCCGTCGCGGGTGCGGTCAAGTGGTTGAGCGGACGGCCGCTCCCCGAAGGCTCTACGGTCGTGGTCATCCTCCCCGACTCGGGCGACCGCTACCTCTCGAAGTTCTACTCCGATGAGTGGATGCACGAAAAGGGGATGGTCGACCCCGGCTCGACCGCGGACAGCCTCCTCGAACGCAAGGGCGGCCTCCCTGCGCTCGTCTATGTCGAACCCACCACGCGCGTCGGGGATGCCCTCGCACTGTTGGAGCGTCATGGGATCTCCCAGATGCCGATCTTGAGCGGCGAGACGAACCTGGGGAGCGTGCAGGAGGAGGAGACGTTGCGACGCGTACTCGCGGACGAGACCATCATCGACCGAACGGTCAACCACGTCGCGAGCCCGCCTTTCGAGGAGGTCTTAGCGAACACGCCCGTCTCCAGCCTGCTCGGGCGCCTCAAGACGGAACGGGCCGTGCTCGTGCGAGACCCCACGACCCACAAGGCCGTCGGGCTATTGACCCGGCATGACCTTCTGGGGTACCTTTCCGAAGGAGGGAACAGCGGTGCGGTTTGACACGCGAGCGATCCACGCAGGGCAACCCCCCGACGCAGCCACGGGAGCGGTCAACCCCCCGATCTACCTCTCTACGACCTTCGCGCAGTCCTACCCTGGCCAAGAGAAGGAGTTCATCTACGGCCGCACGTCGAACCCGACCCGATCGGTGCTTGAGCGCGCCCTCGCTGACCTCGAAGGAGGGGCCGGGGGCCTAGCCTTCTCGAGCGGTCTCGGAGCCCTAGTCACGCTCCTCGAAGGATTCGGAAGGGAGACGCGAATCGTAGCCATCGACGACGTCTACGGTGGGACCTGGCGACTTCTCGACCATCACCAAAGGAAGTTTGGGGTCCGCGTCGAGTTCGTCGATATGACCACCCTCGGCCCTCTCAGCGAGGCGGCGGCTGCCGGCCCCATCGACCTGGTCTACCTCGAGAGTCCCACCAACCCGTTGATGCGGATTGCCGACCTGAGAGTGGTCGCTCGGCTCGCACATCGTGCCGGGGCGCTTGTAGCGGTCGACAACACGTTCGCCACGCCGGCGCTCCAGCGGCCCATCGAACTCGGGGCCGACATCGTGTTGCACTCTACGACCAAGTACCTGAGCGGCCACTCCGACGTCATCGGCGGGGCGCTCGTCTTCAAGGAGGAGAAGCGCCGGTCCGAGTTCGCGTGGCTCCAGAACGCCGTCGGGGCCGTACCGAGCCCGTTCGACAGCTTCCTCGTGCTCCGAGGGATCCACACGCTCGGTCTGAGGATGCGGGCGCACGGCACCGCCGCCCGCGCGGTTGCCCAGGCGCTCGAGGCCAGCCGAAAGGTCGCTCGTGTCTACTATCCGGGCCTCGCGAGCCACCCGCAGCACGCGGTCGCACGGCGGCAGATGAGCGGGTATGGTGGGATGTTGAGCTTTGAGCTCAAGGGCGGCGGACGCGCGGCCCGGCGCTTCGCTCGTGAGCTCACGGTCTTCACGCTCGCCGAGAGCCTGGGCGGGGTCGAGTCGCTCGCCGACCATCCCGCCAGCATGACGCACGCGAGCGTGCCTCGACGCCTCCGCGAGGCGAGGGGCGTGACCGGCGGGCTCATCCGGCTCTCCTGCGGCCTCGAGGACCCCGCCGACCTGGTCGACGACGTTCGACGCGCGCTCGCCCGGGTGTGAACATGCGCCGGGTCACCATCTACGACTCGATGAGCCGGGAGACTCGGCTCTTCCAGCCGCGGTTCCCTCCGCGGGTCGGCATGTTCGTCTGCGGGATCACGCCGTACGACGAGGCGCATCTGGGCCACGGACGGTTCGCGATCGTTTTCGATGTCGTGGCACGAGCGCTCCGCCACTGGGGCTACCGCGTCTTCTACGTGCAGAACGTCACGAACCTGGACGACAAGGTCATCCGCGCGGCTTCCGAGATCGGGGCCGACCCGCTCGAGCTCTCCTCCCGTCACTTCCGGTCCTGGCGACGGCTCATGGAGCGTCTTCAGGTGACCAGCGTCGACTACTACCCGTTCGCCACCGACTACGTCCCCGAGATCATCGAACAGGTGGCGGCGCTCGAGCGCGCCGGGTTCGCGTATCGGGCCGAGGACGGCTCGGTGTACTATGAGGTCGCCCGGTTCCCGCGTTACGGCCAGCTCTCCGGCCAGAAGGTCGAGGCGCTTCGCCCCGGCGCCCGCATCGAGGTCGACCGGCGCAAGCGTGCGCCCGAGGACTTCGTTCTCTGGAAGGCCGCGACACCCGGCGAACCGAGCTGGGATAGTCCCTGGGGGCCTGGCCGCCCCGGCTGGCACATCGAGGATACCGCGATCACCGGACGCTTGCTCGGCGAGCAATACGACCTCCACGGAGGCGGCCTCGACCTGATCTTTCCTCACCACGAGGCAGAGATCGCCCAGGCCGAGGGCGCGAGCGGCCACCCGCCCCTCGTGCAGTATTGGATGCACAACGGCCTCCTGATGATGTCCGGTGAAAAGATGTCGAAGTCGCTCGGCAACGTCTGGTCGCTGGAGGCGGCTATCGACCGTTTCGGAGCGATGCCCGTACACCTGTACTACCTGAACGCACACTACCGCAGCCCGCTCGATTTCACGGCGGAGGAGAGTCTCACGGCCGCTCGGGAGGCCTACGAGCGTCTTTCCGCCCCGTACACGACGCCTGTCCGAGGCGATGGCCCATCCTGCTATCGAGGGTACCGAGCTTCCCGATGCGCTGGCCGGTCAGGCCGACCGGATCGTCCATGATATGGACGAAGCGATGGCCGATGATTTTCGGACGCGGGAGGTCGTCGCGCTCCTCTTTGGGTGGGGGCGCGTCATCTTCGAGAAGGAGCGCGAGCTCGGCCGGCTGTCGGAGGAAGCGCTCGAGGCCCTCGCTGCCCCGTTCGAGTGGGCGCGCTCCGTCCTGGGACTGTTCAGCGATGTTGGGGGCGGTGGTTCGATCAAGGAGCTCGACGCGGCGGTCCGGGTCGCCATCGAGGCGCGAGCGCGCGCGCGCTCCCGAGGAGATTATGCCGAGGCCGACCGGATCCGGGACGAGCTTCGTCGCGCAGGGATTCATCTCGAGGACGGCCCGAACGGGACCCGCTTTGAGCGGGCCGCCCCGACCTCGGAGCCTCCGTGATCGGGCTCGGATTCCGTGAGCACGGCGGGCTCGACCGCGTGGAAATGGTCGAGGTCGCCGAGCCGGTCCCCGGGCCGGGCGAGGTACGGATCCGCGTCAAGGCCGCGGCATTCAACCGGCTTGACCGCTTCACGCTCCGGGGCATCCCCGGCGTGTCAATCGAGCTCCCGCATCTCCTCGGCTCGGACGCGGCCGGCGTAGTGGATTCCGTGGGTCCCGGAGTCGTTGACCTGCCCGTTGGGACGGAGGTTCTGGTCGACCCTGGGATGTCGGACGGTACGTGTGACTACTGCCGTCGAGGCGCCCGCTCGTTCTGCCGCAATTTCCAGATCCTCGGCGAGCACACCCAAGGCAGCGCTGGCCCCTTCATCCGAGTACCACGTCGCAACGTCTATGCCCGCCCCGAACGCCTCACGTTCAGCGAAGCGGCCGCTGTTCCGCTCGTCTTTCAGACGACCTGGCGGGCCCTTGCCACGGTCGCCGGCGTCACGCCCGGCGAACGCGTAGCGATCGTCGGGGCGGGAGGGGTACTTCGACCGCGGCGGTCCAGGTTGCAAAACTCCTTGGGGGCGTTGTTGCCGTTGCCTCCCGATCCCAGGCGAAGGCGGAGCGATGCCGTCCGCTCGGGGCCGACGCCGCGCTCACCTTCGGCGAGGACCGACCGCTCGACCGTGTGCTCTGGGAGTGGAGCGAGAAGAAGGGGGTCGACGTGATCTTCGATTCTGTCGGGGCTCCTACGGTCGGGCGGTCCGTCCAGGCCCTCGCCCGCGGGGGCCGGGTCGTCGTGATCGGGGCCACCGGCGGGAACATCGCGCAGATCAACATCTCTACCCTTTTTTGGCGGCAGGGATCGATCCGCGGAAGCACGATGGCCGACGAGTCCGAGTTCCGAACGGTCCTCGAGCACATCGGCGCAGGACGCCTCCGGCCCGTCGTCGACTCGGTATTCCCCTTTGCGAAGGCGGTGGAGGCGTTCCGACACTTCGATGGACCGGACCTCTTCGGCAAGGTCGTCCTCGATGTGGCCGGGGAGTAGCCTCAAATCGGGAGAGGTCGGTCTGTGCGGATCGTGAACGGCTTCTTCGCCACTTCGCGTGTGTGGAGGACGATCGGGGCCGCCCTGCTTGTGGCGGTTCTCCTCGTTAGCATCGCTCCCTCGGCACTGCCGGGACCGAGCGCAGCGTCAGGGAGTCCTCCGCTTCCGTCCCCGACACCGCAAGCTCTCGCAGCGATGCCGTCATTCGCCCCGGCGCCACCAACGTACCACCCGGTTGTCGTCCCCGCCGGGAACACGACATACTGGAACGGGACCGGCAAAGGAAACACTCGGTTCCAGCAAGGGAGCGTGACTGTAGAGGCGGGCGGTACTCTGATCGTACAGAACCTAACGCTGTCGATGGTCCAGTTCGTGGCGACCTCGGGAACGCTTGCCAGCCGCCTGTCCAACGTCTCACGCTTCCTTGATGAAGGGAAGGTCGTACTTCGTGACGCCATTCTCACCACGGACGCTAACGTCACCGACGCCTATCTCAAGCTCAATTTCACGGTGACGGGAACCCTAAGTCTCTGGGACTCGTCGCTCGAGTTCCCTGGCTGGCTCAACATCGAGGACTCGGCGACGGCCACCCTGAATGGTTCGCTGGTAACTGCCAACCCCGACGTGAACAGCACCGGACTCGACCGAACGATTCTGGCGGACACGGCCTACGCCGCGTCGATTTCCGTCACTACGGGGAGCCACCTCATCCTCCTGAACAGCAGGCTCGAGGACACCTACGCCGACAACACGACTTCTGACGGCGCACCGGGACCGATGGCTCTGACGGACAATGACACGGTCACGGTCTCTCCGACCTCGAGCGCCGTCCTTGCTGCGTTCCAAACGCCCACGAGTGTCCAAAGCCTGATTCAGGATTGGCTCTACCCGATTGCGTACCCGTCGGTCGACCTCGTCATCGAATACTCAATGTCGACCGGGTCTGTGACTAGTGAGGTCAACGTCACGTTCAACGGTTCAGTTCAGGTCGTAGCCGCGGTGACGTTCTCGCCGGGGATTGATGCGATGATAGACCTGGCCTTACCTTCTCCTCTCCTGGCCGCGATCAATAGTGCAGGACCGTTGGGCTTCCTGCAATCGACGGGATCTTTCGACCACAACCCTCCTTTCATTTCCGTCGGCTTCAACGCAACTGGAATCGGGACATCGTCGGCGACAATCGAACAGACGAGGCTGGTAGCCTCGCCTGACCTTAGTTTCAATGTCGCTTGCATCGGTGCCGGCTCAACGATTGAATCAGCCGATTCGGCGATCGATCTCACATGGGAGAAGGTGCCGGCCTCCCCCCGCTCGACGATCTACCCCTACCCCTGGGATTCGAACAAGCTAGTCGTCGATGACGGAGCCGAAGCGCTCCTGGCCAACCTTTCGATTCCCACGGTCCTCCCCTCCGCAGACGTCGTTTCCGCAGTTCAGGCAGGCTTAGGGAGCGTGGTTTACTCTTATCGCTGGGCCGAGTTCGACGCCCAAGGTCCGGGAGGCGCCATCCCTGGCGCGAAGGTTATCGCCTTCTCCTCGGCGCATGGCGAGAACAACTCGACTGCGAATGGACTCAACGACCTGAGTCGGGCCAGTCCCACTCTGTGGGCCTACGTTCAGTGGTGGGACGGCGAAAACGGATTGCCGGGTTACGGAATCACCGGCTCGGCCGGATCGGTCGCCGGGCACGCGTTTCTTCTCCTTGCCGCAAGCAACCTGACTGACACCGAGGCCGCCTCTCCGTCGTTCATCGGCGGATACCACGTCGGCGTCACCACGGCACTGACCGGGATCCCCCCGCAGTGGCTTGGGTTCAACGTCACGCCGTACCCAGAAAGGCTCGTGAACCCGACGCCCGACGTAGCCCCGACCGCATTCTTCCCACAGTACGCGGCCAGCCTAGCGATCCGGGAGGTTTCCTTCACCGCGGACGGAGAGAACACGACCGGCCAGGTACGGATCGGCCAGCTCCTCGGAGTCAGCGTCCTGACCGAGAACATCGGGGCCACGGCAGTCTTCAACGTGTCGGGCCTGCTCCAGTACGCTCCCCCTGAGGGCTCTCCTCCGATCGACGTCGCCGTCCTTCCTTTGACGCCTTGGACGGTTCCTGCTGGGACATCAGTCGCGATCAACTTCACGTGGAGGGTCAACGAGACCATCGTCGGCGCCCACGGAACGATTCCGGCGGGGGTGGACGTCACAATCGACTGGAACGGCGGCGCGTCCCTGAGCGACGGAGGAGACGTGAACACAGGCCAGGATCTCGAGATCCTTCCGTCAACGGTCACCATCCTTCAGCTCACGGCCCCGCCCCACACCCTCTCATCGACGGGGCCGTACGTCTCGGCGGGCAGCGTGGAGTTCAACGGGAGCGGGCTCGCTTCGATCAACCTGAGCGCGACACCGGTAAACGGTGGAGCGCCGGCTCTCATCGCGACCAATCTCTCCCTCAGCGGGAGCTTCGAGCTCGTCTATTCGAACTTGGGCGCCGTGCTCCAGCCGGGGGTCGCCTACCTCTTGATAGCCACCGCCTCGTACAACGGCCAAGCCTCAACGCCCTACGTTTTGGCGGGAAACTACACGGTCGCGGCTTCAGCCGCTTCCTCCCAGGGCCTTGTGGTTCCCTGGTGGGTATGGCTAGTCGTCGCGGCCGGAGCGATTGCCGCCATCACGGTCTTCCTGGTACGTCGGCGGCGCCCGGCACCTCTGATCGAATGCGGTGAGTGTTCCTCGCTCGTAGCGGCGGATTCTACTGTCTGTCCCATCTGCGGGATCTACTTCGAAACCGGAGAAGGCCGCTGCGCTCGCTGCGGAGGACCAATCGCCGCCGGTGAGCTCGCCTGCCCGGAGTGCGGGTACCTCCCTTCCGACCGGCCAGGACCCCCCGGGCCTGAAGAGGACCGGGAAGCCTACCGCCGGCACGTCGAAGAGTTCCGCGCGGCTGCCCAGGGCGAACTCGGGGAGGACTACCCCGAGGTTGAGTTCTGGAAGTGGTGGCGCCGCCAGCCATCCTACCAGAGCTTCCGTGACTGGAAGACCGGACAAGGTCCACCTCCGTCGAAGACCACAGACCAGGATTCGGACCCGCTCGGGATCGGCGATGGTCGGTGAACCGGCCCGTCCCGGCAACCAACCCTAATAGGTCGCGACACGTCCCCCTGCGAGCGAACGATGACGGGTGACCTAGAACGGGGTCAGCAGAAGATCGGATGGGCCCGAGCCCATATGCCGGTGCTGGAGGGCATCCGCCGACGATTCGAGAGCGAACGACCCTTTGCGGGCCTCGCCGTCTCGATGGTCCTTCATGTAGAGGCCAAGACGGCCGCGCTCGCGCTGGCGCTGCAAGCCGGCGGCGCCGACGTGCATCTTGCGGCGGGCAACCCACTCTCCACGGACGATGACGCAGTGGCGGCGCTTCGAGAGGTGGGCGTGGACACCCGCGCAGAGAAGGGAGAGTCCGTCGGCAAGTACCGCGCTGACATCCAGTCGATGCTCGACGCCGACCCCCACGTGATCGTAGACGACGGAGCCGACCTCGTGGCCCTGGTCCACTCCGGTTCGCGCGGCCGTGGACGCATCCGCGGGTCGACCGAGGAGACGACGACCGGTGTCACCCGACTGCGCGCCCTCGAGCGAACGGGAAAGCTCCTGTTCCCCGCGATCGATGTCAACGACGCGATGATGAAACATCTCTTCGACAACCGATACGGCACCGGCCAATCCACGATCGATGGAATACTCACTGCGACCAACCTGCTCATCGCAGGGAAGGTGTGCGTCGTCGCCGGCTACGGCTGGTGCGGAAAGGGCGTCGCCCAGCGCCTCCGTGGCCTCGGCGGAGAGGTCATCGTTACCGAGATCGACCCGGTACGAGCGCTCGAGGCGCGACTGGACGGCTTCCGGGTCGTCCCGATGCTCGACGCGGCCGCACAGGCCGACCTCCTCGTGACGGTCACGGGAAACACATCCGTCGTTACCGCCGAGCATTTCCGCGTGATCAAGGATGGCTGTCTCCTTGCGAACTCGGGGCACTTCGACGTCGAAGTCTCGCGGGCGCAGCTCGAAGGCATGGCGGTCGCCCGACGGACGGTGCGACCTCAGGTGGTCGAGTACGACTTCGCGGATGGGCGAAAGGTGTACCTGCTCGGCGAGGGCCGCCTCATCAATCTCGCGGCGGGCCAAGGCCACCCCGTGGAGATCATGGACCTTTCCTTCGCGCTTCAGGCGCTCAGCGCCGAGCACATCGCCCGGCACGGAGCGTCCATGAGCCTGAGGGTGCACGCCGTGCCCGCCGAGATCGACCAGGCCGTCGCCCGGGCGGCGCTCGCGCCGTTCGGCATCGGGCTGGACGAACCGACCGAGGAACAACGTCAATACGCAAACCGTTGGGAAGGAGGAACATGAGCGAAGGAAAGATACCGCCGGAGCTGAAGTACACGAAGAGTCACGAGTGGGTCCGGGTCGAAGGTAGCCGCGTCACCGTGGGGGTCACCGACCACGCCCAATCGGAATTGACTGACATCGTCTTCGTCGACCTACCGGCCGTCGGGAAGAAGGTCACGGCACACACGTCCGTCCTCGTCCTCGAGTCGGTCAAAACAGTCGCGGACGTCTACGCACCGGCCGACGGGATGGTCGTCGAGGTGAACGGCGAGCTCAAGACGCACCCGGAGCTCATCAACCAGGACCCGTACGGGAAGGGCTGGATCTACCGGATCGAGGCGCCCAAGGCGCCCGACCCCGCCACGCTGCTCTCCGCTGACGCCTATCGTGCTCTCGTCAACGCCGCGGGACACTAGGCGAGGGCTAAGGGATCACGTTCCCTCGAACTTCGGCGGACGCCGCTCCAGGAAGGCGCGCATCCCCTCGGTGCGGTCCCGCGTGCCGAACGTGTGACCCGCCGATTCCCCTTCGAGATAGAGGGCGGCGTCGAGCGAGGCATCCATCCCCTCGTCGATCACGCGCTTCGCCCATCGAACGGCGAGGGGAGCGCGGCTCGCTATGGTCTCGGCGAGCGCCTGCGTCTCCTCACGGGCCTGGCCCGCGGGTAGGACCCGGGCCACGAAGCCAAGGCGGGCTGCCTCCTCGGCGGTGACGGGAGTCCCGGTAAAGACCAGCAACTTCGACTTACCGCGCCCGATGAGGCGAGTCAAGCGGCTCGCCCCTCCCATCCCCGGGTGGATCCCGACAGTGACCTCGGGCAGGCCCAACTGGGCGCCCTCCGCGGCCACGATGAAGTCGGCGGCGAGGGCGAGCTCGAGGCCCCCGCCGAGCGCGTACCCTTCGACCAAGGCGATCACGGGTCGGGGGAACCGCTCGATGGCCCGGGCGGTCGCCTGTCCCACGAAGCCGAACACCAGGCCGTCCGCGAGGGTCTTTTCCGCCATCTCCGCGATGTCGGCCCCGGCGGCGAAGACCGGGGAGGAGCCCGCGAGGACGACCACCCGGTCCCGGTCCTCGGCCTCGAGGGTACGGAACGTTTCGCGGAGCTGGACGAGGACCTCCGAATTGAGCGAGTTGAGCACCTCAGGCCGGTCGAGGAGGACCCAGGCAACCGGTCCTCTGCGTTCGACGTGTACGTAGCGCAGCGGCCAGCGGTCTTCCCCTCGGGCCGCGCGGCTGCGAAGCTCCGCCGAAACCGGGAAGGCGTCCCCCCAACGCTGGGCGTAGGCCTCGACCAGGCGCAGGCCTTCCCTCAACCCCACCTGGGAGAGCTGGGCGAACGGACCGCTGCGGCGACGAAGTCCTACCGTCGCCCCGCGGTCCACGGCCTCGGCTGTTGCCACGCCTTCCTCGACCAACCGAGCGGCGATCCCGATGGTGAGCCCGAGGAGGCGCTCCCCGACCGCGGCCTTGTACTCGGGCTGAACGGTCGATTGCTTCCAGGGCCACGGCTGACCACTACGGAACTGCTGCTCGAGCAGTTTTGATGGCCCGTAGGCAGGACCGAACGCCTCGGCTAGGGACGTCTCGGCGTGAAAAGCGATAGGGATCCCGGTCACGTTCATGAGCTCGAACGGCCCGAGGGTAGCGCCGAAAAGCTCGCGTCCGGTCTCCTCGATGGTCGCCATGCTGGCGACGCTCTCCTCGTAGAGCCGGGTCGCCTCGTTGAGGTAGGGTACGAAGAAACGGTTGACCGCGAAGCCGGCCCGGTCGAGCGTGCGGATCGGAACCTTGCGCAGGAGGTAGCTGAGCCGCTCGACCGCGTCGACCGTGGCGGCATCCGTGGCCGAGCCAGGGATCACCTCGACCAGTTTGTTCACGGCCGCCGGGAAGAAGAAGTGCAGGCCGACGAATCGCTCCGGGTTCGGAAACCCCTCCGCGAGCGTCGTCACCGAGAGGGAGGACGTGTTCGTGGCGACGATCGTCTGCGGTCCGACGAGGGAGCCGAGTTCCTGGAAGACAGCCCGCTTGACCGCAAGGTCCTCGAAGACTGCCTCGATAACGAGGGTGCTACCCACAACGGCCTGGGCCAGGTCGGTCGTGAAGGTGACGCGCGCGAGCACCTCGTCGCGTTTCGCCGCGCTCATCTTCCTTCGGTCGATCGCGCCCTGAAGCATCCTCTCGATGAGCGCGCGGCCTCGGTCGAGCATCCCCTGGTCGACGTCCCGCACCCGGACCTGGAAGCCGGCCTGCGCGCACGACTGGGCAATGCCGCTCCCCATGTTTCCCGCGCCGACGATCGTGATGACGGCGGGGGGCTGGATCGCAATCCGTGAGCTCGTGGGCATCCTTTGAACGCCTCGTTTCGGGAACCGGCCGACGCAGGGGGGCGTTCTATTAAGGGTTCGTCCCAACCCGGGTCTGGGTGGGTGGCCCTCGTGACCGAGCACGCCCGTCGACGCGGTCAGGTCCGCGCGGCGCTGGATACCGAGCGCTCCCTCGTCCTATCTCTAGGGGGTTACGCGTTCGAGGTCTCGGGAGGCACGCTCCTCCTCCACGAACGCATCCCGGTACCTCGATTCAACTTCGTCCAGGTCGAAGGCCTTTCCCCTCAGCGACAGGCGGGTTTCTTCGAGCGCACGCTGGACCAGTACTTCCAACGCGCGATCCGGCCGACGTTCCGGGTTCCCATGCCGACCGCCCCCCACATCGACCGGACGCTTCAGAGCCTCGGATTCCGGCCGCGCGTCGAGCCGCTGGTTCTCCTCGGCCGATCCCGGCCGACGTCCCGCGCGAAGAAGGGAACGTGGAGTATCCGCCACGGCCCCCAGGTGGCAACGGAGAGCATCGTCCCCTTCTGGGTCGCCCCCCGCGACGCACCCGTGCTCGCGAGCGCGCTCGAGATCCTGCGGCATCACCCTAACCCGGGCGAGACGTTGCTCCCGGTGCTGGCGATGGAGGACACGGCGCCCGTTGGCGCCGGCATGGTGTATGCCCGAGGAGAGGCAGCCTTCATCTTCGGGGTCTCCACCGTTCCCTCGGCGCGGAATCGTGGCGTCGCGAGTGCGCTGGTCGAATGGATACTGTCACACCCACCCGCGACACGAGAGCGGATCATCGCGGTCTTCAGCGAGAGCCGCCGTCTCGAGCGGCGGCTGCGCTCGCTGGGGTTCGAGCCGTGGGCCCGCTGGCGGGTGTATGAGCTCAATGCGGACGCGGAGCTGACCCTGGCACCGCTCCCGCCCAGCGGTGGACCCCTATGGCGCCCACCTCGGCAGGCCAGCGGCGACGCATCCCGTTCCGATGCTAACCTCGCGGACACGACTTTGGAGCATCGGAGCCCCTCTGCAAAGGGGTCGGGCTAGTACCTCCATGGATGAGCGCCGCGCGCGTAACGACCCGTAGAGCAGGTTCGAGCCTCGCTCCCAGAGGACGCTCACTCCTTGATCAGTCCCGCGACCCTGGGCGCGAGGGGTAGCTCCTGGTCGGTGGGGCGTAGGAGAAGGGAGAAGAGCGCGCCGGCGAGGGCGACCGCGCCCACGACCAGGAAAATGCTCGAGGCGCCGTAGGCCGCGTACACAACGCTGAGCAGAATCGGGCCCACGAAGAGCCCCAAGTCCTCGAACGACCCGAAGACGCCGACCGCGGTTCCCTGTAACCGCAACGGCACGGGTCCCAGGGCCAGCGGAAGGAGGCTCGCAGAGAGCCATCCCAGCCCGGCCGCGAGGACGATCGTCGCGCCGACCATCTCCGAGTACGAGGACGAGAACAACTGTACCGAACGCTCCCCCCGTCACGAGGAGGAACCCGAATGGGGCGGAGCGCGCCGGCCCCCAACGGTCGACGAGGGTCCCCAGCACCGCGCCGGCGGCGAGGCTCGTGAGCTGGGCCGCGCCGATGACGTAACCGGCCTGGGGAGGCGTCCCGTGGAACAGGGACACTGAATAGTATTGGAGGAAATTCCAGACGAGCGCGCGGGAGAGAAAGGCGAGGACTACGAGAGCCGCCGCGAGCATGAACGGCCGAGTGATGACCTCCCGCAGATGACGGAGGAAACCGGGTTGGCGAGGAGGAAGGGTAACTTGGTGCCACGGGAGTAGGACCATCATCGCTACGCCCGCCGAGTAGGTGGCGACGATCGCCAGGGTGAGGACCGTGAACCCATACTCGACGAAGAGGAACGGCCCCAACGTCGTTCCTACGACCAGCCCGGCGCCCGAGAACAACCCGTAGACGCCCGTCCCCCTTCCCCGGGTACCCGGGCCGAGGGCCGTCAACGCCATCCAGCGCATCAGCGGGACCTGGAAGATGATGAGAGCGCCGAGGAGCCCGAGCGAGACCACGAGCATGAGGAAGGTGTTGGAAGCCCCGATGGCGAGGTAGACAAGGGCGACCGCGATCCCCAGTACGAGAACCGTTCGGACGTTCGCGATCCGGAATGAGAGCACTCCCCAGACGCTCTCGGTCACCAGCATCCCGAGAGCGAGGGCCGCGGCGGCGATGCCGTACTGGACCACCGAGAGTCCGAGCGACTGGAACCGGAACGGCAGCGCTACAGCGAGCAGCGCGTACGAGGCCCACACGACGGAGGTCGAGGCGTAGACCAAGCTGACCGCGATCGTCGGTCGAACGCGCGGGGTCACGAGCCTCGGCACAGTTCCTTTGGTTAAGCCGCTTCGCGGCGGGGGACGTTGAGGCTCTGCGGAAGGAATGGCATCCCTCACCTCACCAAGTCAGTCACCGCCGCGATGGTGCGGCGTCACCCACGTGCCCGACCGCCGTGGGGAGGCTCCTATGAGAGTCCCCTCCAACGCCGCGCTTATCGCCGGGGCGCGGGTGCCCAAAACGAAAGGGTCCGTCCGCAACCGCCGGAGGGGTTACGGCGGCCGGCGCAGCGCCTCGAGCTTCATCCGCTGCTCAAGGGAGGCGATCGTGCGCATCGTCGTGAGCACGGTATCCGCGTTCAGGGAGATCGAGTCGATCCCCCGCCGAACGAGGAACTCCGCGAACTCCGGATAGACGCTCGGACCTTGCCCGCAGATGCCGACCGTGCGCCCTTCGGCGTGGGCGCCCTCGATCAACAGCTCGATGGCCCGGAGCACGGCCGGATCCGCTCGTCGAAGTAACCCATCCTCCCCAGGGTCTCCGAGTCGCGGTCCGCCCCGAGGACGAGCTGGGTCAGGTCGTTCGAACCGATGGAGAAGCCGTCGCAGAACTTCGAGAACTCGCGCGCAAGGAGGACGATCGACGGGACCTCGGCCATCAGGTAGAGCTGGAAGTCGCGCGAGCGGCGCAAGCCCTTCTCGCGCATCATGGCGGTGATCTCCTCAAGCTCCCAGGTGTTCCGTACGAACGGCAGCATCACGTGGGCGTTCTTGAGGCCCATCTCCGTACGGATCCGATGGATCGCCTCGAGCTCGGCGAAGAACGCCGGCTGGAAGACGGGCGCGATGTATCTCGAGCAGCCCCGCCAACCGATCATAGGGTTCTCCTCGACCGGTTCGAACTCCTCGCCCCCGGGCATGCCGCGGTACTCGTTCGTCTTGAAGTCGGAGGTTCGGACGATCACCGGGCGCGGATGGAAGGCACGGCAGACCTGGGCGATCCCGTCGGCGAGGCGTCGCACGAGCTCCTCCTTCTTGCCCTGCTTGATGAGGCGGAGAGGGTGTTCGCGCACGTGCGCCGTGAAAATGAACTCGATGCGTAGCAGTCCGACGCCTGCGACGGGGAGCTGGGAGTACTCCTGGGCCTTCTCGGGGACCCCGACGTTGACGTAGATCTTGGTCGCGGTGATCGGCGCTGCGTGATGCAACTGGCCGCCGGATGGCAGCGAGGGTTCTGACTCCGCGGCGGACTTTCCCGCGCCGGCCTTCACGCCGCGGTAGACCGCGCCCGTCTTGCCGTCGACGGTCACCTCGGTCCCTTCGGTGAGCACCTGGGTGGCCGTGCGCGTCCCGACCACGCAGGGTACCCCGAGTTCGCGCGAGACGATCGCTGCGTGGCAGGTCATTCCTCCTTCGTTCGTGACGATCCCAGCGGCGTGCGCCATCGCCGGAACCATGTCCGGCGTCGTCATGGTAGTGACGAGAATCTCCCCCGGCTTGAGCTTCTCCATGTCCTTCGCGCCTGAGAGGATGCGGGCGACGCCGTGGGCGATGCCGGGGCTCACACCGAATCCACGCAGGATCGGCTCTTCCTCGGCGGGGGCAGGGGTCGATCCGGCGGCACCGGAAGCCGGGGGGCGGGCATGTCCTGGGGCGAGGTCGCGCGGCTAGATGAGCCTACGGTGAGCGGACCGGCGGGGATCGTCGTGACCGGCCGCGCCTGCACGATGTAGAGACCGTGGTGGTCCGCGCACCACTCGACGTCCATCGGCCGCCGATAGTGCGACTCGATTCTCCGGGCGAGGGAGGCGAGACTGCGGATCCGTTCGTCCGAGAGCTTTTGGGCACTACGCTCCTTCGCCGGAACGTCCTCGTGGCGATTCCCGCCTCCTTCGGCGCGGACGATCCGCACGCGCTGCTCGCTCAATTGCTTCTTGACGATCTCCTGGGAGGCCCCATCGATGACGTAGTGGTCGGGCGTCACCTCTCCGCCGACGATCGCCTCTCCGAGGCCCCAGCCGGCCTCGATGATCATGTGATTCTCTCCCGTATTGGGGTCTCGGGTGAACAGGACCCCACTCACGGTAGCGTCCACCATCTTCTGCACGAGGACGGCGAGGCGGACCTCGGCGTGGTCGAACCCCTTCTTGACGCGGTAGACCATGACGCGAGGGGTAAAGACCGAGCTCCAGCACCGGCGGATCATGGTCAGGACCGAATCCGTGCCGGTGATGTTGAGATAGGTGTCCTGCAGGCCCGCGAACGAGGCGCCTTCGAGGTCCTCCGCCGTGGCGCTAGAACGGACCGCGGAGAACCGAACGTGGTGATTCTTGACGTAGGCTTCGTACGCGCGCGTGATCTCCTTGCGTAGCGCTTCGGGGAACTCCGTCCGTTCGAACGCGTCCCGAATGCGGCGAGAGGCCTCGTCCACGGTCTCCGGGCGGTTCGAGTCGATGCTCGCGAGCCCCGCGTCGATGACCTGGGCCAGCGTGGGAACCGAGGCGAAGAGATGGTAGGCTTCGGTCGTGATGACGAACCCCGGAGGCACCGGTAGTCCGCTACGGACCAGTTCGCCGAGCCCGCTCGCCTTGCCTCCGACCGTGCTGCGGTCGGTGGACGACACGCTCGCGAGGTCCACGATGTAGCTCATGGGGTTCCTCCATCCCGTGAA
Source organism: uncultured Thermoplasmata archaeon (assembly GCA_963797975.1). GTDB lineage: Archaea > Thermoplasmatota > Thermoplasmata > Lutacidiplasmatales > UBA184 > Lutacidiplasma. The sequence goes on from CAWCRH010000007.1 coordinate 86,576, forward strand.
GCGATGAAGGTGAAGGCGACCAGGTCCGCGTTGGGTGAGTACGGATGAACGACGCGGGAGGAGGCCCCCGACCAGTGAGAAGGTCCTCCCGCCTCGTCCATGAGCTCCTCCGTCCGACGCGGGAGCGCGTCGCGCGCGACCACTTCGTAGTAGTGGATCGCACCGCCGGGCCGGACGAGACGAGCCACCGAGGCGAGATACTTAATCCCTTCGTGAGGAAGGTTCAGGATCGCGCGCTCGACGGGGGTGGCGGTGCGGAGAAACACCTCCACGTCGGCCTCGACCGGCTCGATACGGTCCCCGCCCCGGGCTCGCGCGAGGCTCTCGCGCAGCAGCCCAATCGCCGCCGGGTTACTGTCGACCGCGACGATCCGGGTCGCCTTTCCCTGCCGAGCGATCGCCAGCGAGAACGGACCGACACCGCAGCAAAGGTCGTAGACGACCTCACCGGGCCCTACGGCACCGGCGACGTCCGCATGCTCGCGTGCCAGGCGCGGTGAGAAGTAGGCACGTTCGACGTCAACGTGGATCGCGACGCCGTTCTCATGATGGACCGTCTTCCAGTCGCCATCGCCGGCGAGCCGGGTAAGCGTACGCCGCCGCTCGGGTCCGTGAACCCCCTGATCACGCCCGGCGATGCGGGCGTGGGGAACGAATCGGAGCAGGGCCAGCCCGATCGCCGGCGCCAGCGCCTCGACCTCCGGCGGAACCCGTACCAGGACGATGTCACCGATGACATCGAACGATCGAGGTAGCCGGTCACGCATCTCGACCGGGCACTCGACCAGGTCCTGGTAGCGTCGAGGGGCCGAGCGGTCGTCGAACTCCGAGAAATCAGCCTCGACGCGCTCTCCGACCCCAGCCCCGGCATCCCCGCGGTCGATGACCGGTAGGAGGAGCGACGCTCCCTCTCGGCGCACGCGGAGGTCGGTCCGTAGGAGACCGGCCTCGCGCAACCGGCGGCGGACGGCTTCCCCCTCCTGCGAAGGGACCTTCACGGCCGGCGAACGGGTCATCGCTGGTCGGCCGGCGCTCGACCGAGCAGGAGGGGCATGAGCTCCGAACCTAGTCGCCGACCGAGCGCCCCTACTGCCGCCGCCTCCCCTCCAAAGCGGCCCGGCGTTGCCGGGTTCTCCTCGACACCCGCCCCAGTCAAGAGCAGCGGCACCGGGTCGTCGGAGTGTCCCTTGAGCACGCAGGGGGTCGCATGGTCGGCCGTCACCGCTACACGGACCCGAACCGGGTCGATCTTGGCAAAGAATGGCCCGAAGAACGACCGGTCGATCGCCTCGATGATCTCTCGCTTCTTCACCGCGTCCCCATCGTGTCCGGGCTCGTCGGGACCCTTGAGATGAACGTAGACGAACGGGAACTCGTCAAGCGCTACCAGCGTTCGAGCCGCCCGTTCGCGGTAGCCTCCATCCCGGTCCGGCCCCATCGGTCCCACGTAGCGGTCCGCGAGCCCCACGAAGCGCGCGATCCCGCGCTCGACAGGCATCTCGGTCACCGCGGCGCCTGCCATGCCCCATCGCTCGGGCCAGGAGATCGGAGGCTTCAACGGAATTGTGCCCGCACTACGGAGCAAGAGGCCGTTCGCAACCTTGCGGCCGGAGAGCGCTCGGCGGGCGTTCACCGGTTGAGCGGTGAGGAGGGTGGTCGCGCGCTCGAGGAAGAGGTTCACCGCGTCCGCGGTCCTCCGGGCCTCGGCACTCTCGTCCAGCGGCGCGACCGCGGGAACCCGAGGCTCGGCAGGGGTGCGGGCCCTTCCCATCCCTCCTACGCGCTCGTAGAACGGGTCTGCGTTCGACACGTTCGCGCATAGGGCCGGCCCCTTCGAACGAAGCCGGAGGACCCCGCGGTGACCCACGGTCGCCCGGACCTCCGCTTGTATCCCGAGATCGTCCAGGAGCTGGCCCGCAGTGAGGGCGCGGGCGAGCTCCTCGGACTCGTGGGTGGATAGGCTCCGGCCCACGCGGGCGTCAAGCACGAGGCCCGACCCATCGGTGGTCGCGAAGTTGAGACGGAAGGCAACGTCGCCCGTTGCCAGCGTGAGTCCGATCCCTTCGGCCTCCAGCACCCCTCGTCCGGGGGAATCATGCACGGGATCGTAGCCGAGGAGCGCGAAGACGCCCGCGTCCGATTCGGGCGCCGTACCCGGTCCGATCACCATGATCTCGCCCATCTGGCCGGAGGACGCGGCACGGTCTAGGTTCGGCGTCTGGGCGGAATCGACGGGGCTCTTCCCGCCCGTCAGCGGATGAGGGCGGTCTCCTAGGCCATCGAGGATGATCAGCGCGAATCGCTCGGCCGCCATGAACGTCTTCGCGTTCGTTGGGCCTCGGAGTAATAAAGGAGCGTCGGGCTTACCCCCGGAGAAATGCAGGGTCGGCGCCGTGGGGTGAAGGCCTTCCTCTCCGGTCCCATCGGGAGGATCCTGCTCATCGTCATCGCCATTCTGGCGGTCCTAGGTGCCTTCCTCTTCGCCGGAGTTCTCTTCGCGATCCTCGCCGTCCTCGTCTTCGGCCTCGGGATACCGATATGGGTCGGCGCCTCCCAGCCGCGCTACCTGGCCATCCTGGGCGTCTGCGTCCTCGCCGTCTCACCGGCCCTGATCACGGCCGTGGAGGTACCGCTCATCCTGACCCCGCCGGGCGTGTCCGGCTCGAGCGACGGGGTCATGCAGAACGCGACGGTCACCCCGTTCCTGGGCTCCGCCGGGACCAACTTCACCTGGACGGTGCAAGTGTTCCCTTCGAACTTACCGGCCGGGCAGAATACCATCAATCTGACGCTCTACGTGAGCACGTGTCCGGGAGCTACCGGCAACTCCTCGCCGTACTGCAGCGCCGGCTACCCGCTATATTGGGTGGGGGTCGGGATACCGAACCTCACCCGCCTAGCCCCGACGACCGTGACGATCCATTTCGCCATTCCTTCCTCGAACATCTGGAACTGGCAGATGGGCTTGTATTATGGCCAGTACAATCACGCCACTAACCGATTCCAGAACCTGACCTTCGACCTGCTTGCGGGGGACCCGACGTACAACGCTATCGAGGGCCCCGTAACGACCGACTGGACCGGGGTCTATTACCTGCTGGTCGGGTCGATCTATCTTAGCACGCTCCTCTACCTCGGTCTCGCCTTCTTCATCGCTCTCTTGGTCTACGTGATCTTCCGGCTGCGGCGGCAGCGCAAGCAGCAGGCGGTCCAGCGCGCCCGGCCTCCGCCCCCCGTTGCCTCGAGCGCAATGCCGCTCGCCTCGACCCCCACGGGTGGCGGAGGAGCGGCCGGACCACCCTCAGCCCCCACTTCGCCCCCGCCGAAGGAGGTCGGCTGTCCCAACTGCGGCGCGGTGGTCTACCCGAACGAAACCTTCTGCTGGAAGTGCGGATCCGCCCTGGGATCGCAGGGAAGCGCCGCTGGACGTCCGGGACCGTCCCCGAAAGGGTAGGAGCGGCTCGGCCAGCGGCCCGCGCGCTGCGGGGAGTCTTAGGCGGGGAGCGCGTCTCCAAAACTTCCGCTGAACCCGTTGACGCCTACCGTCTGGAGCAAGAACGATTGGCCCGGGGGCGCCGTCGACGACCCGGTATCGATCCAGAGGTACATCGCCAGCGTGAGTACGTTTCCCGTCCCGTTTCCGGTCCAGCCGGGTCCCGAACTCCCCGCGGTCGGCCCCGGTGACGAGGCGGCTACGGTGTTCGTGCTAGTGAGGAACGCGAACGTCCACGTCGATGTGGATATAGTGAGCCCCGTACCGTTCTGGACATACAGGTTCAGCGAGGACGGCGTGACGCCATTGTTCGCGGTGGCTAGCCCCACTTGCCAGCAGTAATGACCGAAAGCACACCCCAGATTACCCGGCGTGCCGGTTCTCTGGTCAAAGCTGCCCCAGGCCAGGTTTCCGCTCAGCGGCGTCGAGGGGTGGCTGATCAGAGGGATGAGGAGGATGTACAGGCTCGCAGCCAACGCGACCGTGATCGCGACGAGGAGGATCGTTGCGATGATTGGAGAAACTCCGCGGCGGTTTCGGCGGAAGAGCGACCTGCGACGGCGGATGCTTACCACAGAGCCCATCGACTCTCTCCCGGGAGCACGGCGTCCCGTAGCATTTGAAGCTGATGTTGGAATCGGCGGGCGCGCTCCCGTCTGTTCGAACCCACGCTACGGCCGATTCCTCTTTGCGCCGCGCGTGCTCGGAGTTCGTCGCGCTCCGGGTCGACGGTTATACTCAGTCGTCGGCGTTGTTCGCTCTGTTTGACATCGCACGAAGCATGTTTGACACGTCAATAACTGAACTCAAATCACTGCTAGATGATCTCTGAGGCGCGGAACGCGCGATGTTTAAGTATGTGGAAAACGCTCGGCAGAGTGCAACTGTGTTCGACGACGCACCGCGCCGGCCTTCCGCAGCTCTCCAACGCGCGGACGACCGTCGCCGGGACCTCGAGGACGCGCGCATCGCCCTACGGTGCAATCGCAAGGAGCTCGAGCTGGTGGACTCGTTCGTTTCAAGCGGCGAGTATGAAAGCCGGTCCGAACTCGTGCGGGCGGCGCTGCATGCGTTCCTGAGGTCTCGCGCGTTGTCGACCGTGCCGACGCCTCCGCGGGATTCCGAGGGGTTCGTCGAAGTGCCCGTGAGGCTCAAGCCTCACGAATACGAGGAGTGGACGGCCTACGCCCACTTTCTCGAGGACGACCGGCCGCTGCGCGAGATCCTGGGGAGGTTCCTCCGAGAAGCCCAGGTATCGCGCAACGTCCGCGACCTCGTCCTGTACCACCGGCAGAGCCACCGTAACGCGGTCGGCCAGCAGGAAGGTACGGCGGCGCTTCGCGAAAGTGGGAAGGATCTGCAGCGGCGGGGCGTGGTCGGTCGATAGCCGAACGGACGAGGTCGAAACGATGCGGGGTGGGGGCAAATGTCCGAGGCCAACGAGGGAGCATACCCAATAAACCTGGCGCCGGGGAACGGCGACCCGAACGGAGGGGACCTCTCCGTGATCCCAAGGCTGGGCCACGACCTCCGATTCGTTTTGGTCGGGGTCGGTGGCGGAGGCGTGGACGTAGCGCGAACGGTCGCGCGTCGCCGGCTGAAGCACTTGGAAACGGTCGCGATCAATTGCGACCCACGGGTCCAGAGGTTCGAGGAATTCGATCGTCGTGTCTACCTCGGCCCGGATTCGGGGGAGCTCGGCGATACCGGCGGTTCGCCTCTGGTCGGTGGCACCCTCGCACGGGCCGCCGAGCCGGCCCTGCGCACCATTTTTGAGGGGGCTCCGTTCGTCACGATCGTCGCGAGTTTGGGGGGAGGTTCCGGCAGCGGGCTCGTGCCCTACGTCCTCGAGCTCGCGAGCCGCCACAGCCACCATGTAAGTGCCTTCCTGATCAAGCCGTTCCAGTGCGAGGGTGACCGGCGCGCGCTCGCCGACCGTACGATCGGGCGTATCCACCTCCTCGAGCTCTTCAACGACGGCCTGAGCCACGGTCGGGCACGCCTCCAGATCCTCGACAACCAGTCGCTCGTGGGCCGGCTCGGGGGCCGCGGCTTCCCCGCCGTCTCTGCTCATTGGGCTAGTGTCGTCGGCGACCACATCGAAGCCAACTATCTGCGGACGGCCGAGACCGAGATCGACGCCCTCCAGACGGCGCGAGCGGCCGCGATGGCGGCCCGCGCCACGCCGTTGATCGTCGTCGAGGCGGCGGCCCCACCCGCCTTCGCGACCCCTGCCGAGATGCCGGCCCTCCTGCCCGCAGCCCGCGCGGTCGAAGCGGAGCTTACGTTCGAGGTCGTGGGGAGTGCACCCCCGAGGCCGGCTTCGTAGCCCGGCGCGCGACGGTCGGCCCCTTCGGGGAGCCGACCAACCTTAAATTCAGAAGGGGTTCGAGCGCTCGGCGATGGACGGACGCATCCTAACCATTCTACTGGGCATCGTGCTCCCGGCCGCGCTCATCGGGGTGACGGTCGCTTTCTTCTCGTCCAACCCGCTCTCGATCCTCGGGCTTTTCATGGTGATGACCGGGGGCGTCTTCTGGCTTCTGTCGTACACCGAGTCGTTCTAGCCGACCGCGCCTCTCACTGGTACATCTGGTTCGCAGACGCCGCCGTGTCGTGCGGCGTGGGCGAGGGCGGCGGGGTCCCTCCCGCGCGCGTCTTCATGGCGGAGCGGAGCGCGCGTTCGATCTGCTCCGCCTGCGCACGCAGCGGACCGGTGTCGATCTTGAGCTCGGGAAGGACTCGGTCGAGGGTTTCGATGAGCGCGGCGCCCGCTCGATGGTCTGGGAAGAGCTCGGCCTCCCGGGCCGACACCAGCAGGACCGTAACGGGGACCGAACCCCCAAGTGCCTGGACGAGCATCGCTCCCGACACTCCTCCAAGGACCCCCTCCTCGAGGCGTTCCGCTCCGCTCTCCTTCAGGGAGCTGGCGTCGATCTTAGGGGAGGAACTGACCGACCAGACCTTCCCCTCCTCCTCCGGCGGCTCTTGGTTCGGTGTCTCCGGGTCCGCCGTTTCCGGGTGGGGAATGACCCCCTCGAGGCCGATGATCCAACGGGCTTGGAGGCGTCCGGCTTCGCTCATGATGGTGCGCGCCAGCGGTCCGGCTTGGCTAGGAGAAGGGGGAAACTCCGAGACGATGACCGCAAAGTCGGCCCGTCCGTAGGCCCGAATCGGCGGTTGGACCTCGCCGGCCTGGACTACGGCGACCGGGGGCAGGTCGAGCGATTCGAACCATCCGATCCGGGGCAGCTTGAGCGCCCGCACCATGTAGTGAGCGGCCACGGTCGTGGCCAGGCCGGCGCTCGGAAAGCAGGTGAGGATCGTCGCACCGGGCTTGAGGGTCGTCAGCCCGCCCTCGCCCTTCCAGGTGAACTCGGGTTGCGGCATGTTCGAACGGGGTGAGGCTCCCGTCGGATTTAGCGTGATGGCCGAGCGCGGGGCTCGCCCGCGCCAAACCCAAGTACTCCGCGCCGCTCGAGGACTCCGTGGGCCTTCCGTTCAAGAACATCGTCACCTCCGAAGAGGTCAGCTGGAGCGCCCTCGCCGGTCGGGAGGTCGCGGTCGATGCCTACAACGCGCTCTACCAATTCCTGGCCACGATCCGGCAAGCGGACGGCCAGCCGTTCAGCGACGCGAACGGCCGCGCGACCAGTCACCTGATGGGGACCTTCTACCGGACTACCGCCCTTCTGGCCCAGGGAGTCCGCCCGGTTTGGGTCTTTGACGGGAAACCGCCCGAACGGAAGGCGGGCACCATTCGCCAACGGATCCAGGTCAAAGAGCGGGCGGCCGAGGCGTGGCAGGCCGCGCTCGCCGTCGGGGACCTCGAGACGGCCCGCCGCAAAGCGGCCCAAACCTCGCGCCTGACGGCCCCCATGGTCGACGAGGCGATCGAACTTCTCGGCTCCCTGGGCGTTCCTGCTGTCCGGGCTCCGAGCGAAGGGGAGGCTCAGGCGGCCCGCATGACCGCGGAGGGGAAGGTCTGGGCGACCGCTTCCGAGGATTACGATAGCCTTCTTTTCGGAGCACCGCGACTCGTCCGGGGTCTCGCAGCGAGGCGCTCCCGCGGGAATGAGGACGCGGCGCACCTGATCGATGCCGAAAAGCTCCTGACGAACCTCGGCATCAGCCGGGAGGAGCTCATCTTGGTAGGGATCATCGTAGGGACCGACTTCAACGACGGCGTCCCAGGGTATGGGCCGAAGAAGGCGCTCAAGCTCGTCCGCGAGCACGCAGGATGGGAGGCGACCATCACCCGGGTAGGCCTCGACCCGCGGGAGGCGGAGGAGGTCGCCGAGATCTTCCGCCACCCAACGACCGCTGACCTTTCCCCTCCTGAATTCGGTGCTCCCCAGGCCGATCGCGTAGAGGAGATTCTGGTTGGCCGTCATGGATTCTCCACCGATAGGGTGCGAGCCGCCCTTGGCCGGATACCCAAGCGCTTCGAGGCTGCGTCGGCGAGCGTGCCGGTACGCGGGCGCCAAACCCAACTGGACGGATTCGAGGGGACGGCGTCATGAGCTGGCTAGAGTGCGTCCCCAACTTCTCCGAAGGCCGGGACCTTTCCAAGGTCGCCCGCATCGCCGACCACGCCCGCGCGGTCCCTTCCGTGGTCGTCCTCGATGTCGAATCGAACGCGGACCACAACCGCTCGGTGATCACCCTGGTCGGAGAAGGTCCCGCGCTCGTCGAAGCCGTGCTCGCGATGATGCGAGTCGCGACCGAAACCATTGATCTCAACCAGCACCACGGGGAACACCCAAGGATCGGGGCGACCGATGTGGTGCCGTTCGTCCCGCTCGAAGGCTCGACGATGGAGGAGGCGGTCCAACTCGCGGTCCGCTTGGGAGAGCGGGTCGCGAAGGAGCTTCACATTCCGGTATACCTGTACGGGAACGCGGCTCGAAGGCCCGAAAGGGCCGAGCTTCCGAACGTGCGGGTGGGCGAGTTCGAGGGCCTTCGGCAGGCCATCGTCCAGGACCCCGCCCGCGCTCCTGACTTCGGGGAAGCGAGGGTCCACCCGACCGCGGGCGCCGTTGCCATCGGCGCGCGGCCGGTCCTGATCGCCTACAACGCCTACCTCACCACACCTGACGTAGCGATCGCGAAGAAGATCGCAAAATCGGTCCGGGCCCGGGACGGCGGACTCCCCGAGGTCCGGGCCCTCGGCTTCGAGATCAAGGAGCGGAACCGCGCCCAAGTCTCGATGAACCTGACCGACTACCACCGCACTCCCATCCACAGGGCCCTCGAGTTCGTCCGGCGCGAAGCGGCGCGCTACGGGGTGGGGATCGAGGAGTCGGAGGTCGTCGGGCTCGTTCCGGAGGAAGCACTGTTCGAGGCCGCCGAGTATTACCTGCAGCTCAACCGATTCGACCGATCCGCGATCCTCGAGCGGAAGGTCCGAGCGGCGAGTGCTCGGGGAAGCGGCTCTGAGCCGCTCGACCACTTCCTCGAGCGACTGGCCGCCCGCACGCCGACCCCCGGGGGGGGTAGCGCGGCTGCGGCGGCTGGCGCGTTGGGGGCCGCGCTCGGAGAGATGGTCCTCGCCTACTCGGTCTCGCCCACGGCGCCCGCGGACCCGGAGATCACGTCGGCCCACGCCGCGTGCCGCGAGGCTCGGCGGCGGTTCCTTGTGGGGATGGACGAGGACTCCCAGTCGTACGAAGCGGTCCGCGTGGCCCGACGCGCGCTCAAAGAAGCGCCGACCGACGCGGCGCGTCAGCGCAGTTACCGAGCCGCCCTCGACAACGCGGCTCGGGTCCCGCTGGAGACGGCGCGCCTGGCGGTCGGGATCCGCGCGACGCTCGCGGCCGTGGGTCCCAAGACACGGGCCGCCCTCAAGAGCGACCTCATCACGGCCCGCTCCCTGTTACGGGCCGCCACGGAGGGGGCGCTCGCCAACGTTTCGATCAACCTCGCCGACCTCCAGACGGCGGGCGAGAACACGCAAGAGCTCGAGGGGGAAGTCAAGCGCCTCGAAGCCGCCGAATGAGCGGCGAGCCCTTCCCTGCGGCGCGTCCCCTCGTCTGGGTCAACTGCGCCATGTCGCTCGACGGTAGGCTCGCGCTCGCCCGGGGCGAGCGGGCGAGACTTTCCGGACCCGAGGACCTCGAGCGGGTCCAGCGGCTGCGGGCCGAGTCCGACGCCATCGTCATCGGCGTCGGAACGGCAATCCTGGATGACCCATCGCTCCGGGTCCACTGGGAGCTGCTCGGCCGAACCGCGGGCCGGCCTCCGACGCGCGTCATCCTGGACTCCCAAGGAAGGCTCCCGACGACATCTCACGTTCTGGACGGAAGCCAGCCGACGATCGTCGCGGTCGCCGAAGAGTCCACCCGCATCTACCCTCCCCACGTCGACCGGATCGTCGCCGGCCGAGGACGGGTCGACCTCCCTCGCCTGTTCGAGGAGTTCGCGCGACGAGGGATGGGCCGCGTGATGGTCGAGGGGGGAGCTCAGGTCCTCGCCTCGATCCTGCGATCCGGGCTCTTCGACCGGTTCACGGTCTACGTCGCCCCCGTCCTGATCGGTGCCGGCGACGCGCCCCCGCTGATCGCCGGACCTGCGGTCCGTCGCCTCGAGGACGCCTATCCTCTCCGCTTGCTCGCGGTCGACCGCCTCGGGGCCGGATTCGTCGCGAGCTACGCCCCGGGGCCGCGCACGGCGGCACCGGCACCTTGAGAGCGTCTCGCGCACCGCTTATCAACCTCGGCCGCTCAGTGGGACCGAGGCGCCTGTGAAGCTCGTCCACTTCTCGCTGGCCGACCAGTTCCACTTCGGCATGCTGACCGACTCCAACGAGTACATCGACCTGGACACGGCCTGTCGGGATTACTTCGGCGTCAACCCCGTGAAGGGGGCCGACCCGAGCCGCTTCCGTGACATGCGTGCGTTCTTCACCGGGGGGGCGGAGTCGGTCGAGATCACTCGCAAGATCCTGGAGTACATCGATCGCCGACGGAAGATGGGCTGGACCCCGCGCGCGGCGACCGGAGCGCGCTACTTCTTCAAACCCGAAGAAGGAGTGAAGCTCCTTGCTCCGGTGGTGCGGGGAGCCAAGATCTACTGCCTCGCGACGAACTCCCGAAGCCACGCCACCGAGCAGGGCAAGCCGGTCCCGAAGCAGCCGTTCGCCTTCACGCGGTTCTTCAACAGCCTGGTCGGACCGGGCGAAAGCCTCGTGCTGCACTCCGCCGGGACGTTCCCGGATGTGGAGCTCGAGCTCGCGGCGGTCGTCGGCCGCCAAGGAAAGCACATCGCCAAGGCGGACGCGATGAACTATGTCGCCGGATACACTATCGTGCTCGACATGGGCTACCGCGACCTCCAGTATCCGGAGGGTACCTCCACCGACTGGGTGATGGGCAAGGGGTTCGACGCGTCGATGGCCGTAGGACCCTGGGTCGTACCGAAAGAGGAGATCGGAGAGCCGTACCCACTGGCGATGGAGCTCAAAGTTGCCGGCGAGGTCCGTCAGAAGGGCAACACCAATGACTATGTCTTCCGCGTCGCGGACGTGCTCGCTCACCTTTCGAAGGGGATCACGCTCGAACCGGGGGACCTGATTTCCCTGGGAACGCTGGCCGGTACCCCCGGGTTCGAGTTCGGCAAGGAAAGCCGGAAGCTGAAGCCGGGGGACACCATCGAAGGGTCGATCGAGAAGATCGGCCGGCTCGTCACGACGGCGAAGGCCGAAGCTGCGCCTCTCCCCGCAGGAGCAGGAACAGCGCCGTCGGGGTAGGCAGGCTCTTTTCCTCCCCCGCGCGCGCGCTCAGGCCCGCGGGGGCAAAGGGGTAGTCAACGGACGTCGTGAACACCACGGCCGTTCCCCCGCCCTCCGGTGCGATGAGCGCGTCGCGGAACGGGTCAAAGGGTTCGAGCTGGTCGAGCGACAGAGGAACGACCCGAAGCCCCGTTCCCCCATGGAGCGAGCCCGGGAGGCGTATCAGCCGGTGGATGTCGGTCGTCACCGGAGCGTCCGTTTCGCCCTGAACAACAATCTCGGCCTTCTTCAGGATCTCCTCCAGGAACTCCTCGGGAAGCAGATGAGGCGGCAACGTGAGCGTGAGGTCTTCACGGATGGCGCGGGCCCCGCCTCGGGTCAAGAGGTCGGCCGCCCACTTGCGTGCCTTCGCATGCGGGAACCCCATCGCTTCGATCTCCCGGGTCGCCGACTCCACGCCGTCTCGTTCCCAACGAGCGAGGAGCTCGAGCACGGCGCGCGTGGTCCGGCCCGCCCAGCCGGGCGCGTCGGGGGAAGCCAAGTGGCGGACGGTGACCCCCAAGCGGCCCTTCCCGGACTCGGTCCCTTCCGACCCGTCGCCGTCGCTCCATCCCCGCTCGCGTCGCCGAGCGACGACCGAGCTTGGGTCGAAACCGGCTCCGCTCAGGTAATCGACGAGCTCGCGCCGTTCGGGGCTGTTCATCGGTAGGAAACGCTCTTCGCGGACGTGGACGTGGTAGCCGCGCCCGCCGCTGAAGACGACCGCCATCGAGGCCGGATCGATGCCGAAATCGCCTAGGAGGAAGTCGTCCACGAGCGCCCGGAGCTTCTCTTTGACGCGGGAAAGCTGCCCCGGATAGTCGAGCGACTCCGCGCCCCTCAGGTGGTCCGCGTCCAGGTCGAAGATCAGGTCGGCCCCGAGCCACTCCTTCTGGGCCATGGTCGGCTCGGCCGGCTTTCGGTAGTACGCGCTCGAGTAGTAGACGTGCCTCGGCACCTCGCGCGCTAGGGTACTCTCGGAACTCGCTGAACGTAGCGAACGCCGCGTGGCGGCGCATCAGCGCCTCGTTCGAGAAGGCGAACGCGGCGAACTCGCGGCGGGCGAGGCGGGGAGGAGCGTCGATCGGTGCCTCCGTGTAGTAACGAGCGAACCGATCGCGCGCCCAGCTTAGCTCCGCCTCTTCGAGCGGGACGGTCTTCGCCATCGCTCTATTCCGGCAGGTCGGGCTCGAGGACCGCGGTCGCTTCGGCCAACGCCGCGTCGGACCGCAGGCGCGCGAGGAGGTGGAACACGGTCGAGTGCTCGCTGCCCCTCAGAAGAAGCTCGATCGCCCGCCGGGCCCGGTCGAGCTGCCCCTCGTCTCCGATGAGCGCGACGGTCGAGCCGTAGACCGAGACGAAGCATCCAGAGAGCTCCTCGATCCTCTCTCGCACTCGGCCCCGGGTCCCGATGAGCCGGGCGCGGATCCGCCGTAGGGCGGATTTTCGCCGCTTACCGGTCTCGACCTTGATATCCATGATCGCGAGCATCGTTCCGTCGCGCAGAAGCCGGAACGCACGATCCGGCGCAAAGCCCCGCCCGATCGCGAGCGTGATGTCCCGCGCGAGCATCGCCGCGCCGGGGTCATCGTCCGGCGAGTGGATGCGCACCTCGCCCTCCTCTGCGTCGACGTCGACCTCGGCGTGGGCCCCGGAGGCGATCTTCCGTTTGGTCGTGCCGCCCGGCCCGATCAAGACCCCGACGCGGTCCTCGGGTATGCGCGCATAGAGCACCGGCATGGTCAGCCTCCCGTACCCAGAGTCTCCGCACCCACGGCCTTGAGGAAGTCGGCGGTGTCCACGGGAAGGCCACGGCGGGTCAAGAACTCCGCGAAGTGGCCCAGGTCGCGCTCGAGGAGGCTTCGGGCCTGCGGATGGTCCGAGGCGATCGCCTGGGCCACGTCGATCAGCACGCATTGGCCCTCGTAGTAGAGCACGTTGTACGGGGAGAGGTCGCCGTGGACGAGACCGGCGGGCACGAGCATCCGACGGACCTGGCTCACGAGGTCATCGTAGAGGGCTTGCAGGTCGTCGACCATCGCGTCGCGCAGTCGGGGGGCCGCTCCGTCCTTGTCTCCGATGTACTCCATCACGAGCACGTTCCTAAGGTGCGTGAGCGGTTCGGGGACCCGCACGCCGGCGTCCCTGAGCCGCCCTAGGATCGTGTGTTCCCGCCTCGTCCACGCTGGGATCACCTGGTTCAGACTCCGCACCGAGCCCTCGCGCCGCAGCTCGGCCAAGGCATACGCGGGGAATCTACGGAACGTCGCGTTTCCGATTCGGTAGACCTTGACGGCCACGAACCCGCTTCCTCGGGTCCCCCGGAAGACGCCCCCTTCCTTCCCGGTGGAGATGGGGTAGTCGATCGCGTCGAACGCTCCTCGGGTGATGAGCCGCGAGATGGCGAGGAGCGTCGAACGGTCGAAGAACTCGTCCAGAAGCTTTCGGTGACCCTTCTCCTTTCGACGGTCCTCCGTGCGCTCGGGGCGGGTCGGGAAAAGGATCTCCTCCGGTCGGGGCATCGACCCCGCCCTACAAGGTGGGGGCTGATAGAGTGTAGGGCACCGCGGAACGGTGGGTCAAGACCCGCGAGCCGGGCTTCACCACGTGACGCCGACGTTACCGGGGGTATATCCGAGGGCCGTTGGTAGACTCGTTGATGCTGGCCGTGTCGGCTCGATCGCCACCAGAGACCGCCGCGGGCTACCCGGCACGATATGGTGGGCCCGGCCATCCCAACGACCATCCGTTCGCCGAGGCTCGCCTGCTGGAAGGGCCGGCCAGCTTCGACACCGTCTTCCGGGTCGTCCGGGCGGCCGTTCGCCGGGTGCTCGGTATCGAGCGCCCCGGCCTTGGGCTTGCGCTTTCGAACCTTCCTCCGGGCCTGGGTGCGTACTGGCAGGTGGCCGGCAACGTCATCGTCATGAACGAGGGCCTGGTCGAAACGATGCGTGCGCGAGCCACGAGCCCGCTGGAGCTCAACTCGTTCGTCTACGTCATCCTCGCGCACGAGTATCTACACTCCCTCGGCTACTTGGACGAGGGCGGCGTGCGTTCGGTGACCGCAGAGGTCACCGTCGCCGCGTTCGGGCCCGACCATCCTGCCGCACGGATGGCGGACGGGGACCTCTGGCGGATCTTCCCGTTCCTCTCGATGGCCCCCGGCGGTGACGGCTCCCGGATTCGGATCGTCCCCCGCTTCGACCTGGCGTCCACCGAGACCTACATACGTTGAGGCGAGGCGGGGAGACCTCTCCCGCGGGGTCGTTATCGCCTTAAGCGCGGTTCGCCATCAGTTAGAGGGTCCCTCACGATGACCGGGATGTACGAAACGGTTGGGCTCATCCTTCTCGCGGCCGGGGCGCTCCTTCTGGCCTTTGAGCTGGTCCATCCCGGCGCCCTCCTCTTGATCCCTGCCTCGATCCTCATCGTGGGAGGCGTGTTCCTCGTCTTCTTCCCGGACGTCCTGCTCGAGAGCCCCGAAGGAGTGATCGTCATCGTTGCGGCCGCGGCCGTCGCGGGGCTCATCGAGGTCCCGTACCTACCCGGTGGATGTCGCCGGGCCACCTGCCGATGACGTCGATGCCGACCACGCTTATCGGGCGCGAGGGGATCGTTCTGACGGATGTCCTTCCCAACTCGCTGAAAGGCAAGGTTCGGATCGGCTCGGAGGTATGGTCCGCGCGCTCGCCCGTGTTCATCCCAGCGGGGACCCGAGTCCGGGTCATCAGCGGGGAAGGGGTCTCTATCCTCGTCGAGCCTAGCACGCCGGCCGCGAACGACCCCCCGGGCCCGACCCACTAACTTAACCTTCGGCTGGGATTGGGATGGTGTATACAGGTCCACCATGGTAGACGCAACCACCGCGGCCGAGTACGTCGTCGTCGCCGTGATCGCGGTGATCATTCTCTTGGTCCTTTTGCAACGCGCTATGTACACGATCCAGCCCTACCAGCAGGGGCTGGTCATCTACCTCGGTTCGTACAAGCGCATCCTCAACCCGGGGTTCCGGGTCGTCAGTCCCCTATCGACCGTGGTGAAGATCGACCTGCGGACGCAGGTCCTCGAGGTCCCCCGTCAGGAGGTCATCACCAAGGACAACTCGCCGACGAACGTCGACGCGATCATCTACATCAAGGTGGTCGATTCCCCCAAGGCGCTCTTCCAGGTCCAGGATTACCACGTCGCGACGGTCGCCCTCGCCCAGACGACCCTTCGGTCGGTCATCGGCGACATGGAACTGGACGAGATCCTCTACAACCGCGAGCGGATCAACACGCGCCTCCGAGACATCCTGGACGAAGCGACGGACCGCTGGGGGGTCCGCGTGGAGGCGGTGGAGATTAAGGAGGTCGACCCGGTCGGCCCCGTCAAGACGGCCATGGAGGAGCAGACCTCGGCCGAGCGCCAGCGGCGGGCCGCGGTGCTGCGGGCCGACGGAGAAAAGCGCTCGGCGATCCTGGTCGCAGAAGGGTCGAAGCGATCGCGAATCCTTCAGGCCGAGGGCGTTCGTCAGTCGAAGATCCTGGAGGCCGAAGGGACCCGTCTCGCTGTCATCCTCGAGGCGCAGGGCGAGGCGCAGCGACTGAGGATCCTCGCGCTCGGAGCGGCCCCGCTCGATTCCAAGGCGCTCACCGTACTCTCTCTGGACACGCTCACAGCGGTCGGTAACGGCCAGGCGACCAAGATCCTCTTCCCGTTCGAGTTCTCTCGGCTTATGGAAGGCGCCGCGGAGTACATGGGGGCCTCCCGACAGGTCCCGGACCGACCGATCAACTCGATGGAAGACCTCGAGAAGAAGATCGGTACCATGGACGACATCCTCGGACCTATCCCGCGCCAAGAGGAGCTGATGACCGAGATCCGGTCGATCGAGGACGAGATCAAGGCGGAGACCGCGGAGTCCACCTCGTTGATCAGCCCCATCTACGCAGCCACGAAAGGCGCCCACGTGCCCACGCCCGAGCTTCCACCCGTGGACGAGGTCGCCCCTCCGCCCCCCGCCCCGCCGAAACGCACCCCCCCCACCGTGGACGAGCCCGACCCGACGGCTCCGGCCGCTTAGAGCCCCATTCAAGGAGAGCCGCCATGGTCGTGGGCGACATCCACGTATAGGCCTGCTCGCTCCCCGGCGCGATGAGCGGGCCGGTCTCGGTGGAGCGCAACGGTCGAGTTCTCACGATCACCATCGACCGGCCGGAGCGCCGCAACGCGCTGGACGTCCCGGCGATGCGCGAGCTGCGCAGCGTGCTTCAGGAAGCGGCGGTCGACGTCCGAGCTCGCGCGGTCGTCCTCACGGGTCGAGGCGAGGCCTTCTCCGCCGGAGGGGACGTCGCCGCCATGGGGGAGTACCTTGCCCGGGGTGAGCTCCCCCAGCTCTTCCACGCCTTGACCGCCGAATTGGAGCAAGCGATCCGTGACATCGTTTCGATGCCAAAACCCGTGCTCGCTTCGCTTCCCGGCGTGGCCGCTGGCGGCGGCCTCTCCTTGGCGCTCGCGAGCGACTGGAGGATCGCCAGCGAACGCGCCATTCTCGTCCCCGCGTTTTCCCAACTCGGGGCCGTCCCCGACGGCGGGCTCACCTACTTCCTACCGCACTTTTTGGGAATCGGCCTTGCCCAAGAGATGTTCTTCACGCGCGCTCGGATCACGGCCGACCGGGCTCGGGACCTCGGACTCCTCCACGAAGTCGTGGCCCACGACCAGCTGGCCCAGCGGACCGCGGAAAGGGCCAATGAGCTCGCTGACGGGCCTACGGCTGCCTACGGTTTGACGAAGCGGCTTCTCCTCTCGGCCTTCGGCTCGAGCCTCGAGACCCAGCTTGCCCTCGAACGCCGGGGAGCGGTCGAGGCAGCGCGGGGGCCGGAACTCGCGGAAGGGATCCGCGCCTTCCGCGAGAAGCGCCTACCCCGGTTCGAGTGACCGGCGCGCCCGCTTACGAGCTCGCGACGGCGGGCGCACGTCCCGTCCATGGGCGTGCGAGCTTGCCCTCGAGGTTGCCCCGCACCTGGGGCCATTCGGATGAGAGGATGCTGTAGCAGACCGAGCTGCGGCGGTAGCCCCCGGGTCGGAGGATGTACTCACGCAAGACTCCCTCCTTCACGGCCCCGAGCCGTTCGATCGCGGCCTGAGAGCGGTGGTTGCGCGAGTCGGTGCGCAGCTGGACACGGTGGACCTTCTCGGTCTCGAAGACGTGACGCAAAGCGAGGTACTTGACCTCGGTGTTCACCGGTGTTCGCCACAGCGCGGAATCGATCCAGGTCCCGAGCTCGACCAGGTTGTTCGCACGGTCGATGTCGAGGTAGCGGACGATCCCCACCGGGCGTTGCTCGGCGTTCGAGAGGATCGCGAACGGCTGTACCTCGCCGCGGTCCCGGCCCGCGAGCAGGGAAGAGACCAGCTCGGTCATAGCGGGAACATCCCTCGCGGGGCCGATCCGTAGGTAGCGCCAGACCTCTTCGTCGCGTCCCGCGTAGGCAAGGCCAGCTACATGGTACCCTTCGAGCGGGACTAGGGTCACGTAGCGACCCGTGAGCGTGGGCAGGCTCTGAAGGCAATTCGGGTTGGCGGACGGAGGTTCGAACGCGGAACGGCTCGGACCGGTCCGGGGGAATGGGGGGTGGGAGCGCATCATCGGTCGGCGGTGGAGTCCATGGCCGGTCGAGAGCCGTTTCGAGCCGGGAGCGGACCGACGGCCATTCGGGGGCGAGTATCCCGAAGTAGACCGACGTGCGGTAGAACTCATGGCCCAGGTGGGCGTCCTCACGGAAGACCGTTTCCTGAATGGCCCCCAAGCGCTGGATCGCCCGTCGCGAACGAAGGTTACGAAGGTCGGTCTGCAGGTAGACCCGGTGCGCCCCGGCCGTCTCAAACGCGAACCGAAGCATGAGGAGCTTCGATTCGGTGTTCACGGGGCTGCGCCAGAAACGAGAATCCATCCACGTTCCTCCGATCTCGACCGTCTCATTGGGCGCATCCGGCCGCATGAAGTTGGTCGCACCGATCACCCGGCCGGAGCCCGAGAGGGTCGTCGTGAAAGGAAGAAGGAGACCGCGTTCGGCGAGGCCCCGACGATGCGCGATAACCTGGCCCATCTCGCTCGGGCCTGTCGGGAGCGGGGTACGGAGGTAGCGGGAGACCTCGGGGTCCTGGGCCGCCCGTGCGAGAGCCTCGGCTTGGGAGAGGACGAGAGGGACGAGCCGAACCCATCGTCCTTCCAACGTGGGACTCGCACGAAACCGGTCGGCGTCCATCGTCGTGGGGCAGTACCGGCGGTGAGAAACCCGTTACGAGTGGTCGCCGGGCGCGCCCGGTCGGTGGTGCTACCTCAGGAATCCGGGCAGGCGTTAAATAAACTCCCGCGGTCGGAAGAACGTTACTGGACGAGCGGAAGGAGGAGAGATGGAGGCAGGGGTCACCACGTTCCTCGTCTTTGCCCTCGTCGCGGTCGCGTTCGGCGTCGGGTCGATCCTCGCGAACCGGATGATGGGTGCCCAGCGACGGACGTCCTACCTGCAGCTCACTACATACGAGTGCGGGGAGGAAGCGGAAGGGGAGGCCCAGATCGACTTTCCCACGCAGCACTATGTCTTCGCGATCGTCTTCGTCGCGGTCGACGTGATCGGATTCGTTCTCGCCCTCTGGGCGCTCACCTACCGCAACGTGAACTCCTCGCTCTACCCCATCCTGATCGCGTTCGGCTTCGCCGCCCTCGCGATCGTCGGGATCTACTACGCCCTCAGCGGCGAGCGGCGGTGGGTCGTATGAGCGGCCCCGTGACCATACCGACCCGTCCTGCGGCCGCGGGCGACGCGCTGCCGGTCGTCACCGAGCCCGCCGTGCCGTTCATCGAGATCGAGACGCTTCGGTCGAAGGAGTTCATCCCGGCAGCCAAGGAGGCGCTGAGCGGGTTCATCGCGGAACGCGGCAGGGGAAGTCTCACTCAGCCGGTGTTCAATTGGGCCGGGCGCAACTCTCTCTTCCCGCTCCACTGGGGTCTCGCCTGTTGCGCGATCGAGTTCGCCGCGGCGTTCGGGGCACGGTGGGACGCCGAGCGGTTCGGGGTGGTCCCCCGCTCTTCCCCTCGACAATGCGACCTGATGATCGTGAACGGCACGGTGACCTGGAAGGTCGCCCACAAGCTCATCACGCTCTACGAGCAGATGCCCGAGCCCAAGTGGGTCATCGCGATGGGCAATTGCGCGACCGGAGGCGGCCCGTTCCGGACGGCCTACTCGGTCGTTCCCGGGGTGGACAAGCTGGTCCCCGTGGACCTCTACATCGCCGGCTGCCCCCCCGCCCGGAGGCATTGCTCGACGGGATCCTGAAGCTCGAGGCGCTGATCCGGGAACGCAAGGAGTAGGGTCGGAGCCGTTCGTTCTGATGCCGCCTGAGTTTGCTGAGGAACTTTCTACCCGTCTAGGGGACCGGCTCTACGCATTGGAGCCGTTCGGCGGAACGCTCGGACGCGCTCGCTTTGCGTCGGCCGCGGCGCTGGAGGTCTTCCGCACTCTGCGGGACGACCTTGGCTTCGACCACCTGTCCATGGTCGGCGGGATCGACTGGGTCGACCACCGGGAGGTCTTCTACGTCCTCTGGTCGGACGCGCGGAAGGCCTACCTCCTTCTCTCCACCGACCTGCCCGCCGCCGACGCGCACGTGGAGTCCGCGACGCCGATCTGGCCGGGCGCCGATTGGCACGAGCGCGAGGCGTTCGAGATGGTCGACATCCGCTTCGACCATCACCCGGACCTCCGCCACCTCCTGATGCCGGACGGCTACACGTTCCACCCGCTCCTACGCTCCTTCAAGCTGCATGAGCCCGAGGAGTTGGAGGTGAAGTCGCGCCGTGTCTGAGATGTGGATCAACATGGGGCCGCAGCACCCCATGACGCACGGGCTGTGGAACCTTCGGGTCAAGATCGATGGGGAGCTGGTCCTTGACGTCGACCCCGAGGTCGGATACCTCCACCGGGGGATCGAGAAGATCAGCGAGGACCGCCACTACAACGAGGTGATCACGCTCATGGACCGGTGCTGCTACGTCGCCGGGCTGGCGTGGGAGCACAACTACATCCTGGCCGCCGAACAGGCGCTGACCATCACCCCGCCCGAGCGCGCGCTCTGGATCCGCGTGATGAGCGACGAGTTCCAGCGGATCGGATCGCACGTGATGTGGTACGCCGCCTTCGTCCAGGACATCGGGCTGATGACCCCGTTCCTCTACGGAATGCGCGACCGCGACCTGGTGCTCGACCTCTTCCAGAGCTATACCGGCGCGCGCATGACCTACGAGTACATGCGGGTCGGCGGGGTCCGTAACGATCTGCCGAACGGCTTCACGGACCGGGCCCGGAAGGTCTGCGACTGGCTGATGGACCGCTTCAAGGAGTACGACCAGCTCTGTCTGGGCTCCTCTATCTTCCACAAGCGTTGTGACGGGCTCGGCCTCCTTTCCGAGAGGGATTGCGTCGCCTACGGGGTGACGGGACCGATGCTGCGCTCGGCCGGGTCGCACCGCGACATCCGCAAGGTCCGACCGTACGCGATCTACGACCAGGTCGAGTTCGATGTCGCTCGCGCGGACACCGCGGACGTGACCGGACGCTACCTCGTCCGCATGGAAGAGATGCGCCAGTCGGTCCGGATCATTCGGCAGACCCTCGACTGGCTCGACCGCCACCCCGGCCCCGTCCTCGCCGCGAACCTGCCGCGCTGGTTGGGGGCTCCGTACGCACCGATCGGCCACGAAGGCTACCTTCTCAAGCGGAACTACCCGAAAGGAGTAGGGTTCTCCGCGATCGAAGAACCCCATGGCGAAGCCCAGGCCTATGTCGTGAACGATGGAGGGGAACACCCCTACCGCACGAAGTTCCGCTCCCCCGTCTTCGCCAACATGAGCGCGGCGCGCAAGTATCTCATCGGCTACCGCATCGCCGACATCCCTCCGATCATGGGGAGCGTCGACGTCTGCGTGGGGGAGGTCGACCGGTAGACCGCCACCATGAGCGCCACCCTCCTCTCCGTTTCCCTCACGATCTCCCAGGGCATCCTGGGCGGGCTCTCGTGGATCCTCCCGGAACCGCTCAAGGCCTCGCTCGTCAACACGACGCTCATCAACGGGCTGGGGGCGCTGATCTTCGCCGCGATCCTGCTGATCGCGAGCATGCTCAACACGATCCTGCTCATCTGGTGGGAACGCAAGCTCCTCGGCCGGTTCATGGACCGGCGTGGAGCGATGCACGTCGGCTACGCCGGCCTGCTGCAGAATTTCGCCGACGGGTTCAAGCTCTTCCGCAAAGACACGGTCCGCCCACGCGCGGCCGACACGTTCGGCTTCTGGGCCGGCCCCATCGCCTACCTCGTGACCTCGCTCGTCATCTTCGCCATCCTCCCGGTCTCGACCGGCTGGAACTCGGGAGCGCTCCCGTTGAGCCTTCTGCTCGCGCTCGCCGTCTTCGGTTTCGCCCCCCTCTTCATCTTCATCTCGGCGTGGTCGAGCAACAACAAGTACTCGCTCATCGGCGGGATGCGCTCCGCGGCCCAGATGATCGCCTACGAGGTGCCGATCCTCCTCTCGGTCGTCGCCGTCGTGATCGTAGCCGGGAGCTTCGACCTCACGACCATCGTCGACGAGCAGCAGAACTACTGGTTCTGGGTTCCGCTGTTCATCGCGCTGGTCGTCTTCGTGGCCGGGATGCTCGCGGAGATGGAACGGATCCCGTTCGACCTTCCCGAGGCCGAAGCCGAGCTCGTGGAGGGATGGAACACGGAGTACGGCGGCATGATGTTCGCCTACTTCATGCTCACCGATTACGTTCGCGCGCTGCTCGGCTGCTTCCTCATCGTGCTCCTCTTCCTCGGGGGCTGGACGATGCCGAGCTGGGTCCCGAGCTCCCTGACCAGCTTCCCGCTCGCCGGGATCTTCTGGTTCATGCTCAAGGTCTACATCGTGTTCACCGTCTTCGTCTGGATCCGTGCCTCGCTCCCTCGGGTCCGTACCGACCAGCTCCTTCGGGTCGGCTGGAACCGGATGGTCCCCCTCGCACTCCTCTCGGTGGTCCTCGCAGCGCTCCTCGTTACGGTGAAGTGCCTGCCGGTTCTGGGATGTCTACCGAGCATCGGAGGATAGGAGGGAAGCACCTTGGCCGCAGAAAGCATGCCGAAGGCAAAGTCGTCCGACAACTCGATCCTCTGGGTCGCCCGACCGATGGTGACCGCCGCGCGCCAGTTCGGCCGAAGCCTCATTCGCCCCTCGACCATCGTCTACCCGTTCGAGCGATTGGAGGACCCGCAGTTCCGCGAGGAGGTCCGGGTCGCCTCGGGTAAGCCGATCGGCGTCGGCGCTGTCTGGGATAACTACCGCGGCGTCCACGCCCTCAACATCGCGACCTGCATCAGCTGTAACCTGTGTGCGTTCAGCTGCCCGGACATCTGCATCGATATGGTGACCGTCCCCGGCGGGGACCCGAAGCACCCGAAGAAGTGCCCCCAGATCGACTACGGCAAGTGCAGCTACTGCGGCTTCTGCTCGGACGCGTGCCCGGAAGGATGCCTCACGATGACGACCCACTACGAGCTCTCTACGCCCACGCGCTCGGAGATGGTCTTCTCGCCGCAGCGCATGTATGAGAACTTCCGCCAGAAGCTCCCGATGAGCCCCGTTCGCGTCGAGCGACCGGCGAACGAGGACGCGATCTTGCTGGACCCTCCGATCTGCATCGGCTGCAACGCCTGCGCGCGGGACTGCCCCACGCAATGCATCACCATGCTCGACATCCCGAAGCCGGAGGCGAAGCCGGGAGAGAAGCTCCCCAAGCGGATCTGGAAGGAACCGGTCGTCAACGACTCGGACTGCGTGCGCTGCGGCACCTGCATCAGCGTCTGTCCTAAGGAGTGCCTCTTCTGGGGGAATCGCACTTGAGTGTCGAGGAACTGGCGTTCCTCGTTCTCGCGGTCGTCGCCCTGGTGACCGCGGTCCTAGCGCTGCTCGTGCGCGAGCTGGTCCACACCATCCTGTGGATCGGCGTGTTCTTCGTCGACCTCGCCGCGATCTACTTCCTTCTCGAGGCGCCGTTCCTCGGGGTCTTGCAGCTGGGGGTCTACGCCGGCGCGGTCACGATCCTTCTCCTCTTCGGGATCATGGTCACCCGCAAGACGATCTTCTCCCGCGAGGCGGCGACCGGAATCACCGCCCTTCCGGTCGCCCTCGCGGTCACGACCTTCATCTTCATCGTTCTCGTCGTGGCCGAGTTCCCGCAAGGCGAGACGTCGATCCAATCCTACGGTGTTCAGGCCCTCTCGCAGTACCTCTTCGGACCGGGTGGGCCCTGGCTCCTTCTGCTCGGACTGCTCATGCTCAGCGCGCTGGCCGGCGCGATCTACCTGGTCCGGGAGGGACGCGAATGAGCACGCTGAGCATCGTGGGATTTCTCGGCCTGAGCGCCGCGCTGTTGGGGATCGCCGTCTTCGGCCTCCTGACGCGCCGCAACTTCATCCTGATCCTCATCGCCATCGAGGTGGGGATGAACGCCGCGATCCTCAACTTTGTCTACTTCGCGGCGTTCGCGCCCTCGCCGGCCCTCAGCGGACAGGCGATCGCGGTCGTGCTGGTCGGCTTCGCCGCAACGGAGGTCGCGGTGGGCCTCGCCATCGTCCTCGCGCTCAACCGCCTGAAAGGATCGATCAACGTCGCCGAGGCGACCGAGCTCAAGCTGTAGGGGGTCGGGTCGGTTGGACGTTTGGACAACACTGTTCCAGTGGGCCTTCCTGGTCCCTCTGCTCCCGCTGGTCGCCTTCGTGGTCATCGGCGCTCTCGGCGAGCGCCTGCGCCGCCTCGAACACGGCGGCTGGGTCGCCGTCATCTTCGCGGGGGCGTCCATGGTCCTGGGCGTCACGATCGCGATCGGCGAAATGCTGTCGCCCGGGAATTACACCGACGTACACTTCACGTGGTTCACCCTGAGCTCGAGCGCCGGGTTCCCCAACGGCTTCTCGCTCGTCATGGGAACCTTGGTCGACCCGATCTCGGCGCTGATGCTGATCGTCGTGACGGTGGTCGGCTTCCTCGTCATGCTCTACTCGATCGGGTACATGCACCGGGACGAAGGGCTCCCGCGCTACTACGCGATCCTTTCGCTCTTCCTGACCTCGATGCTCGGGGTCGTCCTCGCCGACAACCTCCTGATGTTCTTTCTGTTCTGGGAGCTGGTCGGTCTCTGTTCCTACTTCCTGATCGGGTTCTACTACGCCAAGCCGAGCGCCGCGAGCGCGGCGAAGGAGGCGTTCCTCGTCACCCGCGTCGGCGACGTGCTCTTCCTCGCGGGGATCTTCGTCTATTTCGTCCTCTACGCGACCGCCGGCCCGAACGGAGGCTGGGCGGCGAACGGCTTCCTCTTCACGAACGGCAACGCACCGTACCTCCCCCTCGGCGATGTCGTCAATACGAACCTGTTGACCCTCGCCGGGCTCTTCCTCCTCGCCGGGGCGGCCGGCAAGAGCGCTCAGTTCCCGCTCGATGCATGGTTGCCCGATGCGATGGAAGGGCCGACCACCGTGAGCGCCCTCATCCACGCCGCGACGATGGTCGCGGCGGGGGTCTATCTCCTCGTCGTCGGAAGTCTGTTCCTGGGCTTCACGTCGGTCGACGACTTCGCGATCGTCGCGGTCGGCGGGTTCACCACCTTCTGGGCCGCCACCATGGCCATCGTCCACACCGACATCAAGCGAGTGATCGCCTACTCGACGGTCAGCCAACTGGGCTACATGGTCCTCGCCGTGGGCGCCGGCTTCGCGATGGTCGGCCTCTATCAGCTCTTCACGCACGCCTTCTTCAAGGCGCTCCTCTTCCTCGCCGCCGGAGCGATCATCCATGCCGTCACGACGCAGGACCTGTTCAAGATGGGCGGGCTCGGCAAGAAGATGCGCTACACCGGCTACGCCTTCCTGGCTGGGGCGTTCGCGTTATCGGGGATCCCGCCGTTCGCGGGCTTTTGGAGCAAGGATGACATCTTAGCGTCGGTCTATAGCCAGCTCGGAGCGCATCCAGAGTACTGGCCGTTCTTCATCCTCGCCTTCATCACGGTCTTCCTCACGGCCTACTACATCTTCCGCGCTTACTTCCTCGCCTTCTCGGGAGAACGTTCGCGCGAAGAGGGCCTGAGCGAGCACGCCCACGACCCTCCGTGGACCATGCTCGTGCCGATGCTCGCGCTCTCGGGCTTCGCCATCATCGCAGGGTTGTTGGTCTACATCCCCACGTTCGCGAACCTGTTCTCGCCGGCGGTGAGTTATCCGGTCTTTTTCTCGCTCAACGTGCCGCCCTCCTACGGGCCGACCGAGATCGTGCTGTCCGCGATCTCCGTGGCCCTCGCCGTCGGCGGGATCCTGCTCGCCTACCAGCTCTGGGGCAACGGACGCGTCTTTGCTCTTTCCGAAACTTCGAAGGCGCAGCCGGTCCGCCACCTCCTGCTCGCGCGCTACCACGTCAAGGCCGCCTACGACTGGCTGGGGATGGTCGGCGTGTACACGGTCGCCCGCGCGGTCGACTTCTTTGACCGGTTCGTCATCGACGGGACGATCCGCGGGTTCGAGCGGATCTTTGCCGGCCTCTCCGACCGCATGCGGCGCATGCAGACCGGCTTGGTGAGCGACTACGCGACCTACATCATCGCGGGGTTGATCGGACTGTTCATCCTTTTCCTCTACGTCGCGCCCTACCTGATCTCCAAAGCGGGAGGGGGCTAGATGAGCCTCCCGCTGATCTCCATCGCCCTCGCGACGCTCCTCGCGGGAACGCTCGCCTCGTTCGCCTCCGGTCGCTTCGCCCGGTACGTCGCGCTCGGAACGTCGTTGGCGTTCCTCGCCGAGATCGGAGTGATGTTCATCGGGTTCAGCTGGGCGGGCTACGTGAGCGGCGTTCCGCAGTTCTGGCTCAGCGAATCGTACTCCTGGATCTCGCTCTCGTGGCTTCAGATCAACTACACCGTTGGGCTCGACGGGATCTCGCTCGTCCTGACGCTGCTCACCGGCGTCTTGATGATCGCGACGGTGCTCTACAGCTGGACCGAGCAGCGCCGCCCCGGGATGTGGTTCGGGCTCGTGCTCCTGACCTGCCTGGGCTGCTTCGGCGTGTTCGTCTCGCTCGACATTCTCCTGTTCTTCCTCTTCTGGGAGGCGGTCCTCGTCCCGATGTTCTTCATCATCGGCTACTGGGGAGGCCCGAACCGCCGGTACGCCGCCATCAAGTTCTTCGTCTACACCCACGTCGCGAGCATCGTCATGCTCGTGGGCCTTCTGGCCCTCGTCTTCTACGGCGAGCAGGGCCACGTCTACCCCTACTCCTTCGATTTCAGCGCGGTCTACGCCTCGGGTCGGCTTCTCGTGGGCGTTCTCCCCGCGGTCATGTTCGCCGCCCTCTTTTTCGGCTTCGGCGTCAAGTTCCCGGTCGTTCCGCTGCATACGTGGCTTCCCGACGCGCATGTCGAGGCGCCCACCGGAGGGTCGGTCCTGCTGGCGGGTCTCCTGCTCAAGCTCGGGGGCTACGGTCTGATCCGCTGGGCGGTCATGGTGTTACCGAACGGCTTCGCCACGATCGACCCTATCCTCTTCGTCGTCGCGATGGTGTCGATCGTCTGGGGAGCCGTGCTCTCCCTCTCCCAACGCGACCTGAAGCGCATGGTCGCCTACTCTTCGATCAACCACATGGGAATCGTGCTCCTCGCGATTGCCCTGAATTCCGAGCTCGGACTGGTCGCGGCCGTCCTGCTGATGTTCGCCCACGGGATCGTGAGCGGGCTTTTGTTCATGGGGGCGGGCAGCACCCAGCACATCTACGGCACGCGGGACATCCCGACCCTGGGCGGCACCGCCGCCGCCACCCCGCGACTCGCTACGGCGATCATGATCGGGAGCTTGGCCTCGCTCGGCCTTCCCGCGCTCATCAGCTTCCCGGCCGAGTTCACGGCGCTGCTGGCCACGTTCGAGGGGATCAGTTACTGGGTCCTCATCCCGCTCATCGCCCTGGTCGTGACCGCGGCGTTCTACATCTGGATGATGCAACGCCTGTTGTTCGGGCCGAAGAAAGGGTTCGTGGAACCGGTCCACGACCTCCCGAGCTACGAGGTCGCCGGCATGGGCCTCCTCATCGCGCTCACGGTGCTCTTCGGGATCCTTCCGGGCCTCCTCGTGAACGTGATCACGCAGTCCCCGATCGGAGTGTGGCCGGGATGACGGAGGGCGTGCCATGAGCCTCATCGACACCGCGACGACGTTCCTACCGGAGATCCTGCTCCTCGCGGGCACCCTGCTCATCTTCCTCCTGGACACGCTCGGCTACCGTCGGCTCGAGTTCATCGGCGCTATCGCGGTGGGCACGATCCTGCTCGCCCTCCTTCTCGTCTTTGCCGACCTCGGCTATCCCCTCATCGCGTCGCTCGCGACCATCCCCGCGAGCCAGGTCGATGCGGCGAACCCAGCGGGATCGCAGCCGCTCTACTGGTTCACGTCCCTGGGCCTCTTCTTCCAGGTGATCTTCCTCCTCGCCGCGTTCCTGGTGGCGTTGGCCTCGCTGAGCCGTCCGTCCAGGGAGAAGGGCGCCGGGGTGTTCTACGGGCTCGTCCTGCTCGCGACGCTCGGGATGATGCTGGTCGCCATCTCGAGCGACCTCATCTTCCTCCTCCTCGCGATCGAGGTCGTCAGCATCCCGTCCTACCTCTTGGTCGGCTACACCCGCCGCGACGGCCGCGCGATGGAGGCCGCGATGAAGTTCTACGTCATCGGCGCGCTCTCGACCGTCCTCTCCTTTTTCGGGGCGTCGCTCCTCTTCGGAGCCTACGGAACGACGAACCTGTTCGCGCTCGCCACGGCCTCCTGCGTGGTCGTAGGGGGCTGCAGCGCGCTCATCGCCATCGGCTTTGGCCTCCTCATCGCCGGGCTCGCGTTCAAGATCACGCTCGTGCCCTTCCACGCCTGGGCGGTCGATGTGTACGACGGCGCCCCGAACGAAGTGTCGGCCTTCCTCGCGGGCGGCACGAAGAAGATCGGCCTCTTCGCGTTCTTCCTCGTCTTCATCGGACCGATCTTCCTCGCCCAGGGGACCCTCACCTTCCAGTGGTTCGCCGGCATGCCCGTGGTCTCCCTGGGTCCGGTGGTCCAGCTCGTCCTCGGCGTCCTGGCCGTGCTGACCATGACCGTGGGCAACGTCCTCGCCCTGATGCAGAAGGAGATGAAGCGAATGCTCGCCTACTCCTCGATCAGCCAAGCGGGCTACATGATGATCGGCATCGTCGTCGGCACGTCACCGGCTCTCGCGGGAGCGACGTTCCAGGTCTTCGCGCACGTCTTCATGAAGAGCGGCGCCTTCCTCGTGGTCGCCGCGGCGGCGTCGATCGGCGTCGGGCCCCTCATCAAGGACTGGGCCGGCTTAGGGTCGAAGCGGCCGATGCTGGCGGCCGCCTTCTCTCTGATGCTCCTCAGCCTCGCCGGCGTTCCGCTCACGGTCGGGTTCCTGAGCAAGTTCGTCCTGTTCAGCGCGGCCATCGAGCGCGAGGGGTACTTCGTTTGGCTCGCGGTCGCCGGGCTCCTAAACAGCGCCCTCTCGGTCTTCTATTACGGTCGCGTCCTGAAGGTGATGTTCTTCGATACGGCGCCGCAGCCTGCGGCACTGCCGACGGCCAGCCTCCCGTCCGCGGCGCCCGCCCCAGGGCCCACCCCCCCCGCGCCGGCCCTGGGCGCCCACGGGATTGGCTATGGCCGCGCGGTGGCCATCGGCATCGCGGCGGTCGTCATCGTCGTCCTCGGGGTCTACCCGTCGCCCATCCTCGGACCCATCCAGACCGCGGCCCAGCACTTCGTGTCCCTCGGGATCTGACGATGGAAAGCGTGGACGTGGCAGTCGTAGGAGCTGGCCCGGCCGGCTCCACCGCGGCCCGAGCCGCCGCGCTGAGCGGAGCCCGAACGCTCCTCTTCGACCGACGGCCGGAGCTCGGCCACCCGGTACAATGCGGGGAGTTCCTCCCTACCGCCGAGGAGCTGGCCGACATCTTCGACGCACACGACCTCATCGACGAAGCCTTCCACATCCCGTCCGAGACGGTCCTTCGAAGCACGCACTGGATGGTCTGCGTATCTCCCTTCGGCCACCGCTTCCGATTCCCGCTGAGCGGCGTCATGCTTTCGCGCCGCGCGTTCGACAAGGCGCTCGCCTATGAAGCGGAAGGAGCCGGGGCCGAGCTCCGACACCCGAAGGGAGTCGCGGGGGTCGACGGTCATGAGCTCATCCTCACGGACCAGAGCCGCGTGCGCGCCGGCGCGATCGTCGCGGCCGACGGACCGACCTCCACATTGGCGCGGTCGCTCGGCTTCGCCCCGCCACGCGAGATGTTCCGCATGATCACGGCCAGCGTCGACGGCGCCTTCGAGGACGAGATCGACCTTTACTTCGGTCGCTCCGCCCCCGGAGGGTACGCCTGGGTCTTCCCTCGCGCGGAAGACATGAACGTCGGGCTCGGCGTGACCCGCCTACCGCCCGGCCGTTCCTTGGACGGGCTCCTCGACCGCTTCGTGGAGCGGGAGGGCCTCGGCCCGGTGCGCGAGCGGACCCGTTGGTGGGTTCCGATCGGTCCTCCACCGGAGCGGCTCACGATCGGCTCCACGGTGTTCGCGGGCGACGCGGCCAACCTCGTCATGGCCACCAACGGAGGGGGCATCCCGACCGCGATGCTCAGCGGCTGGCTCGCCGGGAAGAGCGCGGCGGCGCACGCCCTCACCGGCGCGCCGCTGGAGGAGTACGACCATGCGATGGCGATGACGCTCCGCATCCCCCTCGAGCGAGCCTACCAGATCAAACGGGTGACGGACCGCGTCGTCCACTGGGACCTAGCCCTGGCCTTAGGCATGCGATATATCGGGGCGTCGGGTCTCGATTCG
>CAWCRH010000008.1:0-100727 GCA_963797975.1 uncultured Thermoplasmata archaeon
CATAGACCGCTCCCGTGGAGAGGTCCATGAACTCGCCGATGTCGGCGCCCGCGTCGATGGCTCCGGTGGTCCGGTTGACCAGCGCGAGGTTGTTCGACTGGAGGAACCCCGGGATGGCGCTCGCGAGGTAGTCGTGGATCGTGCTTGCCGCCTGGCTCGAGAACTGGGTCCAGACGGCGATGTTCGAGACGAGCATGCCCGGGATCTCGATGTCGGCGGCCGGGACCCCGGTGTTCGCCGAGATGTAGTTCGTCAGGAACGAGTGGATCTGGCTCTGGATCGTCTGGGGAGTCCAGGTCGTCGCGTAGGCCGTGGACGACACTGCATCCGTCTGGTCCTCGGGAGTGGCGCGGATCGTCGCGAGGGTGCCCGGGGCGCCGGCCTCGGTTGCCGTCGTGGTCGAGTTCAGGATCGCCGTCGCGTTGATCAGCGAGCTCGTCTCACTCGCCGGCGAGGAGGAGTTCACCACGCTCGGGAAGTCGGAGAGGGACCCCGTGAGGCTCGAGTAGCTGTTCTGGGAGTTCGGCGGGTTGAGCCAGTGGGTGGTCACGGCCGCCGGGTCGAAGGGGGCGGCGTCGGGGATCGACACCGAACCCGCGACCATCGGGATCGCGGCGGTCGAGGCTCCCGGGGCGTTCGCGTAGGTGTTGTGGTCGACGAAGAACGCGGAGTCGAGGATCATCGCCGAGTCGACGCTCGAGGCGGCCGCGGTGAGCGTGTCGCCGAGGTAGCCGATCTTCGTCAGGTTCTGGTCGAGGACCGGGTGCATCGCGGGGGTCGAGCCGATCACGGCTCCGTTGGTCGTGTTGACGATGCTGACGACCGTCTGGAGGGGTTGGGCGTAGACGTAGACCTCGAAGAACTGGAGCGGAGGCGCGAAGACGTTCGAGGGGAAGGTGTAGGTGGTGACGGTCTGGAAGCCGCCGGGCTTCTCCTCCCAGTCGTAGGCGAGGAAGCTGAAGTTGCCCGCGGAGTAGAAGGCCTGGACCCAGACCTCGTTCTGGGCGGACCCGGCCGCGGCGTTCGTGACGTTGCCGGAGGTCGCGACCTGACCCGTCTGCTGGGTCTCGGAGAGGACGAGCTGCCACGTGGTCCCGGTGCCGTTGAGCGCGACGCGCTGGTCGAGGAAGGCGTAGCTGACGTTCGCGCCGAGGGAGGGAGCGAGAGGCCAGCTGGCGAGCGCCGTGGTGCCGGTCGAGGTCGAGTTGACCTGGGCGATCCCGTAGTGGGTCCCGTAGCTGCTCGTGTTGTCGAGCCAGGCTCCGTTCGCCGTCAGGGAGGCGTTGAGTGAAACCGGTCGTGTTCCACTGGGTCGGCTGGTCGAGGTAGCTGACCCTCGCGAAGGTGATGTTCAGCTGCTGGGAGAGCGGATTCGACCCGAGGGAGAGGTTGATCGCCGACCACTCCTCCTGAACGACCCGGGTGCCTCCCGTGAGGAGGACGACCGAGGTCGCGAGGATCGCGGCGACCACGAGGAGGGCGACGGGCGCGGCCCACCAACGGTCCCTGGCGACCCGAGGCGGCTTCCAGCCTCGGAGCTTGAACGTTCGGCTCTCGGTCTCGCTTCCGGTCTCGCCTTTCCCCTTCATGGTACGGGGGCGAGGTCGGGCGGAGCCGCGGGTGAGGCGTTACCGCCCGCCTCACCCGAGGGTGATCATCCACGTCGGGGTATATCACACGTTCGCGTACGAAAGTAACGACAGTAGCTGCGAGTCGGAGATCTCGCGGACGGGAGCCTGAACGGCCGCTCGAATTGAGTCGAGTCCGGAGCCGCCGGTCACGGGCCAACGCCGAGGTATGCAAGTCTCATCACGTTCATGTGCATCGCCACGCCCATGCCTCCGGATGCTGAGCCTGACACCCTCGAGCTCGTAACCCATTCTCGATCGCTCCCTCTCGCCTTCCTCGTGGATGGAGACAATGCGTCCGCCGGGCTGGTCGGTGAGATGCTCGCCGAGGCCGCGAAGTACGGGTCGGTTGAGATCCGACGGATCTATGGCGACTGGGCCTCGGGTAAGCTCTCCTCCTGGCGACCCACGGTTCAGGAGCATGCGCTGGTCCCGGTTCAGCAGTTCACCGCAGTTTCAGGGAAGAACGCCACCGACAGCGCGCTGATCATCGATGCCATGGACATCCTGCACAGCGGTAGGGTCCGAGGATTCTGCATCGTATCGTCCGACTCGGACTTCACGAGATTGGCCACGCGCCTTCGCGAGTCTGGGATGCTCGTCGTGGGGATCGGTAGGGCCCAGACCCCTCCCGCGTTCAGAAACGCCTGCAACGTGTTCGTCGCCACAGAGAACCTGATTGGATCTCGGAGAGAGAACCCGCTGCCTGCGAGGTCGAGGAAGCCTTCCTCTGCGACGACCCCGAGTGCCTCGACTCCCCCAGAAGTTCCTGATGGTCGTCGGGTCGCGACCGAAGCCTTCGAACTTATCGACAAGGCCTTTGACTCAGTTGTCGGGGAGGACGGCTACTGTCATCTGGCCGAGCTGGGCAACGCGTTGCTGAAGCTCGATCCTGCCTTCGATCCGCGCACCTTCGGAAAGAGCAAGCTGGGGGACCTCCTGGAGGCGATCCCTGGGAAGTACGAGCTTAAACGACCGCCGCCAAGGACGTCGGGAGCGGTCATGGTAAGGCGGAGGCTGTCAGGGAAGGGATAGGGCGTCGAGCAGGCTTCCAAGGGGGCTGGGCTCGATGGAGCCGGGCCTGAAACGAGGCCCCGCCGTCAGACGTGGATGCGCTGACGGGGGAGGTGTTTCAAGAACTCCCGGTGCGGGTGATATGCGTCCGCGCGTACAATCCGAGTCCCAGAGGGTGGTTCACCATGAATCGGTTCGATAGGGAGTACCGGGACGGCGCGCGGGAGATGGCCTTGATGTTCTACGACTCGATCAAGTCCAGGAAGGACGTCCCGGAGGATCTCAAGGAACTCGCCGAGACAGCACTCCGGGAGACGGGAGAACGGAAGAACCGAGACTTCCGCGAGGCGATCGGAGTCGTTCACGCCACGGCTTCGAGGGGCCCCTCCTCGAAGCAGGGAGCCTGAATCGACCGCGGGTTCGAGGCAGTTCGAAGCCGCGTGATCCCGGTAGCAGTCCCTCGAGGCATGCCCGGCCGGCTTTAGAAAGACCGCCAACGCGACGGTGACCGTCGCGACACCGCTGTTCCATTTCGTCCGGTGGCGCCCGGGCTTTAGTGACCCCCTGCTTTGCAAAGGGTCCGACCGCCAAAGTCGGGTCTGATGGAGGCTCCCTGGGGCTCTCGTCCAGAAGGGCTCCCCTGGAAGGCGTGTGGTTGGTCGACGGCTATAGGAGCGGTCGACCCCTCCTGCAGGGGTCGGACGGCGAAAGCGAGAAGGCCAGCTGAGTGAATGCCCTGCCGCAGATGCCGGATCCAATCGGTACTCCAATCGGCTGGGACCCTATCCATGGTGCCGATATCGACTTTCTTTCGCTGCAATCTCTATCAACTTATGAGGGGGTCTGCCAACCGACCAGAGGGGTGCGTAAATGAAGTCTCCAGCATCAACCCCCGGGGGAGAGAAGGTGACGAGCCGGCCTGACGCTTCCTGACCTTCGTTCTCACTCCACATCTGAGGATAGGCTCGCGGAGCTTCTGCGCCTGTTCCCCGAAGTCCGGACTGAGGGCGGGAGGCTCGATTTCAATCGCCTCAAGCTCGCACTAGGCGAGGCAGTAGATGTCGGCAAGGAGCGCTACGGACTCACATGGCCGGGCAAGAGCGAGTGCTTCAAAGCAATCCAATCGCCGAGTCTCGGCACACTGAGACCGGCGCCTGACGAGAGCGTGACCTGGGACGCCACTCGGAACCTGATCATCGAGGGGGACAACCTGGAAGTGCTGAAGCTCCTCCAGAAGTCCTATCTTGGCAAGGTGAAGATGATCTACATCGATCCACCGTACAACACCGGTAACGACTTCGTCTACCCTGACAACTACGAAGAGTCGTTGCAGACCTATCTGGAGTACACCGGTCAGGTGGATTGCGAAGGAAAGAAGTTCAGTACCAACACAGACAGCGACGGCAGGTTCCACTCGAAGTGGTTGAACATGATGTATCCTCGTCTTTACTTGGCGAGGAACCTGCTCAAGGAAGATGGTCTGCTTTTCGTCAGTATCGACGATATCGAGGTCACGGACCTCAGACGGATTTGCGATGAGGTGTTCGGCGAGGAGAACTTTGTTGATACAATCATCTGGAAGAAACGGTACGGGGGTGGGGCCAAGGAAAAATTCCTTGTGTCCCTCCACGAGTACATCCTGGTCTATGCGCGAGATGCAAGCTCGCTTCCTGCACTCTTCGTTCCACAAACTGAGGACTCGATCTCCCGATACTATGCCCTGGAGGATGAGAATGTCGAAAAGCGTGGTCGGTACCGAACCCATCCCCTCGAAGCGACGAAGAGCATGGGGAATCGACCGAACCTAGTCTTCCCGATTACCGCCCCTGATGGTGCCCAGGTCCTTCCTAAACGTCAGTGGCTGTGGTCGAAGGACCGTGTGGATCGAGCTCTAGCCAAGAACGGGCTTGCATTTCTCAAAGACAAAGAGGGGAATTGGACTGTCCACACGAAACAATACCTAAAAGATGAGGAGGGGGTAACGAGGCAGTCCAAGGCTTTCTCGATAATTGACGACATCTTCACACAGCACGGAACCAACGAGATTCTGGATCTCTTTGGGGACGCCCATGTGTTCCCTTTCCCCAAGCCGACGGCGTTGATTCAACGCCTGATCGAGATTGGGGCTCCTGGACCGTCAGACCTGGTACTGGATTTCTTCGCCGGGAGTGGGTCCACTGCCCATGCTGTGCTCGATCTCAATCGTTCGAAGGGTGGCGAGCGAAGCTTCATTCTCATTCAGCTTCCAGAACCGACAGGTCGAACGGACTTCTCTACGATCGTTGACATCACGAAGGAACGTGTCCGTAGAGTGTTGAAAAAGCTCAACACCGAGGACAAGAGCAGAATCGACTCGGAAACGGAAGACCCGCACGACCGTGGGTTCCGCGTGTTTAAGTTGGCCGAATCCAATTTCAAACCGTGGGACGCGACTGCGGCCAAAGAGGCAAGCTCTTTGCAAAAGCAACTCGATGATCACGTCCATCACATTCGCGCGGACCGCACGGTTGATGACATTCTCGTGGAGATACTCCTGAAGAGCGGATTCCCGCTCACCACCCCCGTTGAGTCACTTATACTCGTGGGGAAACGGGTCCTCAACATAGCGGATGGGGCGCTTCTCGTCTGCCTGGATCGAAACCTTACGCTAGAAGTGGTACGCGCCATGGCTCAACGGAAACCTGAGCGCATCGTGTGCCTGGATGAGGGCTTCGCAGGAAACGACCAACTGAAAGCGAATGCGGTCCAGACTTTCAGAACAAACGGTGTGACGAGCTTCAAGACCGTGTGACCGTGCGTTGTGAAACTCCAGTTCGACCCTAACCAGCAGTTCCAGCTCGACGCGGTCGCGGCTGTCGTCGACCTCTTTGAGGACCAACCCCAGGCTAACCCGGAGTTCGCGGTGGTAAAGGCCGCGGCATGGGAGGATCTATTCGCCAGGCAGGAAGGCACTGTCTCGGGTGCCGCCAACAGGCTCCTTCTGGATGAGGAT
Organism: uncultured Thermoplasmata archaeon; assembly: GCA_963797975.1. Taxonomy (GTDB): domain Archaea; phylum Thermoplasmatota; class Thermoplasmata; order Lutacidiplasmatales; family UBA184; genus Lutacidiplasma. Next base: position 5,635 of record CAWCRH010000008.1, read on the forward strand.
CGATTGCGAAGAAACCTTCGTGCCATTCAAGAACGGAATGACATTGACATCGCCGACCCGGAAGCAGTACCGGAGGCTTGGCAGATTGTCAATCCCGCAAACGAGCAACCCCGCCGGTGCCGACACTTCTCCGTGGAAATGGAGACAGGCACAGGCAAGACAGTACGTGTATCTGCGGACAATCTTCGAGCTCTCTAGACGCTACGGGTTTCAGAAGTTCATCATCGTGGTCCCAAGTGTCGCCATTCGCGAGGGAGTGCTCACCAGCATCGAGATAACATCAGAGCATTTCCGGGCCATCTACAACAACGTCCCGTTCGAGCACTTCGTGTACGACGCGAGCACGGTGAACCGACTACGCCAATTCGCGTATGCAAACACGCTCCAAATCATGATCATAAACATCGATGCGTTTCGTAAGAACTTCACGGGCACCGAAGAGGAGGGAAAGGGGAACGTCATCTACAAAGAAAGCGACAAACTGTCGGGCCACCAACCCATCGAGTTCGTCCAGGCTGCGCGTCCCATAGTCATCATCGACGAACCACAAAGCGTGGACTCAACGGAGAAGGCGCAGGAGGCAATCAGGGCCCTCAATCCGTTGTGCACGTTGCGATACTCAGCAACGCATCGCAACCCCTACAACCTTGTCTACCGTCTAGACCCGATTCGTGCCTTCGAAATGCGTCTCGTCAAGCAGATAGTGGTCGCGAGCGCGATAGCAGAGGGTAGTGCAACAGACCCGTACGTTCGGGTCGAGAATATCGATTACAAGTCTGGCATAAAGGCCAGACTCCGAATCCACGTACAGGGACATGATGGCCCACGCGAAAAACTTGTGACCGTAAAGCAAGGTGCAGACCTGCTGGCCCTCTCGAATGGGCGCGCCGAGTACGAAAACGGGTTCTCGGTTGCCGAGGTCAACGCTGAACCTGGGAGCGAGTTCATCCGTTTCACGAATGGGCGCACGCTCCGTATTGGTGGACAGCTTGGTGGCTTCCGCGAGGACCTTTGGCGCACCCAAATCAAGCACACGATCAAACGGCACTTGGAGAAAGAGCTACAGGTACGTGATCGTGGGATCAAGGTGCTGAGCCTCTTTTTCATCGACCGCGTGGCCAACTATCGGGACTACGACGCCGATGGACGCCCTTTGAAGGGCAAGCTCGCCATCGCATTCGAAGAGGAACTCACGACATTTGCGAAGGACCCCACCTACAGTAGCCTCCAATGGCTACAAGAGCCAGTGGAGAAGCTTCACGACGGGTACTTCGCGAAGGACAAGAAGGGAATCTTCAAGGAATCTCGGGAAGGCCACGACTCTCAGGCCGATGATGAGGCCTATTGGCTCATCATGCACGCCAAGGAACGCCTGCTCTCCCTTGACGTACCCCTTCGATTCATTTTCACCCACTCCGCGCTGCGCGAGGGTTGGGACAACCCTAACGTGTTTCAAATCTGCACGCTAAATGAGACAAGAAGCCCTGTCAAGAAACGACAAGAGATCGGGCGTGGCCTTCGGCTGCCTGTGAACCAAGACGGACTTCGTGTCTTCGACGACTCCGTCAACCGACTGTACGTCATGGCGAATGAGAGCTACGAAGACTTTGCGCGTAAGCTCCAAACAGAGTACGAGGAAGACTGCGATGTGAGCTTCGGGAAGGTCCCAATCACTGCGTTTGCCAAACTAGTTCGCGTTGAGAATGACATCGAGGTCCGGATCGGGCGGAAGCCGGAGAAGACGTCCAGGAAGCCCTAATCCGACAGGGGATGCTCGATGCAGACGGTCGCATCCAGGCCCTTTTCGATCCCAAGAGGACGGACTTCAGGCTCAGCCTTCCCGAGCCTTATCTCGATCTCGCGGCAGCCGTCGTCGACCTGCTGTCTCGCTACCAACTGGAGCGGCACGTCCGCCGAGAGCGGGACGACGGAGTCAACCGACTCAAGAAGGAGGTCAAGCTCTCACCCGACTTCCAAGCATTATGGGAGCGCATCAAGCCCAAGACCACGTATCGTGTTGAGTTCGAAACTGCGGCTCTGGTGGAGAGAGCCGTGGCGACTATCAACAGGATGGATCCCATCGAGAAACCAAGAATTCGAGTGTCGGTGGGACAACTCCGCATCCAAGATCGGGGCGTCACGACCACCGCCATGAGTGTCGCCACGGAAAGCGTCGAGACGGGGAGGCGCCCTATCCCTGACGTTCTCACATACCTTCAAAACGAGACCGATCTGACGCGGTCGACGCTGGCCCGTATTCTGGACGGGTCTGGACGTCTGCCCGATCTATTCAACAATCCCCAGCGCTTTCTGGACACCATCGCCGGAATTCTGAAGATCGAGCTCTATCGATTCCTCGTGGCCGGCATCAAATACGAGCCAGTCGAGGGCAAGGGCCCGGAGGCAGAGTGGGAGGCGGCTCTTTTCAAGAACGAGGAGCTGATTAACTATCTGACGGCCCTCAAAGTCAACCACTCCGTCTACGAGTACGTAGTGTACGACTCCGAAGTCGAACGTGAGTTCGCGAAGCGTTTGGACGAAAGAGAAGACATCAAGCTCTTTGTCAAGCTTCCAAGGTGGTTCGAGATCGATACTCCGGTCGGGAAGTACAATCCAGACTGGGCCATCGTCAAGCAGGACGGAAAGACCCTCTACCTTGTGAAGGAGACAAAGGGGACGAGGGACTTCCTGAGACTTCGCACTCAGGAGGCATACAAGTTGAACTGCGGAAAAAGACACTTCGAAAGCTTGGGTGTGCCCTTCTCGGTCGTGACAAGTCCTGACGAAGTCTGACGAACTTGAGGGTTGAGCGGCTCGCGATTGCCTATCCGCATGAAAGCACCAATCACCTTTCCATGAAGGTTCCGAGGCCCCCTCCTCCATCTTCCTCGGGTGTAACTGCGGTGATGAAGGCGAACCGCGCACGCGATACAGAACCCGAGCTGGCGCTTCGCAGGGCACTCGCCGCCCGCGGAATCACTGGATACCGAACGAACGTCCGCGACTTACCTGGTCGTCCCGACATTGCCTTCACCCGCTACCGCCTAGCAATCTTTGTGAACGGTTGTTTCTGGCACCAGCATGACTGTGATGCAGTTAGGTCGATCCCACCTAAGTCAAACCCCGAGTACTGGGCCACGAAGTTTGAGTTGAACCGTCAGCGCGACGAACGCAAGGTGCGCGAGCTAGAGTCGATGGGTTGGCATGTGCTCACCCTGTGGGAATGTGAGATTAGCAGGGATTCAAAGAGCTGCGCCAGCCGACGTCGCGAACTCGCGAGCCGCCATCGCCATCTAAGGCATTGGATCGGTGGACCCAAGTATGGGTGCGTCTATGGGGCTTACCAGGATGAAGTCAATCCGACAAAAGCCTCTGGCGGTCGGAGACCTTTTCTGCGGGGCTGGTGGATTCGCTGAGGGATTCGCCCAGGCGGGGTTCAGAATCGCATGGGGTGTAGATGTTTGGAAGCCCGCGGTCGAGACGTTCAAACGTAACCATCCCCGGTCCGAAGCGCTCGAAGGGAACCTCCACTCTCTCGACCCCAGTACACTCGACCCGGTCGACGTGCTAATCGGATCACCTCCATGTGTTCACTTCTCCCCCGCAAACAGAGGTGGCGGCGGCGACCGCGAGAAGGGAATGGAGCTGGTTCGACGCTTTCTCGAGTTCGTACGAGTGCTCCGGCCCCGGTATTGGGTGATGGAGAACGTTCCGGCCATGCTGGGCGACCTAGAGGCCGAGATGGACGGCGACATGTTCCCCCTACCGGAGGGGCCGGTCAAGATTCCCGTACGCGCGATACTCGATGCGGGCGAATTCGGCACACCTCAGACTCGGAGACGCCTGTTCTCTGGTCAATTCCCCGTGCCCGACCCGACGAAGACGAACCCGAGCCACGCGAGCGTTCCGCTCTCTGTCGTGCTTGATGAGCTTCCCTGTCCCTCTCGACAACCTCGGGATAGAACGCGCAGCATCCAGGACCCCATCTACGCGCGAGCCCGAGTCCCGTTAGCAAGCCTCCGAGATCATTTCGAGGACACTCGATGGAGGCTCTCTCAGACCGAACTCGGCAGTTCGCAACAAGCCAAGCAGAATCACCCAGTTTATGGGCGGATGGTGTTCCCCGATTCTATCAATCGTCCGTGCCGCACCATCACCGCAACGAGGACCCGGAGGGTCATCGTTCAACAATCGTGATTCCGTGCGGCCACATTTCTGAAGTTGAGAAACGCACCTTGACGCTCCGCGAGTGCGCATCTGTACAGGGCTTCCCGATCACCTATCAGTTCTGGGGAAGTTCGATGAGCGAAAAGGACTTCCTGGTCGGTAACGCGGTGCCTCCTCCCGTCGCGCGAGGAATCGCTTACTCGATACTCGGGGCCGAAGCGCGGCTAACCCCGCAAGAACCAATTATTACCCCACTGGGAGAGCTACCGGCTGTTGTGGCCGTCCGACACAACGGGGCCGGCACTTCTCCATGCGCCGCCGATTCCGAGGTATCGTCCCGGTTGATTGGCGGCACGACCATCGTGTCGAGCTGGACAATGAGCTGCCGAGAATTCTGTCGGAACTGCCGTTAGATGTGGTGCCCCCGATAATTTGGCGGACCCCGGATCTACCTCGGTTATGCAGCCCTCTATAAGTGCTACGAACTCCGAGTCGGATCGGCCCTCGCTTTAGCACGGGCCGTAGTCAGCGAATCTTCCTCCGGGTATCGAGAACGAACAACTGTCACGAACGCTCCTGTCTGTAGTCGAGACTGCTCTCAATGGCTTCCTAGACGGTCTCGCCCTGCAGGCCAAGTGGGCGGGTTGGGTCCAGCGAGGGATTGGCCCTCAGAGGGTGCTGGCCATGGTGGCCGCAGCGGTGGATCGGGGGTTTCCCTCCTCCCGGTGGAGTGACAGGATTGTCCCTGCGAAAATCTCATCCCCAAATCTTAGGTCCTGCCTCTGCTCCAAAGGGAAGGATGCGAAACGCGGGCAGCCGCTGGAGTTGTCAGCGCGTCTCATGGCTTCGGCAGTGGCCCTTTCCATTTTCTGCGACCGTCTGAACGGAAACGAAGCTAACATCGAGTCTCTCCAAGAGGGGCTGATGACCGGGCGGGGGTTGTTCTCGAAACGGGTCGACGCACTCATCTGACAGGTCACCGAGCGTGTCATCGGGACCTCGGCAGCAAACCACCCTCGCTGTCAGGGGCTGACCGCTCCGGACGGGCACCGAGGAGCCACCATGTCGCATCGGCCCCTTCTGAACTCCTTCGCTTTCCCGAGGGTCTTCGAAACTGGCCAATCCGACCTGATAAACGAATTCTACCAGCCTGCTCTATTACGATCGACGGAGTATGCCGAGCAGTCGGATTCTTCAGCTCCTCGCTGCTCCCTCTTCTCGGAAACGCGCTAAAAGATTTCGTTGCCAACGGGGGCCGGATGCGCCTCATCGTTAGTCCCCGACTGAGCTCCGAAGATGTAGAGGCAATCGAGGCAGGCTACAGGGATCGAGCGAACCTGGAGTCTCGAATCGGGTTCGCCGTCCAAAGGAACCTTGAGGAGCTCGAACTCGACCCTCTGTTCGGGACAGCCGTACTGAACCTGGCCTGGCTGGTCAAGAACCAAGTCATCGATGTGAAAGTCGCAGTCCCAGTGAGGGACGGGCAAGTCCTCCGCGGAATCTATCACGAGAAGCTCGGGTTCTTCAGGGACACCGCTGGGAACACCCTGGCATTCCAAGGTTCGGCCAACGAGGGGGAACAAGCTGTCTGGTCTAACTTCGAATCGGTGTGGATCTATACGAACTGGGGAGGACCGGCCCATTCTGACTACTTCGAGGACGTTGTTCGGATGTTCGAGCAGAGATGGACCGACTCGACTCCCCGGGCTTCTCGTGGTCGACTTCTCCGCGGTCCCTCGCGCATGGCTCGAAATGCGAGCCCCGACCGAGCTGGCTTTCCTCCCTCTCCCGGCATCCCAGGCTCCATCAACAACGCCAGTCCTCCGCCCGTATCAAGTTCGAGCAATCGGTGAATGGGCACGCTCCGGCCACCGCGGCATTCTTGCGATGGCTACCGGGACAGGGAAGACCCTTGTCGCGCTGAAAGCAATCGAGTCCGAGCTGAACGAACGCCGATCCGTCCTCGTCGCCGTCCCTACGCGAGCACTGAAGGACCAATGGGAACGGGCGGCCAGACAGGCGTTACCCGGCGCGCGCATCATCCCAATCTCCGGAACCGGCGACTGGCTCCAGCCAGGCGTAATCGAGGAGTGCCTCGGGGGAACCCCACCTTCGGTCCTAATCGGAGTCACGAACACGGTTGCCGCGGAGCGATTCCTCGACCGCGCTCAAAAGGCCCTCCGGAAGAGACAGTTCACCCTGATTGTGGATGAGGTCCATCACGTTGGCAGCAAGGTGAAGGATCGCGGCTAATGCGACTGGACTGCGACCGTCGCTTGGGACTGAGCGCGACTCCGGAGCGGGAGTTTCGACGAGGAGGGATCAGACGCGATCACCGGTACTTCGGCGGCATCGTGTACAGGTTCGACATCGGCGATGCCATCCAGGCCGTTCTTGCTGTACGATTACTTCCCCGAAGAACTTCAGCTCACTTTGGGAGAGACCGAGGAGTACGGTAGGCTGACAGCAAGACTCGCCTTTCTCCGGAAAAGGCTCGAACACCAGCTGGATTTGCCGAAGGAATCGAGGATTCTGACTATCCTCACGACCGCCAAGAAGCTGGGGCTAATAGAGGAAGTGATGGGATTGACCGCTCTCCTTCAGCAGCGCGCCGACATCAGCAAGAAGGCAGCGGCGAAAATCCCATTCGCCGCTAACTCCCTCAAGACTCACGCCTCGCTCAAACGAGTCCTCGTCTATTGCGATGACAACGAGCAGCTCGGCGAAGTGGAACAGGAGTTACGGAAGGGGGCCATTCCGACCGTTCGATATGTGGGCGAGATGGACGAAGCGACTAGGAACCGATCCATAAAGGCAATCGAGGGTGGAGTGGCTCGGGCCGTGCTCTCGATGCGTTGCCTTGACGAAGGCGTTGATCTCCCTTCATGTGACGGCGCGCTCATACTCGCGAGCAGCAAGACCTGGCGCGAATTCGTTCAGCGACGTGCGGTCGGGTTCTTCGTCTGTTTCGGGGGAAGACTCACGCGACGATAATCGATCCGGTCGTGGTCCCCGACCCCGAATTCAGCCTGACGACGGGGGAGAGCGGTCTCGTCTGGGCCGAGTTGAGCCGAGCGGGGGTTTTCGTCCGCGACGCCGCAAATCGAATGGTCGCGGAATCCAAGGCGAGGCGCATCGCCTTGAATTACGGAATCTCATTCGAGGAGGTGATGCCACGTGACGGAACTCGCCTCTGATGCCCAGGCGGTGGTCGCCGCCGCTGATAAGAAGGGTGTGCCCCAAGATTACCTGTTGACCATCCTCCTTCTGACACGCGACGCACAGATCTCACAGGCAAAGTTGGTCGATCGGGTAGTAGCTGTGATCCGCAAAGAAGCCGACCGGAGGGGAACCGGTGAAGATACTCCAAGTCGAGCTTGAGAACTTCGTCTGCTACTACGGGACCCAATCGATTGACCTGGCACCCCAGCCAGGTAAGCCCGTTGTCATCGTCCATGGTGACAACGGATACGGCAAGACTAGCCTGTTTCGGGCGATCTCTTGGTGTCTCTTCTCCAAGCAGAATCGGCGAGGGTTCGACCCGAACTCGCTTCTCAACTGGGACGCCCGCAAGGAAGGGAAATCGCCCTGCTCGGTGAAGGTCCTCTTCGAGGTGGACGGGAGAACGTACCATGCCTCCCGTTGGTACGAGCTCAACATATTCAACGGAACGGAGAAGATTAGCCTCGAGCAATTCTCATGCGTCGCCGATGACGGGAAGACTATCTCGGAGGAGGATTTTGGCATCCTGCTGGCTCGCGTTTTCCCGTACGAAGTTTCCACGTTGTTCCTCTTCGATGGAGAGCAGCTGCAGACGTACGAAGACCTGGTGGAAGATGATCGCCCGCAGCAGTCTGCCCAGCTGCGAGAGAAATTGGAAATGGTGCTGGGGGTCCCGGTTCTTCAGGCGGCCCGCACGGCAGCGGCCACCGCGAGAGACCGTCTCGATCAGACCTATCAGACAGCGGTTGCCCAGGAAGCCAATGACAGCGCGACTCGAAGCGACCTCGAAAACGCGAAGAACGATATTCAACGAATCGATGGCCTGATTGCTCAGAACAACAATGAATTGCAGAAGGCTCAGGGTGAGCTGCGCCGGGTCCAGCGCGATCTCATGGGCCTCGAGGCCGCCCAGAAGCTGGTTGGGGAACAACTCGCAGCCAAAGATGCCCTTGGCGCGGTCTCGGAGCGACTAGCAATCGCGTACGCGAAACGGGCGGAGGCAACCACTCCGCTCTACATCGAGGTGGCTCGACCCCTCCTCGCCGACACTGCCGGCGAATTCCGCCGCCTCGATAAGGAGGCCAAAGGCGGACACACCTTGGTCCTCAAGCTCACCGGACAGTCTGAGCTTCTAACGGACGTTCTCGCCGACGGTAAGTGTGTTTGCTCCGCCCAGATGGATGTCCCGCGACGAGCCTTCGTGCAGAGCCGTCTCGATGGCGTGAACGACGAGCGCGCTAGAGTTCCTGAGGTGTCGAAACAGACCCTGCCTTGGGGTTGGATCGCTGACCAGATTGAAGATGCGCTGACCATTGACCACTGGTCTGAATATCAGGTTGCCGAGTCTGACGTAAGCCACCTCGTAGTCGAACGCCGAGACTTGGAAGCCCGAATCCATGGGGTCGATGTGGCGCTCCAGAGTAGCGAGCAGGGCCGCATCCGCCAACTCGCTGACGAGCAAGCGGGCTTCGCGAGATCCGCGGAGCACCTTTCGAACGAGATTCGTAGGCTTGAAGGCGAACTTGGCCAGGCGAAGTCCCGACAGAAGGAACTCCAGGCAAAGGTCCTCCGCAGCCTTTCGACCAGCGACAATGTGAAAGTGGAGGGGCGGCGGCTTGAGGTTGCGAAAGAGGCCGCCGAGGCTTTTGAGGAGGCGATTGAACAGCTACGGCAGATAAAACGAAAAGACGTCGAACGGGCGGCCTCTGGAGCGTTCGTAGAGATGAGGTGGAAGCCCGATTTCGCCGGCCTCAAGATTCAGAAGGGTTATGGCTTAGTCATCCAGACCGCTCAAGGAGAGGACATCCCCGCGAGGAGCGCTGGAGAAGGTCAGATTGTCGCTCTGTCGTTGTTGGCTGGCCTCAACCGTTGCGCGAACGTGCGCGCACCGATCATCATGGATACGCCGTTCGGCAGGCTAGACCGGGTTCACCGTAGTAGGGTCCTCAGATACCTCGCCAAAATGGGTGACCAGATCGTACTTCTCGCCACGCTCGGCCGAACTCGACGAGACCGACATGAACGCAATCAAGGGCGACTTAGCAATGGAATGGCAGATTCGATTCATCCGGGACGGTCGGTCCACGCTTGAGGGGGTTCCGTAAATGGGTTCCCCGGACGATCCGTTCTTCGGAGGGTCTGACAAACTCTACTACTCCTCCGAGGCCAAACGTCTAGTCGAGGACCTTGAACGTTGGCACGTCGTGGCCGGGAAAGTCGACGCCTACCAGATAGGCCTCGTAATCGGTGTTCGAGCCCAGAAGAAGGAAGCCATCGTGGACGGGATCAACTTCGGCAACCTATACTCCCTGCGCGACGTAGTGGGTGCTGAAAGCGCTGATGTACTATGTGCATCCTAAGGAGGAGCCAAAGACACGGAAGGACCTGATGGATCAGTACGCGGAAGCGGGCATACGAATCCTGCACGACCACGCTGCGGCTCGTGGCGGAGTGGCGGATTGGCCGTCGCTTTCTGGCGCCCGCCGCCCCACCTCCCTCTGGGAAGCTATAGGAGCGCCTGGACCCTCCCTCGCCGAGGGATTTATGACGTGGGCGATGAATATTGCTCGCTCCTCGGAGCAAGGTAGAGAAAATGTCCAAGTTGAGTCAGGCCGATACAAACCATGGGCCCGACCGCGCTCTTAGAGGCATGCATTCGCCCCTTGTTACGGATGAATCCGCTCGGAGATAGTATTGAAAGTGGGTGAGAGACCGTCCAGCCAGACAGCCTCCCAAACGAAGAGTCCTCAATCCCACGCAAGGACCTCACTGCCGCGGACGGTCTCTGTGCGCAGGCGGTCCTAATGGGTGCTCTTTCTTCCAGCGGTCGATCTTCTCCAGCACCGCCTCGCGGACGAAGTCGCCGATTCGGTTGAAGTGGTCGTCCCCGTCGATGACCCGCACGAGGTCCTCGTAGTAGCCCCGTTCGATCCGACCGGCGACCGACACCTTCGGGAGGATCTTCTTCCGAGGCTTCGGGAGCGAGGACGTCACGGATGTAACACGAAAGCGCGGAAGGGATTTATAGATTGTGCGCATTCGTATCTTTCGTTACGTATGCGCGCGAAAGGGTTCGGAGAGATGGCAGCCTCGGTCGACCACCGGATCGTCGGTCGCGTTCGGCCGGGACCCTCGCGAGGGATCATCCGTCTACAGCCCGAGACATGGAGTCTCCTGGCGGCCCTCCGTCGTCCTTTCCTAGACTCCGAGGGGAACCTCGTCGGGTTCGAGTCGTTCGACCGGCTCGTGCGGCGGATCCTGGCTGAACGAAGGGATTCACATTCGGCGGGTTCGCAGCTGCGGGAGGGGAGTCGGTGAGCGCGGTGGCCTTGGCCCTCGCCTCGGACCTCGACTCGCCACCGTGGGCCTGCGAGGCGTCCTACGGTGAGGCCGACTCCTGTCCGTCCTGCGGCCACCCCGAATCGGCTCACAAGATCCTCCTGACCCCAACGATCTCCTTCGTCATATGCCACGAGCCGACGGAGTCGGGGGAGTGCTTCCGGGTTCGTCACGCCGAGGGCGTCCCGTTCGGCGCTTGCAGGAGGGACCCGGCATGAGCGGAGGAGACGACGGTCCAACCGGCCCTTCGGAAGCTGAGGTTGGCTGGTCGGTCTACCGCGGGCACGGGCACTATCTATGCGCCGGGTGTGGCCGCCCGGTACCCGAGTCGTCGACGGAACCGGTCTACGTTCTCGATGAGCGGAGTGGATTCAGAGCAAGGAGGGTGGAGCCCGACTGCTTCAAACGCGCGCGGGAGGAGGCATGGCCATCGCCGATTCCGACCGACGATCTGGGGGCGGCCTCGCCCTTGCCTGCGAAGGAGACGCCGATCCGACAGGCCCCCACGATCGGCACCCGCTCCCGTGGGCAGACCACCGAGGACAAGGTCGCGATCCTTCGCTCGGCGGGACGTTTTCCCTCTGATGCAACGGCTGAGGAGATCGCGTTCGGGCTTGAAGTGGCTCGACTGATCGGGCTCGATCCGTGGCTCGGCCAGGTGATGTTCCTCCGGTTCGACCCCGCGGACAAGATCCACCCCTTCGTCGGAATCGATGGAATGCGGGCGGTCGCCGAGCGGAGCGGCCAGTACGACGGTCGGGAGATCGACGTCGAGCTCGCGAAGGGGCCCGACGGTCGAGAGAAACCCGTCAAGGCCATTTGCCGAGTACACCGGAAGGACTGGAGCCGTCCGCTGGTGGAGGAGGTCTGGTTCGAGGAAGCGGTCCGGAAGCGCAAGGACGGCCAACCCACGAGGCCGTGGGTCGAGATGCCTATCACGATGCTCCGGAAGGCAGCGGAGGAGCGAGCGCTCCGGGCAGCCTTCCCGCTCCAGCTCTCCGGGGTCTACGGAGAGCAGGAAGCTCCGACGGAGTGGAAAGGGTGAGCGCTGCCATCCGATCTCCTACCGAACCGCGTTCGATCGGGCAGCCCGGTGTCCTGACCGGGGTCCACGACGAATACAATCCCGATGACGAGGCCGTGATCGCGGCGCCGGACGAACGGGATGCTGTCGCCAGAGAGTCCCTCGACGACCTCGTGGATCTGCGTCCCTTGAAGGGAGTGGCCCGGCACCTCCCGTCCGGAGACCCAGTCCGCCTACTCATCGAGGGGGAACCGGACCGTCTCCCCCGTGCGGGTACCTGGCGGCGAAGGCGGACTCGTGGGTCCTGCTCCTGCTTCGGGCGGGTTGAGGAGGATCCGGTCTTGACCGACGTTTCCCGCGAAGGTCCAACCCGCGTCCAGATACCCGGGCAACTCGTCGACGCGGACGAGGGCCTGCTTCTTCGGGGTCGGGGCAACACGCTTCTGGGTAAGCGCCCGGACCTGCTCGAGGTTCGACAGGTCGACCCCTTCCAGCTCCTTCTCGGAGTAGCCAAGGGATCCCAAGAGCACCCGCGCGACCTCGCGGCGCACGTCACCCTCCGAGGCGACTTCTCCTGTGAGGATCGGCTCGCACCGTCGGTATGCCTCCCGCATCTCCTCGACGAGGTCCCCCGGCAGGCGGTTCTTGTTGAGCGAGTACCGGGCCGTGATGTCGCCCGTGTGGCCGCCCCAGTGAACCACGAACCGATGCACGACCTTCCCCTGGCCCTCGGCGACGCCGAGACGGGTCTCGAAGAATACCCGCAGCACGTACGGCCGGTCCTTCATGTCGAGCGACCGGAACGCGGCCCGCACCGCACCGCTGACGTTCATCGTCCGCAGGAAGGGTCTCCGTCCGCGTCCCGGACTCACGAGGTCGCTCGCCCGCGTCAGCTTCTCCCCTTGCGCGATCCGGAGCTTGAGGTAGTCCTCGATCGCCTTGCATGTGGGAAGCGGGGCGAAAGTGAGGTAGGTGTGCCGGGCCTTGGAGAGCGACTCGCGGACGACCACCAGCGCCGGGACCTTCCGGAACTTGGGCTCGCTGCCCGAGAGGTCGAGTTCGGGGAAATCCCCGAGAGTGAAACCGTCGTCGCCGAGATAGTTGCCGACGACCTCGGGACGGACGCCGCTGTAGGCCATGAGAGCGCAGGTCACCCGGTCCCTCAGGGGAGCCCGGGCGAGAACGGTCCGTACCTGCCCGGGCGATGGAGCGATCTCATCGACCAACGTGGGAGTGGATTCCCGCCCCTTGATGTTCACACCGGTCACGGCGAGACGTCCGTTGTGCTTCCGCCACGAGTTGACGGCTTTGACGGTGCTGTGGATGTAGGAACCGGCGTGCTTGGCCTTCGGGACTCGACCTCAACGAAGTCCATGACGAGGTCGCGGAGCGGCTTGTCGCCCATGCGCGCCAAAGCCTCGGGAGTGACCTTCATGAGGCGAGAGAAGGCGGCGAGGCGTCGGACGTAGACGTCGGCCGTGGCGCGGCTTCCTTGGGCCACGTTCCGGTGCCAGCGGCGTCGGTCGTCGGACTCAGCGAGGAAGGGTACGAGGCGGGGGGGTACGGTTCGGTCCCATGAGGAAGGTAAGGGAGCATGGGTTCTAATAGATTATGCTATAAGGCCCCGGCGGGCCCGTCCCAACGCCATGGGCCGGGGCGGCATGGGCGACCTCGTGGGATGGGTGTCGCGCGCGCGGGTCTTAAACCGTCCCTGCTCTCCACCCCGGCGCTCGGAGGGCTGATGGGTACCCCCTATCCCGATACGGAAGGGTTCGTACGCGTGCAGGGTCACCGGATATTCTACCGGTCGCTCGGGCGAGCCCTGCGTGGCACGATCCTCGTCGTCCACGGGGGTCCCAGCGATCATCGTTACCTCGCCTGCCTCGCCGACCTCGTCCCTCATGGATTCCGCGTCGTGTGGTACGACCAGTGGGGCTGCGGTCGCTCGGATCGACCCCGATCGTTCCGGGGCTACACGATGGAGCGGGCCGGGGCCGAGGTCACCGCGGTCGCTCGACAGCTCCACCTTGGATCGCCGCATCTCTTCGGGCATAGTTGGGGTGGAGCGCTCGCGCTCGAGGCTGCAACCCGCTCCCCCAAACGGTTCGCTCATGTAATCGTGTGCGGAGGGTTCGCGAGCGACCGAAGTTTCCAGAGGGCGATGCGCCGGCATGTCCACGCGCTGCCGGCCTCCCTTCGAGTTCCCATCGAGCGGGGAGAACGCGAGGGACGCTACCATGGCCGGCAGTATCGGGCGGCCGTGCGGCGTCGTCGCCGCGAGTTCAGCCTGGGGATGGAGATCCTCCCGTTCGACATCGCGGTGACCGAGCCGTCGATGAATCGTCGTTTGCTCCGTGCGATCTACGGGGACCGACCCGGGCTCTTCTCCCCCGCGACCGGGGCGCTTAAGGGGTGGGACGTCCGCCCTAAGTTGTCCAATCTGAGCGGCCGGTGCCTCGTGCTCGCGGGCGAGCGGGAAGCCGGCCGGTACACCGCCCAAGAGATCCACCGCCAGGTGACGGGCTCACGCCTCGTTCTCCTCGCGGACTGCGCTCACCTCCCGTTCCTTCAATCGCGCGACCGGTTCATGCAGGTCGTCCTCGCGTTCCTCGTGCGTCAGGGACACCGCCCCCGGCGAGAACGGTGAGCGCCGGACGCAACGTCCTTAACGAGAGGGTCCATCGCGCCGATCGATGGGTCTGGACGAGGCCTCGCTCATCGGGATGCTCTTCGTCGTCTTCCTCCTCGCCCAGGGCCTCGCCTATCTCTGTAGGCTCGTCCGCATCCCCGATTTCATTGGCCCGATGGTCGCCGGGATACTGCTCACCAACCTCTGGATCGGGTCGTTCTTGCCCGCCAACACCCTCGGGATCAACCTCCTCGCCGGCGACGCGACGCTGAACGCGAACGCCCTCACCCTCCTCTTCGAGCTGGGTCTGATCTTCTTGGTCTTCACTGTCGGGCTGCAGATCCGTCCGGCAGCGATCCGCAGTGTGGCGGGTCCCGCCTTGAGCGCGGCGATGGTCGGTGTCGTGGTCCCGTTCGCCCTCGGGGCGGCGTTCGTCCTCCTTGCGCTCGGGGAATCCGACCTCTACGCGACGCTCTTCATCGGGACGGCGCTCGCGGCGAGTTCCGTAGGGATCGTCTCCGCCCTCATCCACGCCCACGGTCTCGTCGGACGGAAGGAAGGCCACCTGCTGCTCGCCGCCGCGCTGTTCGAAGACCTCATCGCCCTCGTTCTCCTCTCGGTCATCCTGGCGCTCGCGGCGCACGGGACCCAAGCTTCTTCCGATTTCGTGATCCAGGTGGGATTGGTCATCGGGTTCGCGATTGCGTTCGTCGTTGGCTTCCTCTTCTTCAGCGAACCCGTCGCTCGACGCATCGTGCGCTCCTCACCCGCCGGGACCCCGCGGTCGAACGAGGCGAAGGCGGGGATGCTCGTGGTCGCCATTCTCGTCTGCCTTGGGGTGGGCTACCTCGCCGAAACGCTCCAGCTCGCGGCCATCATGGGAGCCCTCTTCGCGGGAATGGCCCTCTCTCAGGTGAGCGAGGGGTACGAGCTCGAGCGATCGTTCGGCGCGCTCAACACGCTCATCGTTCCATTCTTCTTCGTCTTTATCGGGCTGCTCATTTCGATCAACGGACTGATCTCGGTCGGGCTCCTCGCGGTTCTGGTGACGGTGCTTGCCGTCGTCGGAAAGCTCCTCGCCGGCCTCACCGAGGTGCGCTCGCACGGTCCGCTCCAGGCGCTGACGGTGGGTACAGGACTCATGGCCCGCGGGGAGGTGGCCGTGATCATCGCGGCTACGGCCGCGACGGCCGGGCTCCTGTCCGACAACTACCTCGGGGCGATCGTGGTCATGGCCATCGTAACGACGATCGTCGGGCCGATCCTGTTCGGAGTCGTCCGTCGGAGGGCATCGGACGGAACGTCTGCGTCCGGCGGTTCCGCGGACACGCTTCCCCCGGCCTCGGTCGGGACTCCCCCCGCGAGAGAAGCTTGATTTAGCCCTTGCCGGATGGTGGGAGGGGCGACCATGGCCGAAGTGAAGCCGCCGATGGCCAACCTGGAGGAGCCGGTGCGCCCTCTTACCGGCGGGACGCGCCTCGGGGAGCGGATTGCGGGCGAGCTCGAGCTCCTGCGTCGCAAGGTGGAGCTGCTCGAGCGCTTGTCCAACGGGCCACCGATGGGGATCATCCGCCTCAGCGAGACGATCAACCTCCCGGTGCACAAGGTCCGCTACACCCTACATCTGCTCGAGCGCGAAGGAGTGGTCCAGCCGTCCGCCGACGGGGCGGTCGTCACGGACCTGGCCGCGACCTACTGGATCCGACTCGAGCACGCGCTCGACCGAATGACGGAGCAGATCCAGTTTCTCAAACAACGGGTGGCCGAGCACCACGCGCACCCGCCGACGCGCCGGAAAGGCTATTAGAGCGATGCCGGCTCGCCCGCGCCGGTGCCGCCGTAGCTCAGCGGCAGAGCGATCGGCTGTTAACCGAAAGGTCAGCGGTTCGAACGGCGGGTCCGTCCACCGAACCCGCCCAGAATTCCGCTCGGCGGCGCCTCCCGACTCGACCCGGGCCCGTAGCTCAGTCCGGTCCAGAGCGACCGGCTCATAACCGGTTGGTCGACGGTTCAAATCCGTCCGGGCCCATTCATGAAGATGGGGGAACCCCTCGGTATGGGGGGACGAAGCCATGATCCGTCCGTCTGATTGCTTCGCGCGTCGGGCCCGAGGCATCCCATGGTCTCCCAAGTCTAGGTCGACGCGAACTGTCGGTTCCGGGCGGGGGTCATGGTGATGACTCCCGGCCCGTAGCGCACCCGCTTCAGGGTCAACACCGCTTCACCTCACCTCTTTATATACCCTTCATCACCCTTAATGCCCATCTCGGGGAAACCTGGAGAACGGAACGACGTGGGTGGACCCGATGAAGGATCAAGCGTACAACAACGTGGTCGCGCTCGCCACGGCAGTCGTGGTCCTGGTCGCGGTCATAGGGGTGGGGTTCACGGGCGCGTTAGGATCGATGGGATCCAGCGGCGCATCTACCCAGAGCACAACGTACCTCAACCTCACCATCGAGTTGAACAACATCACCGGAGCACCCCAATATGTCCCTGCGAACTTCACGGTCCCCACCGGACGTGTGGTCATCACCATCGTCGACGAAGATTCTCCCGTGGCCTGGCCAGCGTGTACCTGCGAGGTCACAGGGACCGTCGGCGCGAGCGAGCTCTTGAACGGTACCGCCCTCTCCCAGGTGAACCCGGCGAACGTGGCTCACACGTTCACCATCGCCCCCCTCGGCCTCAACGTCGTGAGCCCCGGGGGCAGCACGGTGAGCTTCGCCGTGGACCTGACGACGCCCGGTGAATACACGTGGTTCTGCATGGCCCCGTGCGGCTCGAACGGCTACACGGGCTTCCCGATGGGTGTGCCGGGGTACATGACGGGCACCATGACCGTGTTCTAGGCCGCGCCGGTCACCGCCTCTCCGAACGGCGTTCGTCGAGAACAACGCGCGACTGCGCCCCGAGGACCGACCGCGAGGTCGCCCCCGTCGGTTCGTCCCGACCGCGGTACCGGGCCCTGAGCGGGGACCGCGCTCCCCTGGGCACGGGGGTGAGAGCTCCGCCCTTCGGGGAAGCGAGTGCCCGATGAGGAACCCAACTTAGCGACCTTTCTCGGTGGCAGAGCCGCCCGATCCTGATGGGGCGGTGTTGGCGGCTGCGGGCGCCAACCCTCACTGGCGGGGCGCTGCCAACCAACGCGACAAACGGGGGTACTTCACGTGGCCGGTCATCCAGACCCAGTGGTCGATGGCCAGGTACTTTCCCGCGGCCCCTGTGAAAAGGACAACGTAGATCAGGAGGTAGAGGGGGTGCGGGCCCACGTCGGTTCCACCGGGGATTTGGAACGTGCTGAGGAACTGGGTCAATAGGAACGCGATCGAGGCGGCCCCGCCCACGAGGCAGGCCAGACGTGTGGTCAAGCCGAAAACGAATGCGATGGCCAGGTACGCCGTGAGGAGCGCGGTGATCCATGCGAACAGGGTCGCGTTCGCGGCCACGAAACTCGCGACGCCCGGTCCTCCCAGGCTGGTGGGTGCGAAGGAGAGAGCCACATCCTTGAACGTGGAAAAGAACTGATTGGCCGGGTCCACGACGAAGATGAGGTTGAGGACCCAGACGAAGCCCACCCCCACACGAAGGAGATCGATCGACATTCCCTTGGGGTCGGACTGCCAGAGATCCAGGAGATGCCTCGACCAGCTCCGCGCACCCACGGAACGGGCGGCGGACCGGGAACCATCCTCGCTTCCTCCGTCTGTCACCCCGCTCGCCGCGGCCCATGAGAAGAGGAAGACCACTCCGACCACCATGAGCAGCACGCCGGCAAGGAACCCGGTCGTGGTGAGGGACAAGGGAAGACCGATTACGAACAGAACAACGCCCACTACAAGCCGGGTCAGGCCCGCCATCTTCGAGCCCCTACAGCCCTCCATGGACAAGAATGCATAGTTCGCCTGATTCCCGGCTCCGAGCCGGGCTTGGCCGCACGAAGGGTGGAGGCCTTCCCCCACCCTGGGCCACTCCCGGAGATGGCGAGGCAGCGGGCGGGGGCGAGGCTGTCGCCGCAGACGGTCGACGTCGGCGCATCATTCCGAGCACGGATACGATCACCGCGGCTACCACCGCCACCCCGATCACCACGTAGATCCATGATGGGGTTTCGGAACTCGAGGAGGACGGAGACCCAATCACACTCACGTTGGCCGAGCCAAAGTTCGACACGTACATGTATCCGGTACCGCTGTCGTACGTTGCCGAGTCCGGAATGTAACCGACGGGGAGCGTGTCTACAACGGCAGTGCCGTTGATCAGGCTCACATTGTCCGAAAGAGCGTTCATCTCGTAGACGTAGCCGTTACCGCTATCGTACGCGCCGAACCGTGGTAGGGAGCCGACGGGGACATTGGCCACGACCGACATGCCCCCGATCACACTCACGTTGTTCGAACCTGAGTTTGGCACGTAGACGTATCCGTTGTGGCTGTCGTACGCCGACAGATCCGGTTCGGAGCCCACGGGGACCGTTGCTGCCAGCGCCGTCCCGTCGACCACGCTCACGTTCGCCGAACCAAAGTTGGACACGTAGACGTAGCCGTTGCCGCTGTCATAGGAAGCAAAGTACGGCTCGGAACCGACACGGACCGTCGCCACGAGCGAGGTATCATTGATCACGCTCACGGTATCCGAGCCGGTGTTCGGAACGTAGACGTACCCATTGCCACCGTCGTAGAGAGCGAAATACGGTCCGAGACCGACAGGGACCGTCGCCACGAGCAACGTGCCGCGGATCACGCTCACCGTGTCCGAGCCAAAGTTCGGGACGTACACGCATCCATTGCCGCTATCGTAGCCGGCGATCCGTGGCTGGGTACCGACGGGGACCGAACCCACCACCGACGCGCCCTGGATCACGCTCACGTTGGCGGAATCGCTGTTCGGAACGTAGACGTAGCTGTTGCCGCTGTCGTATGTCGCGGCTTGCGGTTCGGAGCCCACGGGGACCGTCCACGCGACCGACGTGCCGCTGATCACGCTCACATTGCCCGAGGAGTAATTGGGCACGTAGACGTAGCCGTTGCCACCGTCGTACGCTCCGACAAAGGGATCGTTGCCCACAGGCACCGTTGCCACCACCTCCAGGAGCTTCGATACATTGGTCGGTGACGCTAGCGCGACGACGTTTGCGGCAGCGGTTTTCCCAAAGGAAGCCACGGCAGGTTTCGCCAATGACGGGTCCGCGGTGTGCGAGGAGTGTACTGGAGCCGCGCCGCCCCCCGTGGATAGGAACACCGACGCTACCAGTAAGAGACCGAGGACTACCGCGACTCGTGCGGGCCCGGTCCCTCGGCATCGGTCCGGCACGTTGATGCCCCGCTGCGCCGCCAACGGGATTCACGTATATGGGCCTGCCCGGGGGAGATGCCCCCAGCCAGCGAGGGATGCACTCTGTCCCGGCAACAGCTCAGCCCGCCTTCCGGCGAGGGGCTGGTTCGAGTTCCGCTCCCATCCCGGTCGGCCGAGCAGCGCGATCTCCGCGTATCTGGGTTCCAACGGCCGGCCCATTGTGCTCGTACCCCCGAGCGGCATGGATTCTAGCATGGGTTTACATCATGTCTGAGCCGTGGTGACTTCCGCAGGGTCGCGGCTGTCGCCGAGGAACCGACATCCTCTTCGCGGGTGGGCTCTTGTTTCAATCCGCCCCCTCTGGATTACGAGGGTGGGGTTGGCGGAAGCGATGATACGACCACCGCCGGGGGCCTTCGACGACGGAGCAGCCCAACGACCACCGCTGCTACTCCCGCCGCTACCAGAACCCCCGTGATGGCACCATCCCACGACGGCGGGCCGGAAGTTGCGGGCGAAACGATCCCGATGACGCTCACATCATCGGAACCATAGTTCGTCACGTACAGGTACCCGTTGTCGCTGTCGTAGGTGGAAGCGAGCGGTCCCAAGCCGACGGGAACGGTCGTGACCACCGACGTGCCGTTAATCACCGTCACGTTATTCGACAGCGTGTTTGCCACGTAGACATCTCCGTTGCCGCTGTCGTACGCCGAGGAGAGGGGATCCTGACCGACCGGGATGGTGGCCACGACCGAGCTACCGTCAATCACGCTCACGTCGGCCGAGTAGTAGTTCGACACGTACACGTATCCGTTGCCGGTGTCGTACGTTAGGAGAAGTGGATAGGTACCGACGGGGACCGTTGCCACCACCGAGGTGGTATTGACCACGCTCACATTGTTCGACAGCGTGTTTGCCACGTAGACGTCTCCGGTGCCGCTGTCGTACGTCGCGAACTGGGGACGTGTGCCGGCGGGGAGCGTCGCCACCACCGACGTCCCATTGATCACGACCACGGCGTTCGAACGAACCGTCACGAACACGCATCCATCGCCGCTGTCGTACGCTAGAGCGGTTGGTCCCGAGCCGACGGGAACGGTCGCTGCCACCGATGTCCCGCCGATCACGCTCACGGTGTCCGCTCCACTATTCGCCACGTAGACATCCCCGTTTCCGCTGTCGTACGCCAGAAAGACCGGGTACGATCCGACGGGGAGCGTTGCCACCACCGAGGTGCCGTTGATCACGCTTACGTTGTCCGAGCCATAGTTTGCCACGTAGACGTGACCATTGCCGCCATCGTACACCGCGTAGGAAGGTCCGGAGCCGACCGGTATCGTGGCCACAAGCGAGGTTCCAGCGATTACGCTGACGCTGCTCGAATTTGAGTTCATCACGTAGACGAGCCCGTTGCCGTCGTCGTACGTGGCGAAATAGGGCTCAGAACCGACCGAGATTGTCGCCATCACACCCAGGGATGCCGACGCACCGGGAGATCCCTGGGACGCGAGGGAGACCATCGTACCCGGACTTCGGGCGATGGAGAAGCCGGGTTCGACCGGGGCCGGTCCAACGGGCTGTAGTGCGTGCTCTGAGAGCGGAGCGTGTCCTGGGACAAAGAGCACCGAGGTCAACATCAGGATCCCGAAGAGAATCGGGATCGTTGGTGACCCTAACGCTAGGGCTCGGCTGAGTCCCATGGGGTGCGGGGAGCGCGTCCAGAGCCTCATCCTTTCGGTGGTTCCGCATGCCTGGGCCGGTCCCGCCATAGATGCTATGGGGCGCGTGTCGATTTGCCATGGCATGTCCTTCTCCATCGTTGGGAGCGCGGTCTGGCTCGTCACCACGACGTTGGGGTGGATCGGGCTCACGGGGCTCTTCGCTCTGATGGTGGTCGAGAGCTTCGGTGTCCCGCCGCTCCCCAGCGAGGTCATCCTTCCGTTCGCAGGATTTCTCGTTGCCGAGGGAACGTTCAGTCTCCCGTGGACCATTGCCGTAGCCCTCGCCGGTGCGCTCGTCGGCTCCTACATCGCCTACGCGGTGGGTCGCTGGGGGCGCGCGTGGGCCACAAAACCGAGAGCGGGGGGACTGCGTCTCGACCAGCGACAACTCGCGCGGGTCGACCGCTGGTTCCAAGGGCGAGACGAATGGATTGTCGCGGTAGCTCGGCTCATTCCTATTGTCCGGGCCTACATCAGCTACCCGGCGGGGTTTGCGGAGATGAATCCAGTACGGTTCGGGCTCTACACACTCGCGGGAGGGGTCCCCTTCACCCTGGCGCTCGTCTACGCCGGCATGGTGCTGAACTCGGATTGGACCGTCATCACCAGCTGGTTCGGGATCTTGGACATCATTGTCATCGCGCTGATCCTCCTAGGCCTAGTCTACGCCATCTTGGCCTGGAAGGGCTATCTCTCCTGGGACTGGCCCCCCCGCCGACTTACGCGGAGGACCCGCCCCGGCGTTTCTCGCGATGTGACCAAGTGAGTTCCTGCCGGCGGATGTGGCTGCATCCGCTTCGATAGCGGGGCGGCACTACGGTCCGGCCTCCGGTGAGGGCGAAGTTCCCGCACCCGCCTAGACGGACCGTGTCGGTGGGACGGGCCTCACCCCGTCCTATCCGCGACCTTCCTCGAGGCCCGGCGGGGACCTACCTCTTCGACGGCGAGCCATCTGCGGAGAGAGCTATCGTGCCGGTTGATGCCCGTTCGGTCGTGCCCGGTCATCTCTGCTCGCCGTAGGATCCTCACGCGGATACCCCACGTCCTCCGGGGCGAGGTCCGAACCCGGTGCCGGGGGGTGGCGGGCTCTCCAGCGATCCCGCTTCGCATCCGCCCAAGCGTGGTCGGCCACGCAAGGAACGGCCCAGCGCTCATGCGGCGCAGCCGCTCACCGCGTAGTCGTCGCCATTGAATTCCGCGTAGCCGAAATCCTCGTACAGGTCAGACTCGGTCACCGTAACGTGATTGACCGGGTCGTAGAACACGACGACGCCGGTCGAGCTATCATACGATAGAATGACCGACGGGCCGAGCGCCTTGTGGAGGGAGGCGAGGGTCGACGCCGGGATCGATGGGTTGTCGCTTTGGCATCCCGAAAGGGAAGCACCGCTGCCGGGTCCTTGAACCTGGACGACCGGCGCAAAGCTGACGTGGCCCACTCCAATCGCGGCTCCCACCAAGATCACCGTGATGATCCCCGCCGTGACACGGTAACCTACCGGCCACCGCTGAGGGGACGGGGAGGGCGTGCGGCGGCGTTTGCCGGCGCGGCGGGCTACGTTCGTTGGTCGCGCTACCGGCACAGTCACGGTGGAGGGCGATCGCCGCATCACGATGGCGAGCCCGTTCCCAAGAAGGAGGGCGACGACGATTCCCAGGGAAGGGAGCACTGTGGGCAAGAGGGCCGCAGCGATGCCCACCACCCCCGCAAACAGAGGTTGCTCGTACGGAAGGGCGGGAGCGGACCGGGGCTCGACCACCATGAATAGGCCGAAGAAGAGCACGACCGGGTCGAGGGTCGCTAGGAGAAGGACATTCGGGGCGGTCGAGGCCCCGACCAGCACGTGCTGAACGAGGGTGAGGATCCCATACGCGGCGAAGAACGCGAGAGGAACACGCCACGACCTCCAGTTCCGTAGGAAAAGGAGCCCGCCCACGCCCAACATCGCGAGCTCTCCAGAGGGGCCGACCGCCACCCACCACGCAGGGGCGAGCCCGAGAAGAAGAACGCCGGTCAGGGTACCGAGCGCAGCGGGGTTGAACCAGGGCCGGCCGCGGAAGCGCAGGACATGACGCACCGATACCGCGGTGACCGTGGCGATGCCCGCGAGAAGGAGGGGCGCGTTAGGCGGGAAGATCAGGGCCAGAAAGAGGCCGGTCGCGATAGCCGCGTCCGGGAACCTCAGTTCGGGAAAGCGGACGCGTTGAAAGACCAGGTCGATGCTCACAGCAACGAGCGGCAGGACAACGAGCGAGGAGAGGCCAATCCCGTTGAGGAACTGGACCCCAATCAGCCCGATGACGATGAGGGCGATCCAGACAAGACGTACTGGAGGAAACCACGCGAGAAAGCGGCGGCCCTCGCTGCGGAGGGACCGCGGGGCGACGGAAGGATACAGCGCGCCGCTCATTCGCACAGAGGTGGTCCGCGCCTTGGCATATAGATTCCCGCACCTTGGGGGAAGCTAGCCCCAGAGCCAAGCACCTCCAAACGGGGCCCGACTACGTAGGGGCGAGGACGACGACGCGCCGGCGGACCACACGGTGGTCACGTAGCAATCCTAGGTCGAGGAATTGACCGAGTTAGAACCCGTCTGTGGCCAAGTCGGTCCGGGCCCACACGCCAGTGTCTCACCCGTCCTAGGACGAGCCCGGTCTACCCGCATCCCGGGACGAAAGGGTTGGTCGGAAGCTCAACCGCAGCCGCACCCACCGCTGCCGCAGCCACACCCCGCCGAGGCCTCCTCGTGGGGGTCGGCCTCGCCGCGGCTCAGCTTAGGCGCGGTGATCTTGAAGCCAGTCGCTTCCAGGCTCTGTACGAAGTCGATGTTCGCTCCGTCCAACAGCTCGGCGCTCTGTCCGTCGACGTAGAGAGAGAATCCGTCGACCGCGATCACCTGATCGTCGGGGCGTTGCCGGTCGAAGGCCATGCCGAATCGAGGGTTCCCTCCGTGACCGCCCTCGCCGCCACCGCATCCGCACCCGCCGCCACCGGACCCGCATCCGCAGCCTCCGCCTCCCCCGACCTCGATGTAGACTCGAACGCCGGTCCCCGGCTTCTGGCTTCGAATGAGCTCCCGAACCTGGGTTTGCGCTTCATTGGTTACGTCCACCTTGATACTCATGCGTGCGGGGCCCTCCCTGATTTCCCCGAAGAGGAAAGCATGGCCGAGGTATTTAACTCGCCCGGACCGGAGGAGGGTGAGACCGGACCCGGGGTCGCTCCGGAGGGCGAAGGTGAGACATTGGCCCCGAGCTCGTACGGGTCGATGTCGGCTACGTATTCTGGAGGAAGGCTCCCGAGAAACTCCCGTGGGAGGGGAGCCGTCGCAGGTCCCGGGCTCCTACGCGGAGAACGACTTCCCGCAGGAACAGGTCGCCTTCGCGTTGGGGTTGTAGATCTTGAAACCGGACTCTTCGAGGCTCATGAGGAAGTCGACCTTGACGCCGTCCAGCAGAGGAGCACTCGCGCGGTCCACGACCACTTTCAAGCGGTCACCCTCGAACGCGACCTCGTCCCCGGACTCCTGCTGGTCGAAGGTCATCCCGTAGCTAAGGCCCGAGCAGCCTCCGCCCTGCACGTAGAGACGGAGCGCGGCCCCGGGTTTGCCCTGCCGCTCCATCACCTTCAGGACCTGGTCCTGCGCAGAAGGCGTGACCGTGACGTGTACCATGGTCGTTACCGCCCATCAGAGGTTCGTGGGCAGGTAAAACCTCTTCGTTTCGTCCGCACCCCTAGATGACTCGCGCCGGCGCGTCCTCCCCCTCCCGCCGTAGGATTAACTAGCCCTGCCGGTGTCCCCTCTCCATGTGCCGGCTCTTCGGCCTGCTCAGTGACCCTCCCGTCCCCGCCACGCGCTGGCTCACGGTCAGCGATCGGGCCCTGCTCCGTCTCGCGAACGTCTCGCCCGGGGGCCGCCAAGGGGATGGATGGGGGATCGGCTGGTATGACACCGAGCGTCGCACGCACGTCGAAAAAGGGATCGGGTGCGCCGATGACCCGCAGGAGCGCGAGGAGTTCACGGCCTCGGCCGAGCGGGCCGAGGGACCGCTCGTGCTCGGGCACCTGCGCAAAGCGTCGAACCCGATGGGACTCCCCGTCGAGCAGCTCCGCGCGCTGGTCAATAGCCAGCCGTTCGCCCACGGGTCGACCCTGTTCATCCACAACGGAGCGATCGCCCTCCCCAACGAGACCCGCGGGCTAACCGGTCGCTACGCGAGCGCGATCCGCGGAGTGAACGATAGCGAAGTGCTTTTCTACCTCTTGCTGCGGCACATGGACGAGAGCCTCGACCCGGCGCAGGCCTTCGCGCGTACGGTCGCGGACCTGAATCAGGTCTGGACGACGAACGCGCGGACGAAGCCGTTCCCGGTACTCGGGGCTCAACGTCGTCCTCTCCCGGGGACCGCACGAGCTCTGGGCGTTCTGCCTCTCGTTGGGCGAGCACGGGACGGGCTTGCTCAATGACGCGTGCCCGTACTACGAAATGACGTATTTCGTCGAACCCGGCCGTGTCGTGGTAGCGAGCGAAGCCCTCGACACGACCCGCTCGGATTGGCAACGCCTGCCCGACGGCCACTACCTGGTCGCCCAGGCCGACCGCGGCCAGGTCAAATGGCGGACGGCAGTGATCCCGCACCTCGGGGGGATCCCCGCGGCCTGAGCGTTCCGCCCCGCATCGAGACCAGCCGTGGCCGACGAGATGATCAGCGGCCCCGACCTCGGCGGGGGCTACTTGCATCAGCTCACGGTCGCCCTCGGCGGTCCCGTGGCCCGGTTCACGTTCCACGCCCAGGTCGGCGGCGCCGACGCGAGCGGACCTCCGCTCGGCCCGCTCGACCCTTTCGGCTTCGTGCACCCGCCAGCGACCTGCGCCTACGGTGGACCGCGCTGTTGGCACCGCACCTTCGACCTCCCGGCCGAGTCGACCCCGAGTGTCCGTCGGGCCTACAATCGCCTGCGGTTCGTCCTCACCACGCTCCTCGAGCAGCGCTACGCGGGCCGGGCTCCTGCGATTGACGCGGCCCTCGCCGAGATCGTCGCGCACCTGGGGGAGGCCGATGCGACGGCCGGCCGCTGGTGGTACGTCGGCGGCTCGACCGCGGCCTGGCTTCAGGGGGCGTCGCTCACTCCGCAGGACATCGACCTGGGCATGGACGAGGCATGTGTCAGCCGGGTCGCGGAGAACCTCAAAGAGTACCTGGTCGAACCTCTCGCGCATACGGTCTGGGGGACCGACCGCCCGATGCTCGCCGCGCGAGCGTTCGTAGGGACGATGCGCGAGGGCGCTATGGTGGAGTGGGGCGTCCGGCGAGAGGGCGAGAGGAACGTCGGGCGCTTCGAGGAATGGTCCGGCGACCCTCGTCGCGTCCGGACCCGAACGGTCGAGGTCCATGGGCGACGGGTCGTCGTCTCGCGTCTGGAGTACGCCTTCGTGCGCGCCCTCGAGAAGGGGGCGGTCGAACGGGCCCAAGCGATCCGTGAGTCGCTCCGTCCGCTCGGGGTTGACCGCGAGTTCCTCACGGAACTTCTCGGTCGTTCGAGTCTTTCGGTCAACCGTAGGCAGATGGCGGCCGCCGAGCTCCTCGATTAGTTTCCGGTCGAAGCGCAGGTTCTTAGGGCACGACGCGCGGGGTCGGGCGATGTTGCAGTCGCCCGTCGCCTTGGAGCTGGAGCACCTAACGCCCCACGACCTAGTCGCCTACTTTCATTGCCCGCACGAGATGGAGCTCACCCGGGTCGCCCGAGCCTCCCGCGCGCAAGGCACCGTGATGACGGCGCGAACTCCGCTCGATGTCGTTCCGCTGCGCCACTCTCCGATCTTCGCCCCTCCCCTGACGGAGGTCGAGGTCGTTCCCGGGCGGCTCGACTTGAGCTCAGAGGACCGTCTGGTCTACGAGGACGAAGGCGAAGACGACCTTCCGGTTCTTTTCCCCCCCGAGCAGGTCCACTACGACCCCCGCTTCCGGACCGGCGCCGGGAACCTGGTCGATGGCGAGCTCGGCTTCGCCGGTCGTCCCGACCTCGTCGTCGAGCGCGCGCGCGATACGCTCGTCCCGATCGAGTACAAGTCGACGCACCTCTTCGTCGGCTACCATGAGGCGCACGGCCGCCTCTTCGACACGGTCCAAGCGATCGCCGAGTGCCGGCTCGTTCAGGTGGCGTTCGGGCGACGACCTCCGTATGCGATCGTGCTCTACGGCGACAAGGTCGGCGACGGGGAGCGGGAGGGGTTCGTCAAGATCCCGTACACCGAGTCGGGGGAGCACTGGCTCCGTGCGGCGCTCATGCAGATCCGTAGTGACCGCGTGCGGGCCCCGGTTCCGACCGAGCGGAACTGCGCGGGATGCGGACCGAACGGGGACGGGGCCTGTCGCTATGCCGCCGCCCGCTACGAGGGGCCTACGCACCGCTCCACTTGGCACGCCCTGCCTGCGAATGGGACGAACCTCGCCCCTCTACCTCGCAGAATTTAAATAGAAAGTTCGAGTGCTTCGCGGAGCCGTTTCTAACGCACAACGTTCGGAGCGGTACATGCACCCGCAGAGGCCTGGGCCTCTCCGGGGTAGGGCGAGGGCCGGCCGTCCCAAGGGACGGTGGGCCGATGACGCCACTCACACGCGTTCTGGACGCTTGTCGAATGCAGTTAGTGTAGCTGACTCCTGTCAGTTGGGGAATGGCTGGGCTCGGGCGCCGATGAAGGTCGTGCCAAGCTGCGATAAGCGGTGGGTAGGCGCAAGGAACCTGTGATCCACCGATCACCTAATCGGAACTCCGCTCCCGCAAGGGAGATTCCGCAAGGAAGGGGAACCCCCCGAAGTAAAGCATTCTAGTAGGGGGAGGACAAGAAATCAAACGAGATGCCGTAAGTAAAGGCGATCGAAAGCGGCAGAGGACAAACCGAATCCCCATCCGACGAGGATGGGGAGATGTGGAGTGGTGGACCCTCGTACTCGCCCGCTTCTTGAGCCGAATGTGCCTGGAACGACAGACCGTAGAGGGTGAAAGTCCCGTAGGCGAAGAGAAGAGGCGAGATTGGGGGTATCCTGAGTACCGTGCGTTGGATATCGCGCGGGAAGCCGGGAGGTACAGACTTCCGATCCTAAATACGTCCCGAGACCGATAGCGCATTAGTAGCGCGAGCGAACGCTGAAAAGTACCTCGGAAGGGAGGTGAAAAGAGCCTGAAACCAACTGACGATAAGCCGCATGAGGCCCCCAAGGAACGAAGCGACCGCAAGGTCGTGGACACAGGGTCCATGCGTCCGTTTTGAATAACGGGCCAGGGAGTTTCGATCTATGGCGAGGCCAAGGCCCATCAACGGCCCAAGCCGCAGGGAAACCGACAGTCCGCAGCCCCGCAAGGGGTCAGGGACGGGGTGTGCTCGCCCGAAGTCATAGGTGGAAGACCCGAAGCCAATCGATCTAAGCGTGGGTAGGTTGAAGCCTGCTGAAAGGTAGGTGGAGGACCGAACCGATGTTGACGTGCAAATCACTCGGATGACCTGTGCTTAGGGGTGAAAGGCCAATCTAGACTGGGGATGGCTGGTTCCTCCTGAAACTACTCGCAGGTAGGTCTCGGCCGAGCTAGCGCGGGATGTAGAGCACCGATTACGGGAAGCGGGACCGAAAGGTCTCGGCCTGTTGTCGAACTCCGAAGTTCCGTGCGGCGTAGACGCCGGGAGTGAGCGCGGCAGGGGTAAGCCCGCCGTGCGAAAGGGAATGCAACCCAGCCCCGCATTAAGGGCCCCAAGTGCCGGTTCAATGTCATGCAAAGGGCGTCCGTGCCCCAAAACAACTGGGAGGTGGGCTCAGAAGCAGCCACCCTTTAAAGAGTGCGTAACAGCTCACCAGTCGAGGGCATGGGCACCGAAAATGGACGGGGCTAAACCGGCCCCCGATATGCGGGCGCGCCGCTAACGCGGCGATCGTGTAAGGAGGCGTGGTGCTCGGGTAGAAGTAGGGGCGTGAGTTCCTATGGACCGGGTTCCATCGAAAATCCTGGGAGGAGTAGCAGCAAAGACGGGTGAGAGTCCCGTCCGCCGTAGGGGCCAGGGTTCCACGGCACCGACCATCCGCCGTGGGTTAGTCGAGCCTAAGCGAGTCCTTAATCGGCACTCGCGAAAGGAAACGCAGTTAATATTCTGCGACCCCAAGGTCAAAGCGTTCTCGAGGACACCGGCCGCTAGGGAGAGCGGGCATATGCCAGCCCGTCAACCCCCTGTCGCCCTGGGAAGTACCGTCATGGTGAGAACCAGGGAAAGGGGGAGTAGGGACTCCGCGAGGAGACTTCTCCCCATGCGGGCGGTCCGTGAAAAATCGAGAACGGCAACTTGGGCTCGTACCGAGATCTGACACAGGTGCCCCTGGGAGAGAATCCTCAGGCGTGTCGGCGAGAATTCGAGCGAGGGAATTCGGCAAATTAGCCCCGTAACTTCGGGAGAAGGGGTGCCAGAGACGAAGGTCTCTGGTCGCAGTGACCGGGGAGCTCCGACTGTTTAATAAAAACATAGGTGGCCGCGAGATCGAAAGGTCGTGTATGGCCGCTGAATCCTGCCCAGTGTCGGTATCTGAAAGCCCGGTACAACGGGACGAAGGACCGATAAACGGCGGGGGTAACTATGACCCTCTTAAGGTAGCGTAATACCTTGTCGCTTAATTGGCGACTTGCATGAAGGACCAACGAGAGCTCTACTGTCCCCGCTCGGAAGCCGGCGAAACTGACTCATTGGCGAGCAGTCCAATGTCTTCCGTCTGAAAGCGAAGACCCCGTGGAGCTTTACTGCAGCCTGCGGTTGTGATACTAATTCGATTGTGTAGCGTAGGCGGGACTCGTTACCAGGGCGGGCCGCTAGGTCCGTTCCGAGAGGCCGATGAAACACCGCCCTTTTGGGTTGGTATCGCTCACCCCGTAAGGGGGACACCCGTAGGTAGGCAGTTTGGGTGGGGCGCCACGCCCTCCAAAAAGTAACAAGGGCCCCCAAAGGTCGGCTCAGGTGGGTCAGAAATCCACCGTAGAGTGCAAGGGCACAAGCCGGCTTGACGGGAATCTGCCTAACGAGGATTCCCGATGCGAAAGCAGGGCCTAGCGAACCACTGTGCCTCCCCTGTAGGGGCCAGTGATAAGAGAAAAGTTACCCCGGGGATAACTGAGTTGTCTCCAGCAAGAGTCCCTATCGACCTGGAGGCTTGCTACTTCGATGTCGGTTCTGCCTATCCTGGTGGTGCAGCAGCTACCAAGGGTGGGGTTGTTCGCCCATTAAAAGGGATCGTGAGCTGGGTTTACACCGTCGCGAGACAGGTGTGTTGCTTTTTGGCGGAAGTGCAAGGGTCTCTGACGAGAAGGTTCCCACAGTACCGAGAGGAACGGGGAATCGGCGCCTCTAGTCCATCAGTTGTCCGGCAGGGCATCGCTGAGCAGCCACGCGCTACGGGATAAGGGCTGAAAGCATCTAAGCCCGAAACCCCCTCGAAAAAGAGAGACCTTTCAAGGACATTCGTAAAAGACGAGCTTGATAGAGCCGGGGTGTACGCAGAAAGCCTTCGGGCGATCTGCTCAGCCCGCGGCCACTAACGTCCGCAGCTACGTAAGCTAGCGGCATTCGGCAGTTAAACAGAACGCGTGTGAACCCATTTTTTCAAAAGGGTCGTCCGCGAGCGGACGCGCCCAAGCCGTTTAGGGCCCCGAGGGTTCCCCACGCCATGCCGTCGCTCGGTGTCGCGCGGACCCACTGGCCGGTCGGCGCCTGGATCCGCCTGAAACTTCCCGAACGACCGCCGCCCGTCACGCTGCTCGGGAGCCCGCCGCCTCCCGACCCGCCGCTCGACATCCTCGAGCACAATCCGGTGCCGACGGACCCGAAGCGAAAGGTCTTCGCCTTCGAGGAGGACCGTGGCGAATGGGTACTGCGTCTCATCTGGGACGCGGACGACCCGGACATCCTCTCCGCGGAGTTCCGCGCCCCGCTCTACGGACGCCGTCCGACGCCGGAGCAGGTCTCCGAGTTCTGGAAGGCGGTCAAAGAGAAGGTCGAGGGGCTGGGTCCGCTCCCGATCGAAGGGGCCGACCCCCGCCCGTGACGGGGGTAAGCTTCGCCGACCCAGTTCCGAGGGCGCGGGGGCGATGACCGAGGAAGAGCGACGCAATGTCCGAGTCGGGGACGGGTTCACGATCGCGCTTCCGGCGAACCCGACGACCGGCTACGACTGGCAGGTCGAGTTCCCGCCGGAGCTGCTGCGCTACGCGGGGCGGGAACATACCCGCTCCTCCGACCGCATCGGGGCCGGCGGAACGACCACGATCACCCTGAGCGCCCTCCGCGCCGGGGACGCGACCGTCCGGCTTCGCTACCTGCGCGTGTGGGAAGGACGGCCGGTTAAGGAGCGTCGGGTCGAGGTCCATATCGAGCCCGCGCGCTAGCCTCCGCCTCCGCTAGTGCGTAGGCGGGAGCGGTATGAATGGAATCCATATACCCCCGCGTTCGTCGCGAGGCCGTGCTGCGGTCGACGTTCCTGCATATCGAAGGCGTGGGCCGGGCCACCGAAACGGCCCTGTGGCGTAGCGGCATACGGGATTGGTCGGAGCTCGCGGGGGTGCGCGACCTCCCCGGACAGCGCGAACGGATCGCACGGGACGTGGAGGGGAGCGAGCGGGCTCTCGCCGAGAAGGACGCCGGCTTCTTCGGTCGAAGGCTGCCGCCATCCGAGCACTGGCGTCTGTACCCGGCCTTCGCGAGCACGACCGGGTTTCTCGATATCGAGACGACCTCGCTCAGTCCGTACGAAGGGATCGTCACCGTCGTGACGGTGCACGGGGGCGGCGCGACGCGCACCTTCGTGAAGGAGGACAACTTGGAGGAGCTTCCGGCCTATCTCGGGAAGTTCGGTGTGCTCGTCACCTTCAACGGGAGCCTCTTCGACCTCCCGTTCCTGTACGTCCACTTCCCCGACCTCGCGCCGCCCCCCGCGCACATCGACCTCAGGTTCCTCCTCTACCGGATCGGCCAGGCCGGCGGACTCAAGCGGATCGAGGAGCGTCTCGGGCTCGGAAGTCGGGAGGGGGTCGAGGGGATTCGCGGGCTGGATGCGGTACGGCTCTGGGAGGAGTACCCGGCGGGGGAACCGGGCCGCTCTCGAGCGCCTGGTTCGCTACAACCGCGCCGACACGGTCAACCTAGAGCCGTTGCTTTCCTACGCCGTCCGCGAGCTCACGTCGCGTATTCTTCCGCCGGCGGGAAGACCGACCCCCACCCTGGCTCGGTAGGCCCGGGCCCTCTACGACACCGGACGGCGGCGGTCGAAGAGCCGTCCCAGGTTCGAGCGACGTGTGGCCCACGCGCTCGACCGCGAGCTCGCAGTACTCTCGCGACGCGTCGATCGAGATGAACCGGCGGCCCGTGGCGTAGGCGACCGCGGCCACGGTCCCTGTCCCGCCGAACATGTCGAGGACGGTGTTCCCCCGATAGCTGTAGAACTTGACGAGGCGCCGGATGAGCTCGGCGGGAAACGGCGCGGGGTGGCCCCGACGGTTCCGTTCGGGCGGGATCTCCCAGAAGGCGTCGGAGTAGCGTTGGAACTCTTCCCCGGTGATGTCCGCGTCCTTCGGGTCCCCCTCCAACCGGTCGGAGCCCTTCGAGAAGACGAGCACGTACTCCCACGACGGGATGACGTGGGGGTTGGCCGGGCTCTTCCAGCTCCCCCAGGCCGTACGACGGCCCATCGTCTGCTTGTACCAGAGGATCTCCGCTCGAAGGGAGTAGCCGACCTTCACTAGGTCGCGCGTCAGGTCGTGATGGATCGGGCGAAAGTTCTTGATCGAGGTCGGCGCCACGTTCAATGCGAAGCGGCCGCCCGGGACGAGCACCCGGAAGAGCGCACGCCACACCGTCGAGAGCCAGCGGCGGTAGCCCGCGTACGTCCGGGCGTCCGAATAGCCGGCGTATCGGATGCCGAGGTTATACGGCGGGGAAGTGATCGAGAGATGAACCGACGCCGGCGGAAGGTGGAGCAGTACGGCCCGCGCGTCGCCGTGGACGACCTGGTCGGCCCACGCGGACGCGACCGGCGCTATAGGAGCGCTACGTTCGGTCGACCCCATGGACCCGCGGAGCGGCGTCCCCGGCTTGAGCTTTCCGGCGGGGCGGCTCCTACGCGGAGCGCGGGTCCGGGATGCGGGAGGCGATCTCGGTGCCGATCGCGAGCGAAGAGGTGGCCGCCGGCGAAGGGGCGTTGATCACGTGCAGCACCTTCGGTGCGCTCACGAAAACGAAGTCCTCGCGAAGCGTTCCGTCCGGACCGACGGCCTGGGCTCGGACCCCCGCGTCGGCGGGCCTGAGGTCATCGGCACGGACCGCCGGGAGCATCCGGCGAAGGTCCCGTGCGATCGCTTCGCGGGAGAGCGAGCGGTAGAGCTCTCCCACCACGGCGTCCGGGACGCGGCGCAGCATCCTCCAAAATCCAGGATAGGCGAGCGTCCGGCCGAGCTCGCCCCACCTCACGTCCGTGAGGCGGTATCCCTCCCGGGCGAACGCCAGGATCGCGTTCGGTCCCGCCAGAAGCCGGCCATCGATGGTCGGGGTCAGATGCACATCGACGAACGGGAGGCGGGGGTCCGGGACCGGATAGACCAACCCTCGAACGAGCGAGGTACGTCCGGGCGGAAAGACATGGAACTCCCCTCGGAAAGGGATGATCTGGTCCGCTGAGGGCGTACCCGCGAGAGCCGCGATGGTATCGGCGTAGAGCCCTGCGCAATTGATCATCTGGCGGGCCGAGTAGACCTGCCCCGACGCCGCGCAGACGGCCTCGACCCTGAGCCCGCGGTCGACGATTCCGCTGACGCCCGCATCGCGGATGACCGCTCCACCGGCGTTCCCGATATCGAGGGCCAGCTCGGCAGCGACCGCGGGATAGTCGATGATCGCAGCGGTCGGCACGTGCAGGGCTGCGATCCCTCGGACCTCCGGCTCGACCGCACGGATCTCGGGAGGGGTCATCCGTCGCAATCGTTCGACCCCGTTCGACCGGCCCCGCCGTTCGAGTTCGTCGAGCATGGCGAGCTCGCGGGGCTCGGTCGCGACGATCAACTTCCCGATGACGCGATGGGCGATCCCCCGGTCGCGAGCGAACTGGAGGAGCTCCTCCCTCCCTCGGACACATAGGCGCGCCTTGAGAGAGCCGGGCCGGTAGTAGACTCCCGTATGCACCACCCCGCTGGTGTGGCCGCTCTGGTGCCGGGCGATCGCGGGTTCCTTCTCGAGCACGATGAGCCGGCACCCGGGAAAGCGACGGAGCGTGGCTCGGGCCGCCGCGAGCCCAACGATACCTCCACCGACGATTATGACCTCAACGGTCTCGGTCACGTTCCTTCCGGGGGATGGGCCGTACCTACAAGTCGAGTCGGGCTCACTACCCCATTATAACCTCGCCTCGGTCCATTTCAGTTTGACCATCATGAGCATACAAGTCGGCGTTCCAAAGGAGCAGGCGAGCGGTGAGCGCAGAGTCGCCATCGTGCCCGACGTTGCGGCCGCGCTCATCAAGACCGGGCTGAAAGTCGTGGTCGAATCGACCGCGGGCGTCTCGGCCGGGTACCCGGACGAGGCGTATACGGCCGCGGGCGCGACCGTCCTCACCGATCGCGCGGCGGTCTACGCAAGTCCGCTCGTCGTAAAGGTCCAGGGTCCGAGCGTCGACGAGGTCACCCCGATCCCGAAAGGGACGGTCCTCGTCGCGTTGATGAGCCCCAATCGATCGCTGCCGGCCATTCGTGCGCTCCGTGACAAGGGCGTCACCGCCTTCGCGCTCGAGCTCCTCCCCCGGATCACCCGGGCGCAGAGCATGGATGTACTAAGCTCCCAGGCGACGGCCGCCGGGTACCGGGCTGCGCTCATGGGAGCGGAGCTCTCTCCTAAGTTCCTTCCCATGCTGACCACCGCCGCCGGAACGATCCGCCCGTCCACGGTGCTCGTCCTGGGGGCCGGGGTCGCCGGGCTCATGGCCATCGCAACCTCGCGGCGCCTCGGCGCGCAGGTCGAGGCCTACGATGTGCGCCGGGCCGCGGGCGAGCAGGTCCGCAGCTTGGGCGCGAAGTTCCTCGAGCTACAGATCAACGCGGAGGGCCAGGGTGGCTACGCGCGGGAACTGACGGACGCCGAGAAAGCCCAGGAGCAGACGATGGTATCCGCCGCGCTCGCCAAGGCCGACATCGTCATCACGACCGCGAACGTCCCCGGCCGCGCCGCCCCGCGCCTGGTCAAGGCGGCGACGGTGGCGCAGATGCGGCCCGGGTCCGTCATCGTCGACCTGGCGGCGGAGTCCGGGGGCAACTGTGAGCTCACCAAACCCGGCGAACGCATCAATGTGAACGGTGTCACGATCGCCGGACCGCTCAACTTGCCCAGCGACATTGCTTTCCACGCGAGCCAGATGTATGCGAAGAACGTCCAATCGTTCCTGACCCTTCTTGTGACCAAGGAGGGGGGGCTCGTCACCGACTATTCCGACGAGATCCTCGCTGCGAGTCTTCTCGTTTCCAAGGGTGAAGTGCGGCACGGACCGACCCGGGAGCTCCTCGAGAAGAGCCCATGACCGCCGACCTGTGGACCGCGATCCTCATCGCGGTGCTAGCCGCGTTCGTCGGCTACGAAGTGATCAGCCGGGTCCCGGTGCTGTTGCATACCCCGCTCATGTCGGGGTCGAACTTCATCCACGGGATCGTGCTCGTGGGTGCGATCGTCGCCCTCGGGCTCTCCACGACGCCCCTCGAACAGGGGATCGGACTGGTCGCCGTCATCATGGGGGCGATGAACGTCACGGGTGGCTACGTCGTCACCGTGCGGATCCTCGCGATGTTTGACCGTTCCAAGCAGAAGAAGAAGGCGGGGTCCCCATGACCGACTGGAGCCCGCTGGTCGACGCCGTCTACGTCATCGCGGTGATCTTCTTCGTCCTCGGGCTGCGAGCGATGAGCTCGCCCGAGACCGCGCGCAAGGGTATCGTGCAGGCGGGCGCCGCGATGCTCATCGCGGTCGTCGTCACCTTCCTCGTCCCCAACCTCACGAACTTCGGTCTGATCGCCATCGGCATCATCATCGGCGGTGGAGGCGGATGGTACTGGGCCCGCGTCGTCAAGATGACCGCGATGCCGCAGATGGTCGCCGTCTTCAACGGCATGGGGGGCGGGGCCGCCGCGGCGATCGCGGCGATCGCGTTGCTCATGAGCGTGAGCGACCCCGCCGAGGCGTCGCTCAGCATCGCAGGAGCGGTCATCGGTTCGATCTCGATCGCGGGGAGCGTCATCGCCTTCCTCAAGCTCCAGGACCTGATCCACTCGAGGCCGATCGTCTTCCCCGGCCAGATGTTCGTGAACACGGGCATCCTCATCGTGGGCGCCGCGTTCGGCGTCCTG
This sequence comes from uncultured Thermoplasmata archaeon, assembly GCA_963797975.1. Classification (GTDB taxonomy): domain Archaea; phylum Thermoplasmatota; class Thermoplasmata; order Lutacidiplasmatales; family UBA184; genus Lutacidiplasma. Next base: position 42,444 of record CAWCRH010000008.1, read on the forward strand.
ACGGTATGGCAGCAGACGACCGTCTGGCTCCTGCCGTTCTTCTTCCTCGTCGTGCTCTACGGTGTGATGCTCACGCTCCCGATCGGCGGGGCGGACATCCCGGTCGTGATCTCGATGTTCAACGCCCTGACGGGGATCGCCGTCGCGTTGGACGGCTTTGCGCTCGTGAACGGCGCCCTCGGGGACGCGGGCTATGCGATGGTCGTCGCGGGCATGCTGGTCGGAGCGGCGGGTACGATGCTCACCGTCCTCATGGCCCGCGCGATGAACCGGTCGATCTCCAACGTGTTCTTCAGCGCCTTCGGCGCGAAGGAGGAGGAGGGGGTCGCGGTCGAAGGCTCGCTCAAGCCGATCAGCGCCATGGATGCCGCGGTGATGATGGAGTACGCGGAGCACGTCATCATCGCGCCCGGCTACGGGATGGCCGTCGCCCAGGCGCAGGGCAAGGTCAAGGAGCTCGAGGATCAGCTGGAATCCCGCGGAGTCGACGTCAAGTTCGCCATCCACCCGGTCGCGGGCCGGATGCCGGGCCACATGAACGTGCTGCTCGCGGAGGCGGGCGTATCCTACGACAAGCTGTTCGACCGGGACGAGATCAACGACCAGTTCCCGCAGGCGGACGTCGTGCTCGTGATCGGAGCGAACGATGTGGTCAACCCGGCGGCGCGTCGGGCGGGCTCGGCGCTCCAAGGCATGCCGATCCTCGACGTCGACCGCGCGAAGAACGTCATCGTCATCAAGCGCGGGCAAGGCAAGGGGTTCGCCGGCATCGAGAACGAGCTCTTCTACAAGGACAACTGCCACATGCTCTACGGCGACGCGCAGACGGCGGTCGGCCAGCTCGTGTCCTACCTTAAGAAGGGGACGTAAGCCGGCTGTCCCCGCCTTAATAGGCGGGGTGGGTTCCGCTCGACGTGACGAGCGAGAGCGCCGGAACGTACCGTCCGCTCACCCGAGCGGAGGAGGCGGTGATCGTCCGGCGACGAACGGAACGCCCGTTCTCCGGGGAGTACGAGCACCATTCGGAAGCCGGGGTCTACGGGTGCAAGCGCTGCGGCCTGCCGCTCTACCGGTCCGAGGACAAGTTCGACGCTAAGTGTGGTTGGCCCAGCTTTGACGACGAGATCCCGGGCGCGGTGGAGAGGGTCCCCGACCCGGATGGGATGCGCGTTGAGATCCGCTGCGCGCGGTGCGGCGGCCACCTCGGTCATGTGTTCGAGGGAGAGGGGTTCACCCCGAAGGGCATCCGCCATTGCGTGAACTCCATCTCCCTTCAATTCCGTTCCCGTAGTGTCCATCCGCCCGAGTCCCCGTGACGCACCCTCGTCTCTGGACCGGCCTCGTGACCCCTCGCGTGGCCGCTCCCACGGGGGTGGAGGTCCTCGATCCCCCAGCGGGATGGGCCTGCGGCCCCCCCCGTTCACCGGCATGGTCGCGGCCGAGGGATCGACGCGATTTCCATGAGAAGGTGGCGGCGAACGAGATCGCGGGGAAGTAGTGGGCGCGGCCAGATTCGAACTGGCGACCTTCACCGTGTCAGGGTGACGTCATAACCACTAGACTACGCGCCCGGACAGGGGCGCCCCACCTTCGGCCGGCAGATATGCCTGTCGGCGGAGGCAGGCCGCTCAGCCGTAGCCGCCGGGGGGTGCGCCGGACGGATCTGGGTGTTCGTTCCAGTGGTAGTAGCCCATCGATTGTCGCTGGGCCTCGGTGACCTCCTGGCGGACCCCGCCCTGGAAGGAGCCGTAGGCGTCACGGATCTGCTCCTCGATGGGTCGCGCCCTCGCCAGAGCGGCGCGCACGTGGGATGCCTCGATCATCGGGCTCGACGAGATCGCGGCGAGGTCCCCCGCGGTGCGGATGAGGCCCCCGAGCTCCCGCAGCCGAAGCGTGAGAGCGTGGCGCCGTCCATCGATCGTCTCCGCCCGGCGTGCCGCCTCGTGGATGAGCTCCTCGACCGCCGCCCGATCCGCGGGCCGGATACGGCCGTCGGAGGCGATCTCCTGAGCGCAGAACTGGGCGAGCTTGAGCCGGTTCGCCTCCGTGTCGGGCATGGTCGTCTCGAGGAGCACCTCGTAGCCGTTACCGGCGATGCGCGAGCGGAGCGGGGAAAGAATCTGCTGGATGTCCTGGATGTTCGCCGCGGCGACCAGAATGAAATCGCAGGGGACCGCGTCGACGCGGACGGCGGCGCCGGCCGATTGCGGGTTGCGTCCGGTGATGGGGAAGCGTCGGTCCTGCATCGCCGTCAGGATGTGCCGTTGCAGGCTGCCGATGTGCGGGATCTCGTCGATGAAGAGGACGCCCTCGTGGGCTTCGTGGATGGCACCGGGAATGACCCGCTCATACGGAGGAGAGCCGAGCTGAGGGTGCCCGCCGTACGGGTCGTGCCGCACGTCACCGAGCAGCTCGGTCTCGCTTGCGCCCGTCGCCATGACGAACGTCGTTCGGTCGAGCTTGACGAGAACCTTGCGCGGGCTCTCCCGCTGCTGAGCGCGCCGCCGCTCGAGCGCGCGCTGGTCTAGCACCTTGATCTTCTCGCCCGCTCGTTCGTAGCCGACGACCTCCTCGACCCCGTTCCGCGTCCGGGTGGTCAGGACGGGCTCCGCGGGCGCGCCTTGAGGGTTGACCGTCATCTCGATCAGCGGACCGACCAGGTCGCGGAAGGGGTTGCTCGAACCCTCCACAGCGGGGATGAGCTGCTTGGGGTTGCCGCAGCTAGGGCAGTACCGCTCGTTCGGGGAGGAGTAGAACTTGCAACGAGCACAGCGGTAGCCCAGCCGATCCGCGACCGACGGAGGCGCCTCCGTTGGAGCGATCAGCTCCCCTTCTACCGAGCGCGCTCCTTCGCGTTCTCGGTAGACCTCCTCCCGAGTGACGACCTCGATGGTCGGCCGCTCAGGATTCTCCGGGTTGTGGACGACCCGCACCTCCGTTCGCGGCCGTTCCAGGTGGAGCGCGAGAGCCTGCGCCGTCATCGATTTCCCGATACCGGGTGGTCCGACGAGAAGAAGGTGGCGGCGCTGAAACGCCGCGACGCGGGCGAGCTCGACCGCCTTTTCCTGACCGATGACGCGATCGAGCGGGTCCGTCGGGATCGGAATGTCTTCGGTGGTCTGCATCTCGTCGAGCGAGGCGAGCGCTCGCCGAGGGCTACTGCTGGTCCCGGCCATGACCGTCTCTCGATGATATCTACCGTCGGAATGGCCTAAAAGGGTTCGCGGCGCCTCCGGCCACCTACTACCGCTAGGAAGGCACCTGGGGAAAGCAAGTCCGGGCCCCCCGGCCCTATGGACGAGGAACCTGCGACCGCCGCCTGTGGCTCGACCGCCGGGATGGCTAGCACGACGATCTCGATGAGCATCTCGAGGGCCCCCCGGCCGACCGCCGGGGGTCTGCCGAGGGAGAAGGCCCTACGCGGCGCTCAGCTCGCGGGGCCCCCGAGGTCGGCCTTGGTAAAGATGCGGACCTTGTCCGGGATCTTTCCCACCGGCCCGACGCGCGACGCGACCACCGTACCGATGCTCTTCTCTTGAGCGACGTCTAGGAGTCGCTGGCTCACGATCCCGTCGAAGACGACCGCTTTCGCCGGAGCCTGGAGGCCGGCGAGCGCGTCGATCAGGTCCTTCACCGGGACCTCCTGAATGACAGTGTCCCCTTCGCCGATCACCAGGCTGCGCGAGGAGTTCTCCACGCTCGCCAGCAGGTCAAAGTAGCGCTGCAGCTCGGGGGTCAGGACCATGGGTGCCGCGGGGGGCGGCGGGGGAGGTGGAGGCGGTGGAAGCGCCCGAGGGATCGGCATGGGAGCTCGGTCCTCGCGTCGAGGGGGAGGTCCGCCGCGCTCTTCGCGGCGGTCCTGGCGCTGAGGGCCGGGCCCGCCTTCGCCCCGGTCGTCCATCGGACCGCGCGTCGATCCGGTCGAGTCGAATCCTGTCATCTCGAGGTACTGGTTGATGGGGATCTTGTTCCGCAGGCATTTCAGAAGCTGCTTTTGCGTCAGCTCCTCGACCTCGCTCCCGCGCGGGGCCCGCGCAACGAAGTCGAGGTCCATCGTCTGGAGCATCTCCCGCAGGATGAGCTCGCCCGCTCGGTCCCCGTCCGTGAAGGCGGTCACGGTCTTGCCGCGAGAAAGGTCCTTCACCGTCTGCGGGACGCTCGTCCCCTCCACCGCGATGACGTTCTTGATCCCGCATCGCAGTAGATTGAGCACGTCGGAGCGTCCCTCGACCACGATCAGCGCATCGGCCTGGTCGATGTTCGGGCCGGCGGGTAGGTGTTCGGGCCCGTAGGTAGTGATCTCCTCGACCTGGACCGCCTTGCGGACGGCCTCGGCCAGGTCCATGCCGACGCCTTTCGACTCCTCTTGCAGCTTCGCGAGGATCGACTTCGCGCGTTCTACGACCTTCAGGCGCTTGGAGATACGAATGTCCTCGACCGAGACGATCTCGATCTTGGCCCGGCAGGGGCCGATACGGTCTACGGTCTCTAGGCCCGAAGCGAGGATGGCGGTCTCGACCTGGTCCAGCGAGGAGGGGATGATGATCTCCCCTTCGCTCTTGCCCTTGCGGCTATCGATATCGACCTCGATGCGGCCGATGCGTCCGGATTTCTGGAGGTCACGTAGGTCGAGCTCGTCTCCGAGCAGACCTTCGGTCTGTCCGAAGACGGCGCCGACGACGTCGGGCTTGTCGATGACGCCTTCGGCGGCAATGTGGGCTCGGATCTGGTACTTGGCGGCGCTGGGATCGTTCGTCATGTGGTTTCTTCTCCGTGTTCGAGAGGCCGGCCGCCTTTAGGCGGCGTCTCGCCGGAGACGGGTCAGGGATGGGTCCGCACGTCGACTAAGCCGCGGAGCCTACGACTGGGACCAGGGTGGATCATGAGTCGTGATTCCGGACGTAACGACGCGGGGAACCTCCCCTTCGTCTCCGGTGCCTCTCGTGAATTGAGAGTGGGCTTGGGTATTTAAAGGGGTGCGTAACCCCCTCCCGACGCTGACGGAGCGGTGGAGCGACCGACCGTGCGTGAGGATTCGAACTGTGATATAGGGCGGCCGTCTAACGCCGGTCGGAGCTGATTCATCGATGCCAGTCCGCCGATCCCGACGCACACGACAGACCCGAGCACGCCCCTCCAGCCCTCACGCGGACGACTTCGCGGAGAGCCTGAAGAACGAGCTCGAGAAGGTCCAGGCCGTCGCCGTCAAGGAAGAGCGCAGTGAGCAGAAGGACCTGAGCCACCGCGCCTCGGTCAATCGCCGGCTCCTCGAGGACCTGTGGGAGGTCCACAACCAGTTCGAATCGATCTCGGTCCACCTTACCCTCGAACCCACCGCGACGCTCTTCGCGACGTTCGTGGAGTACCCAAACCAATGGTCGCTCCGTGAGAACTTCGACTTCGGCTCGCTGTCTGCTATCGAGCTCGCCGACCGCGCGGCCGGATGGGTCGGCTATGGGCTCCGCTTCTGGTACTACCGAGATGCGGAAGGCCGCGGGCGCTTCCGCGGGATCTTCGAATGGAGCGAAGGCGAGAGCTACCACCGCTACTCCGGTTGGATGCGCACGATGAACCAGGCCGTCCTGATCGACGCGGCGGAGCACGAGGTCGACCAGAAGGCGCTGCAGTCCACGTTGCGCGATGTGGTCGTGAAGTGGTACGCCGCCCACGTCAACCGAGCGCCCGACTCCCTTATCCAGCACCTCAAGGCGAAGTACCCACCGGGCGCCTCGTACACCAAAGAGTCCTACCGCTGAGGGCGTCCCCGAGGCGGCCGGCGGACCCGCGGCTTCGCCCCGTCCGCGAGTCTTGAAATAAGCGGCGCCCCGTCCGTCGGCGTCCCGATGGGAACTCCGTCCGCGACGTATCCCTGGGTGCGGTAGAGGGGAGGGTCGACCTTGGCGAGCGACGTGCGCGAGCACGTGGTGGCCTACATTGAGTCCCACCAAAAGATTGTGGAAGTCGATGCGCTCGACCTCATCCTCGCCGACCGGCATCCGCTCATCCTTTGCCAGGCGATCTTGAGCACGCTAGGACCCGAGAGCCCGTTCGTGACGCGTGAGCTCGTCGCTGAGGTCGTGGCGGACCGCGCGTCGACGCGCCCGCCGCTGCGTGCGCCCCCACCTCCCACGGCGGCCCCAGACAGAGGGGCTCCTAAACCGAGCGATGCGGAGCCGTTCCGCCTCGTGGTCTCTGGGTTCAGCGCCCCCACGACCCATCAGAACCCCCTCGAGGCGTATGGGCGCCTCTTCTCGGATCGCTACCTTCGCCTGAGCCGCATCCTGAGGGGAAGGAGTGCGCTCGCCAACGTGCAGGCGATCGAGGGTGCTCGCGGAGGCTCCGCGCCCATGGCCGTGATCGGCATGGTCCGCGAGGTGCGCACCACAGCTCGCCAGCACCACACGATCCTCGTGGTCGAGGACGAGACGGGCGTCCTGAGCGTGCTGATCCCTCGCGACTCACCGCTCGCTCGCGGGCCCTTCCTCTCCGACGAGGTCCTCGGCCTGTCGCTGGAGTTCTCCAAGGACCCGAAGCAACTGCCACGGGCAGTGGGGGTCGAGCGCCCCGACGTTGCGGTCGGTCGCCCGCCCGGCCACGCGGACCGGGCGGCGCGCGCGCTCTTCCTCTCCGACCTGCACGTCGGGTCGAAGTCGTTCCTCGCGGACGCGTGGGGTCAGCTCATGGACTTCGTCCATGGCCGAGGCCCGCTCGCGGAGGAGGCGCGCGGCATCGAGTTTGTGATCATCGCGGGGGACCTGGTGGACGGAATCGGCATCTACCCTCGCCAGGAACGCGACCTCGCGATCGCCGACATCCTCGAGCAGTACACGGAGCTCGGTCGTCGCCTTCAGGAACTACCCTCCCGTCTCACGATCGTCGTGATCCCCGGTAACCACGACGCGGTGAGCCCGGCCGAACCGCAGCCGGCCCTGGCGCCCTCGGTCGCGAAGTGCCTGCCATCGAACGTGCGTTCGCTCGCCAACCCGTCCACGTTCTCGCTCTACGGTGCCCTCGTCGAGGCGTACCACGGCCGAAGCTTCGACGACCTTATCCCCGCCTTGCCCGGCGCGTCCTACGCCCGCCCCACGGAGGTCATGAAGCGGATGTTGGCGATGCGCCACCTCGCCCCGATCTACGGGGGACGAACGCCGCTGGCCCCCCTTGTCCGCGACGGGCTTGTGATCGACCCCGCGCCGGATATCCTCGTGACCGGCCACGCCCACACCTACGGAGTGGACCGCTACCGCGACGTTCTCTTGCTCAACGTCTCCACCTGGCAGGGGGAGACCGAGTATCAACGGATGCGGAACATCACCCCGGTGCCCGCTCGGGCCGCGGTAGTTGACCTCGCCCGGCTGAGCCGCCCCGACGCCGTCAGGACGGTGGACGCTTCGGGTTCAACGTTGGTCGTCCACGGAGGGGCCGCGTGAGCCCGTTTCCCACCGACCCGGTCGAAGCGAGAGGGCCGATGCGCCTCGTGCTCACGACGTACCCGGACTCAAGGGTCGCCGAGCAGCAGGTCGAACGCATCGTCGGCGCGCGCCTGGCCGCCTGCGCGCACGTCCTACCGCTACGGGCGTGGTATTGGTGGAAGGGCCGCGTGGAGCGAGCCGAGGAATGCGCCGTCGTCTACAAGACCCTCCCCAAGCGGGTCGGCGCCCTATTCCACGCCATCGAGAAGGGGCACCCGTATGACGTCCCCGAGGTCATCGAGCTGGATGTTCCTCGCGTCGCCCCCGACTACCTCGCCTACCTGACCCGCGAGCTCACCCGAGACCCTTCCGCTCGGATGGGCAACGCAGAGCTCATGCGTTCGGTAGCACCTCGAGGCCGGGGAGCTCCGCTCCCTCGACGAACGCGAGCGCCGCGCCGCCGCCCGTCGAAATGAACTGGAAGGAGCCGCTGACGCCGAGCTCCTGGGCGACCCTCCCCGAATCACCGCCCGCCCCGATGTGGTAACCCGGGATCGTTCCCAGCAAGCGGAGCACCTCCTTCGTTCCGGCCGCGAACCGCGGGTCCTCGGCCGAGCCCAGCGGTCCGTTCCAAAACACGGTCTTGGACCCCTCGAGCGCCGCCTGGAACACGCGGACGCTCTCCGGTCCGATGTCCCGGGCGATCCCTTCGGGGGGGAGCATGTCCACGGCGCACGACCGGACCTCACCGTTCGGGAGTTCGACGACGAGGTCGACCGGCAGTACCACACGGGTTCCCCCGGCCTCCGCCTCCTTAAGGAACGAACGCACGGCCTCTCCCTCCCCCTCCTCGGTCGGCGTCGCTCCGAGGGTACGGCCCGCCTCGGCCAAGAACGGGAACGCGAGCGTGCCTCCGACAATGACCGTCTCGGCGCGGCCCACGAAGCTCGTGAGGAGCGGCAACTTGTCACGCACCTTGGCTCCGCCCACGAGGACAACGTAGGGCCGCTCGGGATGGTCACGGATGCGGGAAAGCTCGAGCACCTCCCGCTCGACCAAGAGACCCGCGAACGACGGGAGCAGCCGCGGCACGCCGACGGTGGAGGCGTGCGCGCGATGGAGGGTTCCGAACGCCTCCTCGACGAAGAGCTCACCGAGCCGGGCCAGCTGACCGGCGAACGTCGGGTCGTTCGCCTCCTCTCCCGGATGGAACCGGAGGTTCTCGAGGAGCAGGAACTCGCCGTTATGGAGACGGGCCGACGCCTCGATCGCCTGGAAGCCCACGATGTCCGACGCGAGGGGTACGGGCTGACCCAGGAGCGCGCTCAACCGATGGGCGATTGGTCTCAAGCTGTAGCGGGGATCGTGGTGCCCGTTCGGCCTCCCCCAGTGCGTCAGGAGGATCGTCCGGGCCCCGGCGGCTCGCAGATGGTTCAGCGTCGGAAGCGATTCGCGGATCCTCCGGTCGTCAGCGATCAGCCCGTGCTCGTCCTGCGGGACGTTGAAGTCGACCCGGACGAGGACGCGTCGGCCGCGCACCGGGGCCTCTTGGATCCCGCGCTTCGCTGCCATCGTCCCGCGATGGTCTATGGACTATGAGCGTTGCCCTGCCGAGGCGACGCGGGAACGGACCTTTCCGATGATCGCGGCGGTCTCGGGCATCGCGATGCCATGGGCCTGGCCCGCGTCCAACAGCGCTCCCGAGATCACGTCGATCTCCGTGGGTCGTCCACGGTCGACGTCCTGGAGCATGCTCGAACGGTTGGCGGCGGTCGCCCGAACGGTCCGCCACATCTCTTCCCGAGTGGCCGCGGGATCCAACTCGTGGCCGGCGGCCCGTGCGGCCTGAACCCCTTCCGCGACCAGCGCCTCAACGAGCTCGCGGTACGGGGGCGAGGCGAGGGCCCCGTTCCGAACGGAAAACGCAGCCGTGACCGGGTTGATGGCGGCGTTGACCACGGCCTTCGTCCAAAGGGCGGTCTCGAAGGCGCGGACGTAGCGCACGGGTAGGCCCGCCCGCTCGAACAGGTCGTAGAATCCCCGAATCGCTCGGTCGGCCGCCTCCTCGCCCTTTGGCTCGGGGAGCCGGATCTCTCCGGAGCCGGCGTAGCGGACCCGACCGGGCGAGACGAGGGTCGCCGGGAGCGTGTTGACCGCCCGTACAAGAGGGGGGAGCGCACGGCCTTCGACCGGCTCTCCGAACGCACGCGCCACGATCGTCTCGATCCCGAGGCCGTTCTGGGGCAGAAGGATCGGGGTAGGACGCCCGAGCACGGAAGCGAGGCGCCGGGCGGTCCGGTCGAGGTCGAAGGACTTGACGGTGAGCAGGACCATGTCCGCGACGAGATTACCGGTGAGCTCCTCGACGGCGGCGACCCTCCAGGTCCCCTCCACCGACCCTTCTACGTGGAGCCCCCCCTCCTGGATCGCTCGCACATGCTGCGGCGAGGCAACCACGAGGACCTCCTCGTCCGCACGCGCGAGCAGGGCTGCGAACAGCGACCCGACAGCGCCGGCGCCATAGACGACCACGCGCACGGGAGTTCCCGCTAGCGGAGGCGGCGGACGATCTCGTTCGGGTTCGGGGTCCCGGAGAGCTCGATCTTCATCCGTTGGAGGATGGAGGAGTAGTAGCGGACCTGTTCCCGGGCCCGGCGGACCTTCTCGGCGAGGTCCTGTTCCTCCCGGCGGAGCTTGTCGATCTCGATCTCCATCTGCCTCCGCTCGAAGGCGAGCACGCTGGCCCTATCGGTTGAAGGGCGGAGCGCGGCGGCCATCGATCACCTCCCGCACGGAGACGGACGAGGCGGCCGTGCGGGCCGTCCGCGTGAGGATGTTGAGCCGTGACATCTCCCGCTTGAGCCGCGTGAGCCGACGTTCGAGTCGCTGGCGCCGGTCCCGTACCTCATTCAAGGCGGTCTCCAAGAGCGCCACCCGCCGGCGCCATTTCTCTCGCTCCTGGACATTCTGGAGCACTACCCCGACATCGGGCACGGTCAACGGAGAGGGCCCCGGATTCGAATCAACCTTTCGACCGACGTGAAACGGCCCCGAAGAGATATTACGGGGCGGGCGGTCCGACAGGAACGGAGTTGTTATGGTCGGGTTGACGAAGATCGCGGTGCTGGGCGCGGGGAACGTCGGTGGGTCGCTGGCGCAGCGATTGGCCGAGTCCGACCTGGCCGGCGAGGTCGTCCTTATCGATATCGTCGACGGGCTCCCCCAGGGGAAGGGCCTCGACATCCAGCAGTCGGCCCCGATCCTCGGTTTTGCGACCAAGGTATGGGGGACCACGGACCTCTCGGCGATCGCGGGTTCCGATATGGTCGTAGAGACCGCCGGTATCGCGCGCAAGCCCGGCATGAGTCGTTCGGACCTCCTCGGCGTCAACGCGAAGATCCTTCGTGGGCACGCTGAGGCCGTGCGCGTGCGGGCTCCGGAGGCGATTGTTTTGGTGGTCACCAACCCGGTCGACGTCATGACGCAGCACTTCCAGCATGTGAGCGGTCTACCACTCCCGCACGTCTTCGGCGAGTCCGGAACCCTCGACACCGCCCGTTTCCGTGCGTTCGTCGCCGAGGCCCTGGAGGTATCCAGCCGAGACGTTACCGGATTCGTCCTCGGGACGCACGGCGACACCATGGTCCCGATCCTCTCTCTCACCAGCGTGAGCGGGGTGCCCCTGGATCGCCTGATGTCCGAAGCCGAGCTCGAACGGATCGTCCAACGAACGAAGTCCGGGGGGGCGGAGATCGTGAACCTCCTTAAGACCGGAAGTGCCTTCTACGCTCCCACCGCCGCCCAGACCGAGCTCGTGCGTGCTGTTGCGCTGGACGAGCGACGCCTGTTGCCGCTGACGACCCGCCTCGCCGGCGAGTTCGGCGAACGCAACGTGACCATTGGGGTCCCGGCGATTCTCGGACGGAAGGGGGTCGAGCGCGTGGTCGAGGTCCAGTTGTCCGAGCGCGAGAAGGCGGCGTTCCAGGCGAGCGTCAAGGCCGTCCGCGCGGACCTCGAACTATTGGAGAAACTCCCGTAGGGCGCGGAGCCGGGGGCGGAGGCGGAACGGGATGACCGAGCCGGGCGTGATCGAGATCAAACAGCGGCTCGCCACTCTGCGTTATACGACCGACGCGCGCGAGCACGCGCACATCACCGTGAAGCCGCCGGTCTGCGCGCGCTGTCCGCACTCGTTCTGCACGGTCGTCTGCCCGGCGAAGTGCTACGAGCGGATCGAAGGGAAGCTCGTCTTCCGCTACGAAGATTGCGTCGAGTGTGGGGCGTGCGACGTGGCGTGCGACCAGGGCTCGGTCACGTGGACGATGCCGCGCGGACCGTACGGGGTACGCTACCTGCTGGGCTAGGCGTCGGACGGTCCGGCCGACCACCCGGTCGCCTGGGCCCAGTCGTGGGCCTTCTCGAGGAGCTGCCACACCTTCGGGCCCTTGCGCTCGACGTACTTCGAGCGTTCGTCCCGAAAGAGCGTCGCCAAGCGCACCTTCTCGCGGGCATACTCGGCGCGGGCATCGGGGTCGCTACGGAGGTAGTCGCGGAAGAGGAGCGTGAGCTGTTCGTCGAGGCTTCCGAGCGGGCGGACGTGAAGGTGAGCCCGCCGGTCGCCCTCGGGCTCGCGGAAGTAGCGCTTGGATCGGTCGGGATTCTCCGGGTGGAAGCGCCAGCCCGCCCTCTCAAGAGGAACTCGGTAGGGCTCGGAAGGTTCGAGGGCGGTGACCGAGACCTGGATGTCGATGACCGGCTTCGCCTCGAGCCCCGGGATGGCCGTAGAGCCCACATGGTCGATCCGGCGCGCGGTATCCCCGAGGGTCCGACGCAGCGGGATCGCCGACCGGCGGAACCAGTCGGGCCAGTTGGGGTCGTAGGAGACGATCACGACCGGCTCCTCGCGTTCGGCCATATTTCCGATGGGGTCCGACGGAGGCTTAAGTCCTCTCGGGGAGGACCCCCTTCGGTCGGCCACGATATCGACCCTCGCCGTCCAGGCGCCTGCCACTGAACCCCTAGCTTCAAAGCCTCGACCTCGGCTCTGACGGCCGAAGTCGTGTGAGTCCGAACATCGATCCCACGGGAACCACCGCCCGTCTGTTTCCCTACCGCATCCGGCCCGGTCAGGATTCGGTCGTGGCGGCGATCGAGAGGCTCACCCGAAGCGGGGGCTCGCTCGTCGTGAACGCTCCCACCGGCTCCGGGAAGACCGTCGCAGCCCTCGCCCCGCTTCTGGAACATGCCGAACGCGAGGACCACGCGATCCTCTACCTCGTCCGGGCGCACTCGCAGGAGGTCAAAATCGTGCAAGAGATCCGGGCGATCGCCCACCGAATGGAACGACCCCCCCTCGTCGTGGGCCTCGCCGGCCGGGCCTCCCGCTGCCTCCTTCTCGCGAACGAGGCGGAGATCAAGGGGGCGACCGCCGAGGAGCACGGCCAGCTGTGCGCGGACCGCAAGCGGGCGACCGAGAAGATGTCCGCCGAGGGCAGCACGGGCCTCCCTCCCCCCGAGCTTCCCGAGGGGGGCGTGGTTGACCTGGTCGACCTAGACGGGTGTGCCTACTACGCCCGGGTCCTGCAAGCAGACCTCGAGAGCGTCCAAGAGCGGCTCGTCAGCAAGACCCTCACCCCCACGGAGTTCGACGGTTTGTGCGCGAACGAGAATCTGTGCCCGTACGAGCTCACGAAGCGGCTCCTTCCTTCCGCCCGCGTCGTCACGGCGCCCTACGCCTTCTTCTTCCACCCGCATGTTCACCGGGCCCTGCTCCGCTGGCTCAACCGGGCGCCCGGCCGCATCGACCTCGTGATCGACGAGGCCCACCAGCTACCCGAGTACCTCCGAGACCTGACCAGCGTGGCCTTGCCGCTGAGCTCGGTGAGACGCGCCCGCGCCGAACTGACCGACCGGGACTTCCAGCTGCCGGACGGACCGAGCGCGAGCCGCTTCTTGGACATCGTCCACGCCGCGATCGACGAGCTGGTCCAATCGATGGGGCGGGAGGACGATGCGATTCTCCCTCCGAACGTGCTGGAGGATGCCCTTCTCACGGCGCTCGGAGGGACCTCCCATCGCTTGGACCGGTGGATCGGAGCGCTCGCGACCTGGGGGGAGAACTTGAAAGACGAGCGGCGACGGGAACGTCACCTTCCTCGATCGTGGGTCCAGACGGTGGCGCTCACGCTGCTGTCGTGGCCGCAACTGGAGGGACCCGACTACGCTAAGCTCGCGACGCGGGCCCCTCGACCCGCGCTCGAGGCGTTCGCCCTCGATTCCGCGCGGCCCGCCGCCCCGATCGCGGACTGCCACCTCGCGGTGCATATGTCCGGGACGCTCCAGCCGCTCGTCGAATACCGTGACAGCTTGGGGCTGGGGGGGGAGACCCCGCTGTTGGACGTTCCCTCCCACTTCCCCCCCGGCAACGTGAAGTTCCTTTTTGACCCGACTGTGACCACGCAGTTCGAAGTGATCCACGCCAACCCGGACGCGGTCACCCAACTCGCGGACCGGATCGCATCGACGCTCCAGGCGCTCCCGGTGAAGACGGCGGTGTTCTTCCCGAGCTTCGACCTCCTCGACCGGATCTTGAAGGCGGGATTGCAGACGCTCGCTCCCCCCCAACTCGATCCGAGAGCATCCGCACCTCTCCTCGGGCGACCTGTGGCGGGCGGTCGAGGGGTTCAAGACGGAGCCCGGTGCCGGCGCGATCCTGGCGGTGGTCGGCGGCCGCGTGGCCGAAGGCATCGACTTCCCCGACCAGGAGCTGGAGGCGGTCATCCTCGTCGGGATCCCGTACCCGCGCCCTACCGCTCGTCGTGACGCGCTCCGTCGCTACTTGGATAGGCGAACGGGCCAGGGGTGGGCGTACGCCTACGAGGCGGTGGCCCGCCGCGCCATCGCCCAGGCGTATGGACGGATGATCCGCTCCGCGAACGACCGCGGGATTGCCGTGATCTTGGACCGACGAGCCGTGGCCTTCCGGGAGATCCTGCCGGGTCTCGAACCGATCGGCGACCTGGTCGCGACCGCCCGGTCGTTCTACGGCCGGCGTCCTCATTGGACACCCAGAGCGCTCCCCTCGTCGGCGTCGGCCGAGATGGGATGGGGTCACTCGGCGGACCGAGAAGGATAAAGCGAGTCGCCCGGTCGACCGCGCGTGATCATCACGCGGACCCCACTCAGGATCAGTTTCGCCGGGGGTGGGACCGACCTGGCCTCCTACTACCGGCACCACGGCGGCGGGGCCGTGACGAGCGCGGCCATCGACCGATACATCCACGTTCTCGTGAGCACGAAATTCGACCATACGATCCGGGCGGCCTACTCCCATACGGAAAACGTCGAGCACCTCGAGCAGCTTCAGCACGGGCTCATCCGGGAGGCGATGCGCCGTACCGGGGTCACCGGCGGTGTCGAGGTCCACACGGTCGCCGACATCCCCTCGGAAGGTACCGGCCTCGGCTCGTCGTCGACCTTGACCGTCGGCCTCCTCCAGGCGCTATACGCCTACCGAGGTGTCCTCAAGGACCCGGCGGAATTGGCGCGGGAAGCCTGCGAGATCGAGATCGACCAGCTCAAGGGAACGCTGGGCAAGCAGGACCAGTACATCGCCGCGTTCGGAGGCGTTCAGTTCTTCGAGTTCCACCCGGACGAGACCGTTCGGGCGGCGCCGATCCCGATCTCGGCCGAGGACCGCGAGGCCCTCGGTGCCCACCTTTCTCTCTTTTACACGGGCCAGACGCGCCAGGCCCAGGGCTTGCTGCAAACGCAGAGCGCCCGAACGCAGGAGAACGTTCCCTCTCTCGACCGGATGCGCGACCTCGCGAAGGACGCACGGGACGCCATCGCCCATTCTCAGTGGAAGCGGTTGGGGGAGGTGCTCGACGAGGGATGGCATCTCAAGCGAGGACTTTCCACGGGGATCACGAGCTCGCTGATCGATGAACTGTACGACCAGGCGAAGGCGGCGGGAGCCTACGGCGGGAAGATCGCGGGGGCCGGGGGTGGAGGATTCCTCCTGCTCGTCCACCCCCCTGAGCGGACCCGTCAAATAGAGGCCGCGCTCTTACCTCGCCCGCGCACAGCGGTGCGAATTTCGGCCGAGGGTTCTCGGATTCTTTTCGTCGGGCGATGACAGCGAAGGAAGGCCTCGAGGGGTTCACTCGCCGCTATCTCGCGGAGGCGAAGGCGGCGCTGGACGCGCCGTACATCGAAACGGCGATCGCCCGCATCGTTCCCGAGCTCCTGCGCGCGCGGCGCCAGGGTCGAACGATATTCTTCCTCGGGAACGGAGGGAGCGCGTCGACCGCCTCCCATTTTGTCGTCGACATCGCCAAGGGAACGATGGGCCACGCCCCTCAGCCCGGCCGACGGTTCCGCTGCCTTGCGCTCAACGACAACGTGCCGACGATCACCGCCTGGGCGAACGACTTCGACTACCACGTCGGCTTCGCGGAACAGCTCCTCACGCTCGGCGAGAGGGGCGATGTGGTCTTCGCGATCTCGGGGAGCGGCAACTCCCCGAACGTGCTGCGCGCGGTCGAAGTCGCGCGCGCGGGCGGAATGTTCACGATCGGTCTCACGGGGATCGGGGGTGGGAAGCTCAAATCGATGGTCGATGTCCCGCTCGTCGTCCCGTCCGACTCGATGCAGCACACCGAGGACGTGCACCTGTCGATCTGCCACCTCCTTACCGCCTATCTGCGGGATGAGGTAGGGCCCGAGCCGGCATGAGCACGGCCCGCGTGCGGGACTACATGGTCCTCTCGGTCGAGCACGTCACCGAGTCGACCACGATCGGAGAGGCCATCGAGCAAGTCACCCGGAGCCGTCACCACGGCTTCCCTGTCACCGACGCGACCGGAAAGCTCGTGGGGTTCGTGAGCACGAAGGAGCTTTTGCGCGCGCGCGAGCGGGCCAACCTCCCCTTGCGCGCGATCCTCCGCCCAGGAACGTACACCGCCCGGCCCGACACCGCCATGGACGACGCGGCGCGGATCATGTTCCGATTCGGGCTACGGGACCTACCGATCGTGGACGAGGAGGGTCGCTTGTGCGGCATCATCTCCAACCTGGACATCGTCCGCTCGCATTTCGAGCGCGCGACGCCGGTCAAAGCGGACACGCTGAAACACCTGCTCCACGAGCGCTACGGCTTCGAGTTCACGTACCGTCACGGGTTGGTCCCGCTCGCCCGGCTGAGCCCGACGCAGTGGAAGGTCTTCGAGGACGAGCTCGAAGGCCGACGCTACGAGCTCGAACGCGGCTTCGCGGAGCCGCTCCTGGTCCTCGAGAAGGGCGACCGATGGATCCTGATCGACGGCCACCATCGAGCCCTCGCGGCCCGGGAGATGGGCCTCGCTCAGCTCCAGGCCTTCATCCTCACCTGCTCGGATCCCGAGAAGTTCGACCGGATCGAGACCGGACTCGAGCGGACCGCGCGCGCGCACCACCTGACCTCGCTCGCCGACATCGAGATCGACAAGAGCGCGCATCACCCGCTCGTCGAGGTCACGACGCAGTTGCTGCGTCGCGTCGACTCCGCCGAAGGCCCCGCCCCCCCGACCGCCCCGTAACGCTCAGGGAAAGCGACCCCCGACGATTCGTACATCGGTCATATCAACGCCGTCTCGGTCGGAGCCCTGCCGGGGAGTACTGTGAGCTCGGACGCCCGCACGTCGAGAGTCCGGCCCTGGCGGCTCGCCGCCCCCTGGGTCATCGCCGGGTTCTTGCTCGCGAGCGCAACGCTCGCGTCCGCGACGCTCGTCCCCGGAACGTTCCGCGTGGGCCCCTCGGTCGGGGTGGCCCAGGTCGTTCCATCGCCTCGGAACGATCCGGTCGTGGATGTGAACATGACGGACGGTCCGGCGTTCGTCCCCGCGGCGATCGCCACTAGCGCCGGTGCCACGCTGACCTTCCAACTGTCGAACCTCGGTACCTACAACCACTCCTTCACCATGGCCCGCCAGCCGAACGTTACGCTCAACCCCGGATGGTCACCCAGCCAGCTCGATGCCTACTTCGCGGTGAACGGCTCGCTCGCGAACACGACGCTTGCCGGCGGGCAGAACGCGAGCGTGGCGGTCACTTTCACCGGGGCGGACAGTGTCGGGCGGTTCGAGTTCGTCTCGATCGTCCCCTACCAGTTCCAGGCGGGCATGTACGGGTTCGTCACGGTCAGCCCCTCCCCCGGCGGGAACGCGACGACGAGCGATAACACGACCGACTCTCTCACCTACGTGCCTTCGTCGATCTATGTCGAGACGTTGGGTGGAATGCACTTCCCTATCCTGGTCCACGTGCAGGTCATCAACCTGGGAGGGCTCCTTCACACATTCACGCTGGCCCCCCAGTCGAACGTGACCGTCAGCATCTCGAACTACACTGCCTACTTCGCGGCGCACGCCCCCCTCACGAACGTGACGGTCCCCGGTGGAGCCTCGGTCTGGGCGAATTTCACGATAAGCGGGCCGGGAATCTACATGTACATTTGTGAGGAGCCCGGTCACTTCGCGAGCGGAATGTTCGGCTTTCTCTACGTCGACGTCCCCGTGCCCACCGTCTCCACACCGAGCACGGGGATCGTACTCGTCTGGGTGCTGGGTGCGGCCGCTGTGCTCGTGGGCGTCGGCGTGATCCTCGTCATTGTGGCCTCCTACACCGGACGCTTCCCACCCAAAACCGACGGGCCCGAAGGTCATCACTAGGTCGGCTCTCCCGCCGACCCGGCATCACGACCTCTTGGCGCGCGGGCGTCCATGACGCGAGCGCATGCGGGGGGGGGCGAGCGTGGGTGGTCCCGTTATGGGGCCGTCCCATCGACCGCGCCCGAATGGGCCCGTGGGGGCGCCTACGTGACGACGAGGAACGAGCGCATCGTTCCGTGGAAGGTGCCACAGAACTCGGTGCACTCGATGATGTACTGCGTTCCCGGCGCGGCGTTGGAGGGAACCTGGAAGTTGATCGTGTTCACGACCCCGGGAATCGCGTTGATCTGCACCCCCAACTGGGGCATGTAGAACGAGTGGTCGACGTCGACCGAAGTCACGTTGATCTGTACGACCGCGCCCGCGCTGGCCCATAAAGCGCCTCCGGTCACGGTGTTCGTCTGGGAGTTGTACTGCGACGTGAAGCAGGAGTTGTTCGAGTAGTAGCAGAACTCCCACGACCACTGTTCCCCGACGACTTTGACGAACTCGGTCGGGTTCCCCGGCGGCGGCGTCCCGCTGATGTTGAAGAGCACGAAGGTCGACCAGACCACGAGCCCGACGAGCAGGACGACCACCGCGAAGGTCCAGCCGATCTCGATCTTGTTCGTGCGGCTAACCATAGCGTCGACCCTTCGTCGTTCGGTCACGGAATCTAAGAACGCCATACACCAGGAACGCGAACGTGATCACGGCACCGCCGGCCGCGAGGCCGGTCAGTACCCAGATGATGGGAGACTCTTGGGCGAGGTCCGTTGCGCCGGGGATGGCGCCCGGCAGGAAGGCGAAGGAGGCGCTCAGGGGAGCGAGGAAGGACGCCGACGAACCGGACACGGCCCTTATGCGGGTGGCTTCCTACATATTCCCGCCGTACGAACCTTCGGCCCCTTCCCCTCCCCCGCGGGGGCCGCCGGTTCGTACCAAGGGGGCTTGAACCCCACCCGCCCTGCTCGCCCCGTCACGTGGCCGCGAAATCATCGAACCCGCGCGGACCGCACGCGCGATTCCTCGCCTACTTCCCATCCATCACTATCGTCCTCGCCATCGTCGTGCTGGCGGGCATCGGGTGGCTCGGGTTCATCGTGCCGGCGACCGACCAAAGCCTCAGGGCAACGCCCCAGGGCGCGCTCCCGACGAGCGTGACGGTCACGGCGAGCAATTTCGCGTTCGTCGTGAGCACGAACGAACTCGCGCCAAACGCGAACATCACCTTGACGTTCGTCGATACCGTGAGTACGCCTCACACGTTCACGCTCTCCTCGGTACAAGGGGTAGCCATTGACATGTCGACCTACGGCGATGACGTCTCGGAGTACTTCGCACAACATCCCTTCTACACGAGCGTCGGGCTCCTCGGGGTCGGCCAGACCACGATTACGTTCCCGAGCCCCCCGGTCGGTTGGTACGAGTTCGTCTGCAATGTCTCAGGCCACTTCTCCCTCGGTATGTACAATGCGCTGGGGTTCGGGGTTCCCGCACCCGCCAATCTGACCGGGGGAGGGACGACCGTTCAAGTCGGCTGGCCCGTCTACGTCATCACCGGCACGATCGTCGCTCTCGTGGTCCTCGCACTGGTGCTCGGCTTTGCGACGGGCCAGCGTAAGGGATCGTTGCACGAAATGCCCCCGGAGCGGCTCGGATACCCTGAGGAGACGCCCCCTTCGGCCGGTGGCGGACCTACAGCGCCGTCAGCACCCCTGCCCCCCGGTCCTCCGCCCAAGACACCGTAGAGCGAAACGAGCGCTCCGTCCGGAGCGCAACATTCAAATCAGACCTCGTGTGTAACCTACGGACCTCGTAGTAGGTTACACGGAGCTTTGAACAATGGCGTGGGCGACTCCAAGTCGAGAGCGGCGCGTATTGAAAGCGGGACATTCGTCGATCGCGGTCACGTTGCCCAAACCGTGGGCGGAGGCGATGAATCTGCGTCCGGGGGACCTCATCGTCTTTGACCAGAACGACGATGGTACGCTGTACTTGAAGCCCGCGCCCGCTCCCGGTGCCTCCCTCGCCGGGGCGCCTTTCCTCGTCCAGGCCCACTCCTTCGACACGCCGGGGGTCCTCGAGCGGTTGATCGTGGGGGCGTACCGCGTCGGGCACGACGCGATCGAGATCCGCACGGACGTGCCGATCGGGGGGGACCGAATGGAGGAGTTGACCACCACCGCGCGCGGACTCCTCGGGGTGAGCGTGGTCGCCCAGGAGCCGAACCGCATCTTGCTCCAGAACTTCATCGACCCGTCGAAGTACGAGCTCCCCCAGCTGGTCCAACGCATGAAGATGATCCTGATCGCCTTCCTCGAGGAGACCGAGGAGCTGCTCCGCCGCCGGACCCGCACGCGACGCCTGACGACGCTCGAGGAGGAAGCGAACAAGGTCCTCGCGCTCCTCGTCCGCCAGCTCTTCCTCGCGAGCCGCGACTGGTCGCTCGCTCGCCGTATCGGCCTACCCGACCCCCGTCAGCTCCTCGAGTGGCGGGTCGTGGTCCACGCCCTGGAAGAGCTCTCCACCCTGTTCGGGGAGACGCTCACTCGCCTCAACGCCGAACCATCGAAGCTCGACGGGACCGAGCCGCTCGTTTCGCTCTTGCCGCCGCTCAAAGCGGCGCTCAAGGAGGTCATCGAGGCGTTGATGCGTCCCTCGCTCGACAAGGCCTGCGAGGTCTACAACGTCTCGACCCAGCTCTGGGCGACGAGCGTAGAGTGTGGGGACCGCCTCAAGGCGGGCGCGCGCAAGAACGGCGTCTACGCCTCGACGCTCGCTCTCCAGAGGGCCGCGGCGGCGCTCGGCCTGCTCGCCGAGATCGGGATCGACCGAGCGGTGGCGACCGGGCACGAGGGTGTCATGGTCGGGGCCGCGTAGGCCCTTTATCCCCCGACGATACGAACGGTCGGTATTCGTAGGGCCCCCCCGTACGAACGCCATATCGTCCCCGCCTCGGTGGTCCGCCGAGGTAAGACGATGTTCGACTCAATCGACGACTGGCTGATTATCGCGGTGGTCGCGGGCGTTCTGCTCTACGGGTCGACCAAGATCCCGCAGTTGGCCCGTAACCTCGGGCGCTCCACCGGGGAGTTCAAGCGGGGCAAGCTCGAGGTCGAGAACGAGATCAAAGCCCAGCAGGCCGCGGAGAATGCGAAGGGGAACGTGACCCTGGCCTCGGCACCGGCCGCCCCGAGCGCTGCGGCCCCCGGGAGCCCACGCTAGGTCCTCCCGCACCCAGCGGGACCTTGGCCGTGGAGGCGGCGATCGCCAGCGGACGAACGCGAACAGACTTCGAACCAATGCACAGGGGAGGTCGGTCGAACATCGATGGGGGACCTGGACCGACTCCTTTCCGTCCTTTCGGAGGCCCGCCGCCGCCTCTACCGCATCGCCCTGGTCTTGGGCCCTTTGTTCGGGTTCCTGTTGGTCTTCGAGATCCAGCTCGTCCCCTTCACGCTCGGCCCGTTCACGACCGTCGTTCCGCTGCCGATTCCCAATCTCTTCTACAACGTGACCGCGCAGGTCTTCGCGTGGCTCCAGGCCTACATGCTCCCGTCTGGCGTGCAGCTGCTGAACATCGGCGTCGGCGACTCCGTCATGGTCGAGCTGGAGATCGGTCTCCTTCTCACGGCGATCCTCGGCATGCCGTGGATCGTGCACGAGCTCGGAGCGTTCCTCGTGCCGGCGCTCCGTCGCAACGAGCGCCGCCTGATCCGCAGCATCGGAATCCCGGCGACGCTCCTCTTCGCGACGGGCATGCTGGTCGGGCTGTTCATCCTGACCCCGTTCACCTACGTTATTCTGTTCAAGTACGTGGGGGCGCTCGGCCTGGCCCCCGTGATGGGGGTGCAGGACTTCGTCACGTTCACGCTCCTGTATTCGCTCGCATTCGGGATCGTCTGCGAGCTACCGGTCTTCATCTACGCGCTGACCCGGCTCGGCGTGGTCGAGGCGTCTACCTGGAAGAAGCACTGGCGGGCCGCCGTGATCGGGTCGTTGATCTTCGGGATGATCATCACGCCCGACAACTCGGGCATCACGATGATCCTCATCGCGGTCCCGATGATGGCCCTCTACTTCGGCGGCGCCTACGTCGCGTCGCGCTACGAAATCCGACGGGGCCGGCGGCCGGCGTCCATCCCCCTCGCGAAACCGGGGTGAACTAGGTCGATGGCGCTCTTCTCCGATATCGACTGGGTCATCATCGCCGCAGTCGGCGTGCTCCTCCTCTTCGGGAGCAAGAACGGCGGGAGCGTCATGCGCACCGTGGGCCGCTACTACGCTCGCATGATGACCATGAAGCAGCAGATGATCGGGGAGGTCACCAAGGCGGCGGAGATCCCCGCGTCGATCCCCGGACGGCCGACGAGCCTGCGGGCCGCCTTCCTCGGGTTCGACTCGACGTCGACCGACCACGTCAGCGGAATCCCAGCCGTCGTCACGAATCCGCCGGGCGTCCCGTACCACCCGACCTATCGGCCCGAGCTTCCGTGGACCGGGAGCGGGCTACCCACCCCTACCTGGTCGGTCGTCCTTCCTCCGTTGCCGGCGGAATCGGAGGGCGTTCGATGACCGGGTTGACCGCCGACCAGACCGTGACGCTCGTGGAGATCCTCACCATCCTCCTGGGGGTCGGAATCCTTTGGGCCGTCTACTATGGGAGCGGCACCGCCGAACTACCGGGAACGGTGACCGAACCCGACCCATCCGAAGCGGACGATACGCTTCCCGACACCACCGGGAGGACGCTCACCCCGTGAGGTCCGACTGCCCGCCCACCTGCCCGTACGCTGCCGCACACGATGGCCCCCTCGCGTTCCCGGTCGGACAGCTACGACGCATCGCCCCGGCCGAGAACGGGGATGTTGACGAAACGAAACGGAACATCCTGAAGCTCCTCGCGATCGCGGGCGTCATCGGGGCCGCCGGAGGCGGCCTGGTCGGCGGGGCCATCCAATATGTGCAGCCCCCAACGGTGGGAGTCTCCCAGCCGTACATCACCCAGCTCCTGGATGTCGACGGGAGCCCGCTGACGGTCTCCAAGGTCGAAAACGAGTACAACGTCAACACCGGCGCCGTCCTGACCTTCAACTATCCGCTCCAGAACGAGCCCAACTTCCTCCTCAACGTCCAGGGGAACACGCAGGGAGTGAAGAACGTCCCCGGCGGGATCGGTACGGACGGCACGATCGTCGCCTACAGCGCGATCTGTCAACACCTGGGCTGCACCGCGCCCGCCATCATGTACTATCCGCCGGGCACCTGCCCGGGGAAGACGTTCAACACTCCCGAAGGAACGATCGACTTCTTCATCCACTGCTCGTGCCACGGGTCGACCTACGATCCGGCCAACGCCGCGTCGAACCTGACGGGCCCCGCGGTCCTACCGTTGCCCCAGGTGATCCTTCAGGCCGACCCGAACACAGGTGCGATTTCGGCGGTGGGGATGACCGCCTCGAGCCCACCGGTGAACGGTCACGTGAACACCTTCAGCGGCGACTATGGGGTCGGGTCGACCTCGAAACTCGCGAAGCAGGCGCAGGGACCGATCATCTGCAGCTTCCCAGGCTAGGGGGCAAGCGTGGCATTCTCCAGCTGGTACAATCGGAGCCTCAACCGCATCTGGGGGTTCGTCGAGGACCGCACCGGGATGCGAAAATGGGCCCTTAGGCCCCAGCCGGAGTTCACCTTCAAGCCCTCGTACTGGACCGGAGCCTTCGTCGCCGTCGCCTTCGGCTACCAGGTCCTCTCGGGCATGCTTCTGCTGCTGGACCTATCAGCCGAGCGTTTCGCCGACGCTGACCCTCTGCGGCCAGGCCGCGGGCACCTACTCGATCGCTCCCGCCGCCTGGTGTTCGACGTACTTCATCGCCAACAGCGTGCCGATGGGCTCCCTGCTGCTCTCGACCCACCTCTACGGCGCCTACGCGATGATCTTCCTGATGTTCGTCCACTTCTACCGCGGCTACTACCTCGGGGTCTACAAAGCCCCCCGCGAGTTCTCCTGGATGGTCGGCACGCTCCTCATGGTCGTGACCCTCGGGATGGGGTTCACGGGCTACCTGCTCCCCTACACCGCTCTGAGCTACGACGCGACGAACGTGGGCGTCGTGCTCGCAATCCGCCTCGCGATCCCGACGCCATGGGGGATGATCAACGCCGGCAGCCTGCTCGCCCCGTTCATCTTAGGCGACGGAACGGCGCAGGGGCTGCTCTCGCGCATGTTCGTCGCGCACGTCCTCCTGTTACCGATCGCGCTCGGCGCGCTCCTCTACGCCCATATCGCCCTCTTCGAGTCGCACGGGATCGCTCCTCCGTCCACGTCCGACCCCTTACAACGGCGTCGCTACACCGAGAAGGACGACAAGAAACACGTGCCGTTCATGCCCCACATCTTGTTCTACATGGCGAAGTGGGGCTTGCTTTACGTCGGGGTCCTCTTCGCGATCGCGGCGCTGTGGCCGTGGACGGTCTCGCTCACGGTCAACTCCTGGTACGGGAACTCTGCGGTCCCCACCCCGACGATCATCCCCGATTGGTACTTCCTCTGGCTGTTCAAGCTTCTCGACTTCCAAGGGATCACTCCGGTCCTGGCCGTCACGATTGCGACGGTGCTCATCCTCTACATCCTCTTCCTGCCCTGGCTCGACCGGTCGAAACGGACGCATCCACGGGACCGCCCGGTGTTCATCTACATCGGGACGTGCCTCCTGCAGCTCTTCATCCTGCTGAGCGTTTGGGGCCAACTCACGCCCGGCGTCACGATCCTGCCGATGCAGATCGTCGCCACCTTGGGTCCGATGTTCTTGGTGAACGCGGCGGTCATCGCTCTCTTCTACGGCCGCTACCGCGCCAGCTATCGTCGGCGTTCCGAGGCTCGGAAGGCCCAGTACGCCGGCGCCTATCCCCTGCCCGCGGCCGGCCCGGCCGCCCCCACCGCGATCGGAAGCTCGGAGGTGAAGGGCAGTGACTGAGGCGACCGACGCGGGCCCACCTCGATGGAACACGGGCGCCCTGTGGGGAGTCCTGGCGGTCCTCCTTGTGATCGGAACCCTCGGCGGAGCGCTCTTCGTTTTCGCGCTAACGGTGTGGGTCCTTGCCGGGGCTGTCGTCATCGGTCTGGTCCTCGCGACGGTCGGGGCCCTGGTCGCCTTCCTGGCCTTCCTGTTCATGGCCGGCATCCTCTACCGGGTCGACCGCTACCGCGGGGCCAACCGAAGGGTGGTGAAGTTCTTTGAGTGAGCCGGACGACACGCCGGACCTCGCGGCGATCCGGCGACGGACGATCGACCTCTACGACACGGTCACGCTGCTCATGCTCTTCGGGATCGCGGTCTTGATCGTCTGCGCGATCCAGATCGGTCCGCTCACGAGCCCGGGGGCGCAGGAATCGTTCGGCCTCGCGCTGAGCCTGATGTTCCTGATGGGGGCCGTCCTCTTCCACATCGTCGACCGCACCTACCGCGTCTGGCCGCTCGGCCGGCGGATCACGCCCCGCGACCCGGGGCCGGTCACCAACGTCGCGGTCGCCCGCACGCTGCGCATCGTGGTCGTGGTGGCGGCGGGGGCATCCATTGCCTACCTGATCACGGCGGGGCTAATCCTATGAGCGGACGGAGGAACGACTGATGGATGCGACCACGACCTACTGGGTGGTCGGCATCATCGTCGCCCTCGCGGCGTTCCTGATCTATCTCTTCAGCTACCACGGCGAATGGACCGTTCGCACGCTGAAGACCTGGGTCTTCACGACCGACCACAAGCGCATCGGGCTGATGTACATCGCGACGGGGATCGTGTTCTTCTTCATCGGAGGGATCTACGCGCTCCTCATCCGTACCGACCTAGGATTCGTCCAGGGGCTCGGCCTCGACCCGCAGACGACCCTGGGCATCACGCCGGATGTCTACAGCACTCTGTTCACGATGCACGGGGTGCTGATGATCTTCATGTTCATCATTCCGACCCTCGCCGGGTTCGGGAACCTCCTCCTCCCGTCGATGGTGGGCTCGCGCGAGATGGCGATGCCCCGGATCAACGCGATCGCCTTCTGGCTGATCCCTCCCGCCGGGGTCATCCTGATCCTCTCGAACGCGTGGGCCGGCTGGACCGGGTACGTTCCGCTCTCGCTCCAGGCGAACCCGGCGAACCCCTACGGCATGGAGCTCTGGGTCCTGGGCCTGCACATCCTCACCGTGAGCTCGATGCTCGGCGCGATCAACTTCTTGGTCACGATCGTCAAACACCGCGCTCCGGGCGTGAAGTACTGGAACATGCCGCTCTTCGTCTGGGCGATGCTCATCAACTCGGTCCTGCTCATCTTCGCCCTTCCGAGCCTCTCGATCGCGCTCACCTTCGTGCTGAGCGACCTCGACTTCGGAACCCACATCCTCGCGTCGATCAACGGCACTCCGCTGGGAGGCGCGCTCCTCTATCAGAACTTATTCTGGTTCTTCGCCCATCCCGAGGTCTACATCATGGTCATCCCGGCGTTCGGGATCATCAGTACGGTCATCCCCAAGCTCGCGCGGAAGGACATCTTCGGGTATTCGGCGATGGCGATCAGCTTGGGCGCCTTCGCAATCCTCTCCTTCGCCGTCTGGGAGCACCACATGTTCGTGACGGGGATCGACACGAACCTCCTCTTCTTCTTCATGCTCAGCACGATGGCGATCGCCGTACCGTCCGCGGTCAAGACGTTCAATTGGGTCGCGACGCTCTGGGGCGGGCGGATCTGGATGGCGGTGCCGATGTGGTTCTGCCTCGCCTTCATCACCGGCTTCGTCATCGGCGGGCTTTCCGGTCTCTATCTCGCCTCCATCCCGGTCGACTACCTCTATCACGGGACCTACTTCGTGGTCGCGCACTTCCACTACATCCTGCTCGGCGGCACGTTGATGGCGATCTTCGCCGGGATCTACTTCTATTTCCCCGTCATCACGCGCCGGTGGTACAGCCAACGGCTGGGCCACATCCACTTCCTCCTCACCTACGTCGGCGTCAACGTGCTCCTCTTCCCGATGTTCATCCTCGGAGCCGAGGGAATGCCGCGCCGAGTCTACACCTATCTGTGGACCGGGAACTTCCAGGCGCTCAACTTCCTCTCGACGATCGGGGCGTTCATCCTCGGCATCGGGCAGCTCTTCTTCGTCTACAACATGGTCCACAGCTACTACTACGGCGAGCGAGTGACGACCCCCGACCCGTGGGGCGAGCCGCTCCCGAGCACGATGACCGGTCCGGCGCCGACCCCGGCACCTTTGGGCGCTCCGACACCCGTCCCGGTTCCGAGCGTTCAGTCCGAGGGCGGGGTCGAGGGGTAAACGGACGATGCAGGGACACGCTTGGTTCCGCTACACCGCGGTCGCCGCGCTCGTTCTGTGCTGGGTGACCATCATCCTCGGAGGGAACGTCATCGCGACCAACTCCGGGCTCGGATGCCCCTCCTGGCCGAGCTGTAACGGAGGGTGGAACCTCTTCCCGACGCTCGCGGGCGCGACGGGGATCGAATGGACCCACCGTGTGGCGGCGTTCTTCCTGGCCGCCTCGATCCTGATCCTGACGACCCTGGCGCTCGCCTACGAGAGCGCCCGCCCGGCGTTCGTCCGTCTGAGCGTCGCTTCGCTCGCGCTGGTGGTCCTCCTCGCGTTCCTCGGAGGGGCCGTGGTCGATTCCGGCCTTGACATCGGGCTCGTCCTGCTCCACTTCGGGGTCGCGACGATCCTCTTCGCTCTGCTCCTCGTCCTCGCGCTGCTCGCGAACTGGAAGAACATCCCGAAGCGCTGGAAGGAGTGGGCGCATCGGGCGAGCGAACCCGGGACGGCCCCGGACGGGACCCCGGAACCCATCACCCCGCTCCCGGACCCGGCGCCGCTGACCGTGGATCCGTCTCCTTCGGCGCGAAGCTAAGCCCTCGTTGACTTCGCGGGGGCCGAGGGCTCTTCATGGTCACGCGGCCATCGCTCCCGGCCCCGAGGTCCCACGCCCCGGCCACGGTCCGTGACTACCTCGCGCTCTCCAAGCCCGGCATCACGGGTCTCATCGTCGCGGTCGCGGTCGCGGGGTACTTTCTGGCCAACCCCCCTACGGTCAATTGGGTCGCCCTCGGGATCCTCGTTCTGACGGGCGCCGCGGCTTCCGCCGGGGCTGCGATGCTGAACCACTACCTCGACCGCGACCTGGACGCACAGATGCGGCGGACCCGCAGCCGCCCCCTCCCGACGGCTCGGATCGACCCGAGTGGCCGCGTGGCCGTGCTCGGCCTTCTCCTCTTGGGCGGGGGAATCGCCGGCGCCAGCCTCTTCCTCAATCTCTGGACGGGATTCTCGATATTCCTGGGGGGGCTCACCTACGTGGTCGTCTACACCGCGTGGCTCAAGCGGCGCTCGAGCTGGAACATTGTCATCGGCGGGTTCGCGGGGAGTGCCCCCGCGCTCGCGGGCGGTGCTGCCGCGGTGGGCGGATGGACGTGGGGGGTCGTCGCTTTCGCCGTTCTGGTCTTCTTGTGGACACCCCCCCACTTCTGGAGCCTCGCCCTCCTCCTACGGGAGGACTACGACCGGGCCGGCCTTCCGATGCTGCCGGACATGCGCGACCCGGCGTACTCGGGGAAGGTCGTGGTCGTCTCGGCGGCCCTTCTCGTTCCCGCCGCGATCCTCGTGGGCCTGACCGGCGCCCTCGCGTGGCCGATCCTCATCGTACTGGTCGCCCTCGGGCTCGGGTACGTCGCCACGACCTGGCCGCTCTGGACCGACGTCCGTCCGACGACCGCCCGTCGTGGGTTCATCTACTCAGGGCCGTACCTGCTCGCCGTCATATTCGCGATCATCGTGAACCTCCCGCTGCTGAGGCTGGGCGTCCCCGCCCTAGCCCTCTAAGGTGAGAGTTAGCTCCGGATCGGCGCGGAGGGCCTTAGCGCACGGCCCCTCCCGCTCACCCGGTACCCACCTCTAGCTTATTCTTCGCGAGCGTTTGGTCCCTGAGATGGACCCGAACGAAGCGAGCGGCCCTCGTCCCGAAACGTCGCGCAGCGCCGAGACAGCTCTGCGGCGGCTGGGCTATTCACGCGTGACCCCTTCGCGACGCGAGGCGAATGTGGAGGCCGCCTTCTGGGTCAAGCAGGACGGGGTGGCGCGAACACTGCCCGTCTTTATCGAGGGCAGCGCCCCCAAGACCCGGGCGGCGGTGCGTGGGTGGATCGACCGGACCACCGAAGCGTTGGCGGCCCGTCGGGCGATCGTCGTCGTTCCGACCGACGGCGAGGCCGAGGAGGCCTGGCGCCGATACGCGGGGGAGCCGAGCCAGCTCATCGACCGCGACCTTGCGATTCTCGTCCTGCCGCAAGGTCGGCCGGACTCGAACCCGCACTGGCACGCCCGCATCGTCCCCCGCCGCGAAGTCCTTCGGCTCGCCACGGGGGTGGTCGTGGGGATGTTCCGCCAAGCCCAGGCCGGGGGAGGCCCCACGTCGATCGATTTCGAGGAGATGCTCCAGACGATCCGTCAGCGGTTCGGCGTGGACGTCCACGGCTCTCTGGGCGTGCGGACCGACGAGGACGCCCTCTATCTCATCTACCAGATGGCCGCCAAGGACGCCTATGCTCCGGGAGACCCGGCGCCGAACCTGCACATGCTGGTGCTCAAGCCGTCCGGCCCCGCGGCCCGTCTGCCCTGGTTCGCCGCCTAGCGACGCCAATCCTTCCAACCGAGGCCATATGAACCGCCGCTCGCTTCGTCCTCCCGCGCGGAGATGACCGAGAGCTCGGAATCGTATCGCACGCCGTACACCCCGACGCCGGGAGGCTCGACCCCTCCCCCGGGCGTGACGCCCGAGGAGGGGCGCCGCGAGCTGGGGCTCTTCTTCTGGCTGGCGATCGCGAACACGGCCATCATTGGCGGGGCCGGGGTCATCGCCTGGTGGTTTGCAACCCACCATTGACCCTCGCGCTCCGAGCAACCTTATCAGGGCGAATCGGGTCGTGCCGCCGGTCGAGCGCGGGGCCGTGGGGTAGCTTGGACCATCCTTCTTGCTTGGGGTGCAAGAGACTCCGATTCAAATTCGGACGGCCCCACCGACCTTCCCCTCCTGCGCCCGCTCATGTACCGGACACGTCATCCGCCGGGCGATGAGTCGCCGCTTTCTCGAGGAGCGGCGTCGCGATCCATACTACCGGTCCGCCCAGAAGGAGGGCCTCCGCTCGCGAGCCTCCTTCAAGCTCGCGTACCTCGCCGACCGCTACCCGATCCTGCCGATAGGCGGCCGGGTCCTCGACCTCGGTGCGGCTCCCGGGGGCTGGTCATTGGTCGCGGCGGAACGGGTCGGACGCCGAGGTGAGGTCGTGAGTGTGGACCTCCGGCCGATCGAGCCGGCTGCGGGCCTTACGATCGTTCGGGGCCGCGTCGGCGACCCAACGCTGCGCTCGCGGCTCGGCGAAGCTCCGTTTGACGCGGTGCTGGCCGACCTCTCCCCGCACATCAGCGGGGCGTACGCGACCGACCACGCTCGGTCGATCGAGCTTGCGGGCGCGGCCTTCGACCTGGCCGAGACGTGCCTCCGCGAAGGAGGGGCCTTCGTAGCGAAGGTCTTCGATGGGGATCTCCGCGCGGCATTGGACGGGAAGGTCGCCCCCCATTTCACCCGGTTCTACCGGACGAAGCCACCCGCTTCGCGCGCGCGCTCCTCGGAGATCTACCTGGTCGGAGTCGGCTTCCGCCCCCCGCGCCGGCCCGAGGACGCGCCGCGACCGTAACTCTGGGGTCCCCGCCACGAGTTATATAAAACCGTGATTTGGCCGGGCTCCACGATTTTTGAGGGTCGATATCTCGTGATCCGTTTTGGACCGGCGGGGATTCCCCTCTCGTGCAAGGGTCGCACCTTGCGCGACGGGATTGCGGACGTGCACCACCTGGGCCTCGCCGCCATGGAGGTGCAGTTCATCAAGGTCAACGCGCTCCAGCACGTCGCTCTCGACGAGGAGATCGGGCATCGGCCCCGCGAACTCGTGCAGCAGCTCGTGGTCGCGGTCGGGCCCAACACGCTCGCCAAAGCGGAACCCACCCTTTCGGCGCTTTTGTCGCCGATCAAACGGCGGGAGACCCTGACGACGATCACGACCAGCCTCGCGAAGGAGTATAGCGACCTTCAGACGACCAAGGCCCTCGCGCGTGCCCTCGATGTCGAGCTGACGGTCCACGCTCCGTACTACGTCGACTTCTTCGGGAGCCTAGAAGCCCGGGAGCGCTCGAAGCGTCAGGTGCAGTGGGCCGGCGTCCTGGCGGAGGGTCTGGGCGCGCGCATGACCGTCTCGCACCTCGGTTTCTACGGGGAGGGGCCGCACGAGAACTCCGTCGACACGATGATCGGGATCGTGGGCGAGCTCTCCAAGTGGCTGGCCACCTATACGCGGGGAATGACACGCCTGGCCATCGAGCCCAGCGGTCACCCGGACGTTTTCGGCTCGCGGGAGGAGGTGCTCGAGATCGTCCGACGGGTCAAAGGGGTCGTCCCGGTGCTCAATGTGCCCCATATCGCGGCGCGCGAGCGTCGACCTCTCGACACGCCAGAGGCGATCCGCCCCCTCGTGGAGGAGTTCCGGGCCGCGAGCGGCGGCACCCTCTACCTGAACTTCTCGGGGGTCGAGTTCTTCGGGCCCGGCGAAATGCGCCTCACTCCGGTGAAACGCGGGCACGTCCGCTTCGACCCGCTCGCCGAGGTCTTGGTCGAGCGCGACTACAACGCGACCATCATCTCGAGCTCGCCGCTGCTCGAGCACGACGCGATGTACATGAAGCTCCTCTACGAGCGCGCACTCACCCGACGCTGGGTGAAGCGCCACCCTCCGGCTCCCGCGAAGACCGCCGCGGAGAAGAAGCCCTCAGGCCCGCACCGTCCTCTTCCGCATGCGGCCTCCCGGGCCCGGCCGACCCTCCCGAAGAGCGCGGGCCGCCCGTCCCGCTCACGACCCGGGAGTTCCCAGCGCCGCGCTCATCCTAAGACGAAAGCCCATCCGCGCCCATCGTCGCGTCCGGGGAGGCGAGCCCGAGCTCATGGGCGCCGACGCTGAGTCCCGCCCGTTCTTCCGGGCGGACCAGTACATCTCCGAACGCGTCGGAAAGGTTCTCGCGCACGTTGACCCCACGGTCATCGTTCGCATCCTCGAGCTGTTGCGGAAGGCGCCGAAGGTATTCGTATACGGGGCCGGGCGTAGTGGGATCGTCGGCCGCGCGTTCGCGATGCGTCTCGTACAGGGCGGTCTCTCGGCCTACGTGATCGGGGAGAGCGTCACCCCGATCGTGCAGCAAGGCGACGTGGTCGTCATCTTCTCGGGCCAGGGGGAGAGCTACTCGAGCATCCAGACGGCCAACATCGTCCGACGGCAGGGGGCCGACCTCATCGTCATCACGGCTCGCGAGAGCTCGAAGCTCGCGCACACGGCGACCGTCCTTCTGCCGCTCGACTTCCCCGAAGACGCCGACCGCTCGAAATACGCGCCGCTGGGCACTCTCTTCGAATCGGCGAGCCTGCGACTGGGCGATGCGATCATCGCCGAGTGGATGCGCGAGCGGGGCGAGACCGAGGACTCGATGCGCCGACGCCACGCCATCATGGTCTAAGGCCGACCAAGCGCGGCGAACCTTTATCTCGGCGAACGATTCGACGGCGAACGTGCCGAAAGCGCCCGGTCGTCCGACGAAGGCCGGGACACTGACCCCCATCCCCACACGGTTCTTCGTGACGAGCGGCAAAGGGATCAACAAGACGAGCGAGCTCAACGCCTTCGACCTCGCGTTGCTGGACGGGCGGATCGGCGAGCAGAACCTGGTGAGCGTCTCATCGGTGCTGCCGATCGGGATCCGCCAGATCGACCCCGTCCCGCTCGAGCGGGGAGCGATCACTCACTGCGTGCTCGCCCGGCACAGCGGGGGCGAAGGCGAAGTGATCAGCGCGGGGATCGCCTACGGCTTCCGCACGGACGGCCAAGGCGGCTACGTCGCCGAAGGCCACCTGCACGGCACGCAGAAGTCGCTCAAGGAGTTCCTCAAGTGGCGCATGGAGGAGATCGCGCACTTCCGCGGCGTGGAGCTGAGGCGCATCCACTACCGGGCCGAAGAGCTCGTGATCCCGATGGACCATTACGGGGTCTGCATCGCCTCGTGCGTCTTCCTGCCGTAGCGAACCTTTCCCCCTCAGAGCAGTTTCCGGAACAGGAGCTTGTCCTCGAGGCTCCCCTCGAGCTTGAGGCGACCCGTGACGATCGCCTTCATCGGTCCGATCTCCTTGCTGACCAGTCCGCGGAACGTCGCCGACGTCGGTCAGGATGCTCACATCCACCGTGGACGGCGACGGCGAGCGGAGGTTCTCGAGCTTTCCGTCCCGAAGGTCGACCGCGTAGCTCGTGCCACTCGTGAGACGCACCGCGATCGTCCGCTGGAGGCCCGCGAGCTCCTCCGCCACCTTGGGTTGGGTCGCGGTATGCCCGGTTGAACCGTTCGACCAGGGACGCGAGCGTTGGGGCGATGTCGTCGTTCATGGCCCGAACTCCTCGAGGTGGTGGCTCCCCTTCAGGCCAAGGAGTTTTCGGGCCGGGGCCCAGGAACGTCGGAGCCACGTAGGCTTCTCTCCGGGGTGCCCGTCGATCCACGTCGAGAGGAAGCGCATCGTCGTCGCGTCGCTGGGATAGCCGCTCCCGATGGGTAGCGCGAGGTCGTGCGCGAGGCGAGCGATCGCCCGGTCCCGCTCCACCTTCGCGATGATGGACGCGGCCCCGACGACGGGGTCATCGCGGTCGGCCTTGTGGCTCGACCGTAGGAGCGCCTTCGTGCCCGAAAGGCGGCGTAGGGTGCGGCCAAAGCGAGCGGCGTTCGGGTCGCACGCGTCCACATGCACCTCGTCCGGGGCGAACGCCCGGATCAGCTCCGCGAACGCTTCCGCCTCCAATTGGTTCAAGCGCCCGCGGGCGACGCTCGGGTCGATTCGAACGGGGTCCAAGTGGATGCTCCGGGCTCGGCCGAATGTCCGCAACGTATCGTAGAGCGCTTCTCGCTTCGCCGGGGAAAGCACCTTGGAATCGCGAACTCCCATCGGTCGGAGCTCCTGGACCCTCTCGACCGGGACGGCTATGCCGCCGACCACGAGCGGGCCGAGTACGCTTCCCCGTCCCGCCTCGTCCAGTCCCAGGACCCATCGGGTCGCGGCCGGCTCCGGCATCGACCGGGGAGAAAGCTACGGAGGCTTAGACGGCTCGGGTATGCCCCGGGCGGCCCATGGGAGCGGGACGCTTCCCCGGGCGCTGGCGGTGTTCGTCCCCGGGGCCGGCGGCTCGACAAACGTCTTATATCGAGTCCAGGTCCGAGCGTTCCACCATGGGCATCTGGCAGGGTCGCTCCAAGCGGAAGCGTACCGGAGGCCGCCTCCGGCCGATCCGAAAGAAGCGACGCAACGAGATCGGACGCGAGCTTCAGATCGCCACGATCGGCGCGGGCTACGTCAAGAAGTACCGCGTGCGCGGCGGCAACCGAAAGCTTCGCATCCTGACCGCATCCACCGTCAACGTCTTCGACCCGGCCACGAAGACGATGCGACCGGCCAAGATCGTAACGGTCCGGGAGAACCCGGCGAACCCCAACTACGTTCAGCGTAACATCATCACGAAAGGCGTGATCCTCGAGACCGACATCGGGCTCGTTCGAATCCGTTCGCGTCCGGGACAGGACGGGGTTCTCAACGGGGTCCGCGTCGAGCCCGCCTCCGCCTCGGCGTAAGGCTGGGGAGTCGGCATGCCCGGCTATTTCTACGTCTATCCCGGCTACTTGAGCGAAGGCTCCACCCGCCGGGAAGGCCGTCGCGTCCCAGTGCCATTGGCGGTCAAGGACGTCACCGCCGAGGAGATCGCCGAGGCCGCGCGCAAGCTCGGCTACGCGGTCGAGCTGCAGAGCACCAAGCACTACCCCCGCCAATTCTTCACCTACTCGGGCCGCGTCAAGCTCTCGAAGAAGAGCGGCGCCAAGAAGGCCGAGGTTCTGCGCGCCCTCGTCGCCGAGATCCACCGGGCCCGCCCTCCCATAGGGGTCGCTCATAAGGGGGGCCACAAGTAGATGGAGGAGCCCGCGACCCTCTACTTCACCGGGACCGCCGGGGCCGGCAAGACGACCGCGGTCCGAGCCTTCGCCCAGTGGATCAAGTCGAACGGATACGATGCCACCATCGTGAATCTCGACCCCGGCAACGAGAGCACCGAGTTCGAGCCCGATGTGGACGTCCGCGAATGGGTACGCCTGCCTGAGCTGATGGAACAGTACGACCTCGGCCCGAACGGAGCGCAGATCGCGGCCGCTGACATGATCGCGCTCAAGATCTTTGAGATCAAGCAAGCGCTCTCCGAGTTCCACTCGGATTACATCCTGATCGATACCCCAGGCCAAATCGAGCTCTTTTCCTTCCGGGAGTCGTCCAAGGCGATCGTCGAGGCCTTGAGCGGCGACCGTTCGGCGCTCGCCTTCCTCTTCGACCCGGCGCTGGCCCGTCAGCCCAGCGGGTTCATCGCGCTCCTCATGCTCAGCGCAACCGTCGAATTCCGTTTTCGCCTCCCGATGGTACACCTCCTGTCGAAGTCGGACGTGCTCAAGCCCGAGGAGCTTCTCGAGATCGGGAGTTGGTCGGACGACCCTGGTACCCTCTACGAGCGGATCCGCGACGAGGTCGCCACTCCCGACGTGACCCTCTCCACCGAGCTCTTCCGTGCGATCGAAGCGACCGGGCCGTTCCTCAGCTTGATCCCGGTCTCGAGCAAGGAGGAGACCGGCTTCGAGACGGTGTATCGGAGCTGCCAGCGGATCTTCGCGGGCGAGGACGACGTGGAGCCGTCGCACGGCCCTCCCGAGCCGTGAAACGGTCTACCCCTCGGTGAAGAAGAGGCCCATCCCGGCGCTCGCGGCCTCGTCCTCGGCCTGGAACTGGGCCTTCAACTTCTCTCGGTCGGCCGCGCTGAGCCGCGTCCCGATCTTCGAGAGTCGTTCGTCGGCGAGAGCGACCGCGTCGGCGGCCCCCTCGACGAGGACATAGAGCTCGCCGCTCGGTCCCCCGAGGACCTGGGCATCGCGAACCTTTT
The DNA here is from genome assembly GCA_963797975.1 of uncultured Thermoplasmata archaeon. Lineage (GTDB taxonomy): Archaea > Thermoplasmatota > Thermoplasmata > Lutacidiplasmatales > UBA184 > Lutacidiplasma. The sequence goes on from CAWCRH010000008.1 coordinate 78,656, forward strand.
GGCTCTGCCGCGCGACCCGGTCCTCCTTCAGGACCTCGTCCAATTCGGCTCGCTTGCCCGAGGGTACGGAGAATATCGTGTAGGTCATCGGGCCGCTGACTCCGCACCGGTATATGGGCCTGATTGGCTCGCCCCCGGCGCGGGCCGGTGCGCGTCCACGGACGGGTTTAAGAAGAGCACGGACCCAACAAGAGATGCATGGCCCTGGGTCACGCCCCTCTTCACCGCTCGGTGCGCACCGGCGCGCTCTTGCTCGTCCTGGGATCCCTGGAATTCATCGCGGTGATGATGGTGACCCAGCTCTACTACTCGAACTACTCGCTCTCCACCAACTACATCAGCGACCTCGGTAACACGGCGAACTCACCCCTCTGGTACGTGTTCAGCGCTGGGATCATCGCGCTCGGCCTTCTCGCGTTCGTCGGGCTAATGCTGCTGTGGAATACCTTTCCCGCGGGCGGCCGTCGAGTCAGCGGCCTCGCGCTCCTCTTGCTGGCCAGCGTCGCCGCGATCGTGGTCGGGTTCTTTCCCGAGAACGTGTACGGTTCCGTTCATGATACGGCGTCACTCCTCGTCTTCCTTCCGGGCGGCCTCGGTCTCCTCGCGCTCGGCGCTTCGATGCGAGAGGGGACCGGATGGGAGTCGCTCCGCGGGTTCTCCGTTGTCCTTGGTGCCATCACGCTCGTCTCGCTCGCCGTCTTCCTCTTCACCAACGTCGGCGCCAACCAGTACCCTGGCCTCTTCGAACGGCTGGTGGTCGCCCCCCTCCTCCTATGGGCGGTCGTGGTCGGGATCTTCGTCGCGGGTTTCCCGGTGCGGGCCCTCGGACGCGCTCATCTCGTCCCGGGCGCGTAGCCGCGTAGACGGGCGCTAGGAGCCTACAGGGTCGCGGACTTCGACTTCCCCGCCTCATCCACGGAGTGGATGAGAGCGTCCGCGAACAGGCGGACGGAGGCGTGCTCGTACTGCTCGATCTGACCCGCGTCCCCTTCCTCGGAGAGCTTGGGGTCCAGAGGAAGCCGGGCGAGCACGGGTACCCGTACTCCGCTGCCACGGTGTCGATGCGGCTCGGCCCGAACGGAAGGAACTCCTGGCCGCAATGCGGACAACGGACGACCGTCATGTTCTCGACGACGCCCAGAAGAGGGACATGGAGGTCGCGGGCCATGTTCATCGCCTTCTTGACGATGAGCTGGGCGAGCTCCTGCGGTGTGAAGACGAAGACCATCCCGTCGATGGGGATCGTCTGAAAGACGGTGAGCGGAACGTCGCTCGTGCCGGGAGGCATGTCGATCAAGAGGTAGTCTAGCGCTCCCCAGTTGACCCCGCCGAAGAACTGCGTGATGAGACGCGTGACGAGGGGTCCTCGCCAGATGACCGGCGTTTGCTCGTTCTCGACCAAGAACTGGGAGGAGATCATCGGGATCCCACCGCGAGAGACCGCGGGCTCGATCCCCTCTCCCCTGTCGACGAGCGGCCCCGCCTGGCCGAAAAGCTTCGGGAGGGATGGGCCCGTGATGTCGGCGTCCAGGAGACCGACCTGGAGCCCGCGGCGACGAAGCTCGGCCGCCAGGAGCGCCGTCGCCGTAGACTTGCCAACCCCGCCCTTTCCGCTGCCGACGGCCACGACGTGACGGATCCGACCTTTGTCCATCCGTTGGAGGACGCCGCGGCTCGGACCCCGGAGCGCCCCAGGGGGTGAGCTGGGACCGGTTGAAGGCTGCGGGCCCGCCGGCGCGCCATTCATGGACATCGTGAATTTCGGACGACTGGGACTCTATATAACGGCCGACCCGTGCGGGCGTCGGTTCGAGGTTTTGGATGGCAGTCGGTCGTTCCCCCACGCTCGAGGAGCTCTTTCTTCCCCAGTCGATCGCCGTCGTCGGAGCATCCAATCGGATGGGCACGGTCGGCCACAGTCTTTTCCAGAATCTGCTGCGCTCGCAGTACCGGGGCGTCGTGTACCCGGTCAACCCATCCTGGAAGAGCGTCGACGGTGTGCGCTGCTTCCCATCCATCGCCGAGCTTCCCGAAGTAGCGGACCTGGGCGTGGTGATCGTCCCGGCCGCAATCGTGCCGGACGCCGTGCGCGACCTCGGCCGCGCCGGCACCCGCGGGGTCGTGGTCATCTCCTCGGGGTTCCGGGAGCTCGGGGCGCAGGGGGCTCTTCTCGAGGACCGGGTCATCGCCGAGGCCCGCCGTTATTCGATGTCGCTCATGGGCCCCAATTGTTTCGGGGTCATCAACACCGACCCGGCGATCGGTCTCAACGCCACGTTCTCGGAGGAGCTCCCCCCGCGGGGCCGGATCGCCTTCATCAGCCAGAGCGGAGCGCTGTGCGCCGGGATTCTCCAGTACGGCCTCTCCCAGCGGATTGGCTTCTCGCGATTCGCCTCCATGGGCAATCGTGCGGGGGTCGATGAGAACGATCTGCTGTCCTCGATGGCCGCCGATCCGGCCACGGGCGTCCTCCTCCTCTACGTCGAGAGCCTATCGGACGGCCGGCGCTTCCTCGAGACCGCGTTTCGGGTCACCCAGCACAAGCCGGTCCTGGTGATCAAGAGCGGGCGGAGCGCCGCCGGCGAGCGCGCGGCTCTCAGCCATACGGGCTCCATCGCCCAGTCGAGCCAAGACCGCCTCTTCGACGCGCTCTTCGAACAGGCCGGGGTCATCCGCGCCGACTCGATCGGGGACCTGTTCCGCATGGCGAAGGTCTTCGGCTCCGGCGTGAGGCTGCGCGGCCCCCGGCTTGCCATCCTCACGAACTCCGGTGGGCCGGGAATCGTCGCTGCCGACGCCGCCGCTCGGCGCGGTCTCGACCTTCCGCTCCCCTCGCCCAATGTCGTGCGTCGTATGAAGCGGCGCTTCTCTCCGTCCGCGGTAATCGCGAACCCGATGGACATGACCGCCGACGGGACGCCGGGTCTCTACACCTTCGCGCTGCGCACGCTTCTGCGTTCGCCCGACGTGGACGCAGCGCTTGTGATCTCCACCCCGACCGGGACCATGACCTTGCAAGATGTCGCCAAGGGGATCCTTGCGGGGCGCAAAGGGTCGCAAAAGCCGGTCGTCGTGTGCCTCTTCGGGCTGGACGACCTGTCGAGTGCCGTGACCTTCCTCGAAGAGGCCGGGATCCCGACGTTCACGTTCCCGGAGGACGCGGTCCAAGGATTTTCGGGGCTCGCTCGCTACCAGGAGTGGCGGGGGCGTCCCCGGACCCGGGTCCGCCACTTTTCGGTCGACCACGCGAGCGCCCGCAACGCCGTCCGGCGCGCCCGCCGGGCTGGGATCACCGTCCTCCCCGAGTATCTCTCGCGCGCGATCCTCGAGGCCTACGGGATCCATTTCCCCTCGCACGGTCGCGCCCAGGACGCGGTGGAGGCCGTGGCGATTGCCGAGAGGATCGGCTACCCGGTGGTCCTCAAGGTCGCGAGCGTCGATATCTCGCACAAGACCGATGTGGGGGGAGTCGCGCTCGGGCTCACCGACGCAGCCGCGCTCGGAGCGGCCTTCGAGAGGATGAAGGCGACTCTGGCCCAGAAGGTTCCGAAGGCCCGCATCGAGGGATTCGAGGTCGAGCAACAGGTCCCGGCGGGACCCGAGGTCCTGATCGGGCTCCAACGCCATCCGGCGTTTGGCCCGGTGGTGGCCTTCGGCCTGGGAGGGATCTACGTCGAAGCGCTCCAGGACGTAACCTTCCGCCTCGCTCCGATGGTGACGCTTTCGGCTCGCAACATGGTGAGCGCGGTCCAGGGGTTCCCCATCCTACAGGGCATGCGCGGAGGTCCCCAGGGGGACCTACCGGCGCTCTACGAAGCGATCGAGCGCGTCAGCCAGCTCGCCACGGAACTCCCCGAGGTTGCCGAGCTCGACATCAACCCGATGATCGTGAGGCCGGTCGGCGAAGGAATTCTCGCGGTCGACGCGCGGGTCGTACTCGGTCCTCTTTCCACAAAGGGACGTCGCGTTTGACCCGGTCGATCAGAACTCGGGTGGCCCGAAAGGCGGCCGACCGGTGGACGGCCGCCGCCCCGACGATCACCGCGGTCTCCCCGACAGGAACGCTCCCCACCCGATGCCAGATCACGGTCCGCGCGACCCCGTAGCGGCGCCCGGCCGCCCGGGCGAGCTGTCGCATCACGCGGAGGGCCAGCGCGCGGTCGGTCTCGTACTCGAGCGCCACGACGACGCCGCGATGCCCGCGGTCCGGTCGTACTCGCCCCTCGAAGAGGACGACGCCTCCCCATCGAGGAGACTCGAGCTCACGGAGGGCGTCGGCCACACTCAAGGGGGCCGATTGGATCTTGACCGACACCGGCTCTATCCTCCGCTGTACGGGGGGTGGATCCCGAACTCGTCCCCGGGTCGGACTCGCTCTGACGGGTGCTGGACATATTCCGCGTTATGGACGAGCCGGCAGTGACGGACGATGGGGGCGAGCGCAGGGTATCGGCCGACCAACTGCTGGACGAGGGTGCGGGCAGCGATCCCGCGAGCGGGCACATCCCACGTCACGCCAGCCTGGCCCACGGCCTCGCGGGCGGAGGCGAAGAATCGAACCCGCACGAGGCCGGTCACGAACCGCCCAGCGCATCGACCGCTAAACGCTCAGCGACCGTCTACGGCATCGATTAATAGCACGGGGGGCGTGATTTCAATCATGCCCGAGGTAGTCGTCCGTACCGGTGGAGAGGCCGGGGACGGAATCGCTTCCCAGGGAGAGATCCTCTCCCGTTCGTTCGCCCGAATGGGGTTGCACGTCTTCGGTCTCAACGCCTACCAGTCCGTCATTCGAGGCGGTCACGTCTGGTTCCAAGCCCGCGCTTCCGACCGCCGCCCGTACCTCCCAGGGGGACGGGGTGGACATTCTCTACTGCCTGAACCGAGAGACGTACGACGTCCATCGCGCCGACCTTCGGCCCGGCGCGATTGCGATCTACGACCCGGAGAAGTTCACCATTCCCGCGAATGAGGCACCGGCCGGGACGCGGCTCCTGGCCGTCCCGACGCTCGCCCTCGCGCGGAAGTACACGACCCAGGCCATCCTACAGAACGCCGCCGGGCTCGGCGCCGTGGCCTACCTCTCGGGGATCCCGCTCAACGTCCTGCAGCAGGTGCTCGTCGATTCCTTCGGGAAGAAGAAGGGGGACATCGTGACCTGGAACCTAGGCGCGAGCGCCGACGGCTACGAGTTCGCCCGAGCGCATGGTCCCGCGAGTGACCGGGCCGTAAGCCCCCACGGCGAAGGAAAGCTCCTGATGACGGGCAACCAAGCGATCGCGTTGGGCGCCGCCGCCGCGGGCGTCAAGTTCCTCGCCCAGTACCCGATGACCCCGGCCTCGTCGATCATGCACTGGATGGCGGAGCACTCCCGCGAGCTCGGGATCGTCGTCAAACAGGCGGAGGACGAGCTGGCGGCCATCCACATGGCGATCGGTGCCTCGTACACGGGGGTGCGATCGATGACCGCGACCAGCGGAGGCGGCTTTTCGCTCATGGTCGAAGCCCTCGGGATGGCGGGGATGACGGAGGTCCCGGTCGTCGTCGTCGATTCTCAGCGCGCCGGCCCGTCGACCGGCCTTCCCACCAAGACCGAGCAGGGAGATCTCAACCTCATGCTCGGAGCCGGCCAGGGGGAGTTCCCTCGGGCCATCCTCGCTCCTTCGAACCCGAAGGAGGCGTTCTGGGCGGCGATCGACGCCTTCCGCCTCGCCGAGGCGTGGCAGACCCCCGTGCTCTTGGCGAGCGACCTGCACCTGAGCGAGAATTTCGCCACGGTCGACCCGGAAGAGGTCTCCCTGGCGAACGTCACGGTCGACCCGATCCCGACGGCCACGGCGTCCCCGGGGGTCGAGTTCCATCGCTATGCGTACACTCCGAGCGGGGTCTCGCCGCGTTCCCTTCCGGGTCAACCCGGGCTTCAGTACATCGCCGGCTCGGACGAGCATGACGAGAGGGGCCACCTCATCAGCGACATCCGCGCCGGGATCCCCGTATGGGTCCACGAACGAACGAAGATGATGGAAAAACGGATGCGGAAGCTGGACGGGATCCGCAAGGACGCTCCCCCCCGCTCCTCGAAGGATCGCCCGCGGCCGAACTCACGTTCGTAGCCTGGGGGTCGACCGTAGGCGCGATCCGCGACGCGATGGTCGTCCTCGACAACCAGGGGATTCCTACCAACCTTCTCTATCTACGGACGGTCTATCCGTTGGACTCGGAGTCCCTCACCGCGACCCTGAACGGGGCTCGGCGAACGCTTCTGGTCGAAGCGAACTATAGCGGCCAGCTCGGCCACTTGATCCGAGCGGAGACGGGGGTCCACCTCACCAACCGCCTCTTGAAGTACGACGGCGAGCCCTTCTACCCTCACGAGATCGTCGCGAAAGCACGGGAGATCACCGGACATGGCAGACAGTAGCATCGGAGCGGCGCGGTCAACGACCGGCCCGGCGTTGCCGACCATCGGGAAGTCCGATACCAAACCGACGTGGTGCCCGGGGTGTGGGGACTACGGGGTTGTGGCGGCGGTCGAGATGGCCGTGAAGCGCCTGCAGCTCCCGAGCCACGAAGTCGTGCTCGTCTCGGGGATCGGCTGCTCGTCCAACCTCCCTCATTTCCTTTCGAGCTATGGGTTCCACGGTATCCACGGTCGCTCCATTCCGGTCGCCGAAGGGATCCGATGGGGGAACCACAGTCTCACCGTCATCGCGACCGGAGGCGACGGCGACGGGTTCGGGATCGGGGCGGGTCACTTCGTGCACGCGATGCGGCGTAACGTCGACCTGACCTATGTCACGATGGACAACCAGATCTACGGGCTCACCACCGGCCAGGCCAGCCCCACATCGATGATGGGGCAGAAGACCAAGTCGACGCCCGACGGCGTCATCGAGCGCCCCATCGACCCGATCGCGCTCGCCCTCGCCGCCGGCGCAACGTACGTCTCGCGTGGGTTCAGCGGTGACGTGAAGCACTTGAGCGAACTCGTGGTGAACGGGATCAAGCACCACGGCTTTTCGTTCGTGGACGTCTTCAGCCCGTGCGTCACGTACAACAAGATCAACACGTTCGATTTCTTCCGCCAGCGCGTCTACAAGCTCGAAAGCGCCGGGCACGACCCGACCAACCTCGCCAAAGCGTTCGAACGGTCCCTCGAATGGGACGACAAGATCCCGATCGGCCTGTTCTATCAGACTGAGCAGCCCACCTACGAGGACCTCGAGGAGGTCCTGGCGGCAGGCCCGCTCGTCCATCAGCCCGCCGGGCTCAAAGGACACGAGAGCGTCCTAGCGGCGCCCACTGCGCCTCCCAGCAGGACCCCAACATTAGCGATTCGGTCAGGGTCTGCCGCGTTACCACCCGCGCCCGGCGCCCAGGGCGGCTGGCATTGCCAATTCCTGGCGACGTGCTTCCGCGCGCGCCAGGATGAGGTTCGCGACATTGGTGCATGCCAAGAGCAGCAGGGCGAGCACGGAGCCAAACAACAACCACGAGGCGAGCTTCACATCCTGAATCTGCCGGTCGCGAAGCGAGCGAACCACCAGGCGAACCTCCGAGCGCAACTCGGGCGGCACATCCTTCGCCGCACTTTCTGGAAGAGCGGGCGGAACTGGTCGCGCGCTTGCTCGATTGTCACGCCCTCGCGAAGCCGTGCGAAGGTGCGCAGGAAGGAACTGGAATTCGCCGAACGGGGCAGACTCGCATCCAGACGCGGTGACATCACGTCGATATCGCCCAGTTGGGGCATCTCGAAATCTTTAGGAAGGACGCCGACCACCTGCGCCGGCTCGTCGTTCATGACGATGGTTTTGCCCAGGGCCTTCGCGTCTCCGCCAAAAGCCCTGCGCCAAAACCCATAAGAGAAAGGAGAACCACCGTCGAGTTTAGCGGGCGGTCGTCATCCTCGCTGAAATCGCGGCCCATGAATGCGGTGCTGGATCGATCCTGGGCGAGACTTTTCGTGTTCTGCGTGATCTCGCAGGATACGGACGATGCCGTCACTGCGCTCGCGGCCTTCCCGACGGTAGTTGAGTTCGCGACACGATCGCTTACCAAAGGCGCTGGAATCCTCGTGAGTCGCTTGAAAAGCCGCTCGCGGTAGTGCCGGAGCTTGGCCGCGCGAATCGCCGGCAGTCCGGAGGCAAAGATCAACGCGTCGCGGGGTCTCAGGTGCATCGCCTCATCCGGGGTCAGCAAAGGTCGCGCAAATTCCGGCTCCGACACGCTGGCTCCGGAACTTGAGATCGTCTGATGCACGTGGCGAACCGTGGTCTCGCCCGTCATCTGGGAGAGCAGCCGCGCGGTCTCGATGCCGTTCGGCCTGAACGCCACGCGCGTGTCGCAGTTCGACGTGATCGTCTCGTCATGGCCGTAGGCGCCACGAATCTGCGTAATGTCCTGGGCGATCAGGCAGGCCTTGATCCCGTATCCGGCGATCAGCGACAGCGATTTGGCGAACATGTCGAGGCGCCCGAGTGTCGGGAATTCGTCGATCATCAGAAGGAGCCGGTGTCGGTAGCCTGCGACCGCACGCCCATCGCGGTATTCAAGTCGCTCCGTCAGCCGGTTCAGGATCTGGGCCAGCACCAGCCGCATGAGTGGCCTCATACGGTCCTGATCGGCGACCGTGACCGCGATATATAGCGAAAGCGGCCTGCGGTGATTGACCAGATCGTCGATGCGAAAGTCCGAAACGGCGGTGTTGGCCGCGATCACCGGATCGCGGTAGAGCCGCAGAAAGCCCTTCACCTCCGAGATGACCGAAGCCCGCTCCTTCTCCGCCATGTCGAGCAAACTGCGCATCCCACCGGCCACCAACGGATGAGTCCGAGTCGGATTGCCGTGCGCGTCCTTCCAGCCGAGAGCGCCCGTGGGGTCATGTTCGGCGCGTCATCAGATGCTCGATGGTTTCGTCGGCTTTCCGTTCCGGATCGAAAAGCAAGTTGCCGACGCCGCCAAGCGTAGGTTCGCGTCCTTCATAGAGCCTGTGGAGGATGAACGCCTCGAACGCCTCCGAGCCGGCCCGCGACCAGTGATCCGGGAGTCCGCGGCCGTTGGGGTCCAGCAACAGTTGCACGATGTTCTGAACGTCGCGCACCTCGTAAGCCGTGCGCAGCCGCACCTCGGCGAGCGGGTTGAAACGTGCGAGCCCCGATTCGGGTGAGGCTGGCTCGAACTTGAGGCAGAGCTGGCGCAGGCGCTTGCGGGCACCGGCAGTCAGGGCCCAATTCTCGCCCTTGAGGTCGTGAACGATGACAGAGTGCGGCCATGTCAGCAGCGTCGGGATCACGATCCCTCTGCCCTTGCCGCTCTGCGTCGGCGCGAAGACGAGGATGTGCGTGCGACCGCACTCACGGATGTGCGATCGTCGCCATACACCCAGATAAACGCCGGCGCGTCGCGTGAAAGGTTTTAGAAGTTTCGCGCGCTCGGCGATCCTGCGAAGCCTCCGCGGCAGAAAGCGGCGTTTGTCTACGAGTCCGGCCGCTCGAAGATCCTTGGTGTTGGCCCAGCGGGCTGATCCGTGCAGATCGGATGGATTCTGGAACCATCCATGCCGGGCGACTGCAATCGCGCCCATCGCGATTGCAGTCAGCGTAACCATCGGGTAGACCGCCTCACGCACGCACAAATCCCAGAGTGGCGCGAGGGTCGGGTCGGAGTGCCAGCGTAACCACCAAACCATCCAGTTCCACGGACGGTAGAGCGATCCGACCGGCGGAAAATCGCACCACGGCTGGCCGAGCGCCGGCGAGTAGCCGAAGAGTCGTGCGGCATGTTGAGTCGTCATCCAGTTGACCACCACGAACACCGATCCTAGCGAGAGCAGGACGACAATCTTGATCTGACTGAGACGCGTGTCGGCCGCTGTGCCTGAGTGGCGATAAGGGCGTTGTTCAGCCATGGCGATCCCTCGTTTTGTCGAAGCCGCGATCAAGTCCATGACCAACGTCGCGCGGCTGGCTGCGCGCCCGGCTCTTGATAATGTCTTTCGAGATCTGGCGTTCACGAAGATCGCGCTCGTGGTCTTGCGAGAGCTTCCAGCTTGCCTCACCAACACGCTGGGCGAGGCCCATGCCTTCGAGGAACTGCAGTCGCGCCACGTCTTGCTCCGCTCTCACGCGGGCGGCGTCGCTGCGCGGTTGGAACTGCTCGTAGCTTACGAGACCGGACTCGTTCGCCTTGCGTTGCAGCGATCGGTCAATTTCGGTCCATTGCTCTTTTCGGATCACGCGCTCGCGCGCATGCAGCAACTCGGGTTCGAGTCGCGGCCCAAGCTCCCTCGTTGCGATCTCCTGGCTTCGCCCGCGCATACCGAGCTTCAAGTATTCGCGGTCGATCTGCAGAGTCCGCCCGTCATCTCGAACGCCTCGCACAAGCAGATGGACATGGGCCTCGTCGGTGTTGTGATGATCGATTGCGACCCACTGAAGCCTCGTCTCGAGATCGCGCTCCATCTGTTCGACCAGGCCGCGCACGTGCTCCCGAAGATCCAGCCTTGAGGCGTCCTCGGGTGAGACGATGAAGCGCCAGAGCAGCTCGTCGTGTTTCTCCCAGTCGCGCACGAGCGGGACCATATCCAGCCCGTCATGCTCGGCATCAAAGCCCCTACCCTTTCCCTGTTCCTGCTGCGCTCCTTCGCGTGACAGGTAGCGGGCGTGAGCGGCCCAACCGCCGGTATGGTCGTTGCGCTTGAACGACGCTTTGACCACGGAACGGCGGGAGTAGACGTGCGGGTCCAGCGCGACTCGCCGCCACGTCTGCCCGCCGCTGAGACTGCCCCACGATTGGCGTCGAATTCCCCACCTTACCCGCACTCGCCGCAACGCAACCGCCCACCACGGAATCAGCGGGCGCGGACGCTCCGTCGGCGCGAGACGGAGCTTGATATCGACCTGCTTCTGGCCGAAGAACCTACGCCGGATCATGCGTCGACTCCGTGAGCAATGCGCTCAAGCTGGCAATGAGTTGCGCCGAATTTTCCGGCGCGTCTTCGCCCAGTGCCTCGATAATTTCTCTGACCTGCGCACTGCTGAGTGTGACCGAATGAAGTTCCTTTGCGCGGCTCCACGACTTCCACGCACGCTTGCTGGTAGCCCGCTCTTCGAGCCGCTCCCGTCCGGCCGCTGCGACCCGCGCACGCTGCGCCGCATCGAGGGTTGCGCTCTCGTGCGCGACGCTGAGTAACGCTCCGAGCAGGAAGTCTGGGGGCTCGTGGTCAAGGCCGGCTATTGCTACCAGTCCGCCAAGATTGGCGAGGTGATGGACTCTGAGTCCTTGCTCGTGGCTATGTCCGTTCGTCGCCATGATTCACCACGTGAGAACCGGCTTGAGCGCGGCTCGAACTTCTGAAAGCGGAACCGGTCCGAAGTAACGCGCGTCCCAGCTCCGCACGTTATTGAAACCGAACAGCCAGACCTCGCCCGGCGCGACCTGGCGCCTGCCCCAAGGCACATGTGGCAGTGGTCGGCCTATGCTGTCGTGTGCTGCGACGGCGCTGTCTGCGAACACCTGTCCGTCGACGGAAACCCATCCGGGCTGCACTTCCAAAACGTCACCGGGAAGGGCTCCAACAATCTTCGCGACCGGCTCGGCTCCGCTTGGGCAATCGCCTTGTTGAAGGTAACCGCGAGCCAGTCCTTCCTGTGCGATCGAGGCCGGTAGGCAGGCGGCAACGAGCTCGCCGTGTTTGACGGATACTCCGCGTACGATCCGGTAAATTCCTGCTGGTGCGGCGCTGTCGGTGAGTGAAATGCGCAGACCAAGGAACCTGCCCAGGGCGACCAAGAAGAGCTACTGCAATCACTGGTCCGAGCATCGCCAGGACGGGTCTGCGCGCGTGCCGAAAATGCTCGAAATGCGGCCTTGGAACGACCGGCTCCGAGGCGATTTTCGCCGTACTGTACAGTTGGCCGACCAGGATGCTCTCAAGTGGGGGAAAGGCCGTGAGAAGTGTTGGAGAAAACGCAGGATCTGCGGCACTGCACCGCAGATGCTTTATCTTGCTCTACGAACGAACGACCTTTACCCCACTCCTTCACCACTCCGAACACACCACTCAGAGCCCTCCGTCCGCCCGCACGAAATCTCTGCAGTTCGATCATAGGTCGCACTCCATCCCGAACTCCGACGCGCATCGACTTCACACTCCGCCCTGACCATCAGCAGCGCCGCCGGGAAGCATCCGATCTGAATGTGCCAGTCCGTTCGCTTTCGCAGGCTTTCGAGAACGGTCTCTACCCGCGGTCTTCCCTTCCAAGCCATCCATCTCGTCGCGCATCTGTCGCGTCAGGCGAATGATCGATTCGCAGATTGTCGCGTTCAGATCGAAACCCGCCTCACTGGTGCGCTCGCGCAGCCGATCGATCTCCGCCTTCACCGAAGCCGGCACGCGCAACGTGATCGTCTGGGTCGGTTCTTCCTTGCGTTTCAGCACTCCCATCGACCTTCTCCTTGAATCGGTTTTGTGTACGTTTCGTGCACAGTCGCCCATAGGCTCCGTATACGATTTGTGTACGTTCAGCCTTTGTAGGCTGCCGGAAACACGAGATCCTCCGTGATCATCACGTTGAACTGGTAGCCGGGCCGGATCTCGATCGTCGGTGGGCGATTCATCCCCTGGCCGATCATCTGCTGGCCCACGGAGCCGAACTGTCCTGAGGCAGCTGAACCGGCCGTCTGACTCGCCATCGCCCACTGGTTCGGCTGTGAATACCCGTAGGGACCGTAAGTGCCACCGCCTCCGAACGTCGCCATCTGTCCGACCATCTGGCCGGCGCTGATAAGACTCATGACCGCCGCGGTGCCAAACGTTCTCAAGTAGTGGTTGTTCACTTCGTCGGTGAAACCCGCGTAGCCGCCCTGGTCCGCTCCCGGCATCTGCGGGAGATCCATGCTCGAGGTGTTCGGGAAGATGAGCCGCTGCCATGCGATTTCGACGCGTTGCTGACCATAAGTGGAAGCGTTCTGGTATATGCCGATGAGCCTGCTGCCTTGCGGGACCAGCAGGTATTTTCCGGTGGCGCTGTCGAAGACGTTCTGACTGACCTGGGCGAGGATCGGCCCCGGCAAGTCCGAGTTGATCCCGCTCACGAGTACGGCTGGAATCACGCTTCCGGCCATCACCGAGAACGCCGATGCGGGCGGGTGAAGTGTTACGGTGGGATCGGTGGAATTGCCGACGTTGAAGTTCGTGCCTTGCTGGCCATTTGCGCGGGCGATTTCCAGCGTCCCGTCGTCGTGGAACGCGGAGACCATCTGCGGCGATTCAAGCGCCTTCATGTACTTCTCTTCCGCCCACTGCGCGTAACGGCTGGGCGGTCGCGGCGGTGTCTGTTGGATGGGCGCTTGTACGGGCGCGACGACCGCTGGAGGTGGTACGAAAGTTGGTGCTGCGAGCCGTTTGCCGCCGTTCGCGGCGAGGTCCGCGATCTCTCCGTTGTCGCGTGCAGATGCTCCGGGATCGTCAGCGGGCTTCTGTAGCGCACTCTGCCCGATACCGGACGACTCCACTCCCAGCGCCACCACCACGCCGCTCACAATCGCGACGACGGCGAAGGTAATCAGTATGAGCCTGTTGAATCGGCCGCCTCCGGAATGCTCCTGCTCCAGCAAGTCTTCCGGTTCGTCCCGAAGATCGCCCTGGCCGTCGAGTCTGACATCCTCAGTCGCCATGGTTCTCACCTCGCCGCTCCCGCGTAGCTGATCGTCACTCGGTCCTGATCGCGTCCGACTCCAGATACGAGAATTGCGTCGGTGACCAAGCGGTCGACGACGTAGTAGTTTCCCTTGACCCTGTAGTTCACCATCTGAGTTCCGCTGCCTGCATTCACAAGCAGCGCCGGGGCTTCACTCGACTCTCATTCCCGGTGGCATCTGGATGTACACGTGCGAGCCGTCATCGAAGGCGCGAATCGGCTTCCACGGAACGTTCGGTCCACTCACCGTGTACGCGAAGTTGAGTTGGGCGGGATCGACGTTGGCAACCTTGATGACGTTGCCGGAATCATCGGCCGGCGGATCGGCCGCGGCATCCTGTTGTGCCTTGGCGGCGGAGTCGGCATTTTTCATCGCCGTTGTCAGCTCGTCTGGATAGTAGAACTCGACCTCCTGCACCGCGTGGCTTCCGCGCGAGCGGAGCAGCAAGTGGTAGATGTGCTTCGTCGTGTAGATCGTAAGGTTGGTCTGGATGCCCGGAGCTTGCGGCTTAACTGCGAGATGCGGCACAGGGTTTCGCGGGTCGCCCGAAGAGGCGGGTGTTGCCATCCACCGCTCGCTGTCACCAATCGCAACGTCGGTGATCGTCTCTCCTGGCTGCAGCTGAATGTCTGAAGTCCGTAGCGGCTCACAATCGACGGCCGGCGGGGAGCCCTGGTTATACGGATAGAGCGTGTAAGCGGGCGTCTTGTAGATCGGCCAAACGCCGCTCTTGTCGTGCTCCTTGATCGCCTGCTGAACCTCTGACGGCTGTTCAGCAAGGATCTCCTTCGGAGTTGGAAGAGCAGGCGGCGCTTCCGCTTTCGGTTCGGCTTCGGTGACCAGGTTGAGCGGCGGCGGTGTTGGCGGCTGCTTGACAGCGCATGCTTCCAACGTGAGCGCTAGCGTGAATGCTCCCGTCATGACGATCCGTCTCATCGGTCTGCCTCCTACTCGTATTGTCTGCCGGTCTAACCTTGCTGTTCGGTCCAGCTGATCTGCGTCACGCAAAAGCCCAGATGGATTGCTGACGATCGCGTCGTCGGAATTCGGCGGAACAATTTCGGTTTCAAGCGCCGCCTCCCAATGGGACGGTGACCCGACCGCGACGCCGTTCAGGTCGCGTTGCTGCTCGGTCCATCGCACCTGATAGCTGCGCGGCGAGAGCTGAAGGATCGAATCGATCTGAACCGAGACGGTCTGCTTCTCGGCGATCTTGAACGGGTTATGGGAGAAATTGTCGGAGTGGTAGTACTCGTCGAGAAACCGGTCCGCGGCGCCGCGCGTATGCGCGAGCAGCGCGTTGAGCGTCTGATGCTCTACCTGCGTATCGCTGGTGACTGAGCGAGCGTCGCGAATGAAGGCCGCTACCTCGTAGCGTTCCATTCGCGCGGTCACGTCCGGCACAGCCACCGGCGTGAGGGGTTGCGGGACCGTCAGCGCGTATCCCAGCTTGTCGACTTCGACGACATACGGGATGTAGCGGCTCCGTTCGCTCAGCCAGACCATTCCGCTGGCGAGAATCAGGCCAAGGACCAGAAGTCCGCCTGCGGCAATCTGCCAGTTACGTTTGCCGAGAACGAGGTCGGCGTATCGCTCATCCCATTCTCGACGCGCTTCGAGATACGGGTTGCTCTCCATACGAACGCCTCACCGTAGAAAATCCGAATTCACACATCAAAGTGCGGCTCGCTGGATTTGTAGGTTGAGCAAGTTCCTTGCCATCAGGGGCCATGAGTGCGCGGCCGAGAAGAAGACGTGAGGAATTAGTGCCGTATGGGAACCGTTCGCAAGCGACCGCCGGGGGCTGGCCGCAATCGTCAGAGGACCTTAACTTGACGCTGGGCTCGGTACCGGCCTAAGAAAGAAATTTCCCTGTCAAACCGGTCTGAAGGATCGACAGGTCGATTAAAGGAAATGCTAACGGGAACGTTTGCAGCTGCGTCTCTCGTGCTGACGCTCTTCTGGATCCTGACGTTTGTTCCTGCAACACGTCGCGTGATGGCGCGAGCTGTACTGGCACCGTATCGTCTGTCTCTTCGGCGAGCCCGTTGGATACTTGCTCTTTCGGCAACTACCGCTTTTGTGACGTCAGTCATCGTTGCTCCGACTAAGCCGGACGAAAAGCTGTCCGAACCTTTGACATCCGCTAAGACCGCGGTTGTTGCGGCGACGCAAATCAAGGGTGCCGTGCTTATCGCAGGCGGGTGCACGAACGAGCAAGTACCCGTTCTGGACAGTGCGGAGCTCTACAATCCTGCAATCGGTGTCTTTTCCGCTACGGGAAGCATGACGAGCCCTCGCACAGACTTTGCCGCAGTTCTGCTGGGTAACGGCAAGGTCCTTGTCACTGGAGGGGTGGCCACATCACCGGCGACGGGGACGCCGCTCGACACAGCAGAAATCTATGATCCCCAAACCGGCACCTTTGGGCGAACCGGAAACATGAGCCACGGCCGCACTGGACATACAGCTACTTTGCTGTCTGACGGTCGAGTTCTGATCGCAGGAGGCAGTGATGGCCACGTAACTCAAAGCTCCGCCGAGCTGTACGACCCCGTTTCGGGGGCGTTTGCCTCCACCGGCTCAATGAACCTCGCGCGCGCGTGGCCTACGGCAACCTTGCTCCGAGACGGAACGGTCTTGGTGGCTGGACGGGTGTTGGGGCTTGAGGATTCTGCCGAGCCTGCCGAGGTGTACGACCCACATTCAGGAAACTTCACGGCCACAGATGACATGATCACACAATGCACTGTCGGATCGGCAATACTGTTACCTGACGGTCAGGTGCTGCTCGCGGGAAATGATACGAGGTGGACACCGGAACCCGCTGTCGAGGTCCCTTGCGCTGAGGTTTACGACCCTCAATCGCGAACTTTCAATCGTATGGCCAACCCGCAATCAGTATGCGGCAGTTTTGCCGCAGCCAACCTCAAAGACGCCGGAGTTCTGCTGGCCGGCGGAAGTGACGATTGTGTCTTCTCGCATGTTGGCGGGTTATCAGCGGAGCTATACCTTCCGTCCTCGCGATCATTCCGCCATGTCGGCAAAATGAACGTGGCCCGGTACGATCTTGATTTGACCCCACTCGGCGACGGCAGAGTTCTCGTTACCGGAGGACTAACTGGGGCGGGACCGATGCTCGGGCCGGGTGCTCCCATCACTGATACAGCAGAAATCTATGATCCGGAAACCGGCAGATTCACTCTAACCGGAAAAATGATTACGGCTCGGTCGGGACATGCAGCCCTTCTGCTTCAGACTCCAACATCGAGTCGGCAACCGTAACATTGACGAAGAGGAAGTGAAATGCCTACTCAGACTTGTCCGATTGTTCTCGCGAGCGGATTGACGCTGGCGGATCCATGGGCATTGATTCGCCGAATGCGAGAGGAACCCGACTGGTATCCAGTCTATGACGGAGCTCCGGAGTTCTTCGATGATGACTTAGGGCCGTGCGAGATCACCCTCTCGATCATGCTTGGTTCCGGTATTCGATCCGACGAAGCAACCAACTTGTTCGTGAAAGCCGCCTCTGATCCTCTCGTCCCATGCCTTCTGCGCCGTTTGCGCGGTGTGGAGTTGCAGGAGGCGAAATATGAACATCTTGCCGCGTTTGCGGAGCTGATCGAACGCCTGCGAGTGGAGGGGGTCGCGCTATCGACCTTGTCGAAAATTCTTCACAAGAAGAGGCCTCACTTTATTCCGGTCCTGGATACGGAGGTGCAGTACTACTACTTACGGGACGCGCTGCGTAAAGGGTTTCCCGGGCGATGGAAAGGGCGGACAGAGCCGAAGGAAGCCATGACAGTGCTCTGGTTGATGCAGGGCGACCTAGTTCACTCGTCTCGAGAGATTGAATGCCTCAGACAGCAGCTCGAATCTTCCGGGATGAAATTTACCCGCTGCCGATTGCTAAGCCATTTGATTTGGGAGCATGGTCAGCGAGCCTCGGGTGGCTCAGCCAAAGTGTTCAAAAGTGTCCCCGGTTAGTGCCCACTTAGTGCCCACTTTCGGATTTTTCAGCCATGGTCTGAGATGATGTCCCCCGCTGAAACTACTTATATTTCCTGCGTAATATGACGTGAGCAGGTCTCGGAAAACACCCCTTGCAGGACTTAGGATCCGGTGCCGCAAGGCGTGGGGGTTCAAGTCCCCCCTCTCGCATTCCGAATTGAGTCTCTGAGCGCGGGGCGCTCGCCAGATTGCAAGCGCCCCGCTGTATGCATCCTTACTGCTCGGGCACCAGTTCGACGCGACGGTTCTGCGCGCGCCCTTCGGCCGTATCGTTGGTCGCCACGAAATCGGTCTTGCCGTAGCCGTGCGGATGCAGCCGGTTCTCGGCGATTCCATCCTTGACCAGGTAATCGACGACGGCGCTGGCGCGTCGGTCGGATAACCTCAGGTTGTACTCCTCGCCTCCGATCGCGTCGCAATATCCATTGACGTCAATGTCAACACCGGGATTCGCCTTGAGAGTTGAGGCGGCCTCGTCCAGCACGGCGGCGTCGCCGGGACGGATGTTCGATTTGTTGAAATCAAAATGCACGCCGCGAAGTACCAGCTTCTCCTTCACCGGCGGAGGAGGAGGCGGTGGCGGCGGTGGTGGAGGGGGCGGAGGAGGTGGCGGCGGCGGCGGCGGTTGAACGATTGGATCGCAATAGTAATGGCCGGCCACTCCGCCCACCACTGCGCCGATTCCCGCGCCGGCCACGGCACCTGCGATCGTTCTCGACTTAAAGCCACTGTTGCCTTCTGCGGCGTCGCCGATACCGAAGCCAGCCCCCGTGCCAATCAGTGCGCCCGCGGCGGCGCCGTAAACAGTGCACCAACCCAGCTCGCGTTGCTGCGCGCACCCGCTCAAAAGCAGCGCGACGCCGGCCACCGCTGTCAACAGAAATGACGATATACGCGATCGATTTTTCATGTTCCCTCCCACAGGCAATCCATGCCGTCGCTGAGCGGCATCCGCGCGAGCAGACACCTACGCCCCACGAACGGCGTCACCCTAGTTCAGGGACATGTCGGAACAATTAGTCGCGGATTAATAGAATGTTACGCAAATGCGCGATGGATCTCGATCAGGTTGCGGACGATGGCTTTTCTCCGACGACCATCCCCAGTGTAGCCCAGCGACCGCCATCCGCGTGGATCAGCGCGCGTTCCTCTTCCGAGACCCGCCCGCTCGAAAAGCTCCGTGGTCCAGTCCACGGACCGGAAGTGATACTCGAAGCCTCGGCCGTCGGAGAAACGAGCGCGGTCGAGCTCGCGAAGATCGCAAGGAATCGGGACCGGCAAGCACATCGGCTCTGCTACACCGACGCGCGCGCCGCGTTTCGCCACTCGCACCATCTGCTCCAATGCATTCGGACGCTCCTCGCCAATCATCTCAAACGAGCCGATGCTGATAACGGCGTCGAAGGTCTCATCGGCGCACCGCAGATTCTGCGCGCGCGTCCTGAGCGCGATAACCCGATCCCACATGCCTACGACGGCCGCGCGTGCCTGTATTTCATTTCCGCCGCGCCAGGGCTCCAGGGTGAAAACGGTAACGTCCTAGTGTTCCGCGAGAGCGATCGCTATCTGGCCCGAACCGCCGCCGACCTCGAGCACGCGCATACCCGCTTTGATTCCGACCGCCTCGACTAGAGGGAGCGCCATCTCGAATGAACCCGGGCCCCACGCCTCGCGATTTTCCAGCTGCAAAAATGGATTTGTCATTTATCCCTTCGGGTTGAGCTGGGAACCGTGCCGGCGCGAGATAGCCGGGAGCCGGGCCTGCTTCAAATTGATCCGCTAGCGCCTCGCGTACACGAGCCTGGGGCGATCTTCGGCGTCGAAGCGATCGATAAGCCTCGCGAGCGGCTTCAGTCGGGTTCGTCGCCCGCGAGCATCGCAACTATTTCGTGAGCGGTCTTAAAGTCAACGTGCAGGGAGCTCATGCACAGCGTCCACGCATCGGCATTATCGCGTTTGGCGATAAGCGCGAGCAATTGCGACTTGAGCGGCTCCTGGACGCGCGCCAAAGCTTCCTTGGCCCGTGCGAGACCTTGAGCCCGCTTCTGCTGCTGCTCGGCAAACCGTTGCATCCCAAGCTTCGTTGGGCATGGCTGTGCCTCGTACCACCTGCCATCTTCCTGGCCGATCATTTCGTTGACCGTGGCGGTGCCGCCGTCCTGGGTCGCAAATTCCATTCCCATCAGATGAGTCGGCGGCATTGGGTAGGTGGACAACTTGTTCGGCACAGCCACATTTGGCGACAGCTTGCTAACCGTCAGGTGATAGTCCTTGCTGATTGGAAGAGCGAATTGCTTCCTTATCCGGTCGTCAAGATAATCCTCGTTCTTGCCGATGCATTTCAGCGTGGACGGCGCGATCAGTTGCTTCATCGCGGTGGGATCTTTCAAGTACATGGCGTAGGCCATCTTGCGCGCCAATTCCTGCTGCTGCGGCGTAGCCTTCTCAGCCTCCACCTGCTCGTCCGAGTCGGTCGGAGCCCCTTGTGGCACGCCACCCGGCGCACTCATCGCCCGCGGCGATTCCTGCGGTGCGGCCGACTGCTGCGCGGAGGCAGGCGCGGCCAGCGCGGCGGCGGCAGCCAGCGCAAGCAGGGCAAATCTCGTTCCCGATGGCTTTAGCATCTCACTCCCTCATCGCAGAGTGCACGCGCGGTGCCTCTCGCCATTCAAGTTGTCGATCAATTTCATTTTCCGCTCTTTCACTTTTTCACTCTTTCACTGAATCGCGAAGAACCCGCAAGCGGTCCGCGAAAACGATGACGAGATTAATCTTTGTCGGGGATCGACTTCAATTGCTCGAGCCATGCAGTCGCTTCGCTGTCCGAGGGCGCCCGATAGTCGCCGCGCGGCGAGAGCGATCCGCCCGAACCGACCTTGGGCGCGTTGGGGATACAACTGCGCTTGAACTGGCTCAACTGGAAGAACCGGTACAGAAACGTATGCAGATGTCCCTTGATCGTCGCGATGTCGTACTGGTTGCGGCGATCGCGCGGAATGTCCGGCCACTCGCCCGCGTCCTTGTCGCGCCACGCATTGTAAGCGAGGAACGCGACCTTCGGCGGCGGGTATCCGAAGCGCAGCGTGTAGTAAAGGAAGAAATCGTGCAACTCGTAGGGGCCAAGCGTCGCTTCGGTGTCGTGGCCGGGATGTCCGTCCTCCGAGGTGCCGGGGATCAGCTCGGGGCTGATTGGAGTGGCGAGAATCTCGAGCAACGTCGCACTGGTTTCGCGGCCGAGGCTTTCAGTTTGCGCAAGCCATCGAATTACGTGCTGGATCAATGTTTTCGGCACGCTCGCATTGACGCTGTAATGAGACATGTGATCGCCGACGCCGTAGGTGCACCATCCCAGCGCGAGCTCGCTCAAATCGCCGGTGCCGACCACCAGTCCGCCGCGCAGGTTCGCCAATCGAAAAAGGTGGCTGGTCCGCTCGCCCGCCTGCACATTCTCGAACGTGACGTCGTAAACTTCCTTGCCTTCGGCATAGGGATGCCCGATGTCTTTGAGCATCTGCATGCAACTCGGCCGAATGTCTATTTCATCGGTCGAGCAGCCGAGCGACTTCATCAGGCGGCGCGCCTGCTCGAGAGTTCGCGCGCTGGTGGCAAAGCCGGGCATCGTGACGGCAAGAATATTTTTGCGCGGTGAGCCGAGCCGGTCCATCGCACGCGCGCATACCAGCAGCGCGTGGGTAGAATCGATTCCGCCCGAGATTCCAATCACGACGCGCTCCAGGCCGGTCGAGCGCAGTCGCGTCGCCAGGCCTTGAACCTGGATGTCGAAGACTTCGGCGCATCGCTCGTCACGGGTTGCGGGATCAGAGGGCACGTAAGGGAACCGCTCGTACTGCCGCTGCAGAAGCATTTTCCCGCGCCGCGGCAATTCCATCGAAAATGAAATCCGCCGAAAGCGGCGCACTCGCTCGAGCTCGCGCTGAGCCGTGTCGCCGAATGTGTTTTGACGCATCCGTTCCTGCGACAGCCGTTCGAGATCGATTTCCGCCGAGACGACTTGCGGCCGATCCTTGAAGCGCTCGGACTCGGCCAGGATGTTGCCGTTCTCGGCGATCAATGCGTGGCCGTCCCAGGCGAGATCGGTCGTCGATTCACCCACTCCGGCCGCGGAATATGCGTACGCCGCAATGCATCGCGCGGATTGGCTGGTGACCAGCGAGCGTCGGTAGTCGGCCTTGCCGATCGTGATGTTCGACGCCGACAGGTTCAGCAGCACCGTCGCGCCGGCCAGCGCCGCGTATGACGACGGTGAAATCGGAACCCACAAATCCTCGCAAATCTCCGCGTGAATCGTGAGCAGCGGCTGCTCCTCGTGCTGGAAGATGAGGTTGTTGCCGAACGG